>DATEHT010000029.1:0-121814 GCA_035279425.1 Terriglobales bacterium | reverse complement strand
CTCGCGGTTCGTGTACGGCGTGCCCTTGAACTCCCATTCGTTGAACCATAGCTCTTCGGTCGTGCCCCACGCCGACTCGGTGTTGAACATCCCGTCGTGCGTCACAATGCACTTGAAGCGATTGGTATGTCCGAGGATCCAGTTGGTCATGTATCCGCCATAGCTCGCGCCCAGCGCGCATTCCCGGTCTTTATCTATAAACCCGTAATGCGATTCGGCATAGTCGAGCCCCTTCATCAGGTCTTCGAACGGAGCCCCGCCCCAGTCGCCATTGATTGCGTCGATGAACTTCTGCCCGTAGCCGGGTGAACCATGAAAGTTGATGAACACGACCACGTATCCATTCGCGGCAAATAGTTCGAAGTTCCAGCGGTAACTCCATTCATCTCCCATCGGGACCTCCGGGCCACCATGCACAATGAACTTCACGGGATATTTTATGTTGGGATCGAAGCTGGGAGGCTTGACGAGGAAGCCTTCGACTTTGTCGTTGTGAGCGCCGGTAAACCAGAAGGGTTCGAGCGGGGACATGGAGACTTGAGAAAGTGTGAGGTCGTTAAGGTGAGTAAGAGATTGCTCCTGAGCATTTATAGCCGAAGGAGGGCACATGCCCTTGTCATACGTGTCCTTGTTGTCAGCGGATGTAGGCGCAGTTAAGAAACAACGGTCGTCGCCGGTCGGTCCCGTGATCCTCAGGACGCGAATTTCTGTGGGTGCCTTGATTGACACATGCGTGTGTACCAGTTCATTTTGATCGCGCCCCACCGCGAAGTCGTCATTGAAGCCCCGCTCGATTTCGCGGATACCCCCTGAAATACTAATGACATAGGCAGGCGATTCTCCTTTGTCCTCGGCTGCGAAGTAGAGCCCACGCATGTCCGGCCGCCAGACGAAACTCCCCACCCAGTGATCAAGGCGCTCCGTCATATTTCTTTTTTCGCGGGTTTTTCGGTCGTACAGCATCAGCCGCCAGCGGTCGCTCTCGTACCCTGGACGCTGCTGCGCGCGATAGGCGATGTACTTGCCATCCGGCGAATAGAGCGGAGAGTTATCGGCCGCCTTGTTCTCGGCGGTGATGTCCTTCGTCGCCGCGATTACATCCTTCGAGGTCGCGTCCGCCGGAAAATTCACCGGCACAGTGAACAAATCGTTGTTGGTTGAGGCCGCAGGCATCGCATCGTGGTTCGAGGCATAACAGATCTCCTGCCCATCGGGCGAGAACGCGTAGTCATCCTGCCCCCCCAGCGAAAACACCGGCGCATCGTAGTCGCCGGGAGTGAGATCGCGACCGTCGTTGATCACCGGATAGAGGGCACGATGATTCATCCCGAGAGCTCCAGTGTCGGACGGAACCACAAACAAATGCGTCCTCTTCCCCTCCTTGTAAGCATTCCAATGCCGATAGAGCAAGTGAGTAAATATCAGCGCTTTTACCTTTGAATTCTTCTTGTCTATCAACGTCTTCGCGTTGCAATCAGTCTCTTGCTGCGGAGTTCCCTCGCACTCCGGATACACGTCCGACTCGAACAAAATATTCTTGCCATCCGGAGACCACAGTTCTCCATTCGCTTCCGTGGCGATGTTCGTCAGCCGATGTTTTCCAGTCACGGTTCCTGTTGCGACATCAAAATCCGCAATCCAGATTTGCGATCCATCCTCTTTCGTCGAGACAAACGCAAACCGCTTCCCATCCGGCGCCCACCGCGGCCTGTCCGCATCCTGATCGGAAATAATCTCCCTCTCACCACCTGGCATCCCACCCTTACTCTCTGTCATCCCGAGCTGAGTCGAGGGACCCTGCGCTTCGCTTAACGGCACCACCCACACATGCGGCGTCTTCGTGTTCGCCTTCAGGTCCACATCGACCGCGGCGAACAGCACCCACTTTCCATCCGGCGAAACCTCCGGTTCTTCCACCCGCTTGAGCGCCATCATGTCCTCAAAGGTGAAGGGATGCTTTTGGCCATCCGCGGGCGAGGGCGACGCGCCGGCGCTGGGAAGCATGAAGACAAGCAACAAGAGCGTAAGACAACGGCGCATGGGACCTCCAGTAGGAGCCACACAGTCTAATTCAACGAGCCCTTTTATTTTCACGAATGAATCAGAGCTATAATCGCCGTTCAACCGAAATGACGTTAACAACGAGGCGCGGATTTTTAGGGCAAGTAAGCGGTGCCACAGTAGCGGTCTTCGCGGCAAACTGCCCTCTCCTTGCCGCAAGTGAGCGCGAGCCGCACATTTCATTTCCGACCGCGCCACGCGATCGTATTTCAGTAGCGTCGTATCCATTCCGGGCTTATATCGAAGCCCCCGGCAATCGTGACCGCGATGCCAAGCTGCCGGGCATGGACCTGAAGAATTTTGCAGCCGAAGTCGCCAAAAAATTCAACGTCCACAATGTTGAGCCGCTGAGCCGGCATTTCAGTTCGCTAGGCGCCGAATATCTTGCCGGCTTCCGCCAAGCGCTTAAGCAAGCAGGTTCAAAAGCAGTGAATATTGCCGTCGATAACGATCATAGCTTTTACGACCGCGAGCTTCCGGCGCGCAAACAGGCGATTGCGTACGCAAAGAAATTTATTGATGTTGCGATCCAGATCGGTTCCCCGAGCGTTCGCCTGCACATCCGCGGCGCCAAGAATTCGCAACCTGACGTGCAGCGTACGGCGGGGAGCCTGCGTGAGGTCGTTACTTATGCGAGCGGCAAAAATGTGGTCGTGAATTTGGAGAACGACGACCTGGTCAGCGAAGATGCATTCTTCATCGTGAAGGTGATCGAAGCCGTGAACCAGCCGTTTCTGCATGCCTTGCCGGATTTCGCCAACTCCATGACCACAGGCGATGCAGACTTCAACTATCGCGCTCTCGAAGCGATGTTTCATCATGCCTACAATATTTGCCATGTGAAGAGTGGAGAAGCAGGGGACGGGGGAAAGCAGTTCAACATCGACATGAATCGCTCATTCGGAATTCTGAAGGCCAGCGGATATCGCGGCTACTGCTCAATGGAATTCGATGCTCCTGGCGATCCGTACGCGCCTACATCACAATTGATCGAGCAAACACTTCACTACTTGTCCTGAAGTTTACGCCGCTGGCGGATGATCAGAAATCGTCTCCGTTGCCGGATCCCAGTACTGCTTTCTTCCCGACCAGTAGGCTTTCGTCGACATCATGCACGCGACCGAGTGCGCGAATCCCTCGTGTACCGTGCAATGCGGCTGCTGGCGCGAGCGCAGACATTCAAACCAGTTCGACATGTGCCCAAGAGAGAGGTCGTCAATTCCCATCGGCGGCAGCCCCGTCTCGCCCGGAAGTAGAACGTATTTTGATGCACGGCTCTTATCGATATCCGGATTATCTTCGTGCGTGCCTTTTTCTTCGACCAACTGATAGCGCGGGCTGCCCTCGCCGCCAATATTGAAAAGCGTGGCTTTCTTGCCCATGTAGCGCGTGAATCCCGGTGCGTCGTTACCAAAGCTGGTTGAGTAGCTGACAAGAAAGCCCTTGGGGTATTCCAGCAACGTCTGAAAGGTGTCCGCGTTTTCGCGCCCGTCATGCCAAGCCAACACCCCGCCGTGAGAGACGGCTGAGCGTGGAAAATTGTCGTTCATAAACCAGTGCACAAGATCGATGGCATGGCTCATCCATTGGTCTGGAATGCCGCTGGAGAATTCTTTGTACAGGCGGAATTCGCAATAAATTTGCGGATCAAAAGGACGATAAGGCTTATTCAACAGAAACTTGCGCCAATCGGTGTCCTGTTCGCGGATGAGCTTGGTTTCTTTGCGTCCGCGCCATCGTGGGCCGTGATAATTCCACACGATCTCGACCTTACTCACGTCCCCGAGCGCGCCGGTTTGCACCAGATCGTGCGCTGCTTGCGGGTAGGGTTCGCTCCGATGTTGCGTGCCGACCTGTACGATAAGGTTGTTTTTTAGGACGGCATCACGCGCGGCCTTTGCCTCTTCCAGTACATCGCCCATGGGCTTTTCGACGTAGGCATCTTTACCGGCCTCAGCGGTCATTTTCAGCAGCGGTGAATGCGAAAAATCTGGAGTGGAAAGAATCACCGCGTCGATGTCTTTGTCGGCAAGAACATCTTCAATGTGCTGGAATGCACGCGGCGGGCGGTTGTAGTACTTGGTATTCGTCGCAACTGCCTTCTCGCGGTTCATGCTCCACAAATCGCAAACCGCATTCATCTCCACGTTATGGCCAGGCGCGACCTTCGAGACAATTAGGTCCAGTTCGCTGCCTCGGCTACCCACGCCGACATGGCAGAGGGAAATCCGATCATTCGCGCCCAGGATCTTTCCGTACGAGAGAGCGCTCTGCGCCAACGCTGAAGTTCCCGCAACCGCGGCCGCTGATTGGGACAAGAATGTTCTGCGATCCACATTTTGTGTCGAATTTTTCATGGTCTCTCCATATTGATTGCGCGCCCACTTCTAACCAGCTGTACTGATTTTCTTCTTCTCAGCCTGGCGATCCGAGCCCGATCTGGCTTCGCGTCACAACTCCCCAGCGAGGGGAGAAACCACATAGTCTAATCCACTCCAGGCGATCCCAACTTTCGTAACTCACCAGTATCTTCCCTCGGGCGCATTCTCGGCTTATGCTAGTTTCAGCGACAGGGCCTTGCTCCTGGGCTCTCCTAAACAGTTATGTTCCCCTTTCGTCTTTACACCCTGGCAGTGGGCGGAGCCGGTGCTTTGCTTGCTGCTTACTTCGCATTTGGCCGCAAGAAAAAGAGTGCGGCAGAAATTGAGCGCCAGCGTCGCGACTGGCTGCACCAGGTCGGTCGCATCACCGATGGAACCGTGATCGATGTTCAGGAGATCGCGCCTAATGGCCATCCTCCGGCAACTATGCTGATATTTCAATACGACGTTGGCGGAGTTTCTTACGAGGCCTCGCAAGACGTCACTCACCTTAGGCAGCACATCAATCTGCACTCATGCCGCCTCGGCCTGCCGACTTCAGTCCGCTACGATCCGCAGAACCCCGGTAACTCAATTGTGGTCTCGGAAAAGTGGATTGGGTTAAGGCAGTGATTCGTGGATCGTGATTCGTGTCACGAGCCACAATTCACTTATCAATCCGCAGCAAGATGTCCACTACCTTGCGATCGTCAAACTGGCTCATGCGCTTGGTGTCGCTCGTCTTGCCGTTTGACTGGGCGTAAATTTCGTAGTCGACGTTGGTTCCGAGGGCAGGGAAGCGGTAAACACCGTCCGGCCCCACGATAAAAGTCTTGACTGCGCGAGTGCGCGTGTCGGTCAGGTACACGACCGCATCGGGAACAGGGTTGTCTTGCTTATCGAGAACTTTTCCCGTGAGCAGGCGGCCGGGCGTGGTGTCTTTGTTCTTGGCCTGTGCGGGTAAGGCCATCATCAGAAGTGCCGCGCAACAGATCACGACAACATTTAAGCTTTTAAACACCTCATCGTCTCCGGCTTCCTGAGTTGCTGCTATTTTAGATGCACGCTGGTGTCGACGCGCTCGTCAGTTTCAATATGTATGGTAACCTCTCCGCCTGGCTCCAAGTGCTTGTACTGCGAGTTCTTATAACCTCGTAAATCCGCCCAGAGGACGTAATCCTGTTTGCCCGCGGGCACCCGCTGCTCGAATTCGCCAAGATTGTTCGAGTGAACCTCCCATCGCGCTTTTTTCTCTCCCACTTTGCGGATCTTGACCGTTACACCGTACACAGGGCGATCATCAGGTCCCCAGACCGTACCAAAGATTAGCCCGTAATTCGCGGATTTTGTTTGTTGAGCGTGTATGGCCGCAGCTGGAAGGAAGTAGAGCGCGAAGGAAGTGAGAATGACGGCGCAGAAAAAGAGGGATATGCGACTACGAATAGTCACCGTCTTCAGTTTCCTCTTCCTCTTCATCTTCCTCGTACTCTTCTTCCTCATCGACTGGTTTCAGTTCGACCGGGTTTATGGTGGTCACTTCAAAATCCATTCCACACTCCGGGCAGGAAAGCACTTCGCCCTCGTCGACCTCATCTTCTTCGACATCCAAACTGCTCTCGCACTCTGGACAATACAGCATGTCACCCTCCGATCGGTGGTCTGGTCGTATGATTACCCGTCTGTATATTTATTGTGTTCCGGGGCGCAGGTCAAGTGGCCAGGAACGAGAGATGGACAAAAAAACAGAGGCAGCGCACGGCCTCTGTTTTGGCGATATTGGGCCCAGTGACTAGGACTGACTTCGGCGCACGAACAGGAGCGCCTCTTTCTGATGACCGAAATCAATTTCCATCAGCCTGCGTGTGTTTGAATTTGTCGTCCGGGTCACAACGTCATTCTGCGTCACTTTGGTGTCGTTGCTTTTCAGGGTCGCCGGCGCTGAGGCGACTGTCTTTCCGTTGCGAACAAAGTTCACTTTGACCTGAGGCCCAGCTTGCATCCACTCAACCTTGTATGGTCCGGGAGTGAGTTGATGTCCCGCTACAATCACGGTATCTGGAATGTCTACCGAGCGGCTATTGGTATCGCGTGCCAGCGCCGCGACCGGCAGTAACAAAAGAATCGAAAGAAGAGCCGAAAACACGTATTTCATTGCATTCTCCTACTGCGTGAGCAAGACCAGCTTGCCCGCGTTTGTTTTTTATATTTTTCCCCCTACTTGAACAGATGCGTATTGAACGTCTGATCGTTGCCGATTTTCGTGAGTCGCTGCCGAATACTGCGCCGCGGTGTTGTCGTCACAAACAGAGAGGAACGTCAGCGGGTACGATAGAGAAAGGATCACTTGCCCGAACGCATCAACTCGTCTACACCTTTACGGCCAAACGCGCCCGCGAAACACCCCACAGTTCCAGTCACGAAACCTAAAACCGATTCCCAGACCTGGACGCGATAAAGTCGCTCTCTCAGAAAGATGTATGCTGCCAACTCGACTAGAGGTACGAAGGGCGCGATCACCAAAGCCCATCTCCACGCGCGTCGCGGTCGAATGAAGCCGAGGACCAGGGTTGAAGAGAGCACGAATAGGGACGTTAGCAGTACGTCGTCAAGCTTGATTTCAAGCAGACCAGCACAAATTCCAAGGAGCACGGCGACGGAGTAGATAAGAATGTCCGACTTCTGCATTGTCAGTACTTGTAAAACCCGCGGCCGGATTTTCTGCCAAGCCAGCCGGCATCAACCATTTTTACCAGCAAAGGGCAGGGCCGATATTTGGGATCTCCGAAACCGCCGTGCAGCACGCGCATGATGTCGAGACAGACATCCAGGCCAATGAAATCGGCGAGCGTAAGCGGGCCCATTGGATGATTCATCCCCAATTTGAAAACTTCGTCGACAGCCTCCGGAGCAGCGACGCCCTCCATGACCGCGTACATGGCCTCGTTCAGCAGCGGCATGAGAACGCGATTCGACACGAAGCCAGGTGCGTCGTTCACCTCGACAGGTGTCTTCTCAACTTTGATTGCAAGTTCGCGCACGGTGCTGAATGTCTCATCAGAAGTTGCTAGCCCACGCACGACTTCAACCAACTTCATTACCGGAACTGGGTTGAAGAAGTGCATTCCGACAATTTTTTGAGGGCGGTTTGTTGCTGCCGCGAGTTTCGTAATTGAAATTGAGGAAGTGTTCGAAGCAAGAATCACCTCTGCCCGGCAAACGTTGTCGAGTTCCTGAAACAGGCCAGCTTTGATCTGTGACTTTTCCGATGCGGCTTCGACAATGAAGTCACACTCTGAAAGCTGCGCCAGTTTCACGGTTGGTTGAATTCGCTTTAGAGCCGCCGCTTTTTGCGCTTCTGTGACTTTGCTCTTCGCGATCTCTCGATCGAGGTTCTTGCCTATGATTGCGAGCCCACGTTCAAGAAACTTGTGTTCGATGTCGTGCAGAATGACGCCGAATCCCGCGCGCGCAAAAACATGCGCGATACCATTGCCCATCGTGCCTGCGCCGACTACTCCAACCCGCTCAATCGCCATTGAATTTCTGAATTGCGAGACCTGAAAGTCTACCACTGGCGGCAGACGCAAGCCCCAGGAGTGAGACTCAGGCCAAATCGAAACTTCGCTCGCCGCTGAGTGTTTCCATTACTGACACAATTGGAGCGACGAACGCAAGCTCTGGCCCGCCGTTCCTTAGGAGGAGCTATGACAAACAAATTCAAGATGGCCGCAATGACACTGGGCCTGCTTGCGGGCACCGCAGGAGTAGCAGCAGCTCAAGATTACCGCTACTACGATCGCGATGATTACGGTTACCACCAGCGAGACGATTTTCGCGATGGTATTCGCTCGGCCCGCAATTTCGGTTTCCACGACGGTTCGCAAGTCGCGCGCGAAGACATGTGGCGAGGCAAACCGTTCAATCCAAATCCTCGCGGCCCGTATGAGAGTGCGGATAACGGTTACCGCCGTGAATTCGGGAGCATCCACCAGTATCGGGATCAATATGCTCAGGCATATCGTCAAGCGTACGAGAGCGCTTTCCGCCGTCGCCGATACTACAGGTAAGTAGCTTTTATGAGGTAGCAGGGGAGGCACGCCTCAGTAGGCGCGGGCGAAAAAATACGTGGTCATGCCCGCGCCTACCGCAATCACGAAGCCGCGCACCCAAGGCTTCGGCAATCGCAGTGAATAATGTGCGCCGAAGTACCCACCGATTGCCGCCCCGCAGATCATGACCAAAGCTTGCGGCCAATACACGGCATGTTTCATCACGAATATGATCACAGCGATACCATTGGTTGAACTGCTCAGCACAATCTTGAATGCGTTCATTTCGTGAATATCGACCATGCCGAAAACCGTGAGCATGGCAAGAATTACGAATCCCATCCCGCCGCCAAAATAGCCGCCGTACACCGCTACGAAGAGCTGAAACAATGAAGCGGCCAAAATCGATTTTGCGTTCGGTTCGCGGCCGACGAGAGATTCTTTTCCGCGAGTGATTCGAGGGCCAAAAATAAACAGCAAAACCGCGAAGAGCATCAGCCAGGGCAGGACTTTGAGAAAAGTCTCGCCCGGAGTGCGCAGCAGAAGCAACGCGCCAACCATTCCTCCCGCCAGGCTGACCCCTGCGAGTGAGAGCAGGACTCTTCGCGGAACCCTGAGACGACTTCTGAATGCGCCGCCGCTGAAAGCCAGTCCACACCAGAGTGCAACTGTGTTCGTGGCATTGGCTGGAACCGCAGGCACTCCGGTGAAAAGTAAAGCCGGGAATCCAATGAAGCTGCCGCCGCCGGCGACAGCATTCAACGTGCCGCCGAGCAGAGCAGCGAGAAAAAGCGCGGCCGCAGTGTGAAGGTTTAGGTGGAGTGAGTTCAAACCCCTAAAGATGTATCAGACTGACAAGGATGCGGCAACGCGTTCGTACCGAATAACTCCATGAAGATGAAAAAGACCGCGCGCCGAAGCGAGCGGTCCTGTCAACTGGGGATTATGTTCCGTAGCTGACGCTTCCAGGCTCGCGTTTTTCCTGGTCGAAGCGTTCGCGAACACGGCCGCTGAACTCCTGCACTTTGTTGGAAATTGTATTGCGGGTCTCTTCACCGCTGGCTGGTGCAAGCAGCATTCCGACGCCCACGCCAACACCAATTCCAAGCAGCAGCGCAGCTGCCGTACCCAGGCCGCGATGATCTTCCCCACGGATCACATCCGTCGCCCTGCTGGCGCGCCTCGCTGCCTCACCGTAGGTGTCGCGCGCACGATCAGTTAAGTCGTCGATCCCGTCGCTAAGCCGGTCGCGCAAAGAATCCAATAGATAGACGCCGGTTCCGGCCAGCACATTCCACAGCACGTTCTCTTTTCGCAGTCTCATCCAAACCTCCGCCTGAGCTAATTTTTGCAATCGGTTGCGCTTATCAAGATGCAAAAATCTCACCCTGCGTTGGAAGGATTTCAGCGCGGAGAATAGATTCGAACAGCTCTGGTTATTCGGCTGAGAAGCTGGCCGTGGTAACATCCGGCCAATGGCTTCTCTCAAGCAGATCCCGAACATCAAGGAGCGCGTTGTCTCGGCTGTACCCGTAGAAGATGATTCGTCTTTTGAGCTGAAGCTCCGGCCGCAGCGGCTCGGCGAGTTTATCGGTCAGCCCAAAGTTAAAGAGAACCTTGCTGTAGCCATCGAGGCGGCCCGCACGCGCGGAGAGGCGCTCGATCATGTGCTGCTTTATGGTCCGCCGGGGCTGGGCAAAACCACGCTGGCCACTATCATCGCGAATGAACTGGCGGTAGCGTTTCAGCAGACTTCAGGTCCAACGCTCCAAATCAAGGGAGATCTCACTGCAATCCTGACCAACTTGCGCGAGAAGCAAGTGCTGTTCATCGACGAAGTACACCGCCTGCAGCCGGCGCTCGAAGAGATTCTTTACTCCGCGTTAGAAGACTACAAACTCGACATTTTGATCGGCCACGGCCCCTCGGCGCGCACTCACACCATGGACGTGAAGCCGTTCACGTTTGTTGCCGCGACCACCAGGGCGGGACTGTTGTCAGCTCCGCTACGCTCGAGATTTGGCATTGTCTTGCGGCTGGAGTTTTATGGTCATGAAGACTTGCTGATTATTGTGGAGCGCTCGGCAGAAATTCTGGGCGTAGAAATCGACCGCGAGGGCGCTCTGGAAATTGCCAGCCGCGCGCGTGGCACACCCCGTATTGCAAACCGCCTTTTACGGCGTGTTCGTGACTACGCTCAGGTCCGCGGCGCGGGCAAAATCGACCTGCCGACAGCACAAGCCGCATTGCAGATGCTCGAGGTTGATAAATACGGCTTCGATGAAGTCGATCGCCGTCTTTTGTTGGCGATTATCGAGAAGTACCAGGGAGGTCCCGTCGGCGTGAACACGCTGGCTGCCGCGCTCGCCGAAGAGCCGGACGCGATCGAGGAAATTTACGAGCCGTTTCTCATTCAGATTGGTTTTTTGAATCGGACTCCGCGCGGGCGGGTGGCGACACAGCTTGCATATGATCATTTCGGGATCAGGCCAAATAGAAGGCAGAGTTCATTGTTCTAACTTCAACTGTCAGTTGGCCCGGTAACGCTCCCATCAGCGTCTTAGTACAATCCCTAAATGATCGCCTATCTTCGCGGAAAGCTCATCGCGCGGCATCCCAATCAGGTGATTGTCGAAACCACGGGCGTCGGCTATGAAGTGACCATCTCCGTGCCCACGTTTTCCGAATTGCCGCCGCTTGGAAGCGAAGTAGCGCTCCACATTCACACCCATGTGCGCGAAGACCTAATCGCGCTCTATGGATTTCTCCATCCCGAAGAGAAGCAGTTGTTTGAAAAGCTGATAACTGTCAGCGGCATCGGTCCGAAGCTTGCGATTACCATCCTAAGCGGAATGGCGGCGGAGGAAATGACAGGGGCGATCCGCAGCAACGATGTTGCGCGGCTCACGAAAATTCCCGGTATTGGGCGCAAGACGGCCGAACGCATGGTGCTTGAGCTCCGCGACAAACTGCCGCCGGCGGGGATCGACCAGGTTCAGGTCATTCCCGCGCTCAGTGCGGTTCAGGAGGACGTCCTCTCCGCTCTCGTCAATCTTGGCTATCAGCGAGCCATGGCAGAAAAGGCGCTTTCTTCCATTGAGAAGAACGGCTCATTCGATGCAATGTTCCGCGCGGCATTGGCTATCGTCGGAAGATAGGGTGATCAACCTTCCCAGACAAACGCATCGAACACTCTTTTGGTTTCAAATCCCAGATCCTGATATAGCTCGACGGCTCGCGTGTTGGCTTCCGTCACAGTCAGCGATAATGCCGAGAATTTTCTTTGCTTCAAGTTCCGTATTGTCGCCGCCATCAGCAGTCTTCCCAACCCATGGGCCCGGTATTCCGGCAACACGCAGACTTGCGTTACGTGGCCAACGTCGTGCCGTACGCGCGAACAAAGGATGACTCCAGCGAGCGAATGCGAGTCGCGGTCGGCGGCCACAAAAGACGACTCAGGATCAAATGTTCCACAGCCCGGAAAGCGCACGATGTTGTTCAAGAAGCGCAACGAGCCGCTCAAAGTACGGTACTGATCGTTGATTTCGGAGTCGACATGACTGCGGTACGCCGCGGTTATGACCGCGGCCGATGGCTGATAGTCGTGCTCCGTCCAGCGGCGGACCTCAAATTGCGACGATAGTCTGCTGTCATTCCCCGCCGCAACCGCGAGTCCAAGCGTCATAAACAGCCGTCCGTGCCGGATGAATCCCTGCTCCACAAACGGCTTTGCCGCAGCTCCTGCCTCATGCGCCAGCAATTGTGCCTCAATACGGCGAATCCCCGGCGATTGTTGAAGGGTCTCGATCACGTGCGTGAGTAATCGCCGCTCAACTTCGCTACGATCCGCTCCATTTGCGCCTTCACTGACGAACAGGTCTCCGATCACGCCCTTATTGTTTTCGTAGACGAAAAACGAATAACCGAAGACTTTGCCCCGCGAGACCGCAGCGTAGCCGGGCAGAAATTTTGCATCCATGTAGCGGAGAATCATCTCAGCCGAGCTGGAGTAGTCCCAACAAAGCAGACTCGCCCACACCTGAATTTCGTCATCCAACAAGGGACGCAGATCGGCGGACGAAAAATGTCTGAGATCGAGAATCTCCAAATCGTGCTCCTGCCAACGCGCGCAATCGAACGCGTGCGGCCCCGTGGCAACCACCGAGTTTAGTGGCAACGGATGCCATGTATCAAACGAAGGAACAAGGAC
This sequence comes from Terriglobales bacterium, assembly GCA_035279425.1. Lineage (GTDB taxonomy): Bacteria > Acidobacteriota > Terriglobia > Terriglobales > Acidobacteriaceae > Gp1-AA145. Next base: position 109,134 of record DATEHT010000029.1, on the reverse strand, counting down.
TGGCAACGTCGCGCTCGACATCGAGGGCTGTCGGGTTCAAGCTGCTCTTGGCTTGGTTAAAAATCTCGCTAGCGGGACGCCGGAACGTAGAAAAATTCTAGCTTTTGCGGTTGAAAACTCCCCAGATACACGGGTCGTCGCCCTGTCGCTGCCGCAATACTTTTCTCAAATCCCCTTGCAGCAACAACCAGGTGCTCCCCGGCAGGTATCTGACGAAGCTCATAGCGCGGCGTAGCCTGATTGCGATAAAACTCAATTCCGAATTCCGTCTCGCGCGGGACAAGAAACAGCGCGGCAGGAAGATGCTGGGCATCAAACTGTGCGAGCTGACTCGCTACAGGTCGCGCTGAAAGTGTGGCGTCCAAAGGGCCGGCGCCGAATCGCAAGGCGATTGCGACCGCCACGATCATCGGGACCAGAGTGGCAAAACGCAAGGCTCTCAAATCAAATTTGAGCAGCAGCACAAACCCTGCAGCGGCAATTATCGACGCTACCGTGAACGGAATCGAAGCGAGATTCCACGGAATTCGGTGCTCCAGGATGAGTGGTTGGATCATGAGTGCGCAGAAAACCAGCACTCCGAGAACTGCCGAATGCACGGCGAAAAGTAATACCCGTTTCAGCGCCCGTGATCTCTCGCTCAAGCCGCGGTCGTGAATAAATTCCGTTGCGAGTAGTGCTCCAGGTGGAATTGCTGGCAAAACATAGCCAGGAAGTTTGGATTGTGAAATCGAAAAGAAGATCACGACCACAGCGATCCAGATCAGGAGGAAAAGGCGCACAGTTCCGGTGGCCGATTTCCTTAACTGCACCGTCGCCCAAACACCTGCGGGCAAAACGAACACAGTCCAGGGCACCCAGGCGAGCAGCGTGACCGGAACGTAATACCAGAACGGCTCTGGATGGTGATATAGATTCGTGCCGAAGCGGGCCAGATTGTGCTCGATGATGAACTCGTGAAAGAACTGCGGATTCCTGAACTGCACCAGGGCGTACCAGGGCAGGGCAATTACACAGAACAGAAGGATTCCGGGAAGCCATAGCGTCTTCCGAATCAGGTTGGCACTTCGATTTACGGCGGCAAAAGTTGCGATTACGGCTGCTGCCAGAAACGGTGCAACTGGTCCTTTGGCCAGCATGGCTAGTGCGATGAAGCCGTAAAAGGCGAGCAACCATTTCCGGTTCCGGCTCTCAAACCAGGCACACCAACCAAGCATGGAAATCGTGAATGCCGCCGTCAGCGGCATGTCAGTGGAAGCTGCGCGCGAAAAGCCGACGATTCCGGCTGAGGTGGCTACAATGAGTGTTCCGTCGAGCTCAAACCCTCCGCGAAAACGGCGCAGAAAAAAATAAACAACAAGCAGGAGCAGGAATGCGTCGAGGACTGAAGGAAGACGGGCCGCCCAGTCGCTCACGCCAAATAATTTGTAGGCGAGCATGGCTTGCCAATAGTAAAGCGGCGGCTTTTCCAGCCAGGGCAATCCTCCCAAAGTCGACGTGACCCAGTCGTGCCGTTCAAGCATCTCGCGCGCGACTTGCGCGTAACGAGGTTCGTCGGCGCCGATCAGACCAAAAGCTGAAAGTTTCCAAGAAAGAAAGAATGCTGCGACGGCAATAAGCAGAATGTAGTCGCTTATTCGGGAGCGGATGTTCAAGGTTACTCGTGAGTGGATCGTGGATCGTGACTCGTGGCCCGGGTTTCGTGGGTCGTGACGCGTGTCTCGCGAGTCGCGCTAGGTGAAAGGCTCACTCGTTAACCGTGGCGTCAGAGTACTTCATTCAGCTTTTCGATGTATTCGGTTGTAACCAATCAACCCGACCACGAACCACGAACCACGAGCCACGAATCACGATCCACGAATCACTGCTTTCTGATTTTCCCCAATATCTTCTCAACCGCCATGTGTAGCGGGCCATCTACAGCACATCCGCTCGCGCATGCATGGCCGCCTCCGCCGAACTCCTCGGCAATACCCGCCACGTCGAGCTTGCCTTTGCTGCGAAGGCTTACTCGAAAACGCCGGTCGGGGAGCTCGCGGAAAAATGCGGCGACCTCGACATCGCCGATCGACAGTGCATAATTCACCAGTCCCTCGCAGTCCTCTTCTTTCGCCCCGGCCCGTTCCATTTGGTCTTGCGTAACCCAAATCCAGGCGAGCGGCCCTTCACGCTGCAGTGCCGAAAGCGCGGCGCCTAACAGTCGTATTTTGGCAGTCGAGTGTCCGAAGTAGATCGCCCTCGCGCATTGAGCCGGATCGGCGCCGGCCAGCACCAACTCCCGCGCCAGTTCAAAGGTGTGTTCGCTGGTGCCCTCGTACATGAACGAACCAGTGTCGGTTAGAACAGCCGTGTAGAGACAGGTCGCGACTTCCGCCGAAATTTTCACGCCAGCTTCCTTCGCCAGCCGATAAACCATTTCGGCCGTGGCAACAGCCTTCGGATCGATCCAATTCACGTGCCCAAATTTCCGGCCGCTGCGGTGATGATCGATGTTGATCAGGAATTGACGGTCGAGTCCTTCGAGACGTGTGCGCTGAATGCTATCGCATTCGAGGAGTATCGCGGCGTCGTAGTTTCCATTTACTCGTTCGGCTTGAATCACAGTACGGGCAAATGGTAGTTGCTGGTACACCCGCGGAACTCCGTCGCGAAGAATTACTTCGGCTTCTTTCCCCATCCGGCGCAGGATTTCGCTGCACGCGAGAGTCGATCCGACCGCATCCCCGTCGGCGCGGGCGTGCGAGGTGAGCAGAAACCGTTCACGATCGCAAATGGCGGTTAATACCTGGTCGAGCATCAGCTTTTCTTTGTTCGCTTTAGTAGTTCGCTAATTCTCGTGTTGTGCTTATCCGAACGGTCGAGGACGAAAAACAGCTCCGGCGCCCGCCTCAGGTGCAGTCGGTCAGCAACTTCGTGGCGGACAAAAGCCGTTGCCGCACTCAATCCCTCCATAGTGCGCTGGCATTCTTCGTCGTTCCCATGAATCGCGACCATAACCCGCGCGGAGCGGGCATCTTCGGCCATCTCGACTGAAGTTACCGTCGCGAGCCCGATGCGCGGATCCGCCAGCTCCCCTTCAACGATGGTTTCAATTTCCTCTCGCAGGGCTTCACCCAGGCGCTCCCGGTGGTACTTCTGCTGGCGCCTCTCCACGTATCACCTCGGAATAAAACGGATGAGAATATCAGAAATAACTGTCAACGGCTTGTCAAAGGAGTGATGCGGAAAATCGTTTCTACCGTTGGCTGGCGACTTGCCCAAGGGCGGTTAGCGGGACGAGCCAGTGCTCAAATAGAACTCCGCGAGTTCCAAGTCTGCAGGAGTAGTGATTTTTATATTGCGTGGCGATCCCATGACGACCGATACCTGGTGTCCGGCGCGTTCAACCAGCGAAGCTTCATCGGTCCCAGTGAAACCATCAGCCATGGCTTCGTCGAAGGACTTTTTCAGCACGTCATAACGAAATCCCTGCGGTGTTTGCGCCATCACGATTTTTTCCCGCGGAATTGTGGCCTTGATGATTGCGCCCTCAGCCGTTCGCTCAACCTGCTTTACCGTATCGACGGCCGGAACACCCGTAATTGCCGCGCCGTACTTTACTGCTGCGGCAATAACCTCGTGAATGATCTCGTCACTGACAAACGGCCGGACAGCGTCATGCACGAGCACAACATCGTCTGCCGAGGCGGAAACGGCTCCCAAAGCATTTGCAACTGATTGCTGCCGGTTCTCGCCACCCTCGAGTAATACAGTTTTCTTCTTCAGGATTTCAGGTGCTTCCCGCTGCAGACGCTCGCGAAACGGGCCGATTTCCGGCTGCCTAAGCGCGACATAAATTTCCGCCACTTCTGAGTTGCCGGCGAATCTGCGTAGAGTATGTACCAGGATTGGGGTCCCGTGCAGGTCCACGAACTGCTTGCTCGCCGCGGGCTTCTTGTCTTTCGTCCCAGGCGCCGCGGTCATGCGCGTGCCCAGACCAGCTGCGGGAATGATTGCCACTATCTTCATGCGGGCGAACAGTATACGAGTTGCACCGGAACGGTTCAAATTTGCGATACAACCGGAGTTCCACATCGCGCAACCAAAATACGCGGCTTTTATGAGGTCCGCGCCGGAGGCGCTGTGCAAAACGATCGGTCCTGGATTTCGCTGGTCGGATATTGCCTGGTAACCGTGCTCGGAACGGCGCTGGTCTTCGCCGTGATTGTGGCTGGAGGATCGGTCGCGCTCGCCAGTCACGAGGTTTCAGCACAAGCCCAGGACTCTACCGGAACGCAAGAGCAGCAGCCTGCGCAGCCACCGCATGCGGAGCTTGAAAACTTCAGCGGCATGATCACCGATTCCTATTGCCGAGCACGTCATCGGCGCTACGCGAATATGGCCCCCACGCAGTGCGCCGCTACCTGCATTCGAGATGGAGCACATGTCATGCTGGTAAATGGCGATCGCCGGTACACTTTGACCGGGCCGAATGAAATGCTTGGAAAACTGCTCGGCGCTCGCGCCAACGTAACCGGGACCCTGCAAGGTGACAACATCGACGTCAGCTCGGCAGTGCCCGTGTTCTGATCCTCTACTCGGGCGGCTGCTCGGCAATTGCAATCTGCTTTTTCGAATCTGAAATTGAGTTCGCGGCGGTCATCGCGTTCCTCACGTCATTGCGTGGGTAGGAACGCTCGTCCCACTTGCCGAAAATCATCTTGCCTGCTGTCGTCTGCAATACCGACGTCACAGACACGTCGATGGTCTTGCCGATCATCTTGCGCGCGTTATCAACCACAACCATTGTCCCGTCATCCAGATAAGCAACGCCTTGGTTGTACTCCTTACCTTCTTTCAGGATAAAGACGCGCATAGTCTCGCCTGGAAGAACGATCGGCTTGAGCGCATTCGCGAGCTCATTGATGTTCAAGACTTCAACCCCTTGCAGTTGCGCAATCTTGTTGAGATTGAAGTCATTAGTGATGATCTTTCCCTCATACAGCTTCGCAAGCTCAATTAGCTTTAGATCAACTTCGCGCACGCCGGGGAAATCGTCTTCTACGATCTGGATCTGCAAGGAAGGGACTTTTTGCAGACGCTGCAAAATATCGAGACCTCGCCGGCCACGATTGCGTTTCAGCGAATCACCGGAATCGGCGACCAGTTGCAACTCACGCAGAACGAACTGCGGCGTAACAACAACCCCGTCAAGGAAGCCGGTTTCAGCGATGTCCGCGATCCGGCCGTCGATGATCACGCTGGTGTCGAGAATTTTGTAGCTTTTCTTGAGCTGTTTTTCGCCGCCGAATATTCCGCCGAGGGCCGCCAAATTCAGCAAGTCGCCCTTATTCGCCCCGACAATCAGGCCGACGTAAGCCATCAGCAGCATGACCATGATCTGCAAAAAACTGCGCAGGGAGCTGTCGACCAGACTGTTGCGGATGACGAGCGCAAACAGATAAGCGCCGAAGATGCCGAGAATACTGCCGATGGCTGCCCCGATCAGTCGCTTCAGGCTCACCCGCAGCAGACGCCACTCGAACACAACAATTGCTAACCCGAGCAGCGCACCTACGGCTGCGTCAAGTCTTGAGGTGAGTCCGAAGGGATGAATCAGGTAACAGGTAAAAGAAACAAAAGCGATGAAAATCAAACGAATAAGAATCAGGTCCACAATACTTCCCCTCCCCGAGGCAGCCGCGGACGCCGCAGTTGTCCCGCGCCGGCAAACGACCCGTCCAAGCTACCGGCGTCTCGGTATCAGGAGCCATATGACGGTAAAAAGTGGCTCCTAGCCTGCGTTATGCAGGATATTTATCCGAAGAGTATATACCTGCTTCAAAGCCATCGATACGTGTACCCCTGCGGCCAACTGAACTCATTGCTAAACTTCTCTTGATGAAAGCAATCGTAATTTCCAGATACGGCGGTCCAGAGGTGTTGGAATTGCGCGAGGTCGCAGAACCGACGCCCACGACTGGTGAAGAGCTAGTTCGTGTACAAGCAGGCGGCGTCAATTTTGCCGACACAATGACGGCAACGGGGGGTTACCCGGGCACGCCTAAGCCGCCCTTGGTTGCTGGACGTGAGTTCTGCGGCACTCGCGCCATCAATGGCGAGCGCGTAATGGGATACGCGCAATGGGGTGCATTTGCCGAAGCGGTGGCAGCCCGCTCGGCGCTGCTCTGGCCGGTGCCCATGGGCTGGAGCCCCGAAGAAGGTGCAGCGTTCCCGGTGAATTTCTTCACCGCGTTTTTCGCGTACTGGAAAGCGGGCCTGATTCAATTGCCCGGCTCTGACAGCATCGGGGAGCAGCCGGGTTCCGAGGTCCGCAAAGCCCGCGTGCTGATCCATGCCGTTGCCGGAGGCGTGGGTACCGCTGCCGTGCAGATCGGCAAGTTGATCGGTGCTGACATGTACGGCACTTCATCGTCTGACGAAAAACTTGAGCGCGTGCAGGAACTAGGTCTGCAGCACCCGATCAACTACCAGCGTCAGGACTACGAAGCAGCGATCAAGGAACTTACAGGCGGAGAGGGAGTTGACGTTGTGTTTGAAATGCTCGGCGGAGAGCATGTCTTTAAAAGTGTGCGCTGCTTGCGCGATTTCGGCCGCGTAGTCGTTTACGGCACAGCAACGGGCGAACGCGCCCAGATAGGCCCCGGCGCGCTTTATGCCAAGGGTGCCAGCGTACACGGCCTCTGGCTTACATACCTTTCGCAAAACACCGAACTTATGAAGCAGGCTTGGGGCCAGCTCTCCACCTGGGCCGCACAAGGCCGTCTTCGCCCGATAATCGGATCTGTGCTGCCGATGGAGCGCGCAGGGGATGCTTATCGATTGCTGCTCGAACGAAAGAATTTCGGGAAAGTCGTTCTGAAAGTGTGAGTTTTGAGGTTGATATTCCGCCCTATTTACCTCGCACTTTCAAATTCGCCCATCAGTTTCCGGTGGCGTTGTCTTGCCGCCTCCACCAACGCCCCGAAAATCCTGCGAGAATTCTCGTCATCGTCGAACGACCGCTCAGGGTGCCACTGCACAGCCAAGACGAAATGATCCGGCGAAGTTCCTTCGAGCCCTTCGATGATCCCATCCTGCGGGCATTTCGCCACAACGCTTAGCCCATCGCCAATAACGTCAGCCGACTGGTGGTGACTGGAATTCGCAGAGATAACTATTGGTCTGGCACCCGCATTCATCCTCGAGAGAATTTCTGCCAGTTTCGACCTCGGCTCGATCTCCACTTCGTGCGCAACCGAAACCTTACGCCCCGCCTCATGGTTCACCGCAGATTCGATATGTTGCACCAGCGTTCCCGAACGGTAGACGTTCAATATCTGCAACCCATAGCAGATTCCAAGCACCGGCTTACGCATGTTGTACGCGTCCTGCAGCAACAGTTCGTCAACTGTGTCGCGCTTGGGATCAGCCGCGTCGGTTTGCGGATGGCGCTCGGCCCCAAATTTCGCCGGATCTACGTCTGCCTTGCTTCCGGGCAGCAAGACGCCATCACAGCGCTCGATCAGCTTCATTACTTCGGCGGGCGTTCGGTCCAGGGGAATGCGTATGGCTTCGCCTCCTGAAATTTCCACGGCGTGCTCGTACTGAGGTATTGCTCGCTGCGCGTATTCGGTGTCCGCTCCATGAGGTAGCGGAATAGCAATGCGTGGTCTCAACTGGCGCGCCCCATCTGACGTTCAATGTGGCTCAACGTTCGCGAGCGTCGGTAATGACGTAACTCCACAACAGTCGCTGAAACCAGCGCCGTCACCGCGACCGTCAACGCAGCAGGAAAAGCAATGAACCGATACGCTAGCCGGAAATCCGGCGGCGTGCCGTGGATCTTTCCGGCAGTGAGCACAATAACAATCCCTACAAGCAGACTCACCGCAAACGACAGCAGCGTGAAGATGAAAGTTACCAGCAGTACCCGGATCGGGACGAAATACCAGTGTGGTCCTGAATGAGAAAGATTCAAAGAAGGCATGTTTCGTGAGCTTTGGTTTCAGTTTAGCGCAGTCACCACCGGTCGCGTTGGCTCGGTCCGCGACGGAACCCTTGCGTTAGAATGTTGTGGATGTCTCAAGCCGCTCAGGCCATTACTCGACCTCCTGCTGAAGTCGTGCGCGAAACCCCGGTCTCCCAGGCGCAAAACGGCATTTGTTATGCGGTTTCGGGCGACATGAGCATTTCAACCCCTGACCTTGAACGTCTGGTTTCAACGGTGCCGAAGGTCATCGCCGGGGCATTGCAGCGCAAGGCCTACTACTTTGTTCCGCTTACCGTGAACCAGGGCGATGAGACCGTCATCGCCGACCGGTACGACGTCGCGCTGAGCGACAGCGCCGTCTGTCACCGCAACATGGAACTCGGCAACTCGCAGTGCGTCTTCATCTCCACGCGATTGATGGACGACAAATTCTCGATCGCATTCGAGTTCTATATCAACGTTGGACATGCGTTTGTCGAGCAGGCGGGCGTCTCGCGCGAGTTCAGTGATCTGGTCTGGAAACAGGCACAATCTGACATTCGCGGTGAAACTTCACTGGATGCTTGGGAGTCGCGCAAGCTTTCGTCCGGTCAGACTCCGGACGCGGAGAAGCACAGGAACGAATATTTTGCTGCTGCCTTTTCCGACGCCATTTCGATTTATCTGCTTTCCCTGTTTCTTGATGTTGACTACCACGACCTGCGGGAGCGCGACTATCCGTTGCTCGCTCCCGCCGCCCTGGCCGAACGCCTTCGAAAAATTACCGAACTTTTTCCGCCCAATCCAGGATTTGAATTCGCTGTGTATTACAGACGCAGAGCTTAGCCGCGCTTTCATAAATTGACGGCTATCTCAAACGGAGCGAACGCATATGGACGTGCACCCTGTATCAGGTTCCATCCATACCTGGCGCGACTTTTTTATTCATCTCACGATTATTTCTGTCGGATTGCTGATTGCCCTTGGGTTGGAGGGCATTGTTGGATGGACGCACGACATGCGTCTAGTGCATCGAGCAGAAGCCAATCTGAAATCAGAGTTGCACGAGAACCGGACAACTTTGGCGAGCAATAGCAAAATGCTCGATTCCGCAGAACGCCAGGCAGAGACAGACCTCGCTGTGCTTTCAGGGTATAAGTCGACCCACCATAGCAGCGGAGACCTGAAGTTTTATTGGGAATGGAACAGCCTCGCTTCGGCTGCGTGGGATGCCGCTCGGGTAACTGGGGCTGTGGCGTTGATGGACTACGGACGCGCGCAGAAATATTCCGAAATTTATGCTCAGCAATCTTTGGTGAATCTCCAGGCATCGTCCTATATTCGTGATGTTTATCGCAGCGCCGCGCCGCTCGAGGGAGGGCGTCGCCTTTCAGACCTGCAGCCCGCCGAACTGGATGCGATGATTTCCAGCGTGCAGCAGACTATGGCGGACTTGAATTTTCTGCGTGACCTGAGCGATGGTCTTTCCCGCAACTTCGAACGAGAAAATGGCTCCAAGTCGCCGTGAGGGTGCTCCCCATGGTGGCGCGGTTTGCTCCAGATCGTAAGGAGTGCGATTCGGGTTCAACGCGTCATAACAGGCACGTCCTGCTTGAGCGCCCAAACCAGCGCAATTACCCAGCCGATAACGCTCCAGCCGAGAAACAAGTTCAAGACCAGGATGGAGACTGCGTCCCGCTTGCTGCGCACGAAGGCAATAATCGCGGGAAGGAAATACAGAACAAAGCCAAACCCAAAAATCGGAAAGAAGAAGAAACCTAAGGTGGCCATACGCTTCAGCTCCAGTTAAAGCCGCAATGATAATACGGCGTACCAGGTTCTGAAGTTCCGCGAACCGGGAACCCATCTAACGCCAGAGCTTCGCTCCGGTTTCTTCGGCTACACACTACACACCCAGGCTACACACCCCACAAATAGTCTTCCTGCTCGGAAAGTTGTTCCGAACCAGGGACACCGGTAAGCGAAACCACGCTGAAATCTGCAGGAGTGCCCGGAAATGGCTTGCGAGGCGCATCTTCAGCCCCGGCGGCCACTGCGGAAGCTTGCTGGGCTTCCACCCGGCTAGGCGGCATGCGGTGGCTCTCGCCATAGGTTTCTCGGATCAATTCAAGTAAATGGTGGTCGTGAACATTCTTGATCTGGTCCGCAAGCACCACGAAGTGGCGATAGATTTCATCCAATTCGCGGCGATCGAAGCGGTAGCCGAGTTGTTCGCACCGGAGGCTGAGAGCGTGGCGGCCGGAATGCTTACCAAGCACCAGCTTCGAATCTGGAACGCCAACCGATTGCGGCGTCATGATCTCATACGTGAGCCGGTTCTTCAGCATTCCATCCTGATGAATGCCGGCCTCGTGCGCGAATGCGTTCCGTCCGATAATCGCCTTGTTCGGCTGGACAGGGATGCCGGTGATTTCCTCGAGCATTTGGCTGGTTGGATAAAGCTCCTCGGTTGCGATCGCAGTCTGATAGGGATATCGGTCCGCGCGCACTCGCAGCGCCATCACAATCTCTTCGAGCGAAGCATTTCCGGCGCGTTCGCCAATGCCGTTGATCGTACACTCCACCTGGCGGGCGCCATTCGCCACCGCTACCAATGAGTTGGCGACAGCAAGCCCGAGATCGTTATGGCAATGCGTCGAAATTATTGCCTTTTCGATACCACGGACGCGCTCCCGAATGTTCCGGATAAGATCGCCGAACTCTAACGGGACTGTGTAGCCAACGGTGTCAGGAATATTCAGCGTCGTCGCGCCGGCCTGTATGACCGCCTCGAGAACTTTGAACAGGAATTCTGGATCGGTCCGGGTAGCATCTTCAGGCGAGAACTCGACATTGTCGCAATAAGTCCGTGCCAGTCTGACGGATTCAGTCGCCTGGTCAATACACTGCTGCCGCGTGATTCGGAGCTTATGTTGCAGATGAATGTCTGATGTCGCCAGAAATACGTGGATGCGCGGGCGGACCGCCGCCTCAAGCGCCTGAGCAGCGCGCTCGATATCATGGCGGGCAGCGCGGGCCAGGGCCGCGATAATGGGCCGGGGAACTGCGGCGGCAACTGCTTGTACGGCGGCGAAATCTCCGTCAGAGGCGATTGGAAACCCGGCCTCTATGACGTCAACTCCAAGGTGATCAAGCTGCCGCGCCAGACGGGCCTTTTCCTGCACGTTCATGCTGCAGCCGGGCGATTGCTCACCGTCGCGCAGTGTGGTATCAAAAATCGTTATTCTCGGACTGTCCATAGAAACTCCTGCAATCTTTTGATGTTACTTAGCCGCGACAAGAAAGCGAAGCTTATTATTTTTGCATTAACATCGTGTTTTACTAATATAATTAGCTCTGCTTATCGCTAAGCACGTAACCATTAATGTAGCTCAGCTATGGAAATTTCCCAACTAGAAGTGTTTCTGGCGGTAGCGCGCGAAGGAGGCTTTTCCCGCGCCGCTGAAAAACTATACCGCACCCAGTCGGCCGTGAGTCAGGCGGTTAGAAAGCTAGAGGCCGAAATCGGCGAGCCGTTGTTCGATCGCTCCACTCGCGACGGCATGTTGACCGACGCCGGCCACGTCCTGCGTGAATATGCCGAGCGTTTGCTGAATTTGCGGGAGAACGCGCGCGAGGCACTCGGCGAACTCCGAGAATTGCAAAAAGGGAAACTCGTCATCGGCGCGAACGAATTTACTGCACTGTATCTATTGCGCGTACTGGCTGAGTTCCAGCGCCTGCACCCGGCGATCCGAATTGTTGTGCAGCGCTCCTTGGGTAGTCAGATACCCGACGAGGTGCGCCGTCACAACTTCGAATTCGGCGTACTCACCTACGATCCAAGCGACCCAGAGCTGGCATCGGTCGTGGTTTATTCTGACGAGTTGATCTTCGTGGTTCCTCCGCAGCATCCCCTTGCGCGTGAATCGAGAATCAGCATCAGGCAATTAGGTGCGGAATCGTTCGTCGCGCACATCGTTTCGTCTCCATACCGTGAAAAAGTGATTCAAGCATTCGAAAAATACAAGACCCCATTGCACATGGGGGTGGAACTGCCCACTCTGCAGGCCATCAAGCGCTTCGTTGCCATGGGCAATGGTGTCGCTTTCCTGCCAGAGATCAGCGTCGAGGACGAAATCGTGCGCGGAGAACTGGTCCGCATCCCGGTGCAAGAACTGCGCGTCCACCGGAAACTTCGATTGATATACCGGAAATCAGCGGCCCTGTCGCACGCCGGCCGGGCTTTCTTGAAAGTGGCCGAGCTAGTTGCCGCAACGCACGGCGGACGATATCGCTTCGAACGGGCAAAGTAATTTTTTGTCTTTTTGTTGGCGGCAGTAATTGAATCGGTGTACCCTCGTGCTATTTTCATTGCGCGGGCAAGAGATCGATTGGGGTTTACGCGTTGCGGCAAAGGGCATTTCGAACGTCGAGGTATACACTCTGGTGGCTTTTTGTTCTTGTCACCACCTCGTTTGCCAATGCACAGCAAAGTACGGTCAGCGGCTCGGTGCAGGATTCTACTGGCGCAGCAATTTCGGGCGCCCAAGTCACATTAATAACCGGCGGCCGAACGCAAACAGCAAGTACTGCTGTCGATGGCGGCTTCTCGTTTGTCCTCCCAACCCCAACAAAGGGCATTGCCCGAGTGGTTGCGGACGGCTTCGTGCCATCAGAACAAAGCTGGTCGACGAGTTCAGGGCCTGTCCGGCTCACATTTGTTTTGCGCGCAGCTGCGCAGAGGGAACGAATCGTCGTCTCGGCTGCGCGCACCGAACTCAAACTATCCGAGGTCCCAGGCAGCGCGGTACAGCTTTCGTCGGAAGATGTCAGCGCCAACCCAGCCCTGACCACCGATGACATGCTTCGCCAGGTCCCCGGATTTTCAACTTTCCGCCGCTCGAGCAGCCGCATTGCGAACCCCACCACGCTGGGCGCATCACTACGCGGCGTGGGCGGAAGTGGTCCAAGCAGGGCACTGGTTCTGGAAGACGGTGTGCCGCTGGTAGATCCTTTCGGTGGCTGGGTGTTCTGGGACCTGCTACCGCGTGCCGAGCTTTCGAGCGTAGAAGTATTCCGCGGCGGCGAATCGAACCTGTACGGCAGTGACGCCATGGGAGGAGTGATCCAGTTCCTGACGCGCGTCCCGCACGACGGCCCAACGCTCTCGGTTGATATGTCTTATGGGACCGAGAATACTCCGGACCTCTCGGCATGGACCGGAACGACAATCAAACGCTGGGACGTCGAAGCGGCGACTGATATGTCGCAGACTGACGGTTACATTCTGGTTCCCACGTCCGAACGAGGTGCAGTTGACACGGCCGCGAATTCGAAACACGCCACAATTGACGCCGGCGCCGGCTATCGAGTTTCCGAGACCGGCCGCGCCTTTGCACGTGGAACGTTCTTCGACGAGTCACGGAATAATGGCACGCCCCTGCAGAAAAACAGCACCGGTACCGCCATCGGCGTGGCCGGCATCAACACAGAGATTGGCAAACGCGATTCGGTGCTCGCCCGAATTTTCGGCCAAGCTGAAGGTTATGACCAGGTTTTCTCCGCAATCGCGCCGGACCGCAACCGCGAGGCGCTTACCGACCTGCAACACGTACCGTCGCAGGAATTGGGCGGAGCATTTCAATGGAACCACGTCATTCGGGACCACACTCTGATCGGCGGCGTGGATTCGAATGAAGTAATTGGTACAAGTAATGAGCAACTCTTTTCATCAACCACCGGGGCACACTTTGCGAATAGCATCGCCGGTGGCCGGCAACGCTCGACGGGAATTTTTGGCGAAGACATATTTCGGATTGCCGGTAAGTGGATCATCCTCGCCGGTGTGCGTTGGGACGATTGGCGCAACTTCGACGCCAGCAATACACGAATAACCCTCCCGTCGGCATCGTCCGCCGGGAAGGTATTCTCCGATCGAAATGAGACCTCCCTCAGCCCACGTCTTTCCATCTTGCGAAATTTGAAATCCAACACAGCGCTATGGGTTTCTGGCTACCGAGCATTCCGCGCTCCTACATTGAACGAGCTTTATCGCAGTTTCCGCCAAGGCAGTGCGCTTACGAATGCAAATGCATTCTTGCGCGCGGAACGCCTTACAGGGGCCGAAGCAGGAGTTCGGTCCACGGCATTCCATGAGAAAGCTGAATTCCGCGGCACCGCCTTTTGGGCCGACATTGTCGATCCGGTGACCAACGTGACTCTCTCGACAACGCCCGCGCTGATCACGCGCCAACGCCAAAACCTGGGCCGCACTCGATCGCTGGGAGCTGAAGTCGACAGCGTGCTGCACGTAGGCAACTCAGTCCAGTTTTCAACCGGATATCAATTGGTTCACGCCTACGTTGCGGATTCGCCCACGCTCGAAGGAAACCTGGTGCCGGAGGTGCCGAAGCATCAGCTCACCTGGGAGGCGCGCTATTGGAACCCGACGAAACTCATGCTGAGCATAGAAGGCCGTTATTCCAGCTCGCAATGGGACGACGATCTGAACACGCTGTTTCTCGGGCGCTACTACGTCATGGGTGTATTCGCCGGACGCCAATTTGCCCGTGGTTTGACCGCGTATCTTGCGGTCGAGAATGCCTTAAACCAGCGCTACGCATTTCAAATTTCACCGCCGGTGCAAGAGCTAGGAGCGCCGATTCTGGGGCGGATCGGCTTCCGCTATGACTTTCCATCCAGGCAGTAGCAACCCTATTTTGTCTTCGGAGCCCGTTTCAGTCCCAAGGCCGCGTCTGCAAGGTCCAAATAATGCTCCAGTCGTGAGGCTTCTTTAGCACGCTCATCAAGTGGGATCAGGCGGGGTCCCTCGTCGCGGGCAGCCTCAGAGGTCGGGGGAATCAGTTGCACCTTCTTTTTACGGCGAGCAGGGATTGCCTGATTGTTCTTGCGCTTCAACCGTGTAGCTCCTCCGGCCAGAGTACTACGGCTTGCGTTCCCTGTCCTGATGCAGGGTGACTGAGGCGCTTGCTTTTGCGTCCGCCGCGGTGAACGCTAATCCCCGGTCGCGTTCGACAGGAGGCGCTCCGGCGAGCTCTCGCTTGCGGTTTTCGATTTCGCGCAGCTGCCTGATGATTGCAGCTTCTTCCTCGGTATATTCCGCTTCGGTGATCTCACCAGACTCCAATTTAAGTTGCAACTCGAACAGCCGTTCCTTGATGGGAGCGTCATCCGTGTATTGTTCTTCGGCAACGCGCTGCAAAGTGCGCAGCACAAAATTAAAGCCGGAGAACGGAAGCCCGAGAAGATCGTCGATTAGGAACATGGTAGTTAGTGCAGTGAGAGACCCTCCTATGAGGCCTCGATTTCCCAAAGCCCAAAGCCTAAAGCCTAAAGCCTAGAGCCTAGAGCCTGAAGCCTAGAGCCTGAAGCCTGCTGCCTTGGCCTATCCTGCGCCCACCCTCTCCAACTTCAATCGTATATTCACAAAGTTGTACGGAGGCCAGGGGCCAGTGTATTTGAACTTTAGGCGTTGCCCGTATTTTTTCGCGATTTTGTTTACCGCTTCATCGAATTCTGGTTCGCGGTCGCGTTCAACCAGAAAAGCCGCGTTCATGATCATCTTGTCGCCGATAGGCTGATTGTCTCGCGACGCGACGCAAACACCGCGAAGCGATTCGTAAATCTCCCGCACGTAAGCGATCGACTGCTCAGCCAGGGCTTTGTCAATCATCCGGCCTAGCTGCATCCTCGCAAGATAAGTAGACTGCAGGTGCTTGCGAACGATCTCCTGGTGAAATTTTCGGATCTCCTCGTCCTCCTGCTTGATGTCCTCGATGATCCGGTCGCGGTCCCAGTTCACCTTAAGGCCAAACTCCAGCTTCCCGGACATTTGATGGAGCACATCTTTGAGCGACGAATAAATG
This sequence comes from Terriglobales bacterium, assembly GCA_035279425.1. Classification (GTDB taxonomy): domain Bacteria; phylum Acidobacteriota; class Terriglobia; order Terriglobales; family Acidobacteriaceae; genus Gp1-AA145. Next base: position 93,294 of record DATEHT010000029.1, on the reverse strand, counting down.
CTCTTGAGCACTTCGCGAATGTCGTTGTCAGTGCGGAAGACCGTGCCGAAGCTCATCGGGATGATGGTGAAATTCTTCATCACGGTCTCAATCACGTGTTCGTGGGCAAGCGCATTTTCGCGAGTTGGATCGAAAATGAACACTGTGGTATTGCTGACTACAGCGGCAATATCCTGATAGTTCACGGTGTACACGAGTTCACCGGCGCCACCTATGCCGATCCGCCCAAACTCGAGTTTGTCTCGTGAATGCAAAATGCCGTAGACATAACGGCCGCTCTCGCCGGCAGTAGCGGGCGGCGTTCCGCCGTTATCAGAAAATTTCACCCGTACATCTTCTTGAGGCTTACCGCCTCTGCGTGGTTTGGCCAGAGTCTTTGCACTCTTTTGTTTGTTTGGTGGTTTTACAACCCCGGATTCCATAGTTCCTCTCTATCTCCCGAGTGGCGTCGGGAGTGCCTCAAACGCGCGAAACCGGAACAATAATTTTAAAAATTGTACCTTTTCCAACACTGCTCCTGACCTGAATTCTGCCGCCATGATTTTCAACGATTCCCTTAACAATCCACAGTCCTAACCCGGTGCCTTTCTCACCTTTCGAACTCACAAATGGCTCGAACATGGTTTTGCGAATCTCAGGCGGAATACCACTTCCCGTATCCGCCACAACAATGCTGATCTCGTCCCCGCGTTTCGACGCTACGTGGGCAGTTCGCAGTACCAGTGTTCCCCCATCCGGCATGCTGTCCTGAGCATTGACCACCAGGTTTGAAAGCAATTGCCGGAACTGGTCGGCTGATCCTTTCATGGGGACCAACTGCCCGAACTGTTTGCTCACAGTAATGCCCGCTTTGGAAAGCGGCCGTGCAAACAGAGTCAGGGTATCTTCAACAATGGCGTTGAGGTCAAATGTAGCTAATTGACCAGCATTGCGATATAGCCCGAGCATCTGGCGCACGATCAGCGTGACGCGCTCGGTCTCGCTCCTGAGGGCCTCATAGATCGGCTGGGAGTCCGCTTGCACCTTGTCCCGAAGCAGGAAAATCGCGTTCTTGATTGCCTCCATCGGGTTATTGATCTCGTGCGCAATGGTCCCGGCGAGCCGTCCCGTAGCCGCGAATTTTTCCATTTCGAGCATGCGGCGTTCAAGCTGCAGCTCCTCGAGTTTCTTCCAGGTTGAGAAGTCACGCAGGACCGTAACGGTGTAGGCGACCTGTCCGCGTGAGTCATAAATCTTGCCGGAGCGCGCGGCATATTCAAGTTCGGTGCCGAGTAGGGGGTTGAACAGGTGCATTGCCTTGTTCTGATGGTCCAGAAACGAGAAAGTGAATACGGTCAAATACGCGTCAAGCTTCGCTTCATTTTTAACGATCTGGGGATCGCGGGACGCGCCCGACCCGAACAAATCTTTGGCAAGCGGATCGAACAGCACAATTTTCGCCGCGTTATCGGCCACGATAATGGGATCACCGACGTTTTCAATCACTACGTTCAGGCGGTCGCGGTCCTGGCGAACAATTTCCTCAGCCGCCCGCAACTTTTCGAGATTGGCGCGGACTTCCTGGTCCGCGCGACGAAGATCTGTGACATCCCGCATGACCGTCACCATGCCCGTCCGGGTGCCGTGAGCTTGCGTTGGCGCGCAGACGGCTTCGAAGAGCACCTCCTCGCCTTCCATTACATCGACGAGGGTCAGATCGCGCGAATTCTCGCCGCCGCTGACGGTCATAGAAGAGAGTGCCGCAGAAAACAGCAGATTGTTGAACTCGACAGCTCGGCGCCCTCCATCGCTTACGCCTTCGGGTACGCGGAAGAAGCGCTCCGCCGCCCGATTTTGAATGAGCACGCGATGTTGGTTGTCTGTGAGGATGACAGGATCGGCCATGCTTTCCATCACGGTCGTCATCCGGCCGATCGTGATCTCCATGTCGCGCATGCGGTTGTAGTAGTGCTCCGCTTTGAATAAGCGCACGAGCTGCCGGTTCGCGCGCTCAACCAGACCACGGAATTGCCGCAGCTGCGTCTGTCCGGTGCGGCTGCCAAGTTGACCAACCACCACACTGAGATATGCCCGCATTCCGCAGACTGAACAAATCTGATGTTGCACCGGCAGCTTGGCGCCAGCGTTCGCATTTAACACCGCCAGGCAATCGTTCCTGCGTTGCCGCTCTGCCTCCCAGCAGGGCGAGGGATCGCGATAAATCATTGGGTGCGCGTATAGCCCGTTTCCACGGACACGCTCCGTCACCAGGACAGGTTTGACGTTCAACAAAGCGGAAACGTAGGGATTCTCACTTGCCCATAGTGATGTGTTGAACTGTTGCAGGTATTCCGGGCTGCAATTCAGCGAAGCTGAAGGTTTGATTTGCCCGCTGTCGAAATCCAACTCGAGTACAGCCGCGCTGCGAAAACCGAGGTGAACGATCTCCTCGATCAGGATTGGAAGAATTTCCTCGGGACGTTCGGCCGCAAGGATGCGCAACGCCGCCGACTCGCCCGAGGACCGCTGGTTTTGGAAGCGTTCACGTCTTCGTCTTAGTGCAGGACTGGCCATTCAACCAAACAGTTCTAATCCGCACCACAAGTAGAGTAGTGCGCAACCTACGATTGTGCTCCGGCCTAGCCCCTTCGCGTCCGCCGCGCCGGCACCCGCGAAATGCGGCGCGTCGTCTCCATCTCGATTTCAGGAACGGTTTCGGCGCTGAGTTGAGGTCTTGATACAAGACCCATCATTCCCACCGCATCAGCGTATTTAAGATACGTATCGATCGAAGCGACGACTACGCGCGCCTCGACAGTGATCAGGTCAATACCGACAAGGGAGATGCGCACCCAGGCGTCGATCACAATACCCTTATCAAGGACCCGATCAAGCACATCGATCAGGCTCGATCCGCCCGAAACTCGTTCAACGGCCATTGATTTCCCTCCTCTGCCTACCTGAAGTCAGAAGGATGAAGTCAGAATTCGGATTCAGAACTGCTGCCTGGCGCCCATCCTCATAACGTAATTCTGACTTCCACATTCTCACTTCTGAACGTTGCCTATCGTCTCTTGCGTTTCGCGGCAGGAGCGGCGGCATTTCGCACTGGTGCGGCACGCGTCGTTGCCTGGCCTCGGGGGAGTAGAGGCGACTGAGCAGTCAAATGCGGGTCGTACTTCCACCAGTTCAGGCCGATCTCTTCGGCTTTATCAACCGAACAAACCAGCAAGCGGATGCGAATCGTGAGCAGTTCCACGTTCGCCAGCGAAATACGTACGTCGCCGGCGATGACCAATCCTTTGTCGAGGACGCGGTCTAATATATCGACCAGATTCGTAGTTCCCGAAACTGCCGGCGACCGCTCCATCGCTTTCGTCTTTCCTCCACCGGAGACGGCGCAAACACCCGTTCCGCGCGCCTGATGCTAAATGCAACGGCAATTCCGTGTCAACGCTTTGGAACAGGTAATAGGCAAGACAGGTTGCAGGACAGAATATGCTGGGTTTGAGATTCCAAGCTGCTGGTCGCCGTTGCCCGAGGTGCTGACATTCTTATTGTGCGAGGCCAATCGTCCCCGCTATGCCGTGGACTAAGGGTCAGCTATCGGACTTATCTCTCTCCGCCCGGCACCTTTTTACCCCCGGTTACCAGGCTGGGGGATTTCTCCAGCAGGTTTCCTATCGGCCCAAGATCAAGGTTCAGGTCAGCCATAGTCAGCCCGAAATTCTGCGCCAATTCCGCGATTTTTTGCTCCAGCTTCATCAACGCCGTTCCCATCTCTTCAATCTTCTCATCCGTCAACGAGCCGCCTTCCATTCGCCGGATTGCCTGCCGTTCGAGCAATTGCCGCAATAGCTCAATCAAGCTAAGAACGAGCTTCGCAAGGCCCTGCTCAATGTTCTCGGGAGTGCAATCCACCCGCGTTGGCGCGAGTTGCGAATTGTTCTTTGCGGACATCTTTGTCAGTTTGGATTTTGGCACATCAGCGTTGTTCGAGAAACTCGCTGACCGGCCAGGGACCGGTCACTCTCACTGTGATGCCGCCCGGCACAGAACTCGCTCGCATCGCGGTCTCGAACTTCGCCCTCGAGTTTCGCTCAAGCAGCGCAAATACGCGAATTCCATCTCTTGCGCGTCGTTGCCGCCAGCCTGTTATTACAGGCGCGAGCGTCTCGCGAACTTCATCGCTGAATCGATCGACGATTCGAGTCGATTCCTGTCGCATCTTCAGATAGTTCGTTCCCGACTTCGAGTCCGCGTCCGAATTCGTGGCGGCAATGTGAATTTCCATCTGTATGGCATCGCGGAATTTCGCAAGTACTGCGTGGTACTCGTCTGCGTGTTGGTTCAAATGCTGCTCAAGGTCTTCCTCAGTTTCGAAAATTGTCGGGAAACGAAATGGAATGATGGCCATCTCTGTGAAAACGCCATTGCATACTCGGTGAAACTCAACCGCAGCCGTACGCAATGGTTTCTGAAGCCATGCTCCGGCTTCAGGGGCCCTCGAAATGAACGCGGCAAGTTCGCCGCTTTGCCTCGGGGCCACAGGCCGACCAGATACGCCAACTATGGCTTCCCCTACCAGCGCGGGCCACCGTGAAATGCAATACAGCAGAATTGGCATGGCACCGTCAATTCTGGCCGAATGCGAGTGAAGTCGCAATCACTGGAAATGGAGGGCCGCTTCTTTGCCCTTGCGAGTTGCAGTTTTAGTGGAGAATGTTTTCGGCACGCCATATTTGGGGATTATTTCGTGGCAGCCGTTTTCGCAGTACACGCCGCCCTCAGCGCTTTCAGGTGGCGGCATGGGAGAGTTGACCGCAATCTCGCGCTCGCTCTCCAGGTAAGACTCAACTTCAGCGATAAGCTTTTCGTGATCCTGCGGAGAAAGCCACTTTTTTTCTCCTACAAGATAACCCTCGAATCGCGTAATCGGATCGCGCTTCCGCCAGTACTCAAACATCGGTTTTGGAACATAATCGGCCGCATCGTGAATGGCGTGGCCCTTCATGCGCATCATCTTGGCTTCAATTAAGGTGGGGCCTTCGCCGCGATGGGCTCGCTCCACCGCTTCGTACGCGGCGTCGTAAACCTGGCATGCATCGGTGCCGTCGATAATTACGCTAGGGATGCCATATCCAATCGCACGCTCGGCGAGGTCTTTCACGCAGTACTGCATTTCCGAAGGTGTCGAATACGCCCAAAGATTACTTTCTATAAAAAGCACCAGTCCAAGATTCTGTACCGCAGCGAGATTAATCCCTTCATAAGTCACGCCCGTCGATTGGCCGCCATCCCCGATGTACGTCATGACGGCGACGTTCTTACCCTGCAGCCGCGAACCCATAGCGACGCCGGCCATCACCGGAATTAAATCTCCAAGCATCGAAATTGGCGAAACCACGTTGCGCTTGTAAATGTCTCCGAAATGCGAGGTGCCGTCGCGGCCCTTGGTTGGGGAATCGGCCTTCGCCATGTATTGCATCATCATGTCCCGAGGCTCGAAGCCGCGAACAAGCAGCGCCCCCTGATTGCGAATCATCGGCGCCAGCCAATCGTCTTGCCGGAGCGCGTACGCCGAAGCGCAGGAACAAGCCTCCTGGCCGAGTCCGAAATAAACTCCGCCGACAACTTTGCCCTGCTTATAAAGATTCTCGAGCGCTTGCTCCATCTTCCGGTTCAGCACCATCCAGCGGTAAATCTCTATGCACTGCTGCTTAGTCAGATATTTCGAGTCCTTGATCGGCGGCGCGGGCGCGCTCAGATCACCGGAAATTTCGTAGCAACACTCTTGGTTGTTGTCGTTGCGGACTTGGCGGACGGTAAAGCTGGGGTTTTCCAGACGATGGTCAGGAATTTCATACGTGCGCTGCTGCGGAAGTGACAGAGTAGCGCGCTTGGCGCCGTTTCTTGAGTTGTTGTTGGCAGGCTTTCGAGCGGCCTTGGACTTCTTCTTCATAGCGAGCGCGACGAGCTAATCGTACTCCTGGCGCAGAGTTCGAGGCAAAACCGTTTCGCCATCGAGGAGAATTTGAGCTTGCATGGCTTTTCTTCGTGTAACTTCGTGTCCTTCGTGGTTAAGGGTCTTTGATTACGCCCAGGCGGAATCTTCTTCCCCCCGAAGTCTGCGGAAATCCTCGGGGGCTTGCGTGGGCACGCCGAGGTTATTTCCCAGCAGCGCATCAAGGCTGTCGAGCCATAACATCTGGCTCTTGAACACAGCTCCGAAATTCCGGCTCAGCATGTGCGCGACCTGTTGCATCGGCACTTCGCGGCCAAGCTCCTTCTGCACTGATGTAACCGGCTTCGAATCGATCCCGCACGGGATGATCAGGTTAAAGAAGCTCAAATCGGTGTTTACGTTCAAAGCGATCCCGTGGGATGTCACACCGCGCGAAATGTGAACTCCGAGCGCGGCGATCTTGGCTTCAGGTAATGAGCCTCGGGGACTGGGTGGGTCCTCGCTCGTCCAAACACCCGTCAGCCCCGAAATGCGCTTCGCGGGAATCCCGAACTCTGCGCAGGTGCGAATAAGGGCTTCTTCCAGCCGTCGAACATACTCGATCACGCCAACCGTCTTTCGGCTCGGGTTCTCAGACGTGAATCCTCTGAGATCGAAGATGGGATAAGCCACCAATTGCCCCGGCCCGTGAAACGTGACGTCACCCCCGCGGTCGCATTCAAAGACTTCCACGCCACGTCGGGCCAGGCTCTCCGGCGAAGCAATGATGTTCGTCGATTTGGCATTGCGTCCGAGCGTGATGACCGGCGTGTGCTCAAGCAGGAGCAAAACGTCGCCGATCCGACCATCTTTGCGCAACGCGACCAGCTTGTCCTGTAGCTGCAGCCCGGTCGCGTAATCGATGGTGCCGAGTTGGAGAACTGAAATCATTTCTGCTGCCGCAAGAGAAATGCGAGTCAGGCACGCGGTACCTCAACATACCGTGAGTACGTATGCGGCTCCGGGATGGGATCACCGTTGCGAGCAATACCGTCCAGATGAAACTGGATTGCCTCCTGCATCTGTTGTTCAACTTCTTCCCGCGTTCTGCCAGTTGCCACGCAACCTTCCAAATCTGGCGAATATGCCGAATAGCCAGTTGAAGTTTCCTCGATTACGACTAAATATTTTTTCATTTCTTAAGTCCAGCCTGCTTCATCACGCTGTTCAGAGTTCCCGGTGCCAAATCGTCACCTGGCTTTCCCGGTAAAGTCACAAGACCTGGCTTCGTCAGGTGTTTGTATTGTCTGTGGCTGCCGCGCGTACGATCAAAAACCAGCCATCCGCTTCCAGCAGCTTGATGACATCTCGTACCTTCATTTTACGCAGTTGCGCAAGACGTCACGCGTTTATTGCCAAGCCATACACGCTGTTCGATGCATCGAGCATGGCTTCAGCCAACGTCGGGTGAGCATGAATCGTCCACATTAGGTCTTCGACCGTTGCTTCAAGCTCCATCGCCGTGACTGCTTCCGCGATCAGTTCGGTCGCTTGCGGGCCGATAATGTGTACGCCAAGAACCTCGCCGTATTTCGCGTCTGAAACTATTTTGATGAAACCTTCGTGCTCTCCGACGATCGAGGCGCGCGAATTCGCCGTAAAGGGGAATTTTCCAACTTTGACGTTATAGCCTTGCTCTCGCGCTTTCGCTTCGCTTAGCCCTACGCTGCCAATCTCCGGATGGCAAAACGTCACGTTAGGAATTTTCAGTAGATCGATTGGCTTATCTTCTTTATTCGCGATCTTCGACACTGCGACGATCCCTTCCATTGCGCCCACGTGCGCCAACTGTGGCGTCCCGAGAACAATATCGCCGATCGCGTAAATTCCCGGTTCTGCAGTTTGCATCCACTCGTTAGTTCTTACGAATCCACGCTCGGTCTGAATTCTTGTCTTTTCCAGGCCAGTGCCGTCCGTGTATGGTTTACGGCCAATGGCGATCAGAATCTTTTCCGCTTCGAGCTTTTGCTGTTTTCCGTCAGCGGTGAAGGTCACCGCAACTCCCAACTTCGTTTTTTCAACTTTCTCGACCTTGGCTCCCGGATGAAAGTTGATTCCCCGTTTACGAAACACGCGCGACAATTCCTTTGAGACATCCTCGTCTTCAAGCGGCACCATGCGCGGCAACATTTCGAGAATGGTCACATCCGTGTCGAACGATTTGAAGATCGAAGCAAACTCAACCCCCACCGCACCCGACCCGACGACAATCAGCGACTTCGGAATTGAACCTAGCTTCAAAATTTCAATGTTGGTAAGCACGCGATCATCCGGCTGGAGCCCGGGAATCATTCGCGCCTCTGATCCCATCGCGAGAATTACGTTCTTAGTTTTTAGCGGGCTGGTCTTTGCCCCGTCTCGTACCTCAATTGTGTGTACGCCGCCTTGCGCAGCCCCAGTCAGCTTGCCGAAACCTTTCACCGTCTCGACTTTGTTCTTGCGCATCAGAAATTGCAGGCCCTTTGCATGCTTATCGACGATCTTTGTCTTCCGTTCTATTACCGCGTCCCAATTCAACTTGCGCGCGTTAACGCCCTCAATCCCGTATTCCTTGGCATCTTTCAGGTGATCCCAAAGCTCCGCATTAAATAAGAGTGCCTTGGTCGGAATGCAGCCCACATGCAAGCAGGTGCCGCCAAGATAAGGATCTTTCTCAATCAAGGCGGTCTTCAGGCCGTACTGACCCGCGCGAATAGCCGCCGTGTACCCCGCCGGCCCGCTCCCAATTACGGCCACGTCATAAATGTTTTCAGGCAAATTCGTGCTCCTCTATCAAGTAAAGATGAGACTGGGCAAACGAATGATTCTAGACCACTGAACGGCGTCTTTCTGTGGATTTTGGCAGTAGAACCAGAAGGCGGACCACCGAACGCCATCAGTCGCAAACGAGGACATTGCCCATATCAAATTGACCACGAATTGGCCTCCTCGAACCATCTCACGGTAACTCTCAGGTAGAATCATGCTTCGTTTTACTCAGCCACAATGCACCTTAATCTGACCACCCTGCCCGGCGATGGCATTGGCCCGGAAGTGACCAAGCAGGCTGTCCACGTTTTGCAGGCGGTCGCCGAGCAGTTTCATCACAAGCTCAAAATTACCGAAAAGAATGTGGGTGGCGCGGCGCTTCTCGCCAGCAATGACCCTCTTCCGCCCGACACGATCCAGGCGTGCCTCGCTTCTGGCGCGGTGCTGCTTGGTGCGGTTGGCGGACCAAAATTCGATTCTTACCCGGCCAAGCTCAGGCCTGAGGCAGGTTTGCTGCGCCTGCGAAAAGAACTGGGTGTTTTCGCAAATCTGCGCCCAGCGATTTGCATCACTGGATTAGAAAATTTGTCGCCGCTTCGTTCCGATGTCGTCAGCGGCACCGACGTGATGATCGTTCGCGAGTTGCTCGGCGGACTCTATTTTGGTGAACGTTCGACAAAAGGCGAATCCGGACGACGTCGCGCCGTCGACACGATGGCGTACTCGGAAAATGAGATCGACCGCATCGCACGCATCGCATTCGATCTCGCCCGTAAGCGCAAAAAAAGGCTGACGTCTGTCGACAAAGCCAATGTGCTCGATTGTTCCCGGCTGTGGCGCGAAGTGGTGAACCGCGTAGGTGCTGATTTCACTGATGTCCAGCTATCGCACATGTACGTCGATTCTGCCGCCATGGCGCTAGTTTCGCGGCCCTCGCAATTCGACGTGATCCTGACGGAAAACATGTTCGGCGATATTCTCTCCGACCAGGCTGGCGCAGTCGTCGGATCGCTCGGGCTTTTGCCGTCCGCCAGCGTTGGTGGAAGAGTTGGCCTGTATGAGCCAATCCACGGCTCCGCACCCGACATCGCAGGGCAGGGAATTGCGAATCCTCTCGGCGCGATTCTTTCCGCGGCCATGCTCTTGCGGCATTCGTTCCAGCTAGAGAATGAAGCCGTATCGATCGAGGTGGCGGTTCGCGAAGTTCTGGCCGAAGGACATCGGACGCGCGATCTGGCAGGCAAGGACGAAGGGTTTGCGAGCACTAGCGAAATCGGAGAACTCGTAGCTAATCGTATTTCGTCCGGGAAAGAATCCGTGGCGAGTTAATTCCGTTCGCGGCAACAAAATGAAGCTTCCTAAGTTGCTCGGGCATCTTCATTGACCAGTTTGCGAGAGTTTGTCACTTCTGAAACGAGGAGCATCTATGAAGGCGCAGGCATGCGGACTTGCAGTGCTTCGCATCGTTGTGGGCGTGGTTTTTCTGATGCATGGATACCAAAAGTTATTTAAGTTCGGTTTTCATGGGGTAGGCGCGATGTTCGGGCATCTTCTAATTCCGCTGCCTATGTTTTTTGCCGTTATAGTGACTTTGGTTGAGTTCGTCGGCGGAATTTTACTAATCACTGGGCTTGCTAGCCGCATTCCTGCGGCCCTGAACGCCATTGACATGATTGTCGCAATTCTCGCGGTACATTTGAAGCATGGTTTTTACAACCCCGGTGGTTTCGAATATCCACTGACGCTGCTGGCTGCAACCATCTGTCTTGTCTTGGCCGGCGGCGGTGCCGCATCGCTGAAAAAGCTCTGACGATTTTTACTTTCGTCCGGAGTTGACGCGTCGCAGGAGGATGATGGTCGCGGCTGTCCGGTAGCGGACCGGGTACTTGTTGTCTTCCAGGTTTTTCGCCAGTCGTTCAATGCATTTCCGGTCGCCGCGCTCTGCAAGAGCGTCGAGCGCCGCCTCCCGCACCATTAAGTCGTTGTCGGCGACGGCGGTCTGGATGAGGGCGTCTTCGGTGATTGAATCTGGGTCGTGCGCCAGAAAACGCGCTGCCGCTGCACGTACCGGCGAATTGTCGTGGTTCGTGATGGTGCGGTATGCCTCGTATCCCATCCCGCCAAACGGGACGAATCCCAAGCCCTCCTGGACCGCCATTTCTGCCACTTGTTTAGGGTCCTTCAGGCGATCAAGTTGTGCTTGAACGATCCCCTCGCTGCTCTTTTTATCTCCCATGAGAATCGAGTAATAAATTTCATAGGCCGCGCGATCTTTCAGTAGATATAACGCATACGCCGCTGCCAGCACGACTGAGATTTCCTTATCGGAGAGCGCTTCCCGCAAATGCGGAATCGCTTTGATTGCGTGCAGTTGGCCAAGTGTGGAGGCCGCAGCTGTCCGCACTTTCGAATCCTTGTCATTGAGAGCGCGAAGTGCAAATGCCGTCGCACGTTGATTTCCCTTTATCAGCGAGAGTGCTTTTACGGCTTCTACTCTTTTCGCAGCACTCGAGCTGTGCAAGCCAAGCCAAAGCACTCGCCATGCCTCGTCCTGGAAATCGGGAGAGGAACTTTGCGCAGTCAGCCGAGAATTGCTCGCCCGACTTCCGGTGGAGGGATTCTGCGTCTTAGTTGGTGAAGCGGTTTGGGCCAGTGCCAGCGTTGCAACCAGAACAGCGAAGGGAAAAAGTAGAGGCCCGGTGGTTTTCATTTGTCGCACTCCGCATTGATAGCGCGACAGCTACCTGCGGGGCCGCGCTTTTTGCTGTCGTAACTTGGGAGATGAAGCTTTAGCCGGAGCCTTTGCCCGAGCTCGCTGGCCTTGGCCTAGCGAGGCGTTGCGGAAAACACGGGCAAAGATTGCATCGATGTTGCGCAACTGCCGCTTGAGATCAAACGCCCGCTCGATCACTCTTGCCGGCACCCTCCCCGCAATCTCAGGATCTTGCGAGACGAGTTCGCGGAGGCTCGATCCCTCCCGCCAAGCTCGCATGGCATGACTTTGAACTAGCCGGTATGCGTCTTCGCGAGAGACACCGTGCTCGACCAGGTCAAGCAAGAGCTGGCCGCTGAAGACCAGCCCGCCAGTGCTCTCCAAGTTAAGTTTCATCCGCTCCGGATAGACGAACATTGTGCTCAGCAGGTTGGCTGTTTTGGCCAGCATGTAGTCGGTAAGGGTTGTCGAATCCGGCAGGATGACGCGTTCTACCGAGGAATGCGAGATGTCGCGCTCATGCCATAAAGCGACGTTTTCAAAGCCCGCCTGCGCGTTTGAACGCACCACTCTGGCCAATCCGCTGATCTGTTCGCAGGTGACTGGGTTCCGCTTGTGTGGCATGGCCGACGAGCCTTTTTGCTTTTCGCTGAAGTACTCCTCAGCCTCACGGACCTCCGTTCGCTGCAGATGGCGGATTTCAGTCGCGATTTTGTCGAGCGTGCAGGCTATTACTGCCAGGGTTGCCAAATAGTTCGCGTGTCGGTCGCGCTGGATCACCTGCGACGAAATGGCTGCCGCCTTTAGGCCGAGGCGGGCGCACATCTTTTCCTCAAGCTCTGGGCTTAAGTGGGCGAAGGTCCCAACTGCGCCCGAAAATTTACCCACGCGCATGTCTTCTGTAGCCCGCTCAAAACGCGCAAGGTTGCGTTTCGTCTCCGAATACCAGTTGGCCAACTTGAAGCCAAACGTAATCGGCTCGGCGTGTATTCCATGAGTCCGGCCGATCATCGGCGTATCTTTAAATTCCCAGGCACGGCGCTTGAGCACCTCAGCGAGCTCGCGAAGATCGGCAGCAATTATGGCTGAGGCTTCGGCAATCAGCAGTGCCTGCGCGGTATCAACGACGTCATTCGAAGTCAGGCCGTAGTGGAACCAACGCGACTCAGGCCCAACAAATTCCGCGACCGCGGTCGTGAACGCGATCACGTCGTGCCGTACTTCAGCTTCGATCTCGCGAATGCGCTCCACGCGAAAGTCGGCGCGCTCGCGGATTGCCTTCGCCGCCGTACGTGGCACAATTCCGGCTTCGGCCAGGGTCTCCGTCGCGGCGATTTCGACCTTCAGCCAGCTTCGGAACCGGTTTTCTTCACTCCAAATGCGGCCCATTTCCGGTCGCGTGTAGCGTGGGATCAACGCTTGCTCCTCGTCAGAACTTCCCAAGTAATGGGAACAAAGATTCTAAAGGCAAACGCTGCAGCATTCCAGTTTTGCACAACCGATAATCGTGTATGTCGTGGTACGATATAAATGATATCGCCGCACGATATAATCTTTTGTCCCCATGAAGAAGGCGCTCACTCTAAACGATTACCACTCACTCTCGGCGTTCCGGCACCAAATCCGGCGATATTTGCGGTTCAGTGATGCCGCGGTGCGGGATTCACACTTGGAGCCTCGCCAATACCAGCTGTTGCTCGCCTTGAAGGGTCTCCCACCAAGCCTGCGGCCACGTATCGGGGAATTGGCCGAGCAGCTTCAGATTCAGCACCACAGCGCGGTCGAACTGGTCGATCGCCTCGAAGCCGGCGGGCTCGTGCGTCGCCAGCGTGCAACTCAAGACCGCCGCGAGGTGCTGGTGCTGCTGACCCCTGGGGGAGAGAAAGTCCTCCGGCAGCTGGTTTTGCACCATCGTGCCGAACTATTTTCGAAAGGCCCAGCGCTCATACAGTCCTTGCAACGAGTCTTACAGGACAGCAAGAGAGCTCGCGGTAACAGGAAAAGCTAACTACTATGCCGGAGAAGAACGTGCCACCTGGAGAGATTACGACGCCCCCCAACGAGAAGACCCGTTTTTCGGTGACCGGGATCAACACCGCCGCGGCCGAGCGCCCGTTGGAACCTGCGCCTTTCCGGCTGGTATTGATTTCTTTTTTGGCGGGTGCAGTTGGCTTAATCGCCGGATTGATTGCTTTTCTGCTGTACAGGCTTATCGGCTTATTTACCAATCTCTCGTTCTATGGCCATTACAGTTTCAATTTTTCGAGCCCGCGATTCGCATTAGGCCATCTCGGCTGGTGGATTATTCCGATTCCTGTGATCGGCGGCCTGATCGTCGGGGTTATGGCAAAGTATGGCAGCCCGAAAATCAAAGGCCACGGCATTCCTGAAGCCATGGAAGCGGTGCTGGTGAACCGCAGTCGGATCCAGCCGCGGGTCGCGATCCTGAAGCCTATCTCTGCGGCGATCGCAATCGGCACCGGTGGCCCGTTCGGCGCTGAAGGCCCGATCATTCAGACCGGCGGCGCGTTTGGCTCGCTCATTGGTCAGGTACTGCACACAACTGCGTCAGAAAGAAAAGTGCTGCTTGCCTGCGGGGCCGCGGCAGGGATGTCGGCAACATTCAATACGCCCATTGCAGGGGTCATTCTCGCCATCGAGCTCCTCTTGTTTGAGTTCAAGGCCCGCTCCTTCATCCCACTTGTAATCGCCAGCACGCTAGCAACTGCCGTTCACATGCAATTGCTTGGTGCGGGGCCCATGTTCCGCGTAGCGGCCATGGACTTCGATATCCCGCGTGGGCTGCCTTTCTATTTGGTCCTTGGAGCAGTCTGCGGGCTGGCGGCCGTCGGTTTCACACGTCTTCTCTACTGGACGGAAGACCTCTTCGAAAAACTTCCTGTCGACGAAATATGGTGGCCTGCAATTGGCGCCCTCGGGCTTGGCATTATCGGCTACTTTGTCCCACGCGTGCTCGGGGTCGGTTACGACACTATCGGTGACATTTTGAACGCGAACCTCGGGCTGAAACTTTTGGCAATTGTGATGATTGCGAAGTCCGCAGCCCTGGTGATTTCTCTCGGCTCGGGAACTTCCGGCGGCTTGCTCGCCCCTATGTTTATGTCAGGCGCCGCGATGGGCGGGGCTTTTGCCATGTTGTGCAACAGGCTCTTCCCCTCGGCGCATTTGTCTGCCGGGGCTTTCGCGCTGGTCGCGATGGGCGCAGTTTTCGGGGCGGCTTCCCGGGCAACTTTTTCGTTCATCATCTTCGCTTTCGAAATCACCCGCGACTACAACTCCGTGCTGCCGCTCATGCTGGTCAGCGTCATCGCTGATGGACTCTGCATGGTGCTCATGCCGCGCGCATCCATCATGACCGAGAAGCTGGCACGTCGCGGCTTGCGAATCCATCAGGACTACGAAGCTGACGTTCTGCAGACAACATATGTCTCGGAAACCATGGACCAGGAGATCCCCACGATCGCGGCAGCTGCGAAACTTCGGGACCTCGCGGATCGCATTGCTCGCGGAGAGCCTGAAGTCAGCCGTCACCAGGCACTAGTGATTCTCGATGCTGAGGGCAAGCTGGCAGGAATCATTACCCGCGGAGACGTAATGCGAGGGCTTGCGAGCGACGGCTCCGCCAATATGTCAGTTCTTGAGGCCGGCTCGCCCAACGTCGTAGTCACATATCCTGACGAGACCCTGCACGAAGCGTCAGAAAAAATGCTGCGCTACAACATCGGGCGTTTGCCCGTGGTGGACCGCAATGACCAGCGGCGGATCGTCGGATATATCGGGCGTCCCGGCGTTATGGCCGCCCGTCTGCGGAAATTCAACGAAGAGTACGTGCGTGAGCCTGGATGGTTCCGGGGTTTCCGTCGCAATCCAGAATAAGCCGGCACTCACGTATACTGCGCTCTGATCATGAGAATCGGATACGGCTGGGACTCGCACGAATTCAAGAGCGGAGTTCAGCTGAAAATCGGTGGTCTTCAAATTCCACACAATAAAGGCCTGGGCGGTCACTCAGACGGCGACGTATTGCTCCATGCCGTTACCGACGCCCTGCTCGGGGCCGTTGCCGCCCCCGACATCGGAACATTGTTTTCTCCATCCGATCAGCGCTGGAAGGGCGCCGATTCCGCCGTTTTCCTCAAAGAAGCGCTGCGGCGGGTGAAGTCCGCCGGATACAAGATAGCGAATATCGATTCCACGTTGATTCTGGCCGAGCCCAAAATTGGCCCTTACGCAGAAAACATTCGCGCCCACGTTTCCGTATTAACCGGCGTCGCCCCCGGCTGTATTGGAATCAAGGCCAAAACTCCCGAAGGTATGGGGACGGAGAACGCGGCCATCGCTCACGCAACTGTTCTCCTGGAACCTGCTCAGCGCACTGCCCGGCGAAAGTTTACAAAAAAGAGACAACGCTGAATTTTCGTCAGCTAACCAGAAGAAAACTTCCGCGTCCAATCCGACAATGGAACCTAAGCGCAAGCAATTGCGTAATGAGGTGAAGTAGTTGTTCCAAGAAAATTAAAGGGGCCAGGAGACTGTCTCGCACGGTTTGGCGGCCAGCGGAGACAAGTCCCCTGCTAGCAGGCGAGCACGTTTTGCGTACCCGTTTGCTTTCCCGAGGCTGCATTCTAGGCCTTTGGGTAGAAAAAACAAGCCCGAAATTCATTAGAGCAGAACGCCCCTAACCGCTTCCGGCGACCCGGAAAGAGGAGGATTTGTGAATAGGAAGTCTGGTCTATGTGTAAAAGGGTTCTTGATGACAACGGTTGTTCTTCTTGCCGGAATGGCGTTTGCAGCCGCAAATAAAGGGTCACTCGACCTCCAGCATCCGACGAGTGTGGCTGGCAAACAACTGGCGAGCGGTAGCTATATGCTGCGTTGGGATGGGGCGAGCGATCAGGTCGATCTGAAGATTTATCAGGGTAAAAATGTCGTAGCGTCTGTGCCAGCGCGCATCGTCAAGGTTGAACACCCGTTTTCAAACAACAGCGCCGTGTTGAATACAAATTCTGATGGAAGGTACTCTCTTTCGCAGATTCGATTCGGGCATAAAGATTATTTGCTCGATATCGTAGACGACGGTAGTTCTGGTTCTTCCGGAGCAGGCGCATCGCGCTAAGTGAAGTGGCAGGGCTATGTCTGCTGCTAAAATAGCAGAGCAATGGCCCTGCCTTTCGTCCGTGATCTGTTTGCGGACGTGGAAAAGTTGCCGGCCTTCTCGCGTGTGATCTCCTACCTGCGGGCGAACACGGGCCGGATTCGTGTATCGGGACTTAACCCTCCAGCCAAGATCCTATTTGCAGCCGAGATCCACAAAACGCTTTCCCGGCCATTGTTGGTGATCGTCCGCAACAATGAAATTGCGGACGAGATTTTGCCTGTAGTGAGGGCGTTTTGCGAGCTTGTCGGTGGCGCTTCGGCCGAAGATGTGGTCTCTCTTTCGGCACGCGACATACTGCCGTTTCAGAACCTTTCACCCCATCCGGAGATCCAGGAACAGCGAGCAATTTCGCTCTGGAAGATTGCGACCGGCGTCGCATCCATCGTGATCGCGCCCGTCGCGGCAACCATACTCCGGCTGAATTCGGCGGAGTACTACGCCGATCTTGCCCGTACCTTGCGACGCGGAGAGACTTTCGACACCAACGCATTGCTCGAGCACCTGAATTCCGTCGGGTACAACTCTACCGATGTGGTTGAAATGCCGGGCGAGTACGCCCTTCGCGGCGGAATTCTGGACGTGTATTCCCCTGAGATGGATCGTCCGGTCCGGGTGGAGTTTTTTGGCGATGAAGTCGAGTCCATTCGCAAGTTCGATCCCACGACCCAGCGCTCGTCGTCTCCTGCCGACGAAGTAGTTCTCTTGCCCTTTTCTGAGACCCCCGTCCGCGAGGACCTTCTCGGCGCAATCCACGCGCGGCTCTCTGGCAAGCGTTTGAGCGGTTCGGAAGAAGTTATTGAGCAGGCGGTTCGCTCAGTAGGTGTGACGGTATTTCCCGGCTGGGAATTTTATGCGCCCGTGGCCGAATCGTCGGGCACGATCTTCGATCTCTTGCCGAACGCGGCAGTGCTCGCCGACGAACCCGATCTGCTAAAGAGCGAGCTCGATCAGGCATGGGAAAAGATCGGTGAAGCACACGAGCGAAGCGGAGTCGGCAATCTGGTCACGCCCGGCGATCTGTACATTTCGCCGGACGAGTGGCAGGACAAATTAGAACTTTTGTCCGGAGCCGATATTGAACATCTCGGGCTTGCGCGTGACGATGGACGCGAGAGCGTCGAATTCCACTCCCAACCCAGCCCTCGCTTCCATGGCTCGATCGCTATCATGCTCGGGGACGTTAAGCGGCACCTCGCAGAGAACCGGCGTGTGCTCGTTGCAGCTCCGAATACCGGCGAGCTCGAACGCCTTACGGATTTCTTCACCGAATACGGTATGTCGTTTCGGCTTGGCAGCCGTACGCGGGGCGGTGAGAGCTATGCTGATGAAACCGCGTATTTTGCCGGTGAAGTGCTCACCACGACGCTCGTAAGGGCCTACATTCCCGATGGCATGGTACTTCCGGATGCCGGGCTCACCGTCTTCGGAACCCGTGACCTGTTCGATGAGTCGGAGTCGGTCGTTTCACGCCCGCAGCGGCAAAAATCGAAGACCTCCGCTTTCCTTTCCGACTTTCGTGACCTGCAAGTCGGCGATTATGTCGTCCACGTCGAGCATGGCATCGGTCAATACCAGGGATTGAAAGAGATCAACCAGGGCGACGGCAACGCCGAGTTCATGGTGCTCGAGTACGCTGACGCTGCCAAGCTTTACGTGCCGCTAACGCGTCTCGATCTCGTCCAGAAGTATCGATCACAGGAAGGCGCAAAGCCGGTGCTGAATCATCTCGGCACGGCGGCTTGGGCAAAAACCAAGGCTCGTGTCCGCAAGGCAATGAAGGACATGACCGAAGAATTGCTGAAGCTCTATGCGCAGCGCAAAACCGCGCAGGGTCACAGCTTTCCCACGGACAACGAGTGGATGCGCGAGTTCGAGGATGCCTTCGAATACAGCGAAACGGACGATCAGGATTTGGCGATCAAAGATGTGAAGCGCGATATGGAATCGCAACAGCCGATGGACCGTCTCCTCTGTGGCGACGTCGGCTATGGCAAAACGGAAATTGCGATGCGCGCCGCCTTTAAGGCAATCAGCGACAACAAGCAGGTTGCCTTGCTCGCGCCAACTACCGTGCTCGCGTTCCAGCACCTCGAAACCTTCAAGCAACGGTTCGCCGCTTTTCCGGTCACGATCGACATGGTCAGCCGCTTCCGTTCTCCCAAGCAGCAAAAAGAAATTCTGCAGAGAGTAGAAGCGGGTAAAGTCGACATTTTGATCGGCACGCACCGGCTGCTCTCGAAAGATGTAAAGTTCGCTGATTTAGGCCTGCTGATCGTTGATGAAGAACAACGCTTCGGCGTCCGCCACAAAGAACGGCTCAAGCAAATGCGGAAAGAAGTTGACGTGCTCACAATGTCGGCAACGCCCATTCCGCGCACATTGCACATGTCTCTGGTCGGGTTGCGCGATATGAGCGTGATCGAGACGCCGCCGAAAGACCGAATTGCAATTCAAACTGTTGTCGCCAATTGGGACGAGAAGCTGATTCGCTCGTCCATTGAACAGGAGCTTGACCGCGGCGGCCAGGTTTATTTCGTACACAACCGCGTCGACACCATCTGGGAGATTGCCGCTAAATTGCAGTCACTGGTTCCGCGCGCGCGCATCATCGTTGGCCATGGGCAGATGGCGGAAGGTGAGCTCGAAAAAGTGATGCTGAAGTTTATGCGTCACGAGGCCGACATTTTGGTTGCAACCACGATCATCGAAAATGGCCTCGATATCCCGCTCTGCAATACGATTCTCATCAATCGCGCCGACCGCTTCGGGCTTTCAGAGTTGTATCAGCTGCGAGGGCGTGTTGGGCGCTCCAACCGGCGTGCATACGCGTATCTGCTGTTGCCTGCAGAAATTGAATTGACCCCGATTGCGCGCCGTCGTCTGGCGGCGCTCAAAGAATTTTCCGATCTCGGCGCAGGATTCAAAATTGCTGCACTCGATCTCGAACTGCGGGGCGCGGGCAATCTTCTGGGCGGTGAACAAAGCGGCCACATCGAGGCGGTCGGTTTTGATCTCTATACGCAAATGCTTGAACAAGCTGTGCGCGAAATGAAGGGCGAAGCCGAGCCGCAGCCGCAGGCCCAACTCAACCTTGGACTCAACATCCGGATTCCCGCCGACTACATACCTGAAGAGAACCAGCGTCTGCGAATGTACAAACGAATCGCTGGAGTTGAAAGCGAGCGGCAACTCGCCGATGTCGAATCCGAACTCAAAGACCGCTACGGCGACCCACCACTGCCGGTACAGCAACTCATTCGCTATGCGGCTCTCCGGCTCCAGGCCGCGCAGGCTGGAGTGACCGGAATCGAACGCAAGCGCGATCTCGTCAGCGTACGCTTCCGTCAGGATGCACCGGTCGACCCGGCGCGCCTTGCGAGTTTCGTTTCATCGCAACGCGGCGCGCAGTTCTTACCCGACGGCACTCTCAAATTCCTGGCGAAGGGACTGGATGCCCGGGAACTTTTGGAGCAATTGCAGACGCTGTTGGCGAATCTTGCTGAGAACGTCTCACCTTCTGTAGTCTGATCCGTCGTTATCTTTTATCTTTACCTGCAACCGCACCACGCGCAGTGCCTGTTCCGCAGGTTGTGGTACGGTGAGACAAGAACCTAATGAAGAAAATAACGATTGCTCTTGGATGTCTGCTGCTCGTGGCGCTTATTTCATCTTTATATTCCGCCGAAACGTCGGACGCTCAATTCAACGACCTGGTCAATCACTATTTCGACTTCTACTTCTCGTTTCATCCCACCGACGGCACCGCGCAAGGCTTTCATCAATACGACCCGAAGCTCGAAGATTATTCGGCCGATGCTCAGCAGAAGCAGATACGCGGACTCAAAGATTTTCTCGCGAGGTTCGAAGCTTTTAACGGTTCAGGGCTCCCGCCTGATGCCGCTGAAGACCGCGATTGGATTATCAGTTCGATTCATTCCGAGTTGCTCGAACTTGAAACCGTTCAGATGTGGCGGAAGGACCCCGATCACTACAGTGGTGGTGTCACCAACAGCATTTTCGTAATTATGAAGCGCAAGTACGCGCCACCCGATGAGAGATTGCAGTCCGTAATTGAGCGCGAAAAGCAAATTCCGAGAGCGCTGGCGTCTGCTCGTCAAAACCTACAGAATCCCCCCAAAATTTACGTCGAGATCGCACTCGAGCAACTTCCCGATGAAACTAATTTCTATCGCACCGATGTTCCGCAGGCGTTTTCCGCGGTTACCGACCAGAATTTGCTCACGCAGTTCAAATCAGCAAACCAGGCTGTAATTGACGCTTTCGAGAGCTTTCAGAAATTTCTTCACGATTCGGTTGTGCCCAAAGCAACCGGCGACTTTCGTCTGGGCGCCGAAAATTACCGCAAAAAGCTTCTCTACGACGAAATGGTCGATATCCCGCTTGACCGGCTGCTCTCGATTGGCTATGACGACCTGCATCGCAATCAGGAAGCCCTGAAGCGGGTCGCTGCGCAAATCGATTCAAAGCGTTCTGTGCAGGCTGTCGTGGCCGATCTGCAGAACCAGCATCCCGCTCCCGACCAGCTCCTGCAGGCATTTCGCGACACATTTTCCGGCCTCACACGCTTCATCGACGAAAAGAAGATCGTTACAATTCCACGGAGCAAGCCTCCACTGCTTGAAGACACTCCTCCGTTTATGCGTGCCACGACAGAGGCCTCCATGGACACGCCGGGCGCGTATGAGACTCACGATCGGACCGCATTCTTCAACGTAACTACACCTGATCCGAAATGGCCGCCGCAACGCACCGAAGAATGGATGAAGACATTCAACAACAGCATGATTCCGGGCACCGCGATTCACGAAGTCTATCCCGGCCATTTCGTGCAGTTTCTTTGGATCGAGAAAAATCCTTCCAAAGTTCGAAAACTGATTTACGCGGGAACTAATGCGGAAGGCTGGGCCCATTACTGCGAGCAGATGATGCTCGACGAAGGTTATGGGAACGGTGATCCCAAACTGCGCGCCGGACAGCTTCAGGACGCATTATTGCGCGACGCCCGCTACATCGTAGGAATTCGAATGCACACCGGCGATATGACTCTCGATCAGGCACGGGAATTTTTCGTTAAGGAAGGTTTTCAAACTCCGGCAGTCGCCGATGTCGAGACCAAGCGCGGAACCTCGGACCCCACATACCTGATGTACACGCTCGGCAAGCTGCAAATCCTCAAGCTGCGCGAGGACTATCGTAAAATGCGCGGAGGTGATTTCAGCCTGCTGGAATTTCACGATCGCTTCATGGAGCAAGGGGGCGTGCCGCTGAAAATCATTCGTAAGACTATGCTGCGAAACGACAGCCCTACGCTTTAGCCGCAGTTAGCATCAAAGCTGTTCAGTTTGAGACCGGTCTTCGGCCATCTGAAAGCTCAACGCAAGGCCAATGAGAATGATGAAAGTCTGCAAAGCAGTTTTCCCCGCCGCGGGATTAGGTACTCGTTTTTTGCCCGCGACCAAAGCCCAACCGAAAGAAATGCTGCCGCTGGTCGACAAGCCCATCATTCAGTACGGCGTGGAAGAGGCGCTCGCGGCCGGCTGCGATCAAATCATCATGGTCACGGGCCGCGGAAAGAGTGCAATTGAAGATCATTTTGACGTTAGCTTCGAACTGGAGAAGATTCTCGAAGAGAAGGGGAAAAAAGATCTGCTCAAGGTTGTCCGCCAGATTTCGGACATGATTCATTTGGCCTACGTGCGGCAAAAAGAGCCGCTCGGACTCGGCCACGCGGTCCTGACAGCGCGAGAATTGGTCGGCAACGAGGCTTTCGCCGTCCTGCTGGCCGACGATGTGATCGACGCCGAGGTGCCAGTTCTAAAGCAAATGATGGGTGTCTTTGAGCAGACGCAACGTTCGGTGATTGCAACACAGATTGTCGAAGGTGCGGCAATCTCGGCCTATGGCGTGCTGGACGTAAAGCCGGCTGACGGGCACCAGGGCGGGCGTCTCTATGAAATTCTCAACATGGTTGAAAAGCCCAAGCCTCAGGATGCACCCTCAAACTTGGCCATCATCGGCCGGTACATCCTGACGCCTGCGATTTTTGAGATGCTGGAAAACACGCCAAAAGGCGCGGGCGGCGAGCTGCAGCTTACCGACGGAATGCGCCTCCTGCTGAAACAGGAAAAAATGTACGCCTACGTCTATGAAGGCAAGCGTCACGACACCGGCGACAAGCTCGGTTTCCTGAAAGCCACCGTCGAGTTTGCGCTCAAACGCGACGATTTGGGTGGGCCACTCAAGGAATATCTACGCACGCTGAAGCTCGATTAGCGGTCATTCCGAATTACTTTAGCAATGAGGAATCTGCTGTTCTCAAGTGCGGGAACGTTTGACGAACACGTTGCGCTGCGGTTCGGGGTCGTTCTGGACCTGCACGCCGCCAGTCTCAGTAACTTTGCGAACATCGTCGCCCAAGCTCGATTCATCCAGTCCCCACACCGTCAAATATTTCAAAGGAACTATCGGCATGAACATGTCGATATTGATGTCTGCAACTATTGAGCTGGCAGAAACGGTCGGATAGGCCGCAAAGTATCGTGACCCGAGCAATCCTTTCTCTTCCGCGGTGACAAATAAGAAGAGTAACGACCGCTTCGGCCGCTCTCTGGACTTCTTCAACTCCGCCGCAACATCAAGCAGTACGGCGCTGCCGGAAGCATTGTCCATTGCTCCGTTATAAATGCGGTCGCCATTGATCGGCTCGCCTATCCCAAGGTGATCAATGTGTGCCGAGAGCACCACATATTGCTTGCTTAACTCCGGGTCAGATCCTTGAAGCTTCGCCACGATATTGTCGGATTCGACTTCACTCGTTTTGAGGCGCGCTTTCGCTTTGATGGAAACAGCGAGCGGGAAGTGCGGCAGCGGTTTGCGCTCTTTCGCCAGAGCAGCGACTTCTGCAAACGTGTGACCTGAGCCGGCAAAGAGCTTTTCAGCGCTGGCAGGATTAAATGTCACCGATAGTTTTTCGCCTGCGCTGTCGTCGAATTTTGGATCGGCCAACATCATGGTCACGTGCTTGCGGCCCAATGATATTCGGGACCACGGAATATCCATCGCGGTTGGGTTGGGAATGTAGATGATCCCGATCGCACCCGCTTGCCTGAACACGTTCCATCGTTCAGCTGACGAGGAGTGGTGAGCGGCGAGCGGCCCCGGAATTTCCGAAGGCGCCCCGCCAACGATCACCGCAACTTTATTTTTTAAATCTAGACCAGCAAGATCATCGTAGTTACTTTCCGGAACACTCAGGCCATTTCCGGCGAATACCAACTCAGCTTGGACCTCCGGCGCAAGGTCAGCGCGCGTGCTGAAGTATGCGTCGTTCCCGAGCGTAAGAGGCTCTTCCTTGCTGTTGCTAATCAAGGCAAGGCTCGAATCCTCTTCGACGATCTGATGGGTCCGAAACTTTACCGGCTGGTAGTAGCCGTGTGAACCAGCCGGCTGCACACCTGCTTGTTGTAACTGTGAGACGACGTAAGCCTCAGCCTTGTGCAGGCCGGCGCTGGCTGTCTCACGGCCTTCCATGTTGTCGGCGGCGAGGACCTTAACGTAGTTCCACCACGTCTTACCATCGAAATAGCTCTGATTGCCGGGTTCAGCGGCGACCAAGATAAGGAGCGATGGGACGAACAGCAGCCATTTGCGAGACATTCGTACCTCCTGCGACCTGCTATTTCAAACTGGCTTGTAACGCCTTCGACTTTTCTTCAACGCCTTTTGCCAATTTTTCTTTATGCGCGTGGAGCTTTTGGCCAATGGCGGAGTCGGCAACACCAATGATCTGTGCAGCCAAGATTCCCGCGTTGGTTGCTCCCGGCTTGCCAATTGCTACGGTCGCAACTGGAATTCCTGCTGGCATCTGCACTGTGGCGAGCAGAGAATCCAAGCCGTTCAGAGAAGTTGCAGAAATAGGGACCCCAATCACGGGCAACGTTGTATGCGCAGCAATTACGCCGGCAAGATGCGCCGCGCCACCAGCCCCGGCGATAATCACCCGAATTCCACGCTCCGCCGCTTTGCGCGCGTATTCGGCGGTTCGGTCGGGCGAACGATGCGCCGAGGTTACGTCTATTTCGTAAGCGATGCCGAACCCGTCCAGGGCTTTTCCCGCTTCGCGCATGATTTCCAGGTCCGAATCGCTCCCCATCACAATCGATACCAGCGGTTTGCTCATTCCGTCTCCTTAGGATTTATTCGTGAGCGCGCGCGCCGCGATGTCTTTGCGGTAATGCGCGCCATCAAATCGGATGTTCGCGACTGCCTCGTACACGCGATCGACTGCTGTCTGCAAAGTCGCTGCGCGCGCCGTTACGCCCAATACGCGTCCGCCTGCGGTGTAGTAATCGCCATCACGCGCACTCGTGCCTGCATGAAAGACCTTCACTCCATCGATGGCGTCAGCGCACTCAATTCCAGTGATCTTTTTGCCGACCTCAAATGTCCCCGGATATCCTCCCGACGCCATCACTACGCAAACTGAAGCGTCCTGCGACCATTCGAAATCGCCATCACTCACGCGTCCTTCAATAGAAGCTTCAATCGCCCCAAGCAGATCGCTATCGAGTCGCATCATTATTGGCTGCGTTTCCGGATCGCCAAAGCGGCAGTTGAATTCGAGCACCATCGGGCCCTTCGCCGTCATCATCAGCCCGCAATAGAGAATCCCTTTGTATTCCGCTCCTTCGGCTTTCATGCCCTGAATCACCGGCCTCGCGACATGCTGCAGGAGCCAATTCGTCATCTGCTCATCAACCAGAGCGGAATAGGAATACGCGCCCATGCCTCCAGTGTTCGGCCCGGTGTCGCCGTCGCCTACGCGCTTGTGGTCCTGGGCAGCCACCAGGGGCGCCACCCGTTCACCGTCGCTGACCACGAGGAAGGAAAGCTCATCGCCTTGCAGGCACTCTTCAATCACCACGCGCGTGCCAGCTTCGCCCAGCATCTTTCCGCTGAGCATCTCATGCGCCGTCGCCGCAGCCTCGTCTTTCGTGGCGCAGATGACCACGCCTTTTCCTGCTGCTAAACCATCGGCCTTGATAACGACCGGAGTGCTGAACCGGCTGAGCGCTTCTTTCACTTCGTCGCTCGATTCGCAAATCGCGTAGTGCGAAGTGGGAATCCGGTAGCGCTGCATGAATTCTTTTGCGAAGCTCTTGCTGGTCTCAAGTTGCGCCGCTGCTTTTGTCGGCCCGAAGACCGGCCATCCGCGACGAATAAATTCGTCGACTACTCCAAGCTGAAGCGGCAGCTCCGGGCCGATTACGGTAACATCCGGCTTGATCTGGGCGGCGAAGCGGACAATGGATTCCACACTCTTCAAATCAACCGGCACGCACTCGGCCTCGCCGCTTATCCCGCCGTTACCCGGCGCGCAATAAAGGTGCGTGATGCGCGGCGATTGCCGCAGTTTCCAGGCGAGCGCGTGTTCGCGTCCACCACTTCCTATAAGCAAGACTTTCATGGCCGAACTAAAGAAGGTAAGCGCTAAAAGAAATTTGTGTCAAACCGCAGAGCAATCAGTCTACGGCTTCGTCACAAATTATGGCGTTGGAATAGCTAGAATTGACATGTGCGGTCCTTTTTCGGATTCGCAAGCAGAGTCGATCCATGTCCGTTGCTAAAGCCTCAACAGCTCCCAATTGGTTATCGGTGCTCAACTCCGAGGTGGTGGTGTGCAGGAAGTGTCCTCGTCTCGTTGCCCATCGCGAGCAGATCGCGCACGACAAACGGCGGGCCTACATGGACTGGGAATATTGGGGAAAACCCGTGCCCGGCTTCGGCGATCCGAACGCGCGTGTAATTGTCCTCGGTCTCGCTCCGGGAGCGCACGGCTCGAACCGCACCGGGCGCCCGTTCACCGGCGATGCTTCGGGCAATTTCATGTACCCAGTTTTGCACGAGGCAGGATTTGCCAATCAACCGCACGCTACACATCGCGACGACGGGCTAGTTCTGAGAGATGTGTACATCACGGCCGCGGCTCGTTGCGCCCCGCCTGATAACAAGCCGCTTCCGCTAGAACTAGGAAATTGCGCGCCTTATCTCGAACGGGAGTTTGAAGGGCTAAGAAATGCGAGAGTGATCGTTGCGCTCGGGAAGATCGGCTTCGATGCCTATTTGAACTACTTAAAACGGCGCGGGCTGCTTGAAAACAAGAGCCCTTATGTTTTTCAGCACGGCGCGAAATACAGAATGCCCGACGGGCGCGTGCTGCTGGCCTCGTATCACCCATCAAATCAGAACACGCAGACTGGCAAACTCACGCGCGCCATGTTCGTAAAAATATTTAAAGAAGCGGCAAGAATTGCCGATGAATAAACAGGCGGCTCGCCGCATCCGGATCCTCACATCGAGGGGAGACCATGCGAATCCGGGGCAGGGCCGCCCTGACTTCATCTCAGCTTCGTTGCCGTGACTTCCAGTTGGAATTCGCGATCGGAATTTGGATCGTCCATACTTCCGATGATTATGGGTTTCCCCGTTACCAACAAGGTGGACCCACTGATCTTCATCTGCCGGATAATAGGGCCAAGATCGCTATTGGGAGCTTTGTCGAGATCGCTGACATCGCCTTTTACCTCCAACTGTAGTTCGTCGCCAACCTCCCGCAGAAACGCCCAGATATTTGTGCCAACATCCAGATATTGAAATTGTGTACTTACGACCGCTCCGGAATCGTTCTTGACGGACCCGCTGCGCACCGGTACCCGCGTCCCGATCTTTATTTCATCTCCACTGCCGGCGGTCAAGTTCAGCGAATAGTGCCGCGTGTTGGTGCGTTTACCGTTCTGAAGTTCGACAAGGGAGAAGTCCAGGCGATAAGGTTGCACGGGCTTGGTTTGAGGCGGGGTTTGTTTCTCGTTCATGGCTGACGCTTTCGAGTCAGTGCCGGTTCGATTTTGGTCCTGGCCGACAGCTAGTCGAAGGGTGCAGAGTAGAAGTATTGCCAGACTGAAGAAAGTTGCACGTTTGTTTCGCATGGAGTCCTCACCTTTCTTGGTTTAGAAGCTGGGTCCGATTTTCTAGCTCTAGTTGCGCCTGCTCCATTTCCTGTTCAAATGTCTCTTGCTCCTGGGCTATTCTCTCGGCTTCTTTTGGGAAACTCTTCGCATAGGCCGCCAACGCCAATTCTCGATCGGTCAATGGACGGGGAGAGGGAAATTTCTGGGCACGTGCGTTTACGGAATCGTCCGTACGCCGTGCATGCCGCCGTATCGCAGAATGAGCTTCCTGCTTTCTTGGATGGGGCAAGCTTGTCGTCAACCGCGCAGCGGTGTTCTCCGGGTTCGGAGAGGAGACCGTTGCAATGTTTTGTCTCGTCTCGCGAGATGTTGGGCTATGCCAAAGTGCGACCAGTACTATGCACGCGACGGCCGCACTCGCGAATGCCAACGTCCAACGTCGGCGCACCACTAAACGGCTCCGAACTTCAAGATTCGCCATGATCCGGCTTTCGAGCCCGGCGCGCGGTTGAACATTTCCATACTGCTCTAGAGCCGAATCCAGCCATTTATCAAATCGATCGCTATCGTGTGCTTCCATACTTGTTTTCCAAAGCTGCGAGTCTTTCTTTCAAAATCTGCCGTGCACGAAAAATTCGCGAGCGCACCGACGATTCGCTCGTACTTAACACCTCAGCAATTTCACGCGGTGTCAACTCCTCAACGGTCGAAAGTCGTAACGGATCCGCCAGTTGCGCGGGCAACGCTGAAATTAGAGTCGTCAGCAGCTGTGCTGTCTCGTTTCCAAAGACCCACTGTTCAGCCGAAGCTATTTGGGAAACTACCCGCTCCGCAACAAATCCCATTTCTTCTTCGCTCAACGAAACTTCCAGCCCGCGCTTGCCACGTTCGACTGCGACCCGCCATGCGATTCGCGCCAGCCACGTCTTCGGATCGTTAACTCCTTCGAGTTTTCGCCTATAACGAAGCACCCGCACAAAAGTCTCCTGCGTCGCGTCTTCGGCATCATGGTGATTTCGCAACACCGAATACGCAATGCGGTAAACGAGGCGGGCATGTTCACGAACAGCGACTTCGAGTGCGTCTTCGCCTGCTGCTGCCATCAGCGCTACGCTGCTTGCGAGGGTCTGTTCCGTCACTGTCCGCCTTCCCTCTGGATATGAAGACTGGTCGCCATGGGTTTTCGCTCAGATATTTTCAGACGCCACAACAGGAGAACGGTGACCGATGGGTTCTTTGCGATCAGAAGCCTACAAAAACCGGTTCCGTCTCGAGCCGGATTCCCCAGGCCGATTCGACTCGGGTTTGAATCTCCTGTTGCAAGCCGACGATTTCCGCCGCACTGGCTCCTCCGCGGTTTATGAGTGCAAGCGCATGTTTGTTGGAAATTCCGGTGTTGCCTTTTACGTATCCTTTGGGGAACTCCGATTGCTCAACCAGCCACGCGGCTGAGACTTTGTGCTGGTGCGCCAGTGCGGGATAGCTGGGTACTTGCAAGTTGCGCGCCTTTGCTCTCCGCTCCAGGTCATCGAACTGGGACGCTGAAAGCACCGGATTTTTAAAGAATGATCCCGCGCTGCGACTATCCGGGTCGCCCCGCGAAATGACCATGCCTTTGCTGGCGCGAATTTTGAGCACCGCATCCCGTACCTCGGATAGAGACGGCGTCCTGTCGCGACCTGCAAAGTATTTCTGCAGGTCACCGTATCGCAAATTGGGAGCGCCGCCGGCCCGAAGCGCATACGTCACCCGCAAAATAATGTATCGGCCGCGCTGCGAAGTGTTGAAGATGCTGGCGCGATAACTGAACCCGCAATCTGCCGGGCTCAGGTCCCGAACTCGATTCCCCTGGCGATGAAACGCGAGCACGGAAACAATCGTTTCCGAAACCTCCTGCCCATACGCGCCGACGTTCTGCACCGGCGTTCCACCCACGCTTCCGGGAATTCCGCTCAGGCATTCGACTCCGGCATAGTTCTTTTCAACCACCTGCGCCACGAACCGGTCCCAATCTTCGCCCGCGCCCACACTGAACCGCGCTGCCTGTTCTTCCGCGATTCCCAAAATCCCAATCTGCAGAACTAAACCCGGCCATCCGTTGTCAGAAATTAGAACGTTGCTGCCGCCGCCCAGAACAAAAACTGGCAAGTCGCGCGAAGTTGCGAAATCGAGGGATTCTTCAACATCATGAGTCGTTGCCGCTCTTACAAAAAATCGCGCGCTTCCGCCAACTTGCAAGGTTGTCAGCGGCGCAAGCGGAATGTGTTCTTGAATGTCCATCTGTCGAGAGGTGAACGAAGATTGTAAACGTCGACGGCGGACGAATCTCGTTTAGGAAGGGGCGATGTATGGAAACTGCAGGCCCCTCCCGCGTATTTCGATTGGCGTCCGCCAATCGAAATGCCTTGGTTGGGATGACAAGCTTGACAGTGTCAGGATGAATGTTGGTGGAACGAGGCGTCTTACGCCTGCGTAAAGATGTCCTTCATCTTTCCAAGAATGGTGCTACGCTGCGGCTTGTTCTCGACCTGCGAGATTGACTGAAGTTCCTGCAGAAGTTCTCGTTGCCGCTTGGTGAGCTTGGTCGGAGTTTGAACACGGACCTCTATAAATAGATCTCCCTTGCCGTGCCCGTTTAATACTGGAACCCCTTTGTTGCGAAGTTTGAGCGTGGTGCCCGAGTGCGTACCCTCAGGAATTTTTAGAGTCTGTTCGCCCTCTAGTGTCGGCACCTGCAACTCGGCGCCAAGCGCTGCCTGCGTCACAGAAATAGGAATTACGCAGTAAAGGTCGTTTCCTTGCCGCTCGAAAAACGGGTGCTCCTTTACCTGAAGCACGACGTACAAATCTCCGGCGGGTCCGCCATGCACGCCGGCTTCGCCGATTCCGGTGAAGCGAATGCGCGTCCCGTCTTCCACTCCGGCAGGAATTTTCGCGTCAATCGTCTTCTGTTGTACGACGCGCCCCTCGCCTCTGCACTTTGTGCACGGATCACTGATTACGCTGCCAGCACCCTGGCATGCAGGGCAGGTGCGGGCGATACTGAAGAACCCTTGCTGATAGCGGACTTGCCCGCGGCCTCCGCAGGTACGGCAGCTTGCCGGCGCCTTGCCATTTGCACTGCCCGAACCTTTGCAGATTTCACACAGCTCATGCTTGCGATAGGTGACCTTCCTTTCCGTTCCGAAGACCGCCTCTTCGAATTCAATGGTGATGTCTTCACGAAGGTCCGCGCCGCGCTGTGCTCGCGTACGCCGGCCTGATCGCCCGCCTCCTCCAAACAGGTCGCCGAAACCGAAGAACTCTCCAAAGATGTCGTTGAAATCCTGGAAAATTGTTGGATCAATCCCGGCGCCCGCGCCAGCTGCACTGCCTACACCGGCGTGACCAAAACGGTCATAAAGACCCCGCTTTTCCGTGTCCGCGAGCACGGCATAAGCCTCGCTGCACTCCTTGAATTTTTCTTCCGCGTCAGGATTGTTGGGATTGCGGTCGGGATGGTATTGCAGCGCAAGCTTGCGATAGGCGCTCTTAATCTCCTGTTCGCTCGCCCCCCGCTGCACGCCCAATACTTCGTAGTAGTCTCTTTTTACGTTACTTGGCAATTGTCCCCTTTAGCTGTGAGCTGCGAGGAATGAGCAAAGAGCAAACTTGACTCACAGCTCATGGCTCGTCGCTCATAGCTTGCGAACTCCTCCAACTAGCCTTACTTCCGCGAATTCCTCGCCACCTTCACCATCGCGGGCCGTAGCAACCTGTCTTTCAATTTGTACCCACGCTGCAATTCTTCGAGCACCTGATGATCTTCCGCGTCTTCGCTATCGACCATTTCAATCGCTTCGTGATAGCGCGGATCAAACTGCTCCCCTTTGGCAGGAATCTGTTTCACGCCCAATTTTGCGAACGCGTCCAGCAGTTGCTTTTGGATTAGCTCAACTCCGGTGTGGAACTCTGATTTTTCCGGCGAACTCTGCAGGGCACGATCGAAGCTGTCGAGCACAGGAATAATGGTCTTGATTGTGTCCGCCAAAGCATAGTCGCGGAACTCCTGTTGCTCTTTAGCCGCACGTTTGCGGGCGTTATCGAATTCTGCCTGTATGCGGGCGAGCCGGTCGAGCAGGGAATCGCGCTCGGCGCGGAGTTTTTCTACTTCAGAAATTCGCTCGCTGGGAGCAGCCTGGGAGCCTGCTGGGTTGTCACCCTCTTCAGCGGCCGGTAGTTCGTGCTCAAGATCAAGATTTTCGACTTCGGATTTTCCGTTCCTTGCCATAAATTACTCAGACTCATTCAAAATTTTGTCAAACAGCCGCGCTATATACGAGACGGCAGTGATCGTATGCTGATAGTCCATACGTGTCGGGCCAAGCACCGCCAGAGATCCCATGACTTCGCCGCCTACCCGCGCCGGAGTGCCGATCAGGACCAGATTGCGCATCGAGGGTTGTGCTTCATCAAGCCCGATTACCACACGCACAGCTTCCTGCTTCGCATCGAGATAAGCTCCCAGGAGCTCCACGAGCCTCTGTTTTTCGTCCAATGCTTGCAGCAGGTCCTGCAGTCGCTGGCGGTCCTGCTCGCTTGCGACCAAATTTGCGGTGCCCTCAATAAATACGACTTGCGAGGCTTCGTCTCCCGAGAGAACGCCTTGCTTGTAGAGCTGCTCGACCGAAGCCATCAGGCGGTCATATTCGCTGCGCTCTTTCTCGATTCGCCGCGCAATCTCGCCGCGGACAGACTCCAACGTCCATCCCCGAAAATTTTCATTGATGTATCGGGCCGCGGCGTCCAAATCAGCTTGCGGCAAGTCGAGACGCAACAGCCGGTCGCGAACTAACCCCGATTTTGTGACGACAACCGCCAGTACCTTTTGGTCTCCAAGCCGCGAAAAATAAACGTGCTCCAGCGCATTCTTCGGTCCGCTGGCGGCGACCGCCACGCCCACGTTGCGCGAAATCAACGAGAGCACGTGAGAGGTCCGCTCCATGAATTCCTGAACATCGGTCACACCTTGAAGCGATTGCTCTATCAATCCCGCGTCGGTGGGCGCCAGCTGCGTCTTCCCGCTCAGTTGTTCTACGTAATAGCGATAAGCCGCTGGACTCGGTACCCGGCCGGCCGAGGTATGCGGCTGCTCCAGATATCCCGCATCAAAGAGATCGGCCATAACATTGCGAATCGTCGCCGGACTCAGCCCCTCGCG
This sequence comes from Terriglobales bacterium, assembly GCA_035279425.1. Classification (GTDB taxonomy): domain Bacteria; phylum Acidobacteriota; class Terriglobia; order Terriglobales; family Acidobacteriaceae; genus Gp1-AA145. The sequence goes on along the minus strand of DATEHT010000029.1, from coordinate 60,483 downwards.
GCTACTGCGCGAAAGCATCCGCGATCCAACTGGCTCTCCCGTCGAGATAAACGTCTCCACGATCGCGGTTAGAATTTCGCGCTCTCTATCGCCGATATTTTGGCCAGCCGCCATACAGTTATTTTATCGTCCGGGTCCTTTGCTCAATGTTTTATCGAAACGTAAGGCGTGAACTACCAACGAGTTAGCTCGATCAATATGCAAAATTCCAGCTCCAGGCACTTCCTGACACCATTTTAGCCTCAACAAATTTCGATGTCAGTACCCGAACGGCTACTCATTAGATGAGCAATTTCGCCTACTGGATTTGAATCACGCCCTCGGGGGCCGCGGACTTGATTTGTTTGATTCTTTCAGCAACTTGACGGGCAAAATCGAATAAACCTTTGGCATGAGGAGATGACTCGCCGCCTAGGACCGACGGCCGGCCTTCGTCTCCAGACTTGCGAATCTCGGGGTCGAGTTGAATGCTTCCCAGGAAGTCGACTCCGAACTGACGGGCGGTTTTCTCCGCGCCGCCGCGAGAGAAAATGTCGATCTCGTGATTGCAGTGCGGGCAGACAAAGTAGCTCATGTTCTCGACCATCCCGGCGATATCGACCTTCATTTGCCGGAACATTTCGATGGCCTTGCGCGCGTCTTGCAGAGAGACGTCGGAAGGTGTGGAGACGACTATTGCCGCGGTCAGCGGGACCGTCTGGATCAGAGACAGCGCCACATCCCCGGTTCCCGGTGGAAGATCGACAACCAGATAGTCCAGTAACCCCCATTCAACCTGCCCAAGGAACTGCCGGATGATCGAGTGCAGCATCGGCCCGCGCCAGATCAGCGGCTTGTCGCCGGGATTAAGCAGGCCGACCGAGATCACCTTCAGTCCGTGAACGCTCAACGGCTCGATCCGGTTTTCGCCAATCAATTTGGGCTGGGCGTTTGTTCCAAGCATGAGCGGTACATTTGGCCCATACACGTCCGCGTCGAGCAGTCCAGTCTTGTATCCGAGCTTCGCAAGAGCCAGCGCCAGATTCACAGCGAGCGTAGTCTTGCCAACGCCGCCCTTGCCTGAGCCAACGGCTACGATTGCATCAACTCCAGGCAGAGGCTGTGGTGCGGGCGGTTGCTGTCCCGGCCGCGGCGGCATGTGATGGCTCAAGAGGTCACCCGAGAGGAAGAGTCCAAATTCGATTATACGAGGTGAGGCTTAATGCATCATGGGTGTGTGGGGCGGGCACCCTCGCCTGCCCTTCTGAGTTGTGGCATCCTCCAGTGCGGAGGACGGGCCGAGAGAGCTTTTTATGAACGGTTATTCTTCCTTCGCTCCAACTCTGCCTTCCGAATTTCTCTCCGCCTCCCTGCATCCTCGTACCTTCGCTTTTGTTCGTCGGTTTCTGGGACAACGGGCGCAACCTTCAGATGCCTTCCGGCGGCATCGACCGCAACAAAAGTCAAATACGCCGAACTCACTTGCCGTTGCTCTTCTTGAAGATAATTTTCGACCCAGACTGTGACTCCGACCTCCATCGAAGTCGTAAACACGCGGTTTACCGACGAGCGCAGCACGACCAGATCGCCAACATGCACCGGCGTCCAGAAATCCAAATGGTCGATTGATGCAGTGACCACATATTGACGCGAGTGACGATGCGCTGCCAGCGCTCCTGCCATATCAATCCAGTGCATCAAACGTCCGCCTAGCAGCGCGCCCAGCGGATTGGCGTCATTGGGTAGAACAAATTCGTTCATCTCCGATTGCGAATCGCGCACCGGGCGCGGCATTAATGGGTCGTGTAGTTCGTTGGTTGGCATTTGTGGCGTGCTCTGATTCTAGCTTTTATGTACTCCTCGGAGTCGGTGGTGTCTAGTGACTTAGCCCGTACATGGAACTCCCCTGCGGTCTCGGGCCAAAACTCCGCGTCCTCTGCGGTCACTATTTTTTTGAAAAGCTTTAACCGCCGGGCACGCAGAGGTGAACCGAGAACGCAGAGAAACAATCACGCGCAGACAGGATTATTGTCGGCTGGTGCGCTCAAAATGCGACTGCAAGAAGCATTCAGCCTTCTTTTGAATGAGCTGATCCGGATGCGGAACACTCCAGTCTCCGGAGCGCCTATCAAACTTGAGAAATCCATGCCCGGCAGGGCGGTAGGCCGCTTCCATCACGAATTGCAGCGTGACTTCATCTGCAGAATCGTTGACAACCACAAAACGCACTGCATCACACGCCCGCTCCGCCGGCAATCGTGGACACGTTGTCGCATATCCCAAATTGCACGACTCGAGCTCTTTGGCGTCGAGAACAGTTTGTTCTTTTCCCGAAGCGCAACACCTCCCTCGCCAGCCTGAACCTAAAGGCAGTCTTGCCGGATGCGGGAATGCGAGATCATCTGCGCGTTCGTTTGGAAGAAAAAATGGACAGGCCAACTGAGCTCCCTGAAACTTTGTCGCTGATTGTATTCCCGGCCGCCCCTCTGGCCAATTGTGATCGATTGTGGAAAATAGGAGCATGGATCGCATCGCCATGCTGAACGAGATTCTCACTCAGGACCCAAAGAACGCCTTCGCACGTTACGGCCTTGCGATGGAGTACTCGAATTCTGGCCAAGTTGATCTGGCGCTCGAGCAATTCGACAAGCTTCTCGCCGCCAATCCCGATTACGCGGCGGGCTATTTCATGGCGGCTCAAACTCTGATGAAGTCTGACCGAAAGGACGAAGCTCGAACCATGCTCGAGAATGGGATCATCGCCGCCCAACGCAAGGGCGATTCTCATGCCGCTTCAGAGATGCAGGGAATGCTGGCGGAGATCAGCGGTGAGCGATGAGCGATGAGCTGTGAGCAGCGAGCGAACCACATCAGCTTCAGAATGGAGTTGGGCATTAAACAAGGTGGTAGCTGAGGAATCATGATCACTCCCGCTCACCGCTCATCGCTCTCTCACACCCAACCACCGTCAATCACAAAATTCTGTCCCGTAATGCCCGAACTATCATCCGACGCAAGAAATAAAACCAGCCTGGCAACATCTTCGGGAAGTAGTTCACGTTTCAATGCCTGGTTCCGCATGATCTCGGCGAGGTATTCCGGCGTCATCCACAGCCGCCGCTGCCGCTCCGTCATAATTGCCCCCGGCGAAATCGAGTTCACGCGGATATTCGCGCCACCCAGTTCCCGTGAAAGCGTCCGCGTCAGACCAACAATTCCCGCCTTCGCTGTTATGTATGCAGGCAAGCCGGTCGTGGGAATCATCCAAGAAATCGAACTCATGTTGATGATCGAACCGCTGCCGGCCCGCGTCATTCCCGGCGTCACCGCTTGAATTGCGAAGAAGTGATGACGCAGGTTTACGTTCATGCGCTGATCCCAATACTCCGGAGTTACATCATCAGTCTTGTGCCGGTCATCGTTCGCAGCATTGTTGACAAGCACACGCACTACGCCGAACTCGGCTTCGATTTTTCCGATCACGGACCGCAATTGTTCAATTTTCGTGAGATCACATTGAAAGAACTTCGGTCTGTGGGGAGCCGATGCGACTGCCTGAACCAAATCAGTCGCGCTTTGCTCGTCAACATCGAGAAACACAACTCTCGTGCCTTGCAGGGCGAACTGCTCGACCATGGCCGCGCCGATCCCAGTCGCCCCACCCGTGATCACAACTACTACATCGAGCAAGCTCGGGTAACTCGCAAACTGTTCGTTCTGGCTCATGGGACAAGGGGTCGCTTTCTGGTCATGCGAATCATAGATCGCTCAACCAGCCCCGGGAATAGTTGATAAATTTTCACCACCGGAGTCATAGTCCACGGCACGATTACTTCCCGCTTGTGGTTCAGATATCCGCGGAGCACGGCCCGCGCGACTCGTTCCGCACCTATGCCCCTTGTCGTCTTGGGCCGCACCTGCTTGTAGTCCGACCCTTTCACAGCATTGGCGCCAAAGTCCGTCCGTACATATCCAGGGCAGACTGTGGTCACGTGAATCCCCGTGCCTGCGAGTTCGATCCGCGCGGCTTTCCCAATCGCATTCATGGCAAATTTCGTGGCGCTGTAACTCGCGTTGAATGGCAGCGGAATGTGCCCCGCGACACTCGATACGTTAATAATTGCTCCCGAGCCCTGCTGCTTCATAATAGGAATTACGGCTTGCATTGTCTCGACCGTGCCAAAGAAATTCGTGTCAAACATTTCGCGACAATCGGACATCTTCATGTTTGCAATCGAATCCAGCAGGGCGTGCCCGGCATTATTGATCCAGATATCAATCCGTTGAAAATGGTGCATTACCAGACCAATGGCTCGATCGATTTCTTCTCGATGCCGAACGTCGCAGGCGAGCGCCAGAGTCTGATCCGGATGCTCAATTCGCTCGCGCGCCGCCTCCAATCTTCCCGAGTCCCGCGAAAGCAGTACAACCTGTGCCCCCTGGATGACAAATAATTTTGCGATCGCTTCGCCAATTCCCATTGAAGCGCCGGTAATCACGGCAACTTTCCCAGATAATGCAAGTTGAGTGGAGTGGTCTTGCGTGAAAGACGCCATGCCGGGGTTGTACCGTGCTGCGCAAATCAAGTCAAGGCGCGATTACAATCTAAGCACGTAAATGATGGCGCGTTAGAAACTGATTGCGGCTATGGGCCTTTTCGCCGCCGTTTTCCGACGGGGACAAATTCCTTGAGCATGCTGCTTCCACTATTTCCGCTCGATCTGGTCTTGCTCCCCGGCGTGCCGCTGCCGCTCCACATCTTCGAGCCGCGCTACAAGGAAATGATGAAGGAGTGCCTGGACCAGAAGCGCCCGTTCGGCATCGTTCGCGCCAAAGATGAAGCCTTCGTGAACACTGGCTGCACCGCGGAGATCATCAACGTCCTGAAGACTTATCCTGACGGACGAATGAACATCCTCGTCGAGGGCCAAAAGCGCTTCGAGGTGCTGCAGGTGAACCAGGAGCGAAGTTTCCTTCAAGCTGAGGTTTTTTACTTGCAGGACGAGGAGGATCCAGCGGCGAACCCCGACGTAAAAAGAGCCCTGCAGTTGCACGGTGAGATCATGCAACTGGCCGGAGCGCAGCCGCAGGAAACTGAGCAATCCGAACTTTCCCAACTCGCTTACCGACTCGCCGGCTCTCTACCATTCGATCCCGATTTCCAGCAGGCGCTTTTGGAGATGAATTCTGAAGCACAACGCATTCGCGCCATCATTTCTTTCTTTGAACGCATCTTACCGGTATTGCACCGGAATGCGCGCGCCAAACAACGTTCCGGCGGCAACGGGCACGTGAAATAGCCCGCGCAACCTGGGGCGTATAATCAAGACAAATTCAGCTGCCCTGCTACTGCCTTCCGCACGCATGAAGCCAGATGGCGGCAGCGTTTGGAGTTTTGCCGCGATGAGTCTCCCTCGGACGCTTGGTGAATTGCGCCGTAGTCCCTTCTCAGAAGAAAACCTGCGTACGCGCCGTGTGAAAGATGAACTGCGCGACAACCTGATCACGCGCCTGCGGTCGAATAAAGAAACGTCGATCTTTCCGGGAATTGTCGGCTACGACGACAGCGTGGTTCCTCAGATCGTCAACGCAATACTCTCGCGGCACAATTTCATCTTGTTGGGACTTCGTGGGCAAGCGAAGAGTCGCATCCTTCGCGCACTCACCTCCCTCCTCGATGCCCAGATGCCTTACATCTCAGGCTGCGAAATTCACGACAATCCTTACACTCCAATTTGCCGCCGTTGCCAGGAGATGCTCGCCGAATGCGGCGATAGCACGCGCATCGCGTATCTCACTCCAGACGAACGGTATGTCGAGAAGCTCGCCACCCCGGACGTGACTATCGCCGATTTAATCGGTGACATCGACCCAATCAAAGCCGCGCGTGGAGGTCATGAGCTTTCGAGCGAGCTGACCGTTCATTACGGATTGTTGCCGCGCGCAAATCGGGGAATTTTTGCCATCAACGAATTGCCAGACCTTGCAGGTAAAATTCAAGTCGGCCTGTTCAACATCATGCAGGAAGGCGACGTGCAGATTAAAGGTTATCCGGTCCGCCTGCCGCTTGATATTGCGCTCGTCTTCAGCGCCAACCCGGAAGACTACACGGCCCGCGGCAAAATTATTACGCCTCTTAAAGACCGAATAGGTTCCGAGATTCGCACGCATTATCCGGCGAGCGTAGAAGAGGGAATCACCATCACCTCGCAGGAAGCTTGGGCCTCGCGGAACGGCAACAAAATTGTCGTTCCGAAATATGTGCGCGAGGTCATCGAACGCGTGGCCTTTGCCGCACGCGAAGACAAAAGAGTCGATAAGCGCTCTGGCGTTAGCCAGCGGCTTCCGATTTCCGTGATGGAGAACGTGATCTCAAATGCCGAACGCCGCGCCATTCGCCATGGTGAACAAGTCACGGTGCCGCGAATTGGAGATGTTTATGCCGCTCTGCCCGCAATCACCGGCAAGCTCGAGCTGGAATACGAAGGCGAAATGAAAGGCGCCGATTTCGTGAGCCGTGAGCTGATTCGCAACGCAATCGCCAAGACCTACGATCAATATTTCGCCGGCGCAAATATGCAGCAGGTAATTCAGTGGTTTGATCTGGGTGGCGAGATCCAAATTGCCGAAACCGCGGCCGCCGCCGAGGTGTTGCAAACCCTGCGCGGAATTCAGGGCCTGATGGACAAGCTGACACGCGTTAACATCGGCCCGAAAGACAGCCCGGAGTCACAAGTCTCTGCCGCAGAGTTTATTCTCGAAGGTCTGCACGCTCTGAAGCGCATCGGCCGAAACGAAGAGCGTGTATTCAAGGCGGAAGAAAAACAACCGCGTGCGGCGGAAAAGCCGTTTGAGAGGGAAGAGTTGCCGTTTACCCGTTCGAGAAGGCCGTTGAATTAGTGATTACTGATCAGTGGTCAGTCGTTAGTAATTTCGTTTTCTGCTGACCACTAGCCACTAACCACCGTCCGCTGCTGTTATGAAGCGCATCCGCTACACAAAATACGTCCCCGACCCCGCCGGCGAAATGAGCCTGGAGGACCTGCTCGGCGCGCTGTCCGACTATTTACTTCAGAGCGGATTTCAAAATTATCTTTCCTATTACGATCTCCCTGACAGTGATCAGACGCTCGACGAATTACGTCGTGCGATTGAGCAGGCACTCATGGAAAGCGACATGCTCAGCGACGAAACGCGCGAGCAACTGCAGCAGATGCAAGCCGACGGAAAGCTCGACGAATTGATCGACAAGCTGATCGAGCGCATGCAGCAGGAAGATTACATTAGTGTCGACCAGCCTCACGATCCCGCGAAGAAGCCGAGTGTCGGTGGCCAGGTCGGTGATGCACAGCAGCAGGCGCGCTTCGAAATAACCGATAAGAGCCTGGATTTTTTAGGTTACAAGACGCTTCGCGATCTGCTCGGCTCCCTTGGCAAATCGAGCTTTGGCCGCCACGATACGCGCGATATGGCAACCGGAATCGAGGCCAGCGGCGCGTCGCGCCAATATGAATTCGGCGACACATTGAACCTCGACATCACCGCAACACTTTCCAGCGCAATTCAGCGCGAGGGATTGACCCTTCCGCTCAACATCGAGTACTCAGACTTACAGGTGCATCAGTGTGAATACCAATCATCTTGCGCAACGGTGCTCATGCTCGACTGCTCGCATTCCATGATTCTCTATGGCGAAGACCGCTTCACGCCCGCGAAAAAAGTCGCCATGGCGCTCTCGCATTTATTGCGCACGCAATATCCAGGAGATTCGCTGTCGTTGATTTTGTTTCACGACTCCGCCGAAGAAGTTCCGCTATCGCAGCTGGCACGCGTGAAAGTTGGTCCTTATTACACCAACACCCGCGAAGGCCTGCGACTGGCGCAGCGCATTCTGCAACGCCAGCGCAAAGACATGAAGCAGATTGTGATGATCACCGACGGCAAGCCTTCGGCCCTGACGCTCGAAGATGGGAGAATTTACAAGAACGCGTTCGGTCTCGATCCGCTGGTCGTAAGCCAGACGCTTGAAGAGGTTGCAAAGTGCAAGCGCGCAGGGGTGATGATCAACACCTTCATGCTTGCTTCGGACTACGGACTGGTGCAGTTCGTGCAGAAGGTCACAGAAATGTGCCGCGGCAAAGCCTACTTCACCACTCCTTACACCCTCGGTCAATATTTGTTGATGGACTACATGTCGCGGAAGACGAAGACCATCCACTAGACGCTGCGTTTCGCGTCGTCAGCGTATCTCCGTGAACTCTGCGTTAAAGGCTCGTTTCTGGCTGCTTGTTCTCTTCCGCCTTCTTTACGGCCAGCTCCGCTCCCTGGAACCCAATCTTGCTGTGCGTACCATCGCAGAATGGCTTATTGACTGATCCTCCGCAGCGGCACAGCGAAAACGCCGGCTTGCCAGTCAGATCGAATTTGTTTCCTTCTGCATCGACGAGTTCGACTTCACCTTCCGCCGCTTCCACGCGATAAGAGCCGTTCTTCTTGACAGTAATTTTGACTGTCATGATTCCTCCGAGCTGAAATTAACAACTTAGAAAGATATCAGCTTGCGTGAAATCTACGCCAGGCGAATGCATAGTATGTTTAGGTTAGTTCCTACCGCGCTGAGTTGTTTTAGAATCGGGCGCAGCCTAACGAGTTCGCGTTTCCATCTTCCCCATTTAAAGCGTAGCAGGCGCGCCACTATGGAACAGAAATCATCGCTATTTAGCAGCTGGCAAAAGAGTCTAGCCTTCTGGGCTGGTTCAATGATGGTGGCAAGCGGTGTAATTCTGCACGTCCCAATGTTCTGGATGGGCCGGTTTACGCATTTCCGCCTGGTCGGGATGCCCATGGGAACGGGCATGCTGGCAGGAATGGGGCTGATCATTGGCGGGGTTGGCGCAGCCGCGTATGGTTTGCTGCCTTCAGGAAGACAACGCCAGATCAGCTATCTCTCGATCACGCCGCCCGAAGACGCGCCACTCACGAAAGCGCACTGGATCCAAATTCTTTTGCTCTCCGTGGCGTTGGTGATCGATGTAATGAAGGCCTCAAGCCTCGGCTTCGTAGTTCCGGGCATGAGGGCCGAGTACGGGCTCAGCTTTTCTTCAGTCGCGGTGCTGCCATTCGTCGCCCTCCTGGGCACCACAGTAGGGTCGATCGTCTGGGGCGCCTTGGCGGACATTTACGGTCGGCGCGCGGCAATTCTACTCGCCGCGGTTCTATTCGTTGGTACTTCGATCTGCGGGGCCATGCCCTCGTTCTTCTGGAACATCGTGATGTGCTTCATCATGGGACTCGCCGCCGGAGGAATGCTGCCGGTTGCGAATGCTCTCCTGGCCGAAATACTTCCCACCAAACACCGCGGCTGGTGTCTGGTGCTGCTGGGCGGCATTGGAACGATCGGCGGCTATTTCGCTACGAGCGAGTCATCGGCATTGTTACAGCCGTTCTTTGGCTGGCGAATTATGTGGCTCCTGGGATTCCCCACCGGGTTGGTCCTAATCGCCTTGAGCCCGTTGCTCCCAGAATCGGTTCGCTTCCTGCTTCAGATGGGACGTGTCGAGGAAGCCGAAGCGGTCCTCGCACGCTATGGGTCTGCTCTGACCATTCGTCCCGAAGCCAAAGTGGAAAAAATATTGGCGCCGAAAGTCATTGCCAAAGAGAATCGCAGCCTCTGGTCGACTTTACGTCCGCTGTTCGGTCTTGGAATCGCTCTCACGCTTGCCGCGCTTGCCTGGGGCTTTGTGAATTTCGGTGTGTTGCTGTGGTTGCCGGGTAGTTTAGTGGCTGCTGGACGCAGCATGGGGCACGCCAGCGCGCTCATCGCGCGCTCTACGTTAATTGCAGTCCCAACCATCGCGGTAACGACGTATCTCTACACCGTGTGGAGCACCAAGCGAGTGCTGGTCCTGGCAATCGGCGTCACAACGCTTGGCCTTTTCGCGACTCTACTCGGAAACAACCACGCATTTTCACTGCTCTCGAATCCACTTGTCTCGGTTTCTCTTCTGGTCGTAGGCACGAGCGCCGTGATCTCAATTCTGCTGCCGTATACTTCGGAAAGTTTTCCCGTGCGTCTGCGCGGACGCGCCACGGGTTGGGTCGCGGGCTGCAGCAAGATAGGTGGCGTGATGGCGCAGGCTTTGGCGCTGTCCGCGCTCGTGCCGGCATTCGCACTTGCCGCCGGTGCTATCGCAATTCCTACGATTGGGTCGTTGCTGTTGGTCGCCTTCTTCGGCCACGAAACCCGGGGCCGCGACCTGCGAGAGCTCGAATTCGCGCAGTCGGAGCTTATTCCTCGCGAAGCAGTGTCACAGGATTAATCGGGAACGGTGTGGCCCGCTGACTGGCTTAACCAAATCCAACCGTTGTCATCCCGAAGCCCCGCATTTCGCCAGCGGGGCGAGGGATCTCGCGTGCAGTCCTCTCTTTCTTGGAAAAAGGGTGATCCGCGCAAGATCCTCACTCGGGTGGACAAAACGCCGAGTTTCGGGATGACACATGGACCGGCGGCAAGGAATCCGCAGAACGAAGCTAACCTCTCTTGCCTTTAAAGGTTGCGGCGAAGCGGTCCGAAAAGCCGCAGGAGTTCAGGCGGCAAAAGTTTTTTGCGCGGTGAGGCTTCGGTACAGCTGAACGTAGTTGCTGGTCATTCGGTTGGCGTTGAAGCATTCGCGGGCGCGGTTGAAGGCGCGATTTGCGAAGCTGCGGCGGAGATCGGCATCGCCGTTGAGAATCCGCACGGCTTCGCACAGGCTGTCACCGTCGTTGGTGCGGAAGTAAACTGCAGCCGGACCCCAAATTTCGCGAAGCGCAGGAATATCATTCAAAATTAGCGCGCACCGCGAAAGGGCCGCTTCGACGATGGTCATGCCGCTCGGCTCATATCGCGATGCAGATACATAAATCGACGCCCGGCTATAGAGCAAACGTAATTGCGTCTCCGAATGCGGCCCGCGCATCACCACGCCCTCGCTGCCGTTCTTGAATCTCACATCGGCCCGCATTTGAGTTGCCGGACTGTGCTCTGGCTGCTTGGCATCGACCAGGCAAACCGGCACGGGATGTGATCTCTCAGCCAGCAGATTGACCTGCGCCGCGGGATCAAGCAGCCGGCCAATGGCCAGCACGGTATCGTCTTTGGTGACGTACGGATTGAAGTGGATGGGATTCCTACCGTGATTTATGACCGTTCCGGTTAACTCTGGAAGATACGCATCTCGAATCGCATCGAGCATCCATTCACTGCCGGCCACAACGGTAGCAGCTTGCGACAAACCGATTCCTGTTGTGTTTCGATACCAGTTCAGCCACGCGCTTTCTTTCGGATCGCGTCCGTGTACGGACTTCCACCAAGTGATGAAATCCCCATGCGCCACCACGATGCGCGGCATAGAGACGGGTAATCCGCCGTAACAAAGGTGATTAGAATGAAATACATCCGGCTTAAGCTCGTTCAACAGCGAGCACAGATAGTTTGACGACTCGGCGAAATCCTGCTGGCCCTCCTGCATCCAATCGAGGCGAAAAGCCGTGGGACGATAGTCGAGTCCACGCACGCGGTCCATCCACGCTGTTTGTTCCGGCAGCGGAATTTCGCCCAGACTCACCAGGGTCACGCGCATGCCGCGTCCCACAAGCCCGCACGCCAGTTCACGCGTGTACGCCCATAGGTTGCTGTTGAGCGTGTCGGTGGTCATCAATGCGTGCATCGCGGTCCTGGCCGTCATTCTATTGGATGCGGCCACGTCGCTGAACTTTTTTCTTGCGAAATGAGTTGCACACTTTATGCCAAGCCCTGCACATCCGCTAAAATCAGCCCATGTTCCGCTTGATGTGCGTTACTGCTCATCCGGATGACGAAGCCGGGGGTTTCGGCGGCACTCTGCTGAAATATCGTGAATGTGGGGCCGAAACCTCCGTGGTTTGCCTCACGCCCGGCCAGGCCGGAAGCCACCGAGGCGGCGCCAGGAATGATCAGGAACTTTCGGAATTGCGCCGCCAGGAGTTCATGGCGTCGTGCGAAATTCTAAAAGTTTCGCGTCCCATCATTCTCAACTATCCCGACGGCCAGCTTTATCGGCAGGAGCTCAACCGGGTTGTTTACGACTTAACCATGCGCGTGCGCGAGTTTCGACCCCAGGTAATGCTCACGTTCGGCGCAGAGGGCGGGGTGACCGGCCATCCTGACCACTCCATGGCCGGAATTTTCGCGACCCTCGCATTTCACTGGGCCGGACGACAGAATCGCTACGCCGATCAGATCAAGAACGGATCAGGGCCGCATCGAACCCAGAAACTCTACTATCAGACAGCAGAATTTGCGCTACCGAATCGCCCGCCAATTACCTTTGCGCCGCCCACCACGATGATCGATATTGGCAAGCATCTGGAGACGAAAATCGCGGCATTCAAAGCGCACACCACGCAGCAGCCTCTCTGGGCCCTCTTCGAGGAAAACGTGCGAAAACGTGGAGGCAAGGAGATCTTCCACCTCGCCGCCTCCGTGAAGAGCGACACAGTGCGGCCAGAGACAGACCTTTTCGCAGGAGTCTCTGAGGAGTGAAGTAGCTCGCTCGTCGAACAGTTTTCAGCGCGCGCGAATGATCTCGCTCAGCATGTCCTTCTTCGACTCTTCTCGCATCAGATGCGGATATTTTTCGCCGCCATGATAGTTCAGTGAGAAAGTCCTGAAATAATCCGTATTCTCAACTAAAAGTTGGAGCGGTTCGGAGCTGTTCTTTCCAGCCGTCAAGGCATCGCGAAAGACCTGTGGCATGAATCGCCGTCCGTTCACGGCCACAATCTTCATTCCTGGACCAATACCGGCACGGGCTGCGTCCATGCCTTCGATTGTGTCCTCGATTTCGCCATCTTCTTTCACGATTAAGCCGACAGAAAACGACGCGTTGATCTCGCGATTGTCAAACTCCCACGCCCGCATCATCTCCGAGCGCGTTTCGTCGTACTCCAGCTTCCAGCCCGCGTTTTCGATTCCGCCAAGCGGCGCTCCAGGCCCGTGGTTCGTCAATCGCTCATTCCAGAAGCCGCGCCAATCGTAGGGAGCAATTTGATTCAAAGCATTCACCACGTCATCGAATGTGTACGTTTTGACCAACGGCGGCGTGCTCGGTGCGCCGTGGAACAACTTGCAGAAATCGTCAATCGACTTCCTCCCGCCGGTCTGCTGGCGGATGATGCTGTCTGCCCACAGCCAATCGAGTTCGCCTTCTTCGTAATAATCCACGCCGCGCCGCCACGAATCCCACTGCTTCGGCGTGTAGTAAAGCAGCGCGGCGGCATCGGCGGTATCTTGCAGATTGCGCCAGCTTCGGCCCGGACGATGGTCCAGTTGCGCCGCCGTTCGCGCCAACTCTTCGCGATATTGCGCCGGATTTCTCAATCCGCTGCGAGCCGTCAATACGTCGCCCAAATATTCAGTGAGCCCCTCATATACCCAAAGCAAATCGTCCTGCATGGTTTGCTGATAGTCAGACGTGGTCAAATCCGCGGGTCGGCGATACTTCCCATTCCATGAATGAACATATTCGTGCGGCAACAGACCAGCGTGAAGAACGCGCAATTCCGGGTCTACGAGCGTCCGCTCTTCCGTGCGGCTGTCGTTTGACTCATGATGTTCCAGGCCGAAGTGCGCCACGTGATCACTCAGGCTGAAGAGAAAATGGTAGTCACGATAGTGCGTTGCTCCGAAAAGTGCAGCCGCCTGCTTCACCAGATTGCTGTATTCGTCCCAAACTTCCTGTGGAGCATTCAGCGCATTCGCGCTATCTGCGGCGATGTCCATTTCTACCGAGGGCGTCTGGCCCTCATTTAACGGAACCACCTTGAAATTCTCGCCAGCGATTATCGGCGAATCGACCAAGGTGTACAGCGAAACCGTTTCAAAATGAATTTCATCTCCTTCCTTCGAGGCGACCGGAAGAGGAGTGCCGAACTTCCAGCCTGAAGGCAATCTCAGGGATGCCGAATACATGAGTTGGTCTGCGGTCCAGCCCTGCGGATATAGCAGCAACTGGTTCCAGCTGATCACCGCCATCTCCTGCGTGGCGGAGGCGCCGGCAGAAAACAAACTCTGCTCTGATTCCACCGGCTCGACATAGTCGAGCGTGGCAAAAACCTGTTGCACCCCGCTTGGCACTTCAACATGTAGTGTGAAGTTGTCGGCGAGATCGCGCCGCCATTTCAGAAGTTGGCCATTGCCAGTGAATTTCAGTCCCGTCAGGTCAATCGCCGGTCCGCTCGGAGCGTGCTCGCCGGGAATCCACTTGGGGTAATAGAGCGTCAGCGTGCCGGGAGTCGCTGGAATGGTGAGTTGTGCGTGAAAAATCTTTCGTGGAGCATCGGTTGCATCGAGTGAGATATTGATGTGCGGCGGAGCGGCTGCTTGCGACGAAAATGGAAATGAAACCAGAAGAATGAAGACCGTTACGAGAGGGTAAGTCCTCACGCATCCTCCTTTTGTTGAGTTAACAAACTCGTCAATATAACATGGCCTTTCTTGGAATCGGGAGTATGAGAACCATGTTTGAAATTCCGACCCACTAGTGAGACGATTTGGTCGAGCAGGTGCCCTATGAAATATCGAATAACTATCTGGGCGATTTCGGGTTTTCTGGTTGCAGGTTTCTGGGCGATTTACGCCATTGCAACATTTCCAGCTACGAACGCCTCAATGCGGGAACTCTGGACCTTAATTAGCTTGAGTTGTCCCATTGCGATACTCGGCCAGCATCATCCAATTAGCATCTATGAGGTGTTGGCGGCAAATGCCCTGACGTATGCTCTTGTTGGCATGGGCGTCGAAACCCTGCTGCGACAATTCCGTCGCGGGCATTAGTGCGAAAACAACACAACCGAATTCTGAATGCTTACACTTTCACTGTTCCTGCGCTGTGCGCCGCTTCGTAGATTTTCTGAATGATCGTGATGTCACGCAGCCCTTCTTCGCCCGGCGTCAACGGTTCTTTGTTCTGCATCACGCAATCGGACATGTGGTCCATTTCGCTGGTGAAATGATTTTTGGGTTCGATTTTGCGCTCGCCGAGAACGTCATTGCGCTCAATGTACATGCGTAGGCCTGTGTACCAGGTGGCGGGGTCCAGGATCAACCGGCCTTGCGTACCCATGACCCGGAAATGGCTCTGCTGATAATAACCATAGCTCGATGAGCAGTTCGCGAGAATTCCACTCGGAAAACGCAACTGGAACAACACGTGTTCCTCCACTTCTTTGAAGCGCGGATCATTTGGCGTGCTGTAGATCATGGCATTCACTTCAGCCGGTTCTTCGCCGGTCAGATAGCGCGAGGCGTTCAGCGCGTAGATCCCGATGTCCATCATTGAGCCTCCGCCCGCCATCTGCTTGTTGCATCTCCACTGAGTGGGGTCGCCGATCGGGAAGCCCGCGTCAGCCAGGATCATCTGCGTAGGGCCGAGCTCGTGAGAACGCGCAATACGGATTGCTTCCTGATTAAAAGGTTCATAACGGCAGCGATACGCGATCATCAATTTCCGGTCGGCTTTTCGTGCAGCATCGATCATCTGCTGGCAATCAGCCGGGCTGGTTGCCATCGGCTTTTCGCACAACACGTGCTTGCCTGCCTGCAAGCCGCGGATCGTGTACTCCGCGTGCATCGAATTCGGCAGGACGATGTAGATAACGTCCACGTCAGGATTATTCTTGATCGAATCGTAGTTCTCGTAGTTATAAATATTCTGCGGGCTCACGCCATATCGCAGCGCCAGCTTATGCGCCTTATCGGGATGGCCGCTCACAAGCGCCACCGGCTTCGACTTCTCGCATTCATAGAAGGCAGGCAGAATCTCATTGATCGCCAGATTGCCAAGTCCGACGATCGCCCAGCCCAGCTTCTTGCCCGGCGGCTCGGGCACTTTGAGCTGCGCCTGCGCATCTTTCAGTAGCGAACCGGCCACATTCGTTGCTAATAGTCCCTGGCCGGCCTTGGCGAGAAAACTACGGCGAGTGACTTCTTTTCCGAAAAGTTTCGGCATGATTCTTCCTTGATCGATCAGTGTTGGTACGGAATTCTACAACGTTCGTTGATATCATTTGTGCGTGAGTGCGCGAGGCAAATTCATCACCCTTGAAGGGCTGGACGGCTCCGGCAAGAGTACACAGCTTGAGCGGCTGGCGACCAAGCTTCGCGCGCAAGAGTTTTCCGTCATCATGACCCGCGAGCCGGGAGGCACCGAAGCCGGCGAGAAAATCCGCAAATTGCTACTAGATACGCAAACATCTGGCCTTGCGCCTATGGCTGAGCTCGCGCTGATGTTTGCCTCTCGTGCCCAGCACATTCGCGAAGTGATTTGGCCTGGGCTGGAAGCTGGACAAATCGTATTGTGTGACCGCTTCACCGATTCGAGCGAAGCTTACCAGGGCGGCGGGCGCAAGCTCGGCAGCAAACCTATTCTCGAACTTCATCGTGTCCTCTGCGGAGATTTGCAGCCTGACCTCACCATCCTTATGGACTCCGATGTCGATTCCTGCGTCGAGCGCGCTCGCCGTCGAAACAGCGCGCGAGCCACTACCGGAATTTCTGATGAAGGGCGCTTCGAAAGTGAGAATCGCGCGTTCTTCACGCGTGTGCGGAACGCATACTTAGAAATCGCGAAGCGCGAAGCTCAACGAGTCGTCTTAGTGAACTCTAGAGGGACGCCTGATCAAACTCACGCGAAAATTTGGGACATTGTCTCGGACCGGCTGGACGCGCTCGTTCCTTCCAGAAGGGCGCAGAATGTCCGTTGATCGCAGACGGTTTCTGGTAAATGCGGGCAAAATCGCCGCCGGAGCCAAACTGTTGCCAACGTTCATCTCGGCCGCGCAACAGAATGGTACACAAGCTGAAAAGTCCGCTCAGAAACCATACGGTTCCGGCTATTTCGGAGCCTGGTTCGAAGATGAATTTGGCCTCCCCGCATTTCGCTACACTTGCGACCAGATCCACGATCCAAAAGCGAAAACCGAAGTAAACCCTGGAATCCTTTCCTCCACCGAACACATTCATCAGGTTGGAAATGATCGCATTGTGGCGATTGCGTCAAACTACGGATTCATTCGTGTGCGCCAGGATGAAGGCGCCCCGAAATTTCTTAATGACTACGCTCCCGATCGCGGAGCATTCGCTGGCGGTTTTGGTTACCTGACTAATAGCAAATCAACGCTGAGCACCTTCTTCCCCGGCGGGGACAAGCAGTTCGAGCGCATCTTTGGAGTCGGATATTTTCGTAAGCGCGTCAACGATGACGATTACGCCATTGATCATGCAATCTTCGCGCCCTTTGGCGATGATCCCGTACTGGTCTCTCAGGTGAAGGTCACGAATAGCGGAAACGCCGAAGCACAGTTGCGCTGGATCGAATTTTGGGGCTGCCAGCTTTATCAATTCTCGTTTCGATCGTTTATGGAGTCGTTCTCGGGAAAGAGTATGCACGAGCTGCGTCGTGATCTCGGCGCACGGTTCGAGCATGCCTTTCAAAAACTCAGTGACAGCTCGGGCCTGATAGAGAAAAAGCAGTTCATCGGACGCGATCCAGCGGAACAGCAGCAGTTCAGTGGGATGGTTGGTTATCTTGAAAAGAATCCGAACCCGTTTCTGACAGTTCCCGATAAGAATGCTCCAAAGCTAGCCAGCTTCGACGATCTAAATCCGCCGGCGACGTTTCTCGTTTCGCTGGACGGGCCTGCCGATGGTTTCAGCACGAACGGCAAACAATTTTTTGGCAGTGGCGGAGTCGATCACCCCGACGGACTATCACGCGAACTCGACGGCGATGTGGGCCAGACCGGCCCCGGAAGCGCTTTTCTTCTCGAGCGCAAATTCGCTCTTAAGCCCGGTGAAGCTCGCACGCTCACGTTCCTCTATGGTTATCTGCCGAGCGGATTCGATCTCGATTCGCTGGCAACGAAATATCGCAAAACTATGCAGACTGTGCTCGCCGACTCCAGCAAGCAATGGAAGAGCAGCAGTCTCCGATTCAGCAGCGACAGCGAGCCCTGGGTCGAGAGGGAAGTCACCTGGAACAACTACTATCTTCGCAGCGGATTCACTTACGACGATTTCTTCCATCATCACATCGTCTCCCAAGCCAGCGTTTACCAGTACGTGATGGGATTTCAGGGTGCAGCCCGCGATCCGCTACAGCATGTGCTCCCGTTTGTCTTCACTGATCCTGAAATCGTAAGAGAAGTTCTGCGGTACACGCTGAGAGAAGTCCGCTCCGATGGTTCCATCCCCTACGGCATCGTTGGCCACGGAATGCCGATGCCCGTGACCTCTGACAATTCAAGCGACATGCCCCTGTGGCTGCTTTGGGTGGCAAGCGAATACGTACTCGCGACACGCGATATCGGTTTCCTCGATGCCAAGGTTGTTCCCATCTACGGAGTGCGGGCCGAAGGATCGACCGTTCGCGAACTCCTCACTCGCTGCTACAAATATCTGACTGATGATGTAAAAACCGGTCAGCACGGTCTCATGCGCATGCTGTACGACGATTGGAATGATGCGCTCGTGAATGCCTGGGCCACTCCCTCCGAGACCAAAGAAGTCGTGGAGACGAGTGAAAGCGTGTTGAACTCTGCCATGGCTTCGTACGTGCTCGACTATTACGCGCTGATGTTGACCTACGCGGGCGGAGATCTTGGTGCGATCACCGAAATTCGCGACAAAGCAGAACAGCACCGCAGCGCCGTCCAAAAACAGTGGGCCGGGAGGTGGTTTCGCCGTGCCTGGCTTGGCCCAACGCTGGGCTGGTTGGGCGAGAAGGGACTCTGGCTCGAGCCGCAGCCGTGGGCAATTATCAGTGGCGCTACAAGCGAGGAGCAGACGTCTACACTCGTCAAGTCAATCGATTCCGAACTGCGAAAGTCTTCCCCGATCGGAGCCATGCAAATGAACGACAGTCCAGACCGGATTACACGCGGCGTCTGGAAGACTGCGCCCGGGACATCTGTCGCGGGAGGCGTTTGGCCTTCGCTGAACCAGACTCTGATTTGGGCGCTTGCCCGCGTGGATGGCGCAATGGCGTGGAATGAATGGAAGAAAAATTCCTTTGCGCGACATTCAGAAGTCTATCCGGAAATTTGGTATGGAACCTGGAGCGGTCCTGATGTCGTGAATTCCGCCCTCAGCGACAAGCCTGGGGAGACCACTGGTGGCAAGCCTTTCGGCTGGACCGATTTTCCCGTGCTCAACATGCATACCCACGCGTGCCCACTATACTCCCTCACGAAGCTGATCGGCCTCGAATTTACGGAAACAGGGCTGGCGCTTGCGCCGAAGTTGTCACTGGAGTCCTTTCGCTTTGACTCGCCTTTGTTTGCTTTCGCGAAAACTGTTCGCGGATACGAAGGCTGGTATAACCCATCTGTCCGGAATACATGGGCATTGCGCTTAACCATCTCAGCAGATGAGGCGAAGCATTTGTCCCGCATGGAAGTTAATGGGGTGCGAGTTCATCCCCGCAACGAACAAGGAACAATCGAATTGCGCGGGGAAGGAGGCGCTGGTGAGGCGTTTCGCTGGTCGATCTCTCGCGGCTAATTGGGACTGATATGTCGTTCTCCGATTTTCATGGCAACTCCGAACTGGTTCGCACCGTCCGCGACATGCTCGCGCGGGAACGTTTTCCCCACGGGGTGCTCCTGGCAGGACCGACCGGTTCAGGCAAATACACACTCGCAATCATGGTCGCGCGCGCCATGAATTGCCTGGAACGTCCTACCGCGAATGGTCTTCCTGACTTTTGCGGCAAATGTTTAAATTGCGTCCGCATCGGCGAGATGGAAGACCTCGAATCTCGTTGCGCAGAGGCGACCGAAGCCCGCGATTCGCTGAAAGAGACTGAGAAAAAAGAAACCCGGCTTTTCATCCAAACCCACCCCGATGTGCTCGTCATTCCTCCCGACCCACCGCAGATGATGATCAAAGTCGATCAGGTCCGTCGGGTGATCGACTCGATTTACTTTCGTCCGGCAGAGGGCCGCGAGCGCGTGTTCATCTTTACGGATTCGGCGTTCATGAAGGAAGCAGCCAATTCTTTGCTCAAAGTTCTCGAAGAGCCACCCGAGTTTGCCACAATTTTCTTGCTGGCCGAAAATGCCGGAGAGCTTCTGCCCACGATTCGTTCCCGCTGCATGACGCTGCAGCTGAAATGTCTGTCTTTGCCTGAAATCGAAGGCTACCTTGCGCGGCATCGCCCCGAATGGAAACCGCAACAACGCGCGCTTGTAGCCCGTCTTTCAGAGGGGGCAGTTGGCCGCGCACGTAATTTCAACCTCGAAGCATATTCCGCGGCCCGCGCCAATGCGCTAACGATTCTGCGAGCGGCGTTGCACGGCAGCGAACACGGCGAACTTTTCAAGGTAACTGAGACATATCGCGCCGGCGCCGAAGGCAGAGAAAAGATCGACCTTCTCCTGCGCTGCCTATATTCGCTGCTGCAGGATCTCCTCTTTCTTGACGCGAGATCACCGGCGCTGGTCAGGAACACCGACATTCTTGTGGAGTTGCAAAAATTGGCGCAGGATGCCGACTTCGATTGGCTTTCCTCCGCTTCCGAAAGATTGGCTGAAGTTGAACGCGGGCTGCGTCGCAATCTGCTGCGTTCTCTTTCGCTAGATGCTTTTGAAGCCGCCTTGGAAAAAGCCACCTGAGTTGCCTTTGCGATAAGCGTCTGGCACGCTCTTGCGGCGTTTGGACGGAATCCCAGACTCACAATCGGCAAATCAGCAGCTCGCGCTCATAAATCATTTCGGGAGGAAGATGCGCGTGAAGCAAGATAAACAACTCTTCATGTGAGATGACCTCCCGCTTCCACGCTTCGCGATCTACTTTCTGTAACTCGTCGAATGTCTCGGGTGCGAACTCGAGTCCTCGCCAGTCGATATCTTCATAGAACGGAGTCCAGCCGATTGGAGTTTCTTTCGTGCGTGTGCGCCCATGCACGCGGTCGACAATCCACTTCAGTATGCGGAAGTTCTGGCGGAAACCGGGCCACAAGAATTCACCGCTTTCGTCTTTGCGAAACCAGTTCACGTGAAAAATTCGCGGCGTTACGCTGAGCGATCTCTGCATCTTGATCCAATGGCGGAAATAGTCGCCCATGTGGTATCCGCAGAAGGGAAGCATGGCCATCGGGTCCCGGCGGACCTTGCCGACCACGCCTGCCGCTGCAGCCGTCATCTCCGATCCCATGGTCGCACCGGCGTACACGCCCGCACTCCAGTTGAACGCATGATACACCAGCGGAACGGTTTGTGCTCGTCTACCGCCGAAGATAATGGCGCTGATCGGCACGCCCGTCGGGTCTTCCCAGGACGCGTCGATCGTCGGACACTGCCGTGCGGGGGCAGTAAACCGCGCATTCGGATGTGCGGCCTTCGCGCCAGTCTTCTTCGCGATCTCCGGCGTCCACCGGTTTCCTTGCCAGTCCTCGCATTCCGCCGGAGGCTCATCCGTCAGCCCTTCCCACCAGACGCCACCTTCAGGAGTGAGCGCAACGTTGGTGAAAATTGCATTCTTGGAAAGTGCCGCCATCGCATTCGGGTTTGTCTTCACCGAAGTTCCTGGCGCTACGCCAAAAAATCCGGCTTCCGGATTGATTGCCCGAAGGCGCCCTTCGGCGTCCGGAGTGATCCATGCAATATCATCGCCGACGGTCCAGATTTTCCAGCCTTTGAATTCTTGTGGCGGGACCATCATCGCGAAGTTTGTTTTTCCGCAAGCGCTCGGGAATGCCGCAGCCACATAAGTCTTTTGGCCCTGCGGATCTTCCACTCCCAGCACAAGCATGTGCTCGGCCATCCATCCTTCGTCGCGCGCCATCACCGAAGCGATACGCAAGGCAAAGCATTTTTTTCCCAGCAGCGCATTGCCGCCATATCCCGATCCGTAAGACCAAATTTCGCGCGACTCTGGGAAATGAACAATGTACTTAGTGTCATTGCACGGCCACGGTACATCGCTTTCGCCCGGCTTTAACGGCGCGCCCACGCTGTGAAGGCAGGCCACAACGCGCTTGTAATCTTTGTCGATCTCTTTGAATACCCGCAGGCCGATTCGCGCCATGATTCTCATGCTCACGACGACATACGGCGAATCGGTCAACTGCACGCCAATCTGCGACATCGGCGAGTCGATCGGGCCCATGCTGAACGGCAGCACATACATCGTGCGTCCGTTCATCGAATTTCGGAAGAGCCCGCGCAGCTTGCGCCGCATTTCGTACGGATTTTCCCAATTGTTGGTCGGCCCCGCGGCATCCTTTGAATGCGAGCAGATGAAGGTGCGCTCCTCCACACGCGCCACGTCGCTCTTATCGGAGCGGGCGAGAAAACATCCCGGCCAAAGGTCCTGGTTGAGCCGGATGAACGTACCACTTGCAACCATTTCTTCGCACAGCTGATCATTTTCTTCCTGTGAACCATCCACCCAATGAATACCGGCCGGCCCCGTAACCTCGGCCATCTTTTCAACCCAGCGCAGTAGGTGTTCATTTGTTGTCAGTGGAATCGCAGGATTGGTCTGGGAAATTGTCGCCATGAATACTCCTCGCTCAGGCCCCACTGCTGGTTCGCAGCAGATCGCGCAACCTCTAATCGTACCGCAACCGCCACGAGAGAGGCCGACCAACCTGTCGGCAATTCAGTCTCGTTCGAGACTTGTCTCCCTCGCCTGCAGGCGCTTTTTTGAAAGCGCCATCAATCGGCCGAGTGCGGAGGCCACGCCGCCCCCGATGTGAATCGCGGGATCCTCCGGTCCTAGCGGCAGGCCGCAGCCGATCGCAACACCGGAAGCAAGAAATTTTCCCAGCGTGCCACGCACGGACATTCGGGCATCATGGGCAAGAAGCGAAATTCGCACCTGGTTGACGCCGCTTCCACGGGCATCTGTCCACCGAAGAAGCAAGGCACCGCCGAAAAGTGCCCCAATTGTAGGGAACACGATCCGTTTCCAGAGCAGGCTATTGTCAACCGCACGCCAGAAAATGGAGTCGAAGATCGCAGCGATGAGGAAGTGATAACCAATGACCGCCAGCCCGGCTAATACGCCGATCACGAGCGAAATGATGACGAAGAGGCGGCCCTCATTCGGCCGCAGACGTTTAAGATCCAGCACTATTCGATATTAGCGGAACTGGCCGCGATGAGGTGTGCCGCTACAGGGTCGTGGTGCTCAACCGTTCTTCAGTTCTCGCCAATCGAGCAGAACTTTGCCGCAATTTCCCGAGCGCATGGCTTCAAAACCCTTCTCGAAATCGCCATACGAGAACTGATGCGTAATCACCGGCGAGATGTCGAGGCCGCATTCGAGCATGATCGACATCTTGTACCAGGTCTCGTACATCTCGCGTCCGTAAATGCCTTTGATGGTGAGCATGCTGAAGATGACTTCGTGCCAATCAATTGCCATTTCCTTGGCGGGAATGCCAAGCATTGCGATCTTCGCGCCGTGGCTCATGTTCGCCAGCATCTCGCGAAACGCAGCGGGATTGCCTGACATTTCGAGACCAACGTCGAAGCCTTCCTGCATGCCAAGTTTTTTCTGAACTTCCTTGAGCGGAGTATCCCCCGGATTTACCGCCAGCGTGACTCCTAACTTCTCAGCCAGCTTCAGCCGATAGGGATTTATGTCAGTAATCACGACATAGCGCGCCGCCGCGTGGCGTACAACTGCTGCTGCCATAATTCCGATGGGCCCTGCGCCGGTGATTACAACATCCTCACCCAAAACAGGGAATGACAACGCCGTGTGAACGGCGTTCCCAAACGGATCAAAAATCGCCGCCACTTCCAACTTGATGTTTGGCTCGTGACGCCAGATGTTCGACATCGGCAACACGACATATTCCGCGAAGGCGCCTGGGCGGTTTACTCCCAAGCCTTGACTGTGTGCACAAAGATGACGCCGTCCAGCAAGACAGTTTCGGCACCGGCCGCAGGTTACGTGACCTTCACCACTGACGAGTTCACCGGGATGAAAATCCGTGACGTTCGATCCGACGGCAACGATTTCGCCGACGAATTCGTGTCCGACAACCATCGGAACTGGAATTGTCGATTGCGCCCACGCGTCCCAGTCATAAATATGCAGATCAGTACCGCAGATTCCGGTGAGCAACACGCGGACTTTTACGTCGTTGATGCCGATCTCAGGCTCGGGCACGTCCTGCAGCCACAGACCGCGATCAGCTTTGGCTTTGACGAGGGCTTTCATTCAGAATGAACGTTGTTGCGCGATTGTGAGAAAGATGAAATTCATTCCCATTCAATCGTTCCCGGGGGCTTCGACGTGACATCGTACACGACGCGGTTCACGCCATGCACTTCATTCACGATTCGACTGGAAATTGTCTTCAGTACCTCATGCGGCAGCGGCACCCAATCCGCGGTCATTCCGTCTTCCGAGTGCACCGCCCGAACCGCACAGGTGTAAGCGTATGTCCGCTGATCGCCCATTACGCCGACCGACATCACCGGCAATAACACCGCAAATGATTGCCAAACTTTCGTGTAAAGCCCGGCACTCTTGATTTCATTCACGACAATGTCATCGCACTCGCGCAGAATTGCCAGCCGCTCAGGTGTGACCTCACCCAAGATTCTGACCGCCAAACCTGGGCCGGGAAAAGGCTGTCGCTGCAGAATGTCGTCAGGCATGCCCAGGTCACGTCCGATTTTCCGGACTTCATCTTTAAATAATTCCTTCAGCGGCTCGATCAACTTCAGCTTCATCTTGTCTGGAAGACCTCCCACGTTGTGATGCGACTTGATCACCTGCGAAGGCCCACGCACCGAAACGGACTCAATCACATCCGGATAGAGTGTCCCTTGCACCAGCCACTCAACCGCGCCTTTCGCTTTTTCGATCCGTTGCGCTTCTTCATCAAAGACGGCGATGAATTCGTTGCCTATGATCTTGCGCTTCTTCTCAGGATCGGTCACTCCCGCCAGTTTTGTGAGAAAACGCTGCGTCGCGTCTACAGCGACTACGTGCAGGCCGAGCTTGTCACGCAAGTTCTGCTGAACTTTCTCGAACTCGTTTTTTCGCAGCACTCCATTGTTAACGAAAATCGAAGTCAGCCGCGACTTTCCGTTGTCGCGCAGCGCGCGATCCACCAGCGTCGCCGCAACCGCAGAATCCACTCCGCCCGAAAGCGCGCAAATCGCCCGCCCAGAGCCGACTTGCTCGCGGACTGCGGCGACCGTCGCATCCACAAAGTGTTGCGGTGTCCATGTCGGTTTTGCCTTGCAGATATTCAGAACAAAATTGCGAAGAATGTCGGTTCCGCGCTTAGTGTGATGAACCTCGGGATGGAACTGCACGGCATAAATGTTTCGTGAGGCATTCTCAATTGCGGCAACCGCGTTCGGAGACCTTGCAATCAGCTGGAATCCCGAAGGAAGCTCCAGCGCTTCATCTCCATGCGACATCCAAACCTCGAGCGAGCGCGGCAGACCGCAAAAGAGTTGAGAATCCGCGACTACTTCGACTTGCGCATGGCCATACTCGCGATGCTTCGCGGCACGCACTTTTCCTCCCAGCGTGTGAGCCATGAATTGCAGGCCGTAGCAAATCCCAAGTACCGGCAGTCCAAGTTCAAAGACAGCAGGGTCGGCAGCCGGCGCATCTTTGTCATAAACTGACGATGGTCCGCCCGAAAGGATGATCCCGACGGGATTGTGTTTCTTTATGTTTTCGATCTTGGAATTGCAGGGAAGGACGACGGAGTAGACGTTTTGTTCGCGCACTCGCCGGGCAATCAATTGCGAGTATTGCGCCCCGAAGTCGAGAACAACGATGGATTGTGTTTCCACGAACGAGTTTCTCAGATTAGACCAGCGCTGTAAAGCCACTCAACTCGCTGGCACCGGAATGTCACTCAATATGAGCTCGTTCTGATCGACTGCAAAGCCCGCAGGTGGGACGGGAGGCGCGTCTCCCCTGATGCGCTCTGATAATTCGTCTTCTCGCGAGAGCCAGAGATATGCAGCCAGCCTTCCAACGTAAAGAGCGTCAGCGACCACACAATATGCCGCGAATACGAATACGCTAAGGAACAACACCGGTACTGCTCCCAGATCGTCTTTCAACCCAATCAGAGTGAATTCCACTACGCACAACACGATGAATGCTGCCGTATGCGCAACCCTGAACCAGATTCCCGCTGCGACTACTGACCCTATCCGCTCCATGCACCAGCGCGCGGTTGCTGCGACTGCGGCGAAACCATTTCTCCCAGTCCCTACTACGAACAGCGAAGCCGTCGCCAACACCCAATTCAATATTGCCCACGCGAGCCAACTCAAAAATAGGAGCAACAACCACAACCGCACGGCCCCCGCAACCGAGAGGTGAGTTGAAGCCCACAGTCCGCTCGCGATAAATCCCGCTCCCGCTGCCGCTACAATCGCCGTCAGAGTTGAAGCGACACGCAGCAAATTCAGTCCCATTATTGACCACACCGATTCTCGCCAAGAGGCGACAGGAGAAAATAGACACCACTCCGCTACCATGGCCATGACTGTCGCTGTACGACCGAGCGATCCCAACACTATCCACGCGAAAGCGATTAGGACGACGACCAGAATGCCGCTTTCGGTGAAACGCAATCCGCTTCCGTGAAATATGCGCTGGAGTGCGCGCAAGATCAGTGCCGGTTGCTGCGTTCCGAGCAGCAGTCGATCGAGAGCGTCAACCGGAAGGGTGCTCGCATAACCAAACAGGAAAGCGCCGCACAATAACCACGCCGCGACGGCAACGCTCGAACGCCAGGCGATTTCTGCGACAGGAATTGCTGGCCGGCGGAAGATAAGGCCAAATCCTTTTCGAGTGGAAGTGAACGCGCTCATGATCGTCGCACTATGCCCGAATCGCCCTCACATCGAGGTATTCAGCATCTATACGGGTCGATCCGTCAGTGGCCCGGTTGTGATCCACCCATTGCTTCTCTAATTCGGCCGCCAATTTTTCCTGCGAGGCTGCGTCGAGTCGCGCGAAGGTCGTTTGAGTCGGCCCGAAATACTTGCGGAACAAGGCAACCACTTCTTTCGGGCTGAATGGAAAATTGAACGGTACCATGTGACGAGTCAGTTTTAAGTTCGAGATTCCTTGCGCAAACCTTTGCCGAACCGTAGCCTCATCTCCCCACAAACTGGGAGGCGGCACTCCGGGCGGCGGCGGTGCAAACTTGCTCGTCAATTGAAACGACTTTCCGACAAATCCTTGCGGCGTCCAATTCGCCATGGCGATTAGGCCTCCAGGTTTGCAGACGCGAATGAGTTCCGCTGCAGTGCGCTCGGGACGCGGAGCAAACATAGCCCCGAACATGGTGACAACAATGTCGAACTCTCCTTCTGCATAGGGCAGGTCTTCGGCGTCGCCTTCATCGAAGCGGATCTCCAGATTTTCCGCCTTTGCGCGTCTTCTCGCTTGCTCCAGCAGGTTCGGCGCAATGTCGACACCAGTTACGACTCCGCCCGCCTTCGCGGCGGGAATGGAGACGTTTCCCGTGCCGCACGCAACATCCAGCACGCGACTGCCTGGCTTGATGTTCGTGCGCTGAATGAACTCAACTCCAGCGTGAACTGCGTGAGTTGCTATCTGGCCGAAGTCCCCGGCCATCCACGTGGATTTCATCTTGGATTTAAGCTGGGCGAAATCAGGAGTTGGAGTTGGCATAGGAGACTTCTGAAGAAGTCACTGTAACATGAGGCGGCACTGCTTCCGCCTACGTCCAACTAAATAGAAGTGTCACTTCGAACACTCAGCGGTGAGGGATCTGCTTTTCGTTTGGAAACAGCAGATTCCTCGTTATCCAGCACGCTCGACGCCTCGCAATGACAATAGAAGGAAGAACGCGCGTTCGGCACGACCAAAGTCGTGCCCTTCACGTTCGTGTTGATGGTTCGACCTGCCCGTTCAGTTTTCCGTGGGCTCAGGAACGTCCGCCGTACCAGGTACGCGCGGCCCTTTGCCAACTGCTGGCGGAGGAGGTGGGACAGGAACCCCTTTGCGGATTTCGATGGTCCCATGTTCGTTGCTGAGCACCATGCGTGGTCCGCCACCATTTACGCTCCCGGTAGCAGTCGAGTGTTCGTCGCCGTTTTCGATTTTGAGTTGTCCAAAGTCCGACTGTATTTCGCCGTCATGCGCTTGGGCATCAAGCTGAAAACTCGCCCGTTCTGGGACGTAAACCCGAATGTCTCCCTTCGCGTTGCGCACATCGAGGCTTCCGAGCTTGTTCATGTGTATCTCGACTGCGCCATTTTCATTCTGAACGTGCACATCGTTCGAGATTCCATTCAGCATGATGTCCTTCGAACGCGTACGCAGCCGGAACGGCCCGACAACACTGGTTCCTTCAAGGTCACCCGAATCAAGGTTCACATAACCTTCGAGCTGCGAAAAATCCATGTCCGTCCGTGTCGATTTGAAAGTGACAGGTTTGGCAATGCGCGAGAGCTTTACGCTCTCCATGAAGTCGCCGTCCAGGTGTACCGTGCCTTTCACGTCTTCAATGGAAACATCGTTCGCCCGGCCCTGAATCGTGACATCGGACGATACCTGTGAGACTCGCGCAGAGCTGTGATCGAGGTCCAGTTTCAGCGCGCCGTTCAAATCCGTGACCGAAACGTCGCCGTTCTGGTTGGTCAAGTCAGCGCTCCCATCGCGCCCCATGATGCTTATGTCGCCATGCCGCGTCGCAACTACGACTGAAGCTTTGCGCGGCAGCGCCACGTCAAGATCCGTGCTTATCCAATGATCTCCGGCGCCGCGGGTGTTCGCATCAAGCGTGATTACCTGTCCATTCGCGCTTATATGGGGTTGCGTCGATCTGTCCCACTTGTTTGCATCTTCCTGGCTCTCAGCGTTGATGCGTTTGTGGATGGTCACATGCATCTGATTGTCATTCGAGGCGCTGATGTTGATCGCCCCGCGATTACTGTTCACGTGGAGGCTGTTGCCAGCGGCAAATGCCTGCTGCATATCGTTGTTGAAATCGTAAGTGTGCCCCCACCATGGGGTGTCCCCGTCATCGAAGTGCATTTGATCGCGGAGTTCCGGCCAATTCACGTTGTAGGCTTCGGTGGCCATCAAACCACCCACAACGAGGAAAATGACAAGCATGATCCCGCCCGCCCCGATTCCCCGCGGACGCACGCCGGCCCGGTTCGCCTGCTGGTATTCGACTAACTTGATGATGCCCCAAAGAATCAACAGCACCGGCCAGTAATGGGCGAACCAGCGGCCGATTTCGTGCCAGTAAAGAACTCGCAGATTCCCCAGCAGGAAGAAAATGCCAATGACAATCAGCACGATCGGTCCTGCTATTGAACGCGGTTGACGTGGCGGAACTGGCGGCGGCGTCGGTGGCGGTGCAGTCGGAGTTCGAGTAGCGCTAGCCATTGTTTACCTCGGTGTTCACAGTTGTCGGCGGCTGTTGCGCCGGAGGCGCATCAGTGGGCGGCATGGTTCCCGGCGGCTGCGGATGTATTCCGCCCACATGACCGCTACGTTCCACTAACTTGATTCCACCCCAGACCAGCAGGAGGATCGGCCATGTCCGGTCCCAACCCGGGCCGTGCAAGTTATCGATCAGCGAAATCACGCCAATGGTGACCAGAATGGCCGGCCCAGCCAGGCTGTGGCGGCGGTAGTCACGGTTTCCGCACTCCTGTCTGCGAATGAACAGCCACACCCCCAATGCGATCAAAATCAAAGGCCACAGCACACCTACGTCAAGAAACCAGTACCCCAGGTTATGGAGCAGAAAAAGAACACCCAAGCCGATCAGCACAATTGCGCCGCTCGGTACTGCGGCACTCGAGAAATTACGATGTTCGGTTGTTGCACCGGGGCTGAACATATTGGTCAGGCCGAACGGATCCGGAGGCGGCTGCTTTTCCTGAATCGCCCGTGCCGTGCGCACGGCATCGATAATTTGGTACACCACGAAAAACGCCATGAAGATGCCCAGGACTGGATACAAATATCCCGGCAGGTTTCCCGAACTGAGGGCCACTATTAAAAAGACGAAGATCGCAAGATGCACCAATCCCTTGGTGTACTGGTTGTTGTAGATGGCACCCACACCGAAGGGAATCGCGCCAAGCAGCCCAGCTAAACTCGGATTCGGCCCGGAGCTCGGCGGAGGCGCAACAAACGACGCCTGATATGTGCCAGGCGCCTGGTATGGACTCGTCGCCGGCGGCGTGCCCATGCGTTCAGCCACGCACGTTTCGCAATAGATCACGCCCATAACTGGACGCGTGCAGCTCGTGCAAAGTGGTTTCCCGCAGGTGCGGCAGTAGGCGGCTACTGGGTTCTGAGGATGATTGGCGCAGTTCATACGAACCTCCCGTATGTGGTTACCGACATTCCAGGGGAGTCGCTTTTACCGGCTTGATCATTCCCGGGTTGAATAGGAAGAGAAGCAAAAATCGGCTGGCTTCCCTCCCGGCTGTAGTTGCGTTCCTGTTTTTGGTCTGGTTGCCCACTCGTATTGTTATTGCTCTTGTTGTCCTTTCGCTCGTTATTGCGTTGTGGTTCCCGCGGCGGTTCGGCAGGTGCTGTGGCCTCCTTGAACTGCCGCACGCGTGACTCGATTTCATATACGAAGCGAATGTTCTCGTAGTACTTCACCACTCGGCCGGTGGTTTCATAATATGTTCGGCGGACCGCGCTTGGCCGCAGGTCAAGATGGCGTATATCGCTCAATTTGACTCCGGCGACACTCAGCGTGACCGAAAGCGTGAAGAACGCCATACCGAATGACATCGCGAAGCGCGGCTGCCGAGCCACCCCCACGACAGGCGAAACCAGCAACGCTCCCCATTCCCGGAACCTGCCGATCCATGATCCGCGTTCGCCGGCGAGACCGCGTTCGCTCGAAGCTACGCCGGTCGTTTGCAAAAGAATATTGGTGACCAACTCCGCCGGCGGTTCGACCTCGGTGAGCGATTTCAGCCAAGACCGCCCCGATTCGGCCTCCTGGAGCAGTGGTCCGCAAAGTTGGCATTCGCGCCCATGGGCCTCGAAGGCCGCAAGCCTATCGCCTGCCAGGGTGCCGTCGATGGCCTGACTGAGCAGAGCGTCGAATTCCGAGCAGCTCATTCTGTTATCTTCTTTGCCTGCCATCACATCACCTGCCTATATGTACGTTGTAACAGCCTCGCAAGTTCCGCTCTTCCCCGGTTAATTCTCGACTTCACCGTACCCTCCGGGACCCTCAGAACAGCCGCAATTTCCCGATAGTCCATATCCTGTAAGTCCCTTAAAATCACCGCTTCCCGCAGCTCAGGGGACAGTTTTTGCAAAGCCGCATGCACCACCTCCCGCGTTTCACGGCTTTGAACCCCTGAATCCGGTGCCGGCGCTTCGTCCGGGATGCGATCGCCGAGCGGCATAGCGTCTTCATGATCGGACGGGGTTGCATCCAGAGAGTCCGTCATTCGCTCCTGCTTAGTCTTCCGGAAATGATCTACGAGAAGGTTGCGCGTCATAGTTGTCATCCAAGTCGTGAACGCACCCTTAGTAAGATCGTATGTGTTCAAGGTTCGATACATTCTGATGAAAACTTCTTGCGTCAGATCCTGCGCATCGTCGGTCTTCCCAGCGAAACGATAACAGATGTTGTAAATGCGCCGATGATAACGCTGGACGATCTCCTCCCAGGCGGCTGCATCGCCGGCTACGCAGCGACGGACCAGCAAAGCAGCCACTTGGGCGTCTTCCAAAACTTGCTCCCCGGAAATTCAGCGCGGAATGGAAACCCATTTAGCTGTCAGCTCAGCTTTCAGCCAAATTCATCCGTTCATGTGTTTTGGCTGATAGCTGACGGCTGATGGCTGACAGCTACTTGAGACCAGCCCCAAACCGTTCGCACTTAGGATACGCGCCGACTCAATCAAAAGTTCTGCGGCTGGTCAGGAGAGTGTAGCAGTGAATAACGCGGCCCGCGGGACGTTCCGGTAGAATGCCTACCCAACATGGATATCGCTCAGGCTTATGACGAACTCGCCGAGCATTACCACTTGATTTTCGAGAACTGGGAAGCTTCGATAGAACGTCAGGCTATGGTGCTCGGCGCTATCTGTGACAAGCAGTT
Organism: Terriglobales bacterium; assembly: GCA_035279425.1. Lineage (GTDB taxonomy): Bacteria > Acidobacteriota > Terriglobia > Terriglobales > Acidobacteriaceae > Gp1-AA145. The sequence continues at coordinate 28,357 of DATEHT010000029.1, read as the reverse complement.
CGGGTTGAAGAAACCTGCCCGAATTCTGGACTGTGCTTGTGGCATCGGGACGCAGGCGCTTGGTCTGGCAAAGCTGGGATTTCAAGTGACTGGATGCGACATCAGTCCGGCTGCGATTGAACGGGCGCGTAGAGAAGCGGTTAACAGGAAACTTCTGATCGAATTTTCTATCGCAGACATGCGGGCGCTGGATGCGTTGTCCGGTTCGTACTTCGATTTGGTGATGTGCATGGACAACGCCTTGCCGCATCTCGAGAGCGTAGACCAACTTCGCCAGGCCGCGCAGCAAATGCGTGAGAGATTAACGCCCGGAGGCAGGCTGCTGGCGAGCATCAGGGATTATGAGCGCCTGCTTGAGGAACGGCCTACAACTGAGGGCCCTTGGTTTTATGGCAGTGGCGGATCCCGGCGGATCATTTTTCAAGTGTGGGACTGGATTGATGACCGGCGATACATGTTTCACCTCTATATAACCACTGAAGTACAAGGTGGGTGGAGGACAATTCATGCTTCCGGCGCGTATCGCGCAATTCGAAGAGAAGAACTGTCAACTGCGTTGAGCCATGCTGGTTTCAAAAACATTCGCTGGCTACTTTCGCGAGAGAGTGGCTTTTATCAACCGATTATCTTGGCGGAAGCAAACTGAGCAGACCTAGAATTCTGGCTTAAATCGGGCAGTTCTGATGGCTGAAAGCTGAAAGCTGATTTCAGATCGGTTGCGCGGTCAAATTTCGCGCATCTGTCACGTTCGACGGCGGATCTGAAAAAGTCTTCCCCGGCTCGTACGCGAGCTTCTCGTGCTTCGAACCGACTTTGCGGATCGCGTCGTGCCATCCATCATCCCAGCTGATATGCGCTTCGCCATTGACAAAAGCCCATGTACCGTGACCGGCTCCTAGCGATTTGTGCGCCTCTCCATCCGCTTCGAGAGTAATGAAGAATGTGCCGCCACCTGCGCCCACTCCTACTTTCCATCGCCCCACGAAGTAATTCTTGCCTAGCGGAGACTCTTTCGCAGGCGAATTAAATTCCATACTCGCAATATCGGCGAGCGGAACTTTTTGCTGATGACCATCTTTGAAGACAAGCACGGCGCCCGCGTTGAATTCGATGCGGCTGATATTTTCGACCGGAATGTTCTGGCGGTGCCCGTCATTAAAAACGACAACGATCGCTTTCTGCTCTCCCGCCCTCGTTTGTGATAAGGATGTTCCGGCCAACACGAGCACTGCCGCTAAGAAAGCAAGAATAGTCTTCGTATTTCTCATCGCGTTCACTCCCCGGAATTGAAAATCATCACTGGCCGTCGAGTATGACGACTAACGACTCATATCTAAGTACGTCAAGACCTAGGGATTTGTTCCCAGTAGACACAACGAAGGACATAAAGTTACACGAAGGATTCGCTTCGTGCTCCTTAGTGCCCTTCGTGGTTAACGGGTCTTTATGCTCCCGCCATCGCAGGTTCCACATCATAGGCTGGGAACCATGACGTAGCGGTCTTCAGCTTCTCATTCACGTTGCTGATATTCTTCACGCCTTCGCCTTCAAGCCATTTGCGAAACGCTACCGGACCTTGCTTCGCATAGACAGGAATTCCGTCCTTCCACGTAGCTCGTCCGCAAAGCACGCCGTTGTACTTGACACCCGACTCGCCCGCAAGTTCCAGCGTCTCGCTGAATTCTGCGTTGCTCACACCCGCAGAAAGATAAATAAACGGCTTGGTTGCCACGCCCGCAGCCTTGTGGAAGTGATCAATCGCCTCTTTCTTGCTGTAGGCTTTTTGTCCGGCAAAAGATTTTGCGCCTTCCACAAACTTCATGTTTACCGGAACTTCAACCTTCAGCACATCGACGCCATACCGGTCTTTGCTGAACTCGCGCATTGATTCCGTCACGATATGCGGTTTCTTCTTCGCAAACTCCAGGCCTTTTTCATCGGCACCTTCTTCATATCCGACGAATTCAAGAAAGAAGGGAATATCGTTCGCCCGGCACTCGTCGCCGATGCGCTCTACCCAGGCGTGCTTGTGATCGTTGATCTCCTTTGAATCGTAGGGCGTGTAATACAGCAGGATCTTTACGCAGTCGGCCCCCGCCTCCTTAATGCGCCTTGCCGACCACTCCCCGAGCAGATCTGGCAAGCGCCCCGGTCCGGTCTTGTCATATCCAGTTTTCTCGTAGGCCAGCAGCAATCCTGCGTTTTTCGCGCGGCGCTTGGCAGCAGGCAGTCCCCATTCAGGGTCGAGAAGAATCGCGCTGGCGTGTGGTGTGAGAACCTCTGTGACCAGCGACTTGAATTCCTCCATCATCGCGTCGCTGATCTCGCCGCCCTTTTCTTTCGCCAAAGATTTCTGCAGCGAACCGCGCTGGTCCATGGCCGCAGCGGCGATCACTCCCCGCTTGTCCGACACGCGTTGCAGGCCCGCCAGTTTTCCGGGCGTAAGTCTCATAAATCCTCCAGATAAGTGCAGTGGAATATACCGGCCAAACAGAAAGGGACGGCTAATTATTGTAATATGCGGCTCCCGACGTGTGCAGGTTCCCGGGTGGCGATAATGAAGCTTCATGCTGGACCGACCAACATCAGACTACTTGGAACCCACGTCCCGGGCTGGTGTCTGTAATCATATGCGCGCATCGTTTGGGTGCTTGCGGGTGCAAGTACTCCTACCAGGGAAGCTATTGGCTCTTTTATTCTTGTTTTCCTCGTTCTTGCGGGCGCAAGAAGATCTGCGCCCTAAGAATCCTACAGCTGCTGTCCTGCAAGCATTCCAGACGCACGACATCGTCATGCTGGGGGAGATCCATAACAATAAACAGGAATACGAATGGCTCGATGCGCTAGTCGCTAACCCTGAGTTCGCCGATCGGGTTGACGACATTGTGGTGGAACTCGGAAATTCTCTGTATCAGAAGTCCGTGGACCGTTACATTGCCGGCGAAGCTGTTCCAATCGCAGACATACAACGCGCCTGGCGTAATGTACTTGGTCTTGGGCCTCCGCCGCCAATTTACGGCGCGCTCTATAAAGCTGTGCGTGAGGTGAACATGCGCAGGCATGGCAAGCACCAGATGCGGGTTCTATGCGGAGACCCCTATATCAATTGGAACGAGGTCAAAACTCAGGACCAACTCGGTCCGTTCTTGGGACATCGTGACCAATGGTATGCGGAGGTGGTAAAGCACGAAGTACTTGCCAAGCACCACCGTGCCTTCCTAATCGCAGGTTCAAACCACTTTCTTCGTGAGCAAGGAAAAGGCTACATTGAGCCTGAACTGAGACGGGCGGGGGCAAGGACTTTTGTCATCTTGGCTGGAACGAACGCTGTTAAAGGTTACGACGACTTGGATCATCGATTTGATTCATGGCCTTCGCCTTCGATTGCGCTGTTGAATGGAAACTGGGTTGGCGAGCTACTGGCGATACCCGTCATCTCGGGAGGGACTGAAGGTATCGATTCTTCTCTGAAACTAAAAAATGCCGCCGACGCGCTCCTCTATCTTGGGCCACGCGACAGTCTGATCGAAGTTAGCGCTCCACGCGAGGAGGTTGCCGGCACCCCCTACGGGAAGGAACTTTTACGCCGCATGGCGATTTTTGGTTTTCAGCCCAACATCCCAGAGATGCTCAATCATAAGATGGAGAGTCCACAATTTACTCGGCCAGAACTTGGCAATAGTTCGCCAGCGAGATCTCCGGATCCACCAAAAAACATGAACACCCCCCTCCCTCCAAGACCACCGAGTCAATAGACAAGACTCATTGCGAGAGTGAAAGCGACTTCGTCGGGGTCGGCCGCGTGCCTCTCTGCATTATTACTCGGAAGACTTGCTCCAGTTGGCCGTAAGCTCGTCATTTCGTGCGCGACTTCGCGTCCAGTCGCAGAAAACGCACCGCGTTGTTATAAAGGATGTCACGCTTCTGCTCCGGGGTGAGATAGTCAGCATTCTGGATGATGCTGATCGAATAAGCCATCAACTTCGGCCACTGCAGCTGGTCCGTTCCATACATCACTCGATCTTCAAAACCAGCTTCGACCAGCCGCTCGATGTACCGGTTCACTTCTTTTAGCGGATAGCTCCAGATCAGTCCGGCGACATCGACATATACATGTGAGCTTGCCTGCAGCAACGTCAGCATGTTGTCGATCATAGGATAGCCGGCGTGCATCACCTGCACGCGCAGTTTCGGATGCCGCGCAAGCAGCTCTTCCAGCAGCAGGGGGTCGCCCATCGAGCCGCGAAACTTCGGCATGGTTACGTTGGCCCGTCCTGAGCCGCCGGTTCCCATGTGAATCGCAATCGGAATGTCGAGTTCCTCAGCCAGAGCGAAATACTTGTCTACTGATGGGTCACTCGGCGAGAGTCCCTCATACTGTAGCCCGATCTCGCCCATCACTTTGAATCCATCGGTCGTGAAATCTTTCCGCAACTGATCAAGGTCAACTCGCTTGCCGGGTTGCATAGCTTCAGAGAACGACGTGCCGGGAATCACTCTATCCGGCGCGGCATCCTTCCACTTCTGGACGCTCTTGGGATCGCCAAAAACAACGGCGGTCACATTCAGCCGTTTCATCTCTTCGACAACATCTTTGATGTATTCACCCTTAGCTGCCGGATAGAGTTTCGGCGTGCAGTCTTCCTGCACCCAGCCGATCGGACCTTCCTTGGTGCTTGGATCAGAGGCTGTGAATTTCGAGGTGTTCGGGCACATCGGCCCGCCGGGAAATGACTCGTCCATCGCGTGGACATGAACATCGATAATCGAAGGCAGATCTGAGTTCGTGTTTTGGGACTGCGCGACAGTCGGACAAAACCCCAGGATTAGAGTGAAGGCGAATGCAAATGCCGGTCTTTGCATAAAGGAAGTCATTCAAGATCTCCTCCCATTGATTTGTCACAAAGCGCACAATTCTCTTCTAGCAGCCCTGGACGTGCAAGGCTGATCTTTTGCCCGCAATCTGCTCGACGGCATTGATACAAATAGCAGGAGCGTGGAAATGGCGGCCCGTCGGCTTCAGCCCAGCTTTTTGACTACGAGTTCGTTGACCAACTGTGGATTGGCCTGCCCTTTCGAGAGCCTCATTACCTGGCCGACAAAGAATTGCGCCACGGTTTTCTTCCCGCCGCGATATTGCTCGACCTGCTTCGGGTTTTCGGCGATGACTTTGTCGAGCAGCGCTTCAATCGCGCCCGTATCGCGCGATTGCGCCGGACGCCCTTCCTCTTCATATACGACCCGAAAGTCCTTGCCACGTTCGAAACACAGGTTATAGAGGTCCTTCAGCATCTTGCTCGATATGACTTGTGCCTCGAGAAGATCGGCCGATTCCGCCACGCCCTTCATTGTGACCGGCGACTGTTCGATCTCGAGTCCCTCTGCCTTCAGACGTCCAATGAGTTCGCTCTGCACAAGATTCGCAACCCGCTTGGGACTTTTCGCCGCCTTCGCCGCAGACTCAAACTGGTCGGCCAACGATTTCGTGAGTGTCAGCGTATGCGCATCCTGCGCGGTGATGCCGTAGTCCGCCATCATGCGCTTGCGGCGCGCTTCCGGAAGCTCAGGCAGCGTGGCACGAATTTGCGTGCGCCATTTTTCATCGACTACGAGAGGAAGCAAATCAGGTTCGGGGAAATAACGATAGTCGTGCGCCTGCTCTTTCGAACGCATGCCGTAAGTCTTGCCTTCCGCCGAGTTGTAAAGCCGTGTCTCCTGAATGATTTTGCCGCCCGATTCAATGACCTCGATCTGCCGCTCAATTTCATATTCCAGCGCTTCCCGTATAAAGCGGAATGAATTGACGTTCTTCACTTCCGTCTTGGTGCCGAATTTCTTTTCTCCACGAGGACGCACGCTGACGTTTGCATCGCAACGCAGGGAACCTTCTTCCATGTTCACGTCGCTGACGCCGGTATAAAGAATGATCTCTTTCAACCGGGTTAGATATTCGTATGCCTCTTCCGGAGTCGCAATATCCGGCTCGCTGACAATCTCGATCAGTGGCACACCGCTGCGGTTTAAATCGACTGCAGTCGTTTCCCCCGCACCCGCAAATCCTTCGTGCAGACTCTTTCCGGCATCTTCTTCAAGGTGAAGGCGCGTAATACCAATCCGTTTCGTTCCCGACGACGTTGCAATCTCGATGAATCCGTGTTCGGCGAGTGGCTTGTCGTACTGCGAAATCTGATATCCCTTGGGCAGGTCGGGGTAAAAATAATTCTTTCGCGCGAAGATCGAAGTCTCACGAATTTCACAGTTCAGCGCCATCGCCGCCAGGGTAGCGAACTCAACCGCTTTACGATTTAAGACCGGCAGCGCACCAGGAAGTCCCAGACAGACCGGGCAAACGTTCGTGTTCGGCGGGTCGCCGAAGCGAGTTGAGCAGGAGCAAAAAATTTTGCTTTCGGTCAGTAGTTGGACGTGTACTTCGAGTCCAATGACCGGCTCGTACTTGGCCCGCGCTGCGACAGAACTCTCCACCGATGTGGCCATATTTAGAAGATTATAGAGCAGGGTCGGAGAACGGCCCGAGGCAGCGACGAAGTCTATTTCACGCCGATGTAGATATCTACTTGCCCATTCTGCGGATCCAGAGCGCGTTCGTCGTAAAGCTCGAAGTCGGTCTGGTACGTCCTCTTTAATTTCCCCTCGTCCTCAAGCTTAAAAATCCGCTGCCAGGCTTCGGGGATCACCTTCGGAAAAGGTCCTTTCTCTGTAGTCATGACCGCATACTTGGCTGCGCGTACCTCTCTCAGAACCATTCCGGCTGGCGCGGTAGTACCTGCCTTCGCTTGCGCACCTACCGTGAACGTGTACTCGCCGTTGTGATCGCTGGCGTAGTCGGAATAGACAGCGTAGAGGTTTTGACCTGCTTTGTCGGGTATTCTCTCCGCCATTCCTGCAGCGATGAATCTGTGCCACTGCCGGCCAATAATTCCTTCCGCAGTCGCCTCTTTTGCGTTATCGGTGCGTGCCTCGATTCCAATGACACTGAATCCGGAAATCTCTATAGTGCGAATGTCCTGCTCCTTTATAAGTCGTTGGTCATTAATCGCTAGTCGTCGGGCAACATCCAAAGCACCAGAAACAAGGTTGCTTCTCGCAATTATTCGCCACTCATGGCCCTTAAGCGTCTTCTGATCTCGCGATTGATTTTCGCGGCTTCGTCAGAAGAGGTCTGCAACAGTTCTGCCCATCGTTTGCTCTCTGGATCTAATTTGGCCTGAGTGAGCAGATAAGAAGCTTGCATTATGGCCTCGAGCGAATTACTCAAATCGTGTGCCAGAGCGCGCAACTGCTCGAGATCCTTCTGAATCTCCTCCTTCGATTTTCGGCTGTCAGACTTCGCTTTGGGCTGCTTTTCGGGCATTTCTGATTGCCTCATTCACTTGCCTACTAATTGACCACATCTAGATGGTTGCCTGCCGTGGGACACACAACCCCGTTTTACTCTCTCCCATTAACATCAAACCACAGACCCGCAGGCCGGCCTTAAGCAGTGTCGCCCGCGAAGCCGCATTGCCGATTTTGCATCGCGCCGCCGGGACCCTGCCCGCGAGATAACATTGCTTCTTAACTTCCTGCACCAGAAAGGTCCCGATTCCATGGCGCCAGCAGTCTTCCCGGACCTCCATGTATAAATCTGCAAAGGGCTCGTTGTAGTGGAGCATGAATCCGCCGGTCGCAACCACTTCGCCTTTCCGCTCGGCCACGTAATCGCCCACAGGCTCAGTCTTATGCTCGAAAACCTGATCGTTGCGACGGCGAGGACGAACGACTATATCGGGCAATGAATGCTCCGTCGAGGTGTGATCCTCGAACAGTACGACTTCAGCTCTGACCGTCCGGGAAAATTCGTAGAGCATGGACGAGAGAAGCAAATCATTACTCTGACACTCGATGTACCTGGCTCCGCTAACCGCGAGCAGTTGGTGGAAGAGGTCACTAGACTTCTTTCTAAACGGCGGAATGACAAAGTATTCAAATATGGTGTCACGATCGTTGGTTTTCTGTCCCTTGACAGCCCCGTAGCCGACCTTGAGATCGTCCAACGTCAATAGATACGAGTCCGTCCAGCCACGTTCGTGACAGGCGTTGTAGCGAATCTGGTGATTGAACTCCTGAAGAAATAGTGATCGGATCGCCTGAATTTTGCCTAGCTCAACTCTAACCGCAGTAGAGGGCATCACGTCCCACCGGAAGTTTGACACGCATTATTCGCCTTGTAAGAATAGATGGCGTAGTCTCTTCCTTCAAGCCGCGAGAATTCACCCAGGTTGGCGCTCGCTGGCAGTCAGTTGCCGAAGTGGCGGAATTGGCAGACGCGCATGGTTCAGGTCCATGTACCCGCAAGGGTGTGGGGGTTCGAGTCCCTTCTTCGGCACCATTGTTGAGTCTTCGACAACTTACGTCAACGCTGCCGGACTACCGTTGCGCCCCTCATCCCGACCCGTGGTACGGCTTCACGAAGCGCGAAGAACTTATTGATATCGACTAGTATCGATTCGGCGCACCAGGAGTTGGGACGTTATCCGAGACCTGCGCCCCCACGGCATGCGCCCGAGTTAACGCGCTGTTGAGAGTGATGCCGCTGCCTGAGACCTTCGCCCCTGTCGCATGAGTGTGCGTGAGCGGCGCGTTGACAACAATTGAGCCCCCGCCAAATCTCCTAATCGAAGCGACAACCGCGGTTTCAGAATTCTCGCCACTATCAATGGTGACAGTTTCGCCGTCGTCGAATCCAACCGTGTTAGCCACAGGGATCGTAGTTGCGCCCACATCCGTCGCGGTCCGCACATTGGTTGCTCCTGACGTGCCTACCGTCGCGATAACAGCTGTCTCGATGTTCGCGTCTTTATCAATCGTCACTTTCTGACCTGGACGAAAGCCTTCCACGCTGGCGACCTTGATATTGGTGGCGCCTGCTTCCGCAGCTGCCGCCAGTGTGGAGGCGGCTTGGGTTCGGAAATCATCGCAATTGCTGTCCGTATCGGCGCCGTCCGGAAAACGGCCTGCGCTTTGATCCGTAGCAGCAGTGGCACGCGCGAAAAAGCCGCCCGCAGCGCCGGGCGTCGGCACATAGCAGCCACTCTGTTCTGACCCAGACTTGGCCTGGTAACCTTCGGCGGTCCATGGGTCGACAAGGCCGCCGTAATCTAGGCTGTCAACCACCAGACCCGACGTGTCACGAAGCACGATGCTGCCGTCTTTGAACGAGACGTTGAACCTCTCAAACATTACGGCGTTCGTTGTGAACTCAGGACCCCCGAACCATTGATTCGGTACCGGATTGCCTTGATAGCCCGCATTCTTGACTGCGGCATCATGCACTGGTGCGTTGATCTCATGATTCTTAGCGAGAGGGCTGTCGAGCTTAAGGCCGGTACCCAGTGCCTGAACGGGCTCGTTGCTCGAATGGGGAAACGATGTCGCAGGTTCAAAGCTGATCCCGGTTCCGCGATCGCTGAAAGGAAGGTTAGCCGCATGGTTGAACCGAAGCGGGGCCGATATATCGAGTCCCGTGCCCGGACTTATCACAGTCTCGCTGTCAATGTGTGTGTGCGTGATGGCAGGCGTAAAGTTGATCTCGGTTCCATCCGGGGTTGGGGAGCCGACCCCGGTGATGCCAACTATTTCTAAGTTCGTGGGAGTGCCAACGGTCATCTTGTCACCCACACCGAAACCCTTCGCATAACGCACTTTTATGTTGGTTGCTCCTGCGCTCGCGTCAGCCGCCAGGTTCGTGCGGCCAGCCGCTGTCCCGACGCGTGTAACAGTAACTGTCTCAATTCCATGACCAACGCTGTCGATGTCCAATCGAATCTTGTCACCAACCGAAACGTCCGCCACAGATGTGACCTTAATATTGGTCGAGCCGGCCTGGGCGTTCTCAGCTAAGTAGTCTTGAGTTCCGGCTTTGCCAACTGCTGTGACGGTGGCCACTTCGTAGCGCTCCAGGTCCCTTGCAACGGCTGGATAACTCGTGCCATAGCCGAGTGCGATCTTCTCTCCAACCGCGAATCCGGAGGTGCTTGTGACGGGAACGTTAGTTGAGCCAGCAGGGATCGTAATCACCGGACCATCTGGAAGCGGTTGCCACAACGTCGTGCTATTGCTCGCGGCCGTGCCGATGGTTGTAATCTTGCGCGTTTCTGCGTTGGCGCCGTTATCAATCGTGATCGTATCGCCGACAGACATGCCGGCGATACTTCGGACATGGACGGTGCTATCGCCCCCTCTCGTAGACGACGCCAGCCCGGAGTTCGACAGACCGAGCAGGTAAAAACCGCGTGCCATGAGCTTCGTTCCGGCAGGAATTTTTACGCTGGAAAAGATGGCTTGTTGTGTCGGATGTTCCGTCAGGGTCCAGTTGGAAACGTCCACGGCCCGAGATCCAGCGTTATAGAGCTCGACGAACGAGTCCGTTGAGTCCACGGAACCCGAAGAAATGCGGAATTCGTTGATCTTGACTGGGCTGACGTTTCGTACTTTCTCAGCGGTTGTCTCGGATTGTTTTTGGCCGCTCGCCTGGTTCGTCCACGACGCGTCGGCGACGAGATCGCCGTTAAACGCCATGGAGCCTGAAGTGACTTTGAACGTTCCGCTCACGCTTGCACCCGGCGGGACTGGATCAGTGAACGTCTTCGACGTGTCAGTGGTGCCTTGAGCGAAGGAACTCCATTGCTTGCTGGGCATGGAAATATTCAACTTCAGATTCGTAGCCGGCGCGCCGGTAGTGTTGGTGAACGTCACAGTGACCTCTTGCGAAGATCCCGGCGTAAATGTTTGCAATCCAGGCGGAGTAGCCGTCTTCGAGGCTGGCGCTAAACTCAATGGCGCCACATCGTACTTTGCAGCCACAATGTTGGCCTGCACCAGCTGATCCGTGGCATCAGTGGGGAACGTGTTTGCGGCCGTGACTGCGCCCTCATAGAAGGTGCCTTGCGAACTGTTGCTGTTGTCCCCGCCGTTGCCCAGCAGGATCGCCCCCTGTTTGCGCATGGGGTCATACGTTGCGTTTACGCGTTGTCCATTGAACATGACGGTAAGGGTGCCTTGCTGCGCGTTGCCTCCCATCGATGCCCAGCGATGCGGCTCGCCTTTCGCGATAGCGGTCACAAATCGCCAATCGATGCTCGCAAGATTTGGACAGCCTTTTGTTCCATCTGTGTTGACGCACCCGACCAGGTTGTTTTCCTGGTCGGTCATGATCCACGGACCTGGCGGATGTCCCTGAAACCACGGCGCAGCATTGCCGAAGTATGCAGTTTCCATGGTGCCGTTGTCGTCGTCGCGGCTATCGATCTCAGCATTGCCGTAATCGAAGCAGCAACCGGAATTGAAGTGCTTTCCGTTGACGACCCAGTACTGTCCCTCCGCTTGATCGTCCACGGCCGTACCACGTGGATCGTCCTCGCGAAGTCCCATTCCCGGCTCGATGAAAACGCCATAAACCTTGTGGCCCATGATTGTGACCGGAGCCATATCCGCAATTGGAAGATTGTTAAAACCGCCCAAGGCCGGCCCGTAGAATCCACCGCGTGGCGCCTGAGTGAGGTCGTTGTGCTTTGGAGACTGATCGTAGACTTTGCTGATCCAGCAGTAGGTGTTGGCGCAGAATTCATCCTGCGCGGCAGCGTTGGCGTATCCACCCGCATCTGCAGACGTCGACGCAACAGGCTGGACCACGCCAATGTCCAACGTCTTCCCATCCGACTGCCGCAGCACTTGATAGAGCGGGCCATTGTAGGACGCGTACAACGCACGGGTCGTGCTGTGTGCGGCCACGCACGGATCGCCAGCCGCAGCGTAGATGTCACATGGGCCTTTTGGCCTCGCCAGCGAGTTTGCTTCTGAGCCAGCCGGTTGCGCCACTGAGCATGTGGCGCAAATTAGCACCAGCGGCAGCGCCAGTATTGACGCGAGACCAATTGTCTTTTTCAATTCGTCCTCGCTATTTTGCAGTATGGGATTACGGCGTCCAGAATCCTGACACTTAGGACCTTGATTGTCAAAGCGCACAAAAATCCAAGGGCCGGCGCAGACGGCAGCCGCAAGGAACTTCAATGTCGATGTCCATAAAACTGACACATCCATATTTGCTCGAATGCATGTTTAGACCACCATTCACGTATATTGCGGCAGGTTATTGCATTCGTTCATAATGCTATTTCCACGTGTCAAAAACTCCAGGCTGCCACGGATATTTTCCTCGGGGTGAGAGGACCATTCACATCTTTGTAGTTCGGCGGTTGCGCGAAGGGTGGGGTCGTGCGGTATGACGCGCCGTGAGTTCTTCGCCATTCTTGCTGCCGGAGCATCAGCAGGTGTGTGCCAGGCTCAGGCACTGGGGGGCATGGCATCACGCGGTATGCGGCCTCAACCGCGCGGCAAGCCATCGGGTCTCCCATTTCATGCACGTTTTACGGACGTTGCCGCACACGCGGGACTGCGCGATCCCGTGATCTATGGTCCCGTCGATCACATGGATTACATTCTGGAATCCATGGGCTGTGGGGTGGCTTTTTTCGACTACGACAACGACGGCTGGCTCGACATTTTCCTGCTTTCGGGGACGCGCCGGGAGGGACCCGTAAAAGGCGCCAGCAACCGGCTTTACAAGAATAACCGTAACGGCACTTTCACTGACACGACAGAAAAAGCGGGGCTGATTCGCCAGGGCTGGGCTTGCGGTGTGACGGTCGGAGACTACAACAACGACGGCTTCGAAGACCTCTTCATTACCGGTTGGCCTCAGAATATTCTCTACCGCAACAATGGTGACGGCACCTTCACCGACGTGACTCATGCGGCGGGACTGCTACATGCCGGCAACCGTTGGGGTACGGGCTGTACCTGGGTTGATTATGACCGCGATGGCCTTCTGGACCTGTTCGTCTCCAACTATCTCATCTTCGATTTCGACAAGGTCCCTGCAACAGGAAAGGACCCCAGTTGTAACTTCAAAGGTGTCCCGGTAAATTGCGGCCCGCGGGGACTGGTACCCGAGCGGCCCATGCTCTACCACAACAACGGGGATGGGACTTTCACAGACGTGACCACTGCTTCGGGGGTGGGCGCTGTAAATCCAGTGTATGGCCTAACTGCCGTAGCGGCAGATCTTGACGGTGATGGCTGGCAAGATATCTACGTCGCCTGCGATTCGACTCCCAGTTTGCTCTTCCACAATCGTGGCGACGGGACGTTCAAAGAGCAGGGACTGCAATCAGGCTTGGCCGTGAACGAAGATGGCCGGGAACAGGCCGGAATGGGGGTCGCTATCGGGGACTTCGATGTTGATGGCCGACTAGATGTGCTTAAGACCCACTTCGCCGAAGACACCGCAGCTCTTTACCGGAACGCCGGTCACCTCAATTTTGAAGACGTCACCATGCCCTCTGGATTGGGGGTGGAAACGCGTTACGTCGGTTGGGGCGATGGCATAGTTGACTTGGACAATGACGGCATGCCGGAACTGTTCTGGGCGACGGGCAGTACTTTTCCAGAGCTGGAGCGATCGCATCCGGAGTTTCCCCACAAGACGCCACGAATTCTGTTCCGCAACCTGGGCAATGGACGTTTCGAGGAGCTGCTGGACCTAGCCGGCCCGGCAATTGCAGAGGCACACGCCAGCCGAGGCGTCGCTTTCGGCGACTTCGATAACGACGGGGACCTCGACATCTTGATCATGAACATGAACGAACCGCCGTCGTTATTACGCAATGATCTCAGCGGTAAGGGGCATTGGGTGAAAGTGAAACTCGTGGGAACGCGTTCAAACAGGAGTGGCATCGGCGCCGTGGTGACAGCAACGTACGATGGTCGCCGCCAAGCGCAGGCCGTGCTGGCGTCGTCGAGCTATCTCTCCTGCAATGACCGCCGGCTCCATTTCGGCCTTGGCGCAGCTTCGACGGTCGACCTGGAAATTGCCTGGCCGAGCGGCACCCGGGAACAAGTGAAGGGCGTCCACGTCGATCACCTGATCACGGTTAAGGAAGGGGTCGGAGTCGTCAGCCAGGAGCGATTTGGCGGATGATACGGGCCATTGCGGTTTTTCTTGCGCTCGCGTTCACAGTATCGGCTGCCCAGGATAGGCAGCCCGGCGTCGAAGCCCACCTCAGCGGCGGTGCCAAACTAATGCAGGACCAGCTGTTCGAGGCAGCAACTACTGAGTTTCAGCAAGCGGTAAAGCTTAGTCCTGCCGATCCCCGAGCGCATTTTCAGCTCGCAGTTTGCCTTTTGGCGCTGGGCCGCAACGACGAAGCTCGCAACCAGTTTGAGCAGGTAAAGAAGCTCGCGGGCGATTCGCGCTATGTCACTTACTACCTGGGTCGGCTTGATCTCCTGTCGAACGATTACCCTTCCGCTATCAAACGGCTCGGTTCCGTCGCCGAAAGCCCACCATTTCCTGATACTGCCTTCTATTTAGGCATCGCTTATGTTTCTTCGGGCGACGGCAACGCCGGAACCAAATGGCTGGAGCGCGCGGCCAAGCTTTTGCCCCACGACTACCGCGTCCATTATCGGCTGGCACGCGCATATTCCGCCGCCGGACGCCAGCCAGATGCGGACCGCGAGTACGCGCTCTACACCGAATTTCGCGACGAACACAAGAGCACCGAAACAGCGGCACGCGCCTGCGCCGACGCCCTGCGTACCAAGCCCTTGTCTGATGCTCGCAACGTCTGCCATCGGATGTTCGACCCTAACGACCCTGAGAAGCTGACATTATTAGGGCAATTGTTCGGCGATGCGGGCGTATTCGCGGAAGCACTCGACCCTCTTACGCGCGCTGTGCAGCTCGACCCAAACTCTTTCGAAGCCTGGCACAACCTGGGGCTCAGCTATTTCCGCTTGCAGCGATACAACGAAGCGCGTGCGCCGCTGGAAAAAGCAGTCGCGCTACGTCCGGAATTCTACGGTTCGGTCGTGCTCTTGGGCGCGACACTTTACATGCTTGGAGAAGATGCTGCGGCCTTACCGGTTCTGGAACATGCTCACCGGCTCAATCCGACTGACGCTCAGACGGCAGAGGTGCTGGAGAAGCTTCGTGCGGCGCAGCGCAAAAAATAACTAATGAAGGCTATGGAAATTTGAGATCGTCTCAGGCGTGTTTGCTACTCCCTGTTTAACTCCGAAATGTTGTAAAGGTTGTGCTGACTTGCGACACTCACCAGGCCGCCACTCGCACAGGTCACGATATTCTGGATATCTCCAGGAATGTGTATCTCAGGGCGCAAAAAAAGGGCGGCATACGCCGCCCTGTTACTACCAATCGAATTGAAACTTACCACATGAACTTGATGTCCCCTTGCACAATGCGGTGTCCGGTCTTGTTAGTCACATCTCCGAACTTAGGATTCAGGACACCAGTATTACTAAACGTAAGGTTCAAGCCAGGATCGCCTGCAATAAGTGTAGGAATTGGATGGTTCAGGAAGTTGTAACCCGAGAACCGGAACTGCAGTTTCTTGGTCTCAGATTGTCCGATTGCGAAGTTCTTGAATACCGATTAGGTCGGTGTTAAAGAACCCAGGGCCAGTCAGCGACGGTATCACGTAAGGGCCCTGCTGGCCCGGTACGACAAAGTGAGCGTTGGCGAAGCATGAGGCATTAGCGAATTGGTTAGCTTTCAGACCATCATGGGGATTGCAGTTCAGCACCGGCATGAGAGTAATGTCTGGCGTGCCGAGTATGTTCGAGTTACTCGCTCCGACAGCGGAAGTGGTTGTCACTCCCACGAAAGTCGTGCCCTGCGGAATATAGGCGCTGTAGTTAAAGTTTGACGTTACTGAAGCTTGCAAGTCTGCGCCGCTTTGGAACTGGGCGATACCCGAGGAAGTGCCGCGATTGTCAATGTCTCGTCTGGCCTTGCGTTTGTTCCTCTTCCAATCGCGCCTATTTATTGCGCCAATAAAACAGGCGTGCATTCCTTTACCCAATCACTGCGTGTTCAACTGAAGAACACGAACATCAGAGTCTTTGAGCTGGCGCCCCCGATGACTCGCACCGCATTGTTTGGGAAAGAGATTCCTACCGGCGACGTGAACGGCATCCGAATGATGGACGTCACAAAGATGGTCAGCCAAGCCATGATGGGGTTAGAGAGAGATCGTTTGGAGATACGCCCAGGCCTGAGCAATGTGCTGAAATTGATGAGTCGTGTCGCACCGCGATTCGCTTTGAAGCGGCTGAGTAGGACTGGTGACACCACGCCGGTCCGAGCGCCACAAGCAACCTAATTCAGATGCCTTCGCTTTGCGAGGAGTTCAGGGCGAGATTGGGGAGAGTTATTGGACTTCGTCGCGACGGAGGAGGTGCCAGGCTCCGGCGTATTCGGCGAATTTTGGCCGTCCCTGAAATGCATTGTTTAGGGGTAGGACAATATTTTCCGCAGATTATCGTGCGTCCAAGTTCTCTTTGTTATCAGTGATTGTCGGCGCCTTCGATTCCACCCGTAGCGAGCAAACGACGAAGTGCGCGTTCGCCGGCCGCGCCACGCTGCTCGCCGGAAATGTTGCCATCGCGATCGATCACCACATAAATAGGATAGACATTGGCTTGGTACATCGCGGCGAGGTTCGTGTCCTCAGTGAGCACGACGCGGCAGGCGCGCGGGTGCTGCGCAAGATATTTCTTCACTGTCTTTTTTGACTCGGCGACGTCAATTGCGAGAACGATGAGACCTTTGTCGGCGAATTCTTTGTTGATCTGCTCGACGAGACCCTCTTCCTCGTGGCAGTACTGGCACCAGGTGGTCCAAAAATCGAGCAGGACGACTTTGCCTTTGACGGAGTCGTTGGTGAAATTCTCGCCGGACAAAGTCTTCGCGTGAAAACGCGGGGCCGGTTGGTTCTCGTCGTCATCTTGGGCGACACTGTGGGTCGCAATCATGACGGCCATGCCGAGGAAGAGGCAAGTGGCGAATCGCATGGCGCCGAATGTTAGCACAGAGTTCGTGTTCGAGAGGTCAAAATCCCCACCCTGTCTCGCAAAACCAGCGAGACGAGGATGGGACACCCGCGATCATCAGTGAAAAATGGCTGCAACTAGTATTGCGCGAGATCTTTCATGGCGAGATACAGATCTTGCACCTGCGGGAGGATGGCGCTTTCGAGAACCGGTTGATAAGCGATGAAGGTGTCTTTTGCCGCGACGCGTTTCACAGGAGCATCAAGATGTTCGAAAAGCTCACCTGCGATTCGAGCGGCGATTTCGGCGCCGTATCCCCAACTGAGCGTGTCTTCGTAGGCAACCAGGACACGGCTGGTTTTTTGGACTGAAATGGAGATCGTTTCCCAATCGTAGGGATTGAGAGTGCGAAGGTCGATTAGTTCGATCTTCAGACCCTGTTCGCGGTCGAGCTTCTGGACGGCTTGCAACGCGCGCGGAACTACGGCTCCGTAAGTGATTACTGTGACGTCGGTTCCGGGATGGACGATTTTGGCTTTGCCGAAAGGGACCATGTAGTCCGGGCCGGGGTAAGCGGCGCGACCGTAGCTTTCGCGATAAAGGCGCTTGTGCTCGAGAAACATTACAGGGTCGTCGCAGCGAATTGCCGTGCGGAGAAGGCCGGCGGCATCGAGCGCATTCGACGGAAACACGACGCGCATGCCGGGAGTGTGGGTGAACATGCTTTCACCGCACTGTGAGTGGTAGATTGCGCCGCCGGTGAGATATCCGCCAATAGCGACGCGAATCACACACGGAGCAGAAAAAGCGCCATTCGAACGCCACCGAATAGTCGGGAGTTCGTTGCGAAGCTGCATCATCGCAGGCCAGATGTAGTCGAAAAACTGAACCTCTGCCACCGGCTTCAAACCGCGGACAGCCATACCGACGGCGCGGCCGACGATGCTGGCTTCGGCGATAGGCGAATTGAAAACGCGCTCGGAGCCGTAGTCGCACTGCAGGCCTGAGGTCAATTTGAAGACGCCGCCTTTTCCCTTCACCATTTTCTGGCGCAGGTATTCTTCGCGGCTGCAGTCGGCGACGTCTTCCCCGAAAATCACGATGCGCTCATCGCGCTTCATCTCATCGCGCAGGGTCGCGTTAATCAAGTCCGCCATTGTTTTTGGCGCCGGCTTCTTCTCGCTGGGCGCGTGCTCCGCCACTGCAACCGGTGTGTCGAATGCAGGCGAAGTGGGATCGAGATCGGGTGAATATAAATATTGCTTGATGGTTTCCGGCTGCGGCAGTGGCGCGGCTAAAACCCGGTCGACGGCGGCTTGTAACTCGTCATCCACTTCTTTTTCGAGGCGATTAATTCCTTTTTCGTCGAGGATGCCATCGCGAATCAGGAACAGTTGCATGCGTGAAATGGGATCGCGGGCGGCATCGCGCTGGCGCTCGACATCAGGGCGATAGGCCTTCTCGTCGTCGGAAAGCGAGTGCGAGTACGGCCGAATAACGTGAGCGTGAATGAACGATGGGCCAACTCCGGCGCGGCAATGGGCGACTGCGCGAGACAGAGCACCGTAGCTGACGACGGGATCGGTGCCGTCGATTTCCTCGAAATGAAAGTTCGGGAATCCGGAGACGAGGCGAGAGATGTTTCCGCCGGCAGTTTGCACTTCGACGGGAACGGAGATGGCATAGCCGTTGTCTTCGACGAGAAAAATAATTGGGAGACGTAAGTTGGAGGAGGCGTTCATCGCCTCCCAGAATTCGCCTTCGCTAGTTGTACCGTCGCCAAGCGAAACGTAGGTGACTTCGTCGCCCTGGAATTGGACGTCTTTGAATTCACGATAGTCGCCGTTGGCCTTTTGGCCGGAATTCGGATGCAGCATGAAGTAGCGGCTGGCTTCGGCGCATCCGACGGCATGAAGAATCTGCGTGCCGGTGCATGAGGACTGGGTGACAACGTTCAGCCGCTTGTAACCCCAGTGCGAAGGCATTTGACGACCTCCGGAACTCGGGTCTTCTGCGGCGCCGACGGCTTGCAGGAGCATTTCGTCGGGAGTCGTGCCGAGCGCGAGACACAAGGCGCGATCACGATAATAAGGAAAGAACCAGTCATAGCCGGGTTTCATAGCGAAACCGGCGGCAGCGGTTACCGCTTCATGTCCCGCGCCGGAAATCTGGAAAAAGATTTTCTGCTGGCGCTTGAGCATGATCTCGCGGTCGTCGAGACGGCGCGAGGTGTACATGACGCGGTAAATATCGATGAGCTGCTGGCGCGAGAGGGCCTCGTAAGTTTTGCCCGCTTTGTTCGCTTCAGCTACAGCTCCGGATTTTGAGCGAGGTGGCATGGGCGTGATGTGAAATGAGGCGTGCGCCGGGGATATTGTAAAACAGCTGTCAGCTCTCAGCCATCGGTTGTCAGCCCTCAGAACAGGCAGCCAAAAGCTCTACCCCCTTCGACTTCCCCGCGCGATGGAGTCAAAATCCGCCACCCTGACGCAAAAGCAGCGACAAGGGTGTGGCAACCGGTGGCGAGATAAGGATGGGGCAGTCGCTGAGTGCTGACTGCTGATTGCTGTATGCTGCCAATGTGCCGCGATTTAAACAACAATTTGATCCTCGAGATATGAGGCTGGTGATCTTTGATCTCGATGGGACGCTCATCGACTCGCGGTTGGACTTGATTCATTCAGTGAATGCGATGTTGCGTCACTACCAGCGGCCGGAATTGCCAGGAGAAGTTGTGGCGTCTTACGTGGGCGATGGTGCGCCGATGCTGGTGAGGCGAGCGCTGGGCGACCCCGAGGACGAGAAGTTCTTCAAAGCAGCGATGGATTATTTTCTGGCTTACTATCGTGAGCACAAGCTTGACCACACGGTCGTGTACGCAGGAGTGCAGGAGGCATTGCAGAACATCCAATCCAACGGAAGAAAACGCACGATGGCGGTGCTTTCAAATAAGCCAGTGAATCCAGCGCGGGCAATTGTGGACGCATTGGGGCTTGGGCAATTTTTTGTGCGGGTGTATGGCGGGAATAGCTTCGATACCAAGAAACCTGATGCGCTGGGAGTGAATACCTTAATCAAAGAGACCGGAGTGCGGCCCAAAGAGGCGATTATCGTTGGGGATTCATCAATCGATGTGTTGACCGGGAAAAATGCAGGAATTGCAACCTGTGGAGTTACCTACGGATTTGCGCCACATACGTTGTGCGAAGTTCCGCCGGATGTAATCGTCGAGAGCCCCAGGGCGCTGGGGGAGTTGTTTCGCTAGGGACCCAAAATCTTCACCACAGAGGACACGGAGTTACAGAGAGAAAAGCCACCGAGGAAACCTGGCCGCGGTAGTTAATTGAGGTTGGCTTGGTGGTTAACTCTCTACTCCTCGCTTTCTTTTAAACTCGCTGAAATGATCAATTCCCACGGCGGCTTCACGCCGGCTGAACTCCGTAAACTGCGCAGCCTTCGCAATCCGCACGGTATTCAGCAGTTGCTTTACGACCAGCCTTATCATGTGGCGGATACGGCGTTCTCGCCGCGACGCGTGCTGCACGAGAACACCTCGCACTGTTTTGAAGGAGCAATTTTTGCTGCTGCTGCGCTGCGAGCGAATGGATATCCGCCACTGGTGATCGACTTAGAAGCCGTGCATGACACTGATCATGTCATCGCGGTTTACAAAATTGATGGGCATTGGGGAGCGGTTTCGAAGTCGAACTACAGCGGCTTGGGATTTCGTGAACCGGTCTATCGGTCGCTACGTGAGCTGGCGATGAGTTACTTCGACGCTTATTTCAACTTGCGGCGCGAGCGCACGCTGCGAACTTTTTCGAATCCGGTCAATTTGGCGCGGTTTGATCGCCGCAACTGGATGACGACGGACGAGCCGATCTGGTTTATCGGAGAGTATCTATTCACGATTAGGCATTTTCGGCTGCTAAAACCACGAATGATTAAGGGGCTGCATCGGGTAGAAGACAGGGCGTTCAAGGCAGGGTGTTTGGGGAAGGCGGAGAAGTGAAACGCCGTCTCGCTAAGGCCGAAGCGGCTCTAGCTCGATTGTCAGGAAAGTTTCAGCACTCGCCAGTCGAAGGGATCAAATTCAGCCAATTTGCTGAAATCTCTTTCATTCGCCGTGATTACCGTAATTCCAAGCCTTCCAGCGCTGGTTGCAATTAGTGCATCACCGATCAGCCGTTTCTTGCCGATCTCCTGGTGTCCATACTTTTCTGCCATGCGAGAGAGAATTCTTCCCGTCCGCGTCCAGTCCCTGATGTTTGGAACCAGAACTCGTCGTACCGCTTCGAAGTCCCGCTCCAGCCGCTCCATAATGTGAATATCTGAACGCAGAGTTCCAGCGTAGAGTTCTTGAAGTACTACCGCGCTCAGCCAAATTGGTGAACTACTTGCAAAATTGCGAAGGCTCAGCGTTGCGTCATCACCCGTTCTTAGAGCTGTAATGTAAATCGAGGCGTCTAATAGGGCGGGCCGCATCTACTGCTCGAGCAGTCCGTAAACGTCTCTGATCTGAATGCCGCTCTTTAGAAATCTGTCATTTGCTTCAAGAGCCAAGCGATTTCGTTCGTGCTCGGATATGGCAAGGTCCAAAGCGAGTTCGATAGTTTCGGTTTCAGTCCTGGCACGAAGAACTTTCTGCGCGCGCTTTATTTTGGTCGCGTCCAGTTGGAAGTGTTTGTGCGATCGTGCTCTGGTTGCCATACGTCTCTCCTAAAGGCAGGTGTACATTTTATCGTAATTTATGTACATTTCCCAAATAGACAGGAAAAAGCCCAGCGTCAACTGGGCTTTTTAGTATTAGGCAACAGAGTTAGCCGATGTGTTTTTCGAGGCGCTTCTGAATCTGATCTTTGGGGACATAACCGACAATTTGCTCCTGCACCTGACCGCCTTTGAATAGAAGGAGCGTAGGAATGCCGCGAACGTTGTAGCGCATTGGAGTCGCGTTGTTGCGGTCGACGTCCATTTTGCCGATCTTGACTTTGCCGTTGTATTCGGCTGCGAGTTCGTCGACGATGGGAGCAAGAGCCCGACACGGTCCGCACCAAGCCGCCCAAAAATCCACTAAAACAGGGGTCTCCGACTTCAGTACGTCGCTATCAAAGTTTGCGTCGGTCACTTCAATGATTCCGTTTGCCGCCATTGTTCCTCATTCCTCCAAGGCTTGTGTGCCCCGAATATCGTAACACCAGATATTGGATGCGAATGGAGCGGGAAAGTCGCAAGGCAGCTATCGGCCGTCAGCCATCAGCCATCAGTTTTTTGCACCTCAGCATTCAGCAATCAGCATTCAGCCAATGAGCAGATTGTTGGAGCAAAACAGGTTGAATCCGGATCACAAAATGACGGTATGTCACAAGCATCTATAGGGAGCTGCTGGGTGCCGCTGAAGGCTGAGAGCTAAATAAAAAGCGCCCTGAATTTTGTTCAGGACGCTCGGCAGCCCTCCCCCAGAACTGCCTCGAACGAATCCGATAGAAGGGGATAGGGCTGGGGGTGTAAATGTCACTTCAGTAATGGCTTGCGAGGTAAGTAGTAACAGCGAAGCGGTTCCTGACGGGCTACTTCAATTGCCAATTTTTGCCACCGTCAGAGGTGATCCAGACCTGGCCGTCTGCGGTCGTAGCCAGGCCATTTTGAGGGTCGGAGAATCTGATTTCTTTGATGTCGGATTCCGCGGCTTTACCGTTTGCCGAAAGGGCAACTTTGTTCCAGGTTTGACCGGAATCGCTGGAATGATAGAGAACGCCGGCGCTGCCACCCACCCAGACGTCACTGCCGACGGCGGTAATCGCGTGGAATGGACTGCCTTGCCGAACGGAAACGGCTTGCCAGGAGCGCGCTCCGTCGAGCGAACGCTCGGGCGAGCCTTCGGAGGAGATGCGCCAGAGGGGAGTGGTGGCTGAGTCGGACGAGATAAGGTTCGAGGAGTCGAGCTGCTTGGCTTTAGCAAGAGATTGAGCAGCAGGCGCCGCGTCGCGGGCCGGTGCGGCAGCAAAATGGACTTCGCCCGATTGATCAAATTGCAGGCTGGCCTGAGGCGCGGCTGTCATGTGCTTGGCAGGCGGACGCAGCCTGGCGCGAGTTTCGTTGGCGGAAGGTGCCGCCTCGTTTGGCCGGTTAACCGTCGCTTGCGTTTTTGCCTCCGAAGATTCGGCCGAAGGAGTTGGATAAGAAGCGACTTCGCGACTCTCGGAATGCTCGGTAAACACTCCGCGATTGCTGATCAGAACCGTTCCAATAATGATTACAGACGCAGCGAGAGTTGCCCAGCGTAAGGCTAAACCGGGCTGTTTGCGCAGCGCCGAAATCGTCTGCTGCGAATCCGCTGTTTCGGGCAGTGCCAAATAGAAAGCTTCGCGGCAATTGGCGCAGGCCGACAGATGCTCAAACACATTCTTACGGTCCTCGGTCGAAACCGAGTTTTCGGCCAGGGCTGCCAGCAGATCAGGATCGGGATGTGCGCCCGACGCTTTCGAATACAGCCGCCGCGAAACGAGTTTTTTTACATTTTCCATGCCGGAATCAGGTGCCACCTTCTCCCGCGTTCAGCCCTTTGTTGGAGAACGCTGGGCTAACGGAATCTTGCGTCAAACTTGCACGAATATCCACCCGGAGGTCGCGGACGTCTCCGCTAAGGGCTTCTTCGGCCTGGCGACGGCTCATTCCTAGCGCCAGCAGGCCTTTGAAAATCTGCTTGCGAAGGGTTTTTGTGAGTTTCTCGACCTTCCGGCTGATGGTGGATTCGTGGACGGAAAGCGCGCGGGCGATCTCGGCCAGGGTGCGATCGTCGAGGAAGTACGAGGCGAGAATGAAGCGTTCTTCTGAGTCAAGCGAGCGCAGAGCCGAGTCGGTGGCGCATTCAAGGCGCTCATCGACGGCGGCGACCTGAACCGGGGCGGGAGCAGGGAACTGAGCACCCTCCTCGCACTCGCGGTCGAGGCTCACCAGGCGCCGCTGCTTGCGGTAGTGATTAATGTATTCCTGCGCGATGACGGTGCGAAGCCAACCAGCAAGTGATCCGCGGCCGCCATAAAGCGAGAGTTTGGAAGCACGCTGGCCATCACGGATTTGGGTTCCGTACAGATCAGCGTAGACGGAGTCGGCGAGTTCGCGACCGCTGGAATCATCACGCGTGATTTGGCGCGCCGTGTCGTAGAGTTTTTCGCGGAAGCGGAGCATGAACACTTCCCATGCGCGCGAATTTCCCTGGGCGCAGGCGCGAGCGAGAGCGAGATCTTCGAGATGAAGGCGAGCGCAGAATTCGTGACGCTCTGAGGCCGAGGCGTTTGGCAGATTCTTGCCGGCGAGATCACGCAGGACCTGACGGAAATCGTCAGCAGAAAGGCCGAACTCCTGGGCACGACTTTTGCTATAGAGTTCCGCGGAACGCGCATCCGATTGCGCAGAGCTTTCTGCCTGATTCCTTGCCGGCATGCTTTTTGAATGCTACCAATAATTAGACGCGAGAAGCTGAAATTGTGTCGTCGCCATAGGTAATGATTCGGAATCGCGGCGTGTGTTGCCCGATTGCCATTCGGCAGGGCCAGAGGGTGCGCTGACGTAGAATGGCTTAGCGGCAGGTAGATGGGCGCGTAGCTCAAACGGATAGAGCATCGGATTTCTAATCCGAGGGTTGCAGGTTCGAGTCCTGCCGCGCCTACCAGTCCTCAGACCGTGGTAATGTTCCCTGCACACGGGTTTGCCTGTACATTTTTCGTCCAAGGAAGAGACGTATGCGAACGATTGTGTTTTGGCTGGTTTTGTTCGTGGCAGGGTTGCTGGTTGGGTTTATTCCGCAATACATTAAAGCCCGCGATCTGAAGCGGCAAGTGAATGTATGTAATGCGGCGTATCAACTGGCAGAAGCCCGGCGCTATGCCACGCTGACCTATGTTTCGGCGACCCAGTTGAATTACGGCACAGCGACGGGATACGCGAATCAGTTTTTTAACCAAGTACGCCAGCTGGCCGCCACCAATTCGGATACGAGCGGGCGCGCCATGCTGACGGACGTGCTTTCTGCGCGAGAGAAGGTTATGAACGACCTCGCGCAGGGCAATCCGCAGGTCGTGAGCGAATTGCAGCCGATTGTGCTGGAGATCGAGGGCGCGAGTAATAAGTAAGTGGAAAGCTAGTCTTTCAATGGAACTAGTAGCTGATTGCCTTTGCAGAAGGTGGCGACACGTTCGATGTCGCCTTCGCGGTTGGGCAAGGTCATCACCGGGCCGTAGCAATAGACAGCGTGGCCGCTGCGGGCGAAGTACCAGGTACCGCCTTTGCGCGGTGCGGTAGCGATCTGTTTAAAGTGTGGCTTCGGCTGAGAGCCGGGCCTGGGAAGCTGGACCTGGGGAACGGGGAGTGATGCCAATATCAGTATTGCAATCGCTTTCATACCTACCTACCGGGGCAGAAACTAAATCGAAAATATGACTCGCCGCATGTCAGAGGGGTCAGTCAGCGGAGCCGGGGGAGAAACCGGCTTCGCTGCCTTCCGAGGTCTATGGGCGATTTTCGTGTTTGCCTGTGACCCTGCTTTAACCTGGTTTGACGGAGCTTGATGCTGTAGAACCTGGGCTGACGGAAACTGGTCTAACTGAACCTGATTTGATGGAGCTTTCCTCTGCTGCGGTGCGGCGGCTGCGGGAGATTCAAATTCAACCTGAAGATCGTTGCGATCGAATAGGTGCTTCGGAAGCGCGGGTACGTGCTTATGGAACTTGCTGAGTGCGATGTTGTCCCGGAGAAGCGAATGGATCATGCTGCTCTGAGCGTCGATGGTGCGGTCCTGGTCGATGACCAACCGGGTCAGCAACGAATAAGAGAGTACAAATAACGCGACTAGTAATGGCAGGGCGGTAAGCTTGCGTTTGTTTTTTCCGACTCCGCTGTTAAGTACTTCCATGTCCTGCTCCCCAGGCGCCCGGTACTTACAAAGTGGCGTTCCTTCCAAAGCAGCTTGCGCACCGAACCGGCGCGCATCTGGAGCTTGCTTAGAATCAAAGACTTAGATGGGGGTTGCCGGAGGGGTTTTCGGGGATGAACTGCAACCCCTTGCACATTGACGGTAACCGCGTTGTGTTACCGGGGTAAGTTGCAGCTTATCGGCGTCGAACGGCGAGTTTTCGAAACCTCCTCTACTACTGCGGCGCGGGTGGGACTTGCACCTCCGTGCTGGGTGCGACGAATGGCACCGTGGGCATGTGGGTGACTTGCGCTCGTTCGGCATCTTCGACGACGATCCCGGTATTTTCCAGCAGCAACCCGGTGGCGCGGTCCAGTTCCACTCGAGACTTTTCGTATGCAGCCATCGCAGAGACCAAGGTTGATTCCGTCGTCGTGAGCGACGCCTGCATCTGCAGGACATTAGTTGGGTTTGATACTCCCGCCTGCAACTTCTTCTGTTCGGCATCGAGAGTCTGGCGCCCGAGATTTACAGCCGCCTGCGCGGCATCGACACTGGCGCGGTTTTGTTGCACATCGAACTGCGCGTTGCGGACTTCGATCCGCACCTGGTTTTCAAGCTGCTGCAAACGGACTTGCGCCTGGCGCAATTCAAGTTGGGCACGCACCTGGTTGGCTTGCGCCGTGCGATTGAGGATGGGAACCGACAAATTGAATCCGATCCCTTTGTCGGGAGCAGTCGAACCAGTCATCTGGCTGAGAGTGTCGCCATAACCGACCGGACCTGACTGAAATTGCGCCGGGATTCGGTTGCGATTAATACAGATGCCGCTCGTCGAGACTGCTGAGCAGAATACGGCGTTCTGATTCAAAGCGCCGCCCAGGCCGCTACCGCCGTAGTAGGCGTAAAGACCAAGCGAGGGAAGCATGGCGTTGCGGACGGCGCGATTGCTGATATCGCGATTGGTGAGATCGATTCGCGACTCAGCGAGCTCGGCGCGGTGTTGCAGCGCTTCGTTGATAAGGTCTTGGGTGGGAGTGATCGGCTCCTGCGCGGGTAGCTGAATGGTGGAGGTTGGGACCACCTCTGCCCCGGCGAGTTGCGGGTCTTGCAGGTTGCGGCTGAGCGCATTTTTCACCAGCAGCTCCTGCAATTCAAGATTGGTTTGCGCGACGGTGAGCGCCTGACGATTGCTGGCGACGGTCGATTGCGCACTTACAACATTGATCGGAGGAAGAGTGCCGACCTGCACAGCCTTTTGATTGTCAGCGAGGGTTTTTTGCGCGAAGGCGAGTGCTTCTTGTTGCACGCGCACGTTCTCGAAGGCGTAGGCCAGGTTCCAGTAGAGATTTTCTATCTGGTCGACGGTGGTGATGACTTGCAGGCGAAAGGCAACATCGGAGATCTCGCGATTATTTTTTGCAATGCGGATGAACCGGGTGTTCGGCAAGAAACCAAAGCCTTGCAGGAGCGACTGCGTTACGCGGAACTGGAAGTTTGATCCAATGATCGGGCTTAACGCGCTTATAGGATTGTCGGTGGTGGTGTGTGTGTTGTTCCAGCCAACCGACAAGTTAGTTCCGGTATGGAAGGCCTGCTGATATGCAATGTCGGCGGTGCCGGTATTGGTGTTGGTAACGGCACGCCCGCTTAACGCGCTGCTTGAAAGCGCGTAATCACGATCCATTTGAAAGTTCCCGGTGAGTGTGGGATCGAAACTTGGAATTGCCGGACCTATGCCCAGAGTCGAGCTTACCAAGCCATTGGTGCCGGTTCCGGCGCCTCCTGCGGCGACGCTGGTCCCACCGGTGCCCGAGCCCACGGTGCCGCTCAATCCGCCGACTCCGCCGCCGGGGGTGTTCTGGATGATGCCGGTGTTGACGCCGAGAATGTTCGATCCGGCGCGGGCGCGAAGCACGTCAGTGTCGGCGATGTTCAGGTTGTAGCGGGCGAGTTCGAGATCGAGGTTGTTCTCGAGGGCGAGAGCGACGGCGTCGTCCATAGAAAGATAAAGCTTTCCGTCGCGCATGAGCTGATCGATACGAGGGGTATTGGCCATGTTGGCCTCAGGGATTTCGCGGCCTTTATAGGGCGCGAGAATATTCGGAAACGGTCTGACCGGCTTCGAGTAATCGGTCGAGGTGTATTGCTGCGCTTGCGCCCGATTCGCCGCAGATTGGGGTGCTGCGGGAAGAGACTGAGTTGGCACTTGCGCGGGAGTTTGCGATTGCTGCGACCAACTCGATGCGGATAGTGCGAGCTCGAGAACAGAGATTAGAAAAATGCGGGGGTTGAGGTTCAAGCCTGGCATGGACGGTTTCCTCTCGTTGGGGATATCGTGCAGAGTTCTAACTCAAATTTATGTCTTCCAATTTGAAATAAATACGATGTCATTCCGTCTCTAACGACGGGTGCCGGTGTCAAGGGATTTGCGCCGACACGATTCCGGTGGACGCTTCTCCGTTTTGAAAAAGCGCCATTTCGCTCTCGCAGAATGGTTTTGCGTTCGACCAAAGCTCGTGTGCTCTC
>DATEHT010000028.1:0-3855 GCA_035279425.1 Terriglobales bacterium | reverse complement strand
TAGCCGGGTGCGATACGCCCGCGCTGATTCGGATGTTTTTCGCACAAGCTCGAACAGGGTTCTATTTCGTTCGGTCGGTGTCTCACTACCGTTCGAATGCGGAATGACGAAGGTCGCTGCTACCGCTTAAGGGGTTCTGTTCCTTCACTCAAGATCTTCAGATAACGAGAGTATCCGAAGACGCGGGCTCGGCGCTTTCCCGTGACCTCCTTGGTTATGCCGAGGCGAACCAGGTGATCCAATGCAACCGTCACCGTTGGGATGGATAGTTTAAGCTCCTCGGCAACAACAGCAATACCGACCAGTGGTTTTTTCTGCAGGTATTCATGAACACGCAATGCAGAAGACGCAGCGCGTCCGATTGTCTGAATGCGATCTCGATCCTTCGCAAAGAGGGTCAGAATCTGTTTCGCGGCCTCTGCGGCGGAGCGAGCTGTGATCTCCGTCCCTTCCAGGAAGAACGCTAACCACTCTTCCCAGGCGCCGTGTGTTCGCACGCGCTGAAGCAACTCATAGTACCGATCGCGATTCGTTTTGAAATACAAGCTGAGGTACAAAAGAGGCTCCCGCAATGCGCCCTTGGAGCAAAGGAAGAGGGTGATCAATAACCGCCCTAGTCTGCCGTTGCCATCCAAGAAGGGGTGAATGGTCTCAAATTGCACGTGAACCAATCCGGCTTCGACCAAGATGGGCAACTTGTGTTCCGCGTCGTGGAAAAAACGCTCAAGACTGTCGAGACACTCCATCAATCGTTCTGGCGGAGGCGGAACAAACGCAGCATTGCCGGGACGGGTTCCGCCGACCCAGTTTTGCGACCGGCGGAATTCGCCCGGAGTTCTGTTCGCCCCGCGTCCACCGCGTAGCAGGATGGCGTGAATCTCGCGGATCAGCCGGAGCGAAAGGGGAAATCCGCCCGCGATTCGACGAAGACCATGTTGCATCGCTGCAACGTGGTTTGAGACCTCCTCGACATCGTCTATCGGAACACTGGGTTCGGCGTCATTTTCAAACAGCAATAGATCCGAAAACGACGATTGCGTTCCCTCGATTTGGGACGACAACAGCGCTTCTTTCCGGACGTAGAGGTAAAGGAAGAACTTGGTGTCCGGAAGCAAGGTGGTCAGGCCATCGAGTCTGCCCAGCGCTTGGTTGGCTCGGTCAAGATGCTGATACAGCTCCGCCAATTCGACAGGCGGATTCGGTGGCAGCCGTGGGGGGATAAAGGCCCGGACTAGTTCTCCAGTGACCGTCGTTGTCACGTAGGTCCCCAGCCTCGACTTGTCATCACTGACCACTCGCGTTATGAAGGGTTCCTTTAATAAGCGCCTTCGCTATTAAAAGATATGGCATTATGTCTTAATAAGCAAGAAGAGATCTGTTTGACGTGCGATCCGTCGCACTGTGCCTCTGGGCACTATGATCAAGGACCCATATGAGCCAAGATCAGACCATCTGCTGTTCCCCGCTTAGCACGGGGTTCTTCATGAACGACGAGCAAAATGAGAAATCTAAACTGACACTTTAGATTTCTCAAGCCTGGCATTAAATATGGTCGCCGACCCTCGACCTTGCGCCTCCCAGTCGGAAAGGACGTACTGACAGACCAAGATGCAGCGAGCCCATTCGGAGCGCCGGCACCCGTAATGGTTGGTTTCCGGCTTGCTCGTGATCTGCTCTCATATTCGGTTTTGGCCTGTCTCAGAACGGGGATGTCAATCGCGCTCGACGGTCCTGCAAGACGCGATGGGGGAAGGCAGGGCCCTTGCAGGACCGGAGCGCGGGACGAGTGACCGCGACAAGATACCTCAGTAGGACGCTCCTGGGCAACTCAGATCTCACGTACTCATTCGCACGACACAAGGCCCGTGGAAGAGTATGATTTGGGGCCATGGCGAAGGCTTTCACTCTGCCTAATGGGAAACGAACACGCGGAAATCCCACCTGGGGTAAGCCTCTTCCGCGTATTCCCGCGCTCCTCACCGAATTCGAAGCGGAAGTCGAACGTCTGGGACTCATGAAAGCGGAGTATGTCGCGTCGGCGGAGCTGAAACGCTGGTGCAACCGCAATCGCAATCGTGTGTATGTTCCCGAATGGCTGCTAAAGGAATGGGGAATGCACGTTGAAATGAACTTCATCAGCGCCGCGTAGTCCCACCTTTTCCGAGTCCAAAAGCTGGCATGTATTGAGTCAAAATGGGTACAGGCGGCGGTATTTTCGATATGAACCAATGGAGTGACGCAACAAAATTTTGGGCGGAAAGCATGCGTACGGCTGTCTTCGGAATCATTGGGGCAATTGCAGCGACCGTCGTGCTAGGTAGGTATGCGGATTCAGGTAAAACGTTGCAAGACATCAGGGCTCAGGCAATTGAAAGATTCCTGATCAATTCAAATGAGTATTCGGCGGCAGCCTACGACCTCTGCAAGAATGGTGGTGAAAGCCCGTTTATGCGCTTGCAATCAACTATCGCAGGCTATCATGGCTCGCGCGAGATGCTAACCGTTTATTTCGCTGACGACCAGTTTAGGTCTATAGCTCTGACACTGTGAATGAGGAGGACAGGCTCTACAATGTCTGCAAAAGCGGTCATGTACCTGAGGATCAATGGGTAGCATTGCGCAATGACTTTAAGGCCGCAAATTTGAATCCAGCCAAGACTGCGGTCACGAGAAACAAAGCCTTTTAAGCGTCGTCCCAGTTATATAGCTTCGTGCTCTTGGAGCGCGACTTCGATCTCGGTCCTGCCGATAGTCCGAAGTTGCTTGTCGATAATTTCGTATGCACGTGGGGAGAGCTCGCGGTGAAAGCACCCTGAGTTGACGCGAAGCTTGATGGAGATTGCGACTTCGGTAGTACTTCGCGCTCTTCTCCCTTCGAAGCAGCGCATTCGTTCGCGAAATTCATCAGGCCAAGCGGTGTCCACACAGTTTCCTCCTTCCGCTCATCGAAGAAGTATACGAAAGTCATCCGATTGGAAGAAGAGGGCGCTCCGCCTAGCGCACAATCACTCCCGCGGTGGTCGAGGGGGTGAGACGGCGGGGTGGCCCTGCGAAATTTCGTAACGTAGCACTCCTGCTATCGCGTTCTCTACGCTGCGAATCGCGCTCTGATTGCCTGCAGATGTGGACCGCTTCGACGTTCGTAGTGCGCTGTGCTTCCTGACGTTCTATGCGGCTTTCTTGAATGCCCTAGCCCGACAGTGTGGACATGGAAAGTAGTTCTCACAGTCATGGCCGGCGCGTGCTGCGGCCTCCCGAGTGAGCGGCTTCAGGCAGCTTGGGTGAAATGGGTATTTGCATTAGCCAGAATGGCCATGACTTCACGTAAGGAAGCAATGTCGAACGCGCGAATAGAACGAACGAGTTCCAACCTGTCGCGTACAGACTTTCTGGGATTGAACAATTTGAACTGAATCTGGTGGTGATGGGCCCATCCTTCGAGAAATATCAGTATGCCGAGACCGGCGTCTTCGATCGCGTTCACCTCCGAAAGATCGAGAACGATAATTCGTTGGTCTTCAAGCGACATGACAGCCCGACGAACATCGAAGGCAGATTCGCTCCTCACGATACTTCCTATGCATTCTACAATTCCAAGTTCTCCGATTCTTTCAATCCCAAGATCCAACATCTCATCCTCCCAGCTGGCTAGTAATCCTTGGATGCACGATCCTTGCCACGAATTTCGAATCAATCCTTGCACCGATTAGCGTGCCAGAACTCAGAATCAAGAGGAACTTTCGGGAGGCTATTGGGAAAATCTGCGCTACAGAAACCGCTGTATCTTCCTGATGATGAATTGTGTCCTCACAAATGAGAGCTATCGGTCCACGTGCTTACAGAAACTGGAGATGC
>DATEHT010000027.1:0-16189 GCA_035279425.1 Terriglobales bacterium | reverse complement strand
GATTCTCCACGGCGTCAGAAGAGAGGGGCGGGGGCCGCTCTTCGATCAGGCTCATCCTCGGCCTAAGGGTGGGACGACCTCTCCGCCGAAACGCAACCTAATCCTAGGTCACGATCGGCAACCAAGATACAAGGGTGGGTGACACTAACCTCCAAACCGCGAGGTGGCACCAACCTTTATCTTAGCTTTCGTTTCTCGATCAACAAACACTTGTCCAGCTTCTCCGAAAGCATAAAATCGATAACTGCTCCATCTCCACTGTCCAGGTTCAAGGACTAATCCGCGCCGTACAGGATTGCGGTGAATGTAGCGTAGTTTCTCCGCCTTCTTCTTTTCACTCAATACCAGAAAATCATAGAAGCGCTTCTGCCACACGTGTTCCGTACCCGATGCTCCCCATAGATTTTCTTGTCCAGCGTAGACGCGCGAACGCCATTCACGCAGTACCCGTCTCGCAAATCGCTGCTTCAGGACCTGCATGATGGTTGAGATGTCGCCCGGCTCGGGCTCGCTGATGAGCAAATGAATATGCTCCGGCATGACTACATATCCGACCACAAGGAAGCCGTAACTCCGGCGGACTTGCTCGAAGATCGCAAGAAATAGATCGCGCCGGCGTGCTTTGCCCAATACCGACATACGACAGTAACAACTAGTTGTGATGAAATGCAGGTGTCCGGTATTGTTCTTTCGCAAGAGTCGGCGAGGCATCTGGGTAAGCTATAGAAATTCCGGAAATATATCTGTGACGGGTGACCATCGCTATGTTTACCCACCCTTCGAAAACCGCGAAGGATGGGGCTGCCTCAGTTGGGGTAAGTTCAAGGATCTAAAAGAGCAGAAAAGGTGGGCCAGCCCGCCCGGATTTCACAAGCGCAAGGTTCCTCGACTTCGCTCGGGATGACATCTTCGGTGCCAGGCGGCACGGCTGAAGCTGTGTTCATTCCGTTTGTGCTGGATTCCACAAGCGCAAGGTCCCTCGACTTCGTTCGGGATGACATCGGGGTGCTAACGGCACGGCGAAAGCCGTGCCCTCCCGTCCGTGCTGGATTTCACAAGCGCAAGGTTCCTCGACTTCGCTCGGGATCATTAGGTCTTTATTTCGGTATCTTCTAGTAGTGCGGCATTGCGCATGGAGTCCCAGGCTTCGCGATAGATCTCGTAACGCGAAAGTGGTTTTTCTCGAAAAGGGTGGAGTTTGACGTGTGCGATTCTGGTGAACAGCGAAACGGGAAGAATGTACCAAAGCTGCGCGGAGACGATGTAGGCGACGAGGAAGTCGATTTCGGCGGCGGTGTACACGCGAGTATGGACGCAGCCGCAAGCATGAATACTGTATGCACCCTTGCTAACGCATGACGCGGTCTTGACCTGAACGCGCGAGAAGAGGCCTTCGGCTTCGACGATGAAGTCGTAGCGGTCGCTGTCTCCCCAGGGCTTGGCGACGCTGAAGCCGAGCGAAGCGGCTTTATGAAGAAAAGCCGCTTCGGCGATTTCGCCGCGACGTTTGGTGGTGAGCGGTGGTGGGTCCTTAAAGTCAACACCCCCGCCCTGTCGCAAAGAACGCGACAAGGACGGGGCACCCTCGGGATTTGTTTTTGTTCCCATGGTTCCCCTTTTTTCGGCACAAATTTGCTTTGATAGCGCAGGTGAATAGGCACACGTGTCCTGCGGCTATGATTGTGAGCTTTTCGCGGGCGGGGCGCCCGCGCCACACGACCAACAAAAAGGCGCGGCTATAGGCCGCGCCTTGTGCTTAACTTTTAGCTTATATATCCAGAATAGCAGATTTGACAGGAAACTGTGACACGTTTCCGAAGTTTATATTTCGTCGGGGATGAGCAGGTTAGGGGAAAAAGGAGTCTGTCGGGGACTTGACAGGAATTTTCCACAGGAAAACAGCTTCTAGCTACTAGCTCTTAGCTTTTAGCTAGAACCGAATGGTCGGATCCCACCATGTCGCACACGACACGACAGGGGGCAACCGGCACCAAGCGCGTTCCTTCAAACAAGATCCAGAAAGTCAAAGACCCCGCCCTGTCTCGCAACAAACGCGAGACAAGGACGGGCACCCACTATGACAGGACAGGGAGTCCACCACCCTAGGGTTTTGCCGGCGGCTTTTCTTCGTGCTTCATGGGCATGGCGGCAGCTGGTTTCGGTTTCCAGAAATCGGGGTCGGCTTTCACCCACTCGTCTCTGGGATAGCTCATGCTGGGAGTGAACTGGAATAAATTGCTCTGGCTGAATTCAACCGATGCTGATTCCAGGTCCTGCAGTTTCTTCATGCCATCTTCGCCCAGGGCGTCTGCGAACTGCTTGTCCTTGGCGAAACCTTCATCAACTTCTTTCAAAGACTTCATGGGGAAGAACACTACGTGAGTTCCGCCTTCCTGGCCATACATTGCGTCAAACTCGGCCCAGTGCATGTCGGGGATTTTCTCGTATGCGGACTTCACGAGCTTAACCAACTCCTCCCAGTCATGCCTGTGTCCCGGACGTACGCGATACAACGCGATTTCGAAATAGCGCATGTGAGCGATGTCAACGTTTGAGTTGAGGCTTTGATCGTCGTTGTAGACGAGCAGCGTTTGGTCCTGATCGCTGAGCAGATCGCCGTCAGCGGTGATTGCGCGGTCTAGAGAGGCAGACAGGGCTTTATCTTTCGCGGTTGCCATGTTGTCTTTTTCCCAAGACTCAAACGAATCGTACCCAACAAGGAACAAGACGCGCGGTTTCCCGGTCAAGGCGCTTGCCGCGAAATAATGCGTAGGCCACTTGGCACGGGCAAAGGCCTGTACAAA
Source organism: Terriglobales bacterium (assembly GCA_035279425.1). Lineage (GTDB taxonomy): Bacteria > Acidobacteriota > Terriglobia > Terriglobales > Acidobacteriaceae > Gp1-AA145. The sequence continues at coordinate 13,385 of DATEHT010000027.1, read as the reverse complement.
TGCGCTTTCACTCTTTTCGTGTATGTTCCCGGATTTTCCTGGCTTGGTGAACTCACGCTGCACAACCAGCACTTTCGGCGGCGGCATGGTCGCGGTAGAGCTTTCCTGTGCGATCGCAACGCTTACTGCCGCACCCAAAAATATCGCCCCTGAAACAAGACAGCTTGTGATCCTGTTCATATGTTCGGCCTCCTTTGGCCAACGAGCGGACGCGCCAAATCCCCCGCTCACGCGAACGCGTACAGAATTCAGATTTGTTGGGATTCTTCGGACCCCATCCCGAAGCAGGCGGAGAGTACTCTCAACCGGGAACGAAGTCAAGGTGCGGCATCAGTCGAACGTCGGCTTCTCGAACTCAACTCACGAATATCGCGGCTGATGAGTAGACCTTGACCGGAACGCCATGAAGACTATGACCTGCGCAGCGAACGCGGCGATGCTGTCAAGAATTACGTCGTGGAAGTTGCCGGTGCGAGATGGCAGAAAACTTTGATGCCATTCATCCAAACTGGCCACCAAAGCTGTGCTTAGTAAAGCGATCGTGGCCCATTGCAGGCACCATTGCGTACTGAGGCGAGGAAAAGTCGCGCGCCAGGAGCGAAAAAACAAGACACTCATTATGAAGTAACCAATGACGTGTCCGGTCTTGCGAAGGAGCGAGTTCCAGAAGCCAAACCTCGCCATATTCATTCCGAAGAGAAAATGAAAAATCGGATAGAGAAGCCGGCTGGTATGAGCGCTCGAGCCGAGATCTGTAGATTCAACGGCGATGACGGCAAGCCAGATAACGGAAGGCAGCCATACCTTTAGGATTCGCTTGCTGGAGGAAGTCAACTTCCACATTCTAGCAACGCGAAGCTCGGGCCACTATTCGAAATGACGGTACTGGTGTCGAACAGAGTTCCGGCGACTACGCCATTCACAACATATCCCGGGTACGATCTTTTGTGGAATCCCACCCTGCCTCGAAAAAAACAGCGAGACAACGGGCCAACCGGCGTTTTTGATTTTGTGTAACGTTTGGCCGCGGCCGCGCACCATGTAAGTGCACGGCCGAAGTGAGGCCATGGAGGTAGCATGTACGAGCTTTGCGTTAACATCGGTGGGACCAGACACTGCTTTCCACTTCCTTCTCTGATCGATACCGCTCACATCCACATTCCGATACCCACCAACTATCCACCGTTCGAGTTGGCGATTGCAGTGCTTCAACTAGTCGACGCAGTGCCGGATTCTGCACTCTCCAGAGAACTGTCTCAAGTGGCAAACAGGTTCATTGAACAAGTGAAAAAAGAATTGCCTCCGGGGACGGAACTGGTGACAGAAGAAAAAGCAGCAATGAAGGCCGCATAACGCCCGGTGTTTCATAGGCGCGCCCTAAAAAGCCTCGCTCTAAGGCGAGGCTTTTTTAGTCGGACAAAGATGTCCGACCCATATGGTTCATCACAATTCCTGGATCCTACTGCAGCGCGTAGAGGTTCCCGTCCATGCTGCCGAAATAAATCACGCCTTTGTCCACAACCGGTGAAGAGACGATTGCGCCGATCGTGGTGAACTTATAGATATCAACGTACATATCTTCGAAGTCGCCAAATATCGGCGCAAACAGCGTCTCCTGGTTCAGGGTGCCATCGGGATTAAGGATTTTCAGAGGGTCCGATTTCGAAGCGTCGGTCTGGAACTCCCAGGCAAGCTTGCCTGATTTGAGATCGATTGCGTAGAGCTTGCCATTGTGATCGCCGACATACGCGAGATCGCCAGCGAGCGCGGCGGATGAAAACATGTACGCTTTGGCGTCGAAGTTAAAGCGCAAGCGTCCGGTCTTAGCATCAAGGGCCATGAAGCGCGAGCTATCGGACGTGCCGACGTAGACGACTCCATCGCGCACGGCTGGTGTGCCAATCACCCACGACTTACTGGTTGGATAGTCCCACTTTTTATGTCCGGTGAATGCGTCGATGGCATAGACGTGGGCGTCGCGGCAACCGATATAGACAGTGCCGTCGACGACGGCAGGCGACGATTGGAAGCCGACCTGATTATGGATCACCGGATCTTCTCCGGATTTGAACGACCACTTAAGCTGGCCAGTGTCGGCATCGAGCGCGTAGAGATAGCTGTCCCAACTGCCTATATAAACTGTGTTGCCGACGACTGCGGGAGAAGAGTGCACGACATCGCCGGTCGAGAATTTCCAAAGCAGCACGCCAGTTTGGGCGTCTACAGCGTAGACGCCGCCGTCACCACTGCCGAAAAATACTTTGCCGTTGGCCACGGCTGGAGAGGAAGTATAGATGTCCCAGGCATCGGGGATGGTCTGCGCCGGGGATGGATATCCGTGGAGATTTTTGGCCTCGAACTTGCGTTCGTATTCAGTTGGAAGGACCCATTTGATTTTGCCATTTGCGACGTCAACGGCGCCGATCGCTCCGTTCGATGAGACGAAGTAGAGTAGGCCATTTGCGACGGCGGGTGAGGAGGCAATCGGCATGCGCGATTTGTATCTCCATTTCTCCTTACCGGTCTCCTGGTCGATGGCGTAGAGGTTCGTGTCCGCGCTTGGCAGGTAGACGACACCATCGGCGATTGCCGGCGAGGCGACGATGGGCCCGCCAGTTTTGAACTTCCACTTCACCCCGCTAAGTTGCTTTGGCCCTGCGGTTTCGTAAACTCCTGTGCGGGCAAGGTTGCCATGAAAGGTAGCTTGCGCAAGTAAGAGCTGAGACGTGAGCGCAAGAGTCCCGAGGGTTACGCGTAGCTTCATTGTTATCATCTCCTGGATAATGAACAGTGCGTCTTTAGCGAAGAGACAGGAATTTCCATAGTATGAGACGGCGCATGGAGAAGGGAGTTAGCGCTGAGTACGAGGTTGATATCGATGTGCTGGTACACGATAAATGCTCAATCATCCCACTATTCGCAATGATTAGAGAGGGACACCCGCTTTGGAGAGAACCACCACACAAAGGATGAATGCGCGATGATAGGTGGATGTGGTCAGGCGTACGTTTTACATTGTGCATAGGACTTATCTTTTTTATTCAGTTCGCAGAGGCGCAGAGTGGGCAAACGCCAAGCGCCGCAGTTCCGGAGAACCCTGTGCCGCAAGAGAGAGCACCGTCAACAACTCAAAAGCTCGAGCGATTACCAATCGAGTGGATCATCGGACCTTATATTCCGGCAGAGGGGACCCTGCATCCTTTATCGAACCGAGAGCGAGAAGAAATTTATGTACAGCAGACCTTTCTTAACGCGGGCTCGTACCTTGCAAGAGCGTTTTCAGCGGGAATCGATCAGGCGTGGGGAGCGCCTCATGAATGGGGCGGCGGACTTGGCGGATATGGCAGACGCTATGCCGCACGCTACGGAGAGTTCATTATTCAAAACAGCATTCTCTCAGGCGGGAATGCGCTTTTTGGTTACGAACCGCGATACGACTTTTGCCGCTGCGATGGATTCTGGCCGCGCGCGCGCCATGCGATCTCGAGAAATTTCGTGGCTTACAATCGCACGGAGCACGAACTGCGGCCACAGACGCCCATGTACGCGGCGGCCTTTGCCGCGGGCGTGCTCTACAACACATGGCTTCCCGGACAAAATAATGTGTGGCGAGGCGGCGCGCTCAGCGTGTTGTCGCAGGCGGGAATCGGCAGCGGCTACAACTTCGTGAGCGAATTCTCGCTGGATATTTTGCACGCCTTCGGGCTGAACCGGAACGTGAAGAGAAAGGCACCCGGGGGTGACTGAAACCGGGGCTTGAAACGAGGCTTCTGGCGCGGGGTTTGTTCGATGCTGACATTTCCCGGTCCTTAGAAAGTTTTTCCACTGCGAAACTAATTTGGGCTGGTGGGGTTCTCCTGGAAAGATCGTTTGCAGCTCATTCCCAGGAAGGAGTACTCCCATGCCAGTCCGTCTTCTGGTCGTAGCGCTCGCGCTTTTAGCTTCTGCAGGTTGCAGCAATGCCATAAATCCGTTTTGCGGAAACGTCCGCCCCGCGCCTGAGATTGGCTCGATCGCGCCGAGCGCGGTGGATTTTAGCGATGTACAACAAGGCGTATTGCTTACAGTGACTGGAAGTAATTTCGTTCCAGCCTCTGAACTGGTGGTTGGCGGAAAGACGCTAGCTGCGACGGCGATCAGCTCTACAAAGCTGCAGGTCACTCTAAACACTGGCGTTATTGCCGGGCCCGGAGCGGTAAACGTAAAGGTGATGACGCCGAGCGGCAACAGCGGCGATGTCGGATGCTCGAGCGGCGGGACAAGCACCGCGCTGACGCTGACGGTCAATTAGCGGCGACAGCGAATTGTCCGGGACTGGCGGTCGGCCGACGTCGCGCGGTCACGAGCTTGCCGTGTCGCATTGTGGCGCTTTGGTTTGCATGGGAGGCGTGGTACAAAGGATTTGGCTATCCCTCCCCCAAAGCGTAGCGAATGAGCTAGATCATTCGATTACCAAGGGAAGTGCTGCGGCCCCTCAAGGGCCGCTTCTGTTTTTGCCTACTTCTCCGTCACGTCCGGCAGGATAAGAAATCCGAGCATTCCACTTTCGCCCAAGGCCGGTTTCAGGAAGATGCCTAACGAGGCTTTACTTCGTAGCGGGCCACCATGCCCGCCAGCATGTGATCGCTGATGTGGCAATGGTAGAGCCAGATACCCGGCGCGTCGGGTTGCATGTCCGCAACGATCATCTGGGCTGAGAGAACCGACAGCACGTCGGTACGCTGACCAGCCACCAACACAGTGTTGCCATGCCAGTGTGGCGTGTGCGCGTTGTTAAAGTCGCCCAGTGTGGCGACGTACCAACGCACGCGGTCGCCTTGCGTCATGGTCATCAGCGGCATGTTTCCGTAGATGTAGCCATTGATTGACCACTTGAAATTGGTATCGACAAAGCCATTGCCCACAACGGGGGTAACCATGCCCGCCGGAGTCACGGGATGAAACTCGAGCCGGTTTATAGCTTTGGGATCGGTGATATGCGTGCGGATGTTTTCGTCGAGATACCAGCTCTCATTTTCGTTCATCGTAATGAACATGGTCACAAACTCATGATCTACGTCTTTGGGCCGCCCATCGTCACGCGCCATACCGCGTCGAGTAATCACAATTCCACCGAACAGGCCCGAGGCCACGTCGCGCAGTTCGTCACAGTGAGAATGATAGAGCCAGAACACTGAACTGGGATCGGCTGGGCCAGGACCCGCACGCTCTGGCACTTGCCAGACGTAGGTGTGGGTCACGCCGGGAGGCACGCCTCCGTCTGCTTTATCGGCGCCACTGGTATTGTCGTTATAGTCGGCGCCCTCGGAATCCTTGTTATAAAAAACTCCGTGCGGATGCATGCTGTAGGGATGAGAAGCGTTGTTTTTGAAAATGATCCTGATCGTGTCGCCTACTTCGGCGTGCAGAATCGGTCCGACCAATCCGAGATATTGTTCGTCGGGGGCACGCAGTTTAAGTTTGGAAAACGAATCATCGGTATATTCCCGGTAAATGGCTTTCTTGTAAACGCGGCCGATGTGATTCGGCCCGCGTTCGGTGTAAGCCTTTTCTAGTTCGTCGAAGGCCATACCCATCGCTTGGTCACGACCGGAGGGCGCATAGTCCCAGTTCACCTCATCGGCGGCAATGTAGTAGGCGCGCGTTTTGCCCTTGGTTGATGCTTCGGCCTGGGCGCGAGCTATCGACGAGCACAAGAGCGTTCCGAGCAATCCGATACCAACAGAGAAACTCTTCAGAGTTAACACTTTCATTTGGTTTGGTCCGTTGCGCCGGGACAGCGTGCGCGATGGTTCTATTTCAAATGGGAGCTAAGATACTGCCGGCCATGAACAAATGCAACCCGTAAGTGATTGCAGTTTGCGGTGTGGGGGTCCATTTTAGGCACTGCTATGACGCTTCGACTCACAATACAGGCACAGTGTTCGGGCACCTTACTTGCTGCTAGGTCCGGCGATTGCTAGGCGCTAGAATCTCTCAAATGGAAGCGCTCCCTTCAGCTGTTCAGGCAAGGCCGGCAGCAATAAGTCGCGTGCAACTTGGCATTGTCGCGATCGGGTATGGGGGAGTTCTCTTGCTTTCCGCCTTGCTGGTGTTTTGGCGCCATTTGCAGTATGTGATGCATGCCAACGACGTGGATGCCTCGAGCGGCATGTGGGCCTTTGGCGACCTGATGCTGGAGCTGTTCATCGCCGGGCTGTTCTTAATACCTACGCTTCTACTTGCCTTTTTTCTGAGAAATTCTGAAACGGCGTACACAAGGTACTCCTGGACAATGCTAGGCATTGCTCTGACTGCGCCGATTTGCACGGGAGCATTCTTCATTCCGGCAATCGCCCAGAGCGGCTCGGGGGTTTTTTGGATGATAGGTTGGCTTTGCGAGGGCCGGGCCTCTGCTTCGCCAGTGATTTTTGTGGGACTTGTCTGCAGCCGGCTTCTGGCGCGGTTCAAACCGGCAAAACGCCTGATTGTGTATGGACTGCTGATTGAGGTGGGCACATACGTCTTGCTGGTAGCCGCCGTTATTCTTCCGTGGCATAAGACGTAGCCGTAGGTTGACCAAGGCGGGAGCGGTGCTCGCCGTTTACATTCACGCCTTGAAGAATCGACTGCAGCCTCGGAAATTTCCTAAACTGTACGAGCGGTACGCTCAGTGCTCTTCGCTCGCTAAGTCAAGTGAACGGAAGCAAGAAATGTCATTTCTCCTCCAAGGTTTGCTGGAACCATCTCCGGTGCCGTCAAGAGATGTGTCTGTGGGCTGAACGGCCACGGGTCGACGACGTGGACAGCTACGACGTTTGGTTCACCGGCGGTCGGAATGTAATCCACCGCGTACACCACCATAGCGTGATGGGTGTTGCAGTAAAGCAGGGGATTGTTGCTGCTTAACTGACTGACGACCATATTGTTGTCAAAAAAGTTGATTCCATTGAAAAAGTCATAGGCCGCGGTGATCTGAGATAAAAACGGGATGCCATTATCGTCGATCCATGGGCGGCTGAGGTCTCGCCCGATTGTTGTGGAACTGCCGGCGGGAAGGCAAACCACATTGCCATACGTCGCTAGTACGATCTCCGCCTGTGTGAGCGGATGTCCATAAAAATCGAACATCATCGAAATACATGCAGCCCAGCACCACAGCTCACATTGTTGCTGAGTAACAATCTGGGCCAGCTGGGGCATATTCACGCTCGCAGTTTTGTAAGAACCTGATGGGAGTGTGGGAGTTGAAGTTGGCGTTGGATTTATGCAGCTAGCTTGACTTAGTAGGAGTGAGACAGAACTGCCAAACAGGAAATGACGCCTGTTCATTGAAGCTCCCTTTGGCTTCGGCGGTCAGGCGCACACTCGTGTGAGCCCCGAAAAAGGCCAGTGAAATCCCAAATCGGGTTTCTGCCGCCAGAGCACTTATTTGTGGGGAAGCTTCAATGCGTGACGCAATCGCACGTATCGGGTCGCTAAGTTACCCCGCCTCCGCAATGAAGTCAAGGACAAAGTACGATCACCTCGCGTTTAGTTGCAGAGCCAGCTTTGGATCTCCCTTTGGTTCTGTATCCCGCCCTTGAAACTACCGAGACCGTCGTGTTGCGCGAAGCACAAACCTATCTCTACTCAACAGCTTTCAGCTACGCCGTTTGGATTTCGGCCATGCTTTCACACAATGCTGAAGGGCCACTCTTCCATTTTTGATCCAGGCGCACCGAATTCTGTTACGAATTTGAAACAGAAATCACTATCACATCTGGAGAAGTATCCCGAGGACTAGAACCCTCAACCTGTTTGACTCTCAACGGAGGAGATTGACTATGCCAACATTCAAACTCGGAAAACAGCGAGCAAAACACGACAGCCGAACCTTGCAGTTCGGAACCTACCTGACAGGGGAGCTGCCGGCGCCACCGGCGGCGGTCGATTACGGGGCACCGGTTAAGCAGTGGCCAATGATGGGAAACGACAATTACGGGGATTGCACCTGCGCAGCGGCGGGGCACATGATCGAAGAATGGACCGCGAATACGGGCGGCGCGGAAATTCTTCCGGACGCGGCGATTCTTCGCGCGTACGATCATTTTTCGCATGGCGATCCGGAAGCGGGCGCGAATATGTTGGATGTGCTGAATTATTGGCGCAAGACGGGTATCGGTGGAGACAAAATATTCTCCTTCGCCCAGCTGGAACCGCAGAACGATCTGCAGCTGAAAGATGCAATCAGTATTTTTGGCAATTGCTACATCGGGCTGGAGCTTCCGGATTTCGCGGTGGCGCCGGGGACCGACTTTCTCAAGAATCCGTGGTCGGTACCAGCGGGTGGTCCGGTAGGAAACGCAGCTCCAAATCCGAATAATGGGCACTGCGTACCGGCCGTGGCCTACGACTCGCGGTACATCTACGTAGTGACGTGGGGCGCGATCAAAACCATGAGCTGGCAGTTTTATCACGCTTACGCGGATGAAGCCTTTGCGGTCTTGAGCACCGACTGGATCGACAAGAAGCTCGGCAAAACACCGTCAGGCTTCGACATGGCGGGACTTGAGCACGATCTGGCGCCGGTGACCAGTGCACAGAGTAAGAACGCGGTCGCGGCGTAACAGTTTCAAGAAAAGTTTTGTGATCACTGACCAAAGGCTCCGGAAGGGCAGGGAATCGCAATATCGTTTAAAACTCACACTCACCGCCAGAAGGTGCTGGCCGGTGGGTTTTCTGTTTTGGAAGCGATGAGCGCTAGTGGCGAGCGACGAGCAGTCGTTGTTCGCTCATAGACTGAAGTCCGATTCGAAACGAAGCCGCGGCTTAGCGGTAAAGGCGGGTTAGCGGCTCCGAACGTGGAACTAACCCCGGATCTCGAAACGAATTATTCCTGAACTTTCCACGCAACATCCTTATACTTGTCGCGTCAAAGTGCTGGAGGCCTATATGCTTCGCCAGAGTCTCTCGTCAGGAAAGTTCAGGACGGAAGTGCCAGTTCGCTACTTGCGGAAGGTCGCACTGGCTTTGGTGGTTTTGGCGGCGCTGCCTTTCTACGCGCACGCCGATGTGAGTGTTCCCGACACACCGGCGGGGCACACACTGAAGGCATTCCTCGATGCGTTCAACAGCGGAGGTCATGAGCGGATCGCAGCTATGTGAAGGAATACGATCCGGAGAACAGCGCGGATGGCTTGACTGGCTTCAGCAACCAAACCGGCGGCTTCACGCTGGTTTCAATTGAGCACAGCGCTCCCGAAAAACTCACGTTTCGTGTGCACGGGCGCGGAGATAACGTCGATGCTTATGGCGTTTTACAACTGGCGAGCACCACGCCACCGCGGGTGAAGCGGCTGAACATTCGTGCGCTGCCGCCTGGGGCGAAGTTAGACGATATACAGCTTGACGCCGCCACCCGACAAAAGACGATTGAAGCGATCACAGAAAAATTAACTGAATACTATGTGTATCCGGATGTTGCCGCGAAGATGATCGCGAACGTGGAAGATCACGAGAAGAAGGGCGACTACAACTCAATTACCGACGGCTACGAATTTGCGGATGCGCTCGCCAGCGATTTACGCGCTGTCAGCCACGATCAGCATCTTCATGTCTCATACGATCCGTTCACCATGCCGGCGCACGGAAATCCGGCTCCGGGGCCGCATGAGCCGAGCGCGGCGGAGCAGGAACGATTTCGCTCGATGCTAGAGCAGCAGAACTGTACGTTCTCAAAAGTAGAAATCCTTGACCACAACATCGGTTACGTTAAGTTCGGCGCGTTTCCGCCTCCGGAATTTTGCGGGCCGACGGTGGTGGCGGCGATGAATTTTGTAGCGCACACGAGCGCTCTTATCTTCGATTTGAGAGACAACCACGGTGGCAGCCCGGACATGGTGGATTTCATGGTGTCGTATATGTTTCCGCATGCGACCCACATCAACGATCTGAGCAATCGCCACGATAACGAGACGCGTCAATTTTGGACTCTGCCGTGGGTGCCGGGTTCGCGATTTGCGGACCAGCCGGTGTATGTTCTGACCTCGCATTCGACCTTTTCTGGCGCCGAGGAATTTACATTTGATTTGAAGACGCAAAAGCGGGCCACGATCGTGGGCGAGACAACGGGCGGAGGGGCGCATCCGGTGGAGGGTCTGCTTGCGGGAGACCACTTCAGCATCGGCGTGCCGTTCGCGCGTGCGATCAACCCGGTTACCAAAGGTGATTGGGAGGGAACGGGCGTGGAACCGGATGTAAAGGTGAGCGCAGCGGACGCTTTAACAACGGCAGAGAAGTTAGCGGCTGAGAAACTTTCGAATAAGGGAAAGCCAGAGTAGGGAAGTGCTGCATTCAATTGCGCTCCGACCCTCTTGTGTGTATCAGGGTGCGGCCCTTCGACTGCGCTCTCGCGCAAGCATGTCCGACCCGCTCCCTGATAGGGAACATTTTGTCGGTGGTGTGCGTAAATCTCCACATGAGTTGGTTATCCAACATTTCCGAATGGAGATTCGATGGCTGCAAAACTTTTTGCCCTCACACTACTACCTTTATTGTTGATAACTGCCTCTGCGCCGCTTGCCCGCGCCCAAAATCCAGACAAAGACATTTTGCCGCTGGACAAGATCAACGATCAGGCTGAACTCGATCGCACGATCACGGTGCTTGATGCGGAGTTGTTTGACGCCTACAACACCTGCAAACTCGAGAAGTTCGGCTCGCTTATTGACGAAAACGTAGAGTTCTTTCACGACAAAGCCGGGAACACATTCGGCCGTGCGGCGCTCGTTGAGGCGATCAAAGAGAATATTTGCGGCAAGGTGACGCGCGAACTCGTGCCCGACACGCTAAAGGTGTATCCCATGAAGGGGTATGGCGCGCTCGAAATCGGCGTCCATCGATTTCATCATCCTGGCCAGGTGCCTGACGTTTTAGGCGAAGCGAGCTTCATTCAACTCTGGCAATACAAGGACGGCGCCTGGAAGATTACGCGTGTGATCAGTTACGACCATCATCCGGCAGGGAAGTGAGGCGTGTGGAGCGGCCATTTCGTGGCTGGGTTTGAGGGGAATCGGATCAGCGAACCCACCCTTCGAACCGCGAAGGGTGGGGCACCGGCTCGACCATAGAACGGTCTATTCAGCCTGTTTTGCTGGCTTTACTTTTTGCATTGCGGCTTCGAGCGCAATTTCTTTCCCGGAGTCATCGATCCAATGTATGTCGAAGGCTGCGTCGGAGGTGAGAAAAACCAAACACGGCGCAGTTCCGTGGCAGGTCGCACGATGCGCGTGGTGGGAAGGTAAATAGAAGTAGTCGCCTCGATGCGCCACCGTGGCCTTGTCGTCTTTCATTTGCAGTTCAAGCGCGCCGCTCACAACCATTGCGGTTTCACTCGGCGTGTGCCAGTGATAGGGAGCGACACAGCCGGGAGCAAAGCGGGCGAGGATGACGGATGCTTCCTTCATCGGGTCGCCTTTCTCGACGGCGATGGTGAAGCACTTGGGTGCGACAGGAAGTGCAGAGAACTTGGCATTGGTAAAAGGCGCTGCGATGGGTTGGTCTTGGGCCGCGGCTCGGCCCGAAATGCATAACGCGCAAATTGCGGCTAACGCGGACAGAAGAACGCGGGATCTCGATTTCATAATCTTCCTCCACTTTTGAAGTTAGTAAATGCCCCGAACTGCCGACGCGCACTGTAATGGAAATGTGCAGGGAAGTCCAGAGGGATGCTTGAGGTGGTTGCGGCGCATTAGAAGGGAAGAGCGAAGTTAAAGCGGTGGGGCACTCGACAAGTCAAAGTCCCGACCCTGTCTCGCAAAGACGGCGAGACAAGCACGCCACCCCGAGAACGCGAAAGACGCGCGTTCCGGGGATCCCCGGGATGGGGCACCCGGTCTGATTTAACATCGTGGCCATGGACGACAAAGTCAGGGAATTCTTCGCGCGGTACGAACGGGCCAACGCCGAATTCAACGTTACAGAAATCGCATCTCTCTATGCCGAGGTGTTCCTGTTCGGCGGCCCCCAGGGCGCGCAGTCGATCAAAAAGGACGACTTCGTCAAGGTGCTGCCGCGCCGCAAGGATTTCTTCAAGTCCGTGGGGCTCGTGTCCTCGAAAGTTGAGCGCGTTGAGACCTCCGCGCTCGACTCTAATTACATATTGGCGAAGGTAGTTTGGAAGATGCGGATCGAACGGGCAACGCCAGCCGAGATCGAGACCTCAGCCACTTACCTGTTGTGGAATTCCGCCAGCTCGTTGCAGATCGTTTTTCAGGTTGATCATCAGGACCTTGCGGCGACGATTCGGGAGCTGGGCTGATGCGCGTCTATTGCTTGTCGTACACGTATGTACCTGTCTTGGGTTTCGCTTCAGAATAATCAGTGACATGGAGCGTGGTAGTTTTTCCATCTGCTGAAACGACCACTTTGACCTTAGACACAACCTTGTCGGCTTTTCGGTAGGTGAATACTACGTCGCGCTGATTGACTCGCTGCATGGATACCGACTCATTATCCGGGTCACCCTTGACCGGGTACTGCTTGCCGTCGGATTTTGCCTCGAATGACACAGTCATTGACTGCCCTTTGTCATCGACAAATTCCTGAGTGAGTTTGAAGCTCTGCTGATCTGCCTCCACATGTGCGGTGCTGCTTTTCATGTCCGGAGAAATCTGATGGCTCTTCGAGGGATTGAAATTCCACGTTCCGCTGAATGGATTGTCTGCAGCCAGCAGAGCAGCAGAGAGAGATAACATCACCACAAGCACTCGTAGCACGCGCATTGTGTTACTCCTATGGGAAATGTCCAGCGAGCAGGGATTGTACACCGATTCGGCGCGGAAACAAGATTTTTGAAGCAGATCATTCGAAGCTTGAAAGCGCCCTGTAATGGAGCGGCCATTTCATGGCCGCGTTAGCGATCAACGTAGAGTCATAACGCAGCGCTGCAAGCGCTGCTCCACTCAAATAGCCGTTGGGATTTCTTTTGTGTGACCACGAGCGGGAAGGGCACGGCTTCAGCCGTGCCGTTTGACATTGCAACGCCCTTAACGCGGCCCTGAAAGGGCCGCTCTTCCACGGGTCGCTCCTGCGTCGCGGCAGGTGGCTCGTGAGGGAAGTCGCACGGCGATATCGTATCGGCATCCCGGTGTCATCGTTCCGCCGCTGTGGTGATCCGCGCAAGATCCCTCGTTCCGCTGGTGAAAGCGCGGGACTTCGGGATGACACCCGTCCTTAATTAACAGTTTAAGAAGGGAAGTCGGGGGTATGTTGGGCAGTTGGAATCCCACCCTTGTATCTTGGTTGCCGATCGTGACCTAGGATTAGGTTGCGTTTCGGCGGAGAGGTCGTCCCACCCTTAGGCCGAGGATGAGCCTGATCGAAGAGCGGCCCCCGCCCCTCTCTTCTGACGCCGTGGAGAATCG
>DATEHT010000026.1:0-163994 GCA_035279425.1 Terriglobales bacterium | reverse complement strand
ATCGATGGATTGCCACGCTCCGGCTCACTCATCAGCAAATGTATGTGCTCGGGCATCACTACGTATCCCACGATCACAAACCGGTAGCGGCGACGGACTTGTTCGAGAACCCGCAGGAATAAGTCGCGATTTCGCGGAGATCCCAGCAAAGGCAGGCGCTGATAACAGCTGGTGGTGATGAAGTGCGAGTAACCCGCGCCGTAGTAGCGATGAAGGCGATTCGGCACGTTCGTTGTCTATCATCGTCGGCGCGGTGCTTACTGTGACGGATGAACATTGCGCACATGTCCGTGGTGCCCAGCCTTCGAAAACCGCGAAGACTGGGGCAGCCCCGTTTTATACGGTACCCATCGAAATCAAAGCTGGGCCAGACCCCCAGAACCAAAGCTGGGCCAGCTGTGATCTATCAAGACGTTGTACCCATCGGAGCGCGGCTGATGGGCGGAGCGTAACCGAGACTACCATGTGGGCGGTTGAAGTTGTAGTAGTCGAGCCAGGGCGAGAGCTGCTGATCGCGTTCCACGGAATCGGTGTAGTGGTGAACGTAGGCCCACTCCCGTAAGGCGCTTTGGATGAAGCGCTCGGCCTTCCCGTTGGTGCGGGGAGTGTAAGGACGAGTGAAGCGGTGCTGGATATGGAGTTGAGCACAAGCCGCGCGGAACTGGCGGGAGCGGTAGCAGGAGCCATTGTCGGTGAGCAGGCGGCGAATGGTGATGCCGTGCTGGGCGTAGAAGGCGACGGTGGCTGGGCTGAGGCCGGTGGTTTGAGCGATCTGATAAGCCGGGCGCAGCTGACGCCGTAACGCGATGACCTGAGCGGTGATGACAGGGGAAGTTTTACGCGGGCTGCGCAGTGGCCGCGAGGAACCATCGCGCAAGCCGGATAAACCTAGAGTGCGATAGCGGCGGAACCCCTTAGCGGCGGTTTTGCGGCTGACATTGAACGCGGCTGCAGCCGCGTTCAACGTCAGCGTTTCGATCATGATTCTCTTGACTAAAGCCTCTCGACTACGAAACGTAAGTCGGGCATTCTGGTGAAGGTCCATTCGATCGACTCCTTCGAAGCGGATTGGTTCGCACCATCAGCTTCTCCGGTCTCGCTCGCATGGACTATTCACTTTTTGGGAACAACGTGCTGAAAGATCACAGGCAACCCCCAATTTCAGAGAATTTCATCGAGCTTTTCGATGTCCACAACGCAATCACTGCGAAATTCCTTGTGCCACCTGCAATTCCCGCGCTCGCGCCAGCAGCTTCTTCAGCTTGCCTTCGATAGAAGCATCTCCGATCCGTTCGTCTTGCAGCACGCCGTCGGCGTCGATTGTGAAGGTGTGAGGAATCGCTTCCACCCCAAATGCGCGCGCAATCGATCCCTTAAAACCGCCGACATCGTGATATTGCAACCAAGTCATCCCATTCTTGTCGATGAAATCCTTCCATTTCTGTTCGTCATCGTCGAGGCTGATGCTGATCACCACCAACGGTTGGTCCTGGAACTTTTTCGCGATCTCTCGCATGTGCGGAAGAGCTTCACGGCAAGGACCGCACCAGGTCGCCCAGAAATCGACGAGGACTACCTTCCCCGGCAGATCGTCGAGCGAGACTCGCTGTCCATTTGTTGCGACAATTTCAAATGGCGGAGCCATGCGGGCGAGGGCAAGCTCCGGCTCACTGATGAATCGTAGGGCGCGGCGCCGACCGAGATTCTCAGGCTTAGTCATTTTCACGTAACGTTCGAACTCGGCCTTGGCTTCATCGGCGCGATTCAAGTGCGCCAGCGCCTGGCCATCAATAAAGATAGGCGCGGAGAAATTAGCGTACGCCGCTACGGCCTTTGTCATCTCGTCGTGAACGCGGACAAAAAGATCGTCCTTCTTCTTCTCCAGCGCTTCGTTCATGAGCACCAGGCCGAAGTCATAGTGGGCGAGGGCGAGATCTTGATTGCCCTGGGCTGCTTCGGTACGCTCCTGGGCCGCAAGTTCGGCAGTTTTCCAGTCGCGTAATTCCATGCCGTACTTAATCATCTGCCGCTGACAGGCCCGGCAATGACCGTCATCCTGCTTGTCGGCTTTCTTAAAATCATCGAGCGCCGCCCCCATCGCGCGACGGTGCAGATACTCAAGCGCTTCTTTGTAGGTCTTTTGTGCCTTCTCGTTGGCGGGCCCGTCGTTTACTTGTTGCGCAGAGAGTGGAAAGGAGGCAAAGGACAAGAGGAGCAAAACCAAAGCGGATCGCATATCGACTCCCAGCAGATACTTCCGAGGAAAGAAGGTAGCACGAACTCTGGATCACTGCGAAGGGAATTCAAGATGATGGAATGATGAAAATTACGTGCGAGCTGGGCTGCCGCGATGAGCTAATTCCCGATGGACGCCGGGGCCTCTTCCCTGACCCCGGCGTTGAGAGCCTCCTGCCCCCTCCCCCAAGTTGGCAGGTCTCTCACGGGTCCCATGCTCGAATAGTGAGGCGCTTGGCAAAAACGTTACAGAGCGCTAATAAAATTTCGCGCAGAATCAGGTCAGACTTTCCTGACAAGCTCGTTGTAGAATGGCTGCCACCGCAGGGGTCAAGGAAATTCTGCGTTGCAATTTCAATCGTTCGACAGCGCGTACCTGGAACGGCTGCGTGCAGGCGATTACCGCACGCAGGAACACTTTGTCGCGTACTTCAGTGAACTGATCCACCTGAAGCTGCGCTCCCGGCTTCGCTCTCCACAGGACATAGAAGACGCACGCCAGGAAACCTTTGCGCGTGTTTTCGTCGCGTTGCGCAAAGAAGGCGGAATCCGTGAGCCCGAGCGAATCGGCGCATTTGTAAATGCGGTCTGCGCGAATGTGTTGCGTGAACGCTACCGGGCGCCGCAGGCTGACACGCTCGAAGATACTGCCGCCGAAATTCCAGACAAGGGGGCTAGCGTGATTGACGTCATCTCTTATAAGCAAACGCAAGAAAATGTACGGGCAATATTGCAGTCATTGCCCGAGCGCGACCGCCGCATTATTAAAGAGATTTTTTTGGAGGAGCGCAGCAAGGACGAGGTCTGTCGCGACTACGGCGTCACCCGTGATTACTTGCGGGTGCTTCTGCATCGCGCCAAGCAGGCGTTTAAGTCCCAGTATTTAAAGAAGATGCCGACCGGGGTGTGAGGCGAAACGTTTTAATGACAATTCGCACTATTCGAATAGCACTGATTCAAAGAGAGCATGGACGCTGAAATGGACCACGACGAAGCAGTACGCAAAATGATGGTCGAGCGTTACTTCCTGGGCGAGCTTGCGGCAGAAGAGCAGGAGACCTTCGAAGAACACTTCTTCAGCTGCGAAGAGTGTGCCGTGGACGTGCGTTCTGAGGCAGCATTCATCGACCACAGCAAAGTCGTGCTGACGACACCGGCCCAGGAAGCTGCTGTTCACAAACCTGAGCCACGCCGCAGCTGGGGATGGTTCAGGCCAGCACTCGCCGCGCCTATTATGGCGGTACTGATTGCGCTGCTCGCGTACGAAAGTTTTGTGGAGGTGCCGAGAGCGCGCCATTTGGCTGCGCAAAGCGGAACACCACAGATTTTGCCAGCCTTGTCGCTCATCAACGCGGCAACACGCGGCGATAGTAAAGCAGCATTGACCGTAAACAAAGGCGCGCCCTTTCTCCTGCTCGTCGACATACCGACCGAAGCGCGGTTTTCGTCTTACGCCGCTGAAATGTATGGTCCCGCCGGACGCGCCGTATGGTCTTTGCCCGTGACAACTGAGACGGCAAAGGATACAGTATCAATTCATATTCCAGGACAGCAGAACCCTGGGAATTACGCGTTGGTTGTTCGCGGCATTGAGAACAACGGCAATACTGCCGATCTAGGGCGTTTTCCTTTCGAGCTGCGGTTCCAGAATTAGCCGGTCCCCTTTCACAAAAACATACGCTGAAAAGTGGAGAGCACGATGGCCACCGAGAAGAGAATTCACTACTACCACGCTGACACCACGGCATTGGGTGGTTACATCGACGCGCCGATCGATCAAATGCTGCCGGTGATCGCGCCCCTGTCGCTGCCACCAGTCGGCGGATACGCCGTTGCACGCGCGGAGCGATATCGGCTTGAGGGAATACTCTCCTTTGAGAGCGCCTACACCCAGGTGGCGGGGAGCGTCAGCCGCCAGAACGGCGCTTGGACGACAATGGCCACCTCAGTTATAGAACGCCTGAATATTTTGGATGTGGTTGCTGTCGATCGCATTGTGTCGCAAGTCGCGACTGAACACCCGCGTGAAGGATACGATCCGACGGTCACGTTTCTCGGAACGCAATTTCAAAACATGATGATCGGTGGCTGCTCGGTGGATGTTGTGCTGAATCGCAATTTATGCCAGCAGGCTCTCGGCTCCGACGGTTTTCCAAAAACCTGCTTGTTCGAGGATCAACAGTTCCTGGCTACCGTAGAGAAACAGTACCGCGATATGTCAGCGATCAAGAACGCTCCCGCATGGGTCCGCGAACGATACGCATGGGATAATGCCCAACGTGAACGCAGAGGCAACGTCGTATGTTCGGTTGTGAGCCGGGTGGAAAAAGATTTTCCGGGAAGTGCATTCGGCAATGTTCTGGAGATTCCGGGCTTTGGCAAAGTCTTTCTCGGCGAACTCCTGGTCGATCACAATTCTTTTCGCCTGATCGCGATGCGCCTCGAACTGGGCTGCCCGGCATCGGGAAGTATCGGCGTCGGCACATCAACAATCGAAGGCCGCACCTATCCCTGATTTATTCTTTCCTCGCTATCCTGTTTCTCACTTCTGCCTGCAATCGGCAGCGTATCGAACCGCAGGCTACATTAACGCAAATCCGCCATTCGCTTGCGGATGGCGATCTGAACCAGGCTCGGAAGCTGGCACATCAAGCCCGTGCACAATATTTGGGGCGTAGCCCTGAATGGGAGGCGAGATTTCGCCTGCTTGAGGCTGAGAGCATGGCTTACCAGGGTCTCAATCCCGAGACACTCTCATTGCTTCAGGTAGAACTGCCGCCGAATGCGGATAAGGGCGACCTTGCCGTTACGCAGCATATGCTGTTGGCGCTCGTGCTTTCTCATATGGGCGAGTTTGCTAACGCCGATGCGCATCTGCAGGATGCGATACACCTCTGCCCATCCTGGAAGTGCGAAAGCGCGGGGGATCTTGCACGCATCGCAGGCGCGATTGCAGTCGATCGCAATGACGCTGATGGAGCTGAACGCTACTTCCAAATTAGCCGGCGGATCGCGTTGGACCGCAAGGATCAATTCCTGGAATGTACTGCTCTCCTAAACCTTGGCGTAGTGGCACTGGGCCGCGAACGTTTCGATGAAGCCATCGATTGGTCCTCAAGCGCGGACAACACAGCAAGAAGGATCGATGCGGCGGTGGTCGAAGAAAAAGCATTGGGAAACCTCGGTTGGGCTTACTACAAAACAGGAGACTTCGCACGGTCGCTCAACTCTTTTCAGGATGCAAGAGAGAAAGCCATGCAACTAGGCGCCGTTATCGATGAGGTCGAGTGGCTAAATAATCTTGGGCTAGTCAGTTTTCGCGATGGGCAATATCGACAGGCAGATCAGTATTACGAGCAATCACTCGATCTAGCAGAGAAAAGCCAAAATAAAGGCCAGATCCAGGACGCCTCCACTTCTCTGGCTTTCCTATGCATTGCCCAGGGACACAAAGTTTGTGCAGCGCAAAACTCAAATCGCGCGCTTGAGCTGGCAAAACAACGAGCAGACCGTTCTGGTCAGCTTTACGCATTGCTGGCGCAGGGGCAGATCGCCGCGCTCACTCACGATGAAGAAATGGCACAAGAACTCTTTATCCGAGTAGCTCGTGATCCCGACAGCGATACTTCCGCAAGATGGGAGGCTCAGAATTCTCTCGCCAGACTTTACGAAGATCGAGACCGGACCGTCGCCGCAGAGAAGGCTTATCGGCAGGCGCTGGCAACAGTCGAAAGCGCACGGTCAGCAATTCAGCACGAAGATTTTCGGCTGCCGTTCCTCGCGAACGCCGCACACCTTTACGACGGCTACATTCACTTTCTGATCACACACGGCAAACAGATGCAAGCGCTGCAGGCCGCGGACTACAGTCGCGCGCAGACCTTAGAAGAAGGGCTGGGACTGAGGCCAGCAAAGGATGGGAGTCGTGCCACGGTACCAACAGAGATTAGTGACATCTCCAGAAAAGCCAACGCGACCATTCTGTTCTATTGGCTGGGGCCGGAGCATTCGTACTTGTGGGCGATCAGTCCTGAAAAAACAAAATTGATTGAGCTTCCATCTGCTGGGAACATCGACTCTCTGGTCGAGCGCTATGACCGGATGCTTACGAGCGGGAGGAATCCTCTTGACATTGAGGACCCCGAGGGCACGGAGCTTTATGACGCGCTGGTCAAGCCGGCCGAGAAATTGATTCGGCCGAACTCGCGAGTAATCGTCATTCCCGACGGTAGTCTGAACACCTTGAATTTTGAAACGCTGCTGGTGAAGAAGCCGCGCCTTCATTATTGGATCGATGACGTAACTGTGCTCACAGCCACCTCGCTGAGGTTGTTGCAAAAACCCAAGACCGCCTCACACGTCGCTGGCGATCTGCTTCTGATGGGAGACCCGGCCGTGGTGAGCCCCGACTATGGAACGCTGCCGAATGCTTCACTGGAAATCGCAGATGTCGAGAAGCATTTCGCCTCTGGCAGACGTCAAGTCTACGTTCATGAGGCGGCGACTCCGGCGGCTTATCTCTCCGGCCACCCAGAGCGGTTTTCGTTGATCCATTTCGTGGCCCACGGTACTGCCAGCACTCTCAGCCCGCTTGATTCAAGTATCGTGCTTGCGAAAGACGATGGCGGCGACTCCTCATTTAAGCTTTACGCGCGCGACATAATCACGCACCCGTTACACGCTGAGCTGGTTACGATTTCGAGTTGCTACGGCGCCGGCACCCGCTTCTACACGGGTGAAGGTCTTATCGGCCTTTCATGGTCATTTCTGCGTGCCGGAGCGCGTGACGTAATCGGCGCGCTCTGGGCTGTAAGTGACACCTCAACACCTGAGTTTATGGATGATTTCTATGCTGAATTGGCGAAAGGTCGCCCGCCGGAAACGGCGTTGCGCGCGGCCAAACTTCACATGTTGCATTCGCGTGGGGTGTTTCGTAAGCCGTTCTATTGGGCGCCGTTCGAACTATATACGGGCGGGTAAGGCCTTTTTCATATAGTGGCACCGGCGATTGACGGTAATCACAGCAAGGTTAATTGCCGTTTTTCCAATGCGAGAAGCTTCTCTTTAATGGGTAGGCCGCCGCCGTAGCCAGTAAGTTTCCCGTTTGCTCCAATGACGCGATGGCAAGGAATAATGATTGGAATGGGATTAGACCCGTTTGCAAGACCCACCGCTCGGCTGGCCTGTGGATTTCCAATTCGACGAGCAAGTTCTCCATAAGAGATCGTCTGGCCGTAAGGAATTCTGCAAAGCTCGCGCCAGACTCGCTGCTGGAACGGAGTACCCTGAGGCGCGAGGGGCAGATCGAAATTCTCCTGCTCTCCGGCAAAATAAGCGCGCAATTGGCGAATGGTGTCATCGAACGCTGACCCATCTTCTTGCCAGTCGCGATCGGCCGCAGCCGCCTGCCCATTTCTCGGAAAATTGATCCCGCAAAGGCCAATGCGATCTCGAACGAGCGTGAGTGGGCCTAGCGGGCTCTCGATACGGGTGAAGACGAAGCACGTCATCGATGCAGAACATTTAACCACAGAGGACACGGAGAACACAGAGGAAAGCCACAGAGAACGAAGATCAGAGTGCGATGGCATGCTCGCGGCGCCGTGCCTGAATCTCGATGTACACATTCACCAGCGATACCGCCGCGGGTGTAACACCTGGTATGCGCGACGCCTGCCCGAGAGTGCGGGGGCGGACTTTGGTGAGCTTTTCCTGCATCTCGCGCGAGAGTCCGCTGACCGAACGGTAATCGAACCATTCGGGGATGTTTCGCTGCTCGGCTTTCTTCAGGCGTTCGATGGCTCGTTGTTGCTGTTGCAGGTAGCCTTCGTATTTGATCTCGGTCTCCACCGACTTTAGCTCGTTGTGAGTGGAAGAGGGGAACACGTCGTGCCTCGTGCCTCGTGTGTCGTGCGGCACAACGCTGCCGTTCGCCATTCGTCGTTCGTCGTTGGCGAAAAACTCTGGGGCGAGACTCAGTAGAACAGGAATGAGATCTTCAACAGTGATCTCAGGTCGCTTGAGAAGCTGCGCAAGAGGCTGGCCAAGAGCTGGTGAGAAATCAATTTCCCTGGCCTCAGCGGCTGAAGCCGAATTGTCTATGTCGGGATTTGCGGCACGAGTAAACTCGTGCCCTTCCCGTTCTTGCTTTGCTTCCACAAGTGACTCGCTACCCGCAGTCTGGTGCTTCGCGGCCAAAGACCCATGACCAACGACGAACGACTCTGAGTGCTGAATGCTCTCCAGCATCGTGCTGATCAGCTTCGTTTTTTCCAGCAACTCCTTCATACGCTGCTGCCGCTCTTGCTTGGCGAGAAAATCTGACCAAGCTTCGTCGGAGATCAGCCCAACACGCCGCCCATGAGGAGTCAAGCGCCGGTCGGCGTTGTCAATGCGCAGGTGCAAACGGAACTCCGCGCGCGACGTGAACATGCGGTAAGGCTCATTGGTTCCTTTCGAAATCAGATCATCAATGAGAATGGCCGTGTAAGCTTCAGTGCGATCGAGAACCAGCGGAGGTTGGTTCTTCACCTTCAGCCCCGCATTGATCCCGGCCATCAGGCCTTGGCACGCCGCTTCTTCATAACCGGATGTGCCATTGATCTGTCCCGCCAGGAATAGGCCAGCAATGCTTTTTGTTTCGAGCGTGCGCTCAAGTTCCGTCGGATCGATTGCGTCGTATTCAATTGCATAACCTGGTCGAAGCATGTCGGCAGTCTCGAGTCCTGGAACAGACTTCAATATTGCGATCTGCACTTCGACCGGCAAGGATGTGCTCATGCCGTTCACGTAAATTTCGTGCGTATTCAGGCCTTCGGGTTCGAGGAAGAGCTGGTGCGTCGTCTTGTCTGGAAATTTGACGATCTTGTCTTCGATCGATGGACAATACCGCGGGCCAATGGATTGAATCTGGCCGCTGTACATCGGCGAGCGATGAACGTTTTCGCGAATGATGCGCTGAGTTTCGGGTGTGGTCCAGGCGATGTAGCAAGGCACCTGTGAATCATGGTGCGCGACGCGCTTTGTGCGAAAGCTGAATGGCGTGGGGTCGGGATCGCCGGGTTGGGCCTGAAATTTCGACCAGTCGATGGTGCGGCCATCGAGCCGAGGCGGAGTTCCTGTCTTTAGTCGGCATCCGCGAAGGCCGAGTTTCTTCAGCGATTCGCCGAGAAGAACTGCCGGTGGCTCGCCGGAGCGTCCTGCAGGATATTGCTGCTCGCCGCAGTGAATCAGACCATTGAGGAACGTTCCCGTCGTAATGATGACCGCGTTCGCACCGACAGTGCGACCGTCGCGAAGTTTTACGCCGAGAACATGGCGACGGTCGCTGGCAAACTCGTCGTGCGTTGTGCGTGCCACATCGTGCGAAAATTCAACACCCCCACCCTCCCCTAAAGGGGAAGGATGGGGCACCCCCATGTTTCGGTTCTGAGCGGACTCGCGGCGTGCGAGGCACGACGTGTTTTCTTCCTGAGTGCTGAGTGCTGATTGCTGATTGCTTTCTACAATCAGATCCGCCACTTCCGCTTGCTTGATCTTCAAATTCGGCTGCGATTCGAGCACCTCGCGCATCTTCAGTCGATATGCCTGCTTGTCGCATTGCGCGCGTGGGGACCAGACCGCGGGCCCTCGTGACGTATTGAGCAGACGAAACTGAATTCCGACCGCATCCGTCACTTCGCCCATGATGCCGCCCAAAGCATCGACTTCGCGCACGAGATGGCCTTTCGCGATTCCACCGACGGCCGGATTGCAGGACATCTGAGCAATCAGGTCGACGTTGAGTGTGTAGAGAGCCGTCCTTAGTCCCATACGGGCGCAGGCGACGGCGGCCTCGCAGCCAGCGTGCCCAGCCCCGACGACAACCACATCAAATTGCTCAGTGAACTGCACAGAACCTTTAGCTATTAACCGGTAGTTCCTAGCTTACAACGGCACTACAGAAGCTGCGAGCGGCGAGCGATGCGCGCGGAGCCATAAGCAATGAGCTGCGATCGGTGGGCCGCGAGCTATGCAGGCAATGGATGTTGCTCAAACTCAGATCTCGCTGCTCACAGCTCATCGCTCGCTGCTGGCTGCTATGTCCGTGAATATGGCTTCCTGCCACTCGCCAGAAGGAAAATACCACTTACTAGCTCCGGCTTCATGGTTATTGCCGCCGGAACCGTAGCCTACGGTGGAATTTCGCCAGTAATCAAAGCCGATTTGGAGCAGAGCGCCTTTTGATATCCGCGCGCGTATTCGAACGGTACATCCATCCAGATGACCTTCAGGGATTGTCTTACGAGACGAAGCCGCCCAGAAATGCCACACTACGTCGGGGCGCTCGCCAACCGGAAGAACTACCTCAGCGGACTCTTTTGAAAACAGCAACGGCATCGGAGCATGAGCATCGGTGCCAAACCACGGGTGCCGCCGGTAAAGGCCGGCGCGAACCTCCCCCCGATCGTCGTTCAGGATCACGTCCTTTCCATCCACTCGACACGAAAGTTGAGTTCGCGCAATCTCAACCCGCGCCTTTTCGAAACCCAACACTCGTGTATCCGAGAGCGCAATCGCCCAAAGCATCGCCGACCTGAAATCCCGCGGCTTGGGAATGGGATTGATGTAACCGGACTTGAACTTCACCTCCGGGGGAATGCGAGGATCCTCCGTTGCTGCCGAAAGAATGAAATTTAGAAAGACACAGCAACCGAGAGCGAGCCCAGCACGCCCAGTAGCGTTCATCCGCAAATCATGCCACGCAATTTGCCTAGAGCAGCCCACAAAATAGGGTTCTAAAGCGTAATTAGCTGCGAAAATTTTCAGAACGGGAATTTGGGATCCGCATGGATGGCAAAGTTCTACAATTCAGGAACCTGAAAACTGAAGGACCTGTATGACTGAAATTCCTAACCAGATTTCTAAGGCTGAGCTTCTTCGCGCTCTGCACCGCGGACCGAAGATCCTGGTCCTGCCGAACGCATGGGACGTGGCTAGCGCCCGCATATTCGAAGACGCGGGCGCCAGCGCGATCGCTACGACTAGCGCCGGAATTGCCTTCACCCTCGGCTATCCGGACGGGCAAAAGATCTCGCGCGAAGAGATGCTGGCGGTCGTCGCGCGAATTGCGGCGAAAGTAAAGCTTCCGATGAGCGCCGATGTCGAGGCCGGGTACGGCGATCGGCCAGAGGACGCGGCAAAGACGGCGGGGGCGGTGATCGAAGCCGGAGCGGTTGGGTTGAACCTGGAGGATAGTGCCGGCGACCCACAGCATCCACTCGTAGATCTAGCCCTCCAGCTTGAGAAGATCGCTGCGGTACGAGAAACTGCGCACAGTATGCGAGTGCCCTTAGTCCTCAACGCGCGCACCGATGTGTTTCTGCTTGGAGTTGGTAAGCCTGAGAGCCGGTTCGACGAAGCGCTCCGGCGCCTTGCCGCTTTTCGTGATGCTGGCGCGGATTGCTTATTTATACCCGGCATTCGCGATCTTCCCAGTATTGAAGAGTTCACTCGCGAGCTCCGTCACCCAGTGAATATTCTCGCTGGTCCAGGATCGCCGAGCGTGTCTGAGTTGCAAAAAGCCGGCGTGGCTCGGGTCAGCCTCGGGTCTTCACCCGCGCGGGCCGCGTTCGGTCTGGCACGAAGGGTTGCCCAGGAAGTACTGACGGCTGGAACTTACAAAAACCTTGAGGGCGCGCCTGCGCATGGGGAAATTAACCAGCTGCTGAAGTGAATGCGCGTCGAGAATGTCGGGAATTCCCTCATGTTAGGCGGCGGGCGGGGCCGGCCGCAGGCGCGCAGATGTACCATTGAGCCGTGCACAAGCTCGCGCAATCGGTGCTCGGCTATATCCGCAAGCAGGAAATGCTGTGTGCCGGAGACCGCGTCGGCGTTGCGGTTTCTGGCGGGGCGGATTCTGTTGCCCTGCTCCGCTTGATGCTCGAAGTCCAGGATGAGCTCGGGGTCATTCTTTCTGTCGTTCATCTCAACCACAAGTTGCGAGGCGCTAGCGCCGATGCCGACGAGCAATTCGTCCGCGATCTCGCCGCAACACACAACCTGGAGATTACTTCGGAAAGCCGCGACGTCAGAGCATACGCGACCGAGAAACAATTGAGTATTGAAGCCGCTGCGCGCGAACTCAGATACGAGTTCTTCCGCTGCCTGCTGCAATCCCGCGTTAATCGGATTGCAACCGCACACACGATGGATGACCAGGCCGAGACGGTTTTGCTGAAGCTAGCGCGCGGCGCGGGAACTCGGGGATTGGCTGGGATTTACCCGAAATTAGCCGTCAGCCGTCAGCCATCAGCTATCAGGAAAACCGACCCGCACCCGCCAGTTGGCGACGAGCCCAGCATTATGCGTCCGCTGCTTGGGACCCGCAGATCAGAACTTCGATACCTTCTCGAAATTGACCAGAACTGGCGCGAGGATGCTAGCAACCAGGACCTGCGATACACACGAAATCGCGTGCGGCACCAAATTGTTCCTTTTTTTGAGAAGGAGATCAACTCGTCTTTGTGCGAGGTCTTAGCTGGCGCGGCCGAGATCGCGAGGGGTGAGGAAGAGTTTTGGGTCCGCGAAATGCAACGCATGCTCCCCGAAATCTGGAGCAGGAGCGACCAGGGTGACGCGATGAACTCTGCGCGGCTTCGTACATTCCCCTTTGCCGTTCAGCGGAGGCTGGTGCGCGCTGCGGCGGAATCGGTAGGAATCGCACTCGAGTTCCGACACGTGGAAGAAGTTCTTGCTCTGCGGAATGAAGGTGACCGCGTCGTGCTACCGAATTGCTGCGAAGCCGCTTTTCGCGGGGGCCAAATTAAATTCCATCAGTTGTCGGGGCAAACCGCCGCCGCCGATTACTCATACGAACTTCCCGCGCCAGGGCGACTTTTCGTGGCCGAGGCGGGGATCGAGATCGAGGTGCTCTTATGTTCAGGGGAAGACGAAACTGCGGAGTACGGTGCCGAGCACCTCGTGCCATCGGCGTTCATCCAGGGGGGACTCGTCGTACGGAACTGGCGAGCAGGTGAGCGTTTCTGGCCCGCGCACAGCAAAGAGCCAAAGAAGATCAAAGAGCTGCTGCAAGACAGGCACATCACAGGGGAAAGGAAGAGGCTTTGGCCGGTGGTGGCCTGCGGCGAAGAAATCATCTGGATCCCGGGGTTCGGAGTAAGGCGCAATTTCCAAACGAACGACGGCACGGGAATCCTGATTCGCGAGACAGGGAAAAGTACAAGCCGCCAAGAAGGTTAGACCAAGCCCGGTGAGGACAACCGCACCGCCGATTGCGACCAGGATCGTATAGATCATGCCTTGGTGGCCTTGAAAGCCAACCGCACGCATGATCGCACCGCCGATGATCCCGCTATGCGGCTCGAAGTATGACCTAAGTCATTCAAACTCTGGGACACTTTTTATCGCCAAGCGGGGTAGAATAATGTAGCGTCAATTTTGACGATCTAATTTTCGGGATGGGCATCTAATCTGCCTGGGAGAGTGTGCTGAAACGCAGGTAGCCCTCCCGACAGTTACCGCGGCAGCCGTGAGTGGTTTGGCAAGGGTCCTTTCTCAGGAGCTTTTCAGTGAATTCAACCGTTAAAACGATCATTTTTTGGGTAGTCATTCTGATCTCCGCAGTCGCGCTGTGGCAAGTGGTCAAAACCGCGAACTCGGGGCAGAAGGTTCAAGAGATCAACTTTTCTCGATTTATGGCGGAAGTTGATCAGGGCTCGGTAAAGGAGGTAACCATTAGCGCCCAGGAAGTGAAAGGCAAGCTGGCCGATGGTTCCTTGTTCCACCTGACCGCGCCCGCGAACTACCCCGACATGATCAAGGAGCTGCAACAGAAGAATGTCAGCATTACGGTTCAGGACGTAGGTAACAGCAGTTGGGGATGGTTGATCAATCTTTTCGCCCCATTGGCCCTGCTGGCGGCCCTGTGGTATTTCATGATTCGCCAGATGCAAACTGGTGGAAACAAAGCCCTATCCTTCGGCAAGAGCCGGGCACGGCTGCTCTCGATGCAGCAGAAGAAGGTGACATTTAAGGATGTTGCCGGAGTGGATGAAGCCAAAGAAGAGCTTCGAGAAATCATTGAATTCCTGCGCGAAGCGCAGAAATTTCAGAAGCTCGGCGGACGTATTCCCAAAGGCGTGTTGCTCGTCGGACCTCCCGGAACCGGCAAGACTTTGCTTGCCCGAGCCGTTGCAGGTGAGGCGAATGTTCCCTTCTTCTCGATTTCCGGCTCTGACTTTGTGGAAATGTTTGTGGGAGTCGGAGCTTCCCGCGTGCGCGATTTGTTTGAGCAGGGGAAGAAGAACGCGCCTTGCATCATCTTTATCGACGAAATCGATGCTGTCGGTCGTCATCGCGGGGCTGGTCTCGGCGGCGGGCACGATGAGCGCGAACAAACTTTAAACCAGTTGCTCGTCGAAATGGATGGTTTCGAATCGAACGAAGGCGTGATCCTGATGGCAGCGACGAACCGTCCTGATGTGCTTGATCCGGCGTTGCTCCGGCCCGGACGCTTCGATCGCCGCGTGGTTGTGAATCGTCCTGACGTTCGCGGGCGCGAAGAAATCCTGCGCGTTCACACTCGCAAGATTCCTCTCGCCGACGACGTGGATCTTCAAGTTCTCGCTCGCGGCACACCGGGCTTTTCCGGGGCCGATCTCGCCAATATGGTGAATGAAGCCGCATTGGCTGCGGCGCGACAGAACCGCAAGGCCGTGCTCATGTACGATTTCGAGCTCGCCAAAGACAAAGTGCTGATGGGCGTCGAGCGCAAGTCGCTGCTGCTGTCAGAGGAAGAAAAGAAGGTCACTGCATATCACGAAGCCGGGCACGCGCTGGTTGCGGCGAAGCTGCCGAACTCTGACCCATTGCACAAGGTCACGATCATTCCACGTGGCATGGCGCTCGGCGTCACCATGCAATTGCCAATCGACGACAAGCATAACTACACCAAGGAATATCTCGAGACTGAAATCGCGATCATGATGGGCGGCCGTCTGGCGGAGGAAATATTCCTCAACCAGATGAGCACCGGCGCTGGTAATGATATTGAGCGCGCCACTGAGCTCGCCCGCAAGATGGTCTGCGAATTCGGCATGAGCGACCTTGGCCCGCTGACCTTCGGTAAGAAAGAAGAGCAGATCTTCCTCGGCCGTGAGATCAACCAGCATCGCGATTACAGCGAAGCCACTGCGATCAAGATCGATGAAGAAGTGAGGCGGCTGGTCGGAAAGGGTTACGAGACGGCGAAGGGCGTTCTCGCTGCGGACCACGACACTCTGGTTCGTATCGCGCTTGCGTTGCTTGAACGTGAAGTGCTTGATGCGAACGAGATCAAGATGATCATCGATGGCAAAGAGCTGCCGAAGATCATTCCACCTGCTCGCGGCGATGATGCCGGTGTCCAGCAGGTGCTCAAGCCCGAACCGGGACGGCCCGGAATCGCAAAGGGCGGCGAGCATCCGGCTCCAGCGTAAGCGAGCTAGCAGCTGTCAGCCTTCAGCTCTCAGCAAAACAAATGGCGGCCAATCGGCCGCCAATTTTGTTTGTTGCCGCTTAATGCTGTCATTCCGAGGGCCTTTAGGCCCGAGGAATCTGCGTTTCATTCAGAACGGCAGATTCTCACCGCTAAAGCGGTTCGGAACGAAAGCGCACGCAGATAGCAGAAACAGCTACGCCGCATTGATCAACTGCATCATCGGCTCGTTGTAACGATCACCAGCGGCTGCTCCCGGCGGAAAGACCCTATTGATTTCAGTCAAATCTTCGGCCCTGAGCTGCACGTCTAACGCGCCGATGTTCTCCTCTAAGTATTTCCTCCGCTTTGTTCCTGGAATTGGGACAATGTCTTCGCCTTGCGCCAGCACCCAGGCGAGCGCCAGTTGAGAAGGCGTGCAGTCCTTGCGCTTTGCAATCTCCTCCACCTTTTTCACCAAGTCAAGGTTCTTCTGAAAGTTCTCGCCCTGAAACCGTGGTGAGTTGCGGCGGAAGTCGTCGGGAGCGAAATCTTGGAATCGTTTGAGTTGTCCGGTCAGAAACCCGCGCCCAAGCGGGCTGTAAGCCACGAACCCGATCCCGAGTTCGCGGCACGTGGGAATCACTTCTTGTTCGTGATCGCGCGTCCAAGCGAATATTCGGATTGCAGCGCGGTGATTTGGTGGACTTTGGATGCGCGGCGCAGCGTTCCTGGCCGGGCCTCAGATAATCCGATGTGGCGAATCTTGCCTTCGCGGACCAGGTCCGCCATCGCTCCGACGGTTTCCTCAATGGGAGTATTCGGATCAATGCGGTGCTGGTAGTACAGATCGATGTAGTCAATGCCAAGCCGCTTCAGGCTGGCCTCGCACGATTTGCGAACGTACTCCGGTTTGCCGTTCACTCCGCGAATCTTTGGATTCGCAGGATCACGTACGATTCCAAATTTCGTCGCGATGATCAGCTTGTCACGCTTGCCCTTGATCGCTCGCCCGACAAGTTCTTCATTTTTAAACGGGCCGTAAATGTCAGCGGTATCGAGAAAGTTGATACCGAGCCCGATAGCGCGATGAATAGTGGCAATCGATTCTGTTTCATCTCCCGGTCCGTAGAACTCGGACATTCCCATACAACCAAGTCCTTCAGCAGAAACCTTCAAATCGCCGCGGCCAAGCTGGCGGAATTGCATATTGAGCTCCTGTGAAATTTGAGGTTGCAGCTTAGATGCGAGAGTGCGCTGGCCGGATTGAGATAACGACGACCATTACAACACAGGTATGGTTTCAACGGACATTTACAATGCGCTCGTGTCGTATCGTGGCCGTCTCGCGCCTTCACCGACGGGATATCTTCATCTCGGGCACGCGCGAACATTTCTTGTTGCCGCCGAGCGGGCGCTCCGCTGCGGCGGCATACTGATCCTGCGCAACGAAGATCTTGATCCCGATCGCTGCCGCTCGGAGTTCGTTACGGCCATGTACGACGACCTGCGCTGGCTGGGAATCGTATGGAGCGAAGGCCCCGATTGTGGCGGACCATATGCACCGTATTCGCAGAGCGAACGCCGGGACTATTACCTGGATGCATGGAGGAAGCTGCGTGATCGCGGTCTCATTTATCCGTGTACCTGCTCACGGAAGGAGTTGGCTGCTGTGGCGGGTGCGCCCAATGACTTTGATGATGAGGCCGTCTATCCAGGAAAATGCCGAAGCCGCACCGACGCCAAAGACTTTGCAGCTCCAGCTGGCGTGAATTGGCGGTTTCGCGTTCCTGAGGGCCAGGAGATCAGTTTCATCGACCAGCATCTCGGACCGCAGACCTACGTCGCCGGCCACGACTTCGGTGATTTCGTAATCTGGCGCCGCGATGACGTTCCCGCGTATCAGCTTGCTGTGGTGGTCGATGATCACGCGATGAGAATCTCTGAGGTGGTACGCGGAGCTGATCTGCTCAAGTCCACGGCGCGGCAGCTTTTACTCTATCGCGCGCTGGGCTGGGAAGCACCCGAGTTTCACCACTGTGATCTGTTGCGGGATGAAGCCGGCGTGCGCCTCGCGAAACGCCACCACGCACTCAGCATCCGCAGATTACGAGAGAGTGGCTGGACAGCGGAGCAGGTGAGAGCACGCGCTTTTTCTCTATGATCTTTCCTCTGTGTACCGCAGTGCCCTCTCTGGTAAAGATTTGCGAAGACCGAACCACAGAGAACACAGAGTTTCACAGAGAACCGCCACCGAGGAAAACTCGCCGCCATTCGGTGTCATCGAATTTAAGCCCGACTGGGGCGTGAGGCTTACAAATGGCAACCAATCCCAAGCTGCCCGATTATCCCGACATTCCGCCGCGCAAATCTGCTGACGACCACGCGAAAGTGCAGGTCATTAAGAAGAGCAAGTTCCCATGGCCGATTGTTGCGCTAATCATCGGCGCCGCTATTCTGATTGCGATTATTGCATTGCTGCCGAGAGCGCCTCATGTCACGCAGGCCCCAACCGCAGCACAAGTCCCGCAGCAACCCACCGTCGACCAAATACAGCTCACCAATATGAAGCTTTCAACCTCCCCCGTCGGCGGGGCCCTCTACCTTACTGGACTTCTTCACAACACCGGAAGTACCGCGATTACAGGAGTTCAGGTGCAAGTGCAATTCCTGGGAAGAAATGGACCGGTGCTTGAGACCGTAACTCGGCCGGTAGAGGGCTTGGTGGGCGGAACGTCCGACCAAGCACAGAATCTGACCCAGGCTCCAATTAAACCGAACGAGTCGCGGCCGATAAGAATTTATGTCGAGCACGTTCCGTCCGGCTGGAACCATCAGTTGCCGAAGCTGACGGTCACAGCCGTCACGGGAACTACGGCTTAACGAGTTGCCGGTGCAGGTTCGCCTACTCTGCGGCTGACTTGAAATGTCATCTTGCCTTTTTCGGCGTTGATCACAACGTGATCACCGTGCAGGATCTCTCCGTCGAGAATCTTCAGGGCGAGCGGATCCTGAATCAGCTTTTGGATTGCACGCTTCAGCGGCCGCGCGCCGAAGTTCGGATCGAAGCCTTCGCTGAATACGAGGTCTTTCGCAGGCTCCATCAGCTCGATCGAAATCTTGCGCTCGGCAAGCAACCGCCGCAAATCCTCGAGCCGCAGGTCAATGATCTTGACTAATTGCTCTTTGCCAAGCGGGCGGAACACGATAATGTCATCCACGCGGTTCAGGAACTCGGGCCGGAAATGCCCATGTAGCGCCTGCCTGACCTGTTTTGACGCATCGTTGAACCCTGCCTCGGAGCTGAGGTCTTCAGCCTGTAAGAATGAAGCTCCGATGTTCGAGGTCATGATGATGATCGTATTCTTGAAATCGACCACACGGCCCTGACCGTCAGTCAGGCGGCCGTCATCCATGATCTGAAGCAGGATGTTGAAGACGTCCGGGTGCGCCTTTTCGATTTCATCGAAAAGGATGACCGAGTATGGGCGACGGCGGACTTGCTCCGTCAGCTGACCTCCCTCTTCGTAGCCTACGTATCCCGGCGGCGCGCCGATTAAACGTGATACGGCATGCCGCTCCATATATTCCGACATGTCGATGCGCACCAACGCGTGCTCGTCGTCGAATAAAAATTCGGCGAGAGCGCGAGCGAGTTCGGTCTTACCGACGCCGGTCGGGCCGAGGAAGATAAATGAGCCGATTGGCCGCTTGGGATCGCTCAGACCTGCGCGCGAACGGCGAATCGCATTCGATACACGCTCTAGCGCGACATCCTGACCCACAACTCTCTGGCGCAGCCGCTCTTCCATCGTGACCAGTTTTTTCACTTCTCCTTCAAGCATCTTCGAAACTGGAATGCCGGTCCACTTGGAAACAACGCGGGCGATGTCTTCTTCGTCCACTTCTTCTTTCAGCATGCGTATGGCTCGGACATTCCTGTTTACGGGTGCCCCACCCTTAGTCGCGCCTTTTGCGACTACGATGGGTGTGTTTCCGTCCATCTGCGCAGTCACTTTCGCCAGTTCCTCTTCCGTCTGGCGAATCAGCCCATAACGAATTTCCGCCACCCGCTGCAAATTGCCCTTGCGCTCTTCCGCCTGCTCTTCGATCTTGAGCTGCTCGATTCTTTCCTTGAGCTGCCGCGCGCGCCCGATCAGGTCTTTTTCCTGTTTCCACCGCGCCTTGAGCGCATCCGACTGCTCGCGAATTCCAGCAAGCTCTTTGTCGATTCCAGCCAAACGCTCTTTCGAATTCGTGTCGCTTTCTTTTTTTAGCGCCTGTTTTTCGATTTCAAGCTGCGTAGCCCGGCGTTCGAGCTGGTCGATTTCGGTTGGCATGGAGTCGATCTGAATGCGCAGAGATGCCGCCGCTTCATCGATTAAGTCGATGGCTTTGTCGGGCAGGAATCGATCGGAAATGTAGCGGTGCGACAATGTTGCCGCCGCGACAATCGCCGAATCTTTTATCCGCACCCCGTGATGAACTTCGTAGCGCTCTTTTAATCCGCGAAGAATTGCGATGGTGTCTTCGACATTCGGCTCGCCAACATAGACGATCTGGAAGCGCCGTTCAAGGGCAGCGTCTTTTTCAATGTGCTTGCGATATTCGTTCAGGGTGGTTGCGCCGATTGCGCGCAGCTCCCCGCGGGCCAGCGCCGGCTTCAGCATGTTCGAGGCATCGATTGCGCCTTCAGCCGCGCCCGCCCCGACCAGCGTATGCAACTCGTCGATGAACAGGATGATTTTTCCCTGCGAGTCTTCAATTTCTTTCAGAACAGCTTTGAGCCGGTCTTCGAATTCACCGCGATACTTTGCTCCCGCCAGCATTGAACCAAGATCGAGAGCGACTACCCGCTTATTTTTCAGAATCTCCGGAACGTCGCCGGAAATGATGCGCTGGGCGAGGCCTTCAACGATTGCGGTCTTTCCAACGCCTGGCTCGCCGATCAGCACGGGATTGTTTTTGGTACGGCGGGAGAGAACCTGAACAACGCGGCGAATCTCTTCGTCACGCCCGATCACCGGATCGAGCTTGCCTCGCCGAGCGAGTTCAGTTAGGTCTTTCGCATATCGTTCCAAAGCCTGGTACTTCGCTTCCGGATTCTGGTCCGCGATGCGCTGCGAGCCACGAACTGCTGTGAGCGCCTTCAGAATTGCATCGTGCGTCGCGCCGTGACGGGCCAGGATCTCCTGCGAAGCGTCGCGTTTAAGCTCTGTAGCCGCAAGCAGTAGGTGCTCGGTCGAAACGTACTCGTCTTTGAATGTGTCTGCTTCCTTGAAAGCTTGGTCGAGAAGCTGATTCGCGGCCTGAGAGAGCGATGGCTGCGCCGCGGCTCCGGAAATTTTCGGCAGGCGGTCCATCGCCTGATAAATGTCATTCAAAACGGACCGCGGTCCGATCCCGATTTTCTCCAGCACAGGCGGGACGATGCCCTCTTTGTCTTCGAGCAGCGCCGCCAGCAGATGCAGCGGCAGCAGTTCGGGATTGCCGTGCTCGGAAGCGAGCTCGTTCGCCCGCTGCACGGCTTGCTGCGCTTTCAATGTGAATTTTTCCCAACGAATGGGCATAGAAAACCTCAATTTGGTAATTGTGTAATTTTGTAATTGGGTAAATTAACCGGCCCAAATAGAACGTTGATTGCTGCTTGCTCGCTGCTCGCCGCTCATCGCTCGTAGCTGGTTTCAAATTACCCAATTGCCAAATTCCCCAATTACAAAATCAAAATTAAAGGGAGGCCAGCACTCTCTCCGGAGCCCGCCTCCCTTCTTTGATTATCCGGCGTGACAAATCGTCACGCGTTTTTCGAATCGCTGCACCTTATGCAGCTTTGCTGGTGCTCTTTGCTTCCTTGCCTTCAATCGACTTCTGGCTGCCGACATTGACCTTGATCTGCTTCGGCTTCGCTTCGGCCTTCTTGGCCAGCTGGATCTTCAAAATCCCCTTTTCATAGTTGGCCTGAATGCTGTCTGCGTCAACTGTGTTCGGCAGAGTAAATGAGCGGGTGAAGCTGCCATACTGCCGCTCGACTCGGCGGAAGTTCTCTTCCTTCTGATCTTTTTCAAATTTACGTTCGCCGTGCACGGTCAGCAGGTTGTTCTCAACGCGGACATCGATGTCCTTCTCCTCAATCCCGGGCACTTCGATGTTCAGGGTAATGTTGTGCTCGTCCTCATACACGTCCACCGCGGGGGCGAAGGTCGAGGTGGTGAGTGCCTCCTCCCGATCGCCGTAATTATCGCGGAACAAACGGTTCATGCGGTCTTGCAAAGTTGTGAACTCACGGAATGGGTCCCAGCGGGTAACAACTGTCATGACAAACCTCCTAAGTCTGAATTTCTAAAATTTGTGGTTTTAATGGTTTGGTTGCGGTATGGCAACAGCCTTAGCACAACACAAGCATATAAGTTGATCGTATTACTGTCAAGTAATAAATATGCTTATTGTGCTTTAACTTACAAGCACTATCAGGCACTTCAAGTATGCTGTCTCGGGGATTCCCAGTACGCTGGGATGGTCTTTTGCCGCGCCTCGGTTTTCCAAAATTCGAACAATCCTGTGTGAATCCTGTGCGGCGGATTGAAGGGTTTGGAGGAGATCTGAGGCGCTCACGTGGTAAGAGCAGGAGCAGGTCACGAGTATTCCTGCGGGACGGAGCATCTTGAGCGCGCGCAGGTTGAGCTCTTTGTAGCCGCGGAGTGCGGTGGGCAAATCGCGTTTGGATTTGGCGAAGGCTGGAGGATCGAGCACAACGCAGTCATACTGCCGTCCTGCGTCAGAGTAGTCGCGAAGAAGGTCGAAGGCATTGGCTTCGATCCACTCGATTTCCTTTCCGTTCAGTGCGGCGTTTTTGTCGGCGATCTCGAGCGCCGGGCGGGAGCTGTCGACTCCGGTGACTTTCTCGGAGACGCGGGCGAGGTGCAGGGCAAATCCTCCCTGGTAGCAGAAGACATCGAGCGCTTCGCCTCGGGCGTATTGCGCGGCGGTGGCATAGTTTTCGCGCTGATCAAGGAAGGCCCCGGTTTTCTGGGTACCAAGAGCTTCGTAGATAAATCGGAGGCCGTTCATTTGGAATTCGGTGGCACTTGCGTTCTCCTGTTCTCGTGTGGGCCCGGACGCCCTCGTCCGACCGGGCGAGCCATGCTCGCCAATTGCCGCGCTCTGCGCTGCCGGACGGGTAAGGGCACCCGTCCCCACGTGTGCAGCGGAGATATCATCGCGTCGATACACGATACCGCTTTCTTTTTCCGGCAGCTGCTCCAGTCTTCTCACGCGCGCATCAACTCGCTCGATAATCGCAGCCGGATTCAAAGCGGCCGCCAATTCCGAAACCACGAGCTCGCGTATCTGCTCTGAATCCATTGCTTGCGTGAGCACCTGGATGGAAAGAATGTCGTTGTAGCGGTCGACCATCAGCCCGGGCAGAAAATCTCCTTCGCTGAAGATCACCCGGTAAGCATTCGTGTTTTGAACGAAGCGCTCACGATAGGCAATTGCATCGCGAATACGACCGCGGAGAAGCTCATAGAGATCGCTCACCAGCTTCGGCGAAATGATGCGCAATGCGATTTCGGAACTAGAGCTGTAAAAAGCAGTACCGAGTGTTCGTGTGGCTCGGACATTCCTGTCCGAGCTGCTTTTTGGAGAAATGTGCTCCCGAACTGTTACGAGTGTGCCGGGCGGAAGTGGATCAGAGCCGATCACCTCGGAGCGATACACCCACACATGTCCAGCGCGCAGCCTGTCAGCTCCTCGATGAGAGATGGTTACGATGGGTAAGTCGCGTCGATTTTCATTCATCGTGAAATGTTCTTCGTGGCGATCTCAGCCTGAAACCGTCTACAATCCTCGTTTTCATTCGTGGAGAGGTTGAAACTTGTCTCATTTTGATCGCCGCATCTTAATCATGCTTGGATCATCGTTGCTATTCGCCTGGCTAGCAGTGTCGCAGGTTTCGAAGCCGCCCGCTCACCCTCCTTCCGGATTCAGTCCACCGGTGCCTCACACCAACGCACCACTCGGCTCGATTCCGCGCATGCCGGGCAACGGAGATGGTGCCTTCAAGACCCATCAGTATCGCGATCTCTTCGCCGAGCAGGGCCACTCGCCGGAGGAATCCCGCGCGAAGATCGAGAAAGCATTTCAGCAGCTCTTTCACGGAGATGGTCAGGAGGAGCGGATCTACTTCGAAACCGGAGCGAACGAGAACGGACCCCTAGCGTACGTGACAGACTGGGCCAACAATGACGCGCGCACCGAAGGCATGAGCTACGGCATGATGATCGCCGTTCAGCTCAACAAAAAGCGCGAATTTGATGCCCTCTGGAATTGGTCAAAAACCTACATGCTTGTCACTGATCCGAAGAATCCTTCGGTCGGGTATTTCGCCTGGTCGATGAGCACCGATGGCACGCCGCGCTCGACCGGCGCCGCGCCCGATGGAGAAGAGTATTACGTGATGGCGCTCTACTTTGCCGCGCACCGTTGGGGAAATGGCCAGGGAATCTACAACTACAAAGCCGAGGCAGACAAGATTCTTCGCGGGATGCGGCATCATCCCGTGCTAACCGGAACAAGTCCGTTTCGCATTCATCCTGAGGACCCGCCGTTTGTTCCTCCGGACCATCCCTGGCCGAGCCCGAACAATAAACGCCGCGAGCTGGAAGCGGCCGCGAAAGGGGAGAAGCTTCCTGTGTTTCGCGCGCCGTGGGACGCGCCGCATTCCGAGACGATCGGCCCGATGGTCGATGAAGAGCACTTCATGATTAAGTTCGTAGCCAATGAGAACGTGAATTTCACCGACGCTTCCTATCATCTGCCGGCGTTTTATGAATTGTGGTCGCGCTGGGGACCCGAGGAAGATCGTGACTTCTGGGCGAAAGCCGCCGACGTGAGCCGAGATATGTTCCCCAAAGTCACAGGGCCGCAGACGGGTCTGACCCCTGACAGGAACTACTTCGACTACGCGCAAATCATCAGTCGCGATGGCACGACCACGCCGTTCAGCTATGACTCGTGGCGGAGTGTGAGCAACTGGTCAGTCGACTATTCCTGGTGGCACAAAGCTCCGCAGGAAACCGTGCTAAGCGACCGCATTCAGAAATTTCTGTATGGGCAGGGAATCGGCACGTTCGTCGATCGCTATACGCTCGATGGCAAGCCGCTCTCGGACCGGCACTCGGTCGGGATGGTCGCAACGACAGCCGTCGGAAGTCTGGCCGCGAGCGACACTCCGATTTCGAAGGCATTGATCGAAGAACTCTGGAAGACGCCGACGCCATCAGGCGAGCAGCGCTACTACGACGGCCTGCTTTATCTGATGAGCCTGATGCACTGCAGCGGGAACTTCAGGATCATTGAATAAGTGGCATGGTTTGTCCTTTCAGATGAAAGGATTCACAACTCGCACCCCACCTAGAACGCTGCCGTACTGAAGGTCTTCAGTGTACAGCACGGATGCGCCCCCCGCTCGCGCTGCATGCACGATCATTGCATCCCAGAACGAAATCTGGGTTAGCCGATGCAGTTCGATTGAAGCAATCACATCTGCGACTTCAAAACGAACTATCTTCGCACGGGAAAGAATTTCGACCCTCCGTTGAGCAACGTGGGGATTCGCCAACAGTTTGCGCGTGACGGTCGAAAAATACTCCTGCAAGACCTGCAATGACAATATCGCAGTGCGGGCACGGAAATGTTCATCAAACAAAGCCGTGGCTCGCCTTTGCTTAGTGGGATCCGAAGCGTCTTCGATGTATACGAGAACATTCGTATCGAAAAACGCGAGGCTCATCTGCGCTCGTGGATTTCTTCGCGATTAAACTTCCATCCGCGCGAGTTTCCGGTCGGGTGACGCGAAAGCTCACGAAATTCAGCAGCGAGCGCCTCGATGTCTGGATCGCCGGCAAGCTGGCCCAGGTATTCACGAACCAACTGGTTCACACTCTTGCCCATGGCATCAGCGCGACGACGCGCTTTTTTAAGAATCTCATCGTCAACCGAAAGAGTAAGGTTCATCGACCAATTATACGTGCGCACGTATTACGTGTAAATAAGGGCGAACAACTACGTTTGATATCCCTCGCCCCCGTCGAGGTCTACCTTTTCCACAGCCTCAGCTACTCACCTGATTGACGTTAGGCAGAGTTGAACCACCTCCCTAAACACCATTCCTTGTGGTCGCCTATTCAGTAATCGCAAGTTGTTGAGTTTTTCAAAGTGAGACAAATTGCTTGGACATAACCCTCTACTTTGCCATTGACAGTAAAGCGTTTAGGCGTAAGATGTGGTCAAAAGTGGTAGAAAGTGGCTACAACAGTAAGCATCGTGGGCGGAAGTGAGTGAGATCGGAGTGATGGTGGAACGAACGGCTACCTCCCCCAAGAAGAGCCTGAATGAGATTGAAAAAGCCGAACTCGTCACTGTTTTTGCCTCGCTCGCCATTGCTTCTCAACGACCGCACGGGCGAGGACGCCCGTGCCCCCAAAGTCAGAGCTCAATAATCCATGTTTCGCGGCAATCACCCAACTCGCGTCGACGAAAAAGGACGGCTCAAGGTCCCGGCCGAGTTCAAGCGAGTGCTCGACGAGAAGTACGGGCAGCAATTCTACATCACGAGCTTCGACGGGAAGGTTGCACAAGTTTATCCCTTCGAGGAATGGGAGCGGATCGAGCAGAAACTGGCAGGGCTCTCCACTTTCAATCCTACGAAGAAGAAGTTTCTCGATCGCACGAACTACTGGGGCCAGCAGGTGGAGATGGACGGCCAGGGCCGGCTCTTGATGCCGCAACTGTTGCGCGAATCAGGGGAGATCAAGGGCGAGGTGGCCGTGACCGGAATGCTGACCTACCTGGAAGTGCGGAATCTCGAGGCCTATCGCCGCGAGATCGAGGAGAACAAGTTCACGCCCGAGGATGAGAAGACGCTCGACGAGCTGGGTATCTAGTCAGTCCCAGAGAACCGAAAGGCGCGGTTCGCCGGGGCCCCAAGAATATGGGCGAGGGTTTGGAAGACACCCCCGAGCGGGGTGGGCATGGCAGGAAAGAGGAGTTTGGCCATGTTCCGGTTCTTTTAAAAGAAGCGATCGACTTTTTAGCCGTCCGGCGTGGCGGGACCTATATCGACGCCACGGTGGGCCTTGGCGGGCACGGTTACGAAATCGCAAAACGCCTCGGCGCACCGGGTCATTTGATTGGCTTCGATAAAGATCCCGAGGCGCTGGAAAAAGCAGGCCTCAGGCTTCAGGCTTCAGGCTCTAGCGATTGGCCTTCGGTTGAGTTGCGGCATGGATCATTCGCCGAACTTGCCGAGACCCTAGAGCCCAGAGCCGATGGGCTACTCGCCGACCTCGGCGTCAGCAGCCTGCAGTTTTCCGACGCCGCACGCGGCTTTAGTTTTCAGGCGGAAGGACCGCTCGACATGCGGATGAATCCGATGTCCGAGCCTACCGCCGAACAAGTGGTAAACCAGTTCGACGAGCGCGAGCTTGCCGATCTGATTTACGAATTCGGTGAGGAAAGGAGGTCGCGGAGAATCGCCAGAGCCATTGTCCGGTCGCGGCCGATACGAACCACTGCGCAACTTGCAGCGGTCGTTTCAGCCGCGGCCCGGCCAATGAAACATGAGCGTATTCATCCTGCGACGCGAACCTTTCAAGCTCTCCGAATCTTCGTAAACCGCGAATTGGACGACCTGCGGCAGTTGCTTGAGGCAGCGCCGCAGTTGCTGAAACCGGGTGGAAGGCTGGTGGTGATCAGCTTCCACTCGCTCGAAGACCGCATCGTCAAGGATGCGATGCGCGAAGGCGCAAGGCTGGGCCAGTACAAGTTGCTGACGAAGAAGCCAGTAACGCCCAGCGAAGAAGAGGTCGCTTCAAACCCGCGTTCCCGTAGCGCAAAATTGCGGGCCGCGGAAAGAGTTTAGACGTACCTCTGTGGCTTTGCTCTGTGAAACTCAGTGTCCTCTGTGGTGGGCTTTTAAAACCTTCAACCACAGAGGACACTGAGTTACACAGAGAACGACCACAGAGAAAAAAGGACGCGGGCGAGGACGCCCGCGCCACACAGAAAATAGGTTCTGAGGGTAGGAATTCAGGCGCGACGAGGAGATTCAAATGTATACAGGAACCTTAATTGACGATCTGATCGGGATGGTTGAGCGCGCGGAAAACAGCAACCGCATGGAACTCGAGCAGAAAGCGGACTCAGAGAACTGGTTCGCTATTTTGCCGGGTGAGCTGCTCGCGCTCGAAGCCGCGCCCCAACTTGCCGGAGTCGCATAAACATGGCCGCTGCCGCTATCCAAGCTGTCATTTACCCCAACGCTGCTCCGGTCCGCCGTCCCTGCTGGAGTGGTACGCCTGAGATCTATTTCACGAAGTCGATCGACAACTCGCGTCTGATAAAAGTTGAAGATCCCCGGCGCGCGAAGGAGATGCGTCAATTCGGCATCGCACTGGCGTGCTTATTCCTGTTCGTCATGGCCTATGCATTTCAGCATTTCAAGGCCATCGAATACGGATACAAGATCGAAGCGCTGAAATCCCAGCGAGACAGTATCGTTGAGATGAATCGCGCGTTGCGCCTGGAAGAAGCTTCCCTGCGCGATCCTGAGCGGATTGATCGCATGGCGCGTGAGCTGGGCCTGCAATCGCCTCAGGCAGGACAAGTACTTCAGATGAACACAGTCCTGCCAGAAGGTACGGGCGCGGAAGTCGCGAGCCTGATGCCGGTTTCAGTGGTTTCCAGTAGGTAGAGTTTTTTAGCACTGTCATTCCGAGCGGAATGGGATCATTCGCTCGCGAATGATCCAGCGGAGTCGAGGAACCTGTTTTTAATTGCTTAACTCGAAAAGCAGATCTCTCGGCTTCGCACGACGATTCGCAACCCAACCGTCGTGCTTTGCTCGAAATGACAATTCTTATTGTGTTTTGAGCTAGGCGGCTAACCGGCCGCCATATTTGTCTCAGGAGATTCTGTGGCCCCGAGCAGTGCTCGCAACAGCACCAATCTCCGGCTCTATGTTCTGGCTGGCGTCTTCGTGCTATGGTGCTGCGCAATTTGTCTCCGTCTGGTTTACCTTCAAGTTTTTTCTTACGGCAAGTTCGAGCAACGAGCGCAACATCAGCAGCAACGAACTGAAGAAGTTTCGGCTCCGCGCGGCATCATCTTCGACCGCAACGGGCAAGAACTGGCGATGTCCATCAATGTGGACTCGGTCTTCGCCGTACCCTCCGAAATGCCGAAGCCGGCAAGTACGATTTCGTTAATTGCGCGCATAACCAAACAAGATCCCCGCGAGCTTTTGGCGAAGTGCGAAGCCGCGAAGACCTTCTGCTGGCTGGCGCGCAAGCCGGATCCTGAAATCTCCGTACGGATCCGCGCCCTGAACTTGCGTGGAGTTTATTTTCAAAAGGAAGCCAAGCGTTATTACCCGAAGGGGGATCTCGCCGCGCAGGTGCTCGGCTATGTCGGCATGGACGATAGCGGCCTGAGCGGAATCGAGCGTGAGTTCGACGACAAGCTACACGGCCGGCCGGGGCAGATGCTGATTTCCGTTGACGCCCGGAAGAAGTGGTTTGGCAGTGTCGAGAAACAGCCGGAACCGGGAGAAAACGTCGTCCTCACGATTGACGACAAGATCCAGTACATTGCCGAACGCGAGCTGGCCACAGCGATTCAGGATACGCATGCGATCGCCGGAACTGTCCTAGTCGAGAATCCCCACACGGGTGAAATTCTTGCTCTGGCCAATCAACCCACATTCGATCCCAACAACACGAAAGAGATCACTCCGGCAAAACTTAAGAATCATGCAGTTAGCGATGTCTACGAGCCTGGATCCACATTCAAGTTGGTGACCATCGCCTCTGCGATTGATCAAGGCCTCGCCAGGCCGGACGAGCTCATTGATTGCCAGAGGGGATCCATTGTCCTTTTCGGACACCGCATTCACGACTGGCATCCATGGGGAGTCATGCCGGTTTCAGATGTTCTTGCCTGGTCGAGCGATGTTGGGGCTATCAAGATTGCGCTCCGCATGGGCGACGATCGCATGTACAAATACATCCGTGATCTCGGATTCGGACAGCAGACCGGAATCGAGCTTCCCGGCGAGACTCGCGGAATGACAAAGCCGCTGAGCCGATGGTCGAAAATTTCGATTGGCGCGATCGCCATGGGGCAGGAGATAGGAATTTCCGCCGTACAGCTCTCGCAAATGGTTTCTAGTATCGCTAATGATGGCGTGCTGCTCGGGCCACGAATTGTGGCCGGCGAAGTCGAACCGCAAGATACACCGCAGAAGGTTGCGTTCCATCCCACCGAAGGACGCCGTGTCCTCTCGACGACTACGGCCGCTCTTATGCGGCAGATGATGCAAGGAGTGGTGCTGCACGGGACCGGTCGCAAGGCCACGTTAGACGGCTATAGTGCGGCCGGCAAGACCGGCACAGCCCAGAAGTTTGATGTCACTACTCACTCGTATTCCCATACGAAGTTCGTCGCATCTTTCGCGGGCTTTGCTCCGATCAACAATCCCGAAATTACGGTGGTCGTGATCATTGATACCCCCTGGGCGCCGACGATCATGCAGCGTGAAGGTGGTTGGGTTGCCGCGCCGGTTTTTCAGAGGATCGCGCAGCAGGTGCTTGAGTACATGCACACGCCGCATGACATCGAAATTCCCGCAAGCCGGCGGGTATTACTCGCGCAAGCAAAGGCCAATGCGAAGGATCTGGAGGAGGGATCTCCTGATCATCCTGGAGAAGAGGTTGATGTGGATGCAGTCTCCTCCGCACCCCAAGTACTCGCTGATAGCGCAGGGACGGACGGCATCGCGCGTCAGACTCCGCCATCCCTTCCCAGCATCGAGGGGCGAGATGCCGGCGGTCCGACCGCGAGAGAAAGGGTGCTGCCGGCCACAATGCGCGAGCAAGTCTCAGTCCCCGCCACAACCGTGTCTGTCGCTCGAGCGGACGCGAACGCTCCGCAGCCCACCAATGGCACCGTCGTTCTCGACGTAGAGCAAGGCGGCATCGTGGTGCCCTCGTTCATTGGAAAATCAGAGCGCTCGGCCATTGAGCTTGCCGAGGCGAGCGGACTCGATCTGGATGTTGTCGGCAGCGGTCTGGCACAGGAACAATCGCCTCTTCCTGGCACCCACGTTCCATCCGGCGCAATAATTACAGTCCGCTTCGGGCGGTAGCTCTGGCCTAGCTGCCGCCGAATCGATAGCCAATTCCCGTGGACGGCCCTCCGGTTAAAAGCGGCCCATTTCGTGCCCCGGCGATCGCCACCTGTAACTCAAAAACTCTCCACACGATATGACGCGTCAAACGTATATCCATGCCACCTCCGCCTGCCACAATGCCCTTCACCGTGGTGAAGTTTACATTCGCGGAATTCACCGACCAACGATAGGCGCCTGCCAGCCCTTCGACGAAAAATTCTGTTCGAAATTGTTGGTGAGAATATTTGCGGATTCCAAACATAAGTGGGGCAAGAGTAGTTGAACCGGTACGATCGGCATATTTGTGAAATCCAATATCCGAGATTAGCGCCACATCGTACTTGCGCCAACTGAACCCCACCCGCATTCCTGAGGCACCACCGTGGGGCGTGAACGGCGAGGGCTGGTCGGGCTGCGGATTATGTATCACCACGGTCCCAGTGGCGTCCACGGTTCCCATTGCCGAGGCCAATCCATATATTTCGAATGGCGGTGGTTCATCCTCATCGTCAAAACCGAAGCTGCCGTATTGTGCGTACAAAGGGCAGCCCAGGCAAATCACAGCAGCGAGTAATGTAAGGTGTTT
The DNA here is from genome assembly GCA_035279425.1 of Terriglobales bacterium. GTDB lineage: Bacteria > Acidobacteriota > Terriglobia > Terriglobales > Acidobacteriaceae > Gp1-AA145. The sequence continues at coordinate 132,488 of DATEHT010000026.1, read as the reverse complement.
CACACAAGTGAAAATAGACGAGAGAGGATGGGCGCAATGAATCAGTGTGGCAGTTTCTCAACTGCCACATCAGGCTTGGAGCGGGCGTCGGATGAACGCTTCGTAGCGTTTGAGCTCTTGTAGGCTGGATTCGGCAAGCAATGGAAAGGTCACGACTCGCGGCATGCCATCCATTAGCTCGGCGGTGAGCGTATCGCAAACCACGGCCACAACCTGCTTGAGCCCGCGCTGCCAGCCCGGGCGCGAGCTATCGCGCAGCACCAGGCTTTCTGGAGCAAATCCAGCAGCGGTCAGCATGGTACGGGCGTTCTTCAGAAAACTCGGCCAGCCGGAGGCAATGCCTACCAGAAAAGAATTGGAAGCAGGCAGATAGCGCGCTAGCGACTCTCGCGCAGAGCGCAGGTCCAGCGAAATCAGATCGGCATTTTGCGGCAGCAGGGTGCGCGCAGCTTTTGCAGAAATCGAAAGTGCGACTGGCACGCATCCGTCCGTGGAGATGGAAGACCCCTTCAAATCGGCAACTCGAACCGGCATGGCGAGCACCGCCTGCATTTCCGCTGCGATAATGCGCGCCAACGCGGCGTCGGATTCGATCAGCAGAAAGTGGTCAGGCGGCTGTATCTCGAGCCAGTGCTGCAGGCGTTCGCGCACGGTCGCCAAAGGGACGTTCAACTGCCGCGCACAACCAAAGAAATTACTGATTAACTGATCAAGTGCGAGGGCATCCTGCGAAGCCGGATGTTCCGCGCGCACGTAGATTCCGCTTCCCTTTCGGAATTCGAGCCAATTACTTCGCTGCAACTGTCTGTATCCCGCGCTGACGGTGTTCGGATGCAGATGAAATCGCCGTGCCAGCTCGCGAGTTGAAGGAAGGCGGTCGCCGGGCGCAAGTTCTCCGCTGACAATCGCCAGGACAACCTGCGTCGCAAGTTGTTCGCGAATGCTGACGTCGCTGTGGCGCGAGAACCAGAGCTGCATGGCAGAACATCTTACATCGGGCGATCTGGCCATCGGGTGATCGGGCCATGGGACTTCATTCAAGACCGCAGTTCCCCGTTTTTGCCAGGAAAATTCTACGATTTCTACGCACTGCCGATCACCCGGTCCCCCGACGAGCCGATCACCCGATCACCAGATGATCCGATCACCCGATTGATAATCCTGCCCGTCCGGATGTTGCAATAGAATCACTGCAATGAAGTTTCTCGAAGTGCTGAGCGGCGCGGAAGTTATCGTCCACCATGGCGATCCCGAGATCACGGGCCTCGAGTACGACTCGCGACGCGTGAAGCCAGGGCATGTTTTCGTCGCCATGAAAGGCGAGACCAGCGACGGAAACCGCTTCATTGACAATGCAATTGCCGCAGGGGCGGTTGCGGTCATTACGGATTCGGATCTCACGCCAGCGAATCTTGCCTGGGCGAGAGTGCAGCATGGACGCCGCGCACTGGCAATTGCAAGCGCGAATTTCCATCGACATCCTGCAGAAAAGCTCGCGATCACGGGAATCACTGGCACCAATGGAAAAAGCACGACCGCGTTTCTGATCGAATCAGTCCTTCAATCTGCGGGAAGAAAAACCGCGCTCGTAGGCACGATTGAGTACCACGTTGCGGGAAAAGTGTTGCCCGCTCCGCATACCACTCCGGAATCGCTCGATCTGCAACTCCTATTTAGCGACGCCATCACCGCTGGAGCCACGGAAGCAGTAATGGAAGCTTCCTCCCATGCACTTGCGCAAGGACGCACCTTCGGCATTCCGTTTGATGTTGCGGTGTTCACCAATTTGACCCGCGATCACCTCGACTATCACAAAACAATGGACGAGTATTTCGCCGCCAAGAGAATCCTATTCGAAGGGAGTGGCGCGAATCCGCCGCGAGTAGCGGTGATCAATGCCGAAGACGAATACGGCCGTGAGTTGATCAAATTCTGCAAGCAACGCGGCTCAGATGTGATTACGTACGGAATCTCGAAAGCTGATTTCCATTCTGCCAGACTGGAAATTACTTCCAAGGGAACCCGCTTCCGGATGATCACGCCCGATGACGAAATTCAGGTCAATTCCCCGCTCATAGGTCGGGTGAATGTGTACAACATACTTGCCGCGGGCGCTGCTGCATACGCGCACGGGTGCTCGACAGAAGAGATTGCCTTTGGAGTTGCCGGCCTGGCGCGGGTTCCAGGGCGGTTCGAGCGAGTGGATTGCGGCCAGCCGTTCACGGTCGTGGTTGATTACGCGCACACGGACGATGCCCTGCGAAACCTGACTTCCCTCGCCCGTGAATTCGTGAAATCGAGCGGCGGGCGCGTGATCACTGTTTTTGGCTGCGGCGGGAATCGCGACCGCAGCAAACGTCCATTGATGGGCGAGGCTGCGGGTCGGGCCAGCGATTTCGTTGTGCTTACCTCAGATAATCCCCGCAGCGAAGATCCGCTTGCGATCATCAACGATGCCGTGGTCGGATTGGAGCGTACCCGCGCCAAGTACACCATCCAAGCGGATCGGCGACCCGCAATCCGGATTGCGCTCGAGGCGGCACGAGCTGGCGACATTGTATTGCTTGCCGGCAAAGGACACGAGAAGGAGCAAGTTTTGGCCAACGGTCCCGTTCCCTTCGACGACACACAGGTTGCGGTGGAGGCCCTGCGCGCTCTTGGCTACGATTGCTCGAAAGCTGGAGCAACCGCATGAAGTTGCCGTTGGGGCAGGTCGCAGAATATCTAAAGATTCCGAAAGCGGAGCTCGGGCAGAATTTCCCGAGCCAAGCCGTTGCTGCCGGATATTCCATCGATTCCCGTACCATCAAGCCGGGCGAGCTTTTCTTTGCCGTGCGCGGGGAGAAATTCGACGGGCACGACTTCGTTGCTCAAGCATTTGAGAATGGCGCAATTGCAGCAGTTGTTTCGCAACAGAACGCGGCCAGCATTGCAGGTCGTCTAGGTGCGGCCATCCACGGCCATCCTCCTTGTACAGTGTCCGGGGCGTCCGTCTTGCTCCCCGTCGAGGACACTCTTTCAGCGCTGCAGCTTCTAGCCCAATCCGTGCGCCGGCTTTGGGCACGACCCGTGATCGGCGTAACCGGATCGGCCGGAAAGACCACGACCAAAGAAGCAATTGCACACGTACTCTCGACGAAGTTTCGCGTGCACAAGTCGGAAGGTAACTTCAACAATCATTTTGGCTTGCCACTCATGCTGCTGAAACTTGAGCCAGAACACGACTGTGCTGTGGTCGAACTCGGGATGTCACACTTCGGCGAGATCACTGCATTGGCAAAGATCGCGCACCCCGAAACCGGCGTGGTTACCAATGTCGGGCCTGTACACCTGGAATTCTTCAAGGACATTTCCGAAATTGCTAAAGCGAAATACGAGCTCGTCGAATCACTGCCACCAAATGGCACAGCCGTACTGAATGCCGACGATGCATACGTCTCCCAGTTCGGAAGGAACTTTAAAGGCGAGGTGATCACTTACGGCGTTGGGCCGACGGCGACAGTGCGCGCCGACCATATTGAGTCTCGCGGCGAAGAAGGTTCAGTGTTCGATGTGCTGGTCGCGGGATGCCGGGAGAGAGCGCTACTGCCGCTTGTCGGAACTCACAATGTGTACAACGCATTGGCAGCCGTTGCCGTGGCCATCGAAAACGGTATCGAGGTTAGGGCCGCGGTGGAGTCGCTCGCCGATTTGAAGCCCGCCGACAAGCGCGGGCAGGTTGTCCGCATTGGCAACATTATGGTTGTTAATGATTGCTACAATTCAAATCCGAAAGCCCTCAACGCGATGGTCGATGCGATAACGAGCATGCCAGCGAAGCGGCGGATTGTTGTCGCCGGCGAGATGCTTGAGCTCGGCCCGCTTGGCGAACAGATGCATCGCGATTCGGGTCGGCACATGGCGGAGCAAAAGATCGACTTCGTCATTGGGGTGCGTGGCCTGGCGGAGCATATCGTAGATGCTGCCCGGGAAGCCGGAGTTCGGGCCGAGTTTTTGCAGACGCCCGAAGAGGCAGGCGAGTGGCTGGCGCGTGAGACCCGTGATGCCGATGTGGTCCTTCTGAAAGCCTCACGCGGGGTAAAGCTGGAGAAGGCATTAGAAAAGTGGAGGTCTAGGCTCGGTGGGGATTTGGTGCCCATCACGCCCGACGTAACACCAACGACGCACGACCGATAAATCACCCGGAGGCGTATTGCTCTACTGGCTGCTGTACCTGAAGCTTTTTCATTACTTCCCGCCGTTCCGAATATTTCGATATCTGACTTTTCGCACTGCTTTTGCCAGCCTCACCGCGCTTTTTACCGGATTGATCATCGGCCCACTCGTGATCAATCGCCTGCGCGAATTTCAGATTGGGCAGTACATTCGCGAAGAAGGCCCCAAAGCCCACCAGAAGAAGGCTGGCACACCGACAATGGGCGGCGTGCTCATCGCGATTTCAATCATTGTTCCCACATTGCTCTGGGCGGATCTTACGAATCCTTTCGTCTGGGTTGCTGTGCTCTCAACCGCAGCGTTCGCAGCAATCGGATTCACCGACGACTACACGAAGATTGTTCACAAGAGAAACCTTGGCCTCACGGCGAAAGCAAAATTAGGTCTGCAATTTCTCACGAGCATTTTGATTGCAGTTGTCCTCATCGCCATGCAGAACCGGGGTATGTATTCGACGCGGCTCGTAGTGCCATTTCTGAAACAATTTCAGCCGGACCTTATCGTACACCGGATCATCCACAATCCCGACCTGTGGCCGATTGCCTTTTTGCCCTTCATTGTCTTCGTAGTGCTCATTATTGTGGGATCGAGCAACGCGGTTAACTTAACCGATGGCCTCGACGGTCTGGCGATCGGATGTACGGTCATTGCGGCGGGTGCACTAACGATATTGACGTATGTGAGTGGCCACGCCACTTTTGCTGCTTATCTTGAGCTTCCGCGAATACCGCAGGTCGGCGAACTGACAATTTTTTGCGGTGCGATGGTCGGCGCGGCCATTGGTTTCCTCTGGTATAACGCCCACCCCGCGGAAGTCTTCATGGGCGACGTCGGTTCACTCGCACTCGGTGGCGCGATTGGCACAATCGCCGTACTCATTAAAGAAGAACTCTTGCTGCCCTTTATCGGCGGGGTCTTCGTGATCGAAGCTCTTTCCGTAATCCTGCAGGTTGGCTCTTACAAATTAAGAAAGAAGCGCATATTCAAGATGGCGCCGATTCATCATCATTTCGAACTGATGGGATGGTCGGAATCGAAGATCATCGTGCGCTTCTGGATCGCGTCGCTGGTGTTCGCATTGTTTGCGCTGACCACGCTGAAGCTGCGCTAGGAGGCGACTCTAGGCGGCAGTTGGGCCGGATGCGCTTGTCAGTTCCGAAAGTGCTTTCATCACCACCGGCACTGCGAACAGAAGCGGGGTGAACAGCAGATCGCTCGCAAAAGTCCCGCGGAAGAACGGAACCGCCGCCGCATAGCAAGCGATGAGTCCCGAAAGGCTTTTCGGGTACATGTCATAGGCCGCCCACACGGCAAAATTGCTAAGCAGAAAGAATGAAACAGAGCTTGCAAGCGCCGAGCAAATGATCCAAACCGCTTTCCGGTGCTGTGCCAATGCAGTTCCCAACATGAGAACTGCGGCGTACCAGGCCCAAGTCACCGGCAAATCCCACGACAAGGGATAGTGATAGACGAATTTGCTGAGAATGACGTCCGCGCCCGCGAACAATACTATTGGGAACCAGAGCTGTCGTCGCGATCTGTAGGCGCCGAAAAAGAGCAGCGAAGCCGCCACTGGCGTGAAGTGCCACGGTTGCGAATGGAGATGCGGAATCAGGAAACGAAATCCAACAGCGATGATGACGAAGAGATAAGCCAGCATGGTGACCTCGGCACAATGATTTTCGCGGCTCGCGCTCCGTGCGTCAAGTCGGTTATGCGGGTTACTCAGTGGGTGTTCCCTGTGTAGCCTTGTGCCCTCTGTGGTTGAGTCTTTGAAACCTTCAACCACAGACGACACAGAGTTACACAGAGAAAACCACAGAGGAGCCGACAATGACTATTGAATCGGCGGCACCTGCGAGCGATTGCCGAACTTTTCACCGACCACGCGCAAGCTGCGGTCAACTTCTACCGTTGCAGAGAGCGGTACTTCCCCACCTCGGAACATCTGATAAGCGAAACGCAAATCAGCGAATTCCACCATAAGATCTTTTCCCGACAATCTCTGGGTGACCAGCGGGTACTGCGCCCAATCGAGATACACCCGGCCTAAGTACGAGTGCTTGGCGGCGAGAGTGGCCGGAGTTTCGGGCGGTTTGCAGATGTATCGGAGTTGATCGGTGCGGAGTTCTCCGGTTCTCGAATCCATTCCCGCGGTCACGAAGAAATCTTGGGTCTCAGCAACACCATACCATTCGTACAAATGCCAATATAACGGGTATGCGGAGACTCGCAACGGAGCTGCCGAGTTAAACCTCTTACTCGCGAGCGCGTGGACTGCCTTTCGGTGCTCGTGATCACGCGCGGCGTATAGACCGGCAACGCAGATGATGGCTACCAGTGCTGCCCATCTTCCCCGTGGGATAGGTGACTTTCGCGAAAAAATCCAGGGCAGAACCAGCCCGGCGATCAGGATGATGTAGAGCGCGGGTTCAACGATGAACACGATGTCCCATGAATACCACCTCTCTGAAAATGGCCAGAACGGCCGCACGCCGTAATTATTCGTGTAATCGAGCAGGATATGGCTTAGACCCGCTGTGTACGCGAAGAGAAACAGCAATCCCCAGCGCGGCGGAAGTCCTGGAATATTGGTTTTGCGGCCGCGCAGACGCCAAACTGCGTACATAAATCCAGTCACGATCGCGGACACCAAGGCCAGTCCGAGGAACGAGTGCGTGAATCCTCGATGATGTGCGAATCCATACACCGGGCCTTTGAAACTCCAGAAAACGTCGACGTCGGAAGCCTCTGCGGCGAGCGTCATGGTCGCAGTGGCGAGAGCGGTCTTGCGATTGAATCCCGCGCGCGCCAGGACGGCGCCAGTCAGAAAGTGGGTGAGCGGTTCCAAAGGAAAGTTCTAGCATGAAAGAGCAACGAGCAGTTAGCGACGAGTGATGAGCAACCAAAGACATGTGTGCTCACGGCCATCGCTCACAGCTCACGGCTCAAGAGATTCGGATGGTTTCTTGGCACTAACACGGTCAGCGCATCGGGAACCATCGACAACGTGATCGGTAAACGACCCAGCAGTTCGCCGTCGGCTTCGACGTAAATGTTCTCAGGCCCCGCGCCGGGAAGGCTGCGGCACGTGACCTGATCGGCCTGGGCAAGCACGATCCCTGGCACGCGGTGAGAGAGTCCCAAAATTCCACGAAGCACGTAGGCCAGGTACAACGCCCTGTTACCAGTGCGGCACAGCACCAGCCGCATGTCTTTGCGGGCAAGCGACGCTCCTGGAGCGAGTTCCCGCAGCACTCCACCGAACTGATTTATGCGAATTGCCAACATTTCGGAAAGCCGTGCCTCACGCTGCGTGGGGGCTGCTTCGTGCGAGAACTCCGCCTCGAAGTAGCGCATGCGATGCGTCATCCACAGATGAAGCGCCTTGCCGTAGTACGCCAGCATGCCCACGCGGTCTTTGATTAGTCGATTGAGCTTGTAAAAAAGGTGGGCGTCAAGGCCAACACCTGCCGCCACGGTGAAGTATCGCGAACATGGAATATCGGCAAAATTGCGATAGTCGATTTTTCCGACCGCGATTCTTTTCGGCACGGCTGTAAGCAACGCGCGAGCAGCGCGTTCAACATTCATTGGCAGACGCAGATCGTGCGCCATCGCGTTTGCCGTGCCGAGCGCGATGATACCAAGAGCGGCATCTCTGCATGCGAGACCCTGAAGCAGATCGTGGACCGTGCCATCGCCTCCGCACGCAACGATTGTATCGACTCCGTCGCGAATTGCCATGCGCACCTGGGTGGCGGCGTCGGATGCGGCGCGCGTGGGCGCAACCTCGACGTCAACTCCGGCGCTACGCAAAATCGCAGCCGCCATTTCAACGTCCTGAATACGGTATTTTTTGCGCCGGCCGGAAAGAGGGTTGTAGAAAAGGGCCGCTTTGCGCATGTGAGTGCGCGGTGTCTGATCTTCAGATCCAGCCGAGGGGTTCCAAACAGTAGTCAAGCTGGAAGATTCTAGCCGAAGCCAGTTAAAATTGATTGCAAATTTCGTTTTCTTTATTGTCATTCCGAAGACCTTAGGTCGCGGAATGACAGGGCCTTAGGGGGACTATAGGATTTTCTTCCCGAAGGCCGAGAGCGCCAGTTCGACCGCCAAAACCGCGGTTCGGTTGTGCTCGTCAATTACCGGATTCACTTCTACGATTTCGAAGCTCAACATCCGCCCATGGTCGGCGATGATTTCCATCGCGAGGTGAGCCTCGCGATAGGTTGCACCGCCGCGGACAGGAGTTCCAACTCCGGGCGCATCTTCGGGATCTACCCAATCCATGTCCAGCGAAACGTGATATCCGGCGGTACCGCGTCCGGCGATGCGCAATGCTTCTTCCATGACGGTGCGCATCCCGCGCTCGTCAATGTCGCGCATAGTGAATACGGCGATTCCAGCGCGGCGCACGTTCTCCTTTTCAATTGCGTCGATATCGCGGACGCCGACAAGCACGCAGTTTTCCGGCGGTACCTTCGGAGAAAAATTGAAAATATTCGCGAGTTCCGGCGGCCCGAGTCCCATGATCGCCGCGAGCGGCATGCCATGAACATTGCCGCTGGGCGAGCTTTCGGGAGTATTGACATCGGTGTGCGCGTCGATCCAGATCAGACCGATCTTCTGATTTTGCTTTCGATAAAACTCCGCCACGCCTGAAACTGTGCCCGCACCTACGGAGTGGTCTCCGCCAAGCACAAGAGGGACTTTGCCGCTCTCAAGTGTCTTCAGCACCAGCTCGGCTTCTTTCGTGCAAGTGGCGGTAATTTCTTTCAGATACTTTGCGTGAGGGTGGCCGGCCTGTTTCTGTTCCGCGATCGCCACCGCGATGTTCCCCGCATCTTCCACAACGTGTCCCAACTCCTCAAGCCGTGCCTCTAGGCCGGCGACACGGACTGCAGAAGGTCCCATGTCGACACCCCGCCGCGACTGCCCAAGATCAAGTGGCACACCGATGACGCGTATTCTGCGAGGACTGAGGGTTGAAGCGCCGGCTGCCTTCATTGATTTACCGCCCCGAGCTTCACACTGTGCTTGAGTCCTGGCGATGAAGAAACGATGAGTTCTGTGCCGGAAGAAAGAGCCATGTGAATCGAGAGATTATAAATCGGGGCAGATCATTCGCCGGTGTAATAATGGAGGGCTCTCATGCCAAATCGCCGGGAGTTTCTGAAAACTGGCGCAGTCTCACTTCCTTTGGCTGCTGCGATTGACGCGCTCCATCCCGAAAAGGCAGGCGGAACTGAAGCCGCTGCCAATATTAGCGCGGCCGGAGCACCGCCGAAACTAGTTCCCCTCCCATCGCGACTCGCAGCCGTTGACCCAGGAAGTCTGCCTTGGCAGCAGAGAATCCATCGTGTAGGACAGAGCAACATGACCGAGCACGATCCGGCGGTCATGAATATTGAAGAATGGGCCGACTACTGGCACGGTGCTGACGCCGAGATCGTCTTCATTAGCGTGACCGGGATACTGGCGTTTTATCCGTCGAAGGTGAAATTCCATCGGCACGGAAAATTTCTGAATGGGCGCGATTTTTTTGGCGAGTGCGTGGCTGCGGCCAGGAAACGAGGCATGCGCGTCGTCGCCCGCATGAGTCCTGACCTGAACTGGGGCGATGCCCTCGAAGCTCACCCGGAATGGGCGATGCGACATGCGGACGGGTCCGTGCAATTTCACGGCGAGGATCCGCGGCTGTTCCGCACCTGCATGTTCACCAGCTACATGGACGATTATGTTCCCGCGATCATGCGCGAGATCAACTCGCTCTACGACGTCGATTGCTTTTACACCAATGGGTGGCCTCCCATCGGCAGCTTGCCCGATTGCCATTGCGCGATTTGTAGCAAGTTGCCGCTTTCGAATACGTCCGCATACTGGAACGTCTTTAACGACCGCGTGCTCGAGTTGTGGAACAAGTACGACGCGATTGCAAAAGAAAAGCAGCATGACAGCTTCTTCTTCGCGAACCTCGGCGGAAACGTCCGTTGCGGGCCGAACCTGGACCGCCTGGGTAAGACCGCCGTTTGGTTCCAGGCAGACAATCAGGGACGAACGTACCAAAACCCCGCAATTTGGGGCTGCAGCTTGCAGGGACGAGTATGCAGCGCAGTGATGGATGGCAAGTTTGCGGCCAATGTGACTGCCGCGTATTCGACCGGAAGCGTGCGCTGGCGCAATGCATCGAAGACCCCTGCTGAAACCAAAATGTGGTTGAACGAAACTCTGGCCAGCGGCATGGCGCTCTACTTGCATTTCATCGGATCAGAAGCGGGGTTTGGAGAAGATCGCCGGTGGCAAGAGATCGGCGCTGATTATTTTCAGTGGGCGGCAAAGCATGATGCTCATCTGAAGCCGCGGCGCTCGATTGCGAATATCGGCGTCGTCTTCGGTCAGAGCACGCAGTTGCTTTATCCAGGTCCGGCGACGGTACGTTCGCGCGACTACATGCATGAAACTACGAATGGAATCTACGGAGCTTTGCTCAGGGGGCGCTTTGCTTTTGATTTTGTGCATGAAGACCGGCTGGAAGTCGAGCGACTCAAGAAATATCGAGCCCTCCTGCTGCCGAATGTTGCCATGTTGAGCGATCGGCAATGTGAGCAGATTCGCGACTACGTGCGCGCCGGCGGTTCAATTATGGCGAGCTTCGAGACGAGCCTTTATGACGAGAACCTGAAGCCGCGTGCGGACTTCGGCCTTGCGGACGTATTCGGCATCAGTAAAGCTGGAGAGGTGATCGGCACAAATGGAAATGCCTATTACGGCCGCATCGAGCGAAGCCATGCGATCCTGGATGGTTTTGCGAACACCAATTGGTTACCCGGGGCGCAGAATCGAGTGCCGTTGAAACCCTTGGACGATGCTGTGCTCACGGTTGTTCCGGGATTCGTGCAGTATCCGCCGGAGTTGGCCTATCCGCCGATCTCGCACACCAAGGAGCCTGCGGTTGTGCTGCGTGAAATTGGATCGAGCCGACTCGCCTATTTTTCAGGAGACTTGGAGCGTTCTTATTGGCTGACCGGACATGGAGACCTGCTACGGCTGCTACACAATACAATTCGCTGGCTTACGCATGACGAGCGCGTGGTGCATGTTGATGGCGATGGCTTCATCGAACTGTTCGCGTGGGAAACGGCCCCCGGCTACGCAATACACCTGCTCAATTACACCAATCCCGACGCGCAGCACGGGTGGTTAGATGAGACCTACCAATTAGGTCCGCAGAATGTCTCGATGAAATTGCCAAATGCGGCGACCATCAGGAGTGTTGAACTACTGCGTGCGGAGAAAACGGTTCCATTTCGCCACGAAGACAATGTGCTGAGTTTCACGATTCCGCAGGTCGAAGATTACGAAGTCGCGGCAATCACTGTTGCATGAGGCCTCTGTGCAATTCCTCTGTGCAACCCCGTGCCCTCTGTGGTGAAGGAGTTTGCATTTTGATCTCTTGAATGCGAAAGAACTCCCCACGCTTTTCACGCCTTTACCACAGAGATCACCGGCTTTCACAGAGAACACCCACCGAGAAAGACGGGCACGGCTATTCGATGCCCAATCTTTGTGCTAGCGCTCGCGCATCGAGGGCGTGGGCCAGAGCAATTTCGCGACTGACGATTCCGGCCCTGACGAGATCTTCAATTTGAGAATCAATCGTGGGTCCGTCGAGTTCGCCAGGTGCGTGGTCCTGATCGATCAGCAGACGGCCAAAACTCTCAGAGCCGGCCTGGAACACATCGAAGACGCATGATCGCCCTTTAGCGTCTTTTCTTGGCACCAGACGCTGAGAGACGACGTACCGTAGGATTCTCGCCAGGCGGTTGCGGACTTGTTGCTGCTCGGATTTCTGAAACGCCCCAGCTACTCTTTCGAGTGTCTGTTGCGCACTGAGTGTGTTCAAAGTCGAAAGCACAAGATGGCCAGTCTCGGCTGATTCGAGAGCAAGCTCGATCGTTTGCGGATCTTTCAGTTCCCCTACGGCAATTATGTTCGGAACCTGCCGCAGGGCCGCCTTCATTGCCTCGGCGATGGTAGGCGTATCACTGTGCAGTTCACGCTGATGAACAGTCGAGCGCTTATGGTTGTGCAGGAACTCGATTGGATCTTCAATGGTGATGATGTGCCGCGCTTCAGTTTCGTTGATGTAGTCAAGCAAGGCAGCAAGGGTCGAGGACTTCCCCGCACCCCGTGGCCCGGTAATCAAGACCAAGCCATCGTGGAGCTTCGCAATTTCCCGCAGCTGGTCGGGCAGGCCAAGCGTCTTGAAGGTCGGAACCACAGTGGGAATAACCCGCATCACTACCGCACAACTGCCCCGCTGGATAAAGACGTTCACACGGAAACGTGCGATTCGCGGCAGAGCATAGGAAATATCGCAACAACCGTGCTCTCGGAGTAGATTGATGGCCGCCTTGTTGCTTCCGATCAGGTCAGAGGCGACCCGCCGCGTGTCATCCGTAGTGAGAAAAGGAGCTCCCGCGGCGCCCAACGATATGAACTCGCCGTTTACATGGACTTGAAGGTTGCGCCCGGGCGAGAAAATAAGATCGCTGACGCGCGGGTGAGCGCGAAGGATCGCCGTGAGCAAGTCCTCCGTCGCAATCTCAGGAGAAAACAGGCCCAACGACTCTGGGATGGGTGCTGTGCCCGGTGCGGCCATCGTGAGTCTGAAACTTTGAAACGATCAGTAATCAGGCTCAACTCTAACCAACTTACCTTCTGCCTTCCAGAAATAACAACTTGTTCATAGACCTTCGTAATGACGCTATTTGTGCGGTCTTCGGCGAGCGGATTAGGCGTTCCAAGTGGAATTAATCAAACAGTTTTTTGACCGGAAGCATCGCGGCCGAAGCCAGCTAGCAGAAAGATCAGCGAAAATTTCATTCATTGAGAGTGGCTAACGTGATGTCATTCCGAGGACCTTCAGTTCCGAGGAATCTGCTGTCCTGGTTGGAAAAGCAGATTCCTCACCGCTGAAGCGGTTCGGAATGACAGTTTTTGTAAAATTAAGACCGGCGCGTCCGACCCCAGCTTAGCTACTTTTTCTTCTTCGTTCCGTATGTAGTTTCGACCTTTGTCCCCAGCGCAGCCAGCATCTGTTTGGCCGAGTCGCTGTAGGGGCCGTTCGGCTGGAGCTCCAAATACTTATTGAGTGCCTCTTCGGTGCCCGGAGGCGCCGTCATCTTGCCACTACTATCGGTAGTGACTCCGGCAAAGAGGCTTTGACCCTTGAAATAGTATGCAAGGGCGTTGTTCGGATCAGCCGCAATCGCCCTCTCGAACGCATCCTTGGCATCCTTCGAATTACCAGTGTTCATCAGAGCGATGCCCATATTCAGATCGTAGTGACCGGCGTGGGCGGGATCGACCTGAGCTGCCTGCTTGTAGGCATTGATGGCGTCATCATTCTTGCCGACCTTGGATGCAGCCGCTCCAAAGTTGTCGTAGTAGGCCGCCAATTTCTGGTTCTCGGCCGCTTGGTCGGCGGCGGGTTTGTTGCCCGCCGGCTGCGCAGGCTGCCCATTCGCCGGAGCTGCGCCGTTCGCCGGAGCTGCTCCAGTTTTCGCTTTGTTCAGGTCAATTGCCTTTTGCAGATCGTTGTAGGCCTCAGCGTAGCGCTTCGTCCTCTCTCCCGAGTCGGTTTGGCTCTTGGCAGAGTCGAGATAGGCTGCACCGAGCCGATACCATACCAGGTCCTCGTTCGGAGCCATCTGCGTCGCTTCGTTCAGGCTTGCAATAGCTCCATCGTAATTCGGTGGGTTCGCCTGCTCGTCTGCCGTCGCGGCCTTCAGCTTCTCATTCACTGCGGATATGTTCTTGTTATAGGCCTGCGTCTTTTCTGCCTGTTCCTGCATTTGCTTTACCTGCTCAGGAGTGATGCCCTTCTCTTTTGCAGTCTGCTGTACTTGCTGCTCTTGTGCCTGCTTTTCATCGAAAGGAAGGTCGACTTCATCGACACCGACTTTGTAGTTTTTGACCTGATCGAGCTGCTTGCCGTCCTTGAGAAGAGTGACCGTGTAACTTCCCGGATCAATGCCCAACGAGAAGTACTCGCCTTTCTTGTTCGTCTTCAACTTATAGGTGCGGCCGTTATCAGTGTTTTGCCACGTCACCTGTGCGTCGGTGATGGGATTGCCCTGAGCGTCTTTACAAGCGCCATGGACCGTAGCAGTTTGAGCTGACGCGGGCAGAGAAAAAAGCGCAAACAAAATCGAGGTCACAAATGCATAAAAAAGACTTCGTTTCATCCAAGCCTCCAGGCTGGGCCGCGCGGGGACGGCAGCGGCCAATTCTAAACGTTTTCAACCACATGAGCATACGGAAGCGGATCTACAGCTCCGGCTTCCTGAAAAGCTCTCAGCCGCAATACGCAACTATCACAAACTCCGCAGGCGCGGTCTTCACGGCTGTAACAAGACCAAGTTAAATCGAAGGGCGCGCCCAATTCAAGTCCGAGGCGAACGATCTCTGCCTTCCGCATGGCGATCAGCGGTGTGACTACTTCGATGCCGCCTTCCTTGGTTCCGGCGCGGATTACCTGGTTATAAGCTTCGTAATACGCCGGCCGGCAGTCGGGATATCCAGAGCTGTCCTGCTCTACCGCACCAATGTAAATCTTAGACGCGCCGAGCACTTCCGCCCAACTGACGGCTGCCGCAAGGAAATGAGCATTGCGGAATGGGACGTAGGTAACGGGAATATCCTGACCGATGGTGTGTGACTCCGGAACCGCTATGTTCTCATCGGTTAGCGCTGAGCCACCCATTGCCTTCAGGGCTTCATTGCGAATGACAAGGCGTTGTTGAATACCCAGCTGGTCACAGATACGCTGAAAAGATTCCCGCTCGCGCTGTTCGGTCCGTTGACCGTAGCTTATATGGAGCGCGGCGGCCTCGTGATCGCGCGCAGCCAGGGCCGCGCAAACGCAGGAATCCATGCCTCCGGAGAGAAGCACGACCGCTAATAAGTGGGGTTTTGACACGGTTCGATTGTAATCGGGTCAACGGGTGATCGGGGCATCTGGCGATCTGAATCCGCGAGTCCTCTACCCGAGTTACCGACCCGATGACCCGATGTCAGATCGCCCGATCCTCAAACTCCTTTCATCGCCGGATCCCAAATCAACTTGTGGATCTGCAAGCTGAGCCTTGCCTGCACATTGTCCTCAAGCATCCATTCCGCGAGCTGCTGCGGATCGAGCAAACAATTTGATGCGTCTCGGGCGCCGGAGGCGTTCTTGCTGAATGCCGGTGAAAATAGAACCGCATTCACTCGATTTGCAAGGTGGTGACGCTTCATGAAGTCGCGCGCAAACTCGTAATCCGTGCGGCTGCTGATAACGAATTTGACTTCGTCGTGCAGGAGCAGAGCTTCGAGGTTCTCAATTCGAAATGTATCGCCCTCATCAGAGTCGGGACACTTCACGTCAACGATCTTTACTACGCCTGCCGGAACTCGCTCCAATGGCCGTTCTCCGCTGGTTTCCAGCAGGACTTTGTAGCCGCTGTCGAGCATGCGGTCCATGAGCGGCACAAGTTCTCGTTCCTGCAGCATCGGTTCCCCGCCAGTAAACTCGACGAGACCGCCGCCAGGGCTCAGGCGCTCAATTTCATCAAAGACCTGCTCCGGCGTCATCTTCTCGCCGCCATAGAAGCTGTATTCCGTGTCGCACCACGAGCAACGCAGGTTGCAGCCGGTCAAGCGGACAAAGACACAGGGGAGTCCAGCGTAGGTGGATTCGCCCTGGAGCGACTTGTAGATTTCGGTGATCTGCATTCAGTTGCCGGTGGTCAGCAGGTATTTGCCAGTCTCTAGCTTTTAGCTGCTAGCTTTTAGCTCTTAGCTCTTACCAAGACTCGGACTCCGACTACTCAGAGCTGCTTACTCTGAATATTTTGCTGTCGTCGAATCGGTCTCGAACACGGTCACGTCCTTTACTTGCACCCGGCCGTTGGTCGTTTTCTTCAACCGGAGATTTGTCTCGTCGAAAAAGTATTTCGCAAGATTCTCGGCCGAGGGATTCAGCCGCGTGAAAGGCTCTACGTCATTGATCATCTGATGGTCAAGCCGATCGATAACGGGCCGCATCACTTCCCGCAGGTCTTTGAAATCAAGCAACAGCCCGGCGTGATCGAGCTCCTGGCCGGCGAGCGTAACCCGGACTTTGTAGTTGTGGCCGTGCGGGTTCTCGCACTTACCTTTGTAGTTGCGCAGGTAGTGGCCTGCGGCAAACGAATCTTCAACTGTGACTTCGAACATGTACCCTCGAGGAAATGTCGCGAAAAGTACATTTTACAGCGCTGAGAGGCTGATTCTGGCTGACCGATGAGGTGAAATGAGCAAAAGCGTTTAACCTCAGTGCTCGCCGAGAACCGTCGGGGAGTCAGCCGAGGATACATGTCAACATCAGCCGCGCATCGCGCGATAAGATTGCAGGCAGCGGCGTGCAGTCTCCAATTCGTCGTAGCGGCTGCCTTCCTGTTCAATCAAGTAATACTCGACGCCGCCGACACTCTCGGCTGCTGCGAAAATTTCCTTCCACTTTGCGTCGCCTTCGCCAAACAACACCTTGTAGCCTTTTGCCGGATCGGATGACCAATCCTTCAGGTGAAGTGAATGAATCCGTCCTGGATTTGAGCGAATCCACGCGACGGGGTCGGCGCCAGCTTCGAGGCAGGTCCCCACGTCCAGCTGAAGCATGATTTTCGGATGTGTGTTCTTCGCCAAAACCTCCATCGGGCGAACCCCATCGACCGGCTTCCATTCCGCATCGTGATTATGATAGCCGGGCGTCAGGCCGGCTGGAGCGAGCACATCAGCGGCCGAGTTCAGCTCGTCGGCTACAGCTTTCCAGCCATCCAGGTGCGGTTTTGGCTCCGAATACGCCCATACCATGTACTTTGTCCCGAGAATCAGGTTCAAATCCCGCGCGTGACTAATCTTGTCAGCCTTGAAATACGTGGCGTCATTGTGGGTCGAATAGCAGCGAATGCCGAGGTCGTCGAGCAGCTTCCGCATCTGTTTTGCTTGAGGCTCGGTCCACTCGTAGTAGGGAGCGTAGAACTCCACGCTCTGATATCCCATTTTGGCGACCGCGCGAACGGTTCCTTCCGGGTCCTGCTTAAGCGCGTTTCGGACAGAATAGAGTTCGAGTCCGACAGGGATTGGCGTCGAGGCAGCTTGAACCTTCAGCGCCCAAGGCAAACTGGCCGAGATTGCAAGAAATGAGCGGCGAGTCAGAGTCATGCCGGACATCCTACTCCGACCCGCTACAAAGGCTCAATACCCAGGCTGCTGTGCCGGCGGCTGCGACGCCATCGGTTGAGGAATTTTGATGCCGCCTTCGATCGGTGGAATACCGAAATGTCCCGCTAGGTGCAGCAAGTCAATCGGGCTGATTGAACCTGAAATGGTCACAAAATTTATGTGGTCTCGTCCAACCACCATAAAAGCCATTTTTCGGATCGCGTTGTTCTCGAAGTGAAACCACAGGTCGGTCTCACCCGGACCTGCTTCTTTATTATGCGCTCCCACCAGATGCTCATACCCTGCGGCATGATACTCGCGCCTGACGGCGTTAAGAATTTCTGGATCATAGGAAGCGCCATTTGGAAAACGGAAGCGGTGTACCGAAACGCCGTCAACTCCGGCAATAATCCGGCGCAAGCTGTCGTCATCCTGGTCTGCCTTCGAGGCAAGTACCAGCATGGAATGGTCGAAGGTGAAATCGCTGTGGGACGACGCGGTCTGGCCTAGGTCCTGAATTGCTTCAGGAATCCAGCCCGGCGGCTCCGCAGCGGCAGGCCGCGGTTGAGCCTGAGCAAAGCCTAAGACTGTCAGAGAAAGAACAAACAAAGGAAGCAGCAGACGGGACATTTTCACAGGGACCTCGCGCTCTGGGATCGCGTGTTATAGAACCCGGTGAACCGCACTAAGTTGCGAAGCGAGGGTTTTTTTTGACGTTCTCGTCAGCCGGACTGATCGGCTACTGCGGTCAACTGGAGAGCAGAGCGCCTGATATTGCACTGATAGGCGGGACGCTGGCGCTCTAGGCCCGAGTCTTCTTCTTGCCGAAGCTGATGCGCTCCCAAGGCCTTTTCGGGCGCTCGCTTGCGGGTTTATCCCGTCCCGCGACGCGGTCGTATTGATAGGCTTCACTGACGGTGCCGAGCGATTCGTTGTACAAGCTGGGCAGGCACAAGCCCTCTTTCAATTCTTCGCTGAACTGTTGCAACGCCCTCAAGTGGTCAGCAGTCGCCCCGATCTCCGTCTTCGATGTTTTCAATACTTGCTGATATCCACGATTGATCAACTTCGAAATCTCGCCATTGATCAAATAACCAGGGTAGGCGAATATTTTCACGCCATCGTCACCATCTTTCTGGATAGCAGCGGATACGTTGTATTTTTTCAGAAACACACGGCCCTGCGTGCCCGGGGCGTCGATCAAATCAAAACCGTGGTCCCGCAGCCACTGCGTTGCTTCTTCGTAACTGCGTTGCTCAACCTTGGTTGCCAATTTGGCTCCTGTTTCAAAAATCGTCATCGGTCCTCAGTGGCCGTCGGCCAAAATCTGAGTCGTGGACCGCCGACCAACGGCCTGCGACTAAAATCGTTAGATGCGCCGCTAGCTTAATTGACGCATACCCGCTCCACTGTATCCGCGAGCGCTCCTCTATAATCTAACGACTATCGCTGATTTTTGTTCGCTGGCGACATTACGATAGTCACAGATTTATGGGTCCTTCAACCGCCAAATTTGCACAGCCTGAAGCTCGGGCCCGAGAAGCCGGTCAGGTAAAACTCGGACAGCACAGTCTGGGGCAACGGAGCTTAGACCGCATCGGCAACACTCCATTGCTGCGCCTCGAGCGGATTGCGCGCGAGTTCCCCAACCTGCAACTACTTGGCAAAGCCGAATGGTACAACCCCGGCGGATCAGTGAAGGACCGAGCAGCTTACAACATCGTAAAGGAAGCCCGCCGCACCGGGAAGTTAAGTTCTGGTAAAACTTTGCTCGATTCGACCAGCGGCAACACCGGCATCGCCTACGCCATGATCGGAGCTGCTGAAGGATTTCCCGTCACCTTGTGCATGCCGGAAAATGTTTCCATTGAGCGCAAGCGAATTCTCTTCGCCTACGGCGCGAACATTATTTACACCGATCCCGCCGACGGCTCCGACGGCGCGATCCGCAAAGCGCGCGAGCTTCACGCGCGAGAGCCGGAGAAGTATTTTTACGCTGACCAATATTCAAACGATGCAAACTGGCAAGCCCATTACCATGGCACAGCGGAAGAAATCTGGAAACAGACCGAAGGCCGCATTACGCATTTCGTCTCTATGCTCGGCACCAGCGGCACGTTCATGGGAACCTCACGGCGATTAAAGGAATTGAATCCGGAGATACGGTGCATTTCACTACAGCCGGATTCGCCTTTTCATGGAATTGAAGGCGCAAAGCACATGGCAAGCGCGATTGTGCCGAAGATTTACGATTCTTCGCTCGCCGATGAAGATTTGGGAATTGCTACAGAAGACGCTTATGCGTGTGCGATTCGTGCAGCGCGCGAGGAAGGTTTGCTCATAGGCATCTCTGCCGGTGCGGCAATTGCAGGTGCGATGCAGATCGCACACAAATTGCCGCGCGGCGAGGCGGCGATCATCGTGACTATCCTGCCGGATTCGGGGGATAAGTATTTGAGCGAGAGATTCTGGACAGAAAACAGCTTTTAGCTGTTAGGTCTTGGCTTTTAGCCAAATCGAATCCGACTCAGCTAAGAGCCAAAGGCTAATAGCTAATGCTGAAATTGGGCCAATCCCACTACGACGCTCTCCGCCAACACGGCGAGGAAACGTATCCACACGAGTGCTGCGGTGTGTTGCTCGGGCGCTTTGATGATGACGGCACCCGACTCGTGACCTCGATCGCTCGCGCCGGGAATACGCGCACTGACTCACCGCAGAACCGGTACAACATCGATCCCAAAGAGTTGGTGCGCATTCAGCGTGAAGGCCGTGAGCGCGAAGAGGACATCATCGGTTTCTATCACTCGCATCCTGACCATCCGGCGCAGTGGTCGCAAACCGATTTTGCCGAGGCGCACTGGATCGGGTGTTCCTACGTCATTACCAGTGTCGAAAAGGGAAAGGCCGTGCTGACGAACTCGTTCGAACTGACTGGCAGGGACGAGAGTGATAAGAAACTGGTGGATGAGAAGATTGAAGTGGTTTAGTGTGGCGCGGGCGCCCTCGCCCGCGAAGAGGTATGCACCATCCGGGTCCGCGCACTCAATCCAGGACCAGTTTGGGCCATAAATCCTCACATACGCTGCTGAATCCGTTTCACTTAGCCGCACGTATGGTCTAATATCAATATCCCCAGAATGCCATCTGCCCGAACCAAACTGCGCCGGAATTTGAAGGCCTCGTGGAGAACTGTCCGTGGCGTGGGCAAGATTTTGGGCGCGCTGGCCTCGACCGACCATCCACTGCTCGCGCACATCATTCCCATGCGGCGTTGCAATCTCGCCTGTACGTACTGCAACGAATTCGACGACTTCTCGAAGCCCGTGCCTCGTGAAACCATGTTCAGCCGCGTCGATAAGCTCGGAGAACTTGGGACGTCTGTCATCACAATCAGTGGCGGCGAGCCGCTGCTGCATCCTGAACTCGATGACATCATCGGACGGATTCGGCATAACGGGACTGTGGCAGGGATGATCACGAACGGCTATCTGCTCGTCCCGGAGCGGATCGAACGGCTGAACCGAGCCGGCCTCGAGTGGCTGCAGATTTCGATCGACAACGTGAATCCCGACGACGTTTCAAAGAAAAGCCTGAAAGTTCTCGACAAGAAGCTGCAGATGCTCGCCGAGTACGCCGACTTTCACGTGAACATCAACTCCGTGGTCGGCGGCGGGGTCAAAAACCCGCAGGATGCGCTCACCATCGGCAAGCGAGCGCTCGAGTTGGGATTTAGCTCCACCATCGGAATTATTCACGATGGTCAGGGCCAGCTACAGCCACTCGGCGATGAAGAACGCCGCATTTATCACGAGATGAAGGCACTCGAAAAGAAGAGCTTCACGCGTATTAACGCATTTCAGGACAATATCGCGTTAGGCCGTCCCAACCAATGGCGTTGCCGCGCGGGCGCCCGTTATCTCTACATCTGCGAAGACGGCTTGGTGCACTATTGCTCGCAGCAGCGAGGCTACCCGGCCATTCCTCTTGAGAAATACACCGTCGATGACATTCGCCGCGAATATCTCACCGAGAAAGGCTGCGCGCCGCATTGCACGGTTTCGTGCGTGCACCAGGTCTCGATTTTTGATGGCTGGCGCGGTCCGCAAAGGCCGGGTGTTGCGCAGGCGGAATCACAGGCGAGTGAGTTGGTGCAGATTGAGTAACCCAGGCTGCATCGCTGAAGCGATTCGGAATGGCAGCTAGGTTTTTAGAATCTCTGTCGGACCAGAGTGTCCGACCCTCACCGTTCTACTTTCTTCTCGCGAAGCACAGTCCCGACCAGGTCTCATCAATCGCGCAGACTTTGTAATCCACCCAGCCGCTGTCCAGGCCAACTCCACGGACGACATCTTCCGTGAGATCCGTCTCGGCGCCTGAGGCTTTCTTCGGCCATGCAATCCATAGTGCAACTTTCTCGGGCAGAGCCTGCACGAGCGGACGGAAATCTCGGAGCAGTTCGCGTGCGGACATCGCAAACAGAACGGCTACTTTGGCAATCTTCGCGTCTTCGATGATCTGCGCGCCTTTGGGCAGCGGCTCCAGCTTTCGCTCGAAGCGAGCAGGCGCGTTCACCAACACTACTGAGCCATTCTCACGAATGCCGAGCTTTCTGGGGAGCGGCGTGCCAGAGTAACCGGCTGTCGTGCCAAGAACCGCGGCCTTCTTTGGTGCGCTCTTAATTTTCGCTCCGTTCGCGGGCGAGAGCCTGGCCTGAGCGAAGTCGAAGGGGCGCCCGCGCAACACAAACCTAACTTACCGCTTTCTTATCGAACTGCCGCAATCCAATCGCAAGTAACAGAATGTCGAAGACCAAAAGCGCCACCAGCACAGCGATCATCGATAAATGCGGTGAGTCCGGTACCAACGAAGCGCGCAGGCCTTCGCTCGCATACACCAGCGGGTTAATCAGCACAATTTTCTGCAGAACCGGGAATCCGTTCAGCGCGCTCCACGGATAGTAAGTGCAGCCGAAGAAGATCATTGGCGTAAGCACCATGCTGAACATCAGCCCGATGTGCTCTTGTTTCATGCTGCAACCAAGCGCGAGACCGCCGCAGGCAGAAAACGCTGCGACCAGAATGGTAATGACCGCAAATATAACCGGCGAGTGGATTCCCATGTCAATCGGCCGCAGCAGGAGCCAGCCGAGCGGGAGGACGATCACTCCTGCGATGATCGCCTGAATCATTCCCCACAACACTTTCTCGATGGCCAGCCAGATGTTTTCTATTGGCGCGAGTAGGCGGTCTTCGATTTCTTTCGTCCATTGAAATTCGGCGATCACCGGCATAGCGACCGCCCATACGCCGGTAAACACCATGCTGATGGCCATGATGCCGGGCAAGAGCAGGGCTTTATATTGCTCGGGCATGTAGCCGCTGCGCACCATAACGCGTCCGAAGATGAACACGAACAGAAGCGGCTGCAGGAACGTTTGAAAAAACAATTGCATCGCGTTCCGCCGTGCGACGTGCGCATCGCGGGCCAGCAAAGCGCCAAAAGCTTTCCAGTTCAATCGCGCAAGCTCCTTCCGGTGTGATGTAGAAAGAGATTTTCGAGACTTGGTTCGGAGATGTGAACGTCGAGCAGTTCGGCCGCGGTTGCGGTTGCGAGGTTTGCGATCTCAGGAATCAGCGATCCGCCCCGATCCGCGTAGATGTCGGCGCCCGCTGTATCTTGCGAGCGCACCTCGCGTACGCCGGCGAGCGACTGCAGGCCAGTCATCAATTCCGGCGGCTGTTTTCCGAAACGCAGACGCAGCAGATATCCGCCCGGGATCGATGCCTTCAAATCTGCCGGGCTGCCGAATGCGATGATCTTGCCGTGATCGACAATCGCCAGTCGGTTGCAAAGCGCATCGGCTTCTTCCATGTAGTGCGTGGTTAACAGAATGGTTTTTCCCGCCTGGTTGTACTCGCGAATGATCTCCCAAAGCAGAATGCGCGTTTGCGGGTCGAGCCCAGCGCTTGGTTCATCTAAAAACAAGATCTGCGGATCATGCATCATGGCGCGGGCGATCGAAAGCCGCTGCATCATTCCGCCGGAGAATCCGCGCACCATCTGATTGGCACGATCGGTGAGCTTGAATTTTTCGAGCAAGTGCGAGGCACGCTCGTTTCGTTCCTTGGCGCCAATCCCAAAGTATGCCCCGTGAAATGTGAGAATTTCTGCTGCCGTTAATGAGAAATCCAAATTCGGCCGCTGGGGCACGACCCCAATCAGCCGCTTCACTGTCGCTTGATCTTTCCAGACTTCGTGGGCGCCCACCCAGGCCTGCCCGCTCGTGGGCCTTACGCGGGTTGTTACAACCCCGACGGTCGTAGATTTGCCTGCCCCGTTCGGACCGAGAAGTCCAAAGATTTCACCGGGCATCACTTCAAGCGAGATGCCGTTCAGCGCCACGATCTCAGGCTTGGGTTGTTTACCCTTCTTCGACTCGCGAGCGCTCGCGCGAGAAACCAGCCCGCCCGCAGCAAACGGCGGCGCAGAATGGTAGATCTTGCGCAAATCGAGCGTGCGAATGCCAATGGCCATGAGAAATCGGACGGAAACGAGAAACTGGTCGGAAAAGTATAACTGAGGTTAGCAGTTCCTGAATACAAGCCGAGGTCAGATCCTCGAGTTTGACCTCAACCACGCCAGCACCTCTCCGGCGTTGCGATCCGGAGGAAAAACCGGGTAAAAAACGTGCACGATTATGCCTTCATCGATGACCAGAGTGAATCTCTTCAGCAATGTCATGCCGCCGGTCTCAAATGTAGGTAGGCGCATGGCTTTGGTCAGGTGCAGATGATCGTCCGAGAGTATGGCGAACGGCAGGTGCAGTCGCTCCGCGGCCTCATGCTGATATGCGGGACTTTGCGTCGAAAGACCATAGAGATGATCGATTCCCGCGTGCTGCAGTTGCGTGAAGTGGTCACGAAAAGCGCAGGTCTGCGGAGTACACCCGCGCGCGCCCGGAATCAAATCCCAGCCCTCGGGATTGGGAACGCCGGGACGCCCGGTCCGTGGGTATGCATAGACGACCGTTCGGCCGTGTAATTTCGCAATATTGACGTTGCTACCATCAGTTGCAGGTAGCTCAATCGGCGGTACTTTCATTCCGAAGAGATGTCGCGCGGCGCCGTCGTCATCAGGCGCCGGAATCGTCGACCAATCTGGGGTTTCGATGCTGGAAGGACTCATTTGAGACCAGGCGGGGCGCCCGCCCCACACGATTATTCTTTCTTTTTCGCCGTCGGCGGTAGCAGTCCATTAAGCCGAAGATACATTGCTGCCGCGCCGTAATGATCGGCCCAGCTGCTGGCGAGCCCTAAAAATGCCCAGGCGCGCGGCCGTTCTTTTCCGTCAAACCACTTGATATTCTCAGCCATCTTTGCATCATCGGCTTTGGCGAGTGCGGTTCGGCAGAACTCAAAAGAAGCCTTAAGCGCAACCAGCAACTGCTCCTTTGTTTCTTTTCCGGTGAAATCAACTTTTGGTTGCGGCACATCGCCGACATTCGCGCAAAAATGATTGTTTGCATCAGCGATGTGCACGGCGAGGTGGCCGAAGCTCATCTGCTCGGAAGTCGGTTTGTACTCGTATTTATCGGCAGGCATCTCCTCAAACGCGGCAACGATGTTCTTCTCGCGACCGCCAAGCATCTCTCGCAGAGCATCGGAGGCCGGAGACTTGGATTGGGCACCCGCCGCCGAGGCGAGGGCTAGGATGATCATCGCGATTTTCATAAGTTTCTCCTGTTGGCGTTTCGAAGAATAAACCTCGGAGCGTACTGGTGTCGACAGCCAGCGAAAAAGCTGAAACTTTGACCTCTGTGGGGGCCCTCTGTGCAACTCTGTGTGCTCTGTGGTTACGTTTTAAAAAGCTTGAACTACAGAGAACACTGGGGTTCACAGAGAACCACCACTGATGAACTCTTGGGCAAGATTGACAACTCTTAAATAGCAATTTCCGGCGTAGCTTGGAGTAGAGTTTTTGTGTACGGATGCTGAGGGCTCGTTGCGATCTGGTCGGCTGCACCGATCTCCACAATCTTTCCGCGATACATGACAGCGATCCGCGTCGAGAGATAGCGAACTATAGGCATCGAGTGGGAAATGAATAAGTAAGTGAGTGCGAAATCGCGCTGCAATTCTTTTAGCAAATTTACAATCTGTGCGCCTACGCTTACGTCAAGCGCTGAAACCGGCTCATCGCACACGATGAACTTCGGACGCAGAGCCAGGGCCCGGGCAATCACAATGCGCTGACGCTGCCCTCCGCTGAATTCGTGCGGATATCGGCGGCCGGCAGAGGAGTCGAGACCGACCGCTTTCAGTAGCTCTGCGACTCTTTGTTGCGTCCCACTCTTCCCAACACCCGAAAGTACCGGGGCACCCTTTCTTGCACTCTTATGAATGAGCAGCGGCTCGGCGATGAGATCCTCCACGCGCATTCTTGCATCGAGCGAGCTGAACGGGTCCTGAAAAATGATCTGCATGTTCCTGCGAAGGTGGCGAAGCTCGCTGCGGCTGGCGTGAAGCAGATCGTGACCGTCGAAACGTACTTCTCCCAATGTCGGTTCGATAAGCCGAAGCGTAAGACGGCCTAGCGTGCTCTTGCCCGAGCCGGATTCGCCGACGAGGCCCACCGTTTCCCCGGAGTTAACGTCGAGTGAGACGTCGTCAACCGCGCGAACTTCGCCCTTCCCGCTGGCGAACATGGATTCGCTCTGCGGGAAAACTTTCGTGAGATTGCGAAGCTCAACGAGGGCCATTGAGGTTGCGCGCATGCCTATTCATAACCGCATTCTATATTCTGGAATTTCGAATGTGTTTTACCCTGCCGCGATCAGTGGCACTGCTGCCAGTGCTGCGAGGATCCCCACCGTCTTCCAGCGGGTGAAGTGCTCGCGAAGAATTATGCGCGCGAGAACGACGGTAAGCACGGGATATAGCGAGCTCAGAATCACGGCAGTATCCAGGCGGCCCGCTTGTCCGGCGCGAACGAAGAAAAAGGTGCCGGTTGCATCAATGCAGCCGGCAAGCAGGCCTAGTCCGAATCCGGCGGGATAGGTCGGCGCGAACTTTCGTCCGAGTAGTGTAATGACCGAACTCACAACCAGCGACGACCCGCGCGAAAAAGCTGATATCCACAATGCTGAGCCGGTTCCGGCTTCCTTAATAAAAATGAAGAATAGGGCGAAACCGACGCCGGAAACCATAGCCAGCGCCAACCCCTCTGGCCGCCGTCCGCGTTCAGGTCGCGAGATCAGCCAGATGCCTATGAGCGCAAGCGCGAATCCCACAATTGATAGATACCCCGGGGGCCCTTCCGTGAACACGGAGAATGCCACCGGAATGGCCGCGCCGAGTACGGCCGAAACCGGAGCCGCCAGACACATGTTTCCTTGCGAAAGTGCTCGATAAAAGAGGCCGAGCGATATTCCTCCACAAACACCGGCCGCACACGCCCATCGCAAGTGCGACAACGGGGGCAAAAGCTCATGACGCGAAAGCGCCAGAAGAGCCATCAACGAAGCACCGCTGACATAACCGATTGTCGCCAGGAAGAATGGCTGAAAGCGGCGGGCTACGTACCCTCCCAGGAAGTCGCTGATGCCCCAGGTTCCGAAGGAACCGAGCGCAAAAAGAGTCGAGTCGAGCGGCGGAGCAGACATGACTTTCTAAATTCGAGAGTAGCACGAGCGTTGAGGTGGGGACCTGGCCATGTCAATGCATTTCCGGCCACGTTTTAAGCGCCGAATGCTCTGTTCCGCGTGTTAAAATTCTCTCCAGCAGCTTTGCCATTCTTCCCAGGCTTTGACTCTTGATTGAGCTAGCGCCATCGATTCTTTCGGCGGATTTTGCCCATCTGGCTGACCAGGTTGCGCGGGCGGCCGAGGGCGGCGGGACAATTATTCACGTGGATGTGATGGATGGGCATTTCGTCCCCAACATCACGCTGGGCCCGCAACTGGTGCGCTCACTGCGGAAGGCAACCAAGTTGCCGCTCGATTGCCACCTGATGATCGAGAATCCCGACCAGTACATTCCCGCATTTGCCGATGCAGGAGCGGACTGGATCTCGGTTCATTTTGAAGCTTGCCCGCATTTGGATCGAACGCTGAATTTGATCAAACATCATGATTGCCATGCGGGCGTGGTGATCAATCCGGCAACTCCGGTCGAAATGCTCAGCGAGGTACTAGACATTGTCGATTTCATCTTGGTGATGTCCGTAAACCCGGGTTTCGGCGCGCAACCATTCATCCCCAATTCATTGCACAAACTTCGCAAAATCAAGGATTTACGAGAGCAACAGAACTTAAACTACAGGATTGAAGTCGACGGAGGGATCGCCGTCGATACAATTGGGCACGTGGTACGCGCCGGGGCAGAAATACTGGTGGCAGGCAACGCGGTATTCAGCCATGGCGATCCAAAGATTAATGCCCAAAATTTGCTGAAGGCGGCGCTCGAGGCAACGCTGCAAAAGGTGTAAATACAGGTTTCAAAGTTTCAAGGCGTCAAAGTTTCTCAAAGCCGTAGCTCTTGAAACCTTCGAAACGTTGAAACCTAGACTCCGGTAATATTTTTGAGGTCTTCATGCATTCTCGCACTTCGGTGATTTGCCTGGCCGCGACGCTGGCGCTCACAACTGCTTGCACGAACAAGAAGGTCAACAATCCGCTCGCCAAGGTCGATTCGAAGCAGCCCGACAAGGTGCTCTTCGATCGTGGCATGGACGCGATGAAGCACAATCACTTCGATATCGCGCGTCTCGACATGCAGACCCTCATCAACACCTACCCGGATTCTGAATTCATCGCCCGAGCGAAATTGTCTCTGGCCGATTCGTGGTATGCCGAGGGCGGCACGGCGGCACTGGCGCAGGCGGAGCAGGAATACGAAGACTTCATCACCTTCTTCCCCAACATGCCCGAGGCGGCCGAGGCCCAGTTCAAGATCGCGAACATTCAGTATCAGCAGATGGAGAAGCCTGATCGCGACTTCACTCACGCAGTGCGCGCCGAACAGGAATATCGCAAAGTGATTTTGCAGTATCCCGACAACCAGAAGATGGTAGCGGAGGCGCGAAAGAAACTGTTGCAAGTGCAGGAAGTGATCGCTGAACGCGAATATGGCGTGGGTCGATTCTATTATTTAAAAGAGTCCTATCCGGCGGCAATCGCGCGCCTGCAATCTCTTGTGGATCGCTATCCCCTCTACAGCAAGGCCGATGAAACCCTTTATTTGCTCGGCCAGGCTTACGAAGGCGAAATCGCGATGATCAAGAAGGTTGACAATCTCGAGAAGCAGCAGATGGAGCGTCTGCATCGAGTTAACGAGGAACAGCTCAAGAAAGACCAACTCGCGCGTGAGCGCATGATCACAGACTTTGCCGATAAGGCGGCAGCCGCGTACTCGAAAATCATCACTCGTTATCCTGCGATGGACCGCGCCGATGATGCCCGCGCGCGTTTGGCCGCCTTGCACCAGCCCATTCCTCGACCGACGAAAGCTGCCCTTGCTCTTAACAAAGCCGAAGAAGCCGGCCGCGGCGAGCAAACCATGCTGAGCAAAATGATGAGCGCCTTCGAGCGCCATCCTGACGTCGCTTCTGCTGCCAAAATCGGTGATCCGACGTTGACCGATCCCACACCGATGGACGCGCGCGGTATCGTGCAGGCCGCGAATCGAGTTGCCATGGGCGGCAAAGGGAGTGATTCCGTTTCGGTTCAGACCGTGAATAGCAATCCCGGCGCAAATGAGCCCGCGCCGCGTTCCGATTCGCCCGCTTCAGATTCGGCGACCGCCAGTACCGACGCGAATTCGGCCCAAGCACAACCTGATCCGAATGAGCTGAAGCCAAGTGTTGCAGGATCAGATCCTCCAGCGCAGGCAGCGAACGACCCCAATGAACTAAAGCCGGATGTTCAGCCCGATCAACCCGCACCACCACCGGCCCAGGTCAACGAAATTCAGCCTGCAGGCGGAAGTACACCGACTGCTGCGCAGAATGCTTCGGCCGATGCCGCGGGGCAGCAATTGGCAGACGACAAAGACCTTGCCTCCAGCAAGCATAAGAAAAAGAAGGGCCTGCGCAAGCTCATCCCAGGAAACTAGGGTGAGAAAAAACGTGGAAGTGCACTAAAAGTATTGTCCGCCCGTAACCACGTTAAACCACTGGTTTCATTGACTTAAGTCCTGATCCAAGTTACCTTCGGTGGTATCTCCTCCGGATAAGGACATTGCTTGGCCCGCACAGTTTTGCTTGCCGATGACAGCGTCACCGCCCAGAATATGGGCCGCCGCATACTCACCGATGCTGGTTACGAAGTAATTACCGTCAACAACGGCTCGGCGGCGCTGAAGAAGATCCACGAGAGCAAGCCCGATTTGATCGTGCTTGACGTGTACATGCCCGGCTACGGCGGACTCGAAGTCTGCCAGCGTTTAAAAGAATCCGAAGCCACAATGCGGATTCCGGTCCTGCTCACGGTCGGCAAAATGGAACCCTTCAAAACCGACGAAGCCAAGCGGGTACGCGCCGACGGACATATCGTTAAGCCCTTCGACGCAAGCGAACTACTCGCGGCATTGACGCGACTCGAAGACCGTATTGTGCCGCAATCAGAAGCCGGACGGGCCAATTCCGCAAAATCAGAAGCCAAAAAATCGCGGCGACTGCGAGGCGAGGAGATCACCGCCGACGAGGGCGACGATTCGCGACAGGACCGAATTTCTTACCTCGAAGAAGTGAAACGGCGTCATGCAACGCCGTTGAAAGAAGATTCTGCCGAACCTGCTAAAGCCGACTCACTCACTGGAATCGAACGGCAAGCTCGAATGTCCTCGCAGGAAAACGAAGACGCGGTTACGTTTGCCGCAGGTCCGATATTCGAGCCCCGGCCATCCTCTGCAGCGGAGCCTCAGAACTTCGCGCCAGAATTTCCTGTTGAAAAGGAAGCAGACAGCGAGCAGCTGAAGTCCGAGACAAGTACAACAGAAGAACAGGAAGAAACCAGGCCCGAGCCTTCCGTAAGTGGGCAAGATGAGATAAGCGAGGCCGCGGCAAATTCCAAGCGCGCCGACGCTGAACCGCCTGCGGTCGAAGCCGACGCCGCAGCAAAAGTTGAATCGACGCCACGGTGGGTTGCGGAGAACGTTGCTCTTACCGCTGAAGAAGCTTCACGGTCACTCGATGACGAGATGCGCCAGGCGCAGTCGGCGTCAGAACCAATCGCTGAAGCGGAAAAGAAGCAGGACGCCGTTGAAGTAACTCCTGTGACGATGAACGACGACGAGGGAAAGTCCACTCAATCCTCGCCTGAAACAGAACCTTCGGGTGCAGCCTTTGCGGCAGCGGCGTCAGCTTCCGGCGCCTCGAATCAAACAGAAGCAGTCTCCAACGTCGCGCCTGAAGCACCGCAAGGCGCGTTGGACAATTGGGAACGCGTCCGCGATACCGAAGTTGGTAAGCAAGTCGCGGAAGCGATCGCTCAAACCGTTGCTGCCTTGACTGAGAATAACGCTCCATCACAGAGCGAAAAAACAGGTCAAACCGTCTCCGATGCGGCCTCGCACGTTCCTGCAGAGCAAACTGCGGAACAACGTCCAGCTTCGGGGGATCCGCTCTCCAGCATAGTCGATAACGTCCTTGCTGAACTCAAGCCAAGATTATTGGCTGAGATCGCCAAACAGCTCGCCAACGACAAGAAGTAATCGCTTCGATCTAAATTCAGCCACTTTTCATTGCTAATGCGCGGGCGCCGGGGCAGGTGCTGGCGTTGCGAAATTCACCTTCGGCACCTCGCGAGACCCTTCTGACGCTGCGAAATATGCCGAATTCGGCTTAAATCCCAGGCTCGAAGCAAAGATGCTGTTCGGAAACTGCTGCACGTAAGTGTTGTAGTCCTGGAGCGTGGTGTTGTAGCGCTGACGCTCCACAGCAATGCGATTCTCTGTGCCGGCAAGTTCATCCTGCAATCGCAAAAAGTTCTCGTTGGACCGTAACTGCGGATAGTTCTCCGAAATAGCAAGCAGTCGTCCTAGTGCGCCATCGAGACGAGCATTTGCGGAGATTTTTTGTTCAGGCGTTCCCGCATTGAGCAGCTGGCTACGCGCGTTCGCGATATCGCCGAACACGGTCTGTTCCTGCTTGGCATAGCCTTTCACGGTTTCAACCAGATTTGGAATCAAATCGGCGCGCCGTTGTAGAACAATATCGACCTGCGACCACGAAGTCTTGACCGCCTCGTTCTTGGCAACCAACGCATTTTTCACGCTGATGTATTTACCGGCGGCAAGCAAAATTAGAACCAGAATCGTAATCGATACGATGGCAAACTTGCTCATGGCCTCTCCTTTGGCGCACTCAATTGGTCTTCACAGGGGGACCCTGCATTTTATCTACTGCCGAAGCAACCGTCTCAATGCCGGCGAGATATCTAGCCGCCACGTCCGTTGCGCGAAACTGTTTGCGGTCAGACTTCCCTGCGCGAATATCTATTAATTCTACGAATGCTGAGGGATCGAAGTTCAGTCGCGCCGCTAGCTCCTGTGTAGCCTCGCGCGAATGTTTCCGCCCCTTTTCCCCGAGTTCAATCAGTACATGGCGGAACAGTGTAGTGAACGATGATAGTGAATTCAGCATAGCCTCCCACAACGCCTTTTCATCGGTTCCGGCGACGAGCACATGCTGCCGAAGAAGGAACAGCTTTTCACGCAATTCGTATTCCAGTTGATGCCGGTGCAAGTGCATGGGCACCGCGAGAGTCTCAAAAGGATCTTCGCCGTAAAGAACACGATAACGGTCCTTGATGTCGGTGAATTCGATCGAAAACACGTCGGCGGTTTCTTTCAACTCCTTTGTAGTCAGGACGAGCGGCGGACGATGCTTCTTCTTGCACCACCAATCGACGGCAGCGGCAATTTTGCTCAAAACTTCAAACGATGCCTCGCGAACGAGGCAGAGCAGGTTCAAATCAGAATAATCGGCATGAAAATCCCCGTTGGCTGCTGAACCATAAAGGACTACGCTGACCAAATCGTCGCCCGCTGCTGCTCGCAATCGGGTGACGAATTCACCAAGCACTTCTTCGTGCTTTTTGGAACTGAAAGCCATAGTTCTCTCCTTACCAGCTGCCACTGGCACCACCGCCTCCAGACATTCCGCCTCCAAACCCGCCGAATCCTCCTCCGCCACCGCCCCCACCGAAACCGCCAAAACCGCCGCCGCCCCAGCCGCCACGGTATCCGCTACCCCAGCGCGGGCCACCACCGAGGAGCAACCACCAAAAGAGCACTTTCCGCAGCGGCGTAGCAAGCACAATGAGCGCAATGACAATCAGAAAAAATATGCGGCCAGCTGGGATTGCCTTAGGTTGAGGCTCGTGCTCGCGTGGCGGTTCAGCGACACCTGTGAGTTGAACGCCAGCATCTTGCGCAATAACTGACGCCACCTTCTGCGTAGTCTGCTCTATCGCTTCGTCGTAGTCGCTCCGCTTTAGCAGCGGAACCGACTCGCGCCAGATGCCGCCCACTTTCCCGTCAGGAAGAATCGGTTCGAGTCCATAACCAACTTCGGTGCGATAACGATGATCTTTGATCGCGATCAGAATCAGCACGCCGCGATTGGTGGATTTATTCCCGATTCCCCACTTCTGATACAGATCGACGGCGTAGCTTTCAATGTCCTGGCCATCGAGTGAGTTGATCGTTACGACCGCAATCTGTGCTTTGGCCTTTTGGTCGATTTGCTGGCACAAGTCGTTCAATTGCGCTTCCGTATTCGGCTGAAGCACATGCGCGAAATCATTGACGTAGTTGGACGGGTGTAGCTGCGAGATCGGTTCGCCGGCCGCCCCCACGGCAACCAGCAGTCCCGCTACAGCGATCGCAACGGCGACACAAGTACCCCGAACGCGCGTCATTGCCGCTGATTTTACAGGAATGGACAACTTAATCGTTATCCGTCATCGGGCTTTGTGCTTTCGTGACTAAAAGGCATAAACCACAAAGGACACGAAGGAGTAAAAAGGAAGCAGTTCTACGAGACCCTCGCGAAGAAATCGATTACAGTTCTCTCCGCAAACTGTCCATCGCCGTGTTCGCGTCTGCCTATGAATGAGCAGTGCCCGCCATCTTCCGTTTCAACGAAGGTGATATTGGGGTTAGAAGTAATCTTACGCCGCGTTTCCGGCAAAACCCGAATAAATGGATCGTTCACGGCATAAAGGATGTAAGCGGGGACAGCGACTTGATCAATCACATTTGAGGCTGCGGAACGTTCGTAATAATCAGATGCTCCCTGAAACCCACAGTAAAACGCGGTCACCCGGTCGTCGAACTCGCGCAAACTCCTCACTCCTCGCATTCGCGAGAGGTCGTATTTCTGCGGAAAACATCTGATCTTTTGTTTCATTCGCGCCCTCAGCTTCCACAAGAAGTATTGCTCATACAGGCGATTCCGCGGTTCGTGTAGCGCGTCCGCGGATGCGGCCAAATCCATTGCCGGACAAACCGCGGCGACGGCGCAGAATTGATGTGGCCCGCGCGTTCCCCATTCACCCGCCGTCTTCAAAACCAGATTCCCGCCCATCGAGAATCCGCAGAGCGCAAGGCGAGAAACTCCGTCGTTTTCGATTACATTCATGGCAACCGCCATCACATCA
This sequence comes from Terriglobales bacterium, assembly GCA_035279425.1. GTDB lineage: Bacteria > Acidobacteriota > Terriglobia > Terriglobales > Acidobacteriaceae > Gp1-AA145. The sequence goes on along the minus strand of DATEHT010000026.1, from coordinate 98,362 downwards.
GCGGAGCGGCCCGAGTGGTACAACGTCGGGGCCAGATGACCGGTGCCGCCGCACGTGCGCTGATTCATGAGCACCACGTTCATCCCTGCGGCCAATCCCTTCTCGGCAATGCCCAGCATGTATTTCGACTCTGTTGATCCTTCAAGCCCGTGTACCACGATTACAGTTAGCGCAGAATTGCGGAACGGCTGCCAGTGGCAGAGGCAAAGTACTCGAATCCCAGGCTCTACTTCGATCAGGCGCTCTTCAGGTTTTGGCAGAGAGAACCGGCGAGGGAGAAGGAAACTCGCGAGTGTCTGAATGTGCCCGCCCGACAAGAAGCGGCGCGGACGAAACTGTAGGTGTGAAACGGTTTCTTTGGAAGTAACTGTCTCCACAAGGTGATTTTAAACGCTGAGATTTTCTACAGGTTTGTCGAGCAGACCTTAAGAGCAACCCTGTACCTGGCCGGCATATCTCAACCCCGAAATCACATAGGAGGGTAAGACGGGATGGGAAATTTGAAAATTGGAACCACGCTGGCGGCTTTGGCACTGGGCGCAGCTCTGACGATTGCGACCACTCCCAAGGCGCATGCAGATGATGCCCGCGCACATTGTCAGCACCGGGTAGAAAAGGCGCAGGACCATTATCGGCATGAACTTCATGAGCATGGCAGGCACAGTCCGCAGGCCGAAAACGCCAAGGCGAAACTGCAATCCGAATGGGACCGCTGCTATACCGAGGCCCATGGCTGGTACGATCCCAACTCACACCAGTGGCGCACCGATCGTGACTGGGACCGCAACTACAATTGGGATGACGATCGCGACAATGATCACGACCGTGACCACCACTAACTGAATTCGCGCCGCTCGTCAAAATTAAAACTATGCTTCGCTAGGGCAGATCGATTCTGCCCTATTTTTTTATGCCGCTGGATTCGTCGCCTCCCTGTGTGGCGCCGGAAGAGTAGAATGCAATCGCACAGTTACAGCTCACGAAAGCGGGCCCGCCATGAGAAATCTTCTTTTGACTTTTCTGTTTGCCTTCACCCTGTTCGGTTTGCAGCTCTTTGCAGCGGACCATGGCCTCCACGTCATAAAAACATACAAACTTGGTGGCGAAGGCGGATGGGATTACCTGAAGATGGATTCCGACTCGCGACGCTTGTTCATTTCGCATGGAACCCACGTCATTGTGATTGACGTGGACTCGGGAAAACAAGTTGGAGATATTCCGGACACGCCAGGCGTTCACGGCATTGCGTTGGCGCCTGAGTTCGGCCGTGGGTTCACCAGCAACGGACGCGAAGGTACGGTTACGATTTTTGATCTGAAAAGCCTACAGGTAATCAGCAAAGTTCAGAACGTCGGCGAAAATCCGGACGCGATTATTTACGATCCCGCGACCAAACGCGTCTTCACCTTTAACGGGCGCAGCCACGATTCAACCGCCATCGATGCTGCGAGCGGAAATATAGTGGGTAAGATTGCCCTCGATGGCAAGCCGGAGTTCGCCGTCAGCGATGAAAAGGGCGGAGTTTTCGTAAACTTGGAGGACAAAAGCGAACTCCTCGCGCTCGATCCAGGTGCACTGAAAGTTAAGTCGAGTTGGCCGCTTGCGCCATGCGAATCGCCTAGCGGCTTGGCCATGGACATAAAGAATCGCCGCTTATTTTCCGGGTGCGACAACAAGATGATGGCCATCGTAAATGCCGACAATGGAAAGATAATCACGACCCTTCCCATCGGTGAGGGAGTGGATGCCGATCGTTTTGATCCCGACACGAAGCTCGCTTTCGCATCCTGTGGCGAGGGCGTGCTCACCGTCGTGAAAGAGGAGTCTCCTGATAAGTTCAGCGTTGCCGAAACCGTTACCACCGAACGCGGCGCTCGAACTATGGCGCTTGACCACAAAACTCATCAGCTTTATTTGGTAACCGCGCAATTCGGGCCTCGACCAGCGGCAACGGCAGACAACCCGCGCCCCCGGCCGCCGATATTGCCTGGCAGCTTTGAGCTATTAATTGTAGGCAAATAGCTGGGCGACTCTGCATCTAATGAGCGGCATGAGAGCTCTCCGGCTCACAATACTGCTTGCTTGTATCGTCGGATGCTGCCTGCCCAGCCAGTCATATTCCGTTCTCACTCACGAACAAGTCGTCGATCTCGCCTGGAAAGACCAAATTCGTCCCATGCTGCTCGCACGTTTTCCACAAGCCACACCGGACGATTTGAAGCGCGCACACGCCTACGCTTACGGCGGCAGTGTGATGCAGGATATGGGCTACTATCCATTTGGCAAAAAGTATTTCAGCGATCTGGTGCACTACGTCCGCACCGGAGATTTCGTTGCTGCTCTCATTGCGGACTCATCTGACCTCAATGAATACGCCTTTGCTCTAGGCGCGCTTGCGCACTATTGCTCCGACAACATGGGGCATCCCACGATTAATGAAGTGGTCGCGATTGAGTTTCCAAAGCTGCGGGCAAAGTATGGAGATAAAGTCACCTATGCGGATGATCACAAAACGCATATTCGGACCGAATTCGGCTTCGATATGGTGCAGGTGGCCAAGAACCGATATACATCGGACCGATTCCACGACTTCATAGGCTTTGAGATTTCAAAGCCGCTACTCGAACGCGCGTTTCAGCAAACCTACGACATGCAGCTTTCGGAAGTCCTGGGTGGCAACGAAGACTTGGCGATTGGAACCTTCCGCCGTGCGGTGAGTACGATAATACCGGCAATGACACGGGTTGCATTGCTCAACAAGCACGCAGATTTGGTTCCCGAGCGCCGGAACCATGCGCAGAAAAAGTTTCTATACCAACTGTCTCGGACGAATTATGAGAAGGAATGGGGCAAAGGATATCGGCAACCGGGCTTCGGGTCTCGCGTGCTGGCATTCGTTCTGCGGATTTTGCCGAAAATTGGCCCAGCTAGTGCGCTCAACTTCAAGATTCCCTCTGCGCAAACGGAAGATATGTACATCAAAAGCGTGAACAAGACCATGGATGACTACAAGTCGCTGTTGGCTCAGGTGCGCGATCGCAACTTGAACTTTGCCGATACCGACTGCGACACCGGCCGCGACACACACGCAGCCGAGTACACTTTGGCCGATGATACGTACTCGCATCTGCTGCTCGATTTGGAGCGGCACAATTTTGCTAATGTGTCTCCGGAATTACGGAACAATATCCTTTCGTACTACTCGGACCCAAACGCGGCTTACCATGGCAAGCGAAATAACAAGCACTGGGAAGAAACTCTACAGGCAGTACAGCAATTGAAGAACTGGCAGAGCAACTCAGTGGAGAATGGCGCTGGAGCGCAAGAGTAACTGATCACAAAGTTAAACTGCTTCCGAAAATTCCTGTAAACTGAGTGGCTTTATCCTGCGAGGCCTGATGGACATTCCTGTTCCCGATGACAAGTTTTATCGTGCAAGGATTTTGGAGCGAGTCGATTTCGCTTCCGATCTGTGGATGATTCGCGTCGATCCCGGCGGTGCTTTCACTTTCAAACCTGGGCAGTACGCAACTCTCGGTGTGCAAACGCCTGAAAAGCGGATCGAGCGTGCGTACTCGATTGTTTCATCGCCACTCGAAAAGGAAATCGAATTTTTCTTCGAACTCGTACCGCAGGGAGAGCTCACGCCGAAGCTATACGAATTGAAAGTCGGCGATCAGATGCTAATGCGGAAATCGCCAAAGGGTTTGTTCACCCTGGACCAAAAGAGTGGCCGCACCAACCATTTTCTGGTTTCCACGGTGACCGGAATCGCCCCCTTTGTCAGTTACGTTCGCACTTTGTATCGCGCATGGAAAGAGGGAACGTTCAAGGGTGAGCACAAACTTTTCGCTCTGAACGGAGCCAGCCGCTCGTGGGAATTTGGATATTGCGCTGAGTTGTGCAAGTTTGCCGCCGAAGTTCCGTGGTTGAAATATGTGCCCACCGTCAGCCGCCCCTGGGATGACGGACAATGGACAGGCGAAATGGGCCGTGTCGATGACGTTATGCGGAAGTATTCCGACCAGTGGGGACTCGACGGAACGAATTCTGTGGCCTATCTGTGCGGTCATCCCGACATGATCGAAAATGGCAAGAGCATCCTGAAGCGCATCGGCTTCACGAAAGAACACCTGAAAGAAGAGGTGTACTGGATTCCGGCGAAAGAGGCCGCGGGCACGTAGCAGGGCAGCCTGCTCCGATTATTCGAATAATCCCGATCATACCGCTGGCCGATGCGCAGATGTCCTTTGTGCGCCAGCATTGAAGGTACAACGAGGAGAAATATGAATCGCCAGATTGTGCAGCGCTATGCGTTCGCAATAATTTGTGTGTTCGTATCAATTGCAGTGAACATCGCCGCAGGCCAGCAGGTTGCCGCCATCCAGATTTCCGGCGAGCGGCGCGTCAACTTCGATGGCAACTGGCGCTTCTACAAGGGCGATGCTCAGGGCGCGGAAAGTCCCGATTTCGACGACTCGCGCTGGACATTGCTTCGTCTCCCTCACGACTGGGCGATTGAAGGCCCTTTCGACGAAAAGAACAACCCGTCGACCGGCGGCTTGCCAGTCTCCGGCACGGGCTGGTATCGCAAGTCATTCCTTCTTCCCGAAAGCGTGAAAGGCCGCGTGTTCACCATCGTGTTCGATGGCGCGATGTCGAACTCAACCGTATGGCTGAACGGCGAAGAGCTTGGTGGACGCCCTTACGGATATTCCAGTTTTTACTTCAACCTGACTCCTCACCTGCGGTACGGCTCGGAACCCAACACGGTCGCAGTCCGCTTGCAACCCGAGCCGAATTCGTCGCGCTGGTACCCAGGAGCAGGAATCTATCGCAATGTCTGGCTCGACATCACTGCGCCGGTACACGTCGCGGAGTGGGGCACTTACGTCACAACGCCGGAGGTCTCCGGCCAAAAAGCCACAATTTCAGTTAAGACAGATGTCCGCAATCAGTCGGATCAAGAGGCACAGATTGTAATCCGCCAGAGTGTGATTGATCACTCAGGAAAAGTCGTCGCTAAGGCAAATAGCGACAAGACGGGAATTTCTTCCGAAGCAACTCGCACCGTTTCTGCGAGTCTGACCGTGACCAATCCACATCTCTGGGACATGGACGACCCCTATCTCTACATGCTTGTTACCGAGGTGCTCGATGGCGATCGCGTGATCGATAAATACACTACGCCCTTCGGCATTCGCACGATTGCTTTCGATCGCGACAAAGGATTCCTCTTGAATGGTAAGCCTCGCAAGCTTCATGGGGTCTGCCTTCATCATGACCTGGGCGCGCTTGGCGCTGCGGTAAATCGCCGAGCAATCGAGCGCGAAATTGAAATTTTGAAAGGCGCCGGAGTCAATGCGATCCGCACCAGCCACAATCCGCCGGCGCCCGAACTGCTCGAACTTACCGACCGCATGGGGATTGTGGTGATGGACGAAGCCTTTGATATGTGGCGCATACCGAAGGTCCCGAACGGCTACAGCAAATATTTTGACGAATGGTCGGAGCGCGACCTGCGCGATCTCGCCCGGCGCGACCGCAATCATCCTAGTGTGATCATATGGAGCATCGGGAACGAAATTCCTGAACAGAACTCGGCTGATGGCTGGAAGATCGCCAAGCAGTTAACTGATTTTTTCCACGAGGAAGATCCCAGCCGGCCTACCACGAGTGCTATGAACCAATGGGAAGCCGCCATTCGCAACCACTTCGCCGACCAGGTGGACATCAAAGGCTTCAATTACGCGCCTACACATTACGAGCAAATCCGAAAGGACCATCCGGATTGGGTGGTCTACGGGTCGGAAACTGAGTCGTGCGTGAGTTCGCGCGGCGAGTACCACTGGCCCCTGCTCGCGTACGAGAAGCCACCGTCGCACCAGGTCAACAGCTACGACACGGTTGCTCCAGTCTGGGCGTACTGTCCTGACGTCGAGTTCACATATCAGGACAAGCTCCCCATGGTGCCGGGAGAATTCGTTTGGACGGGTTTCGATTACCTCGGCGAGCCCACGCCCTATTGGGAGTGGCGCAGCAGCCACGAAGGCGACTGGCCGGCGCGCAGCTCTTATTTCGGTTTCGTCGATCTCGCCGGATTTCCGAAGGACCGCTATTACCTTTACCAGAGCGAGTGGACGAAGAAACCTATGGTCCATATCGTGCCGCAACGCTGGAATTGGGAAGGACAGGAAGGCAAGAACATCCCGGTGTTCATCTATACCAACGCCGACGAAGTCGAGTTGTTTCTGAACGGAAAATCGCTGGGACGCAAGAAACGCTTCTCAGACGAGATAGAGATTCCCGTGAACAAGCGCGTCAGTGAAGACGGCAAGTTTCTGACCAAATATCGCTTGCACTGGGAGGTGCCATATCAACCCGGCGCATTGAAGGCAGTTGGATACTCCGGCGGTAAGCAGGTTACTCAGCAGGAAGTTCGGACCGCGGGCGCGCCAGCAAGAATCAAGCTTTCTGCCGATCGCGGCACGATCCTTGCTGATGAGGACGATCTCTCTTACGTTACCGTGAGGATCGAGGACAAAAACGGAAATGTTTGTCCGTTGGCCGATAACCTCGTTCATTTCAACGTAAGTGGCGCGGGAACGATTGCCGGCGTTGACAGCGGGAATGCCGCGACCACGGAACCATTCCATGCCGATCAACACAGAGCTTTTAATGGCCTGGCACTGTTGATTCTTCGTGCCGGAGATAAACCGGGCAAGATTCACGTGGTCGCGACGGCGGAAGGTTTAGCGCAAGCAGAGATCGACGTACGCGCGACCTCAACTCTGACCGCCAGACATTGAAGCATCGCTTCTTCGACTTGTGAAACTAGCTCTGACGGGCAAAACTGGCGCCGCCATGCGGTGCTCTACCCTGCGTAGCGCGTTGAATAATCTGAGAGACTCAGAAACAAAAGCAGGAAAAGCCAGAATATCGCCGAGATCACAATCGCCTTCGTCATCTTCTCGCTCGTATATTTCACGTGCATGAAGAACAGAACAACGATTGAGGCCTTGCAAGTGGCGATCAGCAGCGCGACGACAGTATTGAAAATCCCCAGGTCGACCGTGGCTATCCAGGCGGTCAGAAACGTAGCGCAAATCAGCACTGCCCAGATCAGCCAGTAGAGGCCAGCGGAGACAACGTGCTCGGAATGTCCGGTTTGTTCGGAGTGGTCGGCCATAAGTCTCTTCAAGCTCCTGGTCGTCGGTCAATCAGGTATAAGAGCGGGAACAGATAAATCCAAACGATATCGACGAAGTGCCAATACAATCCGGCAATCTCGACTGGTGTGTGGTACTCAGGCGAAAACTTGTTTTTCCAGGCCATGAACGTGATCACCCCAAAAATTCCGATTCCCACGATCATGTGCGCCGCGTGAACACCAGTCAGGGCAAAGTACAAAGAATAGAAAATCTTTGTGGCCTGCGGATCGATGTTCAGCTTCGGGTTGTCGTGCACTAAATCCTGCGCGCTGAAGTAGAACGTAGGAACATGGTGATGTACGTATTCGTCATGCCACTCGTAACCTTTTATCCCGAGAAAGACGACGCCGAAGAACAGTGTGGCAAAGAGCAGCCAGATTAATTGTTTCCGCTTCCCAAGCTGCGAAGCGCGCACCGCCGTCGCAACCGTTAAGCTGCTGCAGATCAGAACCGCGGTATTGAGCGTGCCGGCGATGAGGTTCAAGCTTCGGCTGCCTGCGGCGAAAGAGGGATAGTACGCCCGCCTATAGATCAAGTACCCACAGAACATTCCACCGAAGAACATGATTTCGGTGGCCAGGAACACCCACATCCCGAGCGAGGCGGCGTTGCGCTGCTGAACGACATCAGAAAAATGATGCCGCAGTTCCGGGCGATCTTCATGTTCCACGGCGAGAGGAGTCTCGCCGACGCCAGCTCTATCGCTCAAGGGTCACCTCTTCCGGCAGCGGCATAGTGTCATACTCATAAGCTTCCCAGGTCACTTCCGGAGTCTCATCGAAGTTGAATGTGGGCGGAGGCGATGCCGTGCGCCACTCCAACCCTGTCGCCTGCCACGGATTATCCGGCGCCGGCTTGCCATAACGCAGCGACCACAGCAGATAAATGATCGGCAGCAGGTAGCCAACCGCCAGAATGCTCGCGCCCGCAGTCGAGAGCACGTTGTACACCTGATATTCCGCCGGATACTGCCAGTAGCGGCGAGGCATTCCGAGATATCCGACGATGAATTGCGGGAAGAACGTCAGATTGAAGCCGATGAACACGATAAACGCCGCGAGCCTTCCCCAGCCCTCCGGATACATGCGGCCCGATATTTTAGGCCACCAGAAGTGCATGCCGCCTAAATATCCCATGACGGCGCCTCCCACCATCACGTAATGGAAGTGCGCGATCACAAAATAAGTGTCGTGTACATGCACATCGACTCCCAGGCAAGCCAGGAACAGCCCCGTCAGCCCTCCAATGGTGAACAGTCCGATGAAGCCGAGGGCATAGAGCATCGGGGTTGAAAATGAAAGCGATCCTTTATACATGGTCGCGGTCCAGTTGAAGACTTTGATTGCCGAAGGCACCGCGACTATATAACTCAAAAAAGAAAAGACCAGCGCAGAGTACAGCGAAATCCCGGCCACGAACATGTGGTGCGCCCATACCAGGAACCCGATCACGGCAATCGCAATACTTGCCATGGCCACGAAGTTGTAGCCGAAGATTCGTTTGCGCGAGAAGCAAGGGATGATTTCGCTGACCACGCCCATCGACGGCAGAATCATGATGTAAACCGCGGGATGGGAGTAGAACCAGAACAAGTGCTGGAACAGGACTGGATCGCCGCCGCGGGAGGCGTCGAATATCCCCAGGTTCAGAGTTCGCTCGAGCACCATCAGCAACAAGGTGATGGCAATTACCGGTGTGGCCAGCAGCATGATTAAACTCACCGCGTAGTGCGACCAGACAAACAGTGGCAGGCGCGACCACGTCAACCCCGGCGCCCGCATGCGGTGAATGGTGACCACAAAATTCAGGCCGGTCAAAATCGAAGAGAAGCCGGCGATAAAGATTGCCATTGCGGCTTCCACGACGTGAGTGTTGCTGAACAGGCTCGAAAACGGTGTATAGAACGTCCAGCCGGTATCAACGCCGCCGCTCATGATGCACCAGATGTACAACCCGGCACCGGCAATGTAGAGATACCAACTCAGCAGGTTTATGCGCGGAAACGCCAGGTCTTTCGCACCCACCATCATCGGGATCAAGAAGTTTCCCAACACCGCTGGAATCGACGGCACCAGGAAAAAGAACACCATGATCTGGCCGTGCATGCTGAAGGCCTTGTTGTAGGTGTCAGCGGTGAGCAGGTCGCCCGCCGGGGTCAGCAACTCCAGCCGGATGAGCAGCGCGAAGAAACCGCCGAGAAAAAACATCGCGGTAATTGAAAGCAAATAAAGCAGAGCAATGCGTTTGTGGTCTGTGGTCAACAACCACGAGCGAATCCCGTATTCCGAGTTGATGTAGTTCTGCCGTTCCGTACTTACTGCTGTGGTAGCCATTGTTTTTCCTTTACTTCGATTGCGGCGGGTTTCCTCCCGAGGCGCCGGCGGTCATCGCTTGCCCTTCCGGAGCCGGGCTCAGCGATCTGACATACGCGATCAGTTCGTTTAATTGATCTTCGCTGACCTGGCCCTGCCACGAAGGCATGATGTTCTTGAACCCAGAGACGACTTTAGCCGCTGGAAACAAAATTGACTCGCGAACGTAATTCTCATCGGCAACCACGGTGCGTCCATCCTCGAGTTGCACCGGATTGCCAAAGACGCCGGTTAAATTCGGGCCCCGCCCCTGCGTCTCCATGTTGTGACATGTGTTGCACCCGAGTTGCTGAAACAAGGTCATTCCGGTCTGGGCCAGGGTTCCGCTGGGCTGACCGTTCGTCATCCACGCCTGGTAGTCCTGCGGCTCCATCACGATGATTTCGCCGACCATTCCTGAATGCATAGTTCCGCAAAACTGCGCGCAAAACAGGTGGTAGGTCCCGGTCTTCGTGGCGTGGAACCACAGTGTCGTATACCGGCCGGGAATGACATCCTGCTTAATGCGAAATTCAGGCACGAAGAAGCTGTGGATCACGTCCTGCGAGGTCATGATCAACTCGATGTCCTTGCCTACCGGAACGTGCAATTGATTGATCTCGCGCGGACCTTCCATGTGCTGCAGCTTCCACATCCATTGCTTAGCGACTACGTATACCTGGGCGGAATCCCGCGGCGGCGTCCGCATGCTGAAATACAGCACTGCGCCTCCCGCGAACATGAGCAGCATGACGCCGAATGGCGCGACTGACCAAATGGTCTCGATCAGCAGCGAACCTTCAATCTGAGTGGCTTCGCGGCCATGACGCCTGCGGTACTTCATTGCGAAAATCGCGATCACCACGAAGATCAGTAGCGTCATTGCCACCGACACTACGGTCAGAAAGATAAAGAGCCAGTCTTCGTAGCGCGCGTGTACAGAGGCAGCCGTCGGCCAAAATGGGAGATTATCGAACATATCGATTAAGCGTTGCCTTGCCTCCTGTGTTCGTGGTCCGAGCCGCGATGAAACAGAAACAGCAGCACGCCACCGAGCGAGAGGACCGTGAACCCTCCCGCCAACTGAAGGACGCGCCCAATCAGTGCGTTGTACTTACCGGTCACAGGGTCATAGTGAAAGCAATACAGAAGTACCGCGTCCGCTAAATTTCCAATCTTCTCGTTTGAAGCTTGGATCAATGACAGCCGCAGATCGCGCGGCGGGAAGTCCACACCGTAAAAGTATTGCGCAAGCTTGCCGTTCGGCGTCGCAACCATGATTGCCGTCGCGTGCGCAAACTGGCCGTTTTTTTCGTCGTACTCGTATCCGAAACCGGCGGCTTTGGTTAACGCTGTGATCGACTCCTGCGAGCCAGTCAGAAAATGCCAGCCCGCGGCTGCTTCGGGGCGTTTGTAACGCGAGAGAATGTCGGCTTTCTTCGCTGCCGCTAGCTGAGGCGTATCTCGCGGATCGAAGCTGACTGTGACAATCTGAAATTGCTCGCCCACGTTGAAGCTCAAGACCTTTAGCGCGCTTTCGAGTCCGACCAACAATTCAGGGCAGAGCATCGGACAGCGGTAGTAAACGAAGTTCAAGACTACCGGCTGTTTGCCAAAGTAGTCTCCCAGCCGCACCGTTTTGCCGCTCTCATCACGGAATTGAAGATCGAGTGGAAGCTGCTGGTTCAAATGCTGCTCGATGCCAACGTTTTCGAGACCCTTCGGCTTGACGTCAGGCGGTGTTGCAATTACCCCGTTGGGCTCTGCTCCTTGGGCGAATGCAGAGCAAGCGAGAACCATGAGAACGATGACACGAGGGAGAATGCCCGCGCCTTTAACAATCGAATTGTTGAATCTTCTACTCACTACTTTTTCTTCCCTTTTCCTTGTGCCTGATTTTGCGGCACATTGCTGGTGTCGGCCGCCGCCGCTGCCGCTCTTGCTAAATTCACTGGTGCGAACGGCATAGTTCCGGTCTGCGGAGTCGTCGGCAGGCCGCGCTGCGTGATCAACTGCATCGCCTGCGTAATTGGAATGTGCGCAACTCCCGTCTTTTGGTCTACCCAGCCGTAGCTATTCAGTTTTTCCTCTTCGCCATAGCGGAAGCCATCGAGTTCAGTACGCTCGTTTTCCTCAAGACGCGGCTCGGGGAACTCCTGGATGTGCTGCGTCTGGACCTCGCGAGTATTCGACTCGACCTGAACCAACGGTGTACGAACTTGCTGGCTCTTCTTGTCGAACGAATCGAGAAAATAGAACATGCCCCAGATCGCGTAATAAACCAGAATGCCAAAGATCGCCAGCGAGATCAGGAATCCAAATATCGGTTTCGACCCCAGGTCTTCCCGCTCAAAACCGATGTCGCTTCCATTGCCGTGATTCTCATGCGTGTGCATTCGATGATCAGTCATGAGCGGCCCCTACATATTCAAGGAATTCCTGCGCATGCAAGTCATACAGCGGTAGCATCGGCCGCGACCTCAGATTGCGGAAGAACACCGCCATCCAGAGACCACCAATCGCGATGGGAACGACCAAATCCAGCAGATATCCCCAGTCAAAAGTAAGCGTCTTGTGGAAGCTAGGCTCGATGTACCAGAACAGGTCGATGAAGCGCATGAAAATCAATCCTGCCGCCAGCCACACCAAAGTTCGCGGATTCTGCTTGAACGGCCGCGACAGCAGGAACAAGAACGGCACCGCGAAGTGGAATATAACTAACCCAAGCCCGACGATCTCCCAGCCGGAATACAGGCGGCGCGTGAAGAAGCGGATCTCCATCGGCAAATTGCCCGCCCAGGTAATGAGCAATTGGGAGAAGCTGAAGTAGGCCCATAGCAGAACGAACGTTAGGATCAGCTTGCCATGGTCATGGACCTCTTTCGGTTTTAGCATCCAGGACATCGGCTCGTAACGCACCAGAATGCGTTCGATGATGACCATCATGCACATTCCGGAGAGGCACTGTCCGACTATGAAGATGAAGCCGAAGATCGTCGAGTACCAATGCGGATCGATCGACATGACCCAATCGACCACGGCGAAGGTGATGCTGAACGCGTAAATGATTATTCCGGGAGCGGAAATAGTTCTGAAACGAGGAGCCAGATTCTGAACCGGCGGCTCATCCTGCTCCTTGGACCAGCTCGTCAGCACAAACGCCAGTCCGATCCAGATTGCGAAATAAATCACCGCCCGGCCCCAATAACCGCCAACACTCAGGTACGAGTGGCTCATCATCTTCAGGTGCGCGTCCGGTCCGTCGTAGTGCAACCAACCCGGCCAGCCACCGACGGCCTCATGGTTCCCGCTGTAAAGATGCGGCAGCCCGGCGGCCGCGAGCGGAATAAAGAGGAGAGCCATCAGCGGCAGCACATTCATCGCTGCTTCGAGCGGCCGGCGAATCACGATACCCCATTTGCCGCCGGTCAGGTGCTGGATCATCAGAAAACACATCGAGCCCAGCGAAATGCCCAACCACAACATGAATCCGATGAGATACGAATGAAAGAACTGCTCGCGGGTTGCGGGAAGAAGGGCAAGGATCAGCGACGCAACGCCAAAGAGCAGTCCAACTCCTAACGAGCGCTGCAAAATAGTGTGCGCAGCTGCAGGCGCGGCAAATTCGCGGGCTTCGTTGCGCACCGGACTCATTTCTTCTCTTCTCCTTCATCACTGGTCTTGGGCAAGAGCACGGGCGGAGTTGCACCCGAGCCCGGTTCTTCAAATTGCGGCGCGGGCGAAGGCACCTCGTGGCCGCCCAGGTCAGCCTGACTTGCGTTTTGGCTTAACTGCAATGCGCGAATGTACGCCACAATGCACCAGCGGTCGCGTGGAGGAACTTGCTCCGCATAATCCGGCATAGCGCCGAAGCCGGTCGTCATCACGTAAAAGAAATATCCGAGCGGCGCTTTCCTAAGCCGGTCAGAGTGATAAGTTGGGGGATGCTGAAAGCCGCGCGACGGAACCATTCCGTTCCCATCTCCCAGCCGCGAGTGGCACGGCGCGCAGTAAATATCGAAACGCTCACGGCCGCGATCGAGAACTTCCTGCGTAACCGGGAATGGCATGTAGTCCCCGGGCTTGTCGCCGACCATTCCAGTGTAGAAATACGAGTCTTCATGCAGCTGGCCGCGCGCTACCGTGCCGTCGACGGGCTGCCGCTCAGACCTCAGATCGGGATAGAAATCGCTCTCAGCCAGCGGCTTGAAGCGTGGCTGGTCATGCATGTCATTGCGGCAACCGGCGGTTGCGAGGACAGCGAGCACGGCAATCCAGAAAAATTTCCGAGGTTGCCCCACACTTCCGCCTTGTTTGCCGAACGTGGGCGAAATTGATTTCGGTAGGCGCGCCATTTTAGCTGGGCACCTCCGCGACTGAAAGTGGACTCAAGCCCTCGAGAAATTCCCTCGTGCGGACAGCGTCGTAATTTTTATCCGAGGCGAAAACCACCAGGAAGAAGCGGTCCTTCGATGCGCGATCAAATTGCGGGACATTAAACGTCGGATGGTAAGGCATTGGCAGGCCATTCAATGACAGCATGCCAAACACAGCCGACAGACCGGAGAAAAGAATGGTCATCTCGAAACTGACAATCACGAACGAAGGCCACGAATGCAGCGGCCTGCCACCAATGTTCACCGGATAGCTGATGGTGTTGATCCACCATTGCAGAAGGTAGGCAGCGGAGCAGCCGAGCAATCCGCCCACCAGGCAGACCAGCGCAACACCGTTGCCGTGAAAGCCGACGGCTTCCGCAAGCTCCTCGACCGGGTAGGGAGCATAGGCATCCATTCTGCGATAGCCAGCCGCGTATGTTTTCTTCGTAGCCGTGATTGCGTCGTTCACGTTCTCGAATTCGGCCATCAGCCCGAAGATCTTGGGGTCCCTCATGTTTCCGTGACCTCCTCGGCGTGGGGAACGGTGATCTCGGCCTGCGGAATCAGCGTCTTCAATTCAGAAATCGAGACCGCCGGCAGAAGTCGCAGGAACAGGTACATGCCAGCCGCGAAGAACCCAAGCGTGCCCAGCAGAACCGACCAATCGTTCCAAGTGGGGTAATACTGGCCGAAAGACGACGGCACGAAGTCGCGGGTGAGGCTGACCACCACGATGATGAAGCGCTCGAGCCACATGCCAATCAAGACATCGAGCGAGATTAAAAAGAGCCAGAAGGAGTTCGTGCGTACGCGACGGACCCACAGGATCTGCGGCACCAGGATATTCGAGCAAAGCAGGGCGTAATACCAAAAGGAGTACGGCCCATGTAGGCGGTTCCAGCGCAGGAAGCTCTCATACGGATCGCCACCGTACCAGTTCACGAAAGCTTCAATCCCGTATCCATACGCAACGATCCAGCCGGTGGCCAGCATGACCATGGCGGAATTTTCGATGTGGCGGTCGGTGATGAAATCTTTAATGTCGTAGAACTTGCGAATTGGAATCGCGAGCACCAATACCATCGCGAAACCGGAGTAGATAGCTCCGGCAACGAAATATGGCGGGAAGATCGTCGTATGCCATCCGGGGACGATGCCGATGGAAAAGTCGAAGCTCACGACCGTGTGGACCGAGAGCACAAGCGGGGTCGCGAGACCGGCGAGCAGCAGGTACGACGTTTCGTAGCGGTGCCAGTGGCGGACGGAGTTGCGCCAGCCCATGCACATCATCGCGTATATGCCACGCACAAATTTATTTGTGGCCTGATCGCGCAGACTGGCCATGTCTGGAATGAGACCCACATACCAGAAGACCAGCGAGATGGTCAGATATGTCGAGACCGCGAACACGTCCCAAACCAGCGGGCTCCGGAACTGCGGCCAGTAGGTCATCGTGTTCGAGTACGGGAAGAGCCAATAGAACAACCACGGCCTGCCAAGGTGCAGCAGTGGGAACATGCCGGCGCAAGCCACGGCGAAGAGCGTCATCGCTTCAGCGAAACGGTTGATCGAATTTCGCCACGTCTGCCGCAGCAGCAACAAGATGGCTGAGATCAGAGTTCCCGCGTGGCCAATACCGATCCACCAGACGAAATTAACGATGGCGAAGCCCCAGCCGATGGGGATGTTCACTCCCCATACCCCAACGCCCCTATAGAAGAGCCAGCACACGGCCAGCAGGAACCATTGCAGGATCAGGAAGCAAATCGCAAACCCGAACAGCCAGCCATTGGTTATCGGCCGCCGCAGCACGATTGATGCGATCTTGTCCGTAATGGTGGCGAATGTGTGCCCCGGCACTATGACCGGTGCTTTGTCCTCGCCAATTTCGACTTCGGTTGGTCTCGTCATGAAAGCAGCTTCTAAGCTCTACTCTGTGGAATTTCTCTGTGGAACTCCGTGTCCTCTGTGGTCAGCATTTCAAAACCCTCAACTACAGAGAGCACAGTGTTCCACAGAGAAATCCCACACGGAGATCAAGCTTTCTCTAGCTCCGGATTCGGATTTCTCACTTCCGCTTCATACGTCGTTCGCGGACGCGTATTCAAGTCCGCCAGCAAACTGTAATTGCGCGAATTTTGTTTCCACTTCGAAACCGCGCTGTTTGGATCATTAATATTGCCGAACACAATCGCATTCGCTGGGCACGACTGCTGGCATGCCGTCTGCAATTCGCCGTCTTTGATGCTCGTGGGCGTAAGCTTCCCGCCGGCTTTTGTCGCCGCAACCTCGGCATCAATCCGGTGATGGTTGATCCGCTGCACGCAGTACGTGCATTTCTCCATCACTCCGCGGCTCCGCACCGTCACATCCGGATTGCGCTGCATCTTGAACTGTGGCGTGTCCCAATCCTGGAAGAGCAGGAAATTGAACCGACGCACCTTGTAAGGACAGTTGTTCGAGCAATAGCGCGTCCCCACGCAGCGGTTGTAAACCATATCGTTCAGGCCTTCAGTCGAATGCGTTGTGGCGCCGACCGGGCACACCAGTTCGCAAGGCGCGTCCTCGCACTGCATGCAAGGCACCGGCATGAAGTGCATTTTCGGATTATCGCGGTCGCCCTGGTAATACGCATCGACGCGCAACCAGTGCATATGGCGGCCCTTGTTGACTTGCTCTTTGCCGACGATAGGAATATTGTTCTCGGCCTGGCACGCAACGATGCAGTTGTTGCAACCTACGCACTTGTTGAGATCGATCGCCATGCCCCAGGCGAACGGCTCATCTTTGTAGTCATAGCCGGGATATAGGCTTTCGGTCGGCGCAGGCGCTTCGTCGTCAAACTTCGGCTCTTTCTTGAATTCTTCGAGATCTTTTGTGCGAACAATTGGACGATGCGCATCGCCCACGTCCATCGTCTGGTAACCCTGTGTGCTCGCAAGAATATAGGTCGTGCCGAGTTTCGTGATCGACTTGACTGAGTTCGTAAAGTACGGCGCGTCACTCGTGCGCAGCGTGTAGGTATTAAATCCCTGGTAGTTGCCGACGCGGCCGGCTTTCTCGCGTCCATAACCAAGAAAAATCGTAACCGCATTGTCTGGGTGCCCGGCCTGAATCCAAACCGGCAGGTCGAGGTACTTGCCGCTGTTTAGCTCGAGCCGGACCATATCCATCGCCTTCACGCCTTTACTCTCAGCCATCTTCGGCGACATGAGCAGCGGATTGTCCCAGGTGAGCTTCGTCATCGGCTTGGGCAGTTCTTGCAGCCAGCCGTTATTGGCGAAGCGCCCGTCATAAACAGAAGGATCGCGGCGGAAGTTGAGCTCGATTGCACCTTGGGCCGGCGGCGGCGCCGAACCAGGCAAATTTGCGCTCTTTGCCGCGACCTGCTTCGGCTTTGATGCCGTATCGTCGATCCAACCCTGTTCGAGCGACTTGCGCCACCACATGTCGTAGTCAGCGCCCGAATGTTTCGACTTCCAATAATTCTGAACGATCTCGTGGCCGGTCGGCTCACCTTGCCCCGCGATGTAACCGAGCAGCTCGATCGCACTCTTGCTGTGATAAAGAGGAGCGATCAACGGCTGCACGATGCTGACCGTGCCGTCGTAAGCGCGCGTGTCGCCCCAGGCTTCGAGATAGTCGGATTCGGGAATGTGCCAGTGGCACAACTCGGACGTTTCGTTGTAGTGCGAACCCGAATAGATGCGCAGCGGAGTTTTGCTGTTTTTCAGGGCGTCGTAGAAGCCGAAATCAGACGGCGCGTCGTAAACCGGGTTCGCGCCGAGGATCAAAAGCATCTCGACTTTGTCCGACTTCAGATCGCTGATGAGTTCCTTTAGCGAGTCGTTGTGATTGCCGGTGAAGGTTGGAATTGGATCGGAATAGAAAACCGTCTTGCCAACATTACCCAGCTGCTGGTTGATGGAATGGCAAAGTGCGTGAACGATGGGCGGCTGGTGATCGCCCGGGATGACGATGCTTGCGCCAGGGTGCTTCGCAAGTTCGAACCCCACCGCCTCAGGCCACCCGCCAACGTCATCGTTTGGACCGGGCTTGTTCGTTGCCGCCTTCAAGAGTCTCTGCGAAAACTGTTCAATTTCAGCAGCTCGCACAGAAAACCGGTGATCCGCTTTCGCGCCCGTGTTCGTCGGCGTACTCTCGATGGCGTAGAACCGGCTCATGTTGCCGGAAGCGGGATCGCGGCGCGAAGCAAAGTCTCGCGCGTAGCGCGTCATTCCCGGGAAACCGGCGTAGAGGAAGTCAGCATCGAGCGAGACAACGACGTCGGCAGCGTCGAATTTATAAGTCGTGTCGACCGGCTGCCCGAACGCCATACGCGCGCCTTCGTAAACATTGTCGCGATTGATGGCCTCCCAGTAATGCCACTTGGCCTGCGGGAAGCGCTTGCGCAATGCCTGCTGCTGGTCGGCGAGCGTGGGCGAAGAAAAATCACACGACAGAATCCGAATTCCCGCGCCGCCCTTTCCCTGCTGATCCACCAACGGTTGGCGCATCGCTGCAGCAAAGTCGCTCCAATTAACAATGTTCCCGAGATACGTCACGTTCTGAGAGCGATCGGGATCGTACAAATTCAAAATCGAAGCCTGAGCGTAGACATCAGTCCCGCCGAGACTCGCTTGGTGGAGGTCATTCCCCTCAATCTTGATTGGCCGAAATTCACGGCTGGTTACCAGCAGCGGCTGCGCATATCCGCCGAGCGTAAAAGCGGTCGCATAAAACATTGGCCGGCCGAGCACGAGTTCTTCCGGCTGCTTAACATATGGAACGATTGGCTCGAACGGCTGTTTGGTGCAGGCGGTCATGCCGGCGAGGGCCAGCGATGACCCCATCAGCCTGAAGAAGCCGCGCCGTGATAGCGAATCGGCCCATTCCGAGGCGCCCTTCGGGAATTCGCGGTGCATCATCTCGCGAAATTCAGGTTTGCCAGCGAGTTCTTCGAGTGAACGCCAGAATTCCGGCGAGTTCTTTTGCTCGATTTCCTTTTGCACCTGCACGAGGTCGAGTTTGTCCTTCTTGCCGGGACAAACTGCTTCGTGGTGCGGTTTATTATTTTCTTCGTTCATTAATTCTGCGCCTAAAAATCCCAAAGCCTAGAGCCTAACGCCTGCCGCCTATCTATGACACGTCGAGCAACTCGTAATGTCCATCACGCTGCGCACGTTGTACTTATTCGACAAATACTTGCCCAGCGAAAGCTGATCGGTGAAACTCTTTCCGTCCACCACCACCGGCAAATCCGTTGTCGGCTGCTGATACCGCATGTTGAATACCTGATCGCGCGGACGCAATTCTTTTTCCGGCCCGCGATGGCAGCCGATGCACCACTCCATCTGCAACGACTGCTCGTTGAACATAAGCGGCATCCGATCAACCGCACCGTGGCATGTGTTGCAGCCCACGCCTTTATTCACGTGAATGCTGTGGTCGAAATAGACAAAGTCCGGCAGATCGTTTACCCGGTTCCAGACCAGCGACTTGCCCGTGCGATAACTTTCGCGGACCGGCTCGAGCATTGGCGCCGCCGTCCACATCTCTGAGTGGCAATTCATGCAAGTCTTGGTCGGAGGAATGCCTGCGAAATCCGAATTCTCGACCGAAGTGTGGCAATAGCGGCAATCGATGCCGAGGGCGGCGACGTGGTGCTCATGGCTAAACGGAACCGGCTGCGGCCGCGCAACCCCGGCGTAGGTCACGTACGGCGAACGCTGAAGGTTCACACAGAACCAAAGCACGAACGCGGTGGTGAAGATGCCCGCATAAATCGACGCGCGGGAAATTACGTTAGCGCTGCGATGGAAAATCTGCATCGATCAGGATTTTTCTGTACTGCGGTTTTCGGCGACCCGAGTCTTCACTGGAAAAAACTTGCAGCTATGTTCTTGAAAACTGGCAATTATAGCAGCTTGCGAGATTTGTAAAATGCCGATTCGTGTTCTGGATAAAATTTTTTTATTTTTCTGCTCGCCCCCCCCATCCGCTCATCTACAAAGCTCCAGACTCGGGCGTGAGAGAATCTCACTTGGTTCTGTCTTTATGCAGGAGGCCTGAATGCGCACGAAACTAAATCGATCATCGGCGCAAACAAGTCAGTTCAGCCGTCCAACCCTCTTCTTCCTGGTCTTCTTTCTTATAGCAGGTTGCATGTCTCCGAAAAAAGCCAACGCGCAAGTGAAGCTCGATTCTGAAGGTCACCAGTGGTGGCAGCACGCGGTCTTTTACGAGATTTATCCTCGCAGCTTCGCCGACAGTAATAACGATGGGATTGGCGATTTGAACGGCATCACCTCAAAGCTCGACTACCTGAAAAGTCTGGGCGTCGACGCGATCTGGATCACGCCTTGCTACCCCTCGCCGCAGGTCGACTTCGGCTACGACGTTTCGGACTACGAAAATATCGACCCAATGTACGGAACGCTGGACGACTTCGAAAAACTAGCCCGCGAGGCCAAGGCGCGCAATATTCGCATCATCATGGATTTCGTGATGAACCACACCTCCGACCAGCACGCATGGTTCAAGGAGTCCCGTTCTTCCCGCAATAATCCCAAGCGCGATTGGTACATTTGGCGCGACGGCAAAGGCCCCGGGCAACCGCCAAATAATTGGCTTTCGACATTCGGCGGATCGGCCTGGAAGTTCGACCCCACCACCAGCCAGTGGTACTACCACTTTTTCTATCCTCAACAACCTGACCTGAACTGGCGGAATCCTGACGTCGAGAAAGCAATGTTCGACGTGACCCGCTGGTGGTACCAGCGGGGTGTGGCCGGATTTCGACTCGACGCCGTTGATACGCTGTTCGAAGACCCAAATCTGCACGACAACCCCGTACTTCCCGGCAAGAACCGATACGGCGATCCCAATATGCAGAACCTCTACAACACCAAGCTTCCGCAACTTCACGAAGTGTTGCAAAGGTTACGCAAAGTTGCGGACGAGTATGACGCGGTGCTGATCGGCGAAACCTGGACTAAGGACATCGAGGAACTAAAGCAGTATTACGGCGAACACAGCAACGAACTGCAAATGCCGATGGACTTTCTGTTCGCTCGCGTCGATAAGCTTTCTCCCGCGGAATTCCGAAAGCAAATTGCGGGCGTGGAATCCGTCGGCTGGCCGGTGTTCGTGCTCAGCAATCACGACATTGTGCGGGCCTATGTTCGCTACGGAGACGGCATCCACAATGATGCGATCGCGAAAGTAATGGCTGGGCTCTATCTCACGTTGCGGGGTACACCGATCATGTACTACGGCGAAGAGATCGGAATGACCAATAACGACCCCAAGCGCAAGCAGGATGTGAAAGATCCCATCGGAAAATTAGGATGGCCAAAAGAAAAAGGACGTGACGGCGAACGCACTCCCATGCAATGGAACGCCGGCACAAACGCCGGATTCAGCGCGGCAAAACCCTGGCTCCCAGTCCCGGCCAGCTACGAAACTCACAACGTCGCGACCGAGTTGAAGAATCCCGGCTCCATTCTGAATTTCTACAAGCGTGTGCTGGCGTTGCGCCACGATGACCCTGCGCTGCGTGATGGCGACTACATTGCGCTAAACCAAGATGATCCAAATGTGCTTTCGTATCTGCGGAAGTATAAAGATGAAGCCGTGATCGTCGTCCTGAACATGTCTGCCAAGCCGCAAAACGTAAAGTTTGATCTTTCCGCACAGGGAATTTCTGCGACGAAGGCGGAAACTTTATTAACCACAATGAAGGATGGGCAGAAAACTGTCACGTTGACGTCTGTTTCTCTTGGTCCGTTCGCGGTTTACATCGGGAAAGTTCAGAAGTGAACGCTGATTTGAACACATTGGGCCCCAATCTCAGACTGGGGCGGTGAGCAACTACTCTCTAACTTGTCATTCCGAGGAGTATCGCGACGAGGAATCTGCTTTTAGTCGGATCACAGCAGATTTCTAACGCCGGCAAGCCGAGGTTCGGAATGACAGATCAGTAGATACTAAACTAGAAAAACGATTTTCTATTGCGATCTGCCCTGATATACTGGCACCCGCAATTCACCCCGGAGGCCGCATGCTTCGATCCCGCAATCTGGTTTTCGCCTGCATCCTGCTTGTTCTTTCCGCGCTGAGCGCTCCCGCGCAGCAGCAACTCTCGGATTCCGAAATCGAGCAGCGCGTAAATTCTTTGCTTCAACAGATGACGCTCGAAGAAAAAGCCGGCCAGCTGACGCAATTGCCTGGGCTGAGTCCGCAGAACCTCGAGGCGGTCAAACAGGGGAAAGCCGGCTCGTTGCTTGGCGTTCTCGGCGCTGACAACGCGAACCAGGCGCAGCGCGCGGCGGTCGAGAATTCCCGATTAAAAATTCCTTTGATTTTAGGCTTCGATGTGATCCATGGCTTTCGCACAATTTTCCCTGTGCCGCTGGCGAGCGCCGGCAGCTTTGATCCGCAATTGATCGAACAGGCGGAAAAAATCGCCGCTAAAGAAGCGACCGCATCAGGCGTGAAGTGGGTATTCGCTCCTATGGTCGACATTGCGCGCGACCCGCGCTGGGGGCGAATCGTCGAAGGCGCAGGAGAAGATCCGTATCTTGGTTCCGTCGTCGCCGCCGCGCGTGTCCGTGGATTCCAGGGCAGTAATATCGCCGATCCGCAAAGCGTGGTTGCGTGCGCCAAACATTACGTTGGCTACGGTGCCGTCGAAGGCGGACGCGATTACAACACCGCAGAAATGTCGGAGCAACTACTTCGTGAAGTGTACCTGCCGCCCTTTCACGCCGCGGTTGATGCCGGCGTGGGCACCCTAATGTCTGCGTTTAACGATCTTAACGGCATTCCCGCGAGTGCGAACCATCACACGCTAACCGAAATTCTTCACGACGAATGGAAGTTCAACGGCTTTGTAGTGAGCGACTACGATTCCGTTCACGAGCTGATCCCGCACGGAATCGCAGCGGACGATTCCCAGGCAACACTCGAAGCTCTGACTGCCGGCGTGGACATGGACATGGCCGACAATCTTTACGCCAGGTTCATTCCCGATCTCGTGAAATCCGGCAAGTTGCCCGAAAGTGTTCTCGACGAGGCTGTGCGGCGTGTGCTGCGCGTCAAATTCAAAGCCGGCTTGTTCGATCATCCTTACTTCGATCCGAATCGAGAAAAGACGGACATTCTTACGGCGGAAAATTTGCAGGTCGAGCGCAAGCTCGCACAGGAATCGATGGTGATGTTGCAAAATAATCGCGCCTTGCTTCCGCTGAACAAGAACCAAACTGTTGCGGTGATCGGTCCGCTAGCCAATGACAAAGCTTCACAGCTCGGTCCATGGGCGGGTGCAGGACAGGCGAAAGATGCGGTTACTCCTCTCGAAGGAATTGTCGCGAAATTGGGCCGAGATCACGTGCTCTACGCGAAGGGCGTCGACATTCCGCCATATGAAAAAGGATTGGCGGCAGGGGTTGCCGCTCCCGCGCCGGCATCAGCGATGGGAGTCTCCGGCGCGCAAAACGAGTCCAAACCCGCGAGTATCGATGACGCAGTAACCGCGGCAAAGAAAGCTGACGTTGTGTTGCTATTTGCCGGTGAACTGGCGGGAATGACTGGTGAGGCGAGTTCTCGGGCATCGCTCGATTTGCCCGGAGATCAGATGAAACTGATCGACGCAGTGATCGCGACTGGCAAACCTATCGTGATGGTTCTCGAAAGCGGACGTCCGCTAAATATCAGCTGGGCGCCGGCAAAAATCCCAGCGATCATTCAGGCGTGGTATTTGGGAGTGCAATCGGGAAATGCAATCGCCGATGTTCTTTTCGGCGACGCATCTCCCAGCGGGCGTTTGGCTCTGAGCTGGCCGCGCGCTGTCGGGCAGATTCCGGTTTACTACAACCACAAAAATACTGGCCGCCCGTCTTCGCCAGATCGTTGGCACACGGGATATCTCGACTTGAGCAAGGAGCCGCTGTATCCGTTCGGCTACGGCCTGACTTACACGAAATTTAATTACAGCGCACTGAAAAACGATTCGTCGCTTTCAAAAGACGGCACTCTGCACGTCAGCGCGGAGATTGAAAACACTGGCAAGCGCGAAGGCACCGAAGTGGTCCAACTTTATGTGCATGATCGGGTCGCGCCAACTTCGCGCCCAGTTCGCGAACTGAAGGGATTTCAGCGAGTGACGCTCGGACCCGGCGAGCAGAAGACGGTGGAATTCTCGGTCAACGCCAACGATCTTGGGTCGTACGATCCGCAGATGCACTGGATCATTCCATCGGGAACATACGACGTCTGGGTTGCGCCAGACTCGGTGAGCGGGGTTCAAGGCACCTTTCAGGTGCAGTGATTTCCTCAGCGAGCCCCTTTAGCCTCGGCAAATCTGCGGTAAGAACTTTTCACCGCAGGGATCGCCAAAGAAGATTTGCGAGTTCGCAAAGAAGTTTCTACAGTACTCACTTCTTTGGCGCTTCCTCAGAGCTGTCACGACCAGCTTGTTCCGGCGAGGCGCCCGTGACTTGCTTTACGGCACTCGCCGTCTTGCCTTGCCCTATATCTTCTTTTGTCGTGTACTGCACAATTAGCGAAATTCGGCGGTTCGAAGGATCGTAAGGACTATCGGGCTTACGCAGCAGTTGATCCGCGAATCCGCGCACCTGCGCAACCTGTTTACCACCCAACCCATTTTGCTGCATCAAGCGTCTCGCGGCGTTCGCGCGGTCGGTCGAGAGCTCCCAATTGCCGTAATTCCTTCTGCCGCTGAATGGCTTTGAATCCGTGTGCCCTTCGATCGAGATTTTGTTGGGAAGTCTCCCCAGCTCGCCCGCCAGCAAGTCGAGCAACTCTTTTCCATTTGAGTTTGGAGCAGCGTTCCCCAAGTCGAAGAATGTTCCTGTCGCTGACTCGAGCAATTCAATACGCAAGCCCTCCGGCGTGACTTTGATTTCGATCTGATTTTTTAACTTGTCGAAGTTCGGCAGCTGGCGGAGAGACTTCTCGATCTCATCTTTCAGCTTGCCCATATCCTCCGTGGGCACAGGTGTCGGAACAAACTTTGTGCCTGGTCCTTCGGCGCTGGTGCCAAGCTTTCCTGCTGTTCCCGCCGGATCACGAAAATATCCGGCAATGGCTTCTCGCACCGGCTTGCTGGTGTTCAGCAGCCAAAGGACGATGAAGAGCGCCATCATTGCGGTCACAAAATCGGCGTATGCAACCTTCCACGCGCCGCCGTGATGAACACCGTGGCCGCCTTTCTTCTTAATAATGACAATTGGCCGGGCGTTTTCCATTGATCAAGCCCCCGAGGAGGCGGCTTGCACCTCTGGTGCAGCTTCCCCGCCAACTCCGCCCGCCGCTCCGCCTCTGCACGCTTGCTCCAGTTCTATGAACGTCGGCCTCACGTGCCCGGGGATAGCGCGCCTGCCCGCCTCGACCGCCATAATCGGCGCCGTGCCCTTCAGGAACGCAATCATTACCACTTTTAAAACATAGAGATAGGCCTTCTCTTCATCGGCCGCCTTCGACATGTTTGAAGAGAGCGGTCCAACGAATCCATAGCACAAGAGAATACCCAGAAACGTTCCTACCAGCGCCGCTGCCACCTTGTGCCCGATTTCTTCCGGTGGCCCTCCAAGTGCGCCCATAGTGATCACAACCCCGAGCACGGCGGCAACAATCCCCAGGCCGGGCAGCGAGTCTGCCATCGTGCTAAGGGATGCCACCGGCACAGTGGCTTCGTGATGATGGACCTCAAGGTCCATTTCCATTAATTGATCGAGTTCAAACGCCTCTACTCCACTGATCGCCATGCGCATGCTGTCACAGAAAAAGTAGCGTACCTGGTGGTCTTTCATGAACTCGGGATCCTTCGAAAAGACCGGGCTCTTGTCGGGGTCTTCGATGTCGGCTTCAAGCGACATCAGGCCCTGTCTGCGGGCCTTGTTTAACAGTTCGTACGTCAAGCGTAGGGAGTCTAGATAGCGCTGCTTGGTGAACTTCGATCCTTTAAATACGACGGTGAGGCCGTCGGCTATCTGCTTGAGAATATGGAGCGGATTGGCGATCAGCACGGTGCCCACAGCCGCCCCGCCGATGATGATGAGTTCGGCCGGCTGGATCAGGACGCGCAGGTTGCCGTGCTCCATGAGGTAGCCGCCGAGGATAGCCCCGATCACAACAACTATGCCGATGATTGCAAACATTAATGTTTCTTAAAGGTCTGGGTACAGGGACAGGCGAACCGACCCGTCCTCTATGTCTTCATCGGCAGAGTAAGGCGTTACTTCACGCCAACTTTTGAGCGAGCCACGAACTATTTAATTGCGATAAAAAAAGCGTGTTTCCTCCAAATCGCCCGTCTGTGGAAGGCTTTGGCACGTTCGTGCCATTCTCAATTTTTTTGGTAACGGTTACTTTCTATTTGAGCAGTTCTTGGGGGAGGGCTGCCCGGGCGTCTCGTGACTCTTCGGAGTCGAGACGCCTGTTTAATTTTCTGGCGACTTTTTTATTTCTCCTTCCTTTCTTACCGCGCTCCCTGGAGCTCACAAGACAATTTCTTGAAAACAGAATGACATAGCCTTTACCGAAGAGTGACAATCGTCCCCATTCCCCAGCGATAGCATTCTCCGCGATCAGGTAAGCGGCAGGCCAGCCCGTCTCCCCGGATTCCTTGCCGTTTCCCATCTTCCAGGAGGATGTAATGGTGCGCAAACATCTTGTTCTGTCTTTCGCGCTGATTTCTGTATTGGCAGTTCTCTCAAGTACTGCGGTGGCGCAATACAAGCTGACGAATCTTGACTCCAACCAGATTGGAGCTGCAAAGAATGCTGACCCATTGCAGGTGAACGGCTGGGGTCTTGCCCGGTCAGGCGGAAGTCCCTGGTGGGTTGCGGACCAAGGCTCGGGCTGGTCAACGCTTTACGATGGAATGGGGACAAAGCAAGGCCTCGTCGTCTCAATTCCCCCCGCGGCAAAGCAATTCGTAGGTCAGCCGACGGGCGTAGTGTGGAACGGATCGAAAGAATTCCCAGTGCAAGGCTCGGCGGCGATATTTATCTTCGACACTCTCGATGGAACAATCAGTGCGTGGTCGTTTGCAGTAAATCCCAAGAGCGCCATCATCATCGCGGACAATTCCGCCAGTGGAGCTTCCTACACCGGCCTTGCGATTACGAACCATGCCTCGGGAAATTCGCTGTTCGCGGTCGACAACGCTAATAACAGAGTTGATATCTACGACGGCACGTTCACCTGGAAGGGCAGCTTCGCCACTGATCCCAACGTTCCCAACGGAATGTCCGCGTTCGGAATTCGCGACATCAATGGCATCGTATTCGTCGCCTGGGCGCCACCGGACGGAAGCGCGGGCGGCTACATCAATATGTACAAAGAAGATGGGAGCTTGATTGGGACATTCACTCAGGACAAGCATTTGAACCAGCCTTGGGGATTCGCCGTCGCACCACCGAATTTCGGACGGCTGAGAAATGCTCTGCTGATTTCAAACAACAATGATCATGGCACCATCGTTGCCTACGACGCGCTTGGCAGATTCGTTGGCTATTTGCGCGACGAGCACGACCGGCGGATCGTGATTGACCAGCTATGGTCCATCGACTTCGGTGGTGGCAGCGCCAGCAATGGTGCGACCAATTCGTTGTACTTCACTGCGGGTCCGGCAAATAATTTGGCGGGCACGTTCGGCGTAATCGTTCCTGGACACTTCAAATAACCTCTCGTCAGAGCTCCACTCTGCCCAGGTCTGTGCAGCTTCCAGACTTGGGCTTTTTTATTCCAGATTCAAATCGATTCTTCGCGGAAGAGCCACAATCTTCATGCCCTCGAGATCGTGCGTCTCAAAGCAGGCAGACCATTTTGCACTCTCCCGATGCGCAGCGCGTTTCCGGTCAAGCTACTGAGTATTGACAATGAACGCGGCTGCCCATAGCGTGGCGAAATGAGGATTGAGCTGTCGACCAATTTCATTGCAAGAGTAGGCGGCGCGTTGTGTGTTCCTGCGTTCTTGTGCCTGAGTCTCATGCCCGTACGGCTCTGGTCGGCTTCGCAGGTAGTTCCCGGCAATGTGTCTTCTGTTCACCAGACTGCACATGGGTTGAAACTGACTGCAGGAGACATAGAGCTGCAGATCGACGTATTGGCACCCGCGGTCGTCCGCTTGCGATATTCGGTGGTCGGCGATGACCCGCCGGAAGATCCATTCGCAGTGCTCCCCAACAGCTTTGAGAATCCTCCAGTTCTGAAAACCAGTGAAGCTAGTGACTCGGTCGCGGTCGACACTGGGGCAATGGTCATAGACATTTCTAAGTCTCCCCTGCGAATTCAATTTCTTGATCGCACCGGAAAAGCGATATCTCAGGACGCAACGAACTTACCAGTCGTCTTTAGTGGCCAATCCTTCCGCGTCCAAAAACAAATGCCTGAAGATGAGCACTACTTCGGACTGGGAGATAAGACTGGCCCGCTGGACCGTCGTGGCATGGCTGTCAGCTTGTGGAACACCGATGCATTCGGATGGCAGGAATCCACTGATCCGCTTTATAAGAGCATTCCATTTTTTCTTGCCATGCGGAACGGTGATGCATATGGTCTGTTCCTCGATAACACCTATCGAACGAGCTTCGACTTCGGCGTCAACTCGCGCGATCAGTACTCGTTCAGCGCAGAGGGCGGCAAGCTGGACTACTACTTCTTTTATGGGCCTGATCCGAAGCAGGTAATTCGCGATTTCACCACGCTAGTCGGTCGCACACAGCTTCCGCCGCTGTTCGCCTTGGGATATCAGCAATGCCGGTACAGCTACTATCCGGAAGCGCGTGTGCGCGAAATTGCAAGTGAATTCCGCAAGCGCAATATCCCCGCCGACGTCATTTATCTTGACATCGACTATCAGCAGAACAACAGGCCTTTTACAATCGATCGCCGGCGCTTCCCAAACTTTGAAGGCATGATCAAAGACCTTCTCCATGAAGGTTTCAAAACCGTCGCGATAACTGATCTGCACATCGCAAAACTTGCCGGATACAAGCCTTATGACGAGGGCCTGGCGCAAGACTTCTTCGTAAAAAACCCGGACGGCTCTGTATACACCGGCAAAGTCTGGCCGGGTGACAGCGTCTTCCCGGACTTCACGCGCGCAGCAGTGCGAAATTGGTGGGGAACGCTGTACCGCGACTTCGAGGAAATGGGCATTCGCGGATATTGGAACGACATGAACGAACCATCAATTTTCCACGATCCGGACAAGACCATGCCGCTAGATACCGTCCACTACGTTGAAGGCCGAAAGACCGACCATCGCGAGATTCACAACGTGTTCGGAATGGAGAATGCGCGGGCAACTTTCGAGGGACTGCTGCGGCTGCAACCTGACATTCGCCCCTTTGTGCTGACCCGCGCAGCATTTGCCGGCACACAACGCTACGCCGCAACCTGGACTGGCGACAACAGCGCCACGTGGAACCACATGCGCATTTCGATTCCACAGCTTCTGAATCTGGGAATTTCCGGTTTTGCATTTGCCGGCGACGATATCGGAGGCTTCAACGGCAGTCCGACGCCCGAATTGCTTACGCGATGGATGGAGTTGGGCACGTTCAACCCAATGTTTCGCAATCATGCCGCGAAAGGGACGCGCAATCGCGAACCCTGGGTCGACGGGCCACAACACGAAGCAATTCGCAAGAAATATATCGAGACCCGGTATCAATTGCTTCCGTACATCTACACAGAAATGCAGAAGGCGTCACTCACAGGCGTGCCGGTAATGAGGCCGTTGTTCCTGGAATTTCCTGATCAGCCTGAATTGCTTCCGAACCAGGATGAATTCATGTTCGGCGGCTCATTGCTGGTTGCGCCTAAAGTCTGGGATTTTGCCCAACCTTATAATGTCGTCCTTCCCAAGGACGATTGGTATAACTTCTGGACCGGTCAAAAAGTAATTGCTGGAGCGAGCATTAATGTTGATCCGCCATTAGGGGTGCTCCCGGTGTACGTTCGCGCAGGAACCATACTTCCAGAGCAGCCGACCGTAACGCACGTGGAGGAAGTTCCAAACGGACCGCTTGAACTGCGGGTCTACCCCGGCAATGACTGTGGCGGCGATTTATACACGGACGACGGCAATACGCTGGCCTATCAGGGCGGCGACTTCGCCCGCATACAGTTCTCATGTACGCTGGATGCCGATTCTTTGGAGATCAAAATCTCCCCCGAGCAAGGGACCTACCATCCGTGGTTCCACAATCTTCAATTCATCATCTACGGTCAGGATAAACACATCCACGAGCTGCGCATAAACGGCAATACTTCTGCCAATTGGACGCAGAAAAATGGGGAGTTGGTGCTACAGCCTGTTTCCTGGCCGGGAACGAGCGAAGTCAAGGCTTACTATTCGACGAAGTAGATGTGGTCAGCGGTATAAACAGACACAGATGATTCTGCAATCATTCAGCCTCGACGGAAAGAATGCGCTTGTAACTGGTTCGCATCGTGGGCTCGGCGCAGCCATAGCCGTCGCTCTCGCGGATGCGGGCGCCAATGTGGTGTGTCACGGACGGTCCCCGCAAGGCGACGATATTTGCCACACAATTTCCAAGCTGGGGCGTAAGAGCTTTTATATTTCAGGAGATATCGCGAACCTGCAACTCTGCGACAAGTTGATTCAAGACACAATTGATGAGTTCGGCTCCATCGACATCCTGGTGAACAATGCCGGCACAATCAAACGCGCACCGGCGGCCGAGTTTCCCCAGCAGTACTGGGATGAAGTCATCGCAGTCAACCTCAGTTCGGTATTTCGATTAACTCAACGCGCTGGCCAACATATGCTCGCAAATGGTGCGGGTAAGATCATCAATATCGCCTCACTGTTGTCATTTCAAGGCGGAATTCTTGTTCCGGCGTATGCGGCAGCCAAGTCAGGTGTCGCAGCATTGACAAAGTCATTCGCGAATGAATGGGCGAGCAAGGGTGTGAACGTCAACGCCATCGCACCCGGATACATGTCGACCGACAACACTTCCGCATTGAGGTCCGACCCCAACCGCAGCCGTCAAATCCTGGAGCGCATTCCCGCCGCCCGCTGGGGCGAGCCGGCCGACCTTGCCGGCGCTGCCGTTTTCCTGGCCTCTAAAGCCAGCGACTACATACATGGCCACATGCTGGTGGTCGATGGTGGTTGGATGGGCCGTTAAGGTTACCCGAATCGAATTTGGGTCGGATAATTACCTCAACCGGAAAATTGGTAATATCGAGTGATCGCGCCAGGAGCGCCGGTTTTCGTGCTTGAAGACGATCTTCATGGCTGATAATTTAGAGCCGCACCTGGAAATATTGCTCAGACCCACGGTTATGAATAGGTTGTCTACTCCGGGACGGGTGTTGTTTCTGCTCGCGCTCCTCGGGCTTTCGTCTTCAAAATCTTTGTCGCAGCAATCCACTGCTCGACCGCACCAATCAAACCCGGCGGCCACGAGTCCATCCGAACCCCCGAGCCTCAATCTTGGGCGGAAGTTGTGGGAACAGGGCGATTATCCAAAGGCACTGCAGTCATTTCAAGATGCCGTGAAACTCGCTCCTGCTTCGGCCGAAGCGCACAACTGGCTTGGCGTCGCTCTCATGCAGAAGGGAGATTTCCCCGATGCGATTGCCGAGCTTCGTAAAGCTGTTTCTCTCAATCCGCGATACGGACGCGCCTACACGAATCTCGGCTCGGCACTCTCAAAGAGCGGCGACGTAGCGGAAGGCGTCAAGGTCTTTGAGAAGGCGCTTGCGCTTGAGCCGGACAGCTTGGCGGCCCACCTGAACCTGGGGATTGCTTTGCGTGAAAATGGCGACGCCGCAGGGGCACTGGTGCATTTGCGGCGAGTCGCGAAGGCCCAGCCCAATGATGCCAAGCTGCAATATGAGATTGGCCAGGCGCTTCAGCAAAACGGTGATTTGACCGGAGCTGTCGCAGCCTTTGAGCGCTCACTGAAGATCAATCCGGCCCTCTCTGAAAGCTACTACGCACTTGGGTTGGCGTTGAAGCAGCAAAGTGCGACGATGCACAAATCCAGCGCAACGCTCGCGGCTGAACAAGATGAGGCATACGTCCGCGCGCAGGACGCGGTCGCGAAAGGTGATGTCGAGGCTGCCAAGGAACAACTTTTGAAATCACTCGAAAGCAATCCTCGCAATGCGGCAGCAGAAAGTCTTCTGGGCTATATCCTCGGCCAGCAGGGTGATCTGGACTCAGCATTGAACCACCTGCAGCGTGCAATCGAATTGCGCCCAGATTCTGCCGATGCTCACTACAATTACGGCGCTGCGCTCTGGTATAGCGGATCAAAAGACAAGGCGATTGTCGAATTAGAAAATAGTGTGCGGCTGGATCCCGCCGCGGGCGCGAGTTATGCTTTGCTGGGATTGGCGCAGCGGGAAAGCGGAAATCTGGAGGCCGCGCGTGTGAACCTTCAGCGCGCGCTCGCCCTTCAGCCGCCATTGGCGTCAAACTATATCGATCTCGGCATCGTCTTTCTTCGCGAAAAGGAATTAGACAAAGCAATCGGTCAACTGGAAGCGGGACTCAATCTTCCTTCATCTGCTCCGACGCCTGATTGGGACTCAGCCATTGCCGGTCTGCGAGAACTCATCAACAAAAATCCAACTCGCGCCGACGCGCACAACATGCTTGGACTTCTATTGGGCCGCAAGGGAGTTGATAGCGACCAGGTGCTGGCAGAATTCCGCGCGGCGGCCCGATTGCGCCCCGATTATCCGGAAGCCCACAACAACATGGGTCTCGTCATGGCCCAAAATGACGATGATCAAGGCGCTATTGCGCAGTTTCGCGAGGCGATCCGCGCGCGCCCCGAATACGCCGAGGCGCATGCGAACCTGGGAGCGGCGCTCATGTTCAGCGATGTGGAAGCCGCGATACCGGAGCTCGAAAAAGCGGTGGCGCTCGACCCGGCTTCAGTCGAGGCGCGGTTCAATCTGGCCGAAGCCTACGGTGATAGTCCAAGTCACGGTTTGGCAAAACAAGTGGAGCAACTACGCCGAGTGGTATCTATGGCGCCAACGTTTGCCCGCGCCCACCTCGCACTCGGCAAAGCGCTCTTGCAGGACGGCAAAGTAGATACAGCCGTTGCGCAACTTCAGGAAGCCGTCCGCCTCGATCCCCAGAGCGGCGAGTCGCATTACCAATACGGCCTGGCATTGGCGCGGGCGGGTAAACAATCGGAAGGAACGGCTGAAATACAAAAGGGGCGCCAGCTCTCTGCTGCCGACGAACGAAATCAAAATGCGACTCTCGATATATCCGAGGGCCGCGCCGCATTGCAGAAGGGAGAGCTTGAAACAGCAGAAGCAAAGTTCGAGCACGCAATCAAGCTCGCACCTGAGTCCCCCGTCGCAGAACGCTTCCTCGGCATTACCCTTGAAAGAAAGGACGATGTCCCCGGAGCGGTCGCAGCCTATCGCAAGGCTGTTCAGTTGAATCCGGGAGACTCGGCTTCCAGGCAAAGTCTCGCTCGCCTGACTGCTTCAGATCGCACTTCAACTCTGCTGCAGCCAGAAGGCACAGCCGCAGACGATCAAGATCAGATTTCAAATTTCGAAACCTACATTCGTCAGGGCCGCTTCGAAGAACTGGAGCCGCTTCTCACCGGCTACGTACAACAACACCCAAATTCTTCCTGGGGCTGGTACGCGCGAGGGTATTGCGAGTTCGGGCAAAAAAAGATCGGAGAATCGATCCAGTCTCTGTCCAAGTCTCTTTCGTTGAATGTGGAAAGCGGCGAGGCACATAAGATTTTGGGCCGCGATCTGTTGATCATTGGGCGCTTCGATGCCGCACAGACCGAGTTCGAGCAGGCCATCCGCTACTCACCCCAATCCGCCGAAGGCCATTACGATTTAGGCAAACTGTTCTCGCTCCGCGACAACTGGGTGGAAGCGCGAAAACAATTCGAGGCGGCTATACAACTGGATGGATCGTACCTGGAAGCGATCAATGCTTTGGGTTTCGCGCAAGAAGCCTTGGGTAAGGACGCTGAAGCAGTCAAAACCTACGAGAAAGTAGTAGACCTCAACGAGCAGAAACATGGGACCTTCGTAGAGTCTCACGTCAATTTGAGCGCGTACTACAACCGGACAGGCGATCCGACAAAGGCCTTCGATTACGCTGAGAAAGCGCTGCAGCTCGATGCCAAGTGCGATCCCGCATGGTTTCAAAAAGCCAAAGCGCAAGAGGCCGAGGGGCACCTCGCAGACGCGGTTGATTCCCTCAACCACGCCACTGAAATCAATCCGCGCTCGTCGACATACTTCTATGTGCTGGCCGGCCTCTACCGTCGGCTCGGAAGAATGGACGACAGCCGGAAGGCCCTGGACTCGTTTACAAAATTGGACCGGGAAAATAATCAACTTGAGAAGATGCGCCGTGAAGCGAGAGCAGCCGATGCGGCACAATCACGTGCAGCGCACGATTGACCAGGGAGGCCGCGCATTCGCAGCATCATCGCCGTTGTAGTTTCATTTGTGCTTCTTGGCGCTAAATCTGGTCCGAGCGTCCGTTTCTCCGACGCCACCCAACAGCTCAAAATCAATTTTAAGCAAGAGAATTCCGCCACTACGAACAAGTACCTTCTTGAAACCATGGGCGGCGGAGTCGCACTTTTTGATTACGACAACGATGGGCGACTCGACATCTTCTTCACCAACGGCGCCATGATCAACGATCCGATGCCGGACGGCAAAATGCCCGACAAATCCGACAAGAAGTTCTGGAACCGGCTTTACCACCAGAGTCCGGATGGCACATTCACCGATGTCACCGAACGGGCAGGGCTGAGCGGCATGCCACAAGGCTTCTACAGTATGGGCGTGGCAGTTGGTGATTATGACAACGACGGTTTCGAAGATTTATATGTCACTGGCTACGGCGGAAACATTCTTTATCACAATAACGGTGATGGCACCTTTACCGACGTCACCGAGAAGGCTGGGGTGCGTGCAGGCGGATGGAGCGCAAGTGCCGGATTTTTCGATTACGACAATGACGGCAAGCTCGATTTATTCGTGACCCGCTACCTCGATTGGAGTTTCAAAACCAATCGCTACTGCGGAGAAAAGGCGCCCGGATATCGCGCCTACTGCCATCCCGATAATTACGAGGGCGTCGCGAACATCCTCTATCACAACAATGGCGATGGCACATTCACCGATGTCTCGGAAAAAGCCGGGATCGCAAATCCGCAAGGCAAAAGTTTGGGCGTGGCCTTTGCTGATTACGACGGCGACGGTTACACCGATATTTTTGTGGCGAACGACTCCGTGCAATGCTTCCTTTACCACAACAACGGGAATGGGACGTTCACCGACGTGGGGCTGCTTGCCGGTGTCGCTTACAACGAAGACGGCAAGACTTTCGCCGGAATGGGCGCCGATTTCAACGATTACGACAATGACGGTCGTCCTGACATTGTGGTCACCGATCTTTCCGATCAGAGATATATGCTCTTCCGCAACAGTGGAGACGGTACTTTTCGCGACGTGACGAACGCATCCGGGATCGGAACGGCAACGCGAATGTTCTCTGGATGGAGCACTCATTTCGTCGATTACGATAACGACGGCTGGAAAGACCTGTTTGTTGCGCAGTCCCACGTAATCGACACAATCGAAAAAACCTCTCCTAACCTGCGATACCTTGAACCTCCGTTGCTCTTACAAAATAACGCTGGCCATTTTTCTCGCGTAACGCCCGGCGATGTCTTCGAAAAACCCTGGGCCGGTCGCGGCGCAGCTTTTGGGGATCTGGACAATGATGGCGATATCGACATCGTGGTGAACAATGTTGGCGAACCCGCCTACGCCTTGAGGAACGACGGTGGTAATAGGAATAACTGGATCGGCATTGATCTAACCGGTACGAGGTCCAATCGCGACGGAATAGGCGCTCGCATAAAGGTAGTCGCTGCTTCGGGGCTAACGCAGTATTTCACCGTCAATACCGCGGTCGGCTATCTTTCCGCAAGTGATAAGCGAGTCTTGGTCGGGATTGGAAATGACTCGGCGGCAAAGTCAATCGAGATTCGCTGGCCTTCAGGAACCGTGCAGCAATTTGAAAATGTAAAAGCCCGGCAATATTTGAAGGCCATTGAGCCCTCAAGATGATCACACGCCGCAAAGCGCTCTTTACACTGGCAGGAGCAACTACGATCTTCCAGCCACTCCGCGCAGCGCTCGCGCAAGGAATTTCTTCCCGCGGGGTGAAGCCTGAGCCACGCGGAAAGCCTTCGGGACGCCCCTTTCTTGCCCAGTTCACAGATGTAGCCCAAAAAGCTGGCTTGACCCATCCCATCATCTACGGTGGTGTCGAGAGCAAACGTTACATCGTTGAAGTCGTAGGCTGCGGCTTGGCCTTTATCGACTACGACAACGATGGCTGGATGGACCTCTTCGTTCTCAGCGGCACTCGGCTCGACGACAGCGCTCCCGACGCAAGCAATCGCCTTTACCACAACAATCGAAATGGCACCTTCACAGATGTCACGGCGAAGGCAGGTCTGACGCGGAAGGGCTGGGCTTGCGGCGTCACCGTCGGCGATTACGACAATGATGGGTACGACGACATTTTCGTCACCTACTACGGGCACGACGTTCTCTATCGCAACAACGGTGACGGCACCTTCACAGACGTGACCTCGCGAGCCGGGTTGGCGCTGGATGCCGTTCGTTATGGCTCCGGCTGTACCTGGGTCGACTATGACCGCGATGGGCGTTTGGACCTCTTCGTCGCCAACTATCTCAATACCACTATCGAAAAGTTGCCGAAGCCCGGCGAGAATCCGGATTGCACGTGGAAGGGGGTTGCCGTGAACTGCGGCCCTCGCGGACTTCCCACCGGATTCGTACAGCTGTTCCACAATAACGGCGACGGAACATTTACAGACGTGAGCAAGTCTTCCGGCGTGGCAGCCAGCGCAGGTTCTTACCCGATGACCGTAGTAGCGGCCGATTACGATAACGACGGCTGGCCCGACATTTACGTCGCTTGCGATTCAACCCCCAGTTGGCTCTTCCGAAATCAGCACGACGGCACATTTCGCGAAGAGGCGCTCGAGCGGGGTGTGGCTCTCAGTGAAGATGGCATGGAACAAGCTGGAATGGGTGTCGGCGTCGGGGACTACGACCTGGACGGCAATTTGGATATCTTCAAGACCAATTTTGCCGATGATACCAACGTTCTTTATCACGGCGATGGAAAAGGAAATTTCGATGATGTCACTATCCGTTCCGGATTGGGGGTTGAAACCCGCTACGTGGGTTGGGGCACGGGCATGGTCGACCTCGACAATGATGGATTTCCTGATCTGTTCGTTGCCACCGGTAGCGTGTATCCGGAAGTTGAGAAGAAGGTGCCCGCATATCCGTTCCGCACTCCTCGATTTATATTTCGCAATCTCGGCGACGGAAGATTTGAAGAACTGATCGATGAGGCCGGGCCAGGAATCTCCGAAACCCATGCAAGTCGTGGATGCGCTTTTGGAGATTTCGACAATGATGGGGACATTGACGTCCTGGTGATGAACATGAACGAGCCACCGTCACTGTTGCGGAACGACGTTTCGAGCGGCGGTCACTGGCTGAAAGTGCAGCTGATAGGCGTCCACAGCAATCGCAGTGCTATCGGAACGCGGGTGACTGCGCGCTACGGGAAGCACCTCCAAACCCAGGAAGTGCAGGCGCAATCTAGCTTCTACTCTGCAAATGACCGGCGTTTGCATTTCGGTCTGGGTCCGGAAACTAGAGTGCAGCTTACCGTCCGATGGACAAACGGGAGTAGCGAGACCATTACCGCTGTCGACGCCGACCAACTAGTCACCATCCTGGAAAGCCAGGGCATTATTCGCAAGCAGAAGTTCTGATTAGCCCCCACGATCCGTGTCCCCTGATTGCCCACAAATCTTAGGTAAACGATTTCCTAAGGCGCCGATTCAAGATCGAGATGAGTAAAGCGGGTTTTTCAGAAAAAGAGTTCCTTGTTACGCCGCGCGTCAATCTGCCATTGAACCTCGATAAAGGCACGGAAGGTTGGGATATCGGTGGGCTTCCTGGGGACTTGAGCGCTCAAAACACGAAGCCAACGAGAAGTAATTCCTTACGCCGTATGTCGTTCATTCCCGTTGATTAGTGCGACCGTATGTGCATTTCGGAAAGCAGGGGGTGTCAGACGAACTGTATACAGTATGCAAACGAGGTCAGTCGGGGAACAAGTAAAGCGTTTAACCTCTAATATAAAAGAATTAGCTTGACACTCCTCTTTTGCACATGATAAAAGGCTGCCCAATGTGAGTAAAGGTTTTCTCAAACGTTCGTGGATGGAAACTCCCGGTTGCCAAGTTCGTCGCTAGCGCGGCGGCCCCTTCGAGGGGGGCGCAAGGCGCAACGTTAGCATCGTGCAACTTCGGATTTCCAAGTTTCTCCTCGCCACGTAGATAGCGGAACAGAAATTAACCGGAGGCGTCAGATGAAACGGTTCTCGTTTGCCGCAGTTTCTGTGTTGCTTAGCCTTGTCGCTTTCACAAGTCACAGCGCGTACGCTCAGTTTGCCGATCGGGCGGTCATCACCGGCGTCGTCACCGACGCTAGCGGCGCGGCAATCGCTGATGCCAAGGTGACAGTCACCAACGAAGGCACCGGCGCTCAAACTGCAGTCGGTACGAACAGCGCGGGAAATTACAGCACGCCTCCGCTCACCTTGGGCAGTTATCGCGTGGACATCGAGAAGCAAGGATTCAAGGTATACTCGCGTCCCGGAATCGTGCTCACGGGTGCTGTGACCTACCGGCAGGACGCGAAACTCGACGTTGGCTCCGTGACTGAAACGGTTGAAGTGCAAGGCGCGACTGAGCTCGTGAACTCAGAAAACGCGACCGTTTCGCACACGGTCGGCGCCGAGTACTACAAAGACCTTCCGGCAGTAATGGGCGCCGACATTCGACTTGCCGAGTCATTACTGCAGTTGCAGCCCGGATATGTTCCGGTCCAGCCGAACGGCGACGCAATTTTCCGTGGCAGCCAATTTGAGTCCCGTATCAACGGCGGCCAAATGCTGGCAACAGAAAACTGGTTCGACGGCGCTGCGTTCGGATACGCCGAAGGTCACCAGCAGACACAGGAAAGCTCGATTCCATATCCGTCTGTGCAGGAAATGACCGTCGTCGAGAATACCTTCTCTGCGCAATACGGTCACACCAGCGGCGGGTTCATCACTTACGCCACGAAGTCTGGCACCAACCAATTTCATGGCAATCTCTACGACTTCTACACCAACAACAAGTTTGACGCTTCGAACTATTTTGTTGGGCCATTGCTCGAAAAAAACGGTCGCAACAACACGCTGCCGCTGGGTCAGAACAACTGGGGATTCGATCTGGGCGGTCCAATTCCCAAACTTAAGAAGACCTTCTGGTTCTTTAACATTGACGGGCTGGACTACCACAGCACAGTCAATACCGGATTGGTGAACGTCCTTCCGGACGCCAAAACGAGGCTGGGCGACTTCAGCGAATACTTAAATCTAAGCGATCAAGTGGGAACCGATGCGCTGGGCAGGCCGATGTATAAAGGCGAAGTCTTTAACCCGGCAACGACCAGGTTGGTTGGTAATGTCCCGGTGCGCGATGGCTATGGATTCGACACTACGACGGGAGCCCCGATTGCGGGTCAAGCAAACATCATTCCGGCCAATGATCCGCTGCGGAGTTCTCTCGCGGCGACAGTTGTTCCGCTTATACCCTCGCTCGATGCTAATTCCGCTCTGGGTAAGCCGAATGAATTCGGCGGAACTTCGGATGACAACAATAAGATCAACGTTCGCACTTGGTTGCTGCGCGTGGATCACACATTCAATGACAAGTTTTCGATTGCAAATACCTACTATGAGAACGTGCGGCCACGCATCGCGCACTGCGGTGGGCCTGGCGGCTGCACTACGACAAATAATGGAGAAACCGACTCCAAAGCCAATGACACTTATATCGGCCAGGGCTTCTATCAACGCATCACCAACCACTTTGAACACCTGCAGATGAACTGGGTCATTAAGCCCAATTTATTCAATCACACTACCCTCGCCTACGATCGTTGGCAGATGCTCGGCCACCAGCTCTCCGGTGGCGTGGGCTGGAACCAGAAGCTTGGGTTGGGATTGCCTGACGAACCGATATTTAACAACGCCGGCTTCCCGCAACTGAACTTTAATGGTCCCTATGGCTTCACTCATTACGGAACGCCGTGGGCCAGTCAGGGTGCTGACATCAACAACCGTTATCAGTTCCTTGATGACGTCACGTGGAATACCGGTAAGCACACAATCAAGGCGGGCATTGAATACCGTTACATGACCTTCCCGCAAACCGGGTGGGCGGCAAACACCGGTGGCAACTTCAACTTCAATGACACCGGAACTGCAGGCTTTGCTGCAAGTGGAGCCATCCTGAACGGCGGCCCGACGGGGAATGAGTTCGCTTCGTTTATCTTGGGCCAGGTCGACGGCGCCAACTTCTCGGTTCCTTTCAAGTTCATGCCGAAGATGCGGTACAGTTCACCTTGGGTGAATGATGACATCAAAGTCACTAACAAGTTGAACTTGACTTTAGGACTGCGTTTCGACTGGACTTCAGGAGTCTCGGAAGAATTCAAGCGCTTCTCGACCTTCGACCCCAGTGCCCAAAATCCCGTTGGGCACCTGGGAGCTACCGTGTTCAACGCTTCTCAAGCTACAGGAAAGAGTAGCTGGAGCGTGGGGCCGCGATTCGGCTTTGCGTACTCGTTTGATCCGAAGACAGTCGTGCGTGGCGGCTATGGCATTTACTATGCTGGCGTACAAGCCGACTCATGGGATCCCTATCCGGTGGATGGCTATCAGACCAACCCGACTATATCCGACACTACCGGCGGTCGGCAGCCGGCATTCTATTTCCAGGGAACGGGTTCATGTCCGGCGAATCTTACGCAGCTTTCCGGTGCAACAATCTCATGCGGCTGGCCCAATGGCTCAATCGTGCTTCCTGGCTCGCAAACGCTACGGCCCGATATAGCAAATGGTGGCAATCCGGTGGGAGTGTGGCCCAAGACATACACCATGCCGCGCTACCAGAATTGGTCCGTTTCGTTCCAGCGCGAGTTGACGCACAACATGGCGATTGACATCGCGTATGTCGGCAATCACGGTACGCGACTCATCGATGGTCGAAGTTCAGCCGGCGTCTTCGACAACATGAATCCGGATACTGTTCTGCAATACGGAACGGCACTCACAAACGGCGCGTTCAGTTGTCCAACAAGCCTAGATCCGGTAACCCATCGGTGCACAGTAACCACTGTTCCCAATGCGGCGGCAATCGCGGCAGGGTTCTCAACACCGCCCTATCCATCATTCACTGGCGATCTTGCCCAAGCGCTCCGTTCTTGGCCGCAGTACCAACAAATCAACTGGCGCTCCTTCCCGTTCGGAGAAAGCCATTACAACGCACTCCAAGTGGCATTTGAGCGGCGCATGGCTGCTGGCCTGCAGCTCAAAGCCTCTTATACTCACTCCCGCCTGATGAACAATGGCGCGGAAAGCGGACTAGGGGCGGGGGGACCTCCCGTCCAAGACCCAAGCAATATGAAAAAT
Organism: Terriglobales bacterium; assembly: GCA_035279425.1. Taxonomy (GTDB): domain Bacteria; phylum Acidobacteriota; class Terriglobia; order Terriglobales; family Acidobacteriaceae; genus Gp1-AA145. Next base: position 56,754 of record DATEHT010000026.1, on the reverse strand, counting down.
CTATACACGGTTAGCGCCGACGATGTTCCGAACGTTGTCTCATTCGGGTGGATATACAAACTGCCATTCGGAAAAGGTCAACGGCTTCTCGGAGGCGCTCCAGGGGTGGTCAACAAACTTATCGGTGGTTGGCAGATCTCCGGGGTTCAAAGTTACTCATCCGGGAGACCTATAGATATAACCATGCCGAATAGTCTAGGTATCTACCTCTTTAACTATGCCAGGTTCCCGAACGTAGTCGGACATGGAAGGAATACTAACTTCAGTTGCGACCCGGGTGTCCTTGGTGCTAAGGGTATCCTCGGTCAGTGTAGCCAAACCTACCTGAACACGTCAGGTTGGTCGGATCCGGGTACCACGTCCAATGGCCTTCCTGCCTTTGGCAACGCCCCAAGGCAAGACCAAAACGTGCGAGGCTTCCCGTCCTACAACGAGGATCTCTCGTTCATGAAAGACACGTACATCACCGAACGCACGTACCTGCGCTTCCACGCGGATGCCGGGAACGTGTTCAACCGCGTGTATTACTGCTACGGTCAAACTGCCGGCGGAAGCACCGTCTGGAGTACGGGAGCTTTCGGCAACGTAAGCAGTCAGTGCAACATCCCGAGGCGAATCCAGTTCGCGCTCGAGTTGTTCTTCTAAATCACAGCAGAAGTCACTCAGCAAAGGATGGTTCGCGATGCGAACCATCCTTTTATTTTGCGAGGAACGCCGCGTGATTTCATTCCGAACCCGCGTCAGCGGTGAGGAATCTGCTTTTGTGACTTCAATAAAGGCTCCCTGATGATGCCCTTCCCTTCTTGCAATATGATCAATTGATTAGCGTCGATGCTCTTGAAGGACTCCACCGATCCCAGAGGCCACCGTACTTCAATCAGATCAACTTGCCGTGCCTTACCCAACCCAAAGTGCAGCCGCAGGTCATTCTGCGAGATGTAACTCGATCCGCTCATTACCTCATTTATCTGCGAATGTTGGCCAGTTACCACTCGCACCCGTGCGCCAATCGCGCTCCGGTTCGACTTAGTACCAACGCACTTGATCTTTATCCAATTGTTCTTCGTCGTGCAGTCATTCCTAAGCAGCGAGGGAGGCTCATTCATGTTGATCACAACCGCATCAACATCACCGTCGTTGTCGAAGTCGCCGAATGCCGTCCCGCGGCTGCTGTGTAAGTCAGTAATGGCAGATCCAACATTTGATGTAACGTCTGTGAACCGCAGATTACCCAAATTCTTATACACGAGCTTGCTCTGCCTAAATGTAACGTGCAGTTTACGTGTGTCTACTTCTGGAAACACATGGCCGTTCGACATAAAGATGTCCGGCCAGCCATCGTTATCGAAATCAAAAAGCCCCACCCCCCATCCCAAGTACCTCGTGTTTGCGCCCATTCCGGCCTGAAACACCGCATCGTAGAATGTGCCGTCGCCGTTGTTGTGATAGACGCTGGCCGTCTGATCTGAGTAATTCGTCTTGATGATGTCCAACCAGCCGTCGCAGTCGTAATCGCCAACTGCAATTCCCATCCCTCCCTGCGGCTTACCGTTCTCGTCGAGGGCGCAGCCAGTTTCATGACCAACTTCGGTAAAACTCCCATCGTGGTTATTGTGGTAGAGGCGGCTTGGGGCTGTGTCGCATGCGACATAAATATCCGGCCAGCCATCGTTATCGAAATCCGCCGCAGAGACTCCCAATCCATACGAGCCGGTTGGAATCCATTGATCATTCACGAATGTGGGAGTAAGTGGTCCGCGCGGAACTGTCACGCCTGAACGTTCTGACACATCTTCGAAAGTCCCATCGCCGCGATTGTGATAAAGAATGTTCGTTCCGCCACTCATGCCCTGGGGACCGCAACCCACCGAAAGACCAAAATAGCCGCAATATTGATTGCTGCCGGGCGCAGGCGTTATCTTCGGGTCGAAGTTGACATAGTTCGCGACGAAGAGATCCAGATGCCCATCGCGATCGTAGTCGACGAAGCAGCACCCGGTGTTCCAGCGCTTCGTGCCGGATTGCACCAATCCACACTTTTCCGTAACGTCGGTGAAGGTCCCGTCTCCGTTATTGTGATAAAGGACGATCCCTCCCCAATAAGTGACGACTAGGTCGTCGCATCCATCGTTGTCATAATCTCCGATGCAACAACCCTGACCCCACCCGGAACGAACGAGCCCAGCCTTTTCGGTCACATCCGTGAAAGTGCCGTCACGATTGTTATGGAAGAGAAAATTTGACGGTTGATTTCCCGGCACGATTCCCTCAAACCGGGTGCCATTGACCATGAAGATATCGAGCCAGCCGTCGTTGTCATAATCAAACAGAGCTACTCCGCAACCAGTTTCCTCGAGAATGTACTGCTTGCGATCGAGCCCGCCATAGACATTTACGGCCTTTGCCAAGCCGGCATGAGCGGCGATATCTGTGAACGAAAATCCGGCGCTGTTTCCGGCGGCTTTGGAGACAGATTTCGCTAAGCTTCGCGCTAGTGCTGGGGAGAGCAGCGAAGCAGGTATCGCTGGACCAAGCTGCAAGATACGGCGAAGCAAGTCACGCCTCGAGAGATTTCGGTAGCTTGCGCTCAGGAACTCCTCAGTTGTGCGGAGATCGCGTGGCATTTCGCTAATTAGGAAGCAGCAATTGCAGCCGGACGTGCGTACGGTCTGACTCGAGTTTTCGCGCCTCGTCAAATTGGTGTTCGGATTCGGCGGTATTGCCCGTACGCCGCAGCAGAACACCCAACTGATAGTGCGCCTCCTGAGAATTGGGCAAGAGAGAAATTGCCTTCTCTAAGTTTCGGCGTGCCTCCTCGTATTTATGTTGTCTCAGCAATATGGCGCCAAGTTTTACGTGTGCGAGACCATGTTCAGGATGACGTTTCAGCAGGTCTTGAAAAACTGCCACAGCTTGTTCGTCGTCCCCAGAGGTATCGTACGTGAGGCCCAAATAATATGATGCAGCAGCCCGGTTCGGCTCAATTTCGAGGCTGCGTTTTAGCGAGGATTGTGCTTCAACGAACCTTCCCTCCAAGTAGTAGACGGCCCCCATGGCATAAATGAGGTTAGCGTCCTGCGGGTGCTTCTTCAAAAGACGTTTGAATAAAGATTCGGCCTCGCTAAGGTTCCCTAGACCTACGTATGCGGAAGCCAATTCGTACACATATGTATCGCGATCCGGCCGCAGCTGGGCTGCCTTTTCTAGCGCAGGCACCGCGTCTTTTGTAAGGTTGCGCATTAAACATACTCTCCCGAATTCAAAAAGAATGTCCGGGTTCTCAGGATCCAGCTTTTTCGCTGCGATCAGGTATGCCAACGCTTTCTCATCGATCCCATTTTTTTCGGCGATTTGCGCCAGGGCCAGATCGCAACCCGAGCACTCGGGATCACGTCGAAGGGCGAGAGCAAAGTACTCCTCGGCACGATCCAGTGAACCTATGGCGGAATAGCCCTCGGCCAGCTTGAACACAACCGCTGCCGGAGCGTGAGAAATTACATTTTCTTCGGCTTCTTTAAAAACTTCCTTTGCTTGATCTTGCATTCCGGCATGGGCCAGCACTAATCCGAACTCGACGGCTACATCATCGGAATGTGCAGGAAGCTGTTGCCATGCTTCGAATGCTTTATTCAATTCCTCCTTCTTACCTAAACCGCCATAGTCGGTTGCCAAAAGCAACAGTCCATCCTCTGTTCCCTTTAGCTTCGATTCGACCGGTTTCGCCAGATCAAGGGAGCGCTGAAAATTCAGCAGCAAAGACTCCACTTTGGCTAAGTGAAACCGGGCGTCAAAATTTGACGGCGCCCTCGCGAGGGCCTCTTGAAAACTCTTGCGTCCATCTGCGAGCCGGTTTTGCAGTACATAAGCATCACCCAATGTGAGCCGTGCGCCCACTAAATTGGGGTTAAGACGTAAAGCCTCCGTCAAGAAATGCTCGCTCTCTTTATATTGATTTTGTTGCAGCCGGATTGTTCCCAACATCGCCAACCCAAGCGGCCGCGTCTTAGGGTCCGTCAGCGCCTGTTGCGCTTCAGCATCTGCCTGCTGCAGTTGGCCTTGATCTAAAAGGCGCGCTGCGTTTTGAACGTGATCGAGTTGAGAGAAAGCGACGCACGGGGCGAAGACCAGAACCACACAAAATGCGACCCAGGAAGCAACACTTTGAATCGCACGCGGGTTAAGATCAAAAAGCTCACCGGGCCGAAATCCACGCATTTCCGCTCTTATAGCACGCCTGGACACACGGCCACAACGGGCCAAAATGCCCTTCGTTTGCACGCCTCCGAGGTGTCGCTGGCTCATTGAGTTTGGTGTATCGTCTTAGTCTGCCGATGAAGACGGCACCATTGTTGCCGTTCCTGGCGGGCGCAGCGCAATAGCCAAAGTTCACGGGGGATTTTGGAATTTGACGGTAAGAAGGAGTAACAAGTGGCGCCGTTCCCGACGCAACTTCCTACGAGAATTATCTGCTGGAATGTTGGCGACCAGCGTGCCCTTCTCTTTGGTGTCTCGCCTCGCGCAAGCTACTTCAGAAGAGTACCCATTCGAACTCGTGCCGCCATCAGTGAGTGGTATTAGTTGGATACATCGCAATGGACGCTCGCCCGACATGTATCCTGCAGAGACCGTTGGCGCCGGCTGCGGGTTCTTTGACTATGACAATGACGGTTGGATGGATATTTACCTGGTGAACAGCGGCAAGTGCGATTTTTTCGATCCTCATCCTCCGCTCCGGAATGCTCTTTATAAAAATAATCGCGACGGCACATTCACCGATGTTACGCAGAAGGCAGGCGTACCCGGGGGTGGCTATGGAATGGGGGTCGCAGCGGCCGACTACGACGGAAACGGCTGGACCGATCTTCTCGTCACCCAATACAACGGCGTAATCCTTTACCGCAACAACGGCGACGGCACATTCACAGATGTCACCAAACACGCCGGACTGCCGACTGAAGGCTGGGCCACGAGCGCCGTCTGGTTCGACTATGACAACGACGGTAAGCTCGATCTTTTCATTTGCCGGTTCGTTGACTTCGATAAAACGAAAAATAAGTTCTGCGGCGATCGCGACACCGGCCTTCGATACTACTGCACACCGCGCGTTTACGATCCTGCTCCCAGCTGGCTATTTCACAACAATGGTGACGGTACATTCACTGACGTGAGTCAGGATTCCGGAATCGCTAAATCGCTTGGCAAAGCCTGGGGGGCCGTTGCTTGTGACATTAATAACGATGGTCTGCTCGATCTCTTTGTCGGAAATGACACGGTCGCGAATTTTCTCTTCGTGAACAGCGGCAATGGCAAATTTCGCGAAATGGGAATCGACGCGAACGTTGGTTTCAGCGCCGAAGGTCACACACGCTCGGGGATGGGGGTTGACGCCGCCGACTACGATCAGGACGGCTGGATGGATTTATTCGTCAGCAATATCGATCAGGAAATGTACTCGCTGTATCACAACAATCACGACGAAAGCTTCGATGATCTTGCCATCCCAAACGGTATTGCAAAGACCACAAAGCTAATGAGCGGCTGGGGCGTGAAGTTTTTTGATTATGACAACGATGGAAATCTCGACCTGTTCCTGGCGAACGGACATCCTGACGACAAGATTGAGCAACACTCTACGGCAGTCCGCTACCTGGAGCCTTTGCTGCTGTTTCGCGGCAATGGAAAAGGGTTCGAAAATGTCTCGATTGCCAGCGGCCCTATTTTTCAGAAACCATATGCCGCGCGCGGAATGGCAGTCGGCGATTTTAATAATGATGGCGCGCTGGATGTACTAGTGGGAATCAACAATGGCGCGCCATTACTGCTAAAGAACCAAGCGGGAAAGCGCAATCATTGGGTAGGTCTGACACTGGTTGCGAAACGTGCTAATCCTGAGTCCATCGGGGCAGTAATCACGTGGCAATCCAGCGATCTCAAGCGTTCGTACTTCAAAACCGGAGGAGGGAGCTACCTGGCCTCGCATGATCCGCGAGTCGTGCTCGGCGTGGGCCAGCGTACTCGAGTTGACTGGATCGAAATTAAATGGCCGGCCCCAAGCCAACGGAGAGAGCGTTTCACGAATATCGGAATTGATCGATACACGACAGTTGTGGAGGGCGAAGGCCAGGCCTCGTGAAACGGGTTGCAAATTGTACTCGTTGAGGGAGAATTGCCGCCCTGAAGAAGTGTTCTTAACTTCAGTGTATCTGTTGTAGTTTCGCCAACGAATCGTTGCACCGCGCGAGCTCGCTGCTCACTTCTCGATTCATCCGCGTCTCAGGTGCCGGGAGTTTCCCGGCCTTCTCTAGTTCCCGCCACAACTCCTGTCCGCGCTGATAAAAGGATTGCGCTTTCGCTAAATTCTGGACACGCGTTGAAGGTTCGTCGTTTTCCTCGGCCTTGCGCGCGTACAACCGCGCTGTATTAGACAGCGCACCTGCCAGCAGAATTCGATACTGCGCGTTACTCGGATCAGCGGCCGTGAGGGGCTCCAGCAGCTCGAGAGCCCTGTTGAATTGCTTCAAGGCATCCTCTTGGTGACTCGCCGCGAGCGCTCTTGCTAGATTCGTGTAACATTCAGCGAGCGCGCCACGATTCATGCTGCTCCCAGGACTCTTATAAGCGAAGGTTCGCCGCGCGTCCACAGCCTTTCGATAATAGTTAATGGCCTCTTTTATATGCCCGCTGTCCTGCAGGCAATCGGCGAGCCGCGTATAGCTGTTCGCCAAATGGTTGTAGAGCAGGAGGTGGTTGGGATCTCCAGCGGCCAGCGATTCCTGCCTGGCTACTCCGCTGCGTAGCATTACTAAAGCTTCGCGCCTCTGGCCCAGTTTTCCCAATGCGGCCCCAACTTTGCTCTCGCTGAACGACAAATCAAGCAGAGCTTGAGAATTGCTCGGATCAGCAGATGCAAGGCCGCGATCCATTTCCAGTGCAGAACGGTAGTGAGCGAGCGCGGCACTGAATTCACCGCCGCGAATTAGCGCATCACCGATCTGTTTACGGGCAAGGGACTCGTTTCTTCGGGCTTGAGCATCTTTGGGGTCAGCACTACCGAGCGACTCGAATAAACTCAACTCCTTTCGGAAGTGCTCCAAAGCGGCGGCGAGGTCTCCTGCTTCGACCAGCGATAATCCCATGTTGTGATGAGAAAAGGCCAGCTGTCTGCGGTAGTGAGCGTTGTTCGGATCAAGTTTGGCCAGTTCTTCGCGAATCGCCAGCCCTCTGCCGCGATTCGCGAGTGCCCCGGCAGTATCTCCATTTTCTTGAAGAACGTTACCGAGTCCGTCGAGACTCGTTGCCAGATGAATTTTCCCGTCCTCGTCCGACGGATTTTTTGCGATCATTTGTTGGCTAAGCTCTACAGCTTGTCTGTATTCGGTCGCGGCTTCGTCCAGGCTGCCTGCCAAGCCCAATAAATTTGCATAATGATAGGTTTGGATCACTCGTTCTGTTTGAAATTTCGGACCGTCGGCCATGTCTCCAGCGAGACTTTCATAAATCTTCAGTGCTTCCCTTGAATGCTCGACCGCGCCCGCGGTATCACCGGAAAAGTGGAGCACATCGCTGATCTGTTGCTGATTTTCCGCAATAGCGAGGCGGACCTGCTGGTCCTCGGGTTCGGCGCGAGATAGTGTTTCCAAAATGGTCAGCGATTTCCTCGAGCTTTCGAGAGCCCCTTTGGAATCTCCCAAGTTCGGGAACATGGGATCGCCTTGAACCTCGGCGACCTTCTGGTAAGCCGAGGCGATCTCCACTTGGAGCGAGCGATCTCCCTTCGCTTCCGCGGCAAGCCCGTCCAAATACTCCCGCGCACGCCGCACCACCAGCGACCGTGCCGGCGTAGACCCGGGCAGATTCTTGATCGCCTCGTCGAACTCAAACAGAAACGAGTTTGCCAATTTGCGAACGTCATTGAACCTGCGCTCCGCCCGCGCGCGCTGCCGCACCGCGATTCGCGCCTCCCACAACGTCGCCGCAACTCCCCCGACCACCGCAAGCGCGATCAGGAACGTCGCCAGCGCTCCCGCTTTGTGCCGGCGCACGAACTTTCTGACGCGATAGGAAGTGGAATCCGGAGTTGCTGTAACAGGAAGGCCCTTCAGGTGTCGACGAATATCCTCCGCCAATTGTTCGACGGAGGGATACCGGCGCGCCGGCTCTTTGCGCAGAGCCTTCAGCACGATGTTATCGAGGTCGCCTTTGAGCGCGCGTTTCAGCTTGGCAGAATGCACCGGATTCCCAGTTGTGCCGGGCCGCTTCGGCAGTGAATTCCAGACTCCCATGAACCTCAGGCCACGCTACTAGGTCGGACTGGTTCTATTTCACAAATTACCCTTGCAAACTCAAGCGGGGTACGCGTCTCCTCGGGATATGGTGAGCGGCCGGCTAGTAGCTCGTAAAGGACCACACCCAAGGAGTAGATGTCGGTCGCGGTGGTGATAGCGTCCCCGCGAATCTGCTCGGGGCTTGCATACTCCGGCGTCATCGGGCGCAGGAGTGTGGTTTCGGCCGTAGGAGAAGAGTCGAGCATTTTTGCAATTCCGAAGTCCAGGAGCTTTGGAATTCCATCTTCAGTTACGAGAATGTTGCTCGGCTTGATGTCGCGATGAATTACCAGCCGCTGATGTGCGTATTGGACCGCGGCGCACACCTGGAGAAACAGCTCTAACCGCGCCGCCGTGTCCAGGCCGTGCTCGTCGCAGTACTGATCGATCGGCCTTCCCTCGACTAATTCCATTACTAGATACGGAATGTCGTCTTCGGTCGTGCCACCGTCGTACAGGCGAGCGATATTCAGATGGTCGAGTGAGGCCAAAATCTGGCGCTCGTGCAAAAAGCGTTGCACCAGAAACGGCGAATCCAATCCTACGCGAACCAACTTGATCGCAACTTCTTTCTCGTACTGCCCATCGATTCGCGATGCGCGGTACACCTCGCCCATCCCCCCGTGACCAATTTCCTCAACAATTTTGTAAACACCGATTCTGCGCCCGATGTAACTCGAACTGCTGTTGCTTCCCACGAGGCTTCTTAAATCGACTGCCGGACTGTTCAGAAATTTAAGCCCAGCTTGTTCGTGAGAACGGAGAAGAGACTCCACTTCTGACCGCAGCTCCGCATCGTCGGCGCATTGGCCGTCGAGGTATTCAGACCGCTCGTCTCCCGACAAGCCAATTGCATGATCCAAGGCCTCGCGGACGATATGCCATCGTTCGGTTTTCACGTCGCAGAGCTCCGGTCAAGTTCGCGATAAAGCCATGCGCGGGCAGTCACCCAGTCGCGCTTAACTGTAGAAGGAGAAATGCCCAGCACCTCTGCGGCATCTTCACTCGACAGCCCTGCAAAGAATTTCAGTTCGACAACACGGCTTTGTTGCTGGTCCATCTTCGCGAGTTCTTTCAAGGCTTCGTCGAGCGCGAGAACGTCAACGTCGGCTGTGAACGGCAGGTCTTCGGCGGCATCCAGAGCGACCTTGCAGAACTCTCCGCCGCGCTTCGCGGCACGGTGGCTGCGCGCGTAATCGACCAGGATCTGTCTCATGAGCTGTGCCGCCACGGCAAAGAAATGTGCACGGTTCTGCCACTCAGGGAAGTCCTGCGCGACCAGGCGAACGTAGGCCTCATTGACCAGGGCGGTGCTTTGCAGGGTGTGACCGGCGCGTTCACCTTGCAAATAATGTCGTGCGATTCGCCGCAGTTCGTCGTAAACCAGCGGCAAGAGAGAATCCAGCGCCTCGCGGTCCCCGCTCCGCCACTGGACCAGCAGTTGTGTGACCTTAGAGGAAGGAGCTGGCAATGGGTGTCCCCATAGCGCGCTGGGGAAGCGCGTTGCACGCGAAGCATAACCTCCTCATCCATGTAAGTCAAGACAACCGGGGCAGTCCATCTCGTTCGGCGGCTCTATTCGACCGTAAATTATGCCTTAACAATATAGGCGGAAAATCGCCCGCCAACCGGTGCACTGGAAGCGCAATTTCGCTCAATTGTGAACAAAGCGGGAAGTCCTCCAATTTCCCTGACCTGATCTGCTGACTAAATCCGCCTCTGTCAATAGAGACCTTTTAATCAAGGCTCGAATGGGGAGATAGAAGCAAATGCCAAGGAAAGTGATGTGTGTGAGGTTGCTTGTATTGGTTGCGATGACTGGACCCTCCCACCATTCCGAATTGGAGGTTCGCCATGGTTCCGATCAGTAAGACATTTGTTGTTCGCGGAGCAGCTGTGCTGTTCGCGGTCCTGCTGCTTGGCTGGACTTTGAGGACGTTGCTGGCGGAAACGATACGCTAGACCGGTCGAATGCCAGCGTCTGCCGGCCTGACCCGATCGGGAGTCGAGTTTTCGCCTAACCGAACAGAAACGCAGTAAACGGTGCAGGAGCCGAGAAATGTTGATGAACAACTTCAGGTCTCATCCCGCCAAGTCGGCCTTGGTGGTGGGATTTCTGCTCATCGCGACAGGGTTTATCATCAACGCGATTTCCCATCATCTTAGTCACTCGCGACACAGCAGCGATAAACCGATTTCGGGTAGCTCTCCTGTGTCGAACGTGTCTTTCAACGCAGCCGCGGGCAGTGATCCGCGAGTAATCAAACTGATGATGCAGTATCGCCTGACTCCGCAGGCAGCCATTTACATTGCCCAGGCTAAGACCCAACTGATAAGTCAAACGGAAACATCGGTCCACTACGCCCAGACCTTTTCTAACGACCTGAAAGCCGACACCACGATCACCATCGTGCCCGACCAGCACTACACCCCAACTCAGGACGATCTGGCCAGGGCCGAACGCACACATACGCAAATCTATAACTTGAAGTTTTCAGCGACGAGCGATGGGGAAAACAAGGAGCGAATTAGCTTGCAGTACTTTGTCCCATACAGCAACGTCCCATCGGATCTCAAACAAAGGATACACGCGCGATCGGCGGCGTCTGCCGCGCACTTTTTCGACTTGGTACCGTCGGCGTGGGCGCAAGAGGGTGGCGGCGGGAACATGGGGATGAATGTGGCCACCGACACAACGGTCGAGGTCACGAAGGAAATTCTGAAGCAGACCGCTGAACATGGAGAGTTGAGTAAAGAATTTCCTGTCCCACTCTCCCGACTGGGAGACATTCTGAAAGCGTTCAAGCTGGAGCAGGAGCAGATGGCCTGGATGGCGGAACTCGATGAACTTGAAGATTGCGCCAGACACCCCACCAACCCGCTGACGCAGCAAGCGTACAACCAGGACCCTTCGTACGGAGACCAGATCGTGCACGGCGTCACTCAAGGCCGCGCCGATGTCACGGCCATGACCGGCATGAGGTTTGTGAATTTGGCGACCGCAGTTGCCACAGACCTAGCCGAAGGTCCGGTGGGAGCTGCGACCACGCCGATCAGCTCTTACAACGACGAGACTCTGAAAGACCTGGCGGAAAACCGAGTATCTGAGACCAAGAAAGGCGTGACTGATTGCGACAAAGAGATGACATTCGGCAATCTACGCCCCATGCATGCAGTCTTGGAATACTCCTATAACAAGACAGAATTTGGGATTGAGGAAAAGCGGACGGCCGGCGGCGAATTCGACCTGAACACGCAAATGGGTGGGCTTGAGGGAGAAGGGACAGGAAAGTTCAAGATTGAACGAAAACAAGTTCAACCGGGCCCCAACGCCTGTGCGTATGGCTATAAAGGGAAAGGGGACGGGGACGCCAAAATTGCGGCAGAAGCCGGCGGTACGCCATACGGGGGAGTGCTCGAGTTGCACTTGACTACGGACTTGAATTTACATGAATCGGGGATGGTCCCCGATGGCCAACATTGCTCCGAACAGACCCGCGACGAAATGAGGAACTACAATTTTGGGTGCCGTTTCGATCGCCTTGACTTGGTCCACGGCGGCACCTTCTCTCATTTTCAAGATGGAGACGGACACGGCACTTGCACCATCGAACTTACCAGGAAGTGAAAGACTTCTGTTACATCAACTTCACCAATTTTTTTTCTGCTTTCTGACCCTATCCGCTCTGTTCTTTCCGCCTCTCCTGATAGGGGGAGCACTTCGCAGGCTGTCGCGAGGCAATTGATTCATTCAACGAGAGTGCTTTCGCGACGCCTGCCGAGTGCGTACCCACAAGTCCGCCTCAGGAGTGGAAAATGCCTACCCAGATTTCGCGTGGCCTCATCGGCCTAGTCATTTTGATTGCGGTATCCGTCGCCGCTACAGCTCAACAAAAGACAGAAGACATCCATATAAAGAAGAGCATCACCGTCGGCGGAAACTTTGTCTCCAGTACCGAAACTTCGATCAAAGGCGCGCGTGAACGTAGCGTGACGCAAACGCCGGCCGGAAACACAATCACTCTGCGCCAGTGTGACCTCAAACGCACCCTCACGCTGAATGAACAGGCCCAGACTTATCTCGTCAACAACGATCCCCAGGACGAGAACGCCGCGAAAGCCGCTGCCCTGGTCATGGGAGGCGCCGCGCCAGAAGCTCAGGGTGGCAAGATTACTGTGACCACTACGATCACCGACACGGGTGAACGAAAAACGATGTACGGTTATCCGGCGCGGCACCTCAAAGCCAAGGTCACGCAAGAGCCTTCGGCACACGCGTGCAGTCAAGTTCGTCAGACTTTCGAAATTGATGGCTGGTTCGCCGACATCACCAAGGAGCAATCTGCCTGCGTGACCCTCGCGCCTCCAGTTCAGCAGAGCAATGGCTGCACAGACAAAGTAATCTCGCGGCGATTGGGAACCGGTAAGCCAGGCTACCCGCTGCAAGAGAACATCACTGTTCCCACGCCCGACGGCAGCACAATGACTGTTGGAATCATTACCTCTGAGCTGACAAAACAATCGCTGCCAGGCGAATTGTTCGATGTTCCAGCGGGATATCGGCAAGTAAATTCTCTCGCGGAGCTGAACGGCGCCGCGCCGCAGGCTGTCCCCATGCAGAGCGCAGGAATGACTTCTCCCATGCAGCAAGCACCGCCGCAAGTTGGGACACAGGCAAGCGCCGCAGCCATGAAGTCCACCATGATGCAAGGCATGTTGAATCCGATGGCCGCCAAGTCGGCAAATCAAAGCGCCATTGCGATGGCCCAACAGCAGATGGCAATGGGGCAATCGGCGATGGCCGGTATGGGCGGAATGTCTCAGACGGGAGGTATGTCGCAGATGATGGGTGCCCACCCGGGTGGGACGCAAGTCGCAGCTCCGCAAGCGCTCGGCCCCAAAGCACCAGGAAAAATCCGCATTGGCGTTGCCCCGCCAGATGCGCAGGTCGGTCAAGGCAACAACGCTGGAGCCGACTACAGCACTCCTATTCGTAACGCAGAAATAGCCCTGATGAGCGGACCGGCGGTCGAGATTGCCGCGCTCGATTCGCACATTGCCATGCAGCTCCAGGCCGAAGCCCAGCAAAAGCAGTGCGACTACATTCTGTTTTCCGGCGTTACAGTGAAGCACAGCTCCGGCGGCTTCGGTAAATTCGCCAAGTTCGGTGGCATGGCCGCCAGCATGACTCCCATGGGCGCAATGGCCAAAGGTATGGGTGGCGCTATGGCGGCGCAAGGGGCGGCTATGGCTGCTTCACAGATGGCACAACAGCAGGCAATGAACCAGCTGGCAGGATTCACTGGCCAAATAAAATCGAAGGATGATGTCACAGTTCAGTATCAACTTGTTGCGACGGGGCAAACATCGCCAATCTTGCAGAACACGTTGCAAGGCAAAGCAAAGTCTGATGGCGAAGACGTGCTCACCCCACTGTTGCAGCAATCGGCTACGGCAGTTCTGGGCCAGGTCAGCAAACACTAGTGGCTGGGGTGAGTCGCCGCAAACGATGCGAATCGCATATTGTATCTTGTATCCAGTCCAGGAGGTGCTAGGATTTACCTCTAGCGTTTAGGGGCGGAGGTCAAGATCCAGCGGCTATTGTTTTGGTTCGTAATATGCTGACCCGGGTTGCCATTTTAGTTGCGTTCCTTTCCGTTTGCGCGAGTGCGGAGAATGCAACGATGGCGCCTGGTCAGGTACCTGAGCCCTCAGCTCGCCTCGATTTATCCGTCGCAGGTTACAAACATCTTTCTGCTATGGCACGGCGCGCGGATAAGGTTAACTTCACACTTGATTTCATTGACAGTGGACACCTTCTACTTACCTACAATCCCAAGAAGATGATCGTTCGCCTTCCGGAGTGTCCTCCGACTCACGATGACCATTACATTCATGCCGCCATTCTGGAAATTGACACTGGAAAAGTACTGAGCAGCGTGGACTGGTATCTGCACGATGGCCGCCGATATCTTTGGCCGCTCGGATCCGGAAAATTTCTTCTGCGAAAACTGAACAGCCTCTACCTGTTGGACTCCAATCTAAATGAGAAGCTGTTGCTGAACTCGCCCCATGAGCTTCTCTGGGTCACGGTTACACCCGACGGGAAGCAAATCATCACCGAGACAATCGATGACGAGCATGCCAGTAAGTCAAAGAAAAAATTGGTGCGAATCGAATTTCGAGACAGCCAGACGATGGAAGTACAGCGGGTCATCAAGTCCGAAAAGGAAGCGCATATAGAAGCGACCAGTTCGGGCTTTGCCAGTGTCATTCCCTCGCTGAGTAGAAAGGTCTGGCTGGTTCGTTTTGGTTTAAGCGAACAGCAGCGCGACAACATCACCAGAGTGCGCACGCGACTCCGCACGCCCGACGTCCTTTACTTGAGCAGCAACGCAATACTGATCGGGCGAGATTCCGCCAGTCATCCCGGTTATAGCGTCAGCGCATTCACGGTCACAGGCAACTTCCTGTGGCGGCAGCACTGGGATGAGCACCGGTATTCCCTGCTAGTTGAGCGCAGTGAAGACGGAAGCCGGTTCGCAGTTAGTACTCTCCGCTTGCGAGGCCAATCTCCCGGCATAGGTAACAATTCTTCAGATTTGGAGGGATTGGAGCAGACTGTCCAGGTTTTCAACACAGGAAGCGGAGAAGCGGTCTTGTCGGTTGACGCAATGCCAGTCGTCCTGAGTGGACAGAATTTCGCGCTATCACCCGACGGGCGCAAGCTTGCAGTTCTCCATGGATCGTCGGTCGATCTTTATGATCTACCTGAGATGTCGCCCGATGAGAAGGCCAAGTACACTGCGGTGAAAGCCGATGTACCTGGGCTATATGCTCCGCGAGCGCCATCAGAAGCCGATAGCAATGAAGCAGCGTTCACCGCGGCCGATGCAAACGGCGCAGCTCCCGCCAACGTGAACCCGGAAGTCACAGACTCTTCGAACGCTAATCCGGCACAGTCCCACACGCCGGGAGCGGCACCCACGTCCAGCACCGCCACAAAGTCGGCGACTCAAGACCTGGTGCCTACATTCAAATCGCAACGGCAGATTGTAGCCCTCGACGTGGTTGTCGCCGACGCTAAGGGACACCCCATCAAAGATATTTCAAAAGAGCAATTTGTCGTAAAAGAAGATGGCAAGCCGCAAACTATAAGCTTCTTCGATGAAGTACACGCGTCATCCTCCGCGCCAGCGCCACCGCAAACGCCGCCAGACCCAAAGGCGAACACGAAGCCAGCGGACATCTTCACCAATGACAAACCGCCTCAAGTGCCGAGTGCGATTACTGTCATTCTTTATGACCTACTCAACACGCCCGCGCCGGAACAACAGAGCGCCAAGCTCGAACTGTTGAACTTCATTGAGCACAAACCCAAAGACGAACGGTTCGCGCTCTGTACGTTAACCGACGGACTTCGAATGATTCAAGGCCTCACTCCTGATGAAAACATGCTCGCCCGTGCGCTGAAGAGGAACAAAGGTTCCCTGAGTTACAGCGGGTTGCAGGGCGAAGAAGAAAGCGACCGCATGCTGGTCGGCTGGTTGCAGCAGGGGGCCGCAAAAAATCTGGCTCAATTTGGCGCAAACGCGGGGGGTTCCTCCAGTGCTCTATCGGATATGGCTGGCCGGATGGAGCAAGACATGGCGGCACGCCGCTCTCGCGACCTTGAGATGCGCATGGCACTCACGACCGACGCATTCACGCAGCTGGCACGTTATCTCTCGGCGCTTCCCGGACGTAAAAGTCTGATCTGGCTTTCTGGTTCTTTCCCTCTCGGCATTTTTCCGGGCATCGACTTCAGAGACCCCTATTCTGAAAACAAAACAGAAGGCGACCAGAGGAAGCGGGCGGTTAACCTTCTCGCGGAGTCACATGTTGCCGTTTACCCGGTGGATGTGAGGGGCTTGAGCAACTTTCCCGCAACAGCTTCGACATCCAATAGCGGTCTCGATTTATCGCAACCTGCCGCGCAGTCCCCGTCCTTTAACAATCAGATTTCTAATACCCAGCGTTTCGACGAACTCTCGAATCTCAACTCGGCAGGAGGTATCGGTCCAAATCTTGCCAACAATTCTCCATTCATGGACGAGGCGATGGATCACGGCATTATGGACAAGATTGCCGCGGATACCGGAGGGAAAGCTTTCTACAACGCCAATGGTATCGAGCAAGCCATGGACGTCGCGGTTGAGCAGGAGACAAACTACTACGCGCTCTCCTACACTTCACTGAACAAAAAGTACGATGGTAAGTTTCGCAAGATTAAGGTTTCGCTCGTGTCGGGTGAAAAGAAGTACCATCTCATTCATCGCTCCGGCTACTATGCAGTTGATCCAGACGCACCCAGCCCATTATCCAGAGACGCAACCACCGGGTTTGGCCTGGCCTCGATGCAGCACGATGCTCCAGAGTCCCGTCAGCTTTTGTTTGAGGCAAGAGTGGTGCCAATCGGGAAACCCCTACCGAGAATGGACTCACGTCCAGCCCATTCCTCGACGCAAACTAAAAAAAAGAAACATCAGAGTACCGAGCCGCCAAAGCCAATCGAGATGCAACGCTATGACATCGATTACGCGATCACTCCGTCTCAGTTGCATTTTGACTCCACCCCAGACAAGCTTGAGCATGGCGCAATGAACTTTATGGTCGCGTCCTTTGACGCCGACGGAACGGTTCGCACGAGCATCGCCAGCCATGTTAAGGACGACCTGAAGCCAGAGGAATATAACGATGTGATGACGGGTGGTCTCCGCCTCCATGAGGACGTTGATGTGCCGGTTGCGGCGGCTTCACTCCGCATTGGTGTACAGGACGCAATTACCGGGCTTCTCGGGACTGTCGAAATTCCGCTTCCGGTCAAAGCGCCGCCGGGCGTGGAGCAATCTCGTAGGCAGCGCATGCCGGAGATTGAACCCGACTAAAGCCTACATCGTTCCGTAGAGCAGGTTGAACCCACGCCCACTTTGGCATCAGGATCGTGCCAACCCAATCACGACTCGTCACAGCACAGGCTAAAACGTAATTCGCAGCCGCAGACGCGTTGTGCGGCGGCTGTCGATACCTTCCTGCGAAAAAGTCGAGAAGGCTCGACCAAAATCAGGATTCGGATTTGTGTCTTCAACTACCGGCTGTAGAGCTGGATTGACAGCGACATCGAATCCGCCAAGATAAGAAAAGCTGCTGTCCCCGAAATCCTGGTTCGGCATTCGTATCGGATGGTTGAAGATGTTATCGAAGTCCGCACCCAGAGACGCTGTTACGCGCTCACCGATTTTGAAGTCCTTATGAAGGCCGAAGTTCACTCCCCAGGCGCCGGGGCCCCAGAGCATGTCCTTTCTGGCGATGGCCGGGTTGGAAAATACGTCAGCGCCCATCGGAGGGGGAGCAAACGCCGCCGGATTAAACAGTTGATCTCCCACATGTTGCTTATAGTTGCCGACCACCATCGGCCGGTATCCGATGAAGTCATTGAAATCACCGAGAGCATCGATCGATTCCGACGCAATGTTTCCGGGGCCAACAAAGCGATTACCGTTTCCGCAGTTGTCGCAGGTCCAGTACGGGGTGAATGCCGTGCCACTCTTTGCGAACATCTGGAACGTGGTTTGCCAGCCTCCGATGATTGCGTCACTCCACTTAGAAAGTCCGCTTCCAAATGCTTTGCCACGACCGACTGGCAAATCATAGATGCCGTATAAGACGAAACGATGGCGGGATATCCAGGCATCCTGCGTGTAATCGAGTTCCGGGTTGAAGGGATCGTACGGAACCCCGCCTAGGCTAGAGTTACCGCCGTCGATGCCGGTCGATCTCTGGCTCGCATACGTGTATGAAGCGTTAAACATCAGACCGTGAGTGTACCGGCGCTCGAATTGAATCTGATAAGAGTTTGACTGGCTACGGCCGTAGTTTCCGTAGGCGAGAGCAAAGTCTCCCAACGTGGGATAAGCAAGCCGGTTAAGGTCGGCCTGTGTGGGGGCGCAGTCGCCGTCGTCAGGGCTGCAAGGAGTAACCCCGTCGCCGATCCCAGTACCGTTATCGACCGTGGTGCCCCATCCGGTGCTGCTCGGCGCAATTTCATTCAAGTCGAGACCGCCGACCAAACCATGCGCTGTGATACCAAGGTAGGAGATACGAACCGAGGTTTCGAGGCCCAACTGTCGTTCATAGGTTGCGTTGTACTGCTGAACAGTGGGTGCACGAAGCCCAACCGGCACGGAATTGCTCGAGAAAAAACCGCCCTCAGATACGACGTCTCCCCCCGTCAACGGAGTAGGCCAGGGCTGAAGCTGAGTTGGGTTGATTCCCTCATTATCCTTTGTTCTCGCAATATTGAAGGAGTTCGTCGCGAGCGGATCGCGAATTCCCTGCGCAGCGCTGGTCGGGAAATAGAGTCCGTATCCGCCGCGCAGCACCGAGTTGTCAGTCAGTCTGAAAGCGCCGCCAATGCGTGGCGCAAAGTTATTCTTGTCGGTTCGCACCAGTCCCCGGCCGATTCCTAAGCCCGACTTCGCCGCCGTCATTACGGGCAGCGTGGCCGGAATAATCGGATCCAAATACTGGAGGGTCTGATCGGACGGAATAATGAACCTTCCAGTGTTGTTGTTGAAAGTAGGATCGAAGTTCAGCATGATGTCGTGCTTGTCTACCCAAGGTGTCACGAGCTCATATCGCAGACCGAGATTCAGTGTCAGCCTGGAATTGAACTTCCAATCATCCTGGAAGAAATATCCCTGCTCCCAGTCGTGAGCATCCATGATTGGGCGCGCGCTGGGAATAAAGGTGACGCTGGTAGCAGGTTCCCCCAAGAGGAAGTTCGCGAACGGATTGACACCACTGCCCGTGTATTTCATCGAGCCACGCGGGTTGCCACGCCCCGCCACAAATCCGTCCTGGCCTACGTTCCGGACAACATCTGCACCCATTTTGAAGTTGTGATTGTGGACGACCCAGGTCAGGGTATCGCCGAAGGTCGAAAGATACTGGCTGGTTTGGCGATCGGTGTTGCGGTCCGCGTTGCGGCCAAACGTTACAAAATTGGATCCAAGATTGATGAAGGGATATCCATGTGTCGAAAGCTGCGAAGTGCCCACGACAGACGCGTAAGCATCGATCGCGCTCTGATCAAATCCGATGCTCGAAAGGAAATTCTGGAGCGTCGTGCTGCTCTCGGTAAAGCTATTTTCGCGATTGATTCCGCCACGAGCTTCGTTGATCAGAGTGTTGTTAAACATGTGGACGTACGAGAAGGACAAAGTATTGTCGCGAATGTCTCTCTGTTGCAGACCAAGTCCGGTCATTGGCTGGAACACAGGCGCAGTGCCGCCTGCCGAGGCCTGCGCGTTGTAAACGCCATAAATGTGGTCGCGATCTGATAGATCATGGTCGATGCGAAGTGTGCCCAGGTCGCGAGTTGAGCCGCCAGGAACTAGGGTTTGGAACAAGTCGGCAATTCTGCCGGTTTTTGGAATGATGGCAACGGCTGGGCTGATTTTCGGAAAATACACGTCGATCAGTTTTTGCGTGTACGGACTCAGCAAATGAGACGGAATGATTACGAATTGCTGTCCGTTGCCCGCGCAGTTTGGCCATCCTTGACAATACGTGTCGGCAGCCACTTCCTGGGGAGTAAGCGTGCCGCCGTTGGGGAAACTCGCAGGGACAGCAGGAAGTCCCGGTTGTGTAGCCAGTGTATTATCCGTGATCATGCCCGAAAAATCGCCCGTCCATAGTGACGGGTGCGGAAGCTTGTTGCTGGAGAAGCTCACCGGCTCGCGGTCGTAGTTCCGTTCGTACGCCATGAAGAACCAGGTCTTCTTCAGCTTGGGAATCGGACCTCCCAAAGACGCGCCAAGGTCATTGAAATTGAAGTAGGGAGTCGGGAATTTAGGCTGGAAGACGGTGGGCTGGAAATCCTGCTTGGCGATAATGTCCTGGGTTTGCCACGCCGCCAGGGCGGAGTTCTTGTTGTTGTAAAAAATAGAACCGTGAAACTGATTTTCTCCTCGTTTGGTGGTGATACGGATATTCGCGATTCCCGAGTACTCGGCACTGAAATCATTGGAAAGAACATTGACTTCGCTGACCGCCTCGAGAGAGGGCTCGCTGCTCGTCGGCGATCCAAAAATCGTATTGTTTGAGCGTTGCCCGTCAATTGTGAAGGTCGCCCCGTAACTTTGAAAACCGAGAAATTTGAACTCGCCCGCGTCGACGCCCTGGGTAATATTCGGATTCAAGTAAAGGAATTGGTAAACATCCCGGCTGTCGCGCGGTAGGTCGATGACAGCGCTGCTAGTAATCGTGTTGCTGATTGTCTGGTCGGAGTTGTCGATGATCGGTTCCTCTGCTGTGACCACGACATTCTCGCTAGTGCTCGAAACCTTCAGGCGCGCGTTAGCAGTTATCACATCGCTCCCGTTAATCACAATTCCTGTGATTTCCTGGGTGGTCATGCCGCGCGAGGCGATAGTCACTTTGTAGCTCCCAGAGGGCAAGCCGAACATCTGGTAGTCGCCTTGCGAATTGGTCTGAGTTTCCCGGGTGGCACCGGTGTGAAGATCAAGGATCGTCACCTGTGCATTCGGGACGACCGCGCCACTCGAATCAGTAACTGTGCCGCGAATGGTGCCGAGGTCCGTGCCCTGACCAGCGACAAAAATGCTGGCGCAAAACACAAAAATGAGAATTGATACGGCAATGGCAAGCGATGAGGCCTTCTTCATAATGCGAAGCTCCATGGGCGGACGGGAGTTTGTATCACGAAAAAGAAACGATACGCAAGCAAAAAAGCAAGAAAACGAAAGAAAGTGGAGAAATAATAGCAAGGTATGGGAAAGTAAACGTTGACCGGGCGAAAGACATTAAATACACTGCACTAGCCGCTTATGGCTCATTCCAACAATTCGCGCCTTCTGGCCGAGGGGCGACGCCGCAAGATATTGGAACTGGTGGAAAACACTGGCCAAGTTACCATCCACGACGTAGTAAAACGATTTGCTGTCTCGGCAGTCACCGCACGAAGCGATCTGGACTCCCTATCTTCGAATGGTTCAGTTTTGCGCTCTCACGGCGGCGCGGTGCGTTATGAGCCGACGCGGGACTACCCCCTAGAACTCAAGGCCACGCTGCACCGCTCTGAAAAATCCAGGATTGGACAAGCCGCCGCACGCTTGGTAAAACCGACTGAGAAGATCATTCTCGATTCCGGCACCACCACCGCGGAAATTGCCAAGTACCTGAAACATTCGAAGTTGAAGTCGCTCACCGTAATTACCAGCGCATTGAACATTGCCAACGAACTGGCAGACGCTCCCGAAATGTCGCTAATCATGCTCGGCGGCCTATTGCGAACGACCTCCAGTTCCTTCGTCGGGCCGCAGGCAGAATCCATGCTGCGCGACATGCACGCCGATCGGCTGTTTCTGGCCGTGGACGGGTTTGACCTGGAGAGCGGACCGTTTACATCCGACGTGCTTGAAGCACAGTTGAACGGTCTAATGATCCAGGTATCGAAGGAAGTGACCGTGGTTGCCGATTCCACCAAGTTGGGCAGGCGTAGCCTGTTCCGGATCAGCCCGGTTGAGAATGTTCACCGGCTGGTGACAGATTCTCGCGCTCCCGAAGAGTTCACCCAAGCTCTAAAGAAAAAAGGCGTTGAGGTGGTGCTCGTCTAATCGCCGGTTCAGATGTTTCGAAGCTACGCTTCGCTTCGTTCGGCAATCTCAAAGCAAAGCTTCACTGACGGAAACACTTCCGCAATCGACGGAGTGGGACAGCGATTCTGAACAAGTGATTCAACCAGTTCAACTACTTCTCCGTAGAACCCATTCACTACGTCCTCGCGCGCGCCCGGCTGCACGATTTCCTCGATTGCAAGATGATCTTCCCGAAAACAGCGCAGAAACCGCTGCGGCCCGAATGGACTCGTGATCACCACACGAAAACCTTCACCAAATAACTCGTAGGTCTCTTCAGTCAGTCCTGCGGTGGGCAGAATGTCAGCCCGGCCGCTAGTTCCGTTCGCGAATTGAAGGTCCACGCTAGACCACTGAGGGGTTAAATTTTTCAAATTATGAACTTCAAATGCGCGAACATCGCCCGCGATAAACCTGAGAGTGTCGAAGGAATGGATCGCAGTCTGGCGCAAGAATTCAGCTTCGGTACGTGCATGTCGCAGCATGGTGGAGCGTACATACTGTATCGGACCAATTTTATGGGCCCATTCGAGGCCACGACGGAGAAGCGGCATGAAGCGGCGGTTTACGGAAACCATGTTGATGGTCCCAGTCGTATTTGCCGCCTCGCGCAGTTGCTTTGCCTGCTCGAGGGTGGCTCCGAGCGGCTTCTCGACAACGCATGGTAACTTGGCATTCAGCAACATGACTCCCACTTCGGCATTTTTTTCGACGGGAGTCACCGCGATGCATACGTCAAGTATTTCGCGCTCGAGCATTTCGTGAATGCGTGTATAGGGACGCGCGAAGCCATACTTTCGGCAAAATAACTCGGCTCGTTCAGCGCGGAGATCGCAAGCTGCCGCCAGGAAAATCATTCCCGGATTGGCGGCGGAGTAGTGCGCTAACGGAATTGCATGTCCAATTTCAGAGTGTTCGCCGCAACCGATCAGTCCGATACGAAGACTCATGGTCGGCTAGTGTAGTCGAGCATCGAGGTTTTCTTCCAGGGTCGTCAAAGCAATACATTTGACGCACCCCCATATAATTTTCGTCCTATGCTCCGCGTCCATCATACTTTCGATTTGAAAGAAGTATTCGTAAGTTTTTCCAGTTCTTCACGCGCTCTTGTTTCAATGTCCGCGCTGATCTTGCTGCTTGCGACTTTTGCGAGTGCACAAATAACACATCCGCGACTGCTGATAGGAAAGACCGATCCTTTCACCGGATTGCAAATTCTCCGTACTCGGTACGAGGCCGGCATGCGCCCGTCCGATGATCTGCCGGGATGGGCTCTAACCTACTTGATCACCGGCGATCGAAAATTCGCACAGCGTGCTGCGGATGAAATGCGCCGCAGCCATCTCCCTGAAAAGGTAGGCTCGCGGACATACATGGATTATGTTCGCTGGTCCTTGGCTTTCGACTGGTTGTACGACTACACGGGCTTCGACGCTGCACTCAAAGACCGCGTCGCAGGCGAGTTGTTGAGCGGCGCAGAACGGATGCTTCAGGACCAATCGCTGAGTGATCCCGCCATAGTTCCATTTCATAACTACAGCTTGCGATTCCTTACCCTCGCGACATTTGCGCTCACCGCAATCGAGGGGCAGCCATCAACCGAGGCGAAGGCAGCGCCTTTGCGTGATCGCGTTCGGAAATCGTTTGACAACGTATTGGATGTGAGCCAATTCATCACTCCCAAAGGTGGCTACCACGAGTCAATGGATTACATGCGCATTACTTATCTGCCAATGGCTCTCTTGGCTGAACTCCGGAGAACTACGAGCGGCGATGATCCGGCGCGTCGATTTACTTTGTACCCGCACTACATCGACACCTACCTTTATAAGACTCTCCCTGACGGAACTACCTCACGCCGCGGCGACAACGAATGGCCCTACTTTCTTGCTCAAGATAACGACGTGCTCGGCTACATGATCAATAGGTTCAAGGATCCATATGCAGCATGGATGCTGAGAGAAAGTGGCTGGACATCAACTCCAAACTGGTACATAGCAATTCTGAAATTCCTTTGGGATGACCCCCAAGTCACGCCGCGAGACCCCGCGGTCGCAAGCGAAGTGGAACTACCCCGCCAGCACTTCTTCAAAGGTGTCGGCGATTTGGTGATGCGGAATGGCTGGGGGCCGAACTCCACTTGGATCGAGTTCACCGCGGGACCCTATCTCGCTAAACATCAGCATCTCGATCAGAACGCCTTCACCATTTTTCATCGCGGATATCTGGCGATCGACAGCGCCGCCGATTACACCGAGACTGAAAGCCCGAATTATCTCAACTATTACCGCCGCACAATCGCGCACAACACGATGCTCGTTTACAAGCCGCGCGAGCCTTTTTTCTGGGCTGAGAATTTGTGGCCGGCCGCAAATGACGGCGGTCAACGGATGGATTCTTCGCGTTATTGGAACACGATCCGCAGTGTCAGCGATTGGGAGCAGACCCGCGATTTATGGGATTTGGCGCGAATGCAGACAACCGACTATGTCCCCAATGAATTTCAGTACGCAAAAGGAGATGCAACCCACGCCTACAGTTCCTCAAAGCTGGACTTGTTTACACGTGAACTGGTGTATTTGCCGCGCATTGATTCCCTGATCATCTTCGATCACGTGCGCAGCACCGATCCTTCGTACAAGAAAGTGTGGCTGTTACACGGGGTGAATGAGCCGCACGTGGAATCGGTTAGGCCTGGTCAGGAGATCGGCCATGGAGGCACGTCGTATTCGGATGCGTCGACCTTCACATTTGACGATGGCGACGGCCAACTGCTTGTTCATTCCTTATTGCCGCAAGAACGGGAAGTTGTAAAGCGAGGCGGACCGGGTTGGGAATTCTGGACGCCAGGCGATGAGTACGGTGGCGCGTGGGGCACAGGCAAGAACTGGCCTATTGAAGGCGCGCAAGGTGGCCCGCTTCCGGACGATCCTTATCTGAAAAAAATGTGGAAAACGTTTTGGGGAGAAGATCTCGATCACATATCGCCATCCAACATGAAGCATGTTGTTCCCGGGGCATGGCGCATCGAGTTGTCGCCAGCTCGGCCCAACAAGGAAGATTTCTTTTTGAACGTGCTTGAGATTGGGAACAAGGGTGATGACAAACGACAAGTAGAACTCACGGAAGGAAGTAATCTCACCGGCGCTCTTATCGCGCACGAGACGCTAACGTTATTCGCGACTAGTCCGATCCCGGTGACGGACGGAGAAGTCACTTTGCCTGACGTTGAGGTCAAGGACCTGATTGCCACCGGACTGAAACCGGAATCGAAATATCAGATCGAGATCACTGGCGGCAAGGCGAACTGGGGTGGAGGACTCTTTCAGGGAGTTCACTTATGGAGCGCGACCGCTGATACCGACCGTGCCGGGGTGCTGCGAATTCCATTTGCAGGGCACAAGGACGCTCGTCTGCGTTTATGGTTGCTGCACTAAAGAGCGGACGTTCGCCGTAAGCCGCATCCGGCCGAGTGCCGAGCAACTACACTCCCTTGCGCCAATGAGTATCGTCTTTTTTAATCAGTTCAACGGTGATCGATCCGTCCTCGTTCAGCGGTTGCTCACACGCCCATGCGGCAGGCTTCAAAACCCCGGGTCGAAGCTCTAGTTCAGCAGAAAGGCGAACTGCGCCCTCGAATCCCTTTGGCAGCACGAATGACCCCATGCGAATGCCTCCACCAACTGGATGTCCGGGATCGAGCGTTCCCTTCAATTTCATCTGACCGTCGGCGCTGGCAAGCTGTAACCAAAGCACCCCAGGTACGCCTGCAACACCCCGGTTCGAAATCGCCACAATGAGCTCGTATGTTCCATACCGTTTGCGCTGCCATACCCATGCAGGCCGCAGCCGATAACCGAGATTTGTGCGCAGCCGTTCAAAACCGCGCGGGTAAGTCTCGTTATATTTGCGCAGGTTGGCAGCTTCCGTCCAAAGCGCCCAGTAGTTCGCGCGCAGGTCGAGTGTGTGCAGCATGTAATTTTCAAGCTCGTTCACACCACTCGCATCTTTGGGCAGTTTGGAAATGTCGGATTGCCGAAAATATCCATCTTCGAGAATTGCCGCCGACCACGGCGGTCGATTCGCCAGCTGATCGATTTGAATCGGCTCTTCGACGATGATGCTGTCCGATCGCAGCCAGGCTCCCGCGGCCAGCGCCATGGCCAACGTTTTCCGGTTCCCGACGTTGCTGATATCGGGCTGAGTGTTGAATGCCAGCGGCGTGCGCTTCCAGGTCTCCATCTGGAGCTCAGTCATTTGGACAAATGTGCGCTGCGCAGTCGTGGTGTCGGGAAATGGATTCGGGTAGTCGCTGGTGTGGCCTTCACCCCAAAACCCGTACTGCATGACGTCCATCCATTCGATCAGGGGATTTCCATCGAACTCGGCAGCAAGAAGTTGGTTGAGTTCCGCGAACGCTTTTTGAAACTCAGGATGATCGTAGCGGGGCTCAACATACTGGGTGTCGCCGTGCTTCGGAATTTTTCCGATCTTTACAAGCGGCACGCGAGAGCGCAAAAACTCCGGCAAGGAGATCTGCTCAGGCTCAAAATTAGGACTCGAAAGTTGCACGCGAAAGGCAACACGCAATCCACGTCTCTTCGCGGCATCGAGAGTCAGCTTCCAAATGGGATCGAAATCCAACCGTCCCGGTCGTGACTGCACATTTCGCCAGTCGCACCGGATATAAAGAACGTCAACAAAGGGCAGAGTAGAAATATTTTCGACATGCTGCTCCAGGGTTTCGCGTCCGGCACGAGCAGCTAAAGACGGGCCCCCTTCTTCCCATGTGTAACCTATGAGTCCAAGTCCCGGGTTTCGTATCGGCTTCTCACTCGGGGTAGTAAAAAGAACAGTGAACCAGCCTTCATCTTGATCGATATCGAACGGCCCCTGCTCCAGCCGATCGCGTGGAGGAAACGGCGCATTGAAGCTTTCGCTACCGAAGCCTTCGGCGAAGACTCCGGTCGGCAACAGCGCTGCAGCCGCCGCTGCGCCTTTTAAAAAGCCTCTTCTCTGCATTTCAGCGCCCGTCTTTGCGTTTTGCGTTTTGCGATTGACATTTTTCAGCCGTTGCCCGAAAGTTGTAGCGCAAAGATATCGAAAGTAAACGAAAGAATCAAATGGTAAACGCTATCCGCCTCCTGGCTGTCGCCCTTTTCTTGGTGAGCAGCTCCTTTGCAGCCAGACCCGGTGATTTTCAGGTTGTCGGTCCCGGAGGCGGCGGTGCCATGTTTAATCCAACCATTAGCCCTCACGATCCTAATACTGTCCTGATTTCCTGCGACATGACGGGGTCTTACATCACCCACGACGGAGGACAGTCCTGGCGAATGTTTAATCTTCGCGGGGTGGTGCGATTTTTCGCATTCGATCCCCTTGACTCCAAGGTGATGTACGCGTACGCGACAGGATTGTGGCGCAGCAGCGATGGCGGCGAAACCTGGAGGCTTTTGTATCCCGATCCTGCGAAGATCAAAACGATCGTCATGAGGTCCGACCATTCTGACGAAAATCTCATCGCCAACCCAGACCCTCTCGGAACGATCACGGCCCTTGCAATTGATCCCGAAGATTCGAAAGTCTTGTACGTAGCCGCCGGAACAAAAGATCATCCGGCTTTGTTCGTCTCGCGCGACTATGGCGAGAACTGGGAACGAACTAATCCCTTGCCGGAAGCACCCCGTCGCATCTGGGTCGACCCACATTCCCCGAAGCAATCTCGAACTCTCTACATTGCAGGCCAGCATTTCGTTTCCGTCAAAACCAGCGACGGAATGCGCAATAATCCAACGCCGGAGTCAGTCACCTTCGTAGATGTTTCTGCAGGGTTTGCCTCAGCATCGCAGCCTCCGATCATTTACGGGGTTGCAAAGGAAGGCATTTTCATCTCGAAAGATGGCGCGGCAACTTGGAAAAAATCTGATTTCCCTGGATCAGGTACAAAGATTCGCGCCGTAGCGACCAGCCGGCTGCACGGCGACACTGCGTACGCTTCGTACAGCGACTTATCGCTCGATGGCAAAAAATGGCTCGGGGTCGCGAAGAGTGACGACGCCGGCAACTCCTGGCGCCTCGTGTGGAAAGAGTCGGATGCGGCAGCACCCAACGTTCATGACGCATGGATCACTCCGCGATTCGGCGTAGGCTGGGCAGAAAATCCGCTGGAACTTAGAGTGGCCGATCAAGATCCTAATCTCGCTTACGGCACGGACCTCGGCCGCACCATGAAGACAGCAGACGGTGGCGCAAGCTGGTGGGCTATGTACTCGAAGAGAATCCCGTCCGGGGAGTGGGTCAGCACGGGACTCGATGTCACCAATGTTTACGGCATCCAGTTCGATCCATTCGACAGCAAGCGTCAGTTTCTTACTTATACGGACATTGGACTCTTCCGCAGCGAAGATGATGGAAAGTCATGGCAGAGTTCCACGATGGGAGTGAAGGGAGAATGGACCAATACTACGTACTGGCTGGCCTTCGATCCAAAAGTTCGCGGACGAATGTGGAGCGTGAACAGCGGCACCCACGATCTGCCGCGTCCGAAAATGTGGAGGCACACCAATCCGGACCGCTATAAAGGCGGAGTTTGCATCAGTGAAGATGACGGAAAGACATGGGAAAAATCCAATCGTGGCATGGACGAAACTGCGGCCACTCACATTTTGCTGGATCCAAAAAGTCCCGTGAATGCGCGCGTTTTATATGTAGCGGGATTCGGTCGCGGAGTTTATAAGAGCAGCGATGGCGGAAAGACTTGGTCGTTGAAGAACAATGGCATCACGCAGCGGCAGCCGTTTGCGTGGCGTTTGTCGCTCGCCCCCGATGGCACTCTTTATGTCGTGATCGCGCGTCGTTCTGAAGACGGAAGCATTGGCAACGTCAACGATGGTGCGCTCTATCGCTCGCGGGATGGCGCCGAGCATTGGGAATCCGTTTCACTACCCGAGGGTGTGAACGGTCCGAACGCGCTCACGGTCGATCCCAACTCGCCTGAGCGCCTGTATCTCGCTGCATGGGCACGCGCTTCCGGCGTTCACGGGGATGGCGGAGGAATTTACTTCTCCGAGAATGGCGGCCGTAGCTGGAAACAGATTTTCGACGGCGACCGGCACGTTTATGACGTGACCATCGATCCCAATGACGCGAACACCCTCTATGCCGCGGGATTCGAGTCCTCAGCCTGGCAATCGAAAGATCGGGGCGAGCATTGGAAACGCATTTCGGGATTCAACTTTAAATGGGCTTATCGAGTCATTCCTGATCCGGTGGACCGAAACAAGATCTATGTTTCAACATTCGGAGGGAGCCTCTGGCATGGCTCACTATTGGGAAAAGATGAGCCGTTGGACATTGCGACTCCCGAACTGCAGCCTGGCAATGGCCTTAGCCAATGATTGGGTCGGCGATTTTGGCGAACATCAGTTTTGTCGCGGAGAAGATGTTTAGTGACGTTCAGCACAACCCTGGGATCTTCTGACTGGCTTCAGGAGATATGTGACCGGCAGCCCGAGGCTGCGAAGTTGTTGGGTGCATCCGCCGACGAACGGAAGCGGCGCGGATACTTCCACACGCTTGCCGAAATCCTGCAGCAGCCCTTTACCTGGATAAAAACTTCAGCACAGATGGTCCAGCTGGCCTCAGCACTCGTGCCTTCAGTCGCCGGAATACGCAACCTGGTTCTGACTGGATCGGGAAGTTCCGAATATGCAGGCGATTGTGTACGGCTTCCGCTGCAGAATCAATTGGGCGTCAACACAAGCGCGATCGGCGGCGGGGTTCTACTAACGAATGGAATTCACGCGCTCGCTCCAGAACGACCTGGACTGGTTGTTTCTTTAGCCCGGTCGGGCGATAGTCCGGAGAGCGTTGGCGCTTTGTCATTGCTTCTGAAACTGGATCCTGAACTTCGGCATCTGGTTCTTACCTGCAATAAGAACGGAAAACTAGCGACGAATTTCCGCGAACATCCCGACGTGAAGGTCGTTGCTCTTGACGATGCAACCAACGATCGAAGCCTGGTAATGACGAGCAGCTTTACAAACTTGGCCATCGCCGCGCTCTCTCTCGGATTTCTGGACTCAACCGAGCAATATCAGGCGCACTGCCGCCAGTTGAGTTCAATTGGGACTCAGGTTTTGTCGAACCACCTCGGCAGTCTCAAGCGCGCGGCCGGATCGAATTTCAGACGCGCCGTATTTCTGGGCACGGGTTCTCGATTTGGGGCTGCCCGTGAAGCTGCGCTCAAAATGTTGGAGATGACCGCCGGAAAAATCAGTGCGATGCCAGAAACCTATCTTGGTCTTCGGCATGGGCCCATGAGTTACGTGGACGACAAGACGCTGGTGGTTTGTTTCCTATCGGCAAACCAAACAGCCAGAGCCTATGAATGCGATCTGTTACGCGAACTCGATCAGAAAAATTTGGGATTGCTCAAAGTCATTGTGGGTGAAGATGTACCCGCCGACCTTCTCCGCCGGCAGGATATCGCGATTAACAGTCCGGGCCTAGAACTGGGCGATGACTGGGCAGCAGTAATTGACGTCGTAGTTGGGCAGTTGCTAGGGTTTTTCCGGTGCTTACATGAAGGCTTATGTCCCGATTCGCCTTCTGAGAGCGGAGTTATCAATCGAGTGGTGCAAAGTTTCAAACTGCATCTCCCAGGGACAATGACTAGCAAGGGCAGTCTCTCAAGGAGCGAAAAGTGATCAGTCTGCGGCAATGCCTGTTTGCTGCCAGCTTGCTGTTGTTGCCTCGCGTGTCGATAGCTCAGGTGCGCATTTGGCAAGGAACTCTGACCCTTCCTACTTATGAAGAGGGTGCGCCCGACCCTAATCCGCCGTTTGATCAATACGCCAATAACCGTTTCAATTATCCCTACACGCTTCGTCATAATCTTACGGATAAGCGCGTAGACCACGCATGGCGCGCGGTATTTCTCGAAAATGAATACTTAAAGTGCTCCGTGTTGCCGGACATCGGCGGACATCTTTACACCTGCATAGACAAGATCAGCGGGAGGCCGATGTTTTATGCGAATCCGTCGATCAAGAAGGCGGATGTTTCCTATCGCGGCGCATGGGCGGCATTTGGTATCGAATTCAATTTTCCGGTTTCGCACAATTGGGTGACGATGTCGCCTGTCGATTTTGCATTTCATCAAAACAGCGACGCCAGCGCCTCGGTTCAAGTTGGAAGCATCGATCGCGTGTACGGAATGCAGTGGACGGTGGAATTGATCCTTCGTCCGCACTCTACCGTACTCGAAGAGCGGGTCACACTCAACAATCGCAGCGACGAAAGGCATCGCTTTTACTGGTGGAACAATGCCGGTATTCAAGTGTGGGACGATTCGCACATTGAATATCCCATGCGCTTCGCCGCCAGCCATGGGTTTCGGGAGGTTCAACCATGGCCCATTGAAGCTGATGGGAATGATTTGAGCATCATTAAGAATCACACCAAGGGACCGGTCTCATTATTTGTTCATGGCAGCCGCGAACCATTCATGGGGGTGTGGCACCCTCACACGAATACAGGGGTAGTCCACTACGCGGATTACGCCCAACTCCCGGCGAAAAAGATTTGGTCATGGGGCGTGGACGCTGACGGACTCGATTGGCGCAAAGCGCTTTCAGACAACGACAGCGCTTACGTCGAGGTTCAGGCAGGGTTGTTTCGCAATCAGGAGACATATGCGTTCCTCGAACCTCGCCAGACCATTGCCTTTTCGGAATGCTGGATGCCGGTGCGCGAAATCGGCGGAATCTCACGTGCCAATCTTGCGGGGGTTGTCCACCTGAGTCGGCGCGACGGCACACTGGTTGCCGGGCTGAACGTGAATCAGCCAGTACCCGGGGCTACGATCGCGGTTCTTGGAGGCCAGCGGCGCGTATTTGAACAAAAGGCGGACCTGACCCCGGAGCATACCTGGTCGCATGAGATTGCCAATGCCGATCCGCATCAGAAGTACACCTTGGAACTGCGCGACGCGAAGTCTGCCGTTCTCTTGCGCCACACAGAAGGCCAATATGACTGGACGCCGCTCGACGAAATTCATGTCGGGCCCCAGCCTTCCTATCAATTTCCTGAAGCTTCCGCTCGATCGGAAGACGATTGGGTCGCTTTAGGAAAAGACGACGAGCTGAATGGGCGGCTTTTGCAAGCTTTGCAGGACTACGAGGAAGCTCTGCAAAAGTTTCCTAACAGCTTTGCCTTGCACAAAGCAGCTGGACGGCTTTCTGCCAGCCTGCTCCATTACAGCGAGGCGAAGCAAGATCTCG
Source organism: Terriglobales bacterium (assembly GCA_035279425.1). Classification (GTDB taxonomy): domain Bacteria; phylum Acidobacteriota; class Terriglobia; order Terriglobales; family Acidobacteriaceae; genus Gp1-AA145. The sequence goes on along the minus strand of DATEHT010000026.1, from coordinate 24,447 downwards.
AAATAGTCCACGCGCGCGATACTTCTGATGCGGAAATTTCCTACTATCTTGGAATCGCTCTCGACGGGCTCGGAGATCCTCGCAATGCTCGAGCCGCTTTCGAAGCCGCTTATCGTTCGCCGGAGTTCCGTTCCGCTGGCGCCCTGCAACTGGCGGAACTCTCAGCGCAACAAGGCAATCTAAACCAGGCGGAGTCCTATTTAAGCGAGGCAATGGATTCTGCACCCGACGATTTGCGCGTGGCCGAGGAGCTTAGCGCCGTACTTGCCGCAGCGGGCAAGAAAGAAGAATCGCAGCGAATCGCCCAGCGCTGGTCGGTGCGATTTCCGCAAAATTATTTCTTGCTCGAACAATTGGGCAAGCCCGATCTAGCTCACCTGGCGGACGACGCGCAACGCATTCTAAATGTCGCTTCCGAGTACATGCGCTTGGGGCTATATTCGCGAGCATTGGAAGTTCTCTCTCGCAAATACCCCGCGGCAGTTCCGGATCAAACCGAGCCGGGAACACTCCCGCCCGCCCAACATCCCATGGTGGCTTACTTCCGCGGATATTGCCGCGAAAAGCTTGGCCAGTCTGCGTCCGCCGATTTCAGTGAAGCTTCGCAGCTTTCAACCGTGTATGTGTTTCCCAGTACGGCGGAGGAGCTTGAGGTGCTGAAATCCGCTCTGAATGCCAATCCGAACGACGCAACCGCACATTACCTGCTCGGGACACTGTACTTCTCGCGCGGAATTACCGATGAAGCACTTGCTGAATGGGAACTCGCCCGGAAATTCAATCCGAAGATTCCTGTTCTTGATGCCAGCCTCGGGCGCGCGCTACTCCACATGAAAAACGATCCGCAGCAGGCGCTTGAGATTTTCCAGGAAGGGCTGAACGTAGATCCTGCCAATGTTGAGCTGTACACGGGAATGGACCAGGCCCTGAGCATTCTCCGTCGTCCGGCGCGCGAGCGTGTAGTGGCGCTCGAGCGTTATCCCGATCAGACGAAAATGCCCTCCGCTCTTACCTATGAACTCATTTTGAACCTGAGCGAGGCTGGAGAATACGATGCTGCCACTGCGCTCTTTCGGAATCGGTTTTTCGAGCGGGAAGAAGGTGGCACCAACGTGCGCCAGGTTTGGATTGAAGTGCAATTACAGCGCGCGTTGTCCCTTGCGAAGAGCGGGAAATGTGATGAGGCAGAATCGGTTGCCGAGCATTTGGGATCGCCCGTCCCGGATCTGGCCTTCACTCATGATGGTCTAGAGCCGTTGCTGCAATCTGCGCGGACCAACTATTTGCTGGGGATTCTGTACAAGACCTGCAGGCAACCGGAAAAAGCGGAAGCAAGTTTTCGCCAGGCTGCGAACCGATCAGACCTTGAGGATGCCGTATGGGCGATTCAAGCATCTCGGGAGTTGCCTGACTATGATCAGTCAGCCGCGAAACAGAAATTGGATTCTCTTCTTCAGCGCACACGCAGCACGAGCGAAATCAGTTCACGGACCGGATGGTGGTCTTACAACGCTGGGATGCTCGATCGCGAATTGGGCGAAACGCAGCGATCTCAAGAAGAGTTCCGCAATGCATTCCTATTCCCCGACCAGATGTTGACCTACCATTTGACGCGTCTTGCGATGGGCAATAACACGCCATAGCTCTTATCAATCGTGAGAAGGTGCCGTTAGGACGCGAGAAGTCGGTTTTACTGCGGAAGGAGATCGCCGCACCAACCAGAGCCCCGCGCTAATCGTAAGCGTCAACCCGGCAAACCAGACGATTGTCGCCCGCTGGTTCGCCGGGGCGGTAAACAGAAGGAGCAGACTCAATCCTCCGATAGCGGCAACCGTCGCGCTTAGGAAGCGGAATACTGGTGCCGTGTAGTCCGGAGAATCTTTCAGTTCGTGAGCAACGTCCACAGGCGTATTCAGATTTTTGAACAGGCGTGCCCGCCCCACATTGTCTCCGCGGTCTAGCAATCCACTTAGGAAGAAAACTCCGAACGATGAAGGAATGATGATCGCGACTTGTTGAATCAACGACCAGTCGAAAACAAACGCACCCAACACGCCAAGTACAAGCCCTGTAATAAACGATGCCAATCCAGACCAGGGCGGCGTTCGGCGGATTACCAGGCCAAGCAGCGCGGGCGGCCCATACGCAAGCGACATCACTGTATTGAAGGTGAGCATGATTTCAAAAACACTTTTTCCGCTCGCGGCCATTCCCGCCGCTAATACCGTCGTGGTCGCACCAATTAAGAAGGTTGTGATCCAGCCCACAACCAGAAGCTCATGTTCTCCGGCATCTTTGCGGAAAAGAGTCTGATAGACGTCTTTCGATAGAATCGCCGATTTGAGATTGAACTGCGCCGAGAGATTCGCCATAGTCGCGCTGAACATCGCAGCCAGCATCACTCCGATCAGGCCGTGCGGCAACAACGTCAAGCTTGCGGTTGCATACGACGCCTCTCCGGCATTGGCCACGTGCGGCCAGATCGCGGCGAGGTTCGGGTACACAACCCGCATCGCCATCGGAGGAATGAACCAAAGGAAGGCGCCAACAAAAAACAATCCGGCGCACAACAACGCCACCTTGCGCGAGGATCGTTCATCGTCAACGCTGAAATATCGCTGCGCCATTGCGCTGGTGTTATAGCCAAACGAAACCATGATGGTCCACGAAACTATATAAATCCAGCCGAACTCGCCGGTAAGGTGGAGGGTTTTCATCTGCGGTGGAAGCGAGTGCACTAAACTCGAAACACCACCGACCTTGGCCAGAGAGGTAATTACCAGCACCAGGCAGAACGGCATCAGGATTGATGCCTGCAGGAAGTCGGTCATCACCACGGCCCAAAGTCCGCCGATTACGCAGTAGAAAATGATGAGTGCACCGGCGCCCAGAATTGTCCACGTGACTGGGAACCCGCAAGCCGACGAGATAAACAGGCTGAGGCCGTAGAGCGTGCTGGCACTGGTAAAGAGCTGAAAGAAAATTGTTACCCAGGAAAAGGTCTGGTGCGTCGCTGGGTTGAACCGGTCCGAAAGGTACTCCATCACGGTGGTGATGCGGGTGCGACGCCATCGCGCAGCGAAGACGAAGTAGCCCAACAGGAAGCTGGCCGCATTCCCGATATAAAGCCCAATCGCGGCGATGCCCGCTTGGTACGCAACACCAGCCGCGCCGGTGAAAGTCCAGGCGCTAAATCCGGACATGAAGCAGCTCAGTCCGGCAACCAACCAGGGAATGCGGCTTCCTCCCCGGAAATACTCGATCGCGCTGCGGTTGAAGCGCATAACATAAAGACCGACTACGACCATCAGCATGCTGTAAATGCCGATCACGGAGTAGTCGACCGCGTTCGCGCTATTCATCGCTTTCTTATACTGTCTTTTTTGGTTTATTGAAAGCAAATAAAAAGAAAACGCAAGCAATCGTTGGGCAACCGATGGTAAACTGTTCGCCCGATGCGACCTCGCATTCTGGTTTCGGCTGGGCAGGATCTGTTTGCCTCTTTCTTTCCATCCCGGCATCGGGCCCGGTTGAGCCGCTCTTTTTCCTGGACTCTGATGGAATCGGCCAAGCTCAATCCCGAATTCAAACGGGAACTTGCTAGTGCTGAAGGCTTAATCACAACCTGGGACAGCCCGAATCTCGATCGAGACCTCCCGCGCGCGGCGCCTAAACTGCGAGTGATCGCGCACTGCGGCGGCGAGGTGAAGCGAAAATTCGCGTCGGAACTTTTCGAGAAGATTACTGTAACGAATGCGGCTGATCCCATGGCTCGCGCCACTGCGGAACTGGGCGCCGCCTTCCTTACATATTGTGCACGCGACGTGGAGCGTTATCGCGAAGGCTTGCGCAAGCGCTCCAACCGCATCTACTCGGACATCCACCTTCATGGCACGCCCGAAGCATTGGCTGGAACGGAAGTAGCCATGATTGGCTTCGGGCGCGTAGGCCGGGCCCTGGTCGACCTCATGCGCGGCTTCGATCTTCGCTGGATTGTCTACGACCCGTTTGCGCCCCGTGCGTTGATGCGAGACTATCCCGTTGTCTTCACCGAGCTTCGACCATTACTCCGCCGCGCCCGCCTTCTGGTTCTAACTGCGGCGCTCACGGACAAAACTCGAGGTCTTCTCGATCGCAAAGCGCTGGCCGCGCTTCCGGACGGCGCGGTTGTGATCAACATCGCCCGCGGTGGGCTTATTGATCTGCCCGCGCTCACCCAGGAGGTTCGCAAGCGCCGTTTGCGTTGTGCCATTGACGTCACCGATCCAACTGAACCTCTGCCCGCCCATCACCCGCTTAGGATGATGCCCGGCGCGATCGTAACTCCGCACATCGCCGGCGCTGGGCGCGACGTTCGCGAGCGGATGGCCGAAGTTGTCATCACGGACCTGGAAAATTTCTTCCGAGGTAAGCCGGTGAAAAATCGTGTAACCAAAGCCATGCTGCAACGCATGACTTGAACCGGGCTGGTGAATGAAGACTTGCTTCTCAACTCTCGCGTGCCCGAACTGGACGCTGCCACAGGTCGTCGAAATTGCCATGCGCTGCGGTTACGAGGGATTGGAGTTGCGATTTCTGGAGGGAGAGGATTCGCTTTGGAAGCTCGCAGCTTTTCAAGGGTCGGGTCTGACCGCGACCAAATCTCTTTTGCGGGACAGCGGCTTGACCGTCGCATGCGTGGGCACGAGCTGTCGTTTTCATTTTCCCAGCACAGGCGAGAGACAGCAATGGATTAACGAAGGCACCCGCATGGCGGAATTGGCGGCACAACTCGGCTCATCCGGAATACGCGTTTTCGGCGACAAAATACAGCAAGGCGCGAGTCGCAATGAGACTCGAGGTTGGATTGCGGAAGGAATTCGGAATCTGGCGGATGGAGTTGGATCCTGGGGAGTCGGCGTGTGGCTCGAAAGCCACGGGGATTTTGCTTCCTCGGCAGAAACTCTACGAATACTCCGAGATACAAGAAGCCCACACGTCGGTGTGGTTTGGGACCCGGCAAATGCTTTCACCGACGGTGGCGAAGATCCAGTTCCCGCGGCGAAAAACTTCGGCGATGCCCTGCGGCACGTACATTTCCGTGATCTCAATTGTGAGAACGGGGCTTGGCAGCCGGTGCTCACTGGCGAGGGCAAGTTCCCGCTGCGCGAAATTTTGGCAGAACTTCGAAAGCTGAGTTATTCCGGCTTCTGTTCGTTTGAGTGGGAGAAGAAATGGCGCCCGGAACTGGCAGGACCGGAAATTGCGATTCCGCAGTTTGCTGATTGGTTTCGACAACATGGTTCCGACAAAAATGACTGTTAGAACCCAAAGCACCGCCGGACAACTTCGGTTGATAAAGACATCCGACCTTGCAGACGCCTACGAGCTTTCCACTGCTGCCGGATGGAACCAGGCGCTCGACGACTGGCGCATGCTGCTCGATATCTCGCCGCGCGGGTGTTTTGGAATTGAGGTTGATGGTACGCTCGTCGCGACCACGACCGTGGTGAATTATCAGAAGGAACTCGCGTGGATCGGCATGGTGCTGACGAAACCAGAGTATCGCCATCGTGGATTCGCGCGCAGGTTACTCGCGTGCGCGCTGGAATACGCGGATTCGACAGGCGTCGAGACGATCAAATTGGATGCAACCGAGCAAGGCAAACCACTGTATGAAAAATTTGGTTTTCGCGCTGAGCAGCCTGTCGAGCGATGGTCGCGACCAGGATCTCCTCAGTCATCTTCTGCGAAACCTGCAACCGGACTCGATGCCACCTTGCTGGGTTTGGATCGTGAAGCGTACGTTGCCGATCGCGCGTCGCTATTGCAGACATTGACTGCCAAGAGCACCGTGTACCAGGATTCCGGTGGTTTCCTGTTCACTAGAACTGGACGTACGACGCGCTACTTGGGTCCCTGTGTCACTTCCGATTACGAAACCGCTTGCCGCCTCATTGTTGAAGCAAGCGATAAAGCACACGATGTCAGTTGGTCGTGGGACCTGTTGCCGGAAAACAAAGAAGCTGTCGCGCTGGCCAAAGAGTTTGGGTTTTCTCCGCAACGGTATTTGACACGTATGACGCGCGGGAAGCCACTGCGCGGAAACGAACGCATGATTTATGCAATCGCAGGTTTCGAGCTTGGATGATGACCACCATTGCCACAGTTGAGGAATTAGAGGAACGGCTGTCGCGTCCCACCGCAAGCGACGAGAAAGCGATGGCCGATCTCGAAGGCGATCTGTTGATTCTCGGCGCCGGGGGCAAGATGGGCCCCAGCCTCGCACTGTTAGCCCGTCGAGCGGCTGACCAAGCGAACGTCGAAAAGCGAATCATCGCGGTTTCGCGCTTCGGTGATGACAGCCTGCGCCAGCGACTCGAAGATCAACGCATCGAAACCATCTCTTTAGATCTGCTGGAACCAGGCGCTTTGGCAAAATTGCCCGATGCCCCCAATGTAATCTTCATGGCCGCGCGCAAATTCGGCACCACCGGCTCTGCTCATTTGACTTGGGCGATGAATACATTTCTGCCGGGCCTGGTAGCGGAACGATTCCGCAATTCCCGCATTGTGGCTTTCTCGACGGGAAATGTGTATCCATTGCAGCCAGTGAGCGAAGGCGGCGCAACCGAATCGACGCCTGTCAATCCACATGGAGAGTACGCGCAATCCGCGCTGGGCCGCGAACGAATGTTCGAATATGGCTCGAACCAATGGGGCACACGGGTCGCGATCGTGCGCCTTAACTATGCGGTCGAGCTTCGCTACGGAGTGCTTGTCGATATCGCGCAGGCGGTGTTCGACCGGCGTGCAATCGATTTGCGCATGGGATACGTGAACGTCATCTGGCAAGGCGACGCCAATTCTATTTGTCTGCGCTGTTTTGCTCATTGCGCATCGCCGCCGTTCATCGTGAACGCAACGGGCCCTGAGGTGCTCTCAGTCCATCAAATTGCCGAACAGTTCGGCAAGAAATTCGGCATCCAACCCAGGTTTGACTATCAAGAGAGTGACACGGCCCTGGTGAGCAATGCCGCCAAGTCGCATCAGCTGTTCGGGTGCCCGTCAGTTCAGGTAGGGGAAATGATTGACTGGATTGCCGATTGGGTAAGCAACCGGCGAACAATGCTGAACAAACCGACACACTTTTCCAGCAGAGACGGAAAGTTCTGATGAACGTCCGAGCCAAACTCCTCTCCGGCCTGGTAATTCCCGCGCACCCGCTCGCGCTCACCTCAGAAAGAAAATTGGACGAACGCCACCAACGCGCTCTCACGCGATACTATCTCGTGGCGGGCGCCGGGGGTGTTGCGGTTGGCGTGCATACAACCCAGTTCACGATTCGCGATCCGAAGATTGGATTGTTCCAACCTGTACTCGAAATCGCGATGCAGGAGATGCGTGGCCGCGACGTGGTGAAGGTCGCTGGGGTTTGCGGGAAACTGCGGCAGGCACAAAAAGAGGCGGAACTGGTAGCATCGCTCGGGTACGATGTCGCACTGTTGAGCCTTGCGGCTTTGCGCGACGAGCCTGTCTCAAAATTGATCAGCCACGCACGCGCGATCTCCTCGATCATCCCGATCATGGGCTTTTACTTGCAACCCACCGTGGGCGGGTGCCTCCTGCCGTATGAGTTCTGGCGCGAATTGGTTGAGATTGAGAATCTGCTTGCCATCAAAGTCGCCCCGTTCAATCGATATCAGACGATTGACGTAGCAAGGGCCGTCGCCGACTCTGGTCGCTCGCGCGAAATCGCTCTTTACACCGGCAACGACGATCACATCATTCTTGATCTCTTGTCCGAATTCAATTTCGGAGGCGAGTCTGTGCGCTTTTCCGGTGGGCTGCTCGGGCAGTGGGCCGTATGGACAAGGACTGCCGTATGTCATCTGGAGAGAGTCAAGCTCTCTTCGAACAGCATTCCTCACGATCTTCTCACGCTGGCACAGCAGCTAACGGACGCGAATGCGGCCATCTTCGATCCGGCACACGGGTTTAATGGCTGCATTCCGGGAGTCAACGAGATCCTTCGCCGCCAGGGATTGCTTCAAGGGCGATGGTGTTTGGATCCGAATGAAGAACTTTTTCCGGGGCAGAGTGAAGAAATCGATCGCGTATGCAAAGCTTACCCGGAATTGCAAGATAACAGTTTTGTGCAGGAGCATCTGGATGAATGGCTTTCTTAGTACTGCCTTGCAACAAACATTCATATCAATGGTCTCATTCGCAGCTTCTTCACGTTTGGGTTGTGCCAACTCGTCTCTCTGTTCCTGCGTGTCCCGCATGGGAGCGCAAGAACCACGACTTAACTCAAAAATGCTGCTCTGCAGCGCTGTGAAAGGAGAGATATGCAATCCCATCTCAATCGTTTGTTTTTTCTTGCTGTAATCGTTATGTTTTTGCTGCCTGCGGCTAGCTTTGCTCAAGCTGGTAGCTGCGCGGGCATGACCGTAGGCCAACTCACTAGCCTCAATGGTTTTGTACCATTCCCCTCATCAGACTTATGGAACACCGATATATCCGCCGCACCCGTCGATCCAAATTCCGCGAATTACATCAACTTCATGGGATCAACTGTCACTTTGCATCCCGACTTTGGATCGGGAACCTTTCACAACCAAACCATTGGAATTCCATACCAGGTTGTGGCAGGGACTCAGGCAAAAGTGCCGGTTACCCTGGGAGCGTTTTTTGATGAAAGCGATCCGGGGCCGGATCCTATACCGTCCAACGCGCTTATCGAAGGTTACCCCAAGCCGGGCAACGGCGACCGTCACGTCCTGGTCCTCGAAAAAGACGGCTGCTGGCTGTATGAACTGTTTAATGCGGCCATCAAGAGCGGAAAGTGGAGCGCCGATTCCGTTGCCATTTGGGATATGACGATCAATGATCAACGTCCTTACACTTGGACATCCGCCGATGCTGCGGGTCTGCCAGTGTTTGTCGGTCTTGTTCGTTACGATGAAGTTGCAGCGGGCGCAATCAACCATGCGCTTCGATTTACCGTGCCCACCAGCCAAAAGGCATTTGTTCTTCCTGCCACGCACTGGGCGTCAACTACGACAAATCCCAACGCCCCACCTATGGGACTACGCCTGCGTTTGAAAGCCAGCTTCGACATCTCTGGCTATCCGGCTGATGACCAGGTGATCCTAACTGCAATGAAAAAGTATGGATTGATTCTGGCGGACAATGGCAGCGCTATTTTCGTAAGCGGCGCTCCCGACAGCCGCTGGAACAACAACGATCTCAATCTTCTGAAGCAAATCACGGCTTCGAGTTTTGAGGTTGTTCAATCCGGTACCATCTACACGCCGGCGAACGTTCCAACCGGGCCTTCGCCGACCATCGGCAGCTTCACCGCAAATCCAACCAGCATTTCCTCCGGACAACCGGTTACGTTGAGTTGGAGCGTTTCAAATGGCGAGTACAACATCATCGACCCCACAGTCGGGCCGGTGCGAGGCACGAGCATAGTGATCAATCCGACCGCGACGACAACATATACTCTGTATTCCACAAATCAGTTTGGGCGTAGTACTGCGACAGCGACTGTGACCGTGCATTGAGCTGCGTTCGCAGTTTTTTGTTTGATTCGCAGAGCGGCGGGGCCGAGGTCCCGCCGCCTCACGTAGAGGTACTTGCCTTGAAAGCTCTGCTCCAAGCTTTTCTGAGTATTGTTCTGGTGATACGTATTGCAGCCAGCGTTATTGCCACGGCAGAGAATCCTCCCGCCGACGCGTTCAGAATCCTTCCACCGGTTTCGAAAGAAGGACCCGCAATTACTGCATATCTGCGATATCAAACCGAAGTTGCATGGCAACAAGATGAATTGCGCCGCAGGCGCTGGAGCGACGTTCACACGGAGCAGGATTTGTTACGTCTGCAACAAGAACTCCGAAAGCACCTCCTTGAAATGCTTGGCGGACTGCCAACGGTTAAGACGCCTCTTAATCCGCAAATCACCGGCCGCATTGCGATGCAAGGGTTTCACATCGACAAGGTCGTTTTTGAGAGTCTTCCCCATATTTATGTTTCGGCGCTCGTGTATGTGCCTGACGACGGACCGAAGAAACATCCAGGAGTTTTGGTTCCTGCGGGACATTCTCCGAACGGAAAAGCTTATTACCAGGCATTATGCCAACGTCTGGTGAAGCGCGGATATGTAGTCATCGCATGGGACCCTGTCGGTCAGGGCGAACGCAGTCAATTCTGGGATGCCGAGAATCAGAAGAGCCGTTATAACCTGATTTGCGCCGAACACGCCGTCCTGGGAAATCTGGCCTATCTTGCCGGAACCAGCCTCGCTCGCTGGGAGATTTGGGATGGCATTCGTGCGCTCGACTATTTGCTGACATTGCCGGAAGTTGATCCCAACCGCATTAACATCACAGGCACAAGCGGCGGCGGAACTCAGACGGCCCTCATTGCCGCGCTTGATCCACGCATAAAAGTCGCCGCCCCTTCCTGTTACATCACCGCGCTGCCTATGCGCGTGTACAACAGGATATTTAAAGATCCGGACAGTGACCCCGAGCAAGATTTGTACGGAATGATCTCTGAGGGAATTGGCCATCCTGGATTGCTACTCTTGATGTATCCTCGCCCGGTATTCGTGGCCGCGGCTACACTCGATTTTTTCCCGATCGACGGCACTTACAAGACTTTCTCAGAAGTTTCGAAGTTTTATTCGCGATTCGCTAACAGCGATCGCATCGCCATGCACGAGACGTATAACGGCCATCAGTTCTCGCCCGAGAACCAGGAATTCGTCATCGAGTTTTTGGATCACTTTAATGGCATGCCCGTCAGGCATGAGATGCCGCCAGTGCATGAAATCGATGATAAAACTTTGCAGGTCACGCGCACTGGACAGGTGATGCTCGACTATCCAGATGCCAGATCGCTCATGGATGTGATTCACGACTACTACGTGGAGCACAAGGCGACTTCGGCATTAACTCTGAAGCAGCTCTACTATTCAGATTCATATCCCGGAATCACCAAGTGGTCCGTCGCGCAGTATGAAGGCGCTATTGCAGCAGATCAGATTCAGTGGGAATCAAAGGGAAACACCGTTGCCTCCGGAATCAGTATTGATCGTTATCTGCTGCATCACAGTCGTGACCTCGAAATGCCGCTTCTCTGTATCCACAAACTGGGGGGAGACCAGCAAAAAATCCTGATCTGGCAAGGGGAGAATGGCAAACTTACTCCGAACGATTGGCCGGAGGTGCAGAAGTATTTAGATGACGGATACGACATTGTTTCGGTTGATCCTCGCGGGCTCGGCGAGATGCGAATGCCTTATAAGGCAGCGTCGCCCGACGATCCTTCGCTCGCTCAGCTGGACTTTGATCGCGCCTATGTCAGTCCAATCTCTGGCGTTTTGGCCGATTATGTTTACAACTCTTTGCTAACCGGCCGGCCATATTTCCTCCAGATGATCGAAGACGTCGAAATCGCTGAGCGGTTCGCAAAATCGCATCTCGGCAGTCATGCCACCTTCCTCATTACCGGCGAAGGAAATGCGAGCACGCTGGCGAGCGCGGTTTCGGAGATTCTTCCGGATGTCAAACTGCTTCCCGCTCCTGATTCTTCTCCCCTGAAATGGTCTGAGATCGTCGATCAAAAAACAGAACTCTGGCCCATCCAATATCTTCTGCCGGGCGGAGCCTATATAAAGTGATCAGCCATTCATCATGAACTCAGCCTATTCCGGCAGTACCACGCGTTCACCGATCCGCTCGTTGCGCTGGTGGATTGCTGCGACGCTATTTGCTTCAACCATCATTAACTATCTGGACCGGCAAACGCTTTCCTGGCTCGCGCCTTATCTCAAAATTCAGTATCACTGGTCGAATACCGATTACGCATACATCGTGATCGCCTTCCGCGTTGCCTACACCATTGGGCAAACGGTATTCGGCCGACTCATGGATCGCCTAGGAACGCGCCGCGGACTGACCTTTACCGTTCTCTGGTACTCCGTAGTTTCGATCCTGACACCGCTGGCAAATGGCTTATACAGTTTTGGACTCTTCCGCTTCTTATTGGGCGCCGGAGAATCGGCGAATTGGCCCGCCGCGACCAAAGCTGTTTCGGAATGGTTTCCAAAACAAGAGCGCGGCCTGGCCACCGCATTTTTCGACAGCGGGTCTTCCGTTGGAGGAGCTATCGCTCCTTATATTGTTCTTTCCATCTACTTTCGCTGGGGATGGCGTCCAGCGGTAATCGTTCCCGGCGTGCTCGGCTTTTTTTGGATTCTCCTCTGGCGAAAAATCTATCGTCCTCCTGAAACACATCCGCGAATCTCCGAAGCTGAACGCCAATTGCTCGCACAGGATAAACACGATGTCGAGCACATAGCCGGGCGCACTTTGGCTTGGTCTGATCTGTTGAGTTTGCCGCAGACCTGGGGCACGATCATTGCCCGTGCGTTTACAGATCCTGTGTGGTTCTTCGTTGCCGATTGGTTTCCTATCTACCTCGTAGCCAAAGGCATCAACCTGCGAAGCGGAATTCTTGCCGTTTGGGTCCCCTTCATCGCGGCTGATCTCGGGAATTTCTTCGGCGGAACTGCCTCAGGATGGCTTGTTAAAAGAGGATGGACACTGGGCTGGGCGCGCAAAGCAGTAGTTATCTTCGGCGGAATCGGCGTGATGCTGCTGATCCCTACGATCTGGACCACTAAACTGAACTTGATTGTGGCACTATTTGCGCTGGCCACATTTTCCTACGCTTCATTCAGCACTATAGCCAATGTGCTTCCATCGGACCTTTACGAGAGCGGCTCGGTCGCCAGTGTCAGCGGAATCGGCGGAAGCGCAGCGGGTGTCGGTACAATCATCGCTTTCTTTCTGATTGGAAGGATCTCCGACTTGCGGCAGGGCACCGCAACCCATGCATTCGATCCCATTGTGATCGCTGCCGGTCTGATCCCTTTCATTGGAATGATTCTGGTCCTGCTTCTCGTCCGCAATACTGAAGCCACGAAGCAAAGATTGGTACGCGAAATCTGAAGACGTTATGCGCTCAACGCTTCCACAGTTTCAGACTTGAGAAGCCCGGCGGAACTCCTGTCGAGATAAACAGTCGTATTTTTGTGTGTTCGCAGAATGGATGCGGGCGCCATGCGGGTGACCTCACCTTCAAAGCACTTCGCAACCGCTTCCGCTTTTCGCGCGTCTGGCACAATGCAGATGATCTCGTGCGCTTTGAGTATTTGTCGCACCGTCATCGAAATCGCGCGCCGGGGCACCTCATCCAGGTTCTTGAACCAGCCTTCTCCCAATTGTTGACGGCGGCATGCTTCATCGAGATCAACCACGATGTACGATTCATCCGTCTCGAAGTCGGCTGGCGGATCGTTGAAAGCCAGGTGCCCATTTTCTCCAATCCCAACAAACGCTACATCGATTGGCGATTTGCGAATCTCCGAGCTCACCTGGGCAATAATTTTCCTGGGCTCTTGCTCGCCATCCAGCAAGTGATATCGCTTGATCCCAACCTTGTTGATTAGTCGATTCAACAGATATTTGCGAAAGCTGGCGGGGTGAGAAATGGGAATTCCGATGTATTCGTCAAGATGAAACATCTCAACTCGCTCCCAATCGATTCCAGACCTTTTACTCAGATGCTCCAGAAATTCGAATTGCGAAGCGCCCGTCGCTGCGATGATCCTGGCCACGCCATGTTCGCGGATTGCGTGAGTAATCGCATAAGAAGCCTTGTCAGCGGCGGCCTCGGCAAGTTTTCCTTTGTCCGGCAGGACTTCTAGCTTCATTTCGTCTCCTCATGTCCAATCGCCAACTCGGCGCTTCCGCATATGAAGCACATTTACCAGGCAGTCTCTCCTGGCGCGATAGACGTTCTACCTCTTCTTGCTTTCACACGATTCTAACGTGTCGAGAACTTACAAAACTTTTCGCATCAGGATCCCTTGCCCGAAGCGCGTTTCGGTTGCCCCAATCACCTCGAACCCACATGCCATATAAAAATTCCTTGCGTGTGGATTCCCTACAACATGCAGGGCCTTAGACCCACATTTTCGCGCTACTCCGGCACAATGCTCAATCAATACCCGTCCAATTCCACGACGTTGCATCTCAGGCTCAACGAACAACGCGTCTAGTTCACTCTCGCCATCCGCTCTAGGTTCTACTGCTGCGAATCCAACTATGACGCCGTTCCAGATCGAAACGAATACACCGCCTCTACCGATTTGATCAGCCGGCAGCGCAATTGCATCAGGATGTGCGAGTAGCGAGTCGCGGTCGCCCGCATTCTCAAGCGAGGCACGCATCTGGAGTTGTTCGAGTTCCAGCCGCTCGGAAGGATCTGCGATGCGAATGAAAAGTCTTTCCATCAGGACTTTATCCAGCAGCATATTAAGGCCGACTATTGCAGCAGCATTGCTGCTAGTGATATCACCGGCCCGTCAAATGAAGAGGCGTGTCCGAGCCGACTCGGAAGCCACCGGTGAGTCGCCGACATCCTAACCCCCATATTCCTCAATTTCACTTGCTGTCCAAATACTGAGTTCGTTTTGATCACACCTGGAGAACATCTCCTTCGCGCGCGACCACTTCATAAAGCACTGGATTGACGAAGAAGCCAATAAACAGCCGCGAAATCAGTCCGGCGACGATCACAATTGCAAAAGGCTTTTGCGTATCGGAACCGATCCCAGTAGAGAGCGCGGCCGGAAGCAGGCCCAAACACGCAACCAGGGCGGTCATCATAATCGGGCGAAGGCGCGTCAGAGAAGCTTCGCGGGTTGCGGTGTGGATGTCCATCCCGTCCAGCCGCAGTTTGTTGATATAGGACACCAGAATGACCGCGGTTTCAACAGAAACGCCGAGCAGCGCCAGAAGTCCCAGCACCGATGAGACGCTAAATGGCGTGTGGGTGAGCTTGAGCGCCGCCAAAGCCCCCACAGGTTCGGTCATGACCACGCCGAGCGCAATGGTAACCGGAAACTTAAAGTTCCCGTACAGCGCGAACAGGATCATGAATATGAGCACGACGGCGAGCGGTCCGATTACATACATCTGCGACTTGGCTTCCAGGAACTGGCTATATTCGCCACCCCAAGACATTCGGTAGCCCTGTGGAAGTTGCATTGCCCTGTTTACGACCGATTGTCCCTCTCGAACTGCGCTCTCCAGGTCGCGGCCTTCCACACTGTACTGAACGCCGATATAGCGGGAGTTGTTCTCGCGATAAATGAATGAGGCCCCGTTTCCCTGGCGAATGTCGGCGAGTTGGCTGAGCGGAATCTGCTGACCGTCGGGTGTCCCAACCAGCAGATTACCGATCTCGTGCGCGCTGCTTCGGAACTGCGGCTGCATGCGGACCACAAGATCGAAGAGCTTCTCTCCCTGAATGACCTGTGTGACCGCCTGACCTCCGACCGCCGCCGAAATCACCGCCTCGACATCGGCAACGTTGATTCCATAACGCGCGATCTTGTCGCGATCCACATCAACCAGCAGGCTGGGCTGGCCAAGTTCACGCACAACAGTCAAATCGGTGAAGCCTCGAACACCGGCCAACGTATTCTTTACCTGCAGCGCTTTCTGTTGCAGCACGTTCAGGTCGTCGCCATAGATTTTCACCGCTAATGAACTTTTTAGTCCGGTCAAGGCTTCATCTACCGCATCTTCGGCGGGCTGCGTATAGTTGAAGATAATTCCGGGGAAGGTAGTGAGCTTTCGGTTGATCGACCCAATCAGCTCGTCTTTCTTGCTAATGCTGCCGCTCCATGCCTTGTCGTTATACGGTTTGAGACCGACGTAAAATTCGCAATTGAAAAATCCAGTCGGATCGGTGCCATCATCCGGCCGACCTAACTCCGAAGCCACTACCGTGACCTGCGGATACGACATCAGGATGTCGCGAATTTGCGGCGCAATCTTGCCGGCCTCCTCGAAAGAAATGGTGTAAGGCATCGTAGCCCGCACCCAGAGTGCGCCTTCATCGAGGTGCGGCATAAATTCGCCGCCGATAAATGGCACGAGCAGAAGCGCGCCGCCAAACACGAGTGTACTTAGCACCATCGTTGTCTTCGGTCGCGCCAGAGCCCAATCCAACTGCTTCGCATACTGGCGCTTCATCCACTCGTAAGGACGATTCACCTTTTCCTGGACACCGCCTTTGAACCAATACCAGGCGAGCACGGGGACCAGAGTCAGGGTGAGAATGAGACCGCCAATCAAAGCGAAAGCCATGGTTTCCGCCATGGGATGGAACAGCTTTCCAGATGGTCCACTGAGCGCGTAGATCGGCAGGTACCCCGCGAGAATGACCGCAACTGAATAGAAGATTGGTCGGTCCACGTCCTTGGCGGCGATCAGGATGACTTCGTTCAACTTGTAATCCTGTCCCTCACGCAACGCCAGCTCGCGGTAGATGTTCTCCATCATCACGACCGTGCCATTGATGATGATTCCGAAGTCGATCGCGCCAATGCTGAGCAGATTGGCTGCGACATCGTGTGCGTGCAAAACGATGAATGCGAACAGCAATGAGAGCGGAATGGTGATTGCAACAATGATCGCCGCGCGAAAGCTGACCAGGAAAAAGATCAGCACGATGACAACCAGTACCATCCCGCGCAGCAGGTTGTTCTCTACGGTGCTCTTGGTCAGTTCCACCAATTCGCTGCGGTCGTAAAAAGGATGGATCTTAACGTCAGGGGGCAACACGTGCCGGTTTAATTCGTCTGTTTCCGCTTCCACGCCTTTGAGCACGTTCTGCGTCTGCTCGCCGCGCAGCATCAGGATGACGCCTTCTACCGCATCATCGTTTTTCTCGTAGCCGAACTCGCCGAGTCGTGGCGCATGACCAATGACAACATCGCCGACATCACGAACCCGAATGGGAACACCTTTATTCACCCCAACGACAATATTTCCGATGTCGGCAGTCGTGCGCACCAGTCCGATGCCACGCACGTAGTAAAACTGTCCGCCCTGGGAGTAAAATCCGCCGCCCGCGTTGGCGTTGTTCGCCGCTAAGGCCGTCGTCACTTGCGGAACCGTCAAGTGGTAGCCATAGATGCGGGCCGGATCGAGAAGCACTTGATACTGCATTACAGTGCCTCCAAAGCCGGAGTCATCAGCCACGCCATGGACCGACCGATATGCGCGTTCGACCACCCAATCTTCGATGGTTTTGAGTTCCTGTGGCGTGCGGTCGGGGCTTTCGAGCACATACCGATAGACAAGACCGCTTGGACTGAAAAGCGGCGCCATCGTAGGCGTGACTCCACTCGGTAGTGTCGCTTGCCCGAGCCGTTCAAACACGACCTGGCGGGCAAAATAATCGTTGGTCTTTTCCTCAAAAGTCAGTCGGATATCGGAGAGCCCATATAGTGAAATGGAACGCATCACCTCCATATGAGGAACGCCGTTCATTTCAATTTCGAGCGGAAGTGTTACCAGTCGTTCAATCTCTTCGGCTGCGTGATCAGGCCATTGAGTAATAATTTCGACCTGCGGCGGCGAGAGATCAGGGTAGGCATCGACCGGCATGCGCTGGAATGACAGAATTCCGCCAACGGTGATGAAAACGGTCAGCATCAACACCAGAAATCGCTGACGCAGCGCCGCTCCGACTATTCGATGAATCATTCAGATTTATTGGAACTCTCGCGACTCAAACTGAAAACCTGCTCTTTATTTGTGAGATGCCTCAGCGCTGCAGTGAATTCGCAAATTGCAAAAACAGGCTGCCATTCCCCACGACGCGATCTCCGGGCTTTACGCCGCTGGTTATCTCGGTCTGCCCATTCAAGCTTTCTCCTAGTGTCACCGAGCGGCGCCCAAACTGGTTCGACGTCACTTCCGCATAGACAAAAGGCTGGTTCTCTGCATCTCGCAGCACCGCCGCATCAGGGACTGCGATCGCCTTCGAAATTTTCCCTGCATTCACGGTAGCCACCACATACATGTCCTTCTTCAGTTTCTCGCCAGGATTGCGCGTCTCTATGCGCGCCTGAAGTGTCCGCGTAGTCGGATCCAGCGCTGCCGCGATGTAAGAAATCTGCCCGTGAAAAACGTCTGGATAAGTTTCCGTTTGAATCGTGACAGGATCGCCGAGACGTACGTACGGTAAATCTTTTTGATAGACGTTCACTACCACCCACACGTTGCTGGTGTCGGAAACCACAAAACACTGAGTTGAGCCCGGCTGAATCAGTTGGCCAGCTGAGACGTCCTGCTCCACCACTTCTCCGCTGATCGGCGCCTTAACCGGAACTTCCAACGTAGGCGGAGCTTGCACGACAGCGTCCGGGTCGGTGATTCCCAAAACTTTGAGCGCCGCCTGAGCCGACGCCAAATCGCCGCCAGCCTGCACTTCAGCCGATTCCGCCTGCTCGAGTGCTTGCTCCGCGATCGCTTTGTGCTGATATAAATCTTGTGCGCGAGCATACGCCTTCTGTGCCAGAGCATAGACCTCCCTGGCTTTCAAGTAATTAGTGCGGAGTTGGGAGTAGTCCGGGCTGGCGACATACAACATTGGTTGGCCTTGCTTCACGTGCTCTCCCGGAACCACAACTACCCTGCTGACCGGGCCGCTGATCTGTGTGATCACCGGCGTAGTGTGAAAATTGTTGTATGCAACTGCTCCCGTAAGTCGCAGAGTGCGGGTCAACGCGGTAGGTTCTATTGTCAGCACCTGCACGTGCGACGTTTGCTCCGTGGGGATGGTGAACAGTTCAGGATCACTCGGGTTCTTAGCGTAAGTGGAGCTTGGACCAGTGCCTTCGCAACCGGCCAATACCACCAAAAAAAACAACGCTCCGCATGCGAGTTGCTGACGGGGAGAATAAGCGAACCTGTTCATGGCAGGTTCCTCGTTCCTACAGCTTCCTTTAATTGCTCAAGTCCAGTCATATAAGAAGCCAGCGACTGACGGTACGCCAACTGCGTCGAGCGATAGCTGCGCTCGGCGTCGAGAAAATCCAACAGGCTCGCTGCCCCGCGCTTGTACGCATATTCGGCAATGTCGCGCGAATCTTGGGCCTCTTTCAGATAGCCGGAAGTATAAAGTTGCACCACTTCGTCATTGCTTTTCACCGCCTGGTAGGCATTTGAAACATCGGAGAGGACGGTATCACTTGCCGAGTTCTGCTGCTCTTGCGCTTGCGTGAGCGCGTATCGAGTTCGGGCGATTTCGCCCTGATTGCGATCGAAAATCGGCAACGGGAAGTTCACAAAAATAGAAGCAGTATTTTGCCCCGCAACGTGGCTGAAATCATAGGTCCCCGTCACGTCAACTTTGCCGTTGGCTTTGGCCAGTCCGATTTGACTTTGCGCTGCAATTACGCCGAGTTCAGCTGCGCGGAAATCTGGACGACCACGCAGCGCCTGCGCTTGAAGGTCCTCAAGACTCGTCTTAAGCGGCTGATATGCCAGGTCACCAACCACATCGAAGTCAGCGGGGACCGCATCGTAGCCGAGCAGTTCACGAAGTCCCACGAGCGCCTGTACTCTTTGAAGGCGCGCCGACGAAACATCTGTCTGAAACTGCAGGAGCTGCAGCTTGATCTTTAGATAGTCGCCCTCGCCAATGTACCCCGCTTTAAACTGGGTTTCGCTGATGTCAACGGTTTGCTGAAAGCTTTTCAGGTCCTGCAGCGCAAATTGTAGTGTCGATTCTGCGAGCAGAACGCTGATGAACTGCTGGCCAACGTTGAATGCGAGGATCCTCTCCGAGTCGGTGACCTGTTCGCGCGTGACCGCGGTCTGGTCGCGCGCGGCTTGCAGCCGATGCTGTCGCTTATGTCCGCGCTCGAAAAGATAACTGAGACCTACATCGAATTGTTGTGTCTGGTCCAGGTTATCGCTGGAGAAAAATTGTGGACTAAAGATGGGAACGAACTGACTGTCGGCACCTAAGGATGGGTTTGGACGTAAATTTGCGGTTATTTCCTGGGCCTGATTTTGCAAAATCAGTGTGCGGCTCGCCTTCATCGCGTGGTTGTGAATCATCGCCAAGTCTATGGCCTGATCGAGTGTGATAACGGTCGGCCTTTGCGCCAGGGCTGTTCCCGCGAGCAGGAGGAAAAGGGAAGTGCGCGAGGCGACCCGCCAAATTGGCCCCCCGCCGATCAGTCGGGAAGGAGGGGCCGATAACTTCGAGGCCGCGACATTGTCCCTAATTGTCGGATTTTTCAAGAACTTGCCCGATTTCAAGCCCTTTGTAACTTCTCCTTTTATTTTATGCGTGACTGCTATGCGACAGCCTATTCTAACGGGATTTTGCGAAGGCGCCCTCTCAGGTTAGATGCGGAGAGTTGGCGATTCTGGAGCTGTTTCTTTCGGGTTTATTGGATTCCGGATATTGCGAGCCGAACACAGCAAGTCATTTTTGCCGCGCTTTCACCTGATCTAGCTTCTGCTTCAGTTGTTCGAGCTTCTGCCCAGCTTCGCCCAACTTTCCTTCCGCCGTGAGCCGTTGATAGTCCGCCAAGTCATGGGCAGCTCCCGTAATCAATGTATTCAAGTCCGCCGCCGTCTTGCTGGATGAAGCACCTGGGCTTTGCGTCGATGGGCTGGGACTAGCCGAGCCGCTCAGAGATGAGGCCGCTCCGCCAAACAATGCATTCATGGCCGATTCAAATGTCGGCCCGTATGCAAGGCGATCTTGCAGCGCCAGCACGACCAGTCGTAGCTCCGGCATGGGGCTTCGCTCCGCTTGCAAATAGATCGGCTCGGCGTAAAGCAGAGCACGCCCGGAGGGAATGACAAGTAACGTACCTCTTCGAACGTGGGAGCCTTGCTGATTCCACAAACTCAGCTGTCCGGAAAGCTGCGCATTCTGATCGATGCGCGCTTCGATTTGCAATGGACCATCGACCAGCCTGGTTTTAGGAAAATCGTAGACTACAGAGTTGCCGTATTGGGCGCCATCACTGCGACCGGCGATCCAGCCAATCAGATTATTGCGATTGGCCGGGGTAAAAGGGAGAATCCCTACGAACTCAGCCGCAGTTTCACCCGGCAGTTTCATCAGCACGAAATTTGGTTCCATTCCCTGCGTCACCTGCTCTCCCGACTCGCCTAAACCCACTTCGGAAGCTACCGTCCACAGGTCTTCACGGTTGTAAAACACTTCTGGATCGGTCATGTGATAGAGACCGTACACCGTGGCCTGCATCTTGAGCAGTAATTCCGGATAGCGCACATGCTTGTGGAGATCGGGCGGCATGGTTGCCGCATCTTTGAAGAGCGCGGGGAAAATTTGGCGATAAGCCGCGAGGACGGGATCCTGCGGGTCAAATACATAAAAGGTCGTGGTTCCATCGTAAGCGTCAATCACGACCTTCACACTGTTACGAATGTAGTTAATGGTGTTCCCATTCAGCGGATAGTGGGTTGAATATGGATAGCTGTCCGAGGTGGTAAAGGCGTCCAGAATCCACGACAGACGGCCGTCATCGCCGATGACGATGTATGGATCAGACTCGTAGGTTAAGAACGGCGCTAGTGTCGTGACCCGATCGATCACATTTCTTCGCATCAGCAGCCGGCTCTGCGAGCTGATGTCGTCGCTGAACGGCAGCTTGGTCAGATCGCCTTCATTGAACGCAATCAGAATGCGACGCAGAAATCCATCGAGAACGATGCCGCCGTTTCCCGCATAAGAAGTCAGATTATTGGTTTGGCCTTGCGGATAATTGAACTCCTGCTGCCGGGTCTTTACGTACACGTCAGTATTGGTTAACTCGCCAAAATAAATCTCGGGACGAGTAACCGAAATGTTCGGCACGCTGCTCTGGACTGGCATGTTATTCAAAATCAGCGTGGGCAAACCTTCGGGGGTAAATCCATTTACTGGATTCATCGTGATGCCGTAGCCGTGCGTGTAGATGAGCCTTTCGTTAATCCAATTCCGGCTGCTTTCCGGAAGCTTATCGATGCTCAGTTCACGCGCGGCAAGCATGACTTCTCGCATAGATCCGTCAATTTGGTAACGATCAATATCGATATCGGGAAAATCGTAGTAGGTTCGGATTTCCTGAATTTGCCGCAAGGTGTCCTGAAGCGCCCGCCAGTCCCAGAGGCGAATGTTCTGCAGCGTAGCTTGGTTGCTTGTTGGCTCGGCAGCATCAGGAGTTGTCTCTGCGGGAAATTCATGCTGCGATATTCGATCCAGCCCATAACCTCGCTGCGTCATGTCGATGTTATTCGTGATGTATGGGCGTTCGCGAACCAACTCATTTGGCTTTACCACGAAGTTGCCGACATACCAGCCCACGATGTGAACTCCGATATAGCAGATCGCAGCCGGCACAATTGCAAGTGCCAGCCACCGTACTCGCGGCCCTGTTACTGCGTTCACCAGCGCAATGAGCGCTCCTATCACGAGCGCCGCGCACACCACTACAAGACCAGCGAGCGTGACGTGGGCATCGGTGTAGCTCACCCCGCTGAAGACGGTGTGTCCCTCGAACAATGCTTCGAACCGGCTGAGATACACACGGGCTGCGAGGACCAGCAGGAAAAACGCAAACCCAATCGAGAACCCGCGCCACGGCAGCGGGACAGCGCGGCCTCGACGCCCTGCAAGGATTTGACCGCCGCCTGTGATCAGAATGAAGAAAAACGCGATGATGCAAGCCAGCACAGCCAGCGTCAGCAGCCAACCCGTTATGAGCTGCCATGCCGGCAAGCTGAAGAGGTAAAAGTGCAGTGCCCTGCCGAAAATAGGATCAACGACACCATGCGAAGCATGTGGCGCATACCAATAAAGCGCAAACGTCTGCCACGCCGACATCATGCTGGCGCCAGCTATTCCGGCGATGGCCAGGGATGCGAACAGCACAATCAGGCGCAGGATGCGGTCGACCGGCAGTCTTACCGGCTGGTTCCCGATGAAAATCACTCCACCAGTCAACGTGTCGGGTTGATAGAAGCGCCGTAATGTCAAATACCAGCCATACAAGATGAAAAAGGTAAGCGCGAAGAATGCCGCGAAAGTCAACCATTGAAGCGAGAGCGCCTTGCGAAACACCTCTGCGTAGCCGAGCGATCCGAACCAGAGCAGATCCACGTAATATGACGCACCGGTTGTTAAAGCCAGAATGAAGAAGATAACCAAAAACACCACAAGCAAAAATCTGCGCAGCCGGCGTGGGCGCCTCTCCGACTCAATGATCCGTGGCATTAGACCTTCACTTTCTGCAGGTTTCCTTCGCGATTACGAACCACGCGGCATTGTACCGCTTCTTTTTCAAACGATATGGATGTGGGAACTCAACCACCCTTGAGACGAAAACACCAGGTGGTCGGCGAAGCCGCCGCAAGTTGCTGGGTTGGAAAGATTGGTCGGGGAGAGAGGATTTGAACCTCCGACCCCCTGGTCCCGAACCAGATTCAAACGATCATTGAAATCTGTTGAATTTTGAGGTTCGTAACTGATTCTTGTTGAACCTGTTGCGGGCTGCTATTTGAAAGCTATTGAATTTGATTGAAACTGGATGCTTTCACCGTCTCAAAATCGTCTACAGCGAAACGCATCATTCCGTAAAATCCCCGGAAGAAACAACGCGAAGGGGCTCGCAGGTTTGGAGATTTCTGTGCGCTTGCCTTCACCGCGGGGAACCCAATCTAAGCAAAAATCCTAGCATCAGTTCCATCATCACATCCCCCTTATCTGAATCGAACGCCTTGATCCCCTTCGATACGTCATCAGGCGTCAACTGCTTGGTCTGGCACTGATTTTGCGCCGTATTCTTAAAGCGCATGTCACTGGGCTTTGCGCCCGGGGTGCGGAGAAGGTGTATCCCCCGGCGGGGGCCAATACTCAAGTCGCGTCACATCCTTAATGTGCCCACTAGATATGCTGGTTTCTGCTTCCCACCTGCTCGCCGAAACCGTCCCTTCAATTAAGACGTACTTTGTGCTAAGCATCTTATATCGCTCTTCTTGTTCTTTCGACAGGCTGAGTTCCAGGGCGTTCTTTGTGATTCGGTGCAGGTAGTCTTCCTCATGGAGGTAGAGAGCGTTCCCCTCGAATTCCAAACGAAGAAATCCGATTGTTCGTACCAGTTTACCGTCATACCGCTCGGGCGATGAAAGCAGGGCGACCATGCTCACATTTATCGGCTCTACTTTGTCAGATGATTCTCTTTGTTGGGAGGACCTCGCCATCGTGCCTGCAAGCAGAACGGTTACTACTAAGAAGAATCCAGTCACCGCTTGCACCTTAATAATCCGCTCCATAACTTTCTCCTCCATGGCTCCATTCAAGAAAACACTGAGGCCGTTTCAAAAATCTATGTGGCCCACGAGGTCACCCGAAACTCCATAGGGGGGCTGGCCCAGCTTTTCCGGTGTGAATAGAACAAAGTGGCTGCCCCACCCTTCGCGGTTTTCGAAGGGTGGGCACCTCGATCTATACCTGCGGAATCGAATTGGAAACTGACCTTTGCGATACCCACCCTTCAGCAAA
>DATEHT010000025.1:0-2388 GCA_035279425.1 Terriglobales bacterium | reverse complement strand
GGCCTTGAATTCAAATTATGCAGACCTCTCTTTTCTGTTTACGGTCGATAGCGGGGCGCAATGGAACCCGCACTTAGAGCGCGAGTATCTGGCCGTACTTGAATCCGTCCATGGAACTCCCTACTACCTGAATCTTCACAGCGGCGAAGTCGCACATACGCTCATCTTGGGCGCCACCGGCTCGGGCAAAAGCTTCCTGCTAAATTTTTTGCTCGAATCTTTACAGAAATACTCCCCGCTTACCTTCATTTTCGATTTGGGTGGAAGCTATGAGACCTTGACTCGCGTTTTCGGCGGCTCGTATCTGAATGTTGGCGTCAGGAATCCGGGCTTCACCATCAATCCGTTTTCCCTTGAACCGACCAATGAGAACCTGAATTTCCTCTATCTCTTTGCCAAGGTGCTGATCGAACAAGGCCGATACGAACTCACCACAGCGGAGCAACGCCTGCTGTTCACAGCAGTCGAACGCATTTACACTTTGCCGCGGGAAATTCGCACGCTCTCGAATTTCGCCTCGATTGTTGGCCCTCTGGGAGAACGCCTGCACCGCTGGACGCGGGCCGGACAGTTCGGATACCTGTTCGACAACGTGGAAGACACGCTGACCTTCTCCCGCTTTCAAACTTTTAATTTCGATGGCTGGAACGACTACCCGGACATCCTTGAGCCACTGCTGTTTTATGTCCTCAACCGCGCATCAGCAGAGATTGAAAGACCAGAAAACACGGCAGTCTTCAAAGCGTTTGTCATCGATGAGGCATGGATCTTTCTCAAAAACCAAACCATCCGCGAGTGGATCACGCGGGCCGAAAAGACGTGGCGCAAGAAAAATGCCGCCATGATTCTGGCCACGCAGTCGCTAGTCGAATTGTGCGCTTCAGAAATGCTTGAGATCGTCAATGAATCCTGTCCCACCAAAATCTTTCTTGCCAATCCCAACATGGACCGCAAGCTTTACGCCGATGTCTTCCAGTTGAATGACACGGAACTAGAGCTGGCGGAATCGCTCGTGCCCAGGCGCGATTTACTCGTCAAGCAACCGCGCGGGACGAAAAAGCTGCGCCTCGAAGTCGATTCACTGACTTATTGGATTGCGACCAACAACTCCCGCGACAACCTGCGCAAGCAGGAATACTTTGCCCGATTCGGGCCGGAAGAAGGACTCCTTCGACTGGCCCATGACTATCCTCAAAACCCTAAAGGAGAACTATGAAACTGATGTGGCTCATTGCTACCTTCTTGTCCGCGACGGTTGGGGCTGCTGCGCAGCAGACCGCCCGCACCGTAAAGTATCACCCGAATGACATCATCTCGATCAAGGCCAGGATGCACTACACGACTTTGATCCAGCTACCCATGACCGAAAAGATCATGCAGGCAGCGACCGGCGATAAGGATTTCTGGATCATCAATGTCGTAGGCAATTACTGCTTTTTACATCCGGCAAAGACCGGCATCCATTCAAACCTCAACCTGATCACCGACCGGGGAAACGTCTATTCATTCACCCTCGATGATGAAGAGAGCGATGCGCCTGATTTGAAAGTTGTCATTGAGGAGTCAGGTGCCTCAGCCCTTACTGCCACAGTGGGCAGTCCGAAATTTATTACCGCCAACGAAGCGGCAGCGAGCGAAGCGCAAGCCCACGCTGCCCAGACGCACGCGCTACACGAGATCGATCAATTTCGCGCCGAATATCCGACCAAGACCCTGAAGTTTGATTACGTCTTCCATAACAAAAAGCCATTTGATGTCGCCGCCATTTACCACGACGATCAATTCACCTACATCCGCTCATCGGCCCCAGAACAATTTTCGATTTACCAACTCGCAGACGGAAAGCCTGACCTAATCGAGTTTCAGCTTCGGGATGACACCTACGTGATTCCCAAGGTGATCGACCAGGGCTATCTCCAACTCGGCAAACACAAACTTACTTTTAGCCGCCAGTCGCACTGAGGACACAATGGCCGAACAGAGACAACAACCCGAAACTGAAATCCCCGATGTGCGCGACACGAGGACAAAGCCTGAGGGCGTCATTCCCCGCCAGAGCCAGGCATACGTGATCGTAAGCGTGGCGACGATCATCCTTCTGGCAGTTCTCTTTTCCAATCACCGCGCCAAACCTTCTAAACCAAGCCCCGCAACGCCTGTCTGGGCAGAACCGGCCCGCGCTGACAACCAAGGCGCGATCCACGAGCTGCAGCGCGAACTGACCGAACAACAGCGCCAAGCCGAGCAGGAGCAACTGCAGGCGGCGAAGAACAGCAATAGCAGCGCTCAAGAAAAACAGACACAAACAACCACAGCCACCACCGGCCAATCCGAGCAGCGCGATCCCATCGCCGATGCGGAACGCGCATTGAAATTCAAATCACGCTT
>DATEHT010000024.1:0-2349 GCA_035279425.1 Terriglobales bacterium | reverse complement strand
GCGGCAGCACGCCGATGTACGTCTTTGATCGCATGGGACTGCCGGTGATCGGCGTGCCCATCGTCAATTTTGACGACAACCAGCACAGCCCGAATGAGAATCTCCGCATCGGCAACCTGTGGAGCGGCATTGAGATTTACGGGAACATCCTGGCGAACTTGCAGTGGCAGTAGTAAGACGAATACGGTTCGTCAATTACCGCTGGATGATCGTAACTTGACGAGTCTTTTTATGATTTCTTTTGCGGCAGCATTTGTGGCACCTGAATCCGTATAACGGTTGTCGCGCTCAAATTGAAAGAGTGCGGCTCCTTTACCGTCATAAACGGTGACATCCGCCTTACTGTAGTTCACTGCGCCTGCTCCCATTGCAGCGAGCAGCGTATTCCTCTTCTGCCCTGTCGCGAAGGTGATGCGATATTGATATCCATCCTCGGCGACTTCAAACCTCAGATGATGACTCGCGGCGTGCTGATTTAACTTCTGCAGAATAAGGTTCTGATCCCACTGATTGGCTTCAATCTTCACTTTGAGTATCTGTACCGAGTCGGTTTTCTGGGCGAGCGCCACAGGAGACTGGGTCACGAAGAGAGCTATGCAAGCTAGAATAAAGATCGGCCTCATTGAGTTCGCCGAGCACCTTCCAAAGAGACATCCTTAACGTCTTGAGCTACGCCTTCTAGAGCGAGGTCGCATCCTGCTCGGAACCCAGCCAGAACCAGGAATCGGGCTAAACCCCCTTCCTTTGTGGATGGCACACCGATAATCCCAGAGGGGTCCTGTACCTGAACGCGGCGTATAGTGCGTCGCCTCGCGACGGCATCGAGAACACACCAGCCTCTTTGACATGATCGGAGATACTAGCAAGAAATGTTATCGCGTTCAAATCGAAGCAACTATAGTGCGAGGAAGTTGCGGAGTAGGTGGAAGCCTGCGCCGGTGAGGACCGATTCGGGATGGAATTGCACGCCCTCGACAAGGAATTTGCGGTGGCGAAGACCCATGATCGTGCCGTCGGCAGTTTCCGCGGAAATCTGGAGGCAGCGCGGCAGCGAGCGCCGCTCCACAATCAGCGAGTGGTACCGCGTGGCTTCAAAATTCTGAGGCAGTTTGCGGAAAATCGTCTTGCCGTCATGATGAATCTTGCTTGTCTTGCCGTGCATGAGTTTTTTCGCGCGAATCACTTTGCCGCCGAACGCGTCGCCAATCGCCTGATGCCCCAGGCAAACTCCGAGGATCGGGATCTTTCCCGCAAAACGCTGAATCAGCGGCACGCTTATGCCGGCTTCGCGCGGCGTGCACGGTCCAGGTGAAATAATGATGCGCTCCGGGCGCAATTTCTCCACTTCGTCGAGCGTGATCGCGTCATTCCGGCGCACCTCGAGCCTCTGCCCCAACTGGCCAATGTACTGCGCCAGGTTGTAGGTAAAAGAATCGTAGTTGTCGAGCAGCAGAATCATTCGTGTCTTGCGCGCTTCTGATATTTATTCAGATGCGCTTGTGTTGCCGAGTGCCTCTTTTTTCCGAATTCCGTGGCTACATCGGCCGCTGCCTGCCTTGATGTGCGATTTCCACCGCAACCACCAAGGCACGCGCCTTATTGACCGTCTCCTGGTATTCCTTTTCGGGCACGGAGTCCGCCACCACTCCACCACCTGCTTGAATGTGAATCTTGCCATCTTTCGCGACGAGCGTGCGCAGCCCAATGCACGAATCGAGGTTTCCGGAAAAATCCAGATACAGAATCGCACCCGCGTAAATTCCCCGTCGCGCCGGTTCGAGCTCGTCGATAATTTCCATGGCGCGGACTTTCGGAGCTCCGCTGAGCGTTCCCGCGGGAAAGCACGCCATCAATGCGTCGAGGCAATCGATATCCTTGCGTAATCGCCCGCGCAAACTGGAAACCAGGTGCATCACGTGCGAATAGCGCTCCACGAACATCAGCTTTTCAACCTTCACCGTGGCGTATTCGCAGACGCGCCCCAAATCGTTGCGTCCGAGGTCAACCAGCATGATGTGCTCGGCGCGTTCCTTAGGATCAGCGAGCAATTTCCTTTCGAGCGATTTGTCTTCGATCTCGTCACGCCCGCGCGGCAACGTTCCCGCGATTGGCCGATAGTACGCGTCGCGGCCCTGGACCTTCACGAGCATCTCCGGCGAACTGCCCACGACCGCCAACTCGCCAAGGCGCAAAAAATAAAGATAAGGTGACGGGTTCACCACGCGCAGCGCGCGATAAATCTCAAACGGATCAGCTGAAGTGCGTGCGGAGAATCGCTGGCTGGGCACAACCTGAAAAATGTCGCCCGCGCGGATGTACTCCTTGGCTCTGCGAACCGCAGCCATATAG
>DATEHT010000023.1:0-25578 GCA_035279425.1 Terriglobales bacterium | reverse complement strand
GTTGCAAAACCTGATCAGCCAGGCCATCTCAACATCAAAAGGTGCGGGGTTTAGCGCTGCCGGAGGTTTGCGTATCTCACGACACACGGGTGAATCTTTGAACGTGGTTGTTTCGCCGGTTCGCGGCCTTGCGACCGACTTTTCAGAAACTGTGAGTGCGGTTGTTTACGTGACGGACCCCGGCGTGCGTATCCGCCCGCGTAATGAGTTACTGCAGAGTCTCTTTGGCCTCACACCTGCCGAGTGTAGAATTGCGCTGCTGATAGGTGATGGAGTCGCAACGCCTGAAATCAGAGAGCTGGCCGGCATCACAACCAACACGCTCAAGACCCATTTGGCCAGCATCTATCGCAAGACCAATACGCAGCGTCAAACGCAACTGGTGAAGTTGATCAGTTTGATCGGAATCGTCGATCGGGAGGCCGAACATTCTCGACGAAATGGCTCTCTCAAGTCTGTTAGGACTTTTGTACGAAGCGGCATCTGACCGGACGTTGTGGCCTCGGTTCCTGGAATTGTATTAAGGTCGGGCCTGCATTTGGGGTGGGAGACGGGAATCGAACCCGCAACGTCCGGAGCCACAGTCCGGTGCTCTGCCAGTTGAGCTACTCCCACCGGATTTTTCGATTATAACGGCTTCGAATGGAGGGCGTCAGGGCCGAAAAACTTGAAACCGAACAGCCATGCCGATTCACGTCAAAAGCACTTCAGAAGCCGCTTAATAAGAAGCGCGCCACCCACCCCCATCGCACACACGATGCTCTTCACCGCAATGGCTGCTCGCTTCTGCTTTTCCGGGGTGAGCGTCGGTTCAATGCTTTTTACGATCACCAGGCAAATATAGAGATCGACAACCGTGAATGCGATCCACCACATGTTGAATTTGACGAGTGTAGTTCAGAACAGCAGATTCCTCACTGCTAAAGCAGTTCGGAATGACAGCGCAATGTTTTGATTTCGGGTTTGCTGAAGCCCAGAGCCTGACGCCTGAAGGTTATGTCCTACACCCTTCCCACGCCAACGTACTCAAATCCCATGGCGCGCAGGCGGGTCGAGTCAAGAATGTTTTTCGTATCGACGATTAAAGGCCGGCGGAGGAGGGCTTTGATCTTCGTGAAGTCCAGCGCGCGAAATTCCGGCCAGCCGGTACCGACGACCAGAGCCTCCGCGCCTTCGGCAACTGCGTAAGGCGATTCGCAATAGTGAACGCTGCCGTTCAGCTCCATCTTGGCGTCGGGAATCGCGACCGGATCGTAGGCGCGAACGCGAGCGCCGCGCGAAACCAGGCTTTGCGCCAAACGTACCGAAGCCGATCCTGCAACAGAGTTCGTATTCGGCTTAAAGGCAAGGCCCAGAATTCCTACGTCTTTGTTCTGAAGAGACTGCAGGCACAAAGAGATCTTTTCCGCCATGCTGTCGGCCAGCGAGTGATTCACCTCGCGCGCGGCGGTCAAAATTTTCAGAGGAATATTGCTCTGCTGGGCGAGATTTGCAAGCGAGTCCATATCAGACTGCGCGAACAGCCCGCCCATTACGGCGCCGGCCTGCAAACATCGCGGCCCGATTTTTTTGTCGAGGCCCAAGGCCAAAGAGAGGTGTACCGCGTCTCCGTGTACCCGCTCGCACAGACCTGCTAACTCATTGATGAATGCAATTTTTGTGGCAACGAATGCTGTCGCCGCCTCGCGAACCAGCTCCGCCGTAGCATGGTTGGTCACGATCACCGGAACCCCGCGCATCACTAACGGATGAAAAATATGTTTAATCGCTGCAACCGCCTCGGGTGAGTGCGTACCCAGAATAATGCGGTCAGGCCAGTTGAAATCTTCGACCGCGCACCCGGCCGTGAAGAACATGGGTTGCGAAACGATGATGGCCTTAAGTCCTGCTTCCTGGACGCGCTTTTCGAGCGCAGCGCCGGTCCCAACCGGAACCGGCGTTACGATCGAGAGGATAGGCGGCTTTGCGGTCGCCCTTGAAATTCGAACTACAAGATCAGGGAGGGCTTGCGGAGTGTCCTCGGCCAGAAAAATCACACCAGACTTGCGCGCAAATGACTCGACATCGGTTGAATAAGCCAGGCGGCCCGAGCGAACGCTGCGCTTAATGACTTCGCTTAGGTTCTTCTCATGGAAGGGCACTTTGCCCTGCGCCATTTCCACCATGCGGGAACTGTCCGGATGGCAGCAGGTGACCGGTGTACCAAAATCCGCCAGGCACGCCGAAATCACTGTACCCAGGTACCCCGCGCCATAGACCCCGATTTGCATCGTTCCCCGCTTTCGCGACAGTTCGCCCGTCGTATCTTTTGTTTACGTGATTGATTGGCGAATGGGCAGAGTACGGGAGGGACATGGCCGGCGTGAAGAAGTACAGGTAATGGACAGGTTGAGTACCGCAGAGTCCGCGAATGGCGTGTCTGTTGGAATCCGGAGGCGCTCGGGAGCTAACGACTTCGGCCCGAGGACGGCACAAGGCGGTCTCCAAGCGGAATCTCAGCCAAATCGACCCAGTGATTCTGGGCTTGCTCCCTTACGAAAGTGAGATCGCGTACCTCAATGCATCGGGAATGGTCGAATTCCGCCCAGCGAGTGCGGGCGACCCGGTACGCATGTTGCGCCTGGTTCTCGGCGCTCATTTTGACAATCGTCAAATGTGGCATGTAGGGCCATTCTTCCTGCCAGGCGAGGGCTTTGACATTCAGGCGGTCATGCAGCTCGCGCATACGATACGCGGCGTGCGCCACCCGGATGAAAACCGTCGGGGTCACCGGAATAAAAGTTTCAACCTCACCCAGCGAAACCTCAAACGGTTCGACGTCGCGACAGAGCGCTTCCATCGTTTCTACGGCCGCTGATTCGCTTCCGCTCAGGAGTCGAGGCGGCAGAAGCGTCACGTGTGCCGCGAGATGAGGAAGCTCGGGGTGGAGTTCCTGGCGGAGAGACTCGACAAATTCTCCGACCGGGTTCTTCACGTACGCTACAAGAGCATAACGCTGGTTTCGCGTCATGAGGAAAGAGATTATAACCGCATTCAATATGATGCACCGCGGCGCGAAAACGAGCAGCCCTCGAGCGCCGAGCTACCGCGGCTAGACTTTCTTGCGAGATTTTCCGTGCCCAGTCTGTTGCTGTTCTTCCAAATAATTCCGCAGCACGGCGGCAGAGTTGTGTTCGGTATCGTGGGCGGCATAGACAAGAGTCACAGTCCCTTGCTGCGTTACCTTCAAAATCGAGTTCCACGCCTCGGGATTGTGGTCCAGCTCAGCCCGATATCGTTTCTGAAACTCGGCCCACTTGCTTGCATCGTGGCTATACCACTTTCGCAGTTCCGGGCTTGGGGCAACATCTTTCAGCCACGCGTCCAGCTGGAGCACGTCTTTCTTGACTCCTCGCGGCCACAGCCTTTCTACCAGAAAGCGTTTGCCGTCGTCGCGAGAGGGCGCTTCGTAAGCACGTTTCAACTTCAGCATGGATGCGCCGCTATCGTTACCGCAGACCCTCTTACAGTCAGCTATACTAAACCGTTTGTTCAGACAATGAGGGATGAGGATCGGTTGAAGATTCTGGTTTGCATCAAGCAAGTGCCGCAGAAAGACGCTCCGCTAAAGCTCAACGAGAGCGGAACCTGGATTCGCGAAGACCTCTCGTATGAGGTCAACGAGCCGGATGCATACGCTCTCGAAGAGGCGCTGCGCCAGAAAGAGAAGCACGGCGGCGACGTGGTTGCAATCACTGCCGGACCAGCGCGGTCACAGCAGGTTTTACGCGAGGCTTTGGCAAAAGGCGCAGACCGCGCGATTCATCTGGAAGATGCTGGGTTCGTCGGCCTGGACGCGTTCAACACCGCGCGCGCATTTGCCGCAGCGGTCAAAGACGAAAAATTCGATCTGATTTTTACCGGCTTGCAGTCTGATGACTATGGCTTTGCGCAAACGGGAGTGATCTTGGCCGAGCTACTGGGCTGGCCCCATGCGACCATCATTATGCAGATTGAGAAAACCGACGAGGGCATCAGAGTAAAGCGTGAGCTCGAGTCTGGGTATTTTCAGTTCGTCGATATGCCGTTGCCGGCAGTGCTTACAATTCAATCGGGCATAAATAAACTTCGTTACGCGACGCTGATCGGGATCAAGCAGGCGAAAAACAAGCCGCTTCGCAAAGTCGCGCTGTCCGAAGTGCAGTCGGCTCTTGGGCAGAACTTGCAAAAGATAGAGCGCATGTACATTCCGCAAAAGACCAAGAAGACCGAGTACCTGGAAGGGCCGCCTGCCGAAGTAGCGAAGAAGCTGGTGGAAAAGTTGAGGAACGAGATTAGGGTATTGTGAAAACAGTCTTTGAGCAGTGAGCTACGAGCTGTGAGCAAACAATGCCCAGGTTGCTCAAAGCTCATCGCTCAATGCTCGGATTTATGGAGGAATAAATGTCTGGAAAACAGTTAATGCGCATGGAAGAGGTTCAGCTCGGCGGCGATGAGACCAAAGGCGCCGTGCTGATGACCGTTGGCAAACTGCTGCTTTGGACTGATCTGATCTTTCTCTCATTTCTCTATGCGGGTCTCAAAGGCGGTTCTTACCTATACACCTATTGGACGGTGCTGCAGGGCCTCACCGGCTTAATTTTGCTGATTATTGGAAGAGTGAAACGAGGTCCAGTAACCGAGTAGGCCTTGCCAAACCACCCTTTCTGATCTCCATGCCTGACACCATTCTGGTCATTGCCGAACAGCGCGACGGAAAACTCAATCGCGTGTCCTTAGAGACACTTGCCGCAGGCCAGGCGATCGGTTCGGAGACTGGTTGGGCGCTGGAAGCAGCGGTAATTGGAAGCGGGATCGCTTCGATTGCGAATGAGATTGCCGGCAAAAAGGTGGCGAAAGTCTATGCGGTCGAGGCGGCAGCATTCAATCCGTACACGCCAGATGCCTTTTCGGCAGGTCTGAAACAATTCCTCGAATCCAAGCAGCCGAAACTGATACTGATGCCGCATACGTATCAGGTCCGCGATTTTGTTCCTAAGCTCGCGACCGCAATGGGACGAACTGTCATAAGCGACTGCATTGGATACCGAAAGGATGGCGACCGGCTGCTGTTCACGCGGCAAATGTTTCAAGGAAAATTCGCTGCTGATGTGAGTTTTAATTGCAATGCTCCGTGGTTTGTCACTTTTCAGAATGGCGCGTTTCGTGGAGACAAGGTTGAAGCGGGCGCCGCGGTGGCGCCGGTGGAGGCTGTAAAGGTTGATGTTCCTGAGGGAACGGTTCGCAACAAGCCCCAAGACATATTCAAGGAAGCCAAGCAGGCAGTCGATCTCACGCAGGCTGAAATCATCGTTTCAGTGGGGCGCGGAATTAAGGAACAGAAAAATATTGAATTGGCCAAGCAGTTGGCCGATGCTCTTGGCGGGGAGATCGCCGCCTCGCGTCCGATCTGCGATTCGGGTTGGTTGCCGATGGACCGCCAGATTGGGTCATCTGGCCAGACCGTCGCTCCAAAGCTGTATTTGGCGTTGGGAATTAGTGGGGCAATTCAGCACATAGTCGGAATGAAAGGATCGCGATCAGTCATCGCTATTAACAAAGATCATGAGGCGCCAATTTTCGAAATCGCGGATGTGGCGGTGGTGGGGAATTTGTTTGATGTAGTTCCGGTACTGACGGAAGAGGTGAAGAAGGCCAGAAGTTGAGGTTTCAATGTTTCGAAGGTTTCAAGGTTTCCGCGCGGGAAAGTGACTCGATCAATCGGTTGATCAATCCCAGGATTTGAAAAGTATGGGAATCGAGCATATGGTAAGCCCGCTGCTCGAGATAACCAAGGTCGCATGCAATTGCGAGTTGGGTTTCAAGCTCAAGAATTGAGCCTCGCGCGTGTCCGAGGAACTGGCGGAATTCCCCCTTGGTCACGCGGCCTTGGCCCTCTGCAATGTTTGACGGAATTGAAATCGCCGCTCTGCGCATTTGGGAAGTTAAACCAAACAGCTCGGATCTTGGGAAGGTCTCTGTTTCTCGATACACTAATGTCGCCAGGCACTTTGCCTTTCTCCAAACGAGCAGTTCACGATAACTCCTGACCAAAGTCTGCTCTCCCCCAATGACTCTAGACGCGGAAGGTCGACTCGGGAAGACTTATATTAAAGAATTGATCAATGTCGTTTCATTTTGGGACAATGCATATCTTGGTTTGGACGTCCGCGCGACTGTGAAACTTTGAAACTCGGAAACTTTGAAACCTAGTTCATGCTCATCTTCCGTAAGCAGCCTGAAAACATCACTCGCCCGCAGATGCCCGCCGATGTGGTCATCGTCGGGGGCGGGCCCGCGGGGATGGCGTGCGCGCTGCGGCTGGCGCAGCTCATCGATGAGCACCGCGCGAAGAATTCAGATTCGCAGCTCAGCAAAGAAAACATCTACGTTTTAGAAAAGGCACGCGAAATCGGGCAGCATTGCCTTTCTGGCGCGTTGCTCGACCCGCGATCGATGCGCGAACTGCTTCCTGGGTTCGAAAACGAGGCGCCGCTCGATGCGCCGGTCTCGAAAGAAGCAATCTATTTTCTGACTGAGAAGAGCAAGTTTAAATTTCCGATCACGCCGCCTCCACTCCGCGATCACGGCAATTACGTGATTTCGCTCAATCATTTTGTGAAGTGGCTGGGCAGCAAAGTTGAGGAAGCCGGAGTCACGGTCTTCACAGGATTTGCTGGTTCGGAATTGCTGTACGAAGGCAACCAGGTCGCCGGAGTCCGTACTGACGACAAAGGTCTCGACAAACAAAATCAGCCTAAATCCAATTTCGAACCCGGATACGACCTGCAGTCGAAAATCGTAGTACTCGCTGAAGGCACGCGTGGATCTCTGACCAAACAACTCATCCAAAAATTCGATCTGATGAAAGATCGCAATCCGGAGACTTACGGTCAAGGAGTCAAAGAGCTGTGGGAAGTTCCTTCTGGAAGAATCGCGGCGGGCGAAGTGATCTACACAATGGGGTGGCCGTTGAC
This sequence comes from Terriglobales bacterium, assembly GCA_035279425.1. Classification (GTDB taxonomy): domain Bacteria; phylum Acidobacteriota; class Terriglobia; order Terriglobales; family Acidobacteriaceae; genus Gp1-AA145. The sequence continues at coordinate 18,583 of DATEHT010000023.1, read as the reverse complement.
TTCGCGCGAGTACGGCGGCGCGTGGATTTATGGCAGCAAGGACAACGTCGTCTCGCTTGGCTTCGTGACGGGCCTCGACTATCCCGATCCGCGGCTAGACCCGCAACATGTGCTGCAGGACTTTAAGCAGCATCCATTCGTCAGAAGGCTGCTCGAGGGCGGCAAGATGATTCGCTATGGCGCGAAATCAATGCCATATGGTGGGTGGTATGCCATTCCTTCCCTCGCCGGTGATGGATGGATGATCATGGGCGATTCTGCCGGATTTCTGAATTCTCAGCGGCTGAAAGGAATTCATCTCGCGATAAAAAGCGGAATGCTGGCAGCAGAGGCCGCCTTCGAAGCGCTTCAGAAAAACGACTTCTCCACGGCTAGCTTAGGCGCATTTCAAAGCAAAGTCGAAAATAGCTGGATTAAAGACGAACTCTGGAAGGTCCGCAATTTTCATCAAGGTTTCGAGCACGGCTTTTGGCGCGGCATGTGGCACGCGGGCCTGCAGCAATTCACCGGCGGACGCGGCGTTTGGAACCGGTATCTCGGGACCGCCGGTTACGCGCGAATGAAAAAACTTACCGAGCTGCCCACTGACGGCGGAGCAGAAGCGGATTTGCTCGGACCGGCAAAAGGGGATGGGAAACTTACTTTTGACAAGCTGACGGACCTTTATCACTCGGGTACAAAACACGAAGAAGATCAACCCGCGCACTTGATCATTCACGACACCAACATCTGCGAGTCACGCTGTATTCGCGAATTTGGCAGCCCATGCCAGCATTTCTGCCCGGCGAATGTTTACGAAATGCTCGACGACCCATCTGCGCCGAACGGAAAGCGCATCAGCCTGAATCCTTCGAATTGCGTACACTGCAAAACCTGCGATATTCAGGATCCGTACCAGATCATCACCTGGGTCCCGCCCGAAGGTGGCGGCGGCCCGAATTACGATGGAATGTGAGGAACAATGAGAATTGCCCGAGTTTTCTTTGTGCTTTCAGTATTTTCTGTCGCGGCTTTGGCTCAGGCACCGGGGCCGCAAGTCACGATCCCTTCAAGCGGTTTCTCCGGGCTCGATCAATATCGCGCGTCGCGCATCGCAATTTATACGGATGACTACGGCCAGCTTGCACGCTATCGCCAAGCCAATGCGCAATTGAAGCCGCCCGCGCCCGGGGAGAATCGCGTCGTATTCTTCGGCGACTCGATTACCGACATCTGGAAACTCGACGAGTCATTTCCAGGTAAGCCATACATCAATCGGGGAATCGGTGGGCAAACAACTTCACAGATGCTGGTTCGCTTTCGCCAGGACGTAATCGATCTGCAGCCGAAAGTCGTCGTGATTCTTGCTGGAACCAATGACATTGCCGGAAATACTGGGCCGATTTCGAATGATGACATCGAGGCGAACTTTGCGTCTTTGGCCGAACTGGCGCGATTACACAACATTCGCGTCGTGTTTTCTTCGCTACTGCCAGTCCACAACTATACCCCGAGGTCGCAGGATTTTTTTGCCCAGCGTCCGATGTCGCGAATTCTTGCGCTGAATGATTGGCTGAAGGGCTATTGCGCGGGAAGCGGTTTGGTGTACCTCGATTACTTCAGCGCTCTTCTCGATGACAAGGGTCTCCTCAAGCGTGATCTGGCTGACGACGGGCTGCATCCAAATAAGACGGGCTTCGCGATCATGGCTCCGTTGGCAGAAGACGCGATCCAGCAGGCGCTGGCGCCAAAGAGACGGATCAGTCATCGACTGCCCAAACAGAAGTGACGGAGGCGAAGGTCGGCAGCGCTGTCCTCCGGCGCATATAATTGAGTTGAGTTTCCGACCGCCATGGCCTTCGGGAATACTCTGGTCGCGGCGGCGAGGAAGTTTGCGTGACGCGGGCGCCCTCGCCCGCGTTGCAGGCTTCCGAGGGTGCAGGTGGAAACGCTTGCGCCTCCCGTGTTTGGAAAGGAAACGGCTGCGCGGAACTCCCCCGTGCCTGTCATCTCCTTCCAAAGCACTGAGCATTCAGCACTCAGCATTCAGCCCACGACAGGCTGGTGCCGGTGCAAGGACTTCACTGCTGAGCGCTGACTGCTGAGTGCTGAATGCTTCTCACCGATAAATTCGGCCGCGCGATAACCGATCTGCGGATTTCGATCACAGACCGGTGCAACTACAAATGTGTCTACTGCCGCACCGGCAACGAAGGCGCGGTGTACGGCGAACTGCCGTTTGCGGATTATCTGCGAATGGCGCGCGTCTTAGTCTCGTTGGGAATAACGAAAATCCGGCTGACCGGTGGCGAGCCGCTGCTGCGAAGGGGAGTGGTGGAGTTTGTGCGGGAGTTGAGGCAATTGCGACCTCAGGGGCTTAAGCCCTCGAGCTCTGTGGAGCATAGCGGCACGACTAAAGTCGTGCCCTTCCCGAGCTTGCGCGCGCAAACTGGTGAGAATGATCCCGAACTCGATCTTGCGCTTACTACGAATGGCCATCTGCTTGCCGATCTCGTGCAGCCACTGAAAGATGCCGGTCTGAACCGTGTCACCGTCAGCATGGACGCAGTCGATGCCGATCGGTTCTCGCGAATCACCCGGGTCCAAGGCGGCTTCGATCATGTACTCGCAGGCGTTCGCGCCGCCCGCGATGCCGGACTGGGGCCGGTGAAGGTCAACTGCGTCCTGATGCGGGGCTTCAACGAAGACCAGATCATCCCCTTTGGCATGTTTGCCCGCGAAGAGGGCGTGATTGTCCGCTTCATCGAGTTCATGCCGCTCGAGGAAGACCGCGTCTGGTCTCCTTCAGTTGTGGTCACGCTCGATGAAATTCTCGAACGCATGGCAGAGTATCGACCGCTGGTCGAAATTTCGCACCAGCGCAGCGAAACCGCACGGCGCTACACATTCGACGACGGCGTCGGAGAGATTGGAATCATCGCGCCGGTTTCGCATCCTTTCTGCGGCCATTGCAGCCGGATTCGAATTACCTCCGACGGCAAGATTCGTACATGCCTTTTTTCTGTTTGGGACCACGACTTGCACGAGCTCATGCGGCGCGGCGCTTCGGATAAGCAGATGGCGGATTTTATCCGCGATGTTGTTAGCCGGAAAGAAGAGCGCCACCACATAGGCGAGCCGGATTTTGTTCCCGCGTCGAGAACCATGGTGCATATCGGCGGGTAGCTGTCTGCATCAGCCGTCAGTTGTCAGAAAGCAGCTCACCGCAGAGTTGACCGCTCAGAATCAATTCTCACAATTGAGCAAATCTCAAAACGAAGACTTGGTTTAAGCTTTTCTTCGTGAAAATCAGTGTCCTTCGTGGTTTTTGGTTCTTGACTCTATTCGCTTCGCCTGTTCTGGGCCAGCAACAGTACCTTGGCTTTGATCGCAACGACTATCCTGGGGACGCGAATCTCAAAGTTCTCCATCAGACCTTCTCCTACACAGGATATTGGCTGAACAATCCACCCGGCGAGAGGACAAATACCTGGCTTGGCAAACGGCAGACGCTTCAGTCAGCCGGATTCGGATTCCTGGTTCTCTTCAACGGTCGATTAGACAAACAGCTCCGGCACAACCCAGCCGCTCTTGGGCAAGGTGACGGTAAAGCAGCCACCGCGGCCGCAGAACGCGAAGGGTTTCCTTCAAAGACCATTATTTTTCTCGACATCGAGGAGGGCGGGCGCATGTTGCCAGAACAGAAGGCTTACATCTACTCCTGGGTTGATGCTGTCATCGCCCATGGATTTCGCGCCGGAGTTTATTGTTCCGGCATTCCTGCGCCGGAAGACAAAAACACGAGCATCGTGACCGCCGATGACATTCGCGATAACGCGCACGAGAGGAAGATCGCCTATTGGGTAACAAACGACGTTTGTCCTCCATCGCCGGGATGCAGCTTCTCAAATCCTCCCAAACCGGCCGATAGCAAACTTGATTTTGTAGACGTGTGGCAATTCGTACAATCGCCGCGCCGTCCTGATTTTGCCGCTCAATGCCACAACTACAATCGCGACGGGAACTGTTATTCGCCAGGTATTGATCCCGCTAGCAAGTTGCATGTGGATGTGAACACGGCGAACAGCGCGGATCCTTCGGGCGTCAGATAATCAGACAATTATTGTCCCGCCGAACCGCTTTGGCATTGAGTAATCTGCTGTTCCTCTGAGGAAAAAGCAGATTACTGGTTGTCGAGCAAGCTCGACGCCTCGGAATGACAAGGTCGAAGGTAAAAGTTTCTCGAAACTGGACGGAACCGGAAGGAGTTGCGCCTGCCCGGCAAACAAGGCACAATGTAGATGGATCCTCCAGAAAACGAGCGTTGGAAAAAGGCGACTCTTTCAGGCGCTTGGGAGCATCCAAACTAATAGCAGCAGGTGGCTTCAACATCCCCGCGGACTGGGCGTCGACTCAGATTGCGAGTTTCGCAAAATGACGCGCAGCGAGCCCGCTGGAGCCGCTGAGAGGCTTTCAACATCCCCGTTTTGGATTTGAGTGAGAGCAGCAGATATCGCTTCTGCTATCTGAACTCGTCCGAAGCTGAAAGCGTGACAATATGGCGACGGCAGCACAGGTTTGCAGTCTGGAAAATTATCTCGTCCTTCCCGATCACACAATGGATGACCGCATTTCTGCGGCAAGACGGGAACTGGGCCGAGATCTGGTCATTCTTGGTCATCACTACCAGCGCGATGAAGTAATTCGCTTCGCCGACTTTCGCGGCGATTCTTATAAGCTCTCGAAACAGGCGGCACAGGCCGGCGGCAAATATATCGTTTTCTGCGGCGTGCATTTCATGGCGGAATCCGCCGACGTTCTCTCCCGCCCCGGCCAAGTCACAGTCCTTCCCGACCTGAACGCCGGCTGTTCCATGGCCGACATGGCCGAAATCACCCAGGTCGAAGACTGCTGGGAGAGTCTGGTGCGTGCGGGAATCACGAATGACGTAGGCGATGGCATTACGCCGATCACCTACATGAACTCGACAGCCGCAATCAAAGCGTTTTGCGGCGAACGCGGTGGCATGGTTTGCACGTCTTCGAATGCAGCGGGGGCCTTCAACTGGGGTATGAGTAAAGCCACTACTCGTCCGGGGGCGGCCGCACAACACAAGATACTTTTTCTTCCAGATCAACATCTCGGCCGCAACACCGGCTATAGGCTCGGAATTCCTCTCAGTGAGATGGTCGTGTGGGACCCGTACATGCTGAATGGCGGAGTCGATTCCGACCGCCTGAGAAAAGCCCGGGTCATTCTGTGGAAAGGGCACTGCTCGGTACATCAGCGATTTTTGCCGGAGCACGTGGACAATGTGCGAGCGAAGTATCCCGGGATTCGAGTGATCGTGCACCCGGAATGCCGCTGGGAAGTTTGCGAGAAGGCGGATGGAATCGGCTCAACCGAAGGTTTGCTCAAGATGATTCGTCAGGCGCCAAGCGGAACTATGTTCGCCGTCGGCACTGAGATTCATCTCGTAAACCGTATGGGCAGGGAGTTCGCGGCAGAAGGCAAGAAGGTCATCACATTAGACGACTCAGGTTGCCTGTGTACGACAATGTTCCGCATTTCACCGCAACATTTGTGCTGGGCCCTGGAGAATCTGGTCGAAGGCAATGTCGTCAATCAGATAAAAGTTCGCGACGACGTGAAGCATTGGGCTAGGGTGGCACTGGACAGGATGTTGGAGATTCAATGAAAGGCGGCTTTAGGCTTTAGGCTTTAGGCTTTAGGCTTTAGGCTTTAGGCTTTAGGCTTTAGGCTTTAGGCTTTAGGCTTTAGGCTTTAGGCTTTAGGCTCTCGCGCTCTGGCCTGATGCCTGGAGCCTAAAGCCCAGAGCCGCATTTTCCATACTGAGTTAAGATAGCTACACACTCCCATGTCCTCCCGCACATTCACTCTTGAGGAAGCACAAGATCTGCTACCGGTATTGGAATCGCTTCTGCGGCGATCGATCGACGGTAAGAAATTGATCGAATCCGTCGATGCGGAACTGCAGGCAGTCGCGCACAGCGTTTTTTTGAATGGCGGAATGTCGCTAAACATCCTGCATTTGGCACGCCGCAAGGCGGAACGCGAGAAAACCTTCCAGAGGGTGAAAGACGCAATGGATGAGATCGACGCGATTGGCGTCCAGGTCAAGGACCTCGACATTGGCCTGCTCGACTTCCCTTGCGAGGTAGATGGCCAGACCGTGCTGCTCTGCTGGAAGTTAGGCGAAAAGGCGATCTCCCATTGGCACGGCGTCACTGAGGGCTTTGCCGGCCGCAAGCCGATAGACTCCCGCATCGCGAAGGCTAAGCGGGCGAATTGACGGGTTGATTCCGATTTACCGCGTAATTTCCCCGCAAGTCTCCAGAATGAACTCGTTCCCTTCCAAGTAGATGACTCAGTGGTGCAGCACGCAGTTCAGGGCTGAACCGCTCTGCTACAATTTCGTGAGTCATTTCGGAACAATTGGACTGCTGAAGGATTGAACTGATGCACAGTTTCGCGCGGAAGCTAGGGTCTGTCGTTGCACTTTCTTTTTTTGCATTTGCAGTCGGCTGCACCGGATTTTTCGTCAACCCAACGCTTTCTTCGATTGCGATCGGCCCAACTGATCAGACCATTACCGTAAACCCGCGCACCACTCTTCAGATGTCCGCCACCGGCAGCTACAGCGACGGCTCGACCAAGGATTTAACGGGCAAAGTATTCTGGAGCTCCAGTGACACTTCCTGTGCGACCATTAGCCCGGCAGGCTTAGTTTCGCCAGCCACCGGCGTAAGTGGAATTTGTCAAACGAACATCGGGGCTTCCTCCGGCACGGTAAGCGCGTCGACGGCCCAGGTGAGCGTAACTCAGGGCACACCCACTTCTATTAATCTCACGGTTTCAAATTCGAGTCCGTCACCTGGCACCCAAATAACTTTTACCGCGAAAGCCATCTTCCCGGGTAGCAGCAGTCAGCAGGACATCACTTCATCTGTGACTTGGTCTCCCTCTGATCCGACCAATCTACCGCTCGTTCAAGGAAGCGGGGCGGTATCCATTCCCCTGACCGCGACTGCGGAAACCGCAACGGTGCAGGCCAGCTTTGACAATGTTCGAAGCAATGTCGTGACAATTAATATTCAATAGCCGCCCATCTTATCTGTGATCGTGATCATGGTCACGATCATGATTGTGGCGCCAGTCCCAGTATCGCTTCTGGTCTTCCTGATTCAGATCCTTGAATTTGCGGTGTGGATCCATGTGGTTCTCGACCGTCCACTGCTGGTAGTAGACAACCTCATCATGGTTCCAGCGATGGTTGTCGTGATAATAGGGGTCGTAATATTGGTGTGCGCAGCCGGCAGTTGCCAGGCACGACAAAATCACAGCGCAAAGATAGCAGGCGGCCAAGTGCGGCAGCAGCGTAGCGCATAATCTCTCCTCTTTCGGCGGTAAACAGATACGCTTTTATTCAACACGTTGCAGTGCTCTTGGTTGCGTGAGAGCAATCCCGTGTTGCTTTACTTGCACAAGACCCGCTGCACAAAATCGATGCGGCAAGGATTTCCACCGCTTTTTCCGCTGCGTTCCACAAGGAAGTCCCAGCGTCCACAGTTTTCGCACAGTGACGTGTCGGTTTTCGATTGCTCGAAGGGGCGGAATGCGAGACATTGCAAATACTGCAAGCGTGAATGTCGCGCTGCCAGTGATCGCGAAATCCGGTTCTGCGGCAGTGACCTTGAATGAATGCTCAGCAGGCTGAAAAGCTAAGTTGAGCGGAACAAGGATGAGCTGTCGAGCGGTTCCCAGACGTGAAAGCGTTGCGGGCACCCGGGCGTTGCGGCCTCCTCAGAAACGGTCTCGCACAGCGGGACTGCAACCGGTGAATGCGGTCGGGCGTGGCGCACCTTCGGGTGTGCAAGCGCTACGCAGTTCAGGGTCGGCTTCGAAGATGCGTTGCCAAGCGACGTGTCAACCAAGCTGGAGCTGAGCAGCGGAACGGCGGCTCTTTGCGGTGCCAAAGAGTAGCGAGATTCATGCCATAGCAAATGCGGTTCGAGTGGCTGGCTCGAACCGCATTTTGCTTTTTAGCCCTCCGCCGTCAACTTTCAGCCATCAGGAAAAATGCCGCGCCGCAGGTCGTACGTCAGTGATCGTGCGTTCGCATATTTGCTGCTTCAGAAAACGAAACTACCTTCCAAAGAATAAACAACGTAAGTCATTGTTGCGTTACGCTGCATCTTCGCTTATTATTCGCCCAAGTCACAGAAATCTTAGAGATACGCAATCAACCAGCCGCGAAAAAAACAGTTTCGGAGATGTTTTCCTACTAACATTCCTGACCTCCACAAGGATTGCATGGTTACTATCACGCTCACCCAACCCGAAATTGTTGATCAGGTGACGATCTAGTTGGCAACCACAGATTACATCTCCGCGCAGACTCTTCCCGCTAACATCGAGGCGGAGCGCTCGATACTCGGCGCGATTCTGCTCGACAACCTCGCTTATAACCAGGCTGCCGAGCACCTCAAATCAGAAGATTTCCTGCTGGACTCGCACCGGCGAATTTACGCGCGGATGGTGGATCTTTCCGAAGCTTCGCATTCCATCGACCTGATCACCCTCGCCGAAGAGCTCGCTCGCAACGGCGAACTGGAAACGATCGGGGGCGCCGCATATATCTCTGGACTGCTGGATGGCGTTCCTGACCGCCCCAGCATAGAGCACTACATCAAGATCGTGCGCGACAAATCTTTGTTGCGCGCGCTGATTCACACCGCGACCGCGGCGATTGCGCGCGCCTCGGAGCAAGGCGACGCCGCCGAAGACATCCTCAATGACACCGAAGCCCAAATTTTCCAGCTTTCGGAAAAACGTATCGGCCGCGGCTTCATGGGCGTGCAGGAGATCATCCGTGACTCGTTCGGGTCGATTGATGCCTTTCTTCAGCGCGGCAGCCGCATTACCGGACTCGAAACTCATTACGCCGACCTGGATGAGAAGACCAGCGGCCTGCAGAAATCCGACCTCATCATCATTGCTGCGCGGCCTTCCATGGGCAAGACATCGTTTGCCATGAACATTGCCGAAAACGTCGCGATTGAGGACGGCAAGACCGTTGCGGTTTTCTCGCTAGAAATGTCCAAAGAGGCCCTGCTGCAGAGAATGCTCTGCTCGGTGGCGCGGGTGGATGCGCATAAATTCCGCACCGGCTCTCTGTGGCAGGACGACATGCGCAAGATTACGCAGGCACTGGAAAAGCTCGGTCAGGCGCCGATCTTTATCGATGACACTCCTGGCATCATGCTGACTGAAATGCGAGCCAAGGCGCGGCGGCTGCTGCAGTCCAAGGGCTCTCTCGATCTAATTGTCGTCGACTACCTGCAGCTCATGTCGGGCGGCAGCAAGCGGTACGAGAACCGCACCCAGGAGGTTTCTGCCATCTCGCGAGGCCTTAAAGCATTGGCTAAGGAGTTGAGTGTTCCGGTGATGGCACTTTCACAGTTGAGCCGGGCCCCCGAAAGCCGAGGTTCGGGTGACCACAGGCCGCAGCTTGCCGACCTGCGCGAGTCAGGATCAATTGAGCAGGATGCCGACGTGGTGGCGTTCATCTTCCGGGAGGAGATGTATAAGCCGGATGATCCGGAACTGGACGGGGTGGCGGAGCTGATCATCCGAAAGCAGCGAAATGGACCAACCGGGACAGTTAAATTGGCATTTCTCAAGAGCTCCACGCGGTTCGAATCAATGGCAAATGGCGGCGGGGATGAGTACCCGGAGTAACCACTAGGTAATACAGGGAACTCAGTATAAAGCGTAAACTTCTGAGCCTTCGCAAGCTCTTCATTTCACATCGAAATTGAGGTACTTACGCCTGTGGAAAGATTGTGGAACATTGAGTCTGAATTGTCACGGCAACCAAAACCGACCGATTGGTCGGCTGGCAGCGAAGTAACGAGCCCCTGCAAGTTGCTGTCCAGCACCTAATTAAGTGCAAGTCGAGCAAATCTGCAGGTAAGTTTCTGAAATTACGATCCTTTAATATTTTCGGGAGTTTTGCACATCCCCAAGCGTGGAAATCACGTTTGGCTTGCTCCAAAATGCGCCGGCGAACAGCTCTATGAATTAAAAGTGAACAGCTTGCTTGAAAGTAGGCTTTTACCCGTTTGTAGCTTCAAGGTAACCATTGGCGTAGCCCGAACTTGCCCTCTAGCCTAGACCTTAGACAACTGTGCAGCGTGGTGCCATCTCGCTAAGCTTGTCCATCCCCCGAAGTTGATGACCGCCAGAAAGGCAGCTTCCTAAATGCATATGCAATGGGTCAGTCAGTGGTTCGGCCAACACAGCGCCGCGTTCACGGTGATCGTGGCCTATATCCCGCTGGTTGCGACCGTAACGACCACGATTCTCAGCATCGTGTTAGCGCGCGCGACCCTGCGATACGCCGAGGCGACCGATAAGAGTTTGGCTTTGGCGCGAGACGAATTCGAGCGCCAGTGGTCGCCGGAGTTGCACATCAAGCTGGAGAAAGTCGGCCCGCGACAGGCGAGGCTCGTGGTTACAAACCTGGCGAAGATTTCTGTCTTGCTGCAGATGATGCAATTGCGGCGGCTTTCGATGGGTGTGCCCTCGATGCGATCTTTCCTGAACGAACCCCTCGTGGGAGGCTGCACCTGGGTGGACGATCTCGGGAAGCGGCTTTTTGCCTGCGTAGGCGATGACTACGATGGTCAGATTGCGGCTTCGGTGACGTTCTATGTCTCTGGCCGGCTATTTCGAACCGACTGGTTCCGGTTTCAGGTGCAAGTCAGCCGTGGTGAAATCATTGTTCTTGATCCCGTGAACATTGCTGCGCGCAAAGTTCGGATGGTCGATAGCGCTGAGAAGACTCGGCAGCAGCTTGTGAAGGATGTAGTCGAAACTGCCGCAGGCGCCGCCGTCGGCCGTTAGTCCAGGTTGCGCTTCTGTGCTCGACAAGAAAACCAGCTGAGCAGTGCCATTCCTAAACCCTTCATCCGAACACGAACGTAACTTTTCGAAAGTGACTCCCGAGTCACAAAATGGAAAAGAGATAAGGGGGGATTCATGTCTTTTCTTCAGGACTGGAAACGTACGTTCTTGTTTCTTGTCATTATCGCGGCCGCGGTATCGATTGAGGTCTCCGCAGAACAAGTTCCAGGAGTTAGCGCAAACAAAGTGCGCATCGGCTCGTGTTCCGCACTGTCTGGGCCGGCATCATTTCTTGGCATTCAAACCCAGATGGGGGCGCTTGCTTACTTTCATCTCGTCAACGATGAAGGCGGAATTAATGGCCGCACCATTGAACTCAAATCGCGCGACGATGGTTACGATCCGGAACACGCCTCAACCTGCTTTGAAGAATTGATGAAAGATGACGTCTTCGCCATGGGATTCTTCGTCGGCACTCCGACGGCTGCGAAATATATTCCTATGGCAGATGCCGCAAAAGTTCCTGTCGTTGGACTCTTCACCGGCGCGCAAATGCTTTACGAACCATTCAAGCACGACATCGTCAACGTACGCGCTTCTTACTTCGACGAGACACGCGAACAGATTGATTCGCTGTGGAAGATTCGCGGCGTACGCAAAATTGGGGTGATTTACCAGGATGACGCCTTTGGTAAAACCGTCCTCGAAGGCGTTGAACATGCCATGGCAAAATATGGATCCGCGCCTATCGCGTTAGGTACATTTCAACGCAATACCTTAGACATCTCAGGGGGATTGAAGACCGTTCGGCAAGCCAGGCCGGAGGCAGTGATCGTTGTCGGTCCGTATGCTCCAATTGCGGCGATCTTAAAGGAAGCGCATGCTTCAGGTTGGCGTCCATTGTTCCTGACGGTTTCATTCGTTGGCACAGAGGGATTAATTCGTGCCGCCGGACCCGACGCCGAAGGAGTTGTCATTACGCAGGTAGTGCCTGCATATGACCGCTTTGATCTATCTACAATCAAGCTCTACCGAAGCGCGCTTGAGAAATACATGTCTGGAGCCTCGCCGAGCTTCGTGAGCCTGGAAGGATTCGTTGATGCGATGGTAATGGCACACGGATTGAAGGCAGCGGGCAAAGATCTTACGCGAGAGAAGTTCATCAGCGGAATCGAGTCGCTTCGCAATCACGACATCGGTTTAGGCCGCGACTTTTTGCTTACATACGGACCAAGAGACCATAAAGGCTTCGATTCGGTTTACGCCACAGTCGTCCGCAATGGACGGGCCGAAGTCATTACCGATTGGAATGGGCTGCAAGGCAGCAAAGAGGTGGCGCAGCGGCAATAGGGCGTGCAGCTGCGGGGCAATGGTTCGACCTCACAAAGGAATACTGGCGCCCGATGCAGGGCCTGCCGACGGCTACCCTCTTGCGTCAGCGGACGCCTTATCACTATTTGTTCTTCCCTTTGTCGCGGGCAATTGAACGGCTGATTCGGTTTTCCCGCCGGTTCATGTTGCGCTGTTCTGGTTTCGTAAGATGGCCGTTGTGCTTCGCCATGTCGGCCTTCTCGCGATTCTGCAAGCGGTTTTCCCGCCTTTCGAGATGCGCAGTTTGTTTTGCAGTCAGCGTGCCGTTTTTCACGCCGTTGCCAATGCGCCGCTGCTGATTGCCTTCACGGGAGTTCACTTCGTTAACGCGAGGATGTCCGGGGTCGACTACGCCGGGACCCGCGCCGTTCTGTTGTGCAGTGGCGGAGCCTACCAACATCGTTCCTCCCACCGCAAGGACCGCAAGCGAACTGATGATTTTGCTATTCATGGCAGCTACAAACCCTCCCGCGCAAGGTTAGTTGCGGTAAGGACTTGAGGCGACGTTACGAAGGTGAAACGCCTAGCGGGCTCTCACTTTGATCCAGATTGGTGCTCCGAGAAAGCCGAATGCACGGCGGATCTGATTTTCCAGGAAGCGCTCGTAGGAAAAATGCAGTCTGACTTGGCGGTCGGTGAACAGCACAAACGTCGGCGGGGCGACAGCCGCTTGCGTCAGGTACAGAATTTTTACCCGTTGACGCACCGGCACTGACGCGCGTTCAAAATCAATGTGCTTGAGGAAGCGGTTCATTTCGCCGGTTGAGATTCGCTTATTGCGCTCGGCCGCGACTTTTTCAAGAGTGGAGAATATTTTTTCGGTGCCCGTTCCAGTTGCCGCTGAGATGAAAAGCACGGGTGCGTAGTTCAGGAATTTGAGCCCATAACGAAGGCGTTGCTCGTATGCCGCGCGATCTGTGGGACGCTTGTGTTCCTGAATCCGTGCCGCCCGCGATTGGCTGATCGCTTTCTTCTGGCCGCTTGTAATCAGGTCCCACTTGTTCACTAGAATAATGATTGAACGGCCGCTCTCGTGAGCGTATCCGGCGATAGCAGCATCAAGCGCGCTCACTCCTTCAGTAGCATCGATCACCAGCAGCGCAATATCGGCGGATTCAAGATGTTTCCGCGCCATCACAACGGAGAGCTTTTCTGCCGTCAGGTGAGTTTTACCCTTGCGGCGAATCCCGGCAGTGTCAATGAAGCGAAACTTCGTGCCGTTGCGCTCCACGGTTTCGTCCACTGCGTCCCGGGTGGTGCCCGGAATAGGGGACACAATGGCTCGCTCTGCTCCGGTGAGCTGGTTCAGTAGCGTGGATTTCCCAACATTAGGATGGCCGATGATGGCGACGGACACCTCAGAATCCGTCGTGCGCCGTGCATCCGGGGTCGTGCGCCATTCTTGATCTGTTATCAAAGCATCGGGTGCCCCATCCTTATCTCGAGGTTCTTTGTCGAGATAGGGTGGGGATTTTGACTTCCGACGAGAACCCTCTGTGGCTATCTCTGTGTTCTCCGTGTCCTCTGTGGTAAAGCTTTTGTTTTTAGGAATTACCGCGAGAATCGCGTCCAGCAGTTCGTCCACGCCTCTGCCGTGCTCCGCTGAAACTGGAAAAATCTCACGTATACCAAGCCGGTGAAAGTCAGAGGTTAGCGACTCCTGTTTTTCGGTATCGACCTTGTTCGCAGCCAGAAAGAGCGGCTTGCCGGTCTTGCGCAGTAGGCCTGCAAGTTCGATATCCGGTGCAGCCAGCTCACTGCGTGCGTCGACCATCATGACGATCGCACTCGCCTGGTCGAGCGCAACTCGGGCCTGACGGAAAATTTCCGACGGGATCAGGTCTTTTTCTTCGGGAATTATTCCTCCCGTATCGACTACGCGAAAGTCTTGTCCACGCCAATTCGTCTCCCCGTAAAGCCGGTCTCGCGTGATGCCTGGTTCGTCACCCACGATCGCGCGACGCGAACCGACGAGCCGGTTGAACAGAGTCGATTTGCCAACGTTCGGGCGTCCGACGATCGCGATGAGGGGGGTTGATGGCATTGAGTCTTTCGAAAACGCGAAAGGCGGGCGAGGGCGCCCGCCCCACACGAGAACTGGTTATTATATTGACTCTGTGCCTGCCGGTTCTCAGTCCGCGGTTTCCGCTCCCGATTTCCTGAAGAAGACCGGTCCGTCACTCAATCAATTCTTCGGTCCGGGTGGATTGCTTTCCCAAACACATCCGGCGTACGAATTCCGCCGCGGACAGCTGCAGATGGCGCAAGCCGTCGAGCAGGCGCTAGAAGAACGCAGGCATTTGATCGTGGAAGCTGGAACCGGAACAGGGAAAACGCTGGCTTACCTGCTTCCGGTAATTCGGTCCGGGAAGCGCGTGATTATCTCAACCGGAACCAAGAATCTCCAAGAGCAGCTTTTTCACAAAGACGTCCCCTTCCTTGAGCAGGCGCTCTTTCCTGAAGGCAATCGCAAACTCAGCGTCTGTTACATGAAAGGCCGCAACAATTATTTGTGCCGCAAGAAGCTCTACGACCTGACTGGACAACCGGTGCTGAGCGGACTGGAAGAAATCGAACACTATCGTGCGATTGCCGCCTGGGAAGAAAACACGCAGAGCGGCGACCGCGCGGAGCTCGCTTCAATTCCAGAAGCCAGTGCGCTTTGGCACAAGCTCGACGCCCGTGCCGATACATGCTTAGGCCAGAAGTGCAGCGCCTGGGAAAAATGTTTTATCACCGAGATGCATCGGCGTGCTATGGAGAGCGACATCATCATCGTCAATCATCATTTATTTTTTGCCGACCTGGCGATCAAGCAGCAAGCCGATGGGGCGCCGGATGCCGGAATTCTGCCGGAGGCGGGCGCTGTAATTTTCGATGAGGCGCATGAATTGGAGGATGTGGCGGGCAGCTACTTCGGCATTTCGGTAAGCGCAGCGCGGATGGAAGAACTTTGCCGAGACGTTGAGGCCTCCTTACAGAGAAACCGGATGTACACCGCTGGACTCTCGGGCGCGTTGAAAAGTCTGCGCGAGCGCTCGGCATTCTTTTTCTCGCTGCTGCCGGAAGGTGATGGACGATTTGCATTCGAGAACCGCCGTGAATTCATGGAAGAAAACGGCGACGAATTTCTCGGATTGCAACGATCACTCACACACCTGAGTTCTGAGCTGGAGAATCTTCCTTCGAAACCGGAAGAAGTTTTCACCTTCGCACGGCGCTCACAAGAGTTGCAGGTGCAGCTCGGGTTCGCGATGGAAGCGGAAGAGAAGAACACCGTTTTCTGGATCGAGCGCCGCCGCACAGGACGCGAGAAGCTGAATGTTTCGATCCAGGCCACACCCATCGACGTTGGTCCGATTCTTCGCGAATGCCTGTGGTCAAAGCTCGATACTGTCGTGCTCACGTCGGCCACGCTCGCTGTCGGCGGAGCATTCGACTACATTCGCCAGCGGCTTGGGGTGGAGCACGCGCGCGAAATGGTGCTGCCTTCGCACTATGACTACCAGAGCCAGGCAATCCTGTACGTTCCTCCTGATCTACCCGACCCGCGAACGCCGCAATTTCAGATCAAAGCAGCGGAGCGCGTTCGGCAGTTACTCGAGATCACGCGGGGACGGGCCTTCGTTCTTTTCACCAGCTACGCGCAGATGCGCGATATCTATCAGCGGCTGTTGGGTGAAGTCGAATTTCCCCTATTGCTGCAAGGTGACGCGCCGAAGTCCGCGC
The DNA here is from genome assembly GCA_035279425.1 of Terriglobales bacterium. Classification (GTDB taxonomy): domain Bacteria; phylum Acidobacteriota; class Terriglobia; order Terriglobales; family Acidobacteriaceae; genus Gp1-AA145. The sequence goes on along the minus strand of DATEHT010000023.1, from coordinate 2,575 downwards.
TGCTCGAGGAGTTTCGACTCACGCCGAATTGCGTGCTGTTTGCGACTTCATCGTTTTGGCAGGGTGTGGACGTGCAGGGTGAACAGCTCAGTTGCGTGATTATCGACCGGCTGCCGTTTGCAGTGCCTTCTGACCCGGTTGTCGCGGCGCGAGTGAAGGCCATTGACGAAGACGGCGGGAACGCTTTCTTTCAATATCAGGTGCCATCGGCCGTCATCACGCTGAAGCAGGGTTTCGGGCGGCTTATTCGATCGCTGCACGATCGCGGGTTGCTGGCGCTCTTGGACAACCGGATTCTGAAGAAAGCGTACGGGCGCGTGTTTGTAGAGAGCCTGCCGAATTACCGCCGGACAACCGACATCGCTCAAGTCGAAAAGTTTTTCGGCATCGGCGACTGATCGAACCGTCTTAGCTGCGAATCTTTTTCTGAGCCTCGTCCCAAATCGCCGGCGTCTGCTTGAAATATGAGTAATTTGCCAAGTGGCAGCCGAGCGCGGCGCGGTTGCCGAACTCTTCGTTCTCAACCACCTTCTTGCGCGAGCGAACCGCATTGAAAAAGTTCACTTGGTGATCGACCACATCGCTGTAGCCTTCGGGCGCAGCAAAGACTTCGGTTCCTTCATCGAGCTTGACGTTGTAGTACGGATGTTCTTTCTTGAAGTCCGCCAGATATTGGTCACGAAGCTTTTCCGGCCAGCCATAGATCGAATACGCCTCCGGCTGCGGGCGCGTGTCCTGCGGTGTGTAGGTAAGGGTCTGATTGCGGAGAATCGCCGTCCCCTTTGTCCCATAGAAGCCGATGAAATCGCCTTGATCGTTCATCAAATTGCAGCGCAGGTAGACGCGGAAATTCGGATAGTCGTAGAACGTCTCGATCAAATCAGGATAGTCGCGGCCGTCTTTAAAGTGAAAGAGTCCTCCGGTCGATTGCGCGCGCTTCGCCACCGTATTTATACCGGTGATGAAGCTAATCCCGGAGATCAGGTGTACGAAGAGGTCGCCGGGCAGCCCCTCGCCGTAATCGGTAAAGCAGCGCCAACGGAAGAACCGCTTGGGATCGAACGGCCGCTTGGGCGCGTCGCCAAGAAACGCATTCCAGTCAATCGTCTGCTCGCTGGCGTCGGGCGGAATCGGATAAACCCAGGCGCCGCTCGGGGAATTGCGGTCCCAATAAGCTTCGATGTGGTAGACGTCGCCGAGCTTTCCGCTGTCGTAAAGCTCCTTGCACTGCGCGTAGACGATCGATGAAACGCGCTGGCTGCCCACCTGCGCAATGCGGTTGTACTTTTGCGCCGCTTCGATCATGGCGAAGCCGTCTTCGGGCGTGTGCGACATCGGCTTTTCGCAATACACGTCTTTACCCGCCGCGCAGGCGTCCTCAAAAATTCGGCGATGATTGTGGTCGGGAACTGCGATGATGACCGCATCGACATCTTTGCGGTCGAGAATTTCCTTGTAATTGCGCGTGGCCGGGACGCTCGGATTCTTTACGGCTTCTTGCGCGGCGGTATGCCGCGAGTCATAGAGGTCGCAAACGGCTACGCATTCGATTCCGGGGACGTGAGTCGAGGCGCCGAGCAACTCGCAACCGCGTATACCGGTGCCAATCGAAGCGAAACGGATGGTGTCGTTTGGCCCAACCGGATTGGGCGACGCCCACAACGGCTTCGGCTCAAGCAATGTGAATTTGGCTGCGGCTCCGGTTGCTGCCGCAACGCTGCCCATGCGAATGAATTGCCTACGGCTCCACGTACCCTTGTGCATGCGAATCCCTCCTGCGCAATTTGTCAGTAGAAAAACGTTAAGTCAGAATTGACCGAAGATTATCGCACAGGTGAGCGAGATGGGGAATTTTGAAAATGATGTCGATGTGCCCAGCCTTCGAAAACCACGAAGACCGGGGCAGCCCCACTTTACCGCTTGTCAGACTCAAAGCTGGGCCAGACCCCATCAGCCTGACGTCTACTTAGTTGCCAATCGACATTTCAATTCTAATGCTCGAATTATGGGCCTTGTTTGAAACTATGATCGTCCCTACTGAGGAAGCATAACCGTTGAGAGTGGTCTTGAACGTAAAGGTGCCGGTCGGCAGGTGGGCTATTTTGAACCGACCCTTGTTGTTGGTCGTCGTTCGCTGGATTTTTTTATCAGTTCCGGGCCCGCGGACTTCGACCAGCACATTCGGTAGAGGTTCTAGTGGCCCGTTTGCGAACTCGATCACGCCGCTAATAGAGCGGACTACAAAAGGCTTATCTATGACGTTAATCGCGTGTTCCGTTGGCGACTGTGTGAAGCCTGCCAAATCCGGAACCACACATTTCTGAGCACCCGCAGCGGTCGTCAGCGCGAAAAGCAGAGCACCGAAAAGAGCTTTTCTCATATCAACCTCCTGATTAATTGTGGGGCTCGCGTATGACTTGATCCCCGCCGGGGACTGGCCCAGCTTTTCGGTTGGAATATACAACAAGGGGCTGCCCCAGCCTTCGTGATTTTCGAAGGCTGGGCACGATACAGCCTGCATCAGGAGACTTTTCGTATCCTCAACTCCGCCTTCTGACCCTCGTTCACCAAAACC
>DATEHT010000022.1:0-98652 GCA_035279425.1 Terriglobales bacterium | reverse complement strand
AAAGATCGCGACCTGCTGAAACCCAGGATGAAAATCACAACCTATAATCAGCATGACGTTGGCTCCTTTGCCGAGCCTTGGTCGATTTCGCAGCTTCCAACTTACTCTGCGATCGAGCCAACGTCGTTATGCAATCAAACCCGCTTTTGCGGGGGGGAATCTGCTGTTATCGTCCGGCCCCCAGGTGCGTATTGGTGAAAAATAACTAGACTTCCAGGCCAATCGATCTCATCAGCGCGAGGCCATTGCTCTTGGTCACAACACCTTCGCGAAGCTTGTAGTCGAAGGAAATGCGGCCGGTTTCAAAGTCCTCCTGAAAATGAACATTCTTCATGTGGCCGTTCAATCCGATTCCGATTTCGGCCAGTGCTAAATCATGAGTGGTGACCAATCCTATAGCTCCTTTATTCAGCAGAGCTCGAATAACTCCCTCGGCGCCGATTCGTCGATCGCTCGAATTTGTCCCTTGAAGCAGCTCATCCAATAGGAACAGCAACGGCGGATCGCCACCGGCAAGATCAAATAGACTTCTTAGCCGCGTGATCTCAGCGTAAAAGCGCGAGCTCCCTTCCTGCAGGGAGTCATTCACTCGAATGCTTGCGCCAACATGCATGGGAGATAGCCGAAGATGTTTCGCGCGTACCGGGCCACCGGCCATCGCGAGGACCGTATTAATTCCCACCGTGCGCAGCAATGTGCTCTTGCCGGACATGTTTGAACCGCTTACCAGCAAAACTCGCGTGCCAGAGTCGAGAAGGACGTTGTTCGGAACACAAGTTGCAGCCGGAACCAACGGATGCCTGATTTCTGCCGCATCGAAACATGTCTCGCCATCGAAAAATTCAGGAAACGAGTCACTCGGGTGCTCATAGCTATACGCAGACAACGCCAGCAGCGCCTCAATTTCACCGATCGCTTTTAGCCACGAACGAAGCGCGTTACCGTGCGCACGCCGCCAGCGTTCTGCTGCGAATGCTACTTGCACGGAATACGTCAGAGGAACATCGAGCACTGCGACAATCAAATTTTTTCGCGAGTCGCTGAAGTTGATAATTTTTCGCAGGCGGACGATTGCTTCAGAGCTGCTAACGCCCTCGGACAGAAGTTGCTGTTGAAGGGATTTGAGGCGAGGTGCAGAGAAAGGTTGTCCTTCGACTCGGGCCAGCAGGTCTGAAAGCAGGCTCAGATCACGCGCTACGTGTTCGGAGCTAAGCAGGACCTCTTCGATTCCATGCTTCAGGCGATGCCTCGTAATTGACTCGATCACGAGTATCGCGATCAGCGGACTGGCTATATCCCAATACCACCAGGCGATGGCTGCCGCAACTGCAAGTACAGCGAGAACAGCACTGAATTGTGCTATCCACGCCGGTTTCATTTGGCTCGCCCCTTCGCCCCAGCGCAATAACGCTTCAGGATGAACACCGACGGTGACACTCGGGCCAAGGACAGCCAGGTCTTCCCTGAGGTCGAGTTGTTCCCGCAATTCACGAATTGCAGAGTGGCGTTCCGCAATTTCGCCGACGTCCGCGGGCGCTAGCAGCCATTTCGCGAGCGTGTCTTCTCCCATGCGGGTACGCGTCGTCGAAAGGAGCTCGAACAGGCTCCCACGACCAAACAAATCGAGATCGGATGCGTAAACGTGGTGAGGGTCATTGAAGCGTTCGCCGGTTTCTCCCTCCCCGGCCCAGCGGTCTTCTATTCTCTCTAGGCCGCGTTTGTAAAACATGACTGCACGCTGGGCGAGGTCTCGACGTCGAAAGATTCGCGAGTGAAAAGCAGCCACTGCCGCGAACACCAGCATGGGGGCCAGCAGCCACCAGGGCGAGAGCGCGTGCTGCTTCAGGGACTCCCAAGCCAGAGCGATCGCGATTATTGCAATTACGAGGCGAAGGTTGCCAAGTCGGACGTGAATCGATTCGTAGCGACTTACTGCAGCCTCGCGCTGTTTTAGGCGTTGCGCATACTCATCAGCCGCTTCCACAATTCGAGAATACATCAGGCGCTTGACTCAACTGTTGTTACACTCCTACTCGAATTCGCAACAATTAGAATTGAATCGTGAGCGCAGTCGCCACTCCCGCCACCCCGCCGGTTGATAAGCCCTGGCGAAAATTCACCCTGAAGCAACGCATCCTGCTCTGGATGATCGAGTGGGCGGGATATTTTGTGATCCGGATACTGTGCCCGACGGTGCGGTTTGCCGTCTCATGGGAAGACAGTTCGCCGAAGAGTCTGGCTGAGCGGCCGCGTGTGTATTCGTTCTGGCACAACTGCATGATTCCGGCGATGTGGTGGTGCCGCGATCTGCAAGTGCGGGTGATGAGCAGCGACAGCTTCGATGGCGAATACACCGGACGGATCATGCAGAAATTCGGGTTTGTTAAGGTGCGCGGGTCGAGCTCAAAGGGCGCGGTTCGGGCGCTGCTCGGCATGCGGCGGGAAATCGAGCAGGGATGGACAGTCGCGTTCACGATCGATGGGCCAAAGGGGCCGCGTTACGTGGCGAAGCCGGGACCGGTGGTGCTTTCGCGCAGCACAGGGGTTTCCATGGTCGTGTTTCACATTGCACTGGATCGCCCTTGGGTGCTGAAAACCTGGGATGGCTGCATGATTCCGAAGCCGTTCTCGCGAGCATTGATGCGCATTAGCCGGGACATTCACGTTCCGCGCGATGGCAGCGATGAAGATTACTTGCAGGAGCTGCAGTCGGCGCTCGATCGAGTACGGATTTTTGCCGAAGAAAACATTTCAAAGGCAGGCACGGCGGAGTTTCCCTACGGGCACAGCAATCGCGACGGACATTGAGAGCTTTGTATAAAAGCTTTTAACCGCAGAGATCGCGGAGAAACGCCGCGGAGTTCGCAGGGAGGAATCGGAAGTCCAATCCCCGAACCCGCATGAGAGCCGCCCCACACCTAATCTGTACGTAACGCGCTCATGGGATTGATGGATGCCGCACGTTGTGCGGGCAACAACGAAGCGATCACCGCCAGCAGTAAAACCGAGATCGCAGCAAGCATCAGAACGACTGGATCAAACGGGCTTACTTCAAACAGCAAAGAGCGCAGCAGGTGTGATGCAGCAGCAGCGCCGAGCAGGCCAATAGCACAACCAATGGCGGCCAGCTTGGCAGCAGATGTAAACACCAAACGCAAAATTCCCGAGCGCTGCGATCCCAGGGCCATGCGGATAGCCACCCTTAGCGCTGCCGAAAAAGCGATGACGCTATAAATCCCCAGCGCAGCCAGCAAGACAGCGGCGACCAGGTCATTTAAAAGCCCCGCCACAGAGGACACTGTGTTTTCACGGAGGAACGCCACGGAGGAGTTTCGTTGGATGGAAACTCCTATTTGATGGAAACTCCGACTGCATAGATGTGAACCTCTGTGCTGTTTTCTCTGTGTGACTCAGTGTTCTCTGTGGTTGAGGGTTTTAAATTCGCATCTCTCTCAGACCCCGGCCCGGAGGACACGCTTTCTGACGGAGGAACGCCACAGAGGATACACACTGGCGAATGGCAGAACTCAAAAAAATCCAGTAAAATTGGTGATTCAGCCGTACAGTTCTAAGAAAGCTGGAGTAGTCATGGCACAAGTTTGTGAAATCTGCGGGAAGAAGCCGCAGTCTGGAAATAACATCAGCCACGCGCATAACGTGACCAAGCGGCGCTGGAACGTCAACCTACGCCCGGTGCACGCGAAAGTGAAGGGCGTCGGCAGGCGCATGCGCGTCTGCACCTCCTGCCTGCGCAGCGGCAAAGTCGTAAAAGCCTAGTCGCACAGCTTTCAGCAGAGAGCTCGGGAGAACTCATGGGCCGCAACATCGCTTATTGGGTAAGTACCGTGATCATTTCGGCTTTGTCCCTCTTCGCCGCGTACGCATATCTTGCGAGCGGTTCGCAGGCGGTTCAGGGATTCGCCGCGGTGGGCTATCCGCAACAGCTGCGCATCATCTTAGGAATCGCAAAACCCCTGGGCGCGATCGTGCTGCTAATTCCCGGCTTTCTCAGGTTGAAAGAGTGGGCGTATGCCGGTTTTACCTTTGCCTGGATTTGTGCGTTCATTGCGCACTATCTTGCGGGACAAAAATCAGAGGCGTTTTTCCCCATCGGGTTGCTGGTTCTGCTGGCAATCTCCTATTTCACACGACCTGCCAACCGGAAGCTGGCTCCGCTCGCAACGGCCTGACCACACTCTTATTCAACTGCAACTAACCTCACATCAAAGATTAGGGTTGCATTTGGCGGAATTAGTCCGCCGCCGGTACCTCCTGCTCCGTAAGCAAGATCCGGCGGAATGCGGAGCTGGCGCTTGCCGCCGACCTTCATCCCGGCAATCCCCTCATCCCAGCCTTTAATGACTTCGTGGTTGCCGAGAGTGAATTCGAAGGGATGGCCGCTCCCGACTGAGCTGTCGAACTTCTTCCCATTCGTGAGCCAGCCCGTGTAGTCGACCTTCACCTTCTTGCCCGGTATCGCTAGCGCGCCGATTCCGAGCTTGATGTTCCAGTAATGCAACCCGGAGGCGGTTGTGACTCCCGCGCCGGTGACATGGGTTGGGCCAGTGGTGGCTCGATGAATTGTGGTGGATTTCTTCGGTGTATGGGTCGCGGTTTGCGAAAAAGCGGCCGCCGCAAAGAGAAGGGTTGCGATCAAGGCAGGTGATTTGAGCATTAGCACCTCGTGAAGGTTGTGACTTCTTACGCTAGCGCAATTACGTCGATTTCAACCAGTACCTCTCTGGGCAAACGGGCAACTTCGACCGTCGAGCGCGAGGGGGGGGACGAGGTGAAGTACTTGCCGTAGACTGCGTTCATGGCGGCGAAGTCGGACATATTCTTTAGGAACACGGTGCAGCGGACTGCTTTTTCGAGGCTGGTTCCGGCGGCTTTCAGAATCGCGGAGAGATTTTTCAGCACGCGATCGGTCTGAGCTGAAACATCGCCTTGAATGATTTCATGCGTGCTCGGATCAAAGGCAACCTGGCCCGAGACGAATACGAATCCGTTGGCTTTGATGGCCTGAGAGTAAGGACCGATGGCCTTGGGAGCTTCGGGGGTTGAGATTACGTCGCGCATGGTGTTGTGTCGTCCCTCCGGGACTTGACCCTCTGATGATGCCTTACCCAGCGCTCACGCGCTGGGCTAATTAAATGCCGCCGCTGCCCGGCGGAGTGGTGAGTTGCGATTATAGCGAGTAATCCATGTTCTGAGCTTAATCGCCTGGATTGATGGATACTGAGATTGGTAACAACGCTATGCCAGCGGAAACTACCTGAAACGATCAGAGCGGTTGAAACATGGAGCCGCGCGAAGAGGATTCGATTGGAATTTCTGCCCGGTGGCTAGTTCCTAAGCCTTTGTTTTGCAGTGATTCTGCCGATCACAAATTCCTGCACCAAGCTACTCAAGGTGCGTTCGCCAGTCGTGATAAAGAAATTCTGGAATACCAGTCCGGCTCCGCGGTTCGAGGGTGGATAGTACAGATTTGACAGAGCCGAGGAGCTCAGGTCGCCGCCGATGCTCGAGTAGTTGGGTTGCGATTTCCCGTTGTCCCCTTTGCAGACGAATGGGCTAGTAATGGCATGCACAATGCGAGACCTGTTTGTTCCCGTGCCTCGGTAGTAGTAGCGGGGATCCTGCCGCAGCAGCGATGGCAGAATGGCCCCACCGATCATAATGTCGGAGAGACCGTCGCCAGCGGCAGCGCCAAAGCGTTCGCCATAACCCTTTATGCCTTGGCGGTAGTTGGGAGTGTCACCAGCCTGATTGATTCCGGCAAGCATAGCGATGCCAAGGACACTGACGACATCCGTCGAGGTTTTCATCGCCAGATGGAACTTGAGTCTACTGGTGAGCGGTGCCGGCTCGGGGTCGTAAACAACATAAAAATTGGGAATGACGCCGAAGACACGCTGTTTTTCCTCAACCTGCAGTTGCTCGGTTGCGATCTCGTCCGGTCTGTCGCCGACATTGACTGTGGTTGTCACCTGTACGCGGAGTTTGCACTCGCTGAGAAGCATGTACTGGCCTGGATTGAGAACGAGGTCACCTGAAGTCCAGTCAGCGAAGTCCGGTGCGCTAATCGCGACGCGATAAGTACCGGGATCGAGCTGCTTAAAATCAAAGAATCCGTTGTCGTCAGAGACGAGTTTTATAACGTCTTTGCCGCCGGAGTGCCGTAACACGACACTTGCGCCGGAAACAACATCGCCACTCGTGTCCACTACAGTCCCGGTAATTTGCCCGGTTATAGAATCTGGCGAGTTTGCGACCTGGCCCCACAAAGAGACGGACAAGACGATGGCGAGTAAGAACGGGCAAATTCTTCGGATTATCAGGACGGAACTCCTCTACGCAAGATAATCCTCGATTTTAGGTGGGTCCTTCCGGGTGCCCAAGTTCCGGAAGTCCAATGGCCCCTCTGGCCGAGGCGGATTTCGGCGACCGGTTCGGCCTTTCGCTGCGTTATCTATGGGTTAGAGCTCTTTTTAGTCGGGGAGGTCACACCCTCTGCAATCTCTGCACATCGTGCACGCCCGGGATTTTGCGCACGCCGTGAATGATGTTTTCGAGGTGCTTCAGGTCCTCGATTTCGATCACGATATCGACATTGGCTTGACCATTCTCGGTACGCGCGCCGATGTTGCGGATGTTAGTTTTCGTATCGCTAATGACCGCCGTGATCTGCTTCAGCATCCCGAAGCGGTCGTCGCAAAAAACAGTCAGCTTCACCGGGAACGAAACCGGCGCGCCTTCTTCCTTTCCCCACTCGACTTCGATCCGGCGCTCCGGTTCGTACATCAAGTTGAGAACATTCGGACAGTTCACCGAGTGCACAGCAACACCCTTACCTCGCGTGACGTAGCCAACCACCGACTCGCCGCGAATGGGATTGCAACATCGCGCTCGATAAACCAGCAGGTCATCGTGACCCTTCACCCGAATGGCGCCGCTATGGTCACCCCCGAAAACACGGCGAACAACGCTGCCAATGCTGGAATCTTGTTCCAGGGGAATCTGCGTGGGTTCGCTTGCAGGGCCGAGCTTACCCAGCACCTGCCGCGCTGAGTACTTTCCGTAACCAATCGCCGCCATCAGGTCGTCCGGCTGGCCCAGGCCGTAGTCGGAAGCGACGCGCTGAAAATCGGCGTCCTTGATGTCCTTTAGCGAAATCCGGTATTTGCGTGCCTCTTTGTCGATCAGCTTCTTGCCGATTTCAATAGCTCGTTCACGTTGATGAACATTGAGCCAGTGCTTGATTTTGTTGCGGGCGCGAGAAGAGCGAACCACGCTCAGCCAGTCGCGGCTCGGTTTGTGTCCCGGCTGGGTAATGATCTCGACAATGTCTCCGCTGTGGAGCTTGTGGCGCAGCGGAACCATGCGTCCGTTGACCTTTGCGCCCACACAGGTGTGGCCGACCTCGGTATGGATGGTGTAGGCGAAGTCGATCGGAGTGGATTCCCGCGGAAGGACCACGACCTTGCCCTTCGGGGTGAAGGTATACACCTCTTCGGGGTAGAGATCGATCTTCAGCGTGGAAAGAAATTCGTTGGGATCGGATACGTCACGCTGCCACTCGACAACTTGCCGCAACCATGCCAGGCGCTCTTCGTCTTTGACTGAAACCGGCCCATCTTTGTATTTCCAGTGCGCCGCAATTCCCTCTTCCGCCATGCGATGCATCTCTTCGGTGCGGATCTGAATTTCGAAGCTGGTGCCTTCTTCGGTGATGACCGACGTGTGCAGCGACTGGTAAAGATTCGGCCGCGGCATGGCGATGAAGTCTTTAATTCTTCCCGGCACCGGCCGCCACATGTTGTGAACGATACCGAGAACGGCATAGCAGTCTTGCACCGAACGCGTAATCACGCGCATGGCGTAGAGATCGTAGACCTGATCGACGGAGATCCGCTGCTTGAGCAGCTTTTTGTGAATGCTGTACAGGCGCTTGATCCGGCTCTCGACCTTCGCAGTAATTCCCGCCTCACGCAATTTGTCGCTGAGCAGACGCTCTACGCCGGCCAGAAACTGCTCACCTTTCTTGCGGCGTGCTTCGACCGCGTCATGGACCTGCTGGTAGCCGATTGCGTCGAGATAGCGAAAACCGAGGTCTTCGAGTTCGCCGCGAATTTTCCCCATGCCAAGCCGGTGCGCGATGGGGCCATATATATCGAGCGTTTCACGGGCAATTTTTTGCTGACGGTCAGGAGGAAGGTGCTCAAGCGTGCGCATGTTGTGCAGGCGATCGGCTAGCTTGATTAAGACAACGCGGATGTCGTCAACCATGGCCAGCATCATCTTGCGCAAATTTTCAGCTTGCTGTTCCTCTTGCGACGAAAAATCAATCTGGCTGATCTTGGTGACGCCTTCCACGATGTGCGCTACCTGCTCGCCAAATTCTTTGCGGATATCAACGATGGTGATTGAGGTGTCTTCTACGGAATCGTGCAATAGGCCGGCAGCGATCGAAATCGCGTCCATCTTCATTTCTGCGAGAACCAGGGCGACTTCGAGCGGATGCACGAGGTAGGGCTCGCCGGAGGCGCGTTGCTGACCGGAGTGATACTTCTGCGAAAACTCGTAGGCTTTGCGGACCAGTTCCAGGTCGTCATTCGGACGGTTCTCACGCATGCACCGCAACAATTCGCGGAACTTCGTAACTGTGAGGACGTTGGTCGCGATTTGTTCGCGCAGGGTGGTCATTGTGTGGCGCGGGCACCCTCGCCCGCGTATCGGTCGAACATTCGTTCAACTTCGCTTATGGCCAGCTTTGTCCGAAAAGCCTGCCGAGTCGCTCGTCTCGGGGAATCGGCTCTCTAGCGTGGGCCGCCGCGTGTCAGGGTTCCGGCGGCCGCTGCCTTGTTTCTGATTATATCGGCGTTCTCCGCGACGAGCATGGAACGGTCGCATCGCTGCCGTGGCAATCGAGAGAGCAGTGTGGGCAATATTCAGAACTTCGTGACTTCGGTGAAGTTGAAGTCCCGCACCTTCATCGCAGGAACAACCATGTCGAAGGATTCTTCGCCACTGGTGCGCACGGGCGTGCTCATCTGCTCGACATTGGAGAGTAGCTCGATCAGGCTTTGATTAAAGCGGAAATTGCGCACGCCGCAGACGAGTTTTCCGTTCTCGACCAGGAAAGTGCCGTCGCGGGTCATGCCAGTCAGGATTTTCTCGTAAGGATCAACTTCGCGGATGTACCAGAGCCGCGTGACCAAAATACCACGCTCGGTTGAGTCAACCATTTGCTGAATCGTCTTCGGCTCGCGTGGCGCTTCGAAGACGATGTTCATAGGAGCTTCGCCAATCTCATTCGGGATCGGAAAACCGTGGCCCGTCGCTTCAATGGGGCCGACCTTCGTCCCATGCTCGGACTTCCTCATCTTCTCTGCCGTGCCACGCGCGTAGACCAGGCGCTTAACCGCGCCGTTCTCGACCAGCTTGATTTTCTTTCGACAAATGCCTTCTCCATCGAACGCTGGGCCAGATTGGAGCGGATGAGCAACGTCGTCCCAAATAGAAATGTTCTCGCCAAACAATTGGGTTCCAATGCGGTTATTTAGAAACGAGCGCTGGTCGAGAATCGCCAGGCCGCCGAAGTCGAAGAACATGAAGCCCACCAGATCGAGCACGGCAGCAGGCGAAAGAACCACCGTGTACTTGCCAGCATCGACTTCGCGCGGGTTGGCGGAGCCGAGAGCTTTCTTCGCCGCGGTTTCGGCAAGGTCCTGAGCGTTTAGTTTGGCAACGTCCGGCGAGTTCGCTTTTTGCCAGCCAGAAGAATCTGCCGCAAGCATGGTGATCGAAATTTCAGCCGAAGTTTGGGTGTGCCACTGGCTGAGTCCGCGAGAGTTGAATATGCCCTCTACGCCGTTGGAACTGGAAAAAATTCCTGCCGTCGTGAGCTTGTGTTTTTTCGCAATGGCAACGATTTTTGCGACGCCTTCGGCGCGCTGTTCGGGGGTCAGCGCAGCGCTCTCCGCAAAATGCCGCGAGGGGATTTCTGGAGTGGTGCGGGCGCCCCCGCCCGCATCGGGAACCGGCGCGAGGTCCGGGTCCGGCTCCTGCACTTTCGCCAGTGCCTCTGAAGCTTTTACGACCTGCTTAAGACTCTCGTCGTCAAACTTGTTCGTGGTCGCGCGGGCGGTCCGTCCGCCGAAGACTGTGCGAACAGACACTCCATAATTCTCTTCCGCCACATTCTGATGGATCGTGTTATTCGCGAAGCGAGTCAGCGCAGATTTTCCGCCGTAGAAGAGGCACTCGACCTCGTCGGCGGTCGAGTGCTTTTTGATTCGGGAGAAAATGTCGGAAGCTTGATCTTGAGTGAGCATTTGAAATCCGCATTGCTCTTAGAGCGGCGAGCAATGAGCCGCGAGCGATGAGCAACCCAACTGTGTTCGCTCGTTGCTCACAGCTCAATGCTCATTGCCTAGTTTCCCTTGTACGCACTCCCCACTTTTACTTTTCGAAATCTCGCCGGAGACGCACCGTGCCCTGTTCCCATCACTTGCTGCGGCTGTCCCTTCCCGCAATTTGGCGTGCCCCAGAGCGTCCACTCGTCGCGCGAGCAGATCGCGTCCAGCGAGTTCCAGAATTCTGTCGTAATTCCCGAATACGACGGATTCTTCAGCATGCGCGTGCGTTTGCCGTTCTTGATTTCCCAGCCAAGCTCCGTGCCAAACTGAAAGTTGTACCGCTTGTCGTCAATTGACCACGAGCGGTTCGTCTGAAACAGAACTCCGTAGTCCGTCGAAGAAATCAGCTGCTCGAGCGTAAGCGGCTTCTCGCCGGGAAGAATGCTGATGTTGGTCATCCTGATCATTGGCAGACGATTCCAGCTCTCGGCCCGAAGAGTTCCGCCGGAGCGCTGCAGTCCGATGAGCGCCGCTGTCTCGCGTGAACTCAGGTATCCAGTGAACAGGCCATTCGAAATGATCGGAGTGCATTGCGCGGGTACGCCTTCGTCATCGAACGCAAAGGTGCCGAGCCCGGGGCCGTGCTCCTGGCGCGCGTCGGCGACTACGTTTACCAGTTCGCTGCCATATTTCAACGTGCGCAATTTCTCGAGCGTCAGGAAGGAGGTCCCCGCAAAATTGGCCTCCATCCCTAAAACACGGTCAAGCTCGATTGGATGGCCGACCGATTCGTGGATCTGCAATCCAAGCTGCGAGCTTTCGAGAATTATGTCGAAGATTCCTTGTGGGCACTGGTCGGCCTTGTGCAGCGCGACGGCTTCCTCGCCGATGCGGCGAGCGTTCTCGACCAACTTCAATTCGTCAATCAGTTCATATCCTTTGTTCTGCCATTGGCCGCCGAATGAATTCGGATACGACCGCTTCTGGATTTCGCTTCCGGCAAAGCTATAGGCGACGTATCCCGCGCCGGTCGTAATCTTCGTCTGATGAATATCTGATCCCTCAGACGAAAAGAACCACTGCTCCTCGCGGCGAAAGTTCATGTTCGTTTCCGCCAGCGTGATCCCCTGGACCGAGCGCAATTCGGAGTCGACTTTTTGCAGCAGACCGAGATTCTGCTCGATAGAAGTCGAGAACGGATCGAGCTTGTGCGGGGTAGTCCATTCGGCAGTGACGGCCTTCTCAGGTACAAGCTCTACGTCTTTTTCTTTGACCTTCGCAGAAGCTTTGGCGATGGCGACTGCGTGTGCCGCAGTAGTTCCGAATGAAGCGCGGTCCAGATTCGCCGATGACGAAAATCCCCATGCGCCATCAACGAGTACACGAACATTGAAGCCCTGGGACTGCGAATCGGAAGCATTACCAATCTTGCCATTCTTGGTGGCGAGCGCGCGGCTGCGGTCGTCGATGATACGCACATCGACGTAAGTTGCGCCGCGTTTGCTGGCGGTGTCGAGTGCCAGAGAGGCAAGATCTTTCATGACGGACAATAAAATCTATCACACGGCATTGGTCCGATTCTGCCCTGGATCATTCGCTAACCGCGTTGCCATTTCGGAGATTCTTGTGGAAGGGAATACAACTTACGCACTCGCGCCTTTTACTTTGACAAGCAATTCACCGATGGTCTGAACGAAAGTGTCGCTTCCCCGGTCGAGCATGAGGCGCGATTTTTCAAAGTAGGACGTTGCTCCTTCACCTAATAGCTTCTGATCATTGGCCTGTGAGAGGCCGCTGATCACCACAACCGGCATAGCGGCAGTGTCGGGACGACTGCGCAATTTTCTGAGTACTTCGAGCCCAGGCATTTTCGGCAGCATCAAGTCTAAAACCACGAGGTCGGGTTTCTGCTCACACGCCAGACGAAGCCCCTCTTCACCATCGGCGGCGGAAATGACTTCATAGCCTGCCAATGTGAGCGCCCGCTCATTCGCCATACGCAAGAACCGGCTGTCGTCAATGAGGAGAATCTTCATGGCTACGACATGCCATCGGCTTCGAGCGCCAAATCTTGAGTAAAGGTGGGATGAAACGGCACGGAGCACGACGGCACTATTGGTCGGAGGCAATCGTTTATAGATCTGGCAACTTTTCGGCCAGCAATGTGTTACAAAATACAGAAGTTGTTTTGGGGCAAGGGGAGGCGACCAGTGGCAAAGATCATCGAATTTTACATTCCAGCGAACTTTCGCAAAGGCGATAAGACCAGTACGCGCAGACGCGGCCAGGTGATTGAGTTTGTAAGGCCGAACAAGAAATCCGCCTAGCCCCTTCCTAGGCACGTTTTTCGGGTTTGAATTCGCTGAATTCCGCAGCAGCCGAGCTTAATTTCCGCCCGCCTTTGCAGCCATGGCCATGCGCGGCTGCGGTTTCGGGGAGTTATGCGCGAAGGCGTGTAGCAGGGCTAGTACGCTGGCGTAGGCGGCAGTAATTCCAAGGGCAACAGAACCGGCGACGGTGAAAGAAACCACTACGGCGACCAATAGACTTCCCAAGTTCGGCCTCTTCCCGTCCCCAGCAGCAAGAAAAGAAACGGCTTAATTCCGGACCAGCTACCTGCCGCGAAGACGAGCCAGGCGAAGACCGGTGCGCTTCAACTCTACCCGCGTTGACCCTTGCCGCTGTTTACAACTAAGATACGTGAGTAGAGCTGCGCAAATACACTCTCCAACATCTCTGTGGACCCGTCCACGTTACCAAGGTTCATCATTCAGTCGCACAATGGCCATTCGGGAAATTTCGGTTCGCGGCGCTCGGCAGCACAACCTGAAGAACATCAACGTTGAGATTCCGCGGAACACGTTGACAGTGATCACCGGTTTGAGTGGTTCGGGGAAGTCTTCGCTTGCGTTTGACACCATCTACGCCGAGGGTCAGCGCCGATACGTGGAGACACTCTCGGCGTACGCGCGCCAGTTTCTCGATCAGATGGAGCGCCCGGATGTGGACTCGATCGATGGCCTAAGTCCATCGATTTCGATCGAGCAGAAAACAACCAGCCGAAGCCCCCGTTCAACAGTCGGAACGATCACTGAGATCTACGATTATCTGCGGTTGCTGTTTGCTTCCATCGGCGTGCCGCATTGCCCGAAGTGCGGCCGGGCAATTTCCCGCCAGACAGCAGCACAGATCGTGCAGCGCGTCATGGCGCTCACGCCCGAAGACCGCGTCATGGTCCTTGCGCCGATTGTTCGAGGACGCAAAGGTGAGTTCAAAAAGGAGATGGAGAAGCTGGTCGAGCACGGCTTTACTCGCGCCCGCATCGATGGCGAACTAGTGAGCCTGGAAGACGAAATTCAGCTCGACAGACGCAAGAACCACACGATTGAAGTTGTCGTAGACCGATTACTGATAAAGCCTGGTATCGAGCAGCGGCTGGAGATGTCGATCGGTCTGGCGATGAAATTGGCTGGCGGACTCGTGCAGGTGGCGATCGTTGGCGGGGAGGAACAACTCTACTCCGAACGTCTCGCCTGCCCGGATTGTGGAATCGACGTTCCCAAACTCGAGCCACGGTCGTTCTCGTTCAATAGTGCGTACGGCGCCTGCCCGGAATGCCATGGACTAGGAAGCACCTACGACTTCGATCCGGCCAAAGTGATTAACGACTGGTCGAAGCCGTTGCTAGAGGGCGCACTCGGCCCGGGATCGGCGTCGCAGAATTTGATTCATCAGATCAAGATTGTGGGGACTGCATACGGAATTGATATAAGTGTGCCGTTTGAGAAGTTGCCGGAGAAGATCCAGAACTTGTTTTTCTTTGGTGAGGCTGAAGGTCGTGGTAAGACAGGGTTTCTGGGGATATTTGCCTATTTGAGAAACAACCTTGAAGAGTCAAGTTCGGAAGGCTACCGCGACTGGCTGATGGAGCACATGTCGGCAACCGAATGCCCAGTATGTCACGGTAAGCGGCTGCGGCCTGAGAGTCTGGCGGTGCGAGTAGAAGGCATGTCGATTGCCGATTTCACGGCGATGCCGGTATCGCGAGCGCTGGAAAAAGCGAGGAACATCAAACTGACTGGCCGCGACGAGCAGATTGCCGGACGCATCATGCACGAGATCGTGGAACGCTTGCAGTTCCTGAATGCGGTGGGACTTGGCTACATCTCTCTTGACCGTTCAGCTGCGACGCTTTCCGGCGGCGAAGGACAGCGAATTCGCCTCGCCACACAGATTGGATCGAAGTTGCGCGGAGTCCTGTATGTGCTGGATGAGCCGTCGATTGGGTTGCACCATCGCGACAACGGACGATTGTTGAATGCGCTCGAAGAATTGCGCGACCTCGGAAACACGGTTCTGGTCGTCGAACACGATGAGGAAACCATTCGGCGCGCCGATTACGTTGTCGATCTCGGGCCGGGAGCGGGACGCCACGGTGGAGATGTAGTTGCCCGCGGCACGCCAGCGGAGATCACTCGCGTTCCGGAGTCGCTCACCGGCGCGTACATGTCCGGCGAGAAGCGAATCGACATGCGCCCTGAGCGGCGCAAGGTGAACGGTAGCGCAATCACGGTGCTCGGAGCTCGCGAGAACAACCTGAAGAATGTCGACGCCGCATTTCCGCTTGGGCTGATCAATGTAATCACTGGAGTTTCGGGCTCAGGAAAATCCACGCTCGTGAATGACATCTTGTATCGCGCGCTGGCGAAAGAACTCTATCGTTCACGCGAAAAGCCGGGTGAACATAAAGCGATTTCAGGAGCGGAGAACATCGACAAAGTTATTCGAATCGACCAATCGCCGATTGGCCGTACTCCGCGTTCCAACCCCGCGACCTACACCGGCGTATTCACGCATATTCGCGATTTGTACGCGATGCTGCCGGAGTCGCGCGAGCGGGGATACAAACCCGGACGCTTTTCGTTCAACGTGACTGGCGGCCGCTGCGAAGCGTGCCAAGGCGAAGGTCAGCGGCGAATCGAGATGAATTTTTTGCCGGATGTGTATGTTGTCTGTGA
This sequence comes from Terriglobales bacterium, assembly GCA_035279425.1. Classification (GTDB taxonomy): domain Bacteria; phylum Acidobacteriota; class Terriglobia; order Terriglobales; family Acidobacteriaceae; genus Gp1-AA145. Next base: position 83,273 of record DATEHT010000022.1, on the reverse strand, counting down.
AGTTTGTGGTGGCAGGCGCTACAACCAGGAAACGCTCGCCGTGAAATACAAAGGCTTCTCGATCGCCGATCTCCTGGAGACTCCGGTTTCCGAGGCGCTGCCGATTCTAGAGAACATTCCGCAGGTCAGGCAAAAGCTGCAAACGTTGGTCGATGTCGGACTTGGCTATTTGCATCTGGGGCAATCGGCGGTGACTCTCTCTGGGGGCGAAGCACAGCGAATCAAGCTTGCGCGGGAACTGAGCAAACGCCAGACCGGGCGCACGCTTTATCTTCTCGATGAACCGACGACCGGCCTGCACTTCGATGATGTTCGCAAACTGCTCGAAGTGCTGCACCGGCTAACCGATCTCGGCAACACCATCATCATCATCGAGCACAATCTGGATGTGATTCGAAATGCGGACTGGATCATCGATCTCGGCCCAGAAGGTGGCGAAGATGGTGGTCGAATTATCGCTCAAGGTACGCCCGAGCAGGTCGCGCGAAACAAGAAGTCGTACACAGGGCAGGCGCTGGCAGAACACTTTGCGGCATCCGTGAGTAACCAACAAACGGCGGTGAGCTGATGTCTTTCGCGGCGAGCGCCCGCGCCACACAGGAAAAGACTCCACATGCAAATGGTGTAAAGTCAAATTATGTCCGTGAATTCAGGATGGAACTCGCCGGAGCCAGAAACTCCCGCGCCTCCATCTGCCGGCACGCCCGCGCCAACGGCAATTGCTCCGGCTGAGAACCCGCCATTCGGTGGCGTCCAAGTGCTGCAGATCGGGCTTTTGATGTTCCTGGTGCCGGTTATTCTTGCTCCGTTTCTGGTCGTTATTGTTCAAAAATTTCTGTATCCGCAATTGTCTTTCGCGGAAGTTGCGCTTAAACCGTGGGTCCTGCTCACACCACAATTCACCTGGTTCGCAATCATTGCCTTGTTCCTGATCGACTACACGAAGGCAAAATTTCATCAGACTTTATGGCAGGCGGTCCGCTGGAATTGGCCAAAGCAATCGTGGCCGGCACTGATCGGAATTGGAGTTGTGACTTTGCTGGTGCTGCAGGGAGTCGAACGCTTACTGCCACTTCCGAAAAAGAGCCCTTTCGATCAGTTCTTCGATAAGCCGCTGGACGCATATGCATTCGCGTTTCTCGCGATTGTGTTTGCGCCATTTATGGAGGAGCTGTTTTTTCGAGGATTTCTCTATCCTGTACTCGCGCGCCGGCTCGGAGTTGCGCTGGGTGTCGTGCTGACGGCGATGACGTTCGCCTTCATTCATGTCTTTGAGTACAAGGCTTGGGGACCGGTGCTAATAATTTTTATCGTCGGCGTGGTTCTAACCGCGGTTCGGGCAAAGCTGAAATCGGTAGGCGCGAGTTTCATCGTGCATTCGATTTACAACGGCATTCCGATTATTGCCACTCTCGTCGTCAGCCGCGGCTTTCACGACCTGCACAAGCTCGCGCAATGACTCTGATATCTTTTTAAGAGCAAAAACCGGGAATTCATGCCATCTCCACGCCACGAACTGCTGCGTTTATTGGCGACGAAGTCTTTCCGGCTTGGTGATTTCAAGCTCTCGTCGGGCGGACACAGCGATTACTACATCGACTGCCGAACCACTACGCTTGACGCCCGCGGCGCACAACTCACGGGGCAGCTTTTCCTGGACGAAATTCGCAATCGGGGATGGAAGGTCGATGCGATTGGTGGACTGACGATGGGAGCCGATCCAATCGTAGTTGCGGTCGCAGTGACCAGTGGAACGTTGAACGGGTTCCTGGTGCGTAAAGCCGAGAAGCAGCACGGGACCGGTCAGCGGATCGAAGGTTTCCGAGAGAAGGGCGCCCGGGTAGTCATTGTTGATGACGTTTGCACGACCGGGTCATCGACGGTGCAAGCAATTGAAGCTGCGCGCGAATTCGGATTTGAGATTGTTGGGGTGATGTGCCTGGTGGAGCGCGAGGAGGCAGGTGGACGCGTGAACGTGGAGAAAGCTGCGGGTCCTACGCCGTTCGTGACGATTTTCACAGCGAATGAGGTGAGGAAAGAACATTTAGCCGTCAGCTCTCAGGCATCAGCCGTCAGCTAATTCAAAATCCCCACCCTGTCGCAAAAACCGCGACAAGAGTGGGGCACCCTCAAGTTTTATTTTTGAGAAAAGACTAGGTATTCACGAGGCTTGGCCAAAGACTAAGGACGAACGACGTTTCAATGATTCAATGCTCCAATGATTCAATGATCCGATGATTCAATGACTCAATTCTTATGATCCAGACTCTCGAATGGACCGACCGCGGCGTACGCTTCATCGATCAAACGAAGCTGCCGACCGAAGAGAAATATGTAACCTGCAAGACCCATGAAGAAGTTGCCGATGTCATCCGCAATATGGTGGTGCGCGGTGCTCCGGCAATCGGCGTTGCTGCTGCGATGGGAATCGCGCTGGGAGTAAGCAATTCCAAAGCGGAAACTGCAGGCGAACTCAAGCGCGAGTTCGACCAGATTTGCGATCTCATTAGCAAAACCAGACCCACTGCGGTCAATCTGTTCTGGGCAATTCGGCGTATGCAGCAAAAGTTCGAACTGCTGCGAGTCCGGCCGGTGCAGCAGATCAAGCAGACTCTCGTCGAAGAAGCCCAGCGCATGCACGCAGAGGATATTGCTATCAACAAAGCGATGGGAGCTCACGGGGCGACGCTAATGCCGGCCAAGGGAGGAGTACTCACGCACTGTAACGCGGGGGCACTGGCAACCTGCGGTTACGGAACCGCGCTTGGCGTCATCCGCGGTGCAATTGAACGGGGAAAGAAAATTCACGTGTATGCAGATGAGACGCGGCCATTCTTACAGGGGTCTCGGCTGACCGCATGGGAACTGGTGAAAGACGGGATACCCACGACTGTGATTTCCGACAACATGTCAGGAGCGATGATGCGTCAGGGCAAGATCGGTGCGGTCGTTGTCGGTGCCGACCGCATCGCCGCCAACGGCGACGTGGCCAACAAGATTGGGACTTACACCGTCGCGGTGCTGGCGAAGGAACACGAGATTCCGTTCTACGTTGCGGCGCCGATTTCCACCGTCGATCTCGAAACTCCAAACGGCAGCAAGATACCAATCGAAGAAAGAAGCTCGACGGAAGTGACACACATTGCCGGAAAACTGATCACTCCAGAGGGCATTCAGGTCGAAAATCCGGCTTTCGATGTGACCCCGGCAAAGTATGTAACTGCCATCATCACTGAAAAAGGCATAGCGCGCGCGCCATACGAACAATCTCTGGCCAAACTTGCGGGAGAGGAAAACCAGCAGAGGGTCAGCGCAACCTAGAAGTACTTGTACTTCCGATTGCGTGAACTCGGCGCGCCAGCGTTTGGGTCCCGTCGTTCACTTACGAAGGTAATTGCGGGAAAGGCGTTTTTACCCCACGGGAGCACAAAATCCTGTAAAACTCTTGCAGCACGATCCCAGAAGTGTGCTTCGCGAGGGTACGGATGTCACAGGTAAGGCAAGAACAGCCTTCAATGCTGGCAAGGGCGGAGTCTATTCAGCGCCAAATTCATCAGCTCTCCAGCCGCGACATGCAATTGTGGTCGATCATAACGCTCGTCGTTCTGGTCCTGACAGCTGGGTTCCTTGCGCTGGTGTTCCCAAACGTGAGTATGAGCCGGCGCATAATTCACATTGAACAAGGGTACTTGCCACAGCTCTACTTTGGCTTGATCTGTCTGATCGTACTTTTCAACATTTACCTGATGGGGCAGCGCGTTGCACTCAATTCCACGCGCAAGGCCCTGATCGCCGAGCTGGTTTTGAACGAACGGCTTGAGAGCCTGTCGCTCATCGATCCGCTTACCCAACTCTTCAACCGCCGCGCGCTGAACGAATTGATTTCGCACCAGGTGGCCCGCGCGAACCGTCAGGGAAGTCCGCTGACCTTTCTGATAATGGACATCACCGGCTTTCGCGAACTTAACGCGAAACTGGGGAGCATGGAAGGTAACCGTGTTCTAACGGAATTCGCACGAATGCTAAAAGACATTTTCCGGGGTGGCGATTTGGTCTTTCGCCAGGGCGGCGACGAGTTTCTCGTAGTTATGCCCGACACTGGAGAACAGCAGGCTGAATCTCCGCTACAGCGGTTATTGAATTCGGTTGAGCAGTGGAACACGCAAAACGGCAATGGCTTTCAGCTTTCGTTCACATGGGGGATGGCAGGCTATGTGACCGGAACCAGCGTAGAAGACGTTCTGCGTACGGTCGATCGAAAGCTCTACCAAAAGATGCACAATCTTGCGCCGGTGTTTTAGAGCACTCAGCACTCAGCAATCAGCATTCAGCCTTCAGCGTTCAGCAAAATACCAACCAAGTTGTCATTCCGAATACCTTTAGGCATGAGGAATCTGCTTTTCCGAAAAGAACAGCAACTCCCTCACGCTGAAGAAGTCGGAATGACAAGGGTTTGTATGACGACCTTCGACGCCACATCGAAGACGCACCGATTCCCCTCTCCGTTTTGGCTGAATGCTGAGTGCTGAATGCTGAGTGCTCTTACAGCTTCACCGCTGCGCCTTTATCCAGGAACCATACCGACTCTCCGTTTTCAGGCTGCACGCCCTGACAGGGAAGATTCGCACCTGGGTCCTTAAGCGCGCGCCGCACCATCTCGGCCTTCTCGTCTCCGCTGACAAGAAAGATTACCGACCTCGCACTGTTCAGTACTGGATAAGTAAATGTGATGCGAAAGGTATTGAGCTTCTCTACCCAGTTCGCAATCACGAATTCGTCCTTTTCCTGCAGGCCGGCGGTGCCCGGAAAGAGAGATGCGGTGTGCCCATCCGGACCCATTCCGAGAAGGATGAAATCAAAGACAGGGAATGCATCCGGAGCAGGATTGAAAAATTGCCGCAACGTTGTCGCATATTTACGCGCAGCTTCACGTGCGTCGGGCAGTTCGGCGGGAATGCGAAAAATGTTTTTAGATGGAACCGGCAGTTTCGCAAGCAGAGTCTCGTTCGCCATACGATAGTTGCTGTCAGAATTGTCTGGCGGCACATGCCGCTCGTCGCCCCAGAAAAAAAATACCTTGTCCCAGGGCAATGCTGAGGAAAATTTCGTGACCAGGTCCTGGTGCATGCCACGCGGCGTAGATCCGCCGGAAAGGGCCACGCTGAATCGGCCGTGCTTCTTGATCGCATCGTCGCCAACAGCACAGAACTTCTCCGCTGCGGCATGGAACAGTTCCTGCGGCGAGCCCAAGACACGAACCTGCGGTTGCGAAGCCATCGCTATGCCGCCGTTTCTTCTCTGGTTTCGACGAATGCGCACCGGGCCGCGCCGAGCAAGGCGAGTTTGTCGTCAGTGATCACTTTAATGGGGATGATTTCCATCAGGCGGCGCAACCGCCCTTTGTCTAAGAAGGCTTGTAGGAAGTTCGAAGTTGCAAGCTTAGGAAGAATTTTTGGCGCGATGCCGCCGGCGAGGAATACGCCGCCAATGGCTTTCATTTTCAGGGCCAGATTTCCGGCTTCCGCGCCGAAGATCGAAACAAAAATCTCCAGCGTCTGCTCACACATGGGGCACTTGCCGCTCATGCCCGCTTCGGAGATCGCACGCGCAGCGTCAGACTCAACCATTTCCGCGACCAGCCAATCCGGTGGCTTGCCCTTTCCGGTGTCGCGCAAGAATTCGAAGACATTTACCAGGCCCGGGCCAGAGAGTACGCGCTCGTAGCTGACGTGATCAAAGCGACCGCGCAGATACTGCAATAGCTCGACCTGGGTCTTGTTGAGCGGACCGAAGTCGCAATGCCCTCCTTCGGAGGCGAATACGTGATGGCGTTCGCCGTCCCAGTAGAGCCCAGCTTCGCCGAGACCCGTTCCGGCGGCAATCACAGCCTGATTGCCGGGGATCGAGCTGATCTGATTGAGCGGAACCACCTGCTCGGGTGAGAGTGCGCCGACTCCCCAACCTGTTGCTTCGAGATCATTAATCAGCAGGGCTTCGTGAATCTGAAGTTCATCGGCCAGCCGTTTGGCCTCAATCACCCAGGGTAAATTCGAAGCCTCAACGCGACCGTTGGTGACGGGGCCAGCAATTCCAAAGCAGGCCTGCGAGGGTTTCACCGGCGATTTAGTTACGAACTCCTTCACGATCTGGTCCAGTCCGGAATACTGCCGGCTTGGAAAAATCGTTAGAGAGACTAGATGAAGAGTTCCGTTCTTTACATCGAAAAGCGCCAGTCTCGCATTTGTGCCACCAATATCTCCGGCGAGGATAAAGCTCATCGGTCGAAGTTCCTCCAGTGGCGGCCATCGCGCTCCAGCAACTCATCGGCTTCCTTCGGCCCCCAACCCCCAGATGGATAATTCGGGAAATTGCGGGGCGGGAGTGCCCTCCAGACATCGAGCACGGGGCTGACCACGCACCAGCCGGCTTCGACCATATCAGCACGCTGGAACAAGGTCGCGTCGCCGATCATGCAATCGTGCAGCAGACGCTCGTAGCCGGTACTCGGCTGCGTGCCGAAATAATCGGCATAGTTGAAATTCATGTCGACGGCGCCCAGGCGCATGATGGGTCCGGGAACCTTCGCCGCGAACTGCAACGAAATGCCCTCCTGGGGCTGGATGTGCAATACCAACTGATTCGGCATCAAGTTTTCGACGGGCGTATCGCGGAAGAGCACGAACGGCGCACGCCGGAATTGAATGAGAATCTCAGTGGTCTGCGCCGCCAGGCGCTTGCCTGTGCGCAAATAAAAAGGAACGTCGGCCCAGCGCCAGTTGTCGATCGCCAGTTTCATCGCGACATAAGTTTCGGTGCGGGAATCAGGCGGTACGTCCTCTTCCTGACGATAACCGGGAACGCGACGGGAATCCTCAACTCCTGAGCCGTACTGGCCGCGAATCGTACGGATCAAGACTTCCTCTGAACTCAGCGGCTGAATTGCATGAAGAATCTTCGCCTGCTCATCTCGAACTGCGTCCGGACGGAATGAAATCGGCGGTTCCATCGAGGTCAAGCTGATGAGCTGCATGATGTGGTTCGGGACCATATCGCGCAGCGCGCCAGCCGTATCGTAGTAGCTTCCGCGCGATTCGACACCCACGGTTTCTGCTACCGTGATCTGCACGTGATCGATGTATCGCCGGTTCCAGATTGGCTCGAAAATTCCGTTGGCAAAGCGGAAGGCCAAAATGTTCTGCACGGTCTCTTTGCCGAGATAGTGGTCGATGCGGTAAATCTGACTCTCATTCGCGCAGCTCAGCAGTTTCTGGTTCAACGCCCGGGCGGATTCAAGATCGTGGCCAAAGGGCTTTTCGACAATCACGCGGCGCCAGTGATGGTCGTCGCCTTCCTCCATTAAACCAACTGCAGCAAGCTGCTCGACTACCGGGCCAAAGAAGCTAGGCGCAGTAGCGAGATAAAAAAAGTAATTCCCGTGCGTCGAATGTTCTTTATCGAGCTTCTCGAGATTCGTCTTCAGCTGGGAATAAAGGTTCTTGTCATCAAATTCCGCGGTCATGTAATAAAACCGCCCCTTGAACCACTCCCAGATGTCAGCATCGATGTCCGTCCCGGCGTAGTGCTTGATGTCGTCGGACAGCTTGTCGCGAAACTGATCGTCAGACATCTTATTGTGCGAGACGCCCAGGATCGCAAACTCGCGCGAAAGCAATTGTGCCTTGGCCAGGTTGTAGAGAGCGGGGACCAGCTTGCGCCGCGTAAGGTCGCCGGCAGCGCCAAAAATTACCATGATGCACGGATCTCCGGGACGCCCCGGGCTTCGCTGCTGGGTTTGTGGAAGCAGTTCCGCTTGTGCCATTGTGGTTCTCCCTAACTCCGTTCACTCCGATTGGGGAACTTCAAGCGCTCTTCTTTCCGATAACTGGCTCAATATGGCCGCCGAATTTCTGCCGCATTGCCGATAGCACCTTCTCCGCGAAGGTGTGCTCCTGCCGCGAGCGGAACCGCACGAACAGGGCCGCCGACAGCACGTCGACCGGCACGGCTTCATCAATTGCGGCTTCGATCGTCCAACGACCCTCGCCGGAATCCTGCACGAAGCCGCTGTACTCGCCTAGCGTCGGGTTCTCAGCGAGCGCCATCGCGGTGAGGTCAAGCAGCCACGAACTGATAACACTTCCTCGCCGCCACACTTCCGTGATGTCGGCCAAATTCAAATCGTATTGCTGGTCTTTCGGAAGCTCAGCCTTGTTCGCGTTGCGAAAGATATCAAGACCTTCGGCATAGGCCTGCATGATTCCGTATTCGATGCCGTTGTGGACCATTTTCACGAAATGACCTGCTCCGGAGGGTCCGCAATAGATATAGCCTTCTTCCGCGGTGCCGGCGAGTTTTTCGCGACCGGGAGTGCGCGGGATGTTTCCGCGTCCGGGCGCAAGGGTCTTGAAAATCGGATCAAGTTGCTCGACGACTTCCTTCGGCCCTCCAATCATCATGCAGTAACCGCGTTCCAGTCCCCACACGCCGCCGCTAGTGCCGACATCGACGTAGTGAATTCCTTTGTCACGGAACATCTTTGAGCGGCGAATATCGTCTTTAAAATAAGAATTGCCGCCGTCGATCAGGATGTCTCCAGCCTTCATTTTCTGCGCGATGGTCTGCGCGGAGGATTCTGTGGGGCCACCCGCCGGGACCATGAGCCAGGCTATGCGAGGAGAGCCAAGTTTCGAGCAAAAGTCATCAAGCGAAGAAGAAGGAATTGCGCCTTCGCCCGCCATTTCTTTCACCGCGTCGGCGCTCAGATCGGTGACAACAACTTCGTGGCCGCCACGCATGAGCCGCCGCGCCATGTTGGCGCCCATTCTTCCCAGCCCCACCATGCCTAGACGCATGCTTCCTCCACCTCCGCTCGTACTCCGAGTCAACTTCGAGATCCAGTATCACTGGGCCAAGACTTTACCGAGAATCGTGACCAGTTCCGACAGACCAGTTTCAACATCTTTACCTAAATGAACGCGCAGCAGGCGGCGGCCGCGTTCAGCAAGAACTTGAAAATCGCCGCGAGCTTGCGCGGCCTTTACCACTCCGAAGGTGTATTTCTGATCGGGGATCGGCACATCATTTGCATCGTCACAAGTGATCTGCAGGAAAACGCCGCTGTTCGGCCCGCCTTTATAGGCTTGACCGGTCGAATGCAGAAAACGTGGGCCAAAGCCCAAGCAAGTGGCCACCTGCTTCGAATCCCGAATGGCATGCCGAATCTCTTGCAGCAAAGCCTGGTGCTCCGGATTCATTTCAACGTACGCCAGCACAGCGAAATAGTCGCCCGGTTTCAGACGACTGAGATGCGAACGAAGATGTCCGCCAATGTTCCCATCGCTGAGGGCGCTGGCATTTTTTGGATCGGCGAATAGCTTAATGCCTGCTTGCTCGAAGATGGGCTTCTCTGCGGGAAGCGAGCCAGTCTTCTCGTATTCGCTCGTGAGCTTTCTGGTCTCGACTTTGCTAGCTTCGACGTCAGGTTGATTAAATGCATTAATGCCGATGATTGAGCCTGCGACTGCGGTTGCGATCTCCCAGCGGAAGAATTCCTGCCCGAGATCGTAATTGTCGGCTACTGAGATGCGAATAACCGGCTGCCCCGCTTTTTCGAGCGCGGCGACTCCTGCGTCTTGATCGGCATCTGGTGTTGACTGGTATCGCAAATACGCAAATACGCGGTCGTTACCATAAACCTCCGGACCGCCGAGGTTTTCCCGGTCAACCGGAATAATTCCTTTGCCCTGCTTGCCTGTGGATTCCGCGAGCAATTGCTCCAGCCAGGCGCCGACCTCGGAAATCGCCGGAGAAGCGACGATCGTAACTTTATCCCGTCCGGCTTTCGCGGCCGTGCCTAGGATGATTCCGAGCATCACGCCGGGATTTTTCTCAACCGGAACCGAAGCGGCACAGGCCTCGACCATTTCCTCGGTCCGGTCTAAGAATTTGCTTACATCGAGTCCCATGCAAGCAGCCGGAACGATTCCGAAATTCGATAGCGCCGAATAGCGTCCGCCGATACTCGGAACGCCATGGAAGATGTAGCGGAATTTGTCCGCTTCCGCCTCTTTTTCAAGCCGCGAACCCGGATCGGTGATCGCTATGAATCGGCTGCCGGCTTTATCCTCGCCGACCGTTTCTTTCACCCGTTCGAAGAAGTACTGCTTGAAAATGTTCGGCTCTAGAGTCGTGCCCGACTTACTCGAAACAATAAAGAGCGTTTTCGAGAGATTCACTTTCTTCTCGAATGACTTCACCTGCGCGGGAACGGTGGAATCAAGCACGTGCAAACGGGGAAAGCCTTTGATCCGGCCGTAAGTCTTGCCCAGGACTTCGGGGCAGAGACTCGATCCGCCCATGCCAAGCAGAAGAATGTCGGTGAAACCTTCTTTGCGAATCTCGTCGGCAAGCCGCTCGAACTGATCTTTCTTTTCATGCTGCTTTTCTGCGATGTCAAGCCATCCGAGCCACTGTGATTCGTCGCTGTTGGTCCAGAGTGAAACGTCTCGTTGCCAGAGCCGGCGTACTTTTCCGGCAGCACGCCAATCGTTTACGGCTTGCGCAACATCCTTCGCGAGCTGGTCCGGGAGCTTGTAAGTTTGCTGGCTGATCTTTGGCGTTGTGCCGCCCTGCGTACTCTTTTCGACGGCGGCCAGCAGCTTGTCGAACGCTTCTTCGAACAGGCGAACACCGTCGTCGGTAAGCTTGTCAGTGATCTGATCGATTGAGATACCGACTGAAGCGAGGTCGTGCATCACCTGCTTGGCTTCATCGACACCCTCGGTCAAAGTTTCACGTGGCTGGCCGTGATCGCGGAAAGCATCAAAGGTTGCGGGAGGAATCGTATTGACCGTGTCTGGCCCGATCATCTCCTGCACATAGAGAATGTCCGGATAGGCGGGGTTCTTCGTGCTCGTGCTTGCCCAGAGCACGCGCTGGGTCTGGCCGCCTTTCGCGCGCAGCTTGTCCCATTGTGCGCCAGAAAAAATGTTCAGATAACGCTGATAAGCAAGCTTGCCGTTCGCGATGGCAACTTTGCCCAGCAGCCCTTTGAGCTTTTTCTCTTCGTCGGCGCTCTTCACCGACTTCAGTCGATTCGACACCTCGGAATCAACTGAATTGTCGATGCGGCTAATGAAGAAGCTGGCGACACTGGCAATCTTCTTCACGTCTCCACCGCTGGCATCAAATTTAGCAAGACCGCGAACATAAGCTTCCGCCACCTGCTGATAAACGTCCTGCGAAAACAGCAGCGTGACGTTGATGTTGATTCCTTCGCCGATGAGCTGCTCAAATGCCGGAATGCCTTCGGCCGTGCCCGGGACCTTGATCATGACGTTCGGACGATTGACTGCCTTCCAGAGCCGGCGAGCTTCCTCGATCGTGCCTTTCGTATCGCGGGCAAGATACGGGGAGACTTCGAGGCTGACGTAACCATCACGCAGGTTCGATTCCTGGTACACAGGACGAAGAAGGTCGGCGGCATCCTGAATGTCCCGAATAGCGATCAGTTCAAACCGGGCTTTGGCGTCAAGGTCGGAACGATCTTTTAGTGACGCAAGGATGTCGGCGTAATCGGTGCTCCCCACGATCGCCTTTTCGAAGATCGCGGGATTCGAGGTCATCCCGCGCAGGCCGTCTTCTGTAATCAGGCGCCTGAGTTCGCCGCTGGTGATCAGGTCACGACGAATGTAGTCGAGCCAAACAGATTGCCCGAACTTCAAAAGGTCCTTGAGCGGATTGGTTGCTTTTGCGGACTCGATAACTCCCGTCGGCTGCATAATGCACCTCTCGTCGGCCGGACACTTACCCGACCTCTTCCTGTTGTTTTTCCTTCGTGTAACTTCGTGTCCTTTGGGGTTAAGAAAGCGAACGGCGCTAACGGCGAAGGACACCAAAGAGGATCATTTTGGCTTAACCAAAACTCTTTTAGCGACTTCAATCACGTGATCGACGGTGAAGCCAAACTTCTTGAACAAATCTTTAGCTGGCGCCGAGCCGCCAAAGGTTGTCATGCCGATAATCGCGCCCTGGTCGCCAACGTAACGCTCCCAACCAAACACGGAAGCAGCCTCAACCGAGACACGCGCTTTCACGTCCGGCGGCAGCACCGCTTTCTTGTAGGCTTCATCCTGCATATCAAAAATGTCAGTTGAAGGCATGCTAACCACGCGCACACGAACGCCCTCCGCGGTGAGCTTTTCGTACGCGCTCACGCACAGGGAAAGCTCGCTGCCGGTGCCGATCAGAATCAATTCCGGCTTGCCACTTTGCGGATCGGCAAGAACGTAGCCGCCCTTCGCGACGCCAGAAGCCGCAGCATATTTTGACCGGTCAATTGTGGGCAAAGCCTGACGGCTTAGCACCAGCGAAACCGGACTGTGCTTCAACGGCATGATCACCTTCCACGCCTCAACAACTTCGTTCGCATCGCCCGGGCGCATGACGATCATGTGGGGCATGGCGCGAAGTGAAGCCAATTGCTCAATCGGCTGATGCGTCGGCCCATCTTCGCCAAGTCCGATGGAGTCGTGAGTCAGAATGTAAATGGTTGGAATCTCGGTGATTGCCGCAATGCGCATGGCGGGCCGCATGTAATCGGTGAAATTAAAGAAGGTTCCGCCGAAAGGCCGTACTTTGATCATCGACATACCGTTCAGAGCGGCACCCATGGCGTGCTCGCGCACCCCGAAATGAATGTTGCGGCCACCGTAGTTGCCGACTTCAAATACGCCTGCGCCTTCGAACTTCAAGTCCGTCTTGTTTGAAGTCGCTAAGTCTGCTGCGCCACCGATCAGCCAGGGCACATTCTGGGCGACCGCGTTCAGCACCTTGCCCGAGCTTTCGCGGGTAGCAATCCCTTTCGCATCCGCAGGGAACGTGGGCAGGTTTTTGTCCCAACCGTCAGGCAGCTCGCGGCGCTGCATGCGATTGATGTGATCACCCAGATCAGGGAACTGCTTCGTGTACTTCGCAAACAGATCATTCCATTTCGAACTCAGCTCACGTCCGCGTTTGCCGATTCCATCCTGGAAGTTTTCGAGCACACCTTCAGGCACGAGGAATTGCGCGTCCTCGGGCCAGCCGTAAAACTTCTTCGCCAGCTTCACTTCTTCCGCGCCAAGCGGCTCGCCGTGCGCGGCATTGGTGTCCTGTTTGTGCGGAGAACCGTAACCGATATGGCTGTTCACCACAATCAATGTGGGCCGGTCTTTCACTTGCAGAAATTCGTTGAAAGCCTTCGCAAGCGCATCAAGATCATTGGCGTCGAGCACGTGCGCCACGTGCCAGCCGTACGCCTCGAAGCGCTTCGGGACATCTTCGTTAAACGACCAATCAGCCGGCCCGTCGAGCGTGATCGAGTTGTTGTCGTAAATCCAACAGAGGTTCGGGAGCTTCAAATGCCCGGCGAGCGATGCCGCTTCGCTGCCCAGGCCTTCCATCAGGTCCCCATCGCTGCAAAAGGTGTAGATGTTGTAGTTGAAAAGCTCGAATCCGGGCCGGTTATAGCGCGCAGCAAGCCAGTTGCTCGCCATTGACATTCCCACGCTGCTCCCAACGCCTTGACCGAGAGGGCCGGTGGTCGTCTCGATACCAGAGGTCAGGCGATACTCGGGATGCCCCGGGGTCTTGCTGTCCAATTGGCGAAAATTCTTGATGTCGTCGAGAGTGATCGAGGGGCGATCGAGCACCTTGTATTCGGAACTGACCGACTTCACACCGCTCAGGTACAGCATGGAATAGAGCAGCATGGAAGCATGTCCATTCGAAAGAACGAACCGATCACGGTTTGGCCAAACTGGGTTGGCAGGATCGAAGCGCATGAACTTCTGCCACAGAACATACGCAACCGGCGCCAGGGCCATGGGGGCGCCCGGGTGGCCGGAATTGGCCTTCTGCACGGCGTCGATCGAGAGAGTGCGGATTGTATTGATGCTTAAGGTGTCAAGCTGCTTGCCGGTAAGTACTGCCTGATCGCTGACCGCCATAAGTGGTTCTCCCTAGTTGGATCAACTTATTCGCGAGAAGGATTCATGCGTGAGGCCTAACAGTTTATCAATTTCTGATGTGTGAAGCGGGCGGGCACTGGACACGTCGGATTGTGGCGCACCGTGCCTTTAACAATTCTGGACTACTCGGCTGCAAGCCTCGAGCGCACGTCAGCGGCTCTCGCCGGAGCACGATTCCGCCGCGAGAGTTCCCAACCTTAGCCGCCCAATTGCATCGAACTTAACGAAAACAAAGTGCTTCGGAGGACAACGCAATGATCACCAAACTAGTTCGGGGAGCTATCCTTCCCGTCATACTTACAACCGCTTTTTCGCTCGGCAGCGTTTTGGCTGCTTCGGCCCAGACCAGCAGCAGTAGCGAGAAATCCGCAAGTTCGCTCACGGCTTCCGACCGGCAATTCATTAAGAAGGCAGCCGAGGGTGGCTTGGCCGAAGTTCAACTAGGCCAGCTCGCAACCGAAAAAGCAGCATCCCCAGAAGTGAAGCAGTTCGGACAACGAATGGTCGATGACCACACCAAAGCCAATGACCAGCTCAAACAAGTTGCCACCGAAAAAGGCGTCACGGTTCCGGACAAACTCAGTGCCAAGGACGCGGCGACAAAAGCTCGCCTGGAAAAGCTCTCGGGTGCAGCATTCGATCGCGCTTACATGAAAGATATGGTGACCGACCATACGAAAGACGTCAGTGAATTTCGTATGGAGTCAAAGAGCGCGAAGGATCCGGATGTGAAGAACTTCGCATCACAGGCGCTCCCGACCCTGAAAGATCACCTGAAGCAAGCGACGAGTATCGCTTCCCAAGGCGGCGACAACAAAGTCATCGTCCGCCGGCTCGCAGTAATTCAGCATCGGGCAGTGAGCGACGAGCCTGTATTCCTCGTCGCTCATGGCTCATTTGCCTCAGCCCGCGCGGTTTAAGAGCCGAGATTCGCAAATCGCGGCCCTGCCCCATCCCGCCTCACGAAAGTAACCTTTCTGTCACTAATCATTAGGCCTAGACTCTAGACAAGGCATTCTCCGCAATCTGGTCCTAGAGATGGGCTTGCGATGAAATTTTCCAAGATGCAGATCGCGATCGCGGCTGGTGCAGGCTTTCTGGTGCTGGCTGGCTTTTTCGGCTATTTAATGTGGCTGAACAGTCAACCGCCTGTGCTCGCCAAGTCCGCGGAAATTGATCCGCTCACAAAAGTTCCCCTCTCGATCAGCTTGAATCCTTTGCGTGATCGCTCATCGGAACGTGCTGCTACCGAATTCCTCCATGCTATGCGTGATGGGCGATGCAAAGAGGAATTGACAGAATGGGAGAAAGACTACCGCAAAAAATACGCTTCTTTCATCTGTGACTCCGAGTCGAAGCATCCGCTGGTCTCGTGGAAGGTTGTGGATTGGGACGACCGTCCGCCATTGCGTATTTTGGAGTACAAGGCGAAACGCCGGGGCGACAGCGGAACTTACGAAGACCTAATGTCAGTAACCCTCGACAGCCGCAGCGGAGATTGGGCGGTTACGCAGTACGAATCGTTGTACTAAAGCCTTCATTCCGCCGCATAGTTTGGAGCTTCACGTGTGATCATCACGTCGTGAACGTGGCTCTCGCGCAGGCCGGCACCGCTGATGCGTACGAACCGGGTTTTCTGATGTAATTCAGCGAGGTTTGCGCAGCCACAGTAGCCCATTCCGGACTTCAACCCGCCCACCATCTGATACAGAATCATTGAAACCGAACCACGATAAGGTACTCGCCCCTCAATCCCTTCGGGAACGAGTTTCGCGAGACGATTCGGGTCAGCGCCCATGTTGGGTATGGCAACGGATGCCTCGCTAGCTGCGGACTGAAAATATCGCTCACTTGATCCGGCTGCCATAGCGCCGATCGATCCCATTCCTCGATATGATTTGAAGGTCCGGCCTTGGTACAGAATTAACTCGCCGGGGCTCTCGTCGGTTCCAGCAAACATCGATCCGACCATGACCGCGCTCGCGCCTGCTGCAACTGCCTTAGTGATATCCCCGGAATATTTGATTCCACCATCCGCGATGATCGGCACTCCTGCATCTTTTGTGGCGCGGTAGGCTTCGGCAATGGCTGTAATCTGAGGGACTCCGGCGCCTGTGACTACACGGGTAGTGCAAATTGAACCCGGTCCGATACCAACTTTAATTCCGTCCACTCCGGCACGCGCCAACTCGCAAGCCCCGTCGAATGTCGCCACGTTGCCCGCAATAAGGTCAACTTCTGGAAACTTGGACTTGACTCTCTTTGCAGCTTCAAGAACACGGGAGGAATGCCCGTGTGCGCTATCGATCGCGAGGAGATCGACATTCTCTTTCACCAATTCTTGCGCCCGCTCCAGAAAATCTCCGGTTGCACCGATCGCTGCGCCCACACGAAGCCGCCCCTGAGAATCCTTTGCGGCATTCGGATACTTCAGCTTCTTTTGAATGTCCTTAACTGTAATTAATCCTTTAAGGTTATAGGCATCGTCGACCACAAGCAGCTTCTCAACCCGATGCTTGTGCAGAATTTTTTCCGCGCCTTCGAGCGTAGTGCCGACAGGGACGGTAATTAAGTTCTCTTTCGTCATTACCTGACTGATGGGAATATCGAAGCGGGTCTCGAAGCGAAGATCGCGATTGGTGAGAATGCCGACTAGCTTCTTGTTCTTAGTAATGGGGACACCGGAAATCTTGTACTTACGCATGACCTCGAGAGCGTCGGAGACTTTCTCGTCCGGGGACATGGTCACAGGATCGACAATCATTCCGCTCTCAGAACGCTTCACCTTATCCACTTCTTCTGCCTGCTGCTCGACAGTGAGGTTCCGATGGATGATTCCCAGCCCGCCCTGCTGAGCCAGAGCAATGGCCATGTGTGACTCGGTAACCGTGTCCATGGCCGCGCTGACGATTGGAATGTTCAGGCGAATATTGCGCGTAAGCTGAGTTTGCGTGTTGGCGTCGGCTGGGACGACGTCCGAGCGAGCAGGAAGAAGCAACACGTCATCGAAGGTGAGGGCTTCGGGAACTGGAAAATGAATCATAAATTGTGGGGTAAACCAACATTGTAGAGACGAGTCGCTGCAGAGGCAAATGCGATTGCGACGGTTATAATTTCCCGCACTTATCGAAAAAGACTTTAACCGCAAAGAGCGCCGAAGCTAACCACCGAGGCCGCCGAGAGGCTCATGTCCAAAGACACAGCGGGGCGATACTATACGGCCAAGTTCTATCGCGAACTGACCTCTGCGCAGGAGTCCGCGCGCGAGGTGCTGCCAATTATTTTCCGGGTTATAAAGCCCGCGACTATCGTCGATATCGGCTGCGGAACTGGACATTGGCTCGCGGCTGCCCATGAGCTAGGTGTCACAAACATTTTCGGCGTCGATGGTCTCTGGGTAGACAAGGCTGAACTGGCGATTCCTGCCACAAATTTTTCAGCACGTGATCTCGCGACGCCGCTCGACCTCGGCCGCCGCTTCGATCTGGCACTGTGTTTCGAAGTCGCGGAACATCTGCCGGAAACAGCTGCGCGAACATTGGTCCAAGGTCTATGTACGGCCGCAGATATTGTCGCGTTCTCCGCCGCCATTCCGGGACAGGGCGGAAGACATCACCTGAACGAACAATGGCCGGCTTATTGGGCGGCGTTATTCCGCGAGTTTCGCTACGACTGCTTCGACTATCTGCGTCCACGGATCTGGAACAATCCACGAGTTGCCTGGTACTACGCTCAGAATTCGCTAATCTTCGTGCGTTCGGGCGTGGGTCATTCTTTCGGTCAGCCGACCGAGCCTATGTCCTTGGTGCATCCTGAGTTGTGGTCGGCAGAGGTGGCCCGTAGCAGGCATCCTGGAAAGCTTCTGGAGCGATTCGCTCGAGCAATACTCGCCCGCAAACGTTGAGCGGCCTGCTTCTCGCACTCGAGGTCACCAGCTTTGGTTACCAAAGTTCTACGAATGTTCCTGTAGCGATTACACCAACGCTTTTGCCGATGTTATGTTAAGCCTACGGTCGAAAAAACTCCTGCCGGGGCAAGCCTAAGATCAGGAGGCGCCTGAGTTGTCCCAGTCCATGCGCTAGGACCGTGGCCCTGCAAGCTGTTGGGCAGAAACAATCCTGGGTGATTCGCCCGCACTTATAGATGACGATCCGTAAGAAAATCTTGCTGTACTCAGCTTTGGCGCTGGGTGCTTTCTTGATGGTGGCTTATTTCGTCTCCCGGATTGCGCTATTCAAGGGTTCACTTCTGCTGCTGCTGATGGTCGCGGGAGTGGTCCACAGCGCGGTCCTCCTGTTTGTCCTGGAAGAAAAACTGGTTACGCAAGTCGAGTCTCTGAACCGCAAAATCAAGCAGATCACTGTCAGCGGAGATTTGTCCTTACGCCTGGAAAAGAAGGGTAAAGACGAATTAAGCGAGCTGGCGGAGACCGTGAACGCAATGTTGACGGCAATCCAAAAAGCAAAGTTCGATTTGCTGCAGGCGCAGGAATCTCTGCGTTTCCATGCTGAGCATGATTCGCTGACCGGTGTCTTAAACCGCCGAGCCATTCGCGACGTGCTGCGCCGGGAATTGGCCCGCTGCCGCCGCGAAGAGCAGACGTTAGGCGTGATGCTGGCCGATGTCGACCACTTTAAGCGGATTAACGATCGTTACGGCCACGGGGCCGGCGATGCCGCACTGGTCACCGTAGTGCAGCGTATCTCAGCCACTCTGCGGCCCTATGACCTGGTTGGCCGGTACGGTGGTGAGGAGTTCCTCATAATCGCGCCCGGTTGCGACCTTCAACTGACACAGAAATTGGCTGAACGTATTCGCGGAGCCGTTGGTGACGAACCGGCGGACCTCGGGAATCAGAGAGTCCATATCACGGTAAGCGTAGGCGTAACGTTGGGAACCGCCGAGAGCGATCCTGAATTTCTGGTTGCTGCTGCCGACTCGGCGATGTATCAGGCCAAGCGAAATGGACGGAACCGCGTTGAGACCGGGCTCCAACTGCCCGACTACGAAGCGGAGCCTGCTCTCGACCAGCGCATTTAAACCGCGTTTTCTGAAAGCCCACCTTGCTTACAAAGCCGCGCGCCTGTGTAATGAATTCGAATGGCGCAAGCCGAAAAGCTGGTGTTCTGCGGCACCCCGCAATTTGCAGTGCCGACTCTTGAGAAGCTGGTCGACGCGGGCTTCGACGTTCCCCTGGTACTCACCCAGCCGGATCGCCCCAAAGGACGCGGCCTGGAGCTTGTAGCTTCTCGCGTAAAGCGAACGGCGATGCGGCTCGGCCTTCCCATATATCAGCCGGAAAAAATCAAGCAAAACGAAGAACTGCGAGCGAAGCTCGAAGAAATTTCGCCTGCGGCGATCATCGTAGTTGGTTATGGGCGGATTATTCCAAAGTGGATGCTCGATTTGCCAAAGTACGGCAATATCAACCTGCACGCGTCGTTGTTGCCGAAATATCGGGGTGCTGCGCCCATTCAATGGGCAATCGCGAACGGCGAAACCGTTACGGGCGTGACCACAATGCGCATAGACGAAGGGCTGGACACTGGCGACATTCTGCTGCAAAAAGAACTTGCGGTACTAGACGACGATACATCTGAGACAATCGCGCCTCGATTGGCCGCAATCGGAGCGGAATTGATGATCGAAACCCTGCGAGGGCTGGCCCAGAACTCCGTAACAGCACGGTCGCAAGACAATAGCGACGCGTCGCTTGCTCCGGTGCTGAAGAAAGAGGACGCGCGAATCGACTTCAGCCGTACCGCGCAGGAAATCTACAACCGATTTCGGGGATTTCAGCCCTGGCCAGGGGCGTTCACTACGTTTCGGCGGCGCGGCTTGACAATGACCGCCATTACGCGTGCTCTCGTTGGAATTTCACACAAAGTTCCACCAGCACAACTTCATGCGGAAGACAGGCGACTCTTCGTGGGGTGCGGACAAAGCACCGCAATCGAAGTGCTGGAACTTCAGGCCGAAGGAAAAAGGCCAGTATCAGCAAGAGATTTTATTAACGGGTATCGACCCCAAACGGGAGAAATCTTCGGACAGTAAGTAACCTCTAGAATTCTGCCATGTCCATTTCTCCCGCGCGTGCAGCGGCGTTCGAAATTCTCTTGCGGATCGACAAGACCGATGCGTACGCGTCCGAGCTACTGCACTCTTCTCGTTTTGCAAAGCTCTCGCCAGCAGACCATGGATTGCTCACCGAACTCGTTATGGGTGTACTGCGCTGGCGAAGTGTGCTCGACTCGAGCATTACGGAGCATGCTGCCCAAGCACTAGCCAAATTGGATTTGGAAGTGCTCACCGCGCTTCGTCTCGGCGCATATCAACTCTTCTTCTTGGATCGTATTCCTAAGCATGCTGCTGTCAACGAGAGCGTGGAATTAGTTAAACAAGCTCGAAAACGGTCGGCAGCGGGAATGGTAAATGCAGTCTTGCGAAAAATCGCGAAGAGCGATTCTGAGCTTTCCCACTTCTCCCAAAATCAGGCAGAAGTTGGGCTGCAAACAAAATTTTATGAAGCCTCGGTTTCTGCGCATCCTCAATGGCTGGTCGAGAGGTGGAACCGATTCTACGGAGCAGATATCGCGAAGAAAATCTGCTCCTATGACCAGCTCGCCCCAAAGGCTATGCTTCGCATAAGCAATCCCGAGCTTCTCGAAGCGCTTCAGACGGAGGGTGTGGCGCTGAAACCGGGGAACTTTCTGGCGAAAGCCTTTGTGATCCAAGCAGGGGAGATCACGCATACCAAAGCCTTTCGCGAACGTCGGCTCACGATTCAGGATGAGGCCTCACAGTTGGTCGGCTTGCTTGTCGGCAATGGGCAGTCCATTCTGGATTGCTGTGCCGCGCCCGGCGGCAAAACGCGGATACTGGCTGAGCAAAATCCCAATTCGACGGTAGTTGCTGTGGACTTGCACCCCCACCGCTCAGCCCTGCTGAGGAAACTCTTAGCCGCGAAGAACGTTCGGGTTGTCACCGGAGATGCGCGGCAAATTCCATTGGGAAGGCACTTCGATCGCGTGTTAGTCGACGCCCCCTGCTCAGGAACGGGCACTCTCGCCCGAAATCCAGAAATCAAATGGCGGCTGAAGCTGGAGGATATTACCAGGCTGCAGGCGCTTCAAACAGAAATCCTGTTATCCGCGATGAAGCAGGTTGCGACCGGTGGACGGCTTATCTACTCAACCTGTTCGCTCGAGCCGGAAGAAAATTCAGAAATAGTGGCACGAGTTCTTGCGACGAATTCATCGTTTACGCTGGTCGACAGCCGCACGGAACTCGAAAGGCTGCGGCGCGATGGCGAACTCGTGATTGAGAACCTTGATTCAATGCAAGACGGACCTTATCTACGAACAATTCCCGCGGTTCATTCATGCGATGGTTTCTTCGCGGCGATTCTCGAAAAGCAGTGATCATCTCACCGTAAAGTTGACGGCCGCGCCCGCGAAAATTTTATGTCCGGGTGGCGGATCCTGGGAGACGATGATCGAAGCTGCGGATGGGACTTGGGGCGGCGCATTTGAAGTGGCAGCGCCCGGTGTTTGGGGTGTCGGCGATGAGTTAATCGTCACAGAACCCGCTGCCGCTTGCGAATTAGTCGCCGGAGCTTGAGGTGTACTTGCCGGAGTCGATTCAACGACAGCGACGGTCACCTTGCCGATGGAGAATCCAGCATCTTTCAAGGTGTTCGATGCCGCGCCCAGCGGCTGGCCAATGAAGCTCGGCATTACGAACGCCTGAGGCGCAGGATCGCGTGCGAGCAGCAACGCAATTTTCGGGGCTGAAACGTCAGTCGAATTGGCGGGAGGGTTCTGCGCAATCACCTGGCCCGCATCAATGCCGGGGATTGTGACTTCGTCAGTTGAACTCAGTTGCAACCCACGCTCGGCTATGCTGATGCCGGCGGCTCGTTCGCTCTGGCCAACCACTTGCGGAATTGTTACTCGTTGCGGTCCCAGGCTCAGGGCGAGTTGTACCTCCCAGCCGCGGCGCACGATTGTGCCGGGCGCCGGCCCTTGCGAGAGTACTCTGCCTTCAGGAACGGCCGGACTGTAATAGTTGGTTTCCACCTGGCTCACCAGCCCACTTGCATCTGCAAGTCGCCGTGCCTCGGCCGGAGTCTTGCCGCGAAAGTCCGGCACTCTGACTTCGCCAACGTGAATCGCGAGGCGCATGGTGGTCAAAGCCGAAACTAGGGCTACCACGATCAGCAACAAAGCGAACAAGAAATAGCGAAGCAGCTTAGGCACTGGCAGATTATAATTTGCGACTTCTGGCCAGAGCGGTTGGAGATCATCCCAGGAGAATACCGTGAGAGCGTTTATCTTCGGTCTGATAATAGGGGCGCTTTTGCTCGCGTTCGCAGCCTATTGGTACTTCACATCCGGCCATGCGCCCGCTGCTGTGGAAGATAAACCCATGCCCTTCGAGCGTCAGCTTGCAAACGGCGCTCTGCACGCGCACATCGACAAAGAAATGCCGAGATCGGCGCCCATTTCAGCGGATGAAGCCACGTACGTGGCGGGTGCGCAAATTTATGTTCAGCATTGCGGCATTTGCCATGGCTTACCTGGCACAGATCAGTCCTCAATGGCAAAGGCAATGTTCCCCAAGCCTCCGAGCTTATTTCACGGCAAAGGTGTGACCGATGACCCCGCTGGGGAAACGTACTGGAAAGTTGCGAATGGAATTCGCCTCACTGGCATGCCGGAGTTCAAGCACATTCTGAATGACACTCAGATTTGGCAGGTAAGTTTGCTTCTCGCGAATGCCGACAAGATTTCCGACGCGGTGAAGCAGCAGCTTCAGCCGCCTCCAATAGCTGGTGGATCTATGCCGCCCAGTATGCCGGGAATGTCGGGCAAGATCCCACGCACTGGTACGAAAGCAGTCGTACCCCCGCCCACCCACTGACTATTCTTCCGAAGAGACGCTCAACACAATGTCGCGCTCACGCGGGCCATCGAGTTCGATCAGAACAACTCGCTGCCAAGTGCCGAGCAGTAACTTGCTCTCCTGAAACGGGAGTGAAAGCGAGGTGCCGATTAAGGCGGACAAGATATGGTCTGGAACGTGCGCCGGATTGTGCGGATGGCGATAGCGCAGCTTCGGAATCATGGCTTCGAATGCGTCCAGCATATCGAGGTCGGTACCCGGATCGAGGTCGGCAGTGGTGAGCGCCGCGGTGGTGTGCAGAATCAACAGGTGACAGATTCCGGACGCTGAACCGTTCGTGCCCAGTTTTTTCTCGACGAGATCGGTGATGTCGAGGACTTCTCTCTTTTTTCGGGATTGGATTGAGAGCCGCTGCATAGCTTTTTCGCTAGCTATGATTTCCAGGCGGCAGGAACGGGATGCCTGGATTCGTACTGGGCAATTTCGGCCTCATGACGCAAGGTGAGCCCGATATCGTCCAGTCCCTCAAGCAGGCAATGCCGAGTGAATTCATCGATTGCGAATTTTGCGATGAACTCCTTGTCGTCGCGCACCGAGCACTCTTCAAGATCTACGGTGAGCCGGTAATCAGGATTTTGCGCCGAGCGGCGGGCAATCTCTTCAGTTTCGTTTTCCTTAAGCACCACAGTGAGAACGCCGTTCTTTACGCAGTTGTTTGCAAAAATATCGGCGAATGATGGCGCGATGACTGCGCGAAAGCCGTAATCGGCCAGTGCCCAGACCGCGTGCTCGCGTGATGACCCGCAGCCGAAGTTTTTGGCCGCAACCAGAATGCTTGCGTCTGAGTATTGCGGTTGATTGAGAAGGAAAGACGACTCCGGCGTCCCATCAGGCTTGCGACGCCAGTCGTTAAATAGAAATTCGCCGAACCCAGTTTTTTCGATTCGCTTCAGGAATTGCTTGGGAATGATCTGGTCAGTGTCGATGTTTGCGCGATAGAGCGGCGCGACTTTGCCTTTGTGTTTCCGAAATGGGTGCATGGTCGTTATAGCTCTGTGTATTTCCTCTGTGTAACTCAGTGTCCTCTGTGGTCAAGTTTTAAAAACCTAACCACAGAGAAAACTGAGTTACGCAGAGCAATGGCACAGAGGGCGTTATGTCAGTTACCGTAAAATTTCCAGTTGCGAATGTCGGTAAAGTGACCCTCGATAGCCGCCGCTGCGGCCATCATTGGGCTAACCAAATGTGTGCGTCCGCCGCGGCCCTGGCGCCCTTCAAAATTGCGATTACTGGTTGAGGCGCAACGCTCACCCGGGTTCAGGATATCGGGATTCATCCCTAAACACATCGAGCAGCCGGACTCGCGCCACTCGAATCCTGCATCCTGAAAAATCTTATGGAGACCCTCCTGCTCCGCTGCTTGCTTTATTCTTTGCGATCCCGGAACCACCATCGCGCGAACACCGCTGGCAACCTTGTGACCTTTAGCGATGCGGGCAGCCGCGCGCAAATCCTCAAGCCGAGAATTGGTGCAGGAACCAATGAACACTCTGTCGACATGGATCTGCTGCATCGGCGTGCCGGGCTCAAGGCCCATGTATTCAAGCATTCGCTCAACTCCAGCGCGATCGCCATTTGCTGGAAGATCGGGCACCCGACTCGTGATCGGCACCACCATGCCGGGATTCGTTCCCCAGGTCACAAACGGCGCGAGGTCGGAAGCATTAATTTCAACTACCGTGTCGTACTTTGCTCCCGGATCAGACGCCAGCGAACGCCAGCGCTCGACGGCAGCATCCCAATTCTTGCCGGATGGCGCGAAACGCCGGCCTTTGATGTATGCGAACGTCGTCTCATCGGGAGCGATCATTCCGGCACGCGCGCCCGCCTCAATACTCATATTGCAAACCGTCATCCGGCCGTCCATCGACAGTGAACGGACCGCCTCACCTGCATACTCGATCACGTATCCTGTCGCGCCATCTGTACCGATCTTTCCAATGATCCCGAGGACGAGGTCCTTCGCCGTCACGCCTTCGCCAAGCCTGCCTTTTACATCAATCAGCATGGTCTTGGGCTTGCGTTGCGGAAGGCACTGCGTCGCGAGAACATGCTCGACTTCCGATGTGCCGATTCCAAATGCCAGGGCGCCGAATGCTCCATGCGTGCTGGTGTGGCTGTCACCGCAAACGATTGTCATTCCGGGTTGGGTGAAGCCGAGCTCCGGGCCGATTACGTGAACGATTCCCTGCTCCGGGGAGTCGATGTCGAACAATCGCACGCCGAATTCACGGCAATTCTTCTGTAAGGCTTCTATTTGCCGCTTTGCGATGGGATCGAGAATCGGCGTGCCGCGCGGCTCGGTCGGTACGTTATGGTCAACAGTGGCAATAGTTCGTGCGGTCTCGCGGAGATTCCGACCGTTGGCGCGCAATCCATCAAAAGCCTGCGGCGAGGTGACCTCGTGAACGAGGTGCAGATCGATATAAAGCAGCGGCAATTGACCGTCTGGCGTGGATACGAGGTGCTCGTCCCAGACTTTTTGGAAAAGTGTGCGTGCCATCTGTTGAGACTAGTTTATCAACAACAGAAGGTTGGAAGCTTGTCAACGGTGCAGAACCACCTCTGCTGATCGCTGCGGGATCCGGTCGAGATGACGACCACTCTCCTGGCGCGCTAAATCTAGCTCGTACGTCTTTTGTAAATTCATCCAAAGATCTGCGCTCGTTCCGAAATACCTCGCCAGACGTAGGGTGGTGTCCGCCGATATAAGGCTAACTCGCGGCGGTGGCTTGTACGATGGGCGGCGGCCGGAGGACGAGGTAAAAAAGCAGCATCGCCAGCGCACCAAGCAAGGGTATACAGAAGGCAAGCCGCAAACTGGCGTAATGCGCCGACATCACTCCCAATATCCAGGGCAGCACCGCTCCTCCCGTGTTGCCACTGGCGAACACTGGGCTGCTCGCCTGACGGGCCGAATCCGCGAACCAATGGGGGAACAACGAGACGCTGATCGGGAAGATTGAAGCCATGCCCAGCCCGGCGAGCAACGAACCAGCCACTACCAGCGGAAGGCCGTGCGCCGCGATCAGCGCAAGGCCGCCCAGTACTGCCAATACAAGTCCCGCACGCGCTACGGTTGTCGGGGATCGAAACTTGAGTGCAATTGGGGCGAGCGCCCGCCCAAACAGCAGCGCGCCATAGAAGAATGCCGGACTGATCGTCGCTAGCCAGTGCGGGCCGCTTTCGATCCGCCGAGCGTAAGTTGCCACCCATTGTCCGAAACACGTCTCAGTCCCAACGTAGATAAAAAACAGAAGGCAGATGACCAGTAAGACTGGTCGGCTCCAGATTCGCGATTCGCTTTGCGCAGAAGAGGCCTGTGCATGAACGTCGGGGTTGAAGCGCACCATGGCCATCGTTATCAAAAGAGCTAACAGCGCGGCAGCCGTACCGTACAGAAACAACGATGGCCGATGCATTCGCAGTGCAATTGCAATTAGGAATGGCGAACTCATGGCGCCAACACCCCAAATCGCGTTAATCACATTCAAGGCGGAAGCGCTTCGTGCGGGGTCGACCTCCGCAGTCCTCAGGTTCCCCGCGGGAGTGGTAACCCCGTAGCCGATGCCGAGGATGCAAACTGCTGTGATTCCGAGCAGCCATGGCCCAAATGCCAGCAAGACCATGCCGCACGCCATGAGCAGCAATCCGATGATGAAAGTCACGCGATAACCCAGCCGCTGCACGAGGGTGCCGGAGAGCAACATGCCAAACATGGAGCTGAAGTACTGGGCAAAGATCAGGCTGCCCGAACCGGCATCGGTCAGCGACCACCGTGCCGAGAGTTGCGGAAGAATCGGCCCAAGAAAGGTCATTACGATCCCCGTGATCAGGAAATCGAAGTGAACAAGGACTACGCCGTTTGTGACCACCGGTACCGCTCCGGGCGGTGAAATGCTCTGGGCCATGATTTATGATGAGTGTAAATTACAGCCATGAGCGACGAACCATGAGTCGTGAGCAACGGCTGATTGCTCATTGCTCACCGCTCGAAATTCACAGCTTTCATGCTCAACGGAAAACGAATTGCCGTCGTAATGCCCGCGTACAACGCGGAAAAGACGCTAGAAGCGACGGTGCGCGAGCTTCCGGAGATCGTAGATATCCGAATTTTGGTGGACGATTTCAGCAAAGATCGCACGGTCTCAATGGCCCGCGAACTTGGGCTTCTGCACTTTGTGCATGATCGCAACTACGGTTATGGCCGCAATCAACAGACCTGCTACCGAGAGGCCCTGGCCGCAGGCGCAGATGTGGTCATCATGGTGCATCCGGATTATCAGTACACGCCGCTGCTGGTCACAGCGATGGCCAGCATGGTGGCCTATGGAATTTACGACGCGGTTCTCGGGTCACGAATCATTGGCGGCCAAGCGTTGCGCGGTGGCATGCCACTTTACAAATATGTCTTCAACCGCTTCCTCACCGCATTTGAAAATCTATTTTTAGGGATCAAAGTTTCCGAGTATCACACGGGATATAGGGCTTTCAGCCGCGAAGTTCTCATCTCATTGCCTCTGCTCGAAAATTCCGATGATTTCGTCTTCGACAACCAGATGCTTGCGCAGTGCGCCTTTTTTGGTTTCAAGATCGGCGAAGTCTCCTGCCCGACAAAATATTTTGCCGAAGCTTCGTCGATTAATTTCCGCCGCAGCGTGAAATATGGATTCGGCGTGCTGGCGACCACACTACAATTCGCAATGCAAAAATGGGGGATCGCGAAATTTCCCATTTTTGACCAGCAAGGACGAAAGCTCGAGCCCGGCGTGGCGGAGTACTACAGTCGCGGAAGAGTTCCCTCGGCGGTCGGCACTTAGCCACCCAGCCGACACACAGCAACCGCCGGGTTCCGATACGGACAATCAAACGGAGTCGCAGCCGGGCCGTGTTCTTGCAGCACAATCCAGCCGATTCCGTATTTACTCTGTAAGCTGCGGAAATCGTCTACTGTGAACTTGCGCCAATTCTTCTGTGCCTGGAACTCTTCCCACCACTTCTCGGCAAGCGGCGGAAACATGGCGACTGCGCCGCTATCTTTGCTTGCATCGGCAAGCCGGCTGCGCTCGGCGAGAGCGCGAAAACCGATCGTATCTTCGCCCGCGATTTGCATATAGAACGGATCAATTGCAAAAAGCGCGTCAGTCGGCGTGTTCGCGCGGATCCAGATGAACGCCTGCGCCCAGAGATTCCTCGGTGCAACCCACGTCCCCTCGATCTGGGAACTCGCGGGGAATAGTTCTCGCTGTGCAAAAAACATCCCCGCGCAAAGAGGAATGAATAGCAAGAGCCAGCGCCAGATTTTCTCCTTTAGTATGTGCTCCCCGAGAAAACCGCCCATCGCGATCAGCATGAAAATGTAGACCAGGTGCAAGCTACGCAAAGGCTGCAAGCGGGCAACAGCTTCGAAACGCTCCGGAATCGCAATCACCAGTGCAATTGCAAAATAGAAGAGTTCATAGATCACCAAAGCACGGCAAAGGCGCTCGAGATTTTTGAGGTCGCGTAGGCGCGCAATCCGGCCGAACCAAATCAGAATAAGTAACGGGCCAATTAATCCCAGCCACTCATACCACTGCCATTGCAAGAGAAAGTGCGAGATGTGAAAGCGCATCGCTTCGCGATACGCTGGAGTTGGCGGGGCAAAGAATTTCGAGAACGGGATGACCAGCGCGATCGTCGCCGCCGGCTTAGGAATCCGCTCCATTAGCAACAAAATCACGCACAGCACGACCGCAAATGACGCCATCAATGGATGGACGAGGGCGTCAAATACGAGCCAAATACCTGCTCGCGCGTACTTCCCTTCCAATACTCGGCATATGGCAAATAGTCCGGCAAATGCAGCCAGGTTTCTGGGGTTCAGGTACTGGTCCATCACATAAAGAGCGGTGCCGGCGACAGGCAACGTAAGCAGAGAGGCAACTAAGGCCACCGCGCACATTTGCGCGCGCACGGTGCTGAAGCAGACGCCGCTTACTTCCCAGCAAGCCGTGAGTAACAGCAAAATTGCTCCGATATACCAGATGAACAGTGCGTACTGGAATGGCAGACGCGTGATGCGTACCGACAGAGCGATCAAGTTCGGAAAGAAAGTCAGGCCGGCGTGCGATTCGAAGAATTGCGATCCCGCCGGAAACAATTCCGGATTCAGAAGCTTCTCGATCCCGGGTAGATAAATTTCCGCATCCTCAGCATAGGGATGGTACCCATGAACAACCAATGCCAGAAGGGTCAGCAGCACCAGCGCAAGAATGGTTTTTCGCTTGGACAAGGTTGCAAAAGAGAGCGGACGGAATTAGTAAGCTAAAGACGATGGTGCAAGATGTCAAACCTATCGGCCACAATTCACAATCTGAATGTCGACTGCCGTACGCTGGTCGCATAGACACGCGTTACTTGAGAACACAGTAGAATCGACCAGATAAGAAATCGGGTTGTTGTAACCTCATTCCTCAACCAAAGGCAAGGTGCTCTACCAGATGAAGCTGCTTCGTCCAATTGCAATTGCGGTGCTGCTGGTAGGAGCCTTCTTTTATTTCACGACGTATCGTTCCGGAACATTCCGCACTGTGAGCTCGCCGGCGGCGAAGGTGGAGATCACTGAGGCCGCAAGCAGCGAACCGCTTGACCAGGAAGAGCAAAACAACATCTCGGTTTATCGGAAGAATATGGGTTCGGTGGTCAATGTCACCTCGAAAGTTATGGCTTTCGATTTTTTCTATGGGCTGGTACCGCAGGAAGGACAGGGATCAGGCTTCATCATCGACCACGACGGACATATTCTGACCAATTACCACGTCATCTCCGACGCATTTTCCAATCACGGACAAATTGACGTGATATTGCACAAAGGGAAAAAGTATCGGGCAAGCGTCATCGGGGTTGACCGGTCGCATGATCTGGCAGTGATTCAAATCAAAGCGCCTGATCTAAGTCCGATGACGTTGGGAGATTCACGGAACTTGCAAGTTGGTCAAAAAGTTTACGCGATTGGGAACCCATTCGGGCTCTCAGGTACGCTGACGAGTGGAATCGTGAGCTCGATCCGGCAGGTACAGGAGCCGAATGGGGTAATTATCGACGAAGCCATTCAGACC
Organism: Terriglobales bacterium; assembly: GCA_035279425.1. GTDB lineage: Bacteria > Acidobacteriota > Terriglobia > Terriglobales > Acidobacteriaceae > Gp1-AA145. The sequence goes on along the minus strand of DATEHT010000022.1, from coordinate 53,200 downwards.
GACGCGGCCATTAATCCCGGCAATTCCGGCGGACCGCTGCTGAACTGGCATGGCGAGGTGATCGGTATCAACACGATGATCGCCTCGAATCCCGGTGTGGAGCAGAGCGCCGGAATTGGATTTGCGATCCCCATCAACACTGCAAAAGCCGTACTCAACGATCTGCTAACCCTCGGCCGCGTTCGCAGGCCGGTGTTGGGCGTAGCGACGATTCCAATCAGCCCGGAGATTGCCGATGAACTCGGTCTCCCGGCCGATTATGGCCTGCTGATCGTACGAGTGGTGCCCGGGAGCGCCGCCGATCACGCAGGTTTGCGAGCCGGAACAGAACGCGCGTACTACGGAAACTATCCCATTACAGTTGGAGGGGACTTGATTGTCGCGATCGACGATCAGCAAGTCCAGGACCAGCAGGAGCTCACGCAGGTCATGAATAGTCACCGCGCAGGTGACACCGTGAAAGTCACCTTTTACCGGGGCAAGCGCAAGATGGATGTGACCGTGACTTTGGGTGAAGCTAAAGAGCAGGTGTAAGAGATTGAATCATCGGATCGTTGAGCGATTCAACCCTTGGAACGCGTCTGTTCACCAGCTAGTGGTGAATGGTCCGTGATTTCAATGATCCAATCAGTATGAATCTCGACTTGGTAAGAGCTTTATGCCTCTCGTTTCCGCGCACGACGGAGAACGTCCAGTGGGAAGACGAGCTTTGTTTCAAAGTCGGCGGAAAAATTTTTGCTATGGTCGGCTTGGCCAGTGTCCCGCAGCGGCTGGTTTTCAAGTGCGATCCGGAAAATTTTGCCGATTTGGCCGAGCGCGAAGGCATTCTGCCCGCGCCCTACGTGGGGAGATACAAATGGGTAATGTTAGAGAGCATGAACGTACTTCCTGACTCTGAGTTGGTCCACCTCATTCGCGAGTCGTACACCATGGTAGCGACAAAAGCGAAGCCGATGCGCTCTGTTCGGGGGCGAGGGCGCCCGCGCCACACAATCCGAGGTAATGCCCAAGATTCATGATTCAATTCATTTGACTCTCGGTTGCGCGCTAAGCTAGCCTCAAAAGTTCACTGAAAGTAAGGGCAAGGCGCGCCGCATGTCAGAGCTATGCTAAGAGCCATATCGACCTATATTTTTGTGAAAGAGCGCCTTCACCCGGGCTTGCTCGATAAGCTGGTGAGCGGCGGCGCGCAAGCCATCGAAATCTTCGGCGCACGCCAGCACCTTGATTATGCGAACCGGAAGCAACATATACGTGAAATTGCTGACTGGTTCCGTACCAGTGGCGTGCCCCTACACTCCGTGCATGCACCTCTCTATTCGGACTACGAATGGGGCCGCACAGGATCTCCGCCGATCAACATTGCATCGACCGATCGCGCTGAACGCATCGAGGCAATGGACGAAATCAAGCGCGCGATTGAAGTCGCCGAGCACATTCCGTTCCGCTTTTTGATCCAGCATGTCGGACTTCCGAACGAGGCCTTCAACGAACGGAAATTCGAGGCGGCCATGACTTCGGTCGAGCACCTCCGCGCCTTCGCCAAACCGCTTGGAGTTCGAGTGCTGCTCGAGAACATTCCCAACGAGCTTTCGGCTCCAGACCGGCTTGTGGAATTCATTCGTACCACCCACTTCGACGATGTCGGCGTATGCTTCGATACCGGTCACGCCAACATGATGGGCGACGTGCCCTCGGCATTCGAAGTCGTAAAGAAACACATCCATTCGACCCACGTGCATGACAACGACAAGCAGAAGGATTCACATCTCTGGCCCGGAGACGGCACGATCGATTGGAAACAAACTTTAGCGCTGCTGCGCGACGCTCCCAACAAACCTCCTCTTCTTTTGGAGATTGAGGAAAACGAGAAGATCAACCCGGTCGAGAAAATGGAGGAAACGTTCAGGAAAGCCGAAGAGCAACTGGTCGGCTCTCGCAATTGAGTAATTGTGTAATTTGGTGATAGGGAAATTTGAGCACGCAAATTCTCCCCGATTACCCGATTCCCCAATTACTCAATTTTATTTGCCATGAATTCGCCCGTAACTACAATCGCACAAATCGGCAAGTACGACGGCCAATCGGTCACCATTCGCGGCTGGCTTTACAACCTGCGTGAAAGCGGCAAGCTTCTTTTTCCAATTTTCCGTGATGGCAGCGGGACCATTCAGGGCGTCGTTCCGAAGAATGCGGTCCCACCCGAGGTCTTCGATGCGGTAAAGAATCTCACCCAGGAATCGAGCGTCATCGTCGAAGGCAAAGTTCGCGCCGATAAGCGCGCTCCTGGGGGATACGAGCTCGACGTTTCCAGCGTTCAGGTTCTGCAGCGTGTTCCTGAAGACGAACCGTTCCCCATCTCACTGAAGGAACATGGCGTCGATTTCCTGATGGACCAGCGCCATCTCTGGATCCGCACCCCGCGGCAGGCCGCCATCTTGCGCACTCGAGCTGAAATTATCAAAGCCGCCCGCGATTTCTTTGACGATCGCGGCTTCGTGCTTACCGATCCACCGATTCTGACTCCGGCGGCGTGCGAAGGCACGACCACCTTATTCCCAGTTGACTACTTCGACGAGCAGGCATATCTCACGCAGTCCGGCCAGCTTTACATTGAAGCCACGGCAATGGCGCTCGGCAAGGTGTACTCATTCGGACCTACCTTCCGCGCAGAAAAATCCAAGACTCGCCGCCATTTGACCGAGTTCTGGATGGTCGAACCGGAAGTCGCTTACGCCACGCTCGACGACCTGATGGATTTAGCTGAAGGACTTATCAGCTTTCTCGTGAAGCGGTGCCTTGAGAAGCGGCGTGCCGACTTGCAGACGATCGCCCGCGACATTTCGAAGTTGGAGAAGGTCCAGCCGCCATTCCCCCGCATCACGTATGACGATGCCGTAAAAATGCTGCAAGAGGGACACGCGAAGGGCGCTCTTGAAACCAAATTCGAATGGGGCGGTGATCTCGGCTCTCCCGACGAAACTTATCTCTCGTCTCAGTTTGAAAAGCCAGTGATGATTCATCGCTACCCGGCGAAGGTGAAGGCTTTTTATATGGAGCCTGACCCGCAGCGGCCGGAATTGGCGCTTTGCGTGGACGTGCTGGCGCCGGAGGGATACGGAGAAATTGTCGGGGGATCGCAGCGAATGGCTTCGTACGAGTTGTTGCTCAGCCGGATTCGCGAACATGGCCTGCCGGAAGAGGCCTTTAAATGGTATCTGGACCTGCGCAAATATGGCGGCGTGCCCCACGGCGGCTTCGGCATGGGAATTGAGCGCGCGGTCGCATGGATTTGTGGACTGGAGCATGTGCGAGAAACGATTCCATTTGCCAGGACACTGCACAGGTTATATCCATAAGGCGACACAGTCGGATCAATGCCGAAGCACCCTCGCTTTTCCCGCACATCCCCCCTATGATTTCTTCATGGCCGCCCAGCCAGAACAGTTGAAAATTCTGAGCTTTGAGGAAGCTCGCGCGGTTGTAGAAGAACACGCTTCCGGTCTACGCCCCAAAGGACGCGAACTGATCTCACTTCTCGATGCCGCTGGCCGCGTGCTCGCGGAAACTATCCACGCCGACCGCGACCTTCCACCATTCCCGCGAGCCACCCGCGATGGCTACGCAATTCGGGCTGCAGATCTCGTAACAATTCCCGCCGATCTGAAGATCGTCGGTGAAGTTCGGGCCGGGGGACCGGCGCTAACAGGATCAGTTGCGCCCGGCCAGGCGGTTGCAATCATGACCGGCGCCCCTGTTCCAGCGGGTGCGGATTCAGTGGTGATGATCGAGCACACTTCGCGGAACGCTAGTCTTTTAAACGTTAGCCGGTCTTTGGTTCGCGGAGAGAATATCGTCCCCGCTGGCGCAGAGGCAAAGCGTGGCGAGAAACTCTTGTCACCCGGTGTGCGCATTGGCTACCCAGAAATTGCCCTGGCGGCTTCGGTCGGACGAACTCGTGTGCTGGTCAGCGCCAGACCTCGCGCCGCAGTGCTTTCCACTGGAGATGAGATCGTTGACATTGACGTGCTCCCCCAGCCGACTCAGATCCGCAATTCGAACAGTTATTCACTTGCGGCGCAGATCAACGCGACAGGAGGAGATCCAATCCTTCTGCCCATTGCACCTGATGAACCGAAGCGCCTGCGCGAACTGCTGCTTGAGGGACTAGATTCGGATCTGCTGCTGATTACGGGCGGCGTTTCGATGGGAAAGTATGATCTCGTCGAGCAAATCCTGGCCGAACTCGACGCTGAATTCTTCTTTACCGGAGCGCAAATTCAGCCGGGGAAACCGGTCGTCTTCGGACGGATCCCAAGTGGCGCGGGCGCCCTCGACCGCGAAACCGAATGCTCCGAGCACAAGTATTTCTTTGGCCTTCCCGGGAATCCAATCTCAACCATGGTGACGTTCGAACTTTTCGCCAAACCCGCGGTCGAGGCTTTAGCTGGGTTGACACCGCAAAACCTCAGTTTCACGCATGCGAAACTGAAATCCGAAATTCACACCAAGACGGGACTCAAACGTTTTCTGCCGGCATTGCTTTCCGGAGAATTCGAGCACAGTGAAGTTGAGCTCGTGCGTTGGCAAGGCTCAGGTGACATCGCTTCAGTTGCGCGCGCGAACTGCTTTCTGGTGGTTCCACCTGACCGAAACCATATCGAAGCCGGAGAATGGGTCCCCGTGCTGCTAAGATGACATCGCGAATGGCCAAGCTTTCTCACTTCGATAACGCCGGTCGCGCACGCATGGTCGACGTTTCGGCAAAATCATCAAGCACTCGCCTCGCTGAGGCTAGTGCCTTAGTAGTAATGTCCCATGAAGTTTTGGGCGCCCTGGAGCGGAATCCGAAAGGAGATCCGCTCGAAACTGCCCGTCTGGCGGGCATTATGGCCGCGAAGAAAACTGCGGAGCTGATCCCTCTGTGCCATCCCCTGCCGCTTACTCACGTTGATGTCGAATTGCAGCAGTGCGAGAATGGGATTGCGATTTCCTCGAGCGTGAAGACGACAGCGGAAACCGGCGTCGAAATGGAGGCGCTGGTAGCGGCGAGCGTTGCGGCGCTGACTATTTATGACATGTGTAAGGCGCTCGACAAGGGAATCGAAATTCGCGAAATTGTATTGCAGAAGAAGTCCGGCGGTAAAAGTGGGGACTATGTTCGTCAGAAGAAGTAGTTTTTGCTGACCGATGGCTAATAGCTAATGCAAAGTAACGTAAAAATCCTGCTGGTGGAAGATAACGCGATGGTACTCGCGATGCTGCGTGACGCACTCACGCCATTGGCGAAAGTCACCACTGCCGGAGACGGAGCTGACGCACTGCTGAAAGCCGTCGACGATGCGCCCGATCTTCTCGTCAGCGACTTCCGTATGCCGGGAATGGATGGCCGCCAGCTCGTGGACAAATTGAAGAGCCGCGCCGGGACCAAAAATATTTCGGTAGTGCTTCTCGCGACGAAAGCTGACATCTCGGAAAAATTAACCACGCAGGAGCACCTTGCTGATGAGTTCGTGGAAAAACCGTTTTTCCTGAAAGAGGCGGTTCAGCGGATCAAGCGCGTAGTCGACAAGATTGTGCTGGAAAAAATGTCTACAGCGTCCTCTTCCGATGGCATGGTGCGCGGCAATCTCTCGCAAATGAATGTGATCGATTTGGTGCAGTCACTTGAAATGGGACGCAAGAGTTGCCTGCTCACTCTCACTCGCGATAGCGAGAAGTGCGAAATGTACTTCAGCGAAGGCCAGGTTCCGCATGCGGTGTACGGTTCGCTCAAAGGCGATCAGGCCGTATTCAAGGTCTTGGCGTGGACCGGCGGGAACTTCCAGATCAATTTTGAAGGTAAGACCAACCAGCAATCCACAACGTTGAACACGCAAGGCCTGCTGATGGAAGGCTTGCGCCTGCTCGATGAAGCGCGCCGCGACTCTGGCGGTCAATCGGAGGAGGAAGAAGATGTCCTCCTCGATTCCTGAAACGTTTCGCGCGGCCGTTCTCACCGTCAGCGACTCCTGCGCTCGCGGAGAGCGCAACGATGCTTCCGGCCCGGCCGTCGAGCGAGCACTCCAGCAACATCACTTTTCGGTGGTCGAGACCCGCGTGGTCGCTGACGATCACGGTGCAATCCAAAAGGCGATCGTCGAATTGGCTCGCAAAGCACGCCTGGTGGTCACGACTGGCGGGACCGGAATTTCGACTCGCGATGTGACACCCGAGGCAACACGCGCCGTTTGCGGCCGGATGCTCGACGGTGTTTCCGAACGCATGCGCCGGGAAGGCGAGCGAAAGACTCCTTTCGCTGCTCTTAGCCGGGGAGTCTGCGGCGTATGCGGCGCGTCGCTGGTGCTGAATCTGCCTGGGAGTCCGAACGGGGCGGTTGAATCTTTGCAGGCTGTGATCGATGTTCTACCGCACGCGCTGCAAGTGCTGGCCGGCAAAACTGAACACAAGGCAAATTGAAATCCCTCCGGCACATCCTTACCCGCTACACCGCGTTTTTGTGGTCAATCATTCACCCATTGGGAATCTGGGGAGTTTTTGCTGCTGCGATCCTCGACTCGGGAGCCGTCGGCCTGCCCATTGACGTGGTGGTCGGCGGATTCGTCGCGAGTAATCACCAAAGATGGCCGCTCTACGTGCTGATGGCCTCAGCCGGTTCGGCGATCGGCAGCCTCATCGTCTATGCCATTGGATTCACCGGTGGTGAAGAGTTTTTGCGGAAGCGCGTCTCGCCGCAGCGTTTTGCCAGGATGCACGATGCCTTCGAAAAACACCCTTTCTGGAGTTTGATGTTCCCGGCAATGCTTCCACCTCCAACTCCATTCAAAGCATTCGCACTCGCTGCGGCCGTCGCCGAAATGAGCATCAGCCATTTTGAGCTGGCAATCTTTTTTGGACGTCTTGTGCGCTTTACCGTGCTCGCAATCGTAGTCATCTATCTCGGCCCCGGCGCAATCCACGTGGTGCGCAAGTTCTTTAGCCATCACTTCCACTGGATATTGCTGAGCGCCGCGGTGGTTGTGCTGGTTTGGTGGCTTGTCCGACGAGCAATAAGAAAACATGCGATCGAAGCGAGCCATGTCCCCGGCCCTCCCGTCTGAGTGGGTTTAAACTATCTCGTTCATGGAGAAGTTAATGGCGACGGCTACTCGCACCGATCCTCTTTCTTATCTTTCCGATCAATTGAACGATCTCAAAGCCAAGGGTACGTACTTCCGCCTGCGTGTACTCGATGATGAACAGGCGCCGGAGTGTACGTTCGACGGCAAGCACGTCATAAATCTCGCGTCCAATAATTATCTGGGTCTTACCACCCATCCCAAGCTTCGCGAGGCCGCGCTCGAAGCCACTCGCAAATATGGTGTAGGTTCCGGCGCAGTGCGCACTATCGCGGGGACGATGAAGATCCACATGAAACTTGAGCAAAAGATCGCGCGCTTTAAAAACGTGGAAGCCTGCGTCGTCTTTCAGTCAGGTTTCACGGCGAATGCTGGGACCGTTTCAGCCGTTCTGGGAAAAGAAGATTGCATCATATCCGACCAGCTCAATCACGCCTCGATCATTGACGGCGCACGGCTTTCTCGCGCGAAAATTCTCGTTTTCGAACACAAGAACATCGCCGATGCAGAAGCCAAGCTGGCCAGCATCGCAAACCAGCCGGGGAAGAAATTGCTGATCACCGACGGGGTTTTTTCAATGGATGGTGACATCGGTCCATTGCCCGGATTGTGCGATCTTGCAGAGAAATACGGCGCAATCATGATGGTTGATGACGCGCATGCCTCCGGTGTTCTTGGGCGCAATGGCCGCGGCACAATCGACCACTTCAAAGTTCATGGCCGCGTGGATATCCAGGTTGGAACTCTGTCGAAGGCGATCGGCGCGCTGGGCGGATACGTTTGCGGATCACGCGACCTCATCGACTTTCTTTACCATCGTGCCAGGCCGTTCTTATTTTCGACTTCGCACCCACCGTCGGTTGCGGCCACCTGCATTGCTGCTTTCGACGTTCTGGAGCAGGAGCCTGAGCGAATCGAAAAACTCTGGGAAAACACACGGTTCTGGAAAAAGGAACTCGGGTTATTGGGCTTTGATATCGGCGGCAAAACTACTCCGGCGAGCGAAACGCCGATCACGCCCATCATCATCGGTGACGGCAAGCTCACCATGGAATTTTCCCGCGAGCTCTTCAGAGAAGGCGTACTCGGAACGGGGATCACATACCCCACCGTTCCTGAAGGCAAGGCCCGCGTGCGAACGATTATGACCGCGACGCACACGAGAGAAGAATTGGAGCGGGCACTGGCCGTGCTGAAGACGGTGGGCAGGAAGATGGGGATACTTCCCGATTAGCCCGTTCGATATACGGTCCTTCCGCCTACAATCGTGGCCACCACTTTGCCGCTCATCTGCCAGCCGTCAAACGGCGTGTTGTGAGATTTCGACCGCGATTTCGATGCATCAAAGGTCCACCGCTTTCTTGGGTCGAAGATGGTCACATCGGCGTGGCTGCCACGCAATAGGGTTCCCCGCCCCCGCAGGTCGACAACCCGCGCTGGTCCCGAGGTAAACAACTCAACGATTCGCGACAGCGAAATTTTCTGCCTAAAATGCAGAATCGTGATCGCCAGGCCTAGTGCCGTCTCCAGTCCGGTAATTCCAAATGCCGCACGCTCAAATTCAGTAATCTTTTCATGGGCTGCGTGTGGCGCATGGTCCGTGGCGATTGCATCTACGGTTCCGTCCGCTAACGCGACCAGCAGCGCTTCGCGATCGGCAGCCGACCGTAATGGCGGATTCATCTTGAAATTCGCGTCGTAGTCGCGGACGTCGGCATCGGTCAGGGCAAAGTGATGCGGAGTGACTTCACAGCTCACGCGCGCGCGATTTCGCTTTCCCCGGCGCACAGCTTTCAGCGACTCCGCAGCCGACAAGTGTGCTACGTGAAGGCGCGCGCCGTTGAATTGTTGCGCAAGCTGGACGTCACGGTCGACGATGGCAGCCTCGGCCATCTCTGTCATTCCGCGTAGGCCCAGGCGGAACGAGGTTGCGCTCTCGTTCATCGAACAATTTTGTGTCTGCCGCGTATCTTCCGCGTGCTGCACTACCGGAAAATTTATCTCCGCCGATGTGCGCATGGCATCGCGCATGGTCGTCTCGCTCAGGATCGGTTTTCCGTCGTCGGTTACCGCCACCGCACCCGCACGCTGCAAGGCGCGGAAATCCGTGAGCACCGCACCTTTGCTGGCCTGTGTAGCGGCGGCAATGGGAAATACGTTGACCACTGCGCCACGCTGCGGCTGCCGCAACCAGGTGACCCACTCCGGCGAATCGAGCACTGGACTGGTATTCGGCATACAGCAAACGGACGTGAATCCACCCGCGGCTGCCGCCGCCGTTCCCGAAGCAATCGTCTCTTTATAGCTTTGACCCGGCTCACGCAAGTGGACATGCAGATCGATAAACCCGGGAGCGACGATCAGCCCTCGAGCATCAATTTTTTCGTCCGCCCCGCCGCGGATCTTGTTCGGAGGAGCGACATCGGCGACCTGACCATCGCGCAGGAGAATATCCATGGGCGCGTCGACCTTCGCCGCTGGATCGATCACGCGACCGCCCTGAATCAAAAGGCTATGAGATTGTGAACTTTGCTTCATCTATGAGCACTCGAAGTTGCTGCCCTCACTTGGCTCTCCCCACAGCTCTTGCCAGCACGGCCATTCTGACCGAAACTCCATTTGTCACTTCTTCCACGATCACCGACTGCGGGCACTCCGCCACCTCCCAGGTCAGTTCCAATCCCCGGATGATTGGACCAGGATGCATCAGCAGGGCGTCATTTTTGGCCAGCCGCAGGCGCGGCATGGTTATCTGATACCGCGAGATGTAGTCCTGCAAGTTAACCTTCAGCCCGGCAAGCCTCTCCCGTTGCACTCGCAAGACCATCAAAACGTCGGTGCCGCGCACCGCCTCTTCGGTGCTCCGGCTGATGCGCAGCCCGGGCGCGAGTGTTGTCGCCAGCTCGGGCAGAAGTTCTGGCGGCCCGCAAAGCGTCAACTTTGCTCCAAATTTGGTCAGGAGATGAATCGCCGACCGTGCCACCCGGCTGTGGTAAATATCGCCAACAATTGTTACCTGCAGTCCATTCAGCTTTTTTTTGTGGCGCAGGATGGTATAGGCATCGAGTAGCGCCTGAGTCGGGTGCTCGTGCATGCCATCGCCGGCATTGATTACCGGAATATCCAGATGGCTGGCCATCAAATGTGGAGCGCCCGCGTTCGGATGCCGCACCACGATGACATCGGCTCCCACGGCGCGCAACGTATAGGCGGTGTCGAGCAGCGATTCCCCTTTCTCGATACTGGACCCGCTGGACTGGATCAAAGTCGTTGTCGCCCCCAGCGCCTGCGCTGCCACCTCAAATGCCGCGCGCGTGCGTGTCGAGGCCTCATAAAACAGCAGCAGCACGCGTTTCCCCTTCAATAATGGCCGTGAGCGCGCTGGATTCATCTTGCGGGCGAGTTGAAGAACCTTGGCAAGTTCTCCCTGGGATACTCCTTCAATACCCAGCAGGGAACCCCTGGCCGGGGCCTTACTGGACGTGCGTTGTGCGATTCCGGTCATCGTCAGTGGGTGGTAACAGCAAACATGAACGCCGAATGATAATCGCGGCAGGCACCTACTAGCAAGAAAGGCGGGAATTAGCGTTCTGGAGGGTTCTTTCGACGCAAGAAGGAGGCTCCCAGGGCGGCTCCGATTCCCGAGAGAAGGACAAAGGCAATCCCCATGATCACAAACTCCATACCCATCATGAACATAAGTCCCCGGGGTGTCAGGAAGTAATCCAACATTTGCCGGACCTGCGGATCGGTGGCGCGCGCCTGTTGCAGGTGAACGGCTGCGATCATGCTTTGACGTATCGTCGCTTCCTCATGGAAGGTCACCGCCCAGATGGCGGTAAGCACCAAAAACAGGGGGAAACTGAACACGCCGGCCAGAGCGCCGAGCTTAAATCCAACGCGAGAACGCGGTTCGGGGCCTCGCCTCCATCGACGGAAAAACAAAACCGCAAGGAACCCAGCCAGCGGCGGCGCCAGGATGAAATTCGGACCGATGGGGATCGACCCGAGGACCGCGCCTATGACGCCGGCGTAGAGGGCGGCGCGAATGGTTACATGTGAGTCGTCCGTCGTAAGTCTTTGATTACTCGAACTGAAACCTGGCACTGCGGCCTGATTTGCGTGACCGGAAGGCAGGACGGCTACCATGCCGCGTGGCGGTTCCGGCGCGGAAAAGCGTATCTGGGAAGCGCCACAATTCGGACAGAAAGGAGAAGCATTCGCAACCGGGGAATTACATTGAGGACAGCTGTGTTCCACTAAATGATTATCGCACTCTGAGCGGTAATGGGGTGCTTCCGGCAGAGCCCGCAAAAACATTCCGCCGGAACTGAGTCTCCTCAGGTCCGGCGGCTGTTTCCTGCTAACTGATCGCTGACTACGTCTCGATAACGCGAGGCGTGATGAAGAAGATTAACTCCTGGCTCGAGCTGTTTACGGTTTGGTGCTTGAACAGATTGCCCAACCACGGAATGCTGCCAAGCAACGGTACTTGCGCGATATTTACGGAGTTGTTGGTCTGAATTACGCCGCCGATGACCACCGTGCCACCATCGGTGACCAGCACCTGAGTGGTTGCTTGCTGCGTAATCAGCGTCGGGTTGCCGTTGATCTGCTGTGAGAAGTCGGGCGTCGTGTTCTCGACGTCCACATTCAGGAAAATCGTGTTCTCGACAGTGATCTGTGGAGTAACCGTCAATTTAAGGAACGCGTCGACATACGTGATCGTCGCCGGGCTGCTCAGCGTCGCCTGACTCTCGATCGGAATCCGCACGCCCTGCTTCACGATTGCCTGGATATTGTTCTGGGTTACGACGCGCGGACGAGACAGAATCTTCAGCAAGCCGCGCGATTCCGCCATCGTCAGGATCGCGTCGATACGGACCGCGTTGCTGGCGTTGGAAAAGCTGATGCCGCTCGTCGGGCCGGTTACGCCCAAATTGGAGAAGAGCGGAATCTGAATGCCGGTGCCTGGTCCCGGCGCAGCCGTACCGATGACCGGGTACATTGCTCCGGGCGTGTTGAATATGGCAGTTGGAGACGTACCCACTGCGCTTGCGCCACCCACGTGCGTGGCGTTGTTGCCAAAACCGAACCCGAGCTGTGTGCCGATGTCGCGTGCGAAGCTGCGGGTCGCTGATACCACTCGCGCTTCAATTTCGACTTCCTGAGTCTTACGGTCGAGTTGCTGAATCAGCCGGTCGACTCCAGGAATTACCGACGGAATATCCGAAATGATGATCGCATTGGTCCGATCATCCGACACGATATCGCCGCGTTGGCTGAGGAACCTCTTGATCGTGGTTACCACGTCCTTAGAGTGTGCGTAGCTCAGGAAGCGAGTAACCGTGACCTTCTCGACCGCCATTGCTTCTGCTTCCTGCGCGGCACGGCGTGCCTCGGCTTCACGGCGCATTGTGTCAACTGTCGCGATGCGGAGTACGTTGCCTTCGAGCTGGCGGGCCAGAGCATTGTTTTTCAGAACAATATCCAACGCCTGGTCCCACGGCACGTCATCAAGCACGATGGTGAGTGAGCCCTTAACATCGGGATCCAACACCACGTTCAGGCCGCTGATTTCATGGATCAGCCGGAAGAAGTCCTTCAAATCCACGTCCTTCAGGTTCACTGAAATCGGTTCACCCGTGTACTTGCCACCAGCGCTAGCCGATTGCTGATGCGACCTTTGCTCTGCCGCCAGGTTCACAGCAGGCTGAACTGGCGCCGGCTGAACTGGCGCCGGCTGCACTGCCTGTACCGGCGAGGCCTGAACCGGCGTCGCGGCACTGGAATCGGAACTGGTGGTCGAAGCTGGCGTGCTCGGGGTTGACGACTGTGCACTTACAGTCTGCGAAGTCGACTGTAGCGCGCTTTGCTCCGGAGATTGCATAGCAGCGCTCGCTCCGGGCAACAAATTCCCTTCCGGCCTTTCCACAAACTTTGAAGCCGCTGCCGCGCTCCGCACCGAAGGCTCAACCGGAGTTGCTTTCTTCGGTGTAAAGGCGGGCTCTACAAACTGAAATTCCCTGGCGACGCCATTGCCATTGCCCATTGCCGGCGGCTGTTGAAGAGAGGCTGTCTCAATCGAGGTCTTGGCCGTACTCTGAGCGGCAACACTGGAGCCGGCGGTGTTCAGCTTTAGCACCAGCTTATTACCGGCGGCGGATACGAGCTCATATTTGCAGAGCCGCTCGAGGTCGACGACCACGCGCGTGGTATCGCTGGCATCGGTGCCGATGCGCACGCCGCTCACTCCGTCGCTGGCCACTCGAATACGGTTCAGCGAGGTTGCCAGTTTCGTGTTGGGGAGATCAACCACGATCCGCGCCGGAGAAGCGAGCGTCTCCACCTTGGGCACAACCGCGCCCTTAGCGGTTATCTCGACACTGATCCCGTCATTTCCGCGCGACACTGTGACTTTCTGCAGCGCGGCATGACCGGTCAGCTCCGTGCCTGAAGTCTGCGCCACTGCCATCATGGTGATCGCAAGCAGCACCCAAATTGTTGCTAAGAATTGCTTTCGCATTTCGCTTCTCCCCAACCTGATCTGCTCAAAAATGACTGCTCGATATCTACTTTCGTCCAGCTGTTCGAACCGCTAAAGCCTTACACCGCTGGTCGCGTAATTGACTTCGTCACGTCGCGCGTAAGCGGCTTACCCAACCGATCGTGGAAAGTCTCCTTGAACACGATCGAATCGCCGGTGATCTTCTCGACGTAGCCGTTGAAGACAGGATCGTTCTCTCGCAGGAAATAAGCTTTATCGAGAGAATTCACCACGACTGCGATCATTCCTGACTCCGACTTCAGAACTCCCTTGAGCGCGATCTGGTCGATTGCCAGGCAGCGCTTGCCCGAACTGCATCCCGAACCCCCGATGGCCATGGTCACGACCGGGCTAATGAATGGATCGCGCCGGCCTTCGAAATGAAGTTCTTGTGAACTTTGTTTGTTGTCTGCCGCTGACTTATTCTCATCTGCCGCAGCTTCAGTCTTAGGTTCCGTGGTGGCAGTAACTTCGGGTTTGGCAGAAACTGCTTTCGCTTCCGACGCTTCCGGAGCTTTAACTGCTACTGCGTGGGCGGGAGCACTCGCCTTGACCGCCACAGCTTTCGGATGAGCTTTGACTTCCGGCTTCGTTTTGGTTGGTTTTGCCTGTACTGCGACCAGCGCCGGCTTCGGAGCAGATCCAGCGCTCCTTACAACTATCGGCTGCGCTGAAGCTTTTACCGGTACCGCGTTCGCTTTGGCCGAAGTAGAGGCAGCTTTGGTTGCCGCGCCTTGCACCGGCTTGGAAGTCGTGTGTGATACCGCGATAACTGCGGGTTTCGAAGCAGAGACCGTTGCCGGCTTTGCGGAAACTGAGACCGAGGCAGGCTTCGTTGCCGGGCTCGAGTGCGAGGCCGAGACGGTTGCGGCTTTGGCCGTTGCTGGCTTTGCCGGTGACGCCGGCTTATGCGCACTTGCCGTATTCGATTTTGCCGGCTTAGCGGGAGCTTTCTCCGCCGAAACGCTGACCGTCTTCGTCGTTGACGCTTGAGCGGTAGCAGTTTTCGCAGCCGGTGTGCTCTTTACCGAGACCGTCGCGGAAGGAGCCTGCGCGAATGCAGCCGCAGAAACGAGTATGAATATGCCCAGTCTTCGCATCTTTATATCCTGCCTTTGCCTGCCGCCGGTGACGCAGGCAGCTGTGTGTCATGGCTGAAGAACGTTGTCGCAAGACATGTCGCCACTACACTCTCATTCGGCGCGTACTGATATGTGTGCTTGGCCTTTGCTTCACCGCCCTTTTTGGTGTTCGCAACCAGCAGGTTCGAAACGTTGACGATTCGCTCCAATTTCGAGACGTTGTCGAAAAACTTCATCATCGAGTAATACGAACCGTCGAGCTCAATCTCGAAGGGCACCTCTGTATAGAATTCCCGGCTGGACGTGGGCTGCGCGGTATAGCGGCGTAGCTCGATTCCTGTCTTCGCGGCCTCAGCATCGAGCATCTTGATAAAACCATCGACATCCTTCTCGTCAGGCACAATGCGCCTTTCGATTTCCATCTGCTGTTCCAGGCTCGCCAACTGGCGGTTGATCTCGTTTAGCCGGCTCTGGTAAGGCGCCAGCTCGCGGTTTTCCTGGATCTTGGCGTCCAAGGCTTTTTGGGCGTGATCGTTTGCATCTCGCTGGCTCTTGAAGTACGTGAAATACAACGCCGCGCTGATCAAAATGCCCGCCAACAGCACCACTCCCCACTGCTTGATGCCCGACATTTCGTTGAAATTCATGGCCACTGTCCTTAGGACTTGCTCCGGTCAATTTCGCAGGTCAGCTCGAACTGGAACGCCTGCATGTCACGTATGCTCTCGTCCTGGTACGTTTCTTTAATCTCAATACTCCTGAAGTACCCGGTCTTCTGCAGATTGGCGATCAGGTTCGCAACCGCGTCCGGGCTGAGCGCCATCCCCTGAATCGAGATGTTCGAGCCCTGCGTCTTCATCGTGTTCAGCCAAACCGCTTCGGTGCTGTTGATGGTTTCGCCAACTGTGTTCAGCAGGTTCACCGGTCCGGTCTGGTTCTTGCGAAGCTGATCGATTACGTCAACCCGGTGTTTATAAGCGTCGGCTTCTTTCTGCCGCTGCAGATAGAGTGTCTTTACGCCCGCGAGCTTGCGATTCTCGTCCTCGGCAACTTTCATCTTGGCCGCGATCGCGTCGTGCTCCCGGTCAAGCTGGTGCCAGTAGAAGTAATTGCCGGCGCCGGTTAAAACCAGCGCGACAAGTATCTTGACTAACGGCGAACCAGCCTCGCCGAACTCCATCGCAGGCGCTGCTACCGCAACGCGCGCGCGTTTACTCTTCGGTTTGGGTACTCCCAGCAGATTGATGCGGATCATAGTTCTTCAAAACTCCTCAAGGCCAAACCCACCGCGACTGCCAACTGGCCGGCATTGGCTTCAATCAACTCCGTTCCCAACCCACTGGCCGGAGGCGAAATCTTCTGAAACGGATTCAGAATCTCCACCGGCATCGAGAATTCCTGCCGCAGCGCCTCGAGTAATCCCGGCACCTTCGAGGAACCACCAGCAACCAGAATTTTCTCGATATGCTCGCCCGCCGCGCTGGCGCGGAAGAAATCGAACGTTTTCTGAATCTCGAGCACAATAATTTCTGTTACTTGTTGCAAGATCGGCGTTTTTGCGTCTTCGCTGACCGTGCCCACTTTTTTGCCCAGCTTGAGCGCTTCCGCGTCGTCGAAATTTAAGTCCAGTTCTTTCTGCAGCGAGTCGGTGTACTGATGTCCGCCCACACTCACGTCGCGCGGGAACAACGGTGTCGTTCCCTTCACGATGTTGATGTTCATTACGCTTGCGCCAAGGTTGAGTAGCGCGACAACCTGGTTGGGCGAAGGCTCGTAGTTGTACTCGTAGCAGTTCTGCAGGGCCAACGCGTCTATGTCCACGATAGCCGGGGTCTTGCCCGCCATCGAGAGTACGTTGGTGTAATTCAGAATCTTGTCCTTCTTGACCGCAACCAGCAGCACGTCCATCTGGGGGTGGCCTTCGTCCTCAGAAAGGATCTGGTAGTCCAGATTCACATCGGCCAAGTCAAACGGAATGTGTTGTGCGGCTTCCTTCTGGATCGTCTCTGCAAGTTCGGCGTCGCTGATCGAAGGAAGCGAAATCTTTTTCACGATCACCGAGTGTCCGCTCACGGCCGTGGCAACGCCTTTCGTCTTGATTCCAGCGTCGGCGAACAACTTGGCGATCGCTGTCGAGACGGTTCCCGAATCAACGATCATCGAGTCCACGACGATATCTGGCGCAAGATGCTCGAGCCCCAGGTGCGCCACTTCGATACCACCGCGGCTCTTCTTCAGCTCGACTGCCTTGATGCTCGAAGAACCTACATCCAGGCCAACGATTGATTTCGATCCAAATCCAAACATGTGTCCGCCTTTATGTAGCCGATTGCCCGGCCGCCTTCGCCTTCTTAGCTTTCGCTTCGGTCTCGCTGGACTTGTCTTCCATCCATTGGTCCAACTTTGACTTCTTGAACCGCCAGCGGTTCCCAAGCTTGAACGCCGGAATTTTCTGCTCGTTCACGTACTTGTAGAGCGTGTCCGGACTCACGCCGAGGTACTGCGACGCCTGGCGAATGTTCATCACTTCGCGCGAATCTGCCATAGTGTTCCTTGTCACAGAATCTGCGTCTGGGCATGCCTGCTACGCCCGACGTTATTGGGAGAGAATCCGCTCATAACTCGCTTCAAGCGGATTTAGGTGGACTGAGCATATATCAACCTCGAAATTCGCGAGGTCAGAGCAGAATTCCGCGTTTTACAGGCTTTTTTATGGTTTTTCTGGAAATTACTTTCAGTGCAGTTGCACGCCAAGTCTATATGCAGTATTGAGCCGTGCCATGGCATCTATATCTGGTAGGAGGAGCCAGCACTTTGGCGATATACCTATAGAGACATAACCGAAGTACAACAGACGGTACTAAGGTGAGTGTACGGCCTACCTTGGGTGTATTGCAGGAGTTAGTACCGTTAATTCAGAGAAGGTAATTCGAAACGCAGAGGTATTTACCCACTACGCAGAAGTAAAACTGAGAGGATCTCCCCACCCCTGCCGCTACTCATGCGGCAGGGTGGGTTGACTTGTCTACAATCTACGACCCCCGGACGCTCTTCTGGATCAGAGCGAGAGGAACAATTAAGCGGAACAGCTAGTACCCGCGATTGCCCGATGCCAATGCGTCAAACGGCACATTGCGAGGAATGTTGTAGCGCGCCATAATCGCTTGCATCTCGCCTTCGTCCTTGTACATCTTGCTGCGGTCGTTCTTAGCCCGGTCCCGCTGCCAGTGCTCATAAGCCTTGTCGTAGTTCTTTTGGTCATCTGGGGAGAACCGCCCCTGATACTGCGTTATGTCGGTGTGCGGAAGTGAACTCACCGTCGCGATTTCTGCGAATGGGGTATTCGGCGGAATGTTGTAGCGGTTCATGATTTCTTCCATGTTCCGCGCATGTTTGTCTATGTCATCGCGATCATTCTTCGCATTCGATTCCTGCCATTTCGTGTATTCCTTGTTGAACTTGTCCTGATCGCCCGACGAAAGCACGCCTTGCCAGCGGCTCGCGGGTTGGCTGGAGTACGCGGGTGGAATCGTGCCGTTATTTTGCGCAGCTACTTCGTCATACGGTGTCGAAGGGGCGATCGCATACTTGCTCATCATGTCCTGCATGTGGTGCTCCATGCTCATCATGTCATCGCGATCGCCCGTTTGTTTGTCGTGTATCCATCGTGAGTAGTAACCGTTGAAGGCCTGTTCATCGTCAGACGTCATTTGTTGCACTTGTGCGAGCGCGGGAAGCGCCATCACCGCGAGCACCACCAGACTTCCAAGAAGCTTTTTCATGAGAATTCCTCCGGCAAGCAAGAGTCTTTTATATTCGCCGCAACTATGAGTGAGCGAAGAATTGGAAGGTTGGCCCTCGGTATTTTGCCGCGCCGGAGTGCAGGTAAAGCAGAACTGGATGTGGGTGTTTTTACTTAAGGGTTGCTTAGCTCAATTCAGTGTGCAAAGGGCAACGCGCGTACCGAAGGCCATAAACATCAAAATCCCCACCCTGTCGCAAACACCAGCGACAAGGGTGGGGCAACCGGTGCTGACACTTTCCTACCCTGAGGTGCTTACTTAACGGCCTGCTAACTCCTCGAAGCGCACCTCAACGGGGATTCCATTATGCGCCATAATTTCACGCATGTGGTGCTCCAGCCTCTCCATCTCGAAATGATCACGTTGATCCCGCGCTGAGATCCAGCGAGCATACAGGTCATCAAAACGGGCCCGCTCTTCGCGCGAGAGCCGTTCCCGCCACACGACCCGCTCCGGACGCGCATTCGTGGCGATGCGCCAAAATGGCGTTCCCGCCGGGATTCCGTAGTGCGCATATACATCGAGCATGCGCTTTTCCATGCTGATGATCTGGCCACTGTCGTTCACACGCTTGTATTCCTGCCAGCGTGAGAAGTAGCTATCAAACCGCTGCTGGTCGCGTGGAGAAAGTCTCCACTGCGCCAGGGCTGGCAAACTAATCGCCAGCAAGAACAAAATCCCGAATAATTTCTTCATATCTTCTCCCAACGGACCGAATTCCGTTGGCACTAGTATGGCAAGCCGCAGGAAAATCCTCCCATTCCAAAAGCTCCACACTTTTGGTAACTGTCTCAGTGCTGGTTTCGGCTGGTTCCAGCGAATTTTCCGATGGTAATCACATCGCCATGGCTTCGAGGGCGTTGCGGTTTTTGATGATCAAGGTGGCCCCTTCAAGCTTGATTAGGTCCTTCCGCCGTAGTTCGCTCAGCAGCCGGGTGACGGTCTCGCGTGAGGCGCCAATACGTTGCGCCATTTCTTCGTGCGTGACCGGCGCGTGAATACGCACCTCGCGCGTGCGCGGTTCCATTGAGTTCACCCAGGAGAGCAGCAGGCGCGCGAGCTTTCCGGACGAGGAACGGGCGAGCACCAGCTCATGGATTTCACGATATGCGTATTGAAATTCGCGGCTCACGGCTTGCGCGGAGCGGAGTCCCAGTTCCCCGCTCCGCTCCATAAGCCGGAGCAGCCCTTGCCGATCGACAAAATTGACCAGGGAGGGCTCCAACGTCTCTGCCGTAATTACATGTGACTCGCCGGCGAGCACGGCACTGAGTCCGATCACCTCGCCGGGCTCGGCAATTTTCAGGACCAATACTTTCCCTTCCTTCGATGTGGTTGATAACTTGACCTTGCCGGAGCACAGCACAAACGCGCCTCTCGGCACTTGTCCTTCGACGAAAAGAATGGCTCCGCCGGGGTAGGTTGCTAAATGGCTTGATTCATGGAAGGGTCGCATGAGGTCGTTGGGGAGATGGCAAAACCAGCCCTTTTGCTTCAATGGGCAAGTCATGCAATTTTCAACCGTTGGCAAACCATACGGAGTATTCATGTTGTCCCCTCCTGCATGCACCATATTGGCTGCTGTTTTTGGATCTGGCTGAGTGATGAGCGTGAGTGAGTTTCTGGTGCGTCGCAGGTCTCGCACTAACAAGCGACCGTCCTCTGTCTCTGAGAGAAGTTCCGCCGCCAAGGCACGCGCGCCAAGATTGTTGGACCGCATCGCCTGCACGAGTTCCCAACCTGCGGAAGTTTCTGCTTGCTTATGCCATTTGAATCCGCAGTAGAACAGGAAAAGAGGATTGATTTTCGCCGGCCGTTTCTTTGCTTCAAGCCGTGGCTCCTGCCGATTACGAGCCGCGAACTTCGGCGGCAGAAAGGAACTGCTGACGGCCGACCCGCATGGCTTTTTCGGAAAGCGCAGCGCGTGGATCGGTATTTGAGCGTAATTGCCTGAGGAAAGCCCCAGCGCTTCCCGAAGCGGCATTTCGACTCCCCAAAACCTATTGCGAACGTGGTGAGAACTAGAGCACTCCGGATACCAAAATGGAACGTCTACCTAAGTACCCATTCCTGAGTAGATGCGGCGGACAATCGAGAGTTCGAGCCGCTTGGAGGTGACGATCTAACGGCAGAGTTGCCGAAATATCGGCAGCGTCAACAGGCGTATTCCTCTTTATCGATTCCGAGGCGCTGGATTTTGGACTGTAACGTGGTTCGCTTCATCCCGAGGCGAGCGGCCGCTCCATTCGAACCAGCAATCACCCCGCCCGATTTCCTCAGAACTTGGAGAATATATTCCCGCTCCAGTTCCTCGAGTGTCGCACTGGAAGAAATAGCGGAATGAGTGCGCGGCGAGTCGTCTGCAGGCCCACTAAGCGAATTCAGTTCGCCTACGGGCACGCGCAGGGTTGTGCCTTCGGTCAGGATGACCGATCGCTCGATGAAATTTTCCAACTCGCGGATGTTCCCCGGCCAATGCCAGTGTGCCAAAGCTTGCATGGTCTCGGCAGGAATCGTCTCGATTTGCTTATTCATGTTGCGCGCAAATTTTTGAACAAAAAAACGTACCAAGGAGGGAATGTCTTCCGTGCGCTCGCGAAGGGCCGGCATACGAATCGGGAAAACGTGTAGGCGATAGTAGAGATCTGCGCGAAATTCATGTTTCGCTACCGCTGCGGCAAGATCGCGGTTGGTCGCGGCAACCAATCTCACGTTCACACGAATGGTGCGGGTTCCCCCTAGCCGCTCAAATTCCTGGTCTTGCAAAACCCGCAACAGCTTCGGTTGCAACTCGAGAGGAATTTCTCCAACCTCATCGAGGAATAACGTACCTTTGTCCGCAAGTTCGAGCCTTCCGACTTTTTGAGTGATAGCGCCGGTGAAAGCGCCTTTTTCGTGGCCGAACAATTCACTCTCCAACAGGCCAGTTGGTATGGCGGCGCAATTCAGCTTTACGAAACTAGCTGAGGCCCGGGTACTTAATCTGTGTATACCGCGGGCGATCATCTCTTTCCCGGTTCCCGTCTCGCCGAGAATCAATACCGTGGCTGAGTTTGGAGCGACCGTTCTGACCTGCTCGAGCACGTACGTGATCGTACTGCTCTGGCCAACAAAGTTTTCGAAGTTAAAGGAATCCCGGATTTCCTGCTCCAGGTAGACCTTTTCTTTCGTCAGTTTGTCCTTAAGGGAAGAAATTTCTGCATAGGCGCGAGAGTTGTCCAAAGCAATTGCTATCTGGGGCGCGACTTGTTGCAGCAACTCGATTTCGCTTTCCAGGAAGGGGTCAGGCTTCAGACTGGCGACACCCAGTGTCCCAAGTGCACGTCCTCTGCTGATTAGTGGGACGCAGCACGCTTTCTGGATGCCTTCCGCCAGCACTTTACGGGTAAACTCCGATCCGATGTTTTCCAGATCATCCTTTGCGAAGATTTTTGTTTCCCTGGCGTGAAAGGCAATTCCACTCGGGCACGCGAGAACGGGCACTGTTGTCCCAGTCACCACGAGCCGACTGCCTTCGGGATAATCCAGCGCGTGGAAGCGCATCACCTCGCCAGCAGGCTCGAATAGGGCAAAATGCGCATATTCCTCCGCAGTCAATCGACGAAGACATGTAGACATGTCCTGGAAGAGTTTTTTCCAGTCCAACGTAGAAGTCAGAGTACGGCTGATTTCTAACAACGTATCCAGGCGCTCTTTTTCAATCTGCACGGCCGCCCTGGATTGCGCTTTGGCAAGAAAAAGTCCCATCGCACCAGCCAATTGGCGCAGCAAGTCCAAATCATGTTGGGTGAAAGCGTTCTCTCGGCGGCCGCCAACTGCAAAAATCCCGACCAGGCGATTTGGGGTCCGCATTGGTACCACGCACCAGTTAACCAGACCGGCTTCCAATGCTCGTTTCGCATGAGCAGTTTGGGGAGCCTTTCTCTCCAGCTCTTCACGACCGACAATGTCTCCATCTGGCGCTCGCGCCAGGAGGAAAGGGGCGAAACTCTCATCCGCTTTGATCTTCATCCCCTGCGAGAGCAGCTGAGGCGATGTTTTGGACTCGACTGCGTAAACATCGTAATTTTGCCCAGTGCTGTCCACCAGCGTGATCACAGCAGCATCGTGTTCAATGGCTTTATAGAGAGACCGGCAAATAGCGGGAAACATCTGGTGCAAATCTACCTGCGAAGCGCCCATGCCACTGAGGATTTCTATGATGGTTTCCAACTGTTCGCGTTCCCGGCGCAAGCTTTCGTAAGCTTCCGTGCTCTTCTGCGTGAGTTGAAGCTGGGTTGCCACCAGTTGCCGCAGCTGCCGTTGTTCCCCCGCCGTAGCTTCGGTTAACAGAGGAACTTCCACAAACAGATAATTTTCGAGCGCCAGCGCAACCAGGCTCGCAAGCCGTTCCAGGAAATACAGAATGCTCGAGTCGCAGTGCATCTGTTGAGCGCTGCCGAATGACAGGCTTCCCAGCCGACGGCGCGCCGTGGTCATTGGCACGGATATAACTGAGCGGAAGCCTTTCGCCGAGTAGAGTTCCAAAACGGAACAGAACCTCTGCTCTTGTGCAAGATCAGGAATGACGAGCGGCTGCTGGTGAGACCAGACCCAACCCGCGGGCGACTCCTCGACCGACAACTCCAGCGGAGATTCGGTTGCCCCAATGACATCGTTGAGCATGTACACGCGCATGACCTCGGCGCGGTCATCGCGCAATGCATAATTCAGAAAGTTGAAGTCGAAGAGCTCGTGTAAGAGCCTGGAAAGTTCTTCCAGCAGCTGGGGGAACCCGCCGCGTGCTGCTATCTCTGCCGCGTGTAGAAGAACCCTATATCGGCGAGAAGACTCGTCGAAACCCTGGATAGGGTCACTATCCGAATGGCGCTCCGGAACCTGTTGCATCGTTTATCACCGGATCCCCTCGATGCAACGTTCTATTTCGTTAACCAGATAATAATGGGAAAGTGCCTTTTTGCAGCAATTTTTTTTGTCCTGGGAACGGCGGAATCACAAGCCCAATGCCACTTTTCGGTTGATTTGAAGTATATAAATCAGGTAACATTCACCCTTTTCCCTGCCCGAAACGCGGCTGGGGGGCAAAGCTCTCTCCGTCTCCAGGCCATTCTCTTTCGAATCTTTCTGAGCAAAATTATCGCTGAATGGCCAACGCGTGGGTTGCCGTATAATCAGAATGTCTCCCCATGAAAGCTTACGTGTACGTTTCATTGAAGCGGAGCGTATTGGATCCGCAGGGCAAGACCATACAAGGTGCGCTGCAAAAACTGGGTTATCAAGGTCTGCAGGACGTACGCCAAGGGAAGTTCTTCGAGTTGACCCTGGATGGCGGTTTGGACAAGGCGCAGGCGGAAAATGCAGTCGGACGCATCGCGCGTGAAGTTCTTACAAACCCTGTGATTGAAGAATTCCGCTATTCGATTGAAGAATAGGTTGCGAATTGACGTGGTGCACTCCCCCGCATATCTCATCAGGAGTCAGTCGGCATGTGTGGAATTGTAGGATACGTTGGCAAAAAGCGGGTGGTGCCCGTCATTCTCGACGGTTTGCGGCGCCTTGAATATCGCGGCTATGATTCCGCCGGCATCGCGGTGTGTGGCAATGGCGATGGCTTGCAGATTCGCCGGGCCGAAGGCAAACTGCGCAACCTTGAAGAAGTCATCCGGCTGAAGCCTCTCGATGGCACTTACGGAATTGGCCATACGCGATGGGCTACGCACGGTCGTCCCACCGAAGAAAACGCGCATCCGCATCGCGATTGCAGCGGGCGCGTCGTCGTAGTCCACAACGGCATTATCGAGAACTACGTCTCGCTCAAGAAGAAACTCGCCGAAGAGGGCCACCGGTTCACCACCGAAACCGACACCGAAATTGTGGCGCACATGATCGAAAAATATTTCCTGAAATCGGGAAATGGGCATCGTCCTCCGCTTGAGGAGGCGGTGCGCAAAACGGTTTCGCAACTTACGGGTGTTTTCGCCTTGGCGGTGATCTCGGTCGACGAGCCCAACAAGATCGTGGCCGCGCGCAATGGCCCACCAGCGGTGATCGGCCTCGGGAAGGATGAGTATTTCGTCGCGTCAGACGTACCCGCAATTCTTTACCACACCCGTGACCTCTTCTTCCTGGCGGATGGCGATCTTGCGGTAATCACTCCCGAGGGTGTGCGCCTCACCGACTTCAACGGCCAGCCGATTGTCCGCCAGGTGCAGCATGTCACCTGGGACCCCATCATGGCGGAAAAGGGCGGCTTCAAGCACTTCATGCTCAAGGAGATCTACGAGCAGCCACGCTCCGTGCGTGACACCACGCTTGGGCGTGTTTCGCAGGAGACCGGGCAGGTATTTCTGGACGAAATGGAAATCACCGAAGCCGAGTTTCGTGCCGCTAAAAAGATCAATATCGCAGCCTGCGGTACCAGCTGGCATGCTGCGCAGGCCGGCAAGTTCATGATCGAACGGCTGGCACGCGTTCCGGTTGAGGTCGACTACGCTAGTGAGTGGCGTTACCGCGACCCGATTGTTCCTGGGGACACCATCACGCTGGTGATTTCGCAATCAGGCGAAACCGCCGATACCATTGCGGCCCAGCGTGAAGCTAAAGCAAAGGGATCAAAGACCCTGGCGATTTGCAACGTCGTCGGTTCGATGATCACGCGCGAGGCGGCGGGCACGATCTACACGCATGCGGGTCCCGAGATCGGAGTAGCTTCAACGAAAGCGTTCACTGGTCAATTGACCGCACTGTATTTGTTCGCGCTGTATCTCGGTCAACTGCGCGGCGTGATTTCCGGTGAAGAGGCCAAAGACGCCGTACAAGAACTCACGCGCATTCCAGGCAAGCTCGAGCATCTTCTCACGCACGAAGAAGACTGCGAAGATCTGGCCAAACAATATGTCCGCTCACAGGATTTTCTTTTCCTGGGACGCGGCATTCACTATCCCATAGCGCTCGAAGGGGCGCTAAAGCTCAAAGAAATCTCTTACATTCACGCCGAAGGTTATCCCGCAGGCGAAATGAAGCACGGCCCCAACGCCCTGATTGACGAGAACCTGCCTGTAGTGATCATCGCGACCCGGGACCCCAAAGACGCACTCTCAATGGTGCGCTACGAGAAGACCTGCTCTAACCTGAAAGAAGTGAAGGCCCGGTCGGGTCAGGTGATTGCGCTGGCGACTGAGGGCGATGAAGAGATCAAAGAATCTGCAGATCATGTGATTTATATTCCGGCGGCTACGGAAGAGCTGCTGCCAATTCTAGAGATTGTCCCACTGCAGCTGCTCGCCTACCACATCGCGGTTCGCCGCGGGTGTGACGTGGACCAACCCCGGAACCTTGCCAAGTCGGTCACAGTCGAGTAGCGGGTTACGCCCGGGCGTATTGCCTATTTTTGCGGAGCTGGTTCCGTTATGAAGGAGTACTCGTTAAGCGGGCCGAAGCGACGCCGCTCAGCGTACATCCGCCAGCGACGCCACACAATTCGCAGGCTCGCCATCACGGGAATGGAGAGGTAAACTCCGAGAACGCCAGCGATTTCTGCGCCCGCCAGTACGCCGAAAATCGCCGCCAGCGGGTGCAACTCCATGCTTTTTCCCATCACCCGCGGACTCACCACATAGTCTTGAATAGCCCGCCACGCAATCAAGAAGATAAGCACGACAAGCCAGTGAGACCCGGTAAGCAGCGCGACTCCGAAAATCAATGCTGCTGCCACTAAAGGACCCACTACGGGAATGAATTCCAGTATTCCCCCAGCGGTGCCGAGCATCAGTGCATACGGAACCCGGCTCGCCCCAAGGAATGCAGAATAGACCGCCCATGAAAGCGCAGCCAGCGTCAGTTGGGCGCGAATGAAATCGGCAAGCATCTGGTTCATGTCATCGATCACGCCCTGCATGAACTCGCGCTGTGGCTTGGAGTTAAAAAAAGAGAGCGCCGTCTGGCTGAACATGTGGGCATCGCTCAGAAAAAAGGCCGCAAGGATGGGCACTATAAGTATCAGCCATGACTCCTGCGCTACCTCAGCGACCCTCAATCCGGCTTTTCGCCCGATCTCGAGCAAAAAGCCTTGGTGGGATGATAGAAATGCGCTTAGTTGACGGCTGGTGGTCGCACCCAGATGGCGTTGCAGCCCAATTTCTTCCGCGATTTGCCCGCTGCTGACTTTTTCAAGCAGTGCGGGCAGTGATTCGCTCAGTTTCTGCGTTTCCCGCCCAATTCTGGGTCCGACAAAGAAAAAGAACGTTGCAAGAAGGATCACGATCAACGAGTAAATAATCGCGATCGCCAGACCGCGCCGTTTAGTCCAGCGCTGGATGCGGGATACCGCAGGGTCAACGAGATATGCGAAGAAGACCGCGAAGAGAAAAGCAACCAGTGTATGCCGCGCCACGTAGAGGAAGCCCAGGCCAAGGGCAAAAAGCAGCACTGTAAACAACACGCGCGTGGTACGGCCGTCAATCAGTGCCATAAAGGCCCTTTCTCACAGGCCGGAGTACTTCTCAAGCTTACAGAAATTGCATTGCACGTTCAGCGCGCAAGCGGCCTTAATCGCGCAACACTTCGATGCCGTTATCCCCGAGAAGGCGTACCAGTTTGAAGTTGTCATCCAGCCAGAACGCCCAGTCGCCACTTTCGGATTTCAGCATGAAGCGGCTCAGCTCTCGCTCGCTCCCTTTCACCATTACTTTGTCTTTGCCGGTGAACTCAATGGTGACGAGCATCGAACTGCGAGTATGCGGATTGAGGGTACCTAGCTGCACTTTCTGGTTCTGCGGGCACCCGAGCCCTGCGGGTTGCTGTTTGCATGCCGTGGCCAGAAACTTCCAGGCGAGGACCTCCCGCTGGACGAAGAAGTAATCGTCGAGGATTGATGTGGATGCCGGCAACAAGAAATTCTGGTTCTGCGGCTTCTCGTTTTGTCCGGAGAACACGTGCTCGATCAGAAACGTATCATTCGGCTCAACCACCGCGTTCATTTTCTCCGGAGTGACCTCTTTCCATTCATAGCGGCGAAGCTCGACCGAAGGACTCAAATCCAGCTCGGATGATTGTTCTGCGGTTTGCTCGCCTTGCGCGGATTTGAATTCGGAGCTAACGACGCTGCCTTCAGCATTCTGCTTGATGGAAAATGTTTCTGTCGCCACCCGGTGCGCACCGTTAAAAACACCGAAAGATCCGGAATCAACCATCTTGGGCGATACGGTCTTCTCGGTCGCTGGCGCCAGGCTTGAGATGAGAGCAATTCCCATCAGAGCTGTGAGCATTAAACGCGGTGAAGCAGATCGCATGAGAATCACTTGGAAACTCCTACGCTTGTTTCCAGGGCCAGCCTGGAAATAATTTCATCGACAATCGATTCAATTTCTCTCCCGGTCGTCTGAACGCAATGTGACGCTTTCAGATAAGCGGGCCGGCGTTCGTCGAATAACGCGCGAAAGTGGCGAACATCGCGCAGCAGCGGGCGTAGCACTCCCGGTTGCGCGCAGCGCCGAAACAGCTCTTCAGCGGAGGCATCGAGAAACACCGTTACGATTTCATTTTCGCGCAGAAGTCGCTGGTTTGTGTTGTCGATGAATGCTCCGCCACCTAACGAAAGTACTGTTGCCTCAGGTGAGGAAGAAATCACGATTTCACGCAGAATTTGCCGCTCCAGCTCGCGAAAGCCAGCTTCACCGCTTTCTTCAAAAATAGTTGGAATGCTGCGCCTGGCTCGGCCTTGAATAAGATCATCGAGGTCAACGAACTGCCATCGAAGTCTCGTTGCGAGGGCCTGGCCGACGGTGGTTTTGCCCGCGCCCATAAACCCGATAAGGGCCACAAGCCGCGGGACCTGAAATTTTGCGGGTGAGTTCAGGGACGAAGACGTCTCCTTCGTCATCGATGAATGCCTACGACTTCTGAAATAGATTAGTTCTGGCGTTTCTTAAGACGGATTTTACCACTGAAGGAAAACAGTTTTACCGAGGAGGAAGCTGCTTTGCCCATAGTGCCGGAAAGGGAGTTTGCGCCCCGCACAATAAATGGCGCGTGCTTGGGCTCCAGCGAAAAATCGCTTTGCACCGTACCATTGGTCGAGCGGGCGAGCACCTCAATCGAGGCATAAGCCGGAGCCACTGCTTCGATATTGCCGGTATGGCTCGAGAAGGCGTATTCCCCCTCTTCGCCGAAGTCGCCGTCATATTCAATCTTGCCGCTGTTCGAATTTACGGCAACCAACGTCCCGGTGACACCGTGCATGAGCACGTCACCACCGACGGACATGATTTCCACGTGTCCGTGGACATTGCTAAGATTTACCGGTCCGTTCAGGGTGCGGACGTGGACGTGTCCGCCGGCGCAGTCCGCCACCTCGATAGGGCCGTCATTGCCGGCGACGGTTACATCACCGAGCACTTTCTCAGCGTGAATCTTTCCCATATCGGAATGCAGTGTAAGGTTAGCGTCTGCCGGGACTTGAATCTGATATTCGACGACCCCGCTGTTTTGATCGGCTCCGGGCAACAGATGTGACGTAACCTCCACCCGGTCGCGACTCTTGCTTTGATCCAGTTCGACCTTGTCGGAGTGAAGGATCGCGACAATATCTACCTGGTGCGCGGCGCCAGCTTTCACGATAACCGGGCCGTAAGTATTGTTGATGGAAACCATCGGATGCTTGCCGACTTTGAAGTGGAGGTCTTTACGAATGGTGTCTGCGCCGAGGGCCAGACCAGAGAGCATCAAAACGCTGGCAACACTTACCGCACATTTACCCGATGGCATCATTCGGTCTCCCTACTGCACATCACCGGCTGGGTTGACCTCGTCCTCATCAACGGCCAGGCGGTAAAGCATTTGCTTTTGCTGGTAAGCATTCATCAGCAACTGCTGCGAATATAGATCATTAGGGTTATTTCGCAACGCTTCTTCGGCGTCGCGGATAAAAGCATTGGCCTGGTCCAAATCGTTCCGGTATGCCGCGACTTGCGCGGGCGGCCGCGAAGCCACCGTCTTGAGCATCTCCTTGTCCTCGGCGGAGACGGCCAACTGCGGCTTGACCGTGGGCGCAGCGAGGTGTTTCGCAATTGGTTGATTGTCGCCTGCTTTTGCCGGATGGTAGAGCTTGATGCCGGCGACAATAATAAGCGCCGCGGCGGCGGGCACCAGCCACGCGGTGCGCCAGCGGAGAAGAAAATTAGGCTGCGTAGGGCGCGCGGGTTGACGTATCAATCCTTCCCGGCGCAACTGCACCTCCAGGGAGTTCCAAACTCGCGCACTGGGCTCGTGCAGCTCCTGCAACGAAGAGGCCTGGGCGGAGATGTAATCGAGATCGCTGAGGAGATTTGAGCAGGAAGAACAAGTGCTCAAGTGAGCCTGCTGTTCAGAGGTACGAGAGCCCTCTAGATATTCTGGCAGCGCGCTTTCAAATTGCAGGCAATTCATACAAGCTTCCCATTCGCTCCGGCTCACCTTTTTCCGGCCTTCTCTGTCCTGTTCGCCCGAAGAAGTTCGCGCAATTTAATACGTGCTTTGTGAAGCTGCGACTTGCTGTTGCCTATGGAACAGCCGACCAGCTCTGCAATTTCGTTGTGCTCGTAACCCTCGACATCGTGCAGTACAAAGATCGTACGATAACCAGGAGGTAGTTCGTCAACCGCTCTTTGTAACTGCAATCGATCTATTGAACCCGCCAGACGCTCGTCCGGCGCACCCGGCTCTTTCCGAACCGTGCCCTCGTCTTCACCTTCGGTGGTCTCATCGATGGGAACCAGCGGCAGCCCTTTTTTTCGGAGCTGCATAAGCACTACGTTGACCGCCATCCGGTGCAACCAAGTGGAAAATGCCGACTCGCCGCGAAACGTTCCAATCTTACGAAACAACTGCAAGAAGGCTTCTTGGGTGAGGTCTTCAGCGGTAGCCGTATTGCCTGTCATCCGCAAGCACAGCGAATAAACACGGCGCTTGTGCAGGCTGTAGAGGTATTCGAACGCCTCTGCATCTCCCTGCTTGGCCCGCTCAATTGCCTCTGCTTCAGAGAGCTTTGTGCCTTGTGGTCGTTTCGCGTCCGTCAAGTCGTCTTTTCCGGCCGCATTAAGTCTGATGCGGCACCAAGTTCTTTTCGTTGTACCGCTTGCGGCAGTGTAGCCGGACGAAAAGTTACTCTTGTTCGCAGCCTAAAGGGTACTAAAAGCCGCGTCAACTTGTCGTCAATCAGCTGTCAGATTTGCCACTATGCATCTGTGTCCATCATTTTTCTGAAAGTAGTTTTTGGTTCAGGCACGCCGAATCGGGACGGGATATTTGGTTAGCAAGGAATCCGTTGTAAGCAACAGGGCACCATCGACGATCGCTTGCGCCACCAGCATTCGATCAAAGCGATCCAATGCAGTAACGCAATGCTCAGTTCGACTGTATTCGACTCACGATACCCCGCCCATCAGCCGCTTCGTCGGCTTAATCAGGAGCGCTAGAACAATGGCGGCGATAAAGGGAATCACCGCGCTGATTCCAAAAAGCTTGGGCAAAGGCATTGATCCGAACATCGAGCCGGCCTTACCAGCCAGCCACTCCCCCATGCTTGTAGCGAGGAACCAGATTCCCATGGCAAATCCGGCTGCCCGCGCGGGGGCGAGTTTTGTGAAGGCGCTTAGTCCGACCGGACTCAGGCACATTTCGCCCACAACGCCGAGGAAATAACATGTATTCAACCAGTTTGGCGAGACGCCGGTTCGATGCGCAGGCGGAACTAGAACAAGAAAACTCAAGCCGATGAACAGCAATGCAACTGAAAACTTTGCAGGGCTCGACGGCTCGCGGTTGCCAAGTCTAATCCAAAGCCAGGCAAAAAAAGGCGCCAGAATCAGAACGAATAAAGGCTGCACCCACTGAAACCAACCTGCGGGAAACTCGTAGCCCATAATGTGCCGGTTTGTGTTGATATCGGCGAATAGATTCAGGGACGAACCGGCCTGCTCGTAGGCTCCCCAAAAAATTGCAGAGGCGATAGCGAGGACCAGCATTGCACTGGCGCGTTTCCTTTCAATCACCGACCACCCTTTGCCGAAAATCATCCAGGCAAAGACAGCAACGAAAATAACCGCTAACGCGACGCCCAATCCATTCGAGATTGATTCCGCAGTTAGCTGAATCCAGCCCCTCGAGCTTGAAAAGATCATGGCCGCGAGGGCCGCAATCGCCACCACTGCAATCCAGGATGCGATCCGTTTCTGCCGCTTTTCTCTTTCGGGATCCTCGAGATGAGAAATGTGAAGCCCCGCCTCGCCCAGGTATTTGCCAGTAACCAAATATTGGATAAGCCCAGCGATCATCCCCACTCCTGAGGTTGCGAAGGCCAAGTGCCAATTAATCTTTTCTCCTACCCAACTCACTAATAAGGGAGAAAACGCGCCGATGTTGATCCCGATGTAAAAGATAGAAAAGCCAGAATCGCGCCGCCGATCGCCTGCCGGATAGAGCTGCCCAACCATGGTACTCACGTTCGGTTTGAGCAGGCCCGTTCCAATCATGAGCAAACCCAACCCGGCGTAGTACATGGCAATCCCCGGCGAGGCCAGACAAAAGTCGCCTGCAGCGATGAATAGCCCACCGAACAGGACCGCCCTGCGCTGTCCAACGATGCGGTCGGCGAACCATCCTCCGGGAAGACTAAGCAGATATACGGTAGCGGTGTAAAAGCCATAAATCGCACCAGCCTTCATATCCGAGAAGCCCAGCGCTCCGCTAGTGACCGGATGCGTCATGTAAAGAATAAGCAGGGCGCGCGTGCCATAGAAGCTATAGCGCTCCCACATCTCAGTAAAGAAAAGCGTCGCCAGACCGCGGGGGTGCCCGAAAAAACGCGTATCGGAAGGTTGGTTGGGAGCGCTGGTCGCGATCTGTCCCATTCAGAGGCTCGTCTGGTGGAAGATACCATGAGCCCGCGCTTTCGCATCACCGCGCGACAAAAAAGGTGCAATAAGCGGCCAAAAAATAGACCACCCCCAGTTACGGACGGGTTCAGACGGTTGCAATCTTCGTATGAGAACTGCAGCCGGGCACAATATTAGCTTCGCGGCTAAGGGGCAAAACCGACCGTCGGAGATTTGAAAATATGCGATTGAACTATGTCTTGGCGTCGTTGCTATTGGTCAGCGCTGCACACGCAAGAGAACCTAAGCATTACCAGAGCGGCAAGCTCGTAAAGATGGAATCAGTGAAATGCGGAGTTGATGAGAAAGATGGCAACAGCATCGCTGCTGAGGTGATCGGAACTGACTCAACCCACCGGAAAACACGCGAGCTACTGTGTCAGCAGTACGTGCTCGAGGCTGACAGTCTGGTCTACACAATACAGCCGAAAGATGACAAGCATCCGGCGCTGCTGCCTGTCGGCGAGAAAGCTCAATTCCGTCTTACCAAAGACAAAATGGTGCTCCGCGTCGAGGACATGGACGACAAAGAACGTGAATACATTGTGGTCGCGGTAGTGCCGAAGAGCCTTGCCAGCTCCACCGTTTCAGAAGGCGTCGCTGCAGCGAAGTAGCTCAATCCCACTTCAGAGCGTCTCCTCCTGAGGTGGGATTCTTGTCTCCAAAACAGTCGCAAGAGAACGCCTTAGATCCGAATACCGTAAAAGACTTAAGGTCTTGCAGACCTCAAGAAACCCAACCGTCGCAATCCGCCCGGCATCCAAATTTCGACCTGCTGCCCTGTTGGCCGTAGCTGGGGAAAGGCGCGAGCAGAAGTAAAACTAATTCTGAATGAGGAGAAGAGGTTCAAATGAAACGGATTATGTGGATAGGAATAATAGGGCTGCTGACGGCGGCTCCTTCGTGGCTCGCTGCACAGGAAAGCGGAAATTATGACCATGGCAGTGTCGGCATTTTTGCTGACTATTTCCGCTTCTCGCCCGGTGCGTCAACTACGAATTTTGTTGGCTTCGGTGCGCGGGCGGCCTTTAACGCAAGTCACTACGTAGCGCTGGAAGGCGAAATGAACTATGACTTCGAGCGCAATTTCACAACTGTCTGCCACAATTGCGCAAGTACCAGTTTTTCCACGACCAGGCTCCGCCCGTTGACTGGATTGTTCGGGCCTAGATTCGAAACGCCTGGACCGTTCAAATTCTTCGTGACCGGTAAAGTCGGGTTCATCAACTTCACTACTACGTCTTCAGCGGTCACCCCCGGTAGCGTGGGTAATTCGATCAGCTCAGTCGGCGGAGGAGGCACGCACTTCGCGGTCTATCCCGGAGCTGGCATCGAAGGTTTCTGGGGACCGTTCGGATTGCGGGCTGAAGTTGGCGACGAGGTCTATTTCAGCAACGGAACGTTCAACAATCTGCGGATAACTTTTGGGCCACAGCTTCGGTTCTAATCTGGCCTGATGGAGAAAGACATGAAAGCAGCCCGCGAAGGGCTGCTTTTTTTATTGCAAATTCACCTGCATTTTGTGCTTGTCGCAATGCACCGATAAGACGTGTTCCGACCCCGGAGCCAGGTCAGCGTCGAGCGTTTCGATCTGGTCATAGTTGCTGGACGGCGAGATCACGCGAACCTGTATCCAGTGTTTGCCCGCAGCGAGCCGCACGTTTGTGACCTGCTCCAATTCAACTGCGCGCAGCAGATGCTTCTCATCGGGCCCGCGCAGGTCCTGATCGAGGACAACATTGTCATCGAGCCAGACCGACGCATGCCCGCTGTCGAAATGGTGGCGAATCTCAACTTGTACACTTGCAGATTCCACGACCGGTGCTGGCGGGGCAGAGATCGCGATTGGCAATAATTTTCTGCCGCGATGAAGCTTGTGAGTGACTGGCCGGCTGATTGCGGAAATCATGTTGGTCGTGGCGGACTGCACTCGGCGCACCGGATTGGCTCGAAGTTGCGCGATCACCTCTGCCGACAATGGCACGTCATGGACCTTCGACATCCGCCAGGCGAATAAGCTTCCAGCTATGACGATAGCAAGCAGCGCGACGGTCAGTGAAAAACGCCGATAGATTCTTCTGAGCGGCTTCAAATCTCCGGCTCCGCCCTTACTGTCGGCTGCCTGCACCGCCTTGGCAAAAAATTCAGTGGCCTCGGCGAGAGCGAAGTCCGTGTTGCGAAAGGCCCGCAGCGCATTAGCCAGTGCGGCGCCGCTGGGATAGCGCTCATCCGGGTTCTTGGCTATTGCGCGCGAGACGATGGCGTTCAACTCTGGCGGTATGTCGCTCTGAAAGCTGGTGACAGGCACCGGCTCGATGTTCATTACCTTAAAAACGACGGTCTTAGCGCTGTTCCCCTGAAACGGGCGGAAGCCGGTGATCATTGTGTAGAGCACCACGCCCAGCGAAAACAAATCGGAGCGAGTGTCAGCCTGCTTGCCAGCCATCTGTTCCGGCGCCATGTAGGCCGGGCTCCCAACTACTTCGCCGGCTTGACTCACTTCCTGGCTCAGCCAGGCGACACCGAAATCTGCAATCTTAGCGTGACTGTCTTCTGTGACCAGGACGTTCGAAGGCTTGATGTCGCGATGCACTACGCCCTGTGTGTGCGCATAATCCAGGGCTTCAGCGATTTCCTGCGCGAACTGAAGCGCGGTCTCGAGTGGCAGCTTACGACTGCGCGTGAGCATCTTGCTCAGCGGCTGACCGGTTATGTGCTCCATCACCAGGTACGGCTCACCTGTTTCGGAGTCCTCGCCTGCGTCGAAGATAGTGACAATTCCCGGGTGCGATAATCGTCCGGCAGCCCGCGCCTCGCGGAGGAACCTTCGCCGGTACTCGTCCTTATCGGTGAACTCTGGCCCGTTCAGCGAAATCGTTTTTATCGCGACCGAACGCCCGATCTGCGGATCGTAAGCGCGATATACGATACCCATCGCGCCGCGTCCAATTTCGGCTTCGATGAGATAACGTCCCAGTGATTGGTGGAGAGTGGTCACACTTAACTGAATCTTAAGGTCTACTTAATCCTGGGTCAGTATCGAAGTAGGTCGAATTCAATTACCTCAGTAATCAAAATTGCGCCTGGGGAGCGGTTACCCGCGGCGCAATTGAGGCGGAGTTCGAGTGTAAGCCGCGAACAGTTTCGCAGCCGGTCGGCGCGCCACGGCAGCTACCTGGTCCTATGTACTAAGTGGTTAACCGCGTGAACTCGCTCAGCCAAACCGTAAACCGTAAAGCTCGATTTGTTAAGTATGTGCAGATCTGTCACCAGCGTTCGAGTGGGCTGATAACGATACTGTAGACCACCCTAGAAAAGGCAACTCCAAAGCGGGAAAGTTCCTCTTTTGTAGTTCAGCTTGGAGTTGCCATAAATGCTACGTATCTCTTATCTCGCACCGTTTCTCGCCCTCATATTTGCGGCTGGATCAGCCTATGCAAGCGCGCCTTGCCCGTTGAGCACAACCAATCCGTCAGTGACCGTTTGTACGCCGGCGCCGAATGCGCTGGTGCAAAGTCAGGTGAATGTGGTTGCCGGAAGCACCGATTCGAATACTGTGACGGCGATGCAGATCTATTTGGACAACAAACTGATTTATCAAGTGAAGGCTTCAACTGTGAACACATTCGTCACGGTGCCGGTTGGATATCACTTGTTAACGGTTCAAGGCTGGGACACGACGGGTGCCACGTTTAAAACCAATGTGCCCGTCGCCATGCAGCCGCCATGCGCACTGAATACCGCGAACCAGACGGTTACGATTTGTTCATTGGTTAGCGGGTCAATCGTCAGCCAGCCATTTCACGTGGTCGCGGCCGCCACGGACTCGAATCCGATCAAATCGATAACGCTGTTTATTGACGGCGTTGGTAAGAGCGGAATTTCAAATTCAGCGATTTATGACGTCTACGTAAACAATGTTTCTTTGGGAACTCATTCGATAGCCGTGCAGGCGCAGGACAGCACCGGCGCGCTATTCAAGCAGAAGTTCAACATTACCGTGACTTCTGCTGCCAATGGATTGTCGAAACTGAACCACATCATTTTCTTTGTCCAAGAGAACCGTTCTTTTGACAGTTACTTCGGCATGCTCGGTCCGTACAAAGCGTCAGAGGGTCTCGCGAACGATGTCGATGGCCTGAACTTGAATACAACGCTGAACAACACGCAGGGCCAGCCGGTACACCCATTCCACTATCAAACCGTTTGCACGGAGGACCTCAGTCCTGCGTGGAATGAAGCCCATCAGGATGTAGATGGCGGGTTAATGGATGACTTCATGCTCTCGACGCAGTCGGTACCCTCGACTATCGATCCAACGGGTACCCGGGCGATGGGCTATTACGACCAGACTGATCTGCCTTATTACTACGAGGCCGCAGCAAGGTTTGCGACCAGCGATCGTTGGTTTTCTCCGGAACTGGCGAATACGATTCCAAACCGGCTTTATCTGTTTACGGCGACGTCGTTTGGAAATGCATTTCCGCCGAACACTTCGTTTGAGAGCATTACGCAACCGACGATATTCGATCACCTCGACCAAGCCGGCATAAGCTGGCGTTACTACTACCAAGGCAGTTCATCAACCGCGTTCATCCAGCAGTTCGCAACGTACAAGAAAGATGCTTCGAAGGTGGTCCCAATCGCCAATTGGTATAACGACGTGCAGAATGACAGCACACTGCCGTCTGTCATCTTTATCGAACGGCTCTCCTCAACCGATGAGCATCCGAACGCAAATGTCCAGACGGGAGCCTCTTTCGCGTCTGGCGTCATTAATGCACTGATCAATAGCCCGTCATGGGGGGATTCAGCGCTGATCTTCACTTTTGACGAAGAAGGTGGGTTATACGAGCATGTGCGTCCGGCGCGGATGGTCCCGCCCGATTCAATTCCACCAGCGCTTCGCTCTGGCGACAAGCCCGGCGCATTTAACCAAACTGGACTCCGTTTGCCCCTCATCGTTTTTTCGCCTTGGGCGAGGCCGAGTTTCGTCTCGCATACCACTCGTGACTTCACTTCGATCCTGCGCTTAATTGAAGACCGATTCAATGTGGCGCCTTTAACCCTGCGAGATGCCAATGCGGATAATATGATGGAGTTCTTTAATTTCTCTGGCGCTCCGCCCTTGCTGACTCCGCCAACCTTGCCGGTGCAACCAACGAATGGAGTCTGCGACAACAGGAAGGAGAAAGCGCCGGGTTTCTAGGGAATCGCCGGCCATTGTGATTCTCAGGTCCCGTGACAAATACCTCGTCTCTGGTATATGTCCTCCAGCTTGGCGCCTGAACCTATCTAGCTAATCTTCCTGCACTACCGCTTTGCTAATCTGCAATCAGTATCAGTGTGAGACGGGGTGACGCGTCTCCGGAGACGAGATGGGATTGTTTGTCCGCTCAGATTCTGTGGTTTCGCGTGTGATTGCTGGCGAAACTTTGATCGTGCCAATTAGGAGAGGGGTTGGCGATTTGGCCGCCATCTATAGTCTCAACGGAGTTGCAGCTCTGATATGGGAACTCCTTCAGGAGCCACGCGGCTACGAACACATCATTAAAGCTGTCCAGAGTGAATTCTCCTCCGAAGGCGAAGACATTCGCGAAGATATAAAGCGCTTCCTTGACGAAATGTGCTCTCTGGGATTGATCTCTCCGTTCTCAATCGGAGCTGCCGCATGAGTGTGGATTTCGTCTCCTACGGCGAGTTCAGCGGTGAGTTGCACGGACACTTCTCCAACCAGCGTGTTCCGATCGAAGCTTCGCTCGAAGTGACCCGCCGCTGTCCGCTAATCTGCCAACATTGCTATAACAATCTGCCAATGAGCGATCTGGCTGCAAAAAACCGGGAGCTGACCAAGGAAGAATACGAAAAAATCATCACCGAACTGGCGGATATGGGAGTGATCTGGCTGTTGTTCACGGGTGGGGAGATTTTCGCGCGCAAAGATTTTCTCGAGATTTACACCTTCGCAAAGAAAAAGGGCTTTCTGATCACCCTCTTCACGAACGGGATTTTGATCAATGAAGCGATTGCCGACTACCTGCGCGAATATCCGCCATTCGCCATTGAGATCACGCTCTACGGCCGGACGAAAGAAACCTATGAAGCGTTGACGCAATTGCCTGGAAGTTTCGACCGCTGCATAAGAGGCATTCATCTGCTGCTCGATCGGGGCCTTCCGCTCAAGTTGAAAACCGTGGGTACCAGAATCAATCGGCATGAAATCCTGGGGATGAAGGAGTTCGCGGAACAGGAGCTGGGCGTCGAGTTTAAATTCGATTCTTCTATAAACCCACGCATCGACTGCTCCCATGCGCCGCTGTCAGTGCGGCTTTCGCCGGAAGAAGTGGTCGCGCTCGAAATGAGCTGGCCCAAACTCTCTTCTCAACTCGGCGCGCTCCTGAAGAATGAATTTGCTATCCAACAACGAGTACTGGACACGGTCTACGTTTGTGGCGGAGGGGTCAAGAGCTTTGCCATTGACCCTTACGGGTTCATGACCATTTGTGTCATCTCTCACCGCGAGGGATATGACATTCGCAAAGGCAGCGTGCGCGAGGGATGGGAGCAGTACTTGCTCAAGGTTCGGACGCGGCGGCTCTCAAAAATGACGAAATGCACTTCGTGCCGGCTGCGCATCATTTGCGGCATGTGTCCCGCGAATGGAGAGCTGGAAAACGGCGATCCTGAGTCTCCGGTTGATTTTCTGTGCGAGGTTGCGCATCTGCGCGCGCTTAGCCTCGGATTTAAAGTTCCAGAACATGGCGATTGCGAATTTTGTGCCGAGGGGAACCGCCGCGAACAAATACTCGAGTCAGCTCATCGGATCTCCTCTGGTGCAATCAGTGTTGCAGAGTGGAATCCGCCGGAACCCCTTCTTCCGGTGCTGAATAACTCTGCCCCAGTTTCTGGCTGTGGCGGATGCGGCGCGATGCACTGAGTGTTTTGAGCCGAGGGAGGATGATGGCGATGGCTGATCCGAGCGCGCGAGAAGAGACAGAGAAAAAGAAATATGAAGCGCCCAAGGTTACGGTAATCAGTTTGCGGCCGGAGGAGGCAGTGC
Source organism: Terriglobales bacterium (assembly GCA_035279425.1). Taxonomy (GTDB): domain Bacteria; phylum Acidobacteriota; class Terriglobia; order Terriglobales; family Acidobacteriaceae; genus Gp1-AA145. The sequence goes on along the minus strand of DATEHT010000022.1, from coordinate 13,680 downwards.
TCGGGCACTGCAAGAACGCGAGCCTCGGCGGACCGGTGGGAGCAACCTGTGCCACGGGCGTTGGGTGTCCTGCAATTGGCTCCTGACGCGTCGCTAACAATCGCGATGGCTGCTCAACTGATTCCCTTAACCGAGGTTCGGCCAGTTCTGCCGGTTTCACAATCTCATCTTCGAATCGGCGGAATTTCACTAGCGTTGACCGGCGGGAGCTTGAGCACCTTCTCGTTCGAAAACGGATTGACGGCTTTCATGTGTCCAGATCCCAACGCTGACATTGAAACGTCGGTGGAGTGGGCTGAGCACTTGCACACTCTACGAGCAGAGCCAGTCTTCGACTCGAATGCGGTGTGGAAATTGTTTCATTGCGGTCAAGAATTGGTCTTCGACTTCTTTAGTTCTAACCTCGGTTCCGACCCCTATAAACGTCTGTGCACGGACCCTGGTTTTCACTCAACGCAACTACTCTTAAATCGCAGTGCGCTCGAAGGGTTATTGCCTGTCTCGCCGCTCGAGTATCCGGCTGACGAACTGCTGTTTACCAATTACTTGGCCGCGCACTGCCTCGGAGTGGAAGTGCATGGTTGCGGGCTAGTCGACAGTGAAAACGGCGGCCATTTGTTCCTTGGACACTCCGGGGACGGCAAAAGCACAACCGCGCGCTTGTGGGACACATTTCGCGAGGCGGAAATCTTGAGCGATGACCGCCTCATTTTGCGGCTGCACGATGGCGAGCTTTGGATGTATGGAACTCCATGGCATGGGGAGGCGGCGTTTGCTTCGGCGGGCAGGGCAAAACTTAAGAACATTTTTATCTTGCAACACGGAACAGGAAACAACTTTTCACCTCTTAAAAAAGCACGCGCAGTAGGTGAGATATTCGCCCGCTGTTTTCCGCCATTTCACAGTCCTGGTGGTATCGAGCGCACGGTCGAGTTCCTGAAGCGACTCGTCGATGCGGTGCCTTGCTATGAGTTCCAATTCGTGCCAGATCAAAGTGCCATCTCCGCGGTGCTAGCCTTCCATGCCTAAAGAGCTATTACACTCGGCGGGCTTCGGCGAATTTGCTTCCCAACTGGTTGAACGTGGCTGCGGCTTTCGCTTCCAGGCCCGCGGGCGCAGCATGTTTCCGACGATCAACGATGGCGATATCCTGCAGGTCTGCCCACTCGGAAAACGAAAGCTACGAGTCGGCGATATTGTTCTGGTTCGCGCGGACCAGGAATTCAAGGCCCACCGAATCATTCAGAAGCGAGGTGAGCTGTTGGTGCTTCGTGGGGACGCCGGGCGCGATGCTGATGGCACATTCAGGCAAGATCAACTTATCGGATTGGTGTTCGCAAAGGAGCGTTCCGACGCGGTGCACATGGTCCGGCTGAGTGGCTTCGGACCGCGTCTCAACTTCCGTTTGCGTGAGCTCTGGAGACGGGTTCATCTTGCTTTACATTGATGCCCCAGAGATGTTCGGGTATGACCGCGATCTTACTTGTTGGCTCATGCTTTGTTAGCTCATGCGCTTTCAGCTTGTATTCTCGCGTCCCCCATGTAGAATAACGTTTTTCTATAACTGAGAACCTGTACCGTCTCGGAGAGTCGATGAGAATCTTAGGCCGTCTTGTGGCGTTCGTTTTCTGCGGTGTGCTTTTCAGCCAATTGCTTTTCGCCGGCGATGCAATTCCCTCTGTCGCCTGGAAGCGCGGCATTGGGCAGCCGCTTGAAAACCCTGGAGGACGTAAGCCGGCACTGGCGGCGAGTGGAATGATTGATGACGGTTACTGGCAAGGCGCGCCTGTGGGAGGGTTCGGCTCCGGCACGTTCTCACGAACTTATCGCGGCGATTTCGCGCGCTGGCACATAAAGGGCGGCGTTCACAAATACCAGACCGTCTGGGCAAACCAATTCGCCATGTATCAGAAATCTGAGGATGGCGAACCCGTTGCGCAGGTGCTCACTGCTGCGCATCCTGAGGACGGAGAACTCGGCTCATGGAAGTGGGACTACCCCGTGGGCGCCGGCGACTATTACTCGCTTTATCCGAAATCCTGGTACGACTATCGTTGGGAAAAATTTCCGGCGCACGTAGTACTCGAACAATTCTCCCCGGTGCTTCCGAACAATTATCGCGAGAGCAGTTATCCCGTCGCCGTCTATCGCTGGCACGCCGAGAATCCAACGGACAAGACAGTGACGGTCTCAATCCTTGTTTCCTGGACGAACATGCTCGGTTGGTTCCGAGATTTCCAGCATGACATGAAAGGCGCACTCAATGCCGGCAACCGCAATCGCTTTGTCGACGAGAGCGGAATCGGCGGGCATGTGAGGGGCATTGTCTTCGATCGCGTACATCCGAAGGGAGTGGAAGACGAATGGGATGGTCAGTGGGCAATCGCATCCGTGCAGTCGCCGGGGGTGGATGTCACCTATCAAACCACCTTCTCACCGCAGGACGGGCGCAACGTTTGGGAGGCTTTCTCGAAAGATGGTCGCCTGAGCAACGACAATCTTTCATGGGTCAGCAGCGGTGAACCGATCGCCGCTGCAATCGCGGTTCGTTTCACTTTGAGACCCGGCGAGAAGCGCACGGTTCCAATGACCATCGCCTGGGACATGCCGATCGTGCAGTTCGGGGCGGGACGCAAATGGTATCGACATTACACAAACTTCTACGGAACGACCGGAACAAACGCCTGGAAAATTGCGAAAGATGCGCTGCAGAACTCTGTGAAATGGAGCAACGACATCGATGCCTGGCAACGGCCTTACGTGAAGGACGAAAGCAAACCCGCGTGGTACCGCGGCGAGCTGTTTAACGAACTGTATATCCTGGCCGACGGTGGCTCGTTTTGGGGACGCCCGGTTGGTTCCACTCCTCAGAGTCCCGAGAGTTTCACATTTATGGAGTGCTACGACTATCCATTTTATGGGACGCTCGATGTGCGCTTCTACGGATCAATGCCGCTGGTGAAATTCTGGCCGGACCTCGACAAGCTGGAATTGAAGATCTTCGCCAACACGGTTCCGCAAGACCTCACCGAAAAATATTTGTGGATCTGGAAGACGCTGCACACGCAATCCCTACAGTTCCGCGTGCGCAAGGCGAAAGGCGCTGTTCCCCACGATTTGGGAATTCCGGAAGAGGATCCCTTCAAATTGCCAAACGCTTTCAGTTGGCAAAACACAAATGATTGGAAAGACCTGAACAGTAAGTTCGTGCTGATGATCTATCGCGACTACGTCTTCACCGGCAAGAAAGACGCTGCGTTCCTCCGTTCGACGTGGCCGGCAGTGAAGCAGGCGCTTGAACATCTGCGCCAGTACGACCGCACTGGCGACGGGCTGCCGCAGGACGACAACTATCCAGACCAGACTTATGACGAATGGATTGTTCACGGCGAGAGCGCATATTGCGGCGGACTATGGCTCGCCTCGCTACGCGCGGCAGAAGAGATTGCGCACGCCTTGAATGATAAGGCATCAGCGACCAAATACCACGACTGGTTCACAAAAGGTCAGAAGACTTACATCGACAAGCTCTGGAATGGCGAGTATTTCCGCTATGACACGCAAAGCGAGTATCGCGATGATGTGCAAGCGGACCAGCTGGCCGGTCAGTGGTACGCGAACATGACCGGCTTAGGCGACCTTGTTCCTCGCGATATGCAGGAGAAAGCCTTGAAGAAAATTTTCGACCTCAACGTGATGAAGTTCCAGAACGGCGAGATGGGCGCCGTTAATGGGATAGCGCCGGACGGGACGCTGGTCACGACCAATGAGCAAGTGCAAGAAGTATGGACCGGAACAACGTTCGGCCTCGCGGCTCTCATGCTGAGTGACGGACTCAAAGACGAGGCCTACAAGACCGTCTGGGGCGTCTATCACACCAACTGGGAAACCCAAGGCTATTGGTTCCGCACTCCCGAGGCCTGGGACAACACCGGACATTACCGGGCGTCGATGTACATGCGTCCGGCAGCGATCTGGGCAATGGAGATGACCCGACCTCCGAAATAACGCAGACCCCAAGAGATTGAGAACGTCGAGTTAAGGGATTCGTGATAAAAATGTAGGAATTTTTGTGACGGATTGAGAGGTCCACCTCGGCCTATGACGATACCGACCACCAACAACCGCACGTCGATCCAGACTTCTTCTGCACCAACAGCCAACTACGGCCCAGCCCTGGCCGTACTCACAACACTGTTTTTCATTTGGGGCTCGCTCACGTCGCTGAATGACGTCTTGATTCCGTTCGCGCAGAACGTCTTCAACCTGAGTCTCGGTACGAGTTTTCTTATTCAAACGGCGTTCTTTTTTGCCTATTTCGTTTTCTCGTTTCCCTCAGCGAAGATTATTGATTGGATCGGATACAAGCGCGCCATCATCGTGGGGCTGAGCACGATGGTCGCAGCATGCCTGCTGGTTTATCCTGCGGCCAAAATTCCTTCTTTCCCGTTCTTCCTGACAGCTCTGTTAATCCTCGCTGCGGGGATCACGGTTTTGCAGGTTGCGGCGAATCCATATGTTGCCGTGCTCGGCAGACCCGAAACGGCATCCAGCCGATTGAATCTGACGCAGGCATTTAATTCTTTGGGAACTGCTGTTTTCCCCTGGGTGGGCGCGAAACTGATTTTGGGTGAGAGCGTCAGCGCCGCAGCACAAAGTGCCTCCCAAGATGCGGTGATTAAGCTCTACGTCTATTTCTTCGCGATACTTTTAGTTCTGCTGGCGATTTTGTTCGCGGTGTTCCGCTTGCCGAAGATGGAAGCAGCGGAACATCGAATTGGCGAGAAAGTTGGAGATTCGATCTGGAAACATCCCAATCTCATCTTTGGTGCAATCGGGATTTTCGTTTACGTCGGCGCTGAGGTCGCGATTGGCAGCTCGATCGCCAATTACCTGGCCCTCAGCAACATCGGACACTTCGCATCGAACGTCGCAGAACCGTCGGCCCGTTATATCGCAGCAAAGTCGGCGGCCGCCCGCTACATCTCTCTTTACTGGGGAGGCGCGATGGTCGGCCGTTTCATTGGATCGGCGGTTTTGCAGAAGGTAAGGACGTCGCGTGTTCTGGCATTCTGCGCGATTATGGCCACATTGCTGGTGACAATTTCCGTATTCAGCAGCGGTCCGGTCGCGATGTGGTCGGTGTTATCCATCGGGCTTTTCAATTCGATCATGTTTCCTTGCATCTTCACCAGCGGCATTGCAGAGCTCGGGCCGCTCACGGGCGATGGATCAGGAGTGCTGAATACCGCAATCGTAGGCGGGGCGGTAATTCCTTACATCGTGGGCAAAGTAGCCGATGTGATCAACCATTCACGATATCCGCAGATGACCCAAGGCGAGCTCAGTTGGGGATATGGCATTCAATACGCCCTGATCATTGCCGCATTCTGTTATCTCTACATTCTCTTCTATGCCGTGAGCGGATCGAAACCAAACAGCGAGCGCTACGGACAAGTCCAGAATCCAGCGGAGGCGCGTTCTTAGTTGAGAAGGCGCTCATTCGTCGGTGTGGATGTCGGGGGCACCAAAGTAGCCGCCGGGCTGGTGAACGGAGACGGCGAAATCTCAGCCCAGGTACGCGTCGCGATGGTTGCGGACTCCTCTCCGCAACGCGGGCTCGAATCCGTGCTCTCCGCGATCGCGCACGTTATTCCCGATGGCGCTGAAGGCATTGCGGGTATTGGAATTTGCGCGCCAGGACCGCTCGACCCGAAGACTGGCGTCATTCTGAATCCGCCGAATATTCCTTGCTGGCGCAACTTTCCGCTTGCTGCGGCAGTGCGAAAAAAATATTCCGTCCCGGTTAAGCTCGACAATGACGCTAATGCCGCCGCCCTCGCCGAAGCCCGTTGGGGCGCGGCGCGCGGATATAAAAATGTATTCTACGCGACCATCGGCACAGGAATCGGCACCGGAATTGTATTCGATGGAAAGATCTATCACGGACGCACAGGTTCGGCGGGAGAAGGCGGGCACGTCAGCATCGATCATCGCGGCCCGATTTGTAATTGCGGGAAACCGGGGTGCATAGAAATCTTCGCTTCCGGCACAGCCATCGCCAACCGCGCGCGTTCCGAAATTCAAGCAGGAGCGCAGTCCTCGATGCTCGAAATGTCGCATGGTGATGCGGGCGCGATAACTGGCGTAATCATTGCAAAGGCAGCGGATGTAGGCGACCCGCTGGCGAAAAAGATTGTCACTGAGGCCGTGGAGATGCTGGCGTTGTGGCTGAGTAATATCGTCGATCTACTTGACCCGGATGTGATCGTGATCGGCGGTGGCGCTGCGGCCGTGTATCTCCCATTTTTCAATGTGATGCGAACAAGGATTTCCGACTTGGCGGTTAACCCGCACGCGAATGAGGTGCCATTGGTCTCTGCCAGGTATGGAGCGGATTCCGGCATTGCGGGTGGCGCGGCGCTGTGCGCTTAAAAGAGTTGTTTATGGCGTGCTGTCATTCCGAGCTGGCTTCAGCCAGCGAGGAATCTGCTTTTCTTGGGTGAACTGAAATCGCAGTGCGCGAGGATATCGATGACGAGGAAGTTTCTTCTTCTCCTATTCACCATCCTTTTATATTCGTGCAGCACTCTCATGGCGGCTGATAACAACATCGTTGTCTTCCGCGATTCCCGCTTTCCCACCGCCGATTCCGCGCCCGCTCCGGATTCCCTGTTGGAGGACGCCGTACCCGGGGCGCGCTTCGCCTCGGCCAACGAACTAACAGACGCCCTAAACTCCGCGAACCTGCTTGTTTTGCCCTATGGCTCAGCCTTTCCTGAAGCAGCGTGGGGAGAAATTCAAAGTTTTCTACAACGCGGTGGAAATCTGCTTGTGCTTGGCGGGCGTCCATTTTCGCGCGCTGCCTATCGTGACGCCGGAAGTTGGAAGCTGCGCGAGTACAGCGTGCGTTACATGCGCCCGCTGCGCATCGATCAATATCAAGACACGCCCGGCTCAGATGGGCTGAAGTTTGAATCGAATCCCGACATTCCGCTCAGTCTTCCGCAATTTGCGTGGAAGCAAGGTTTCAGCCCGATCATTCACCTGAGCGCCGTCGATCTGTATGAGCGCGGCGGCTCAGCGGGTTCAATTGATTCGAATCTCGACGCACTCGCCTGGGCGACACAACGTGGCCGGCGAATGTCCGCCCCGGTAATTCAGATCGATCATTTCAGGAATGGCTTCGACGGCGGCAGATGGATATTTGTGAATGCCGAGCTTTCTTCTGATTTTTGGAGCAGCGCAAACGCTCGCGAAATTATTTCCCAGCTGGCGGGACAGGCGCAGCGAGGGGCGGACGAGTTCACTGTTCGACCTGTACTTCCGCTGTATTTGCCGGGAGAGCCGATTGAACTTCAGGTGACGTGGAATTCCGCTCGTCAAAGCAAAGCAGAAGCATTCATCACGATCAGCTCCGAAAACGATGTGCTGGACTACAAATCTTCTCCCGTGGCTCTGCCGGTCGGTCACCCCTTGATCGTTCCTTCTCCAAAAGAAAAGGGTCTGCACGTGGTTACGGCCCTGCTGCAGGTAGACGGCAAACCGCTCCGAACTTATAACTCCGCTTTCTGGGTTCGCGACCTCGATTACCTTCGCTCAGGGCCAAAGCTCGGCGTGAATGAAAACTACTTTGAGCTGGATGACAAGCCGTTGGCGGTGATCGGCACCACGTACATGTCGAGCGAAGTGCAGCGACTCTATTTCGATCACCCCAATGTTTACGTCTGGGACCAGGACCTGCGCCAGATCCACGATGCTGGACTGAACATGATCCGCACCGGGTGGTGGACCGGCTGGGACAAGTTTTGCGACGAGAACGGCGTTCCTTACGAACGCACCTTGCGCACGCTGGAAGCCTATTTAATGACCGCACGCAAGTACGGCTTGCCGGTGCAATTCAACTTTTTCGCGTTCTTGCCTGAAGTCCTCGGTGGAGTGAATCCATACTTAGATCCAGAAGCCGTTCGCAAGCAGAAGACGCTGATCTCGGCTGTCGTTGCACGTTTCCATGACGTGCCATTTCTCGCGTACGACTTAATCAACGAGCCTAGCTTCTCGAAACACCTGTGGACCATGCGCCCGAACGGTGACTGGATCGAAACCCAGAAATGGAATGACTGGCTGAACAAACAATATCCGAACCGCGAAGCGCTGGCCGCGGCATGGAATGTGCCGATCACGTCCGTTCAGGGACAAATCCCTTTACCTGAGGACATCGATTTTCAGCCGCGCGGAATGTACAGCGGCCGCAACTCGCTCAAGATCTACGACTATGAAATGTTTGCGCAGGAAAGCTTTGTCGCATGGGTGAAGACCATGCGCGACGCGATTCGCGAAACCGGCTCGCAGCAGTTGATCACCGTCGGCCAGGACGAAGGCGGCTTTCAGGACCGACCCTCACCCGCGTTCTTCGGGCAGTATGTCGACTTCACGACGAATCACTCCTGGTGGCAGAACGATTCGATTCTCTGGGATTCGCTTGTCGCCAAGCAACCCGGGAAAGCCATGCTCATTCAGGAGACCGGCCTGCAGCGCGAACTGAATCTCGATGAGACCTCGCGCCGCACTCCAGAAAACGAAGCTGCGCTGTTCGAGCGAAAAGTCGCCATGTCATTCGTGCACGGCTCGGGCGCGATCGAATGGCTATGGAACACAAATTCCTACATGACCGAGGGCAACGAGACCCCGATTGGAGCATTGCGCGCCGACGGCACCGAAAAACCGGAAGCGACGGTGATGCGAAATTTCGCCAAGTTCGCAGCCGAGTTGAGCCCGCATTTGCGCAATCCCGAGCCAGCGCAGGTGGCGATCATCGCTTCGCAGGCGGCGCAATACTCAGCGATTGGCGACCTGCAGATCGAAGCACAGCGCAAAACAGCAAGGGCGTTGGCCTACTACGCGCACCTCACGCCGTATTTGATTTACGAAAACCAGATTGACAAGATTGGGAGTCCGAAGCTGGCGATTTTGCCATCAGCCCAGGCACTAACCGAGACAGCCTGGCAGCAGTTGCTGAAGTATGTCGACAACGGCGGGAATTTGCTGATCACCGGGCCAGTGGATCGAGACGAGCATTGGCAGAGAATCAATCGGGCTGCAGCACTAATACCGGGCGCGCAATCGATCCCGCTTACCTATCACGTCTCCGACATTCGGAACGCGGATGCCACCAAGCGAAGCGGTGCCTCTCAGGCCAGTCTGCTTGTGAACTTTGACGAAGAAGCGCAAAGCTGGCTAGAGTCGTTGCGCATTGACCATGGCATGAAAGAGATAGCGCATGGAAAAGGGAAAATTTTCTGGATCGGCGAACCCATCGAGCTTTCAGCCGATGAAAACATTTTGCATAGCACGTATCCAACGGGCTCATTCGGAATCCAGCCTGAGTTCGGGCCAGAGATTCCCGCAGAACAGATCGGATACCCGAACTTCCGGCCGGGAGTGATGGCGTACCCGATTAGCCTGGAAGATTCCGTCCTGTACATCTTTGTCTCTGACGCCGCCGAAGATTCATATGTGAACGTCCACGATAGAGCAACCGGTGTGACACTCAACTTCAGTCTCCCTGCCGAGCATGCCGCGCTCGCTCTTATCGGGAAAAAACAGAGAGCAGTGATCGCAAAATACGGGTTCTGAGTTTACTGATTTCACCACTAGGGACACTGGGCGCCAAGGGAAAGCTTTCCATTGGACTTCGTGAACCTTCGTGACCTTTGTTGTGAATGATTTTTATACGAATGCGATCTCAGCATGCCACCTCCGAGAAGTGTGCCCTCGAGGACAAACCTGCCCTTCTGAGTATTGACCAGAAGTACATCCCCAAGCACCATTGCTGAAGCAGAGTTCCTCCCGCGAGCGGCCTCAGATCTTGGCATCGATTCTCGGAATTGGCACCTGTATTCGATTTTCTGGAGGTCTGAAAATGTTGGGGCGTATTACTTTTTTGTTCATCACGGCCGTCTTCTTCGTAACCACAGCAACCTTGGCATCCGCTGAGAACCAAGTCCTTGCCGAAGTACGTTTTGAGTTCCACAACCGCGCCGAAAAGACCGCAGGCGTTTGGGTTGACGGGCAATACATGGGCTATGCCAAGGAGCTAAAAGGCAACAAGAAACTGCTGCTAGTACCCGGCAAGCATGAAATTGTCGTGCGTCAGCCCTGGTACAAAGACTATTCGGAAGAAGCCGTGCTCGAACCGGGCGAGGTTCACACGGTGAATATTTCGCTGACGAAGAACGCGATCATTCCAGCGAAGGACGCGACCGGCGAATTGAAGATTTCCGCCGTTCCAGACCGCGCCGCAGTCTTCGTCGACGAGCAGTTCACCGGTCACGTGAACGAGTTCAATGGCGTCGGCAAAGCTCTGCTACTCACGCCCGGACGGCATCAGGTGCGCATTGCATTGCCCGGTTATCTGCCCTTTGAAACAGTAGTGGATCTTAGGCCTCACCAGAAACTCAAGATCGAAACTGCACTGCAGAAGGGCAGCATCACCGACGCGGGGTCGCTCGTCAGCCAGAACGACGCGCGGTAACTCGGCCTTCTCTTGCGAACCGCTCTGAAATGAGACTTCCGGCGGGAGATCCGATTCCCGCCGGAACCGTCGTCTTGATCACTCAAAATTGATTACTCGAAATCGAGCAGCATCTCGTTAGTCGGTTTGAAGCCGAGCGATTCATATAAATCCGACCCTCATCGCTGGCGTCGGCGACAAGTACATTAGGGTATCCATCACCATGCAGGTTGGACACACGACCGGTGCGCCAACCTGCAAATGCGTGTCCCTCAGCTTTAGGGCAAAGCGGCTACATCGAACGGCAGGAGGTTGCCGCAGTTCGTGGTTGGAACCCCGGCAGTCCTCGATGTCCCGCTTATGATGGATTGCGAATCACAGAACAGATCCGGCGTGTTACCAACGACCGCGGTGAGAGTGCTGCCCGGTCTCACGGTGATTGTGGACAGGTTTAACGCAACCAACCCGCCGTGACCGCCTCCCATAACACTTGAAGCGTTAAGGGTTGCATGGGAGTCATTGGTAACGAGTAACCCCTGACCTTTGCTGCTTGAGATCACCAGATCGCCGCCGTCATCAGTGATGGCGCTGCCGTCGGTGACCCAAACTCCGCCGGTCTCGCCTCCTCCGGGTTCGCCGGCATTCATGACGCGCAGCTTGGCATCCCCTGACGTTATAAGTGACGAGCCACCTTGGATCTCGACACCCCAAAAGCTTGTCCCCGCGGGACTGTCGATCACCACGTCATCCGGCACAGCCTCGGGGAAGTATGACGTGAAACTCTGAACGTCGACAATGCCATGGTCAGCGGCCGATATTCCTATTTGCATATTACGAATGGTCGTGCTCTGGACGGTTACGTGGCCGCCGCCGGAGACAAATATTCCCTCGTGAAAGCCCGAACCTGTCGTGCTCTGGATGGTTGATTGCTCGAGGTGTACGTCAGAAACATCGACCGCCGCAACTCCCGCAAAACCGAAATCGCTCACCGTCACATTTGCGACGGATACTTGGCTGGCTTCTATTGTCCAAATCTCAAAGGTTGCGCCCCCGTCCATAGTCAAATTGCGTAGACGGATGTCCTTGCTGCCCTGTTCGATCGCGATACCCGCGAGGGCGGGGCTAGCCGTGTGAATTGCGAAACCATCAATAGTAACGCTATGCGAGGCTTCTATCGAGATCAGGCTGGGCACCCCGCCGGGCGGGGTGGTGCTTGGTTGCTGCAGCGTCGCACCGGGGTCACCTTTCAGAGTAAAGTGCTCAAATCCCACAATGGTAAGGTACTCGGTGCAGGTCCCGCGCACATTTACCGTGATCGGCAACTCTTTGGGCACTCTGGACAAAACACGACTTAACGACTGGCCTGCATCGCAGTTGACCAGAATCGGAAAATTCTGTGCCGCGAGTTTTGAAGTAAAGAACGGTACCCAAAAAACACTTGATCCAACAAGCATGGCAGTAAATCGTGAAATTCTCCCCAACATTGCTCCCTCCTTATATTTTTTAAAGCTGAATATCCCTGTGCTGAAAACTTGCCCACACCGAATCTGTACGCTTTCAAAACTTGTATGCAACCCCAATCGAGATGACCGGGTAATACTTGAACGGCTTCAGGTCGTTCGTGATCTTCGCCGCCTGGGCCTGGACGTTGCTCTGGAATGCCGCATCGGAGCTAGCAGGACGACACTTTCCGCCGCCCGCATCGCAGATATTTCCTGTAGCAAAGTTGAGCGCAGTCCGGGCCGATCCTTGGAACACGACCCCTAATTCGAAAGGCACGCTGAAGTGTTTCGTACGGGGAACAAGGTTGCCCCATCCCGCCAGAATCATGGGTGCTGCGCGCACAAAACCTACTCTTCCGTTTCCAGCGACCGGGTTCGCAGGATCACTCGTGTAGTCGAGGTGGTTAACGGTAAATGTGCTTCCGCCGGGTACTGACGCAGTGGCAGTAACCTGATTTCCGTTGTAGACGAGCGCCCCGGGACTCAAATGAAAGCTACCGCCTAAGGGAAACCAGTCGAGAAGAACCTCGCCGGAGCGGAGTTGCAGTTTGCCGTTGTAACTAACTCCATCGGTGTTGAAAGTACGGCTGTAACTGAACAGGTTGAAGCCGCCGCGCAGATTGGTCCGTTGGCTTAGTGGAGTCGCCACTTCGAAACCTGGCCCCAGCATCGACATCTTGATTCCGATGCCTACAGTAGAGAACGGTCGAAGCTCTCCTTTCTTATCTGCTGCCTTCAAAGATGTGGCACTGCAAACCAGTAAGACTGCCGTTACAAACACGCATAAATACCTGCTGGTCATTAGTTTCCCCTTATTTAGTTCCATGGTGGCGTGATCGACTAACCTTCGGACATTCAGCCCATCGGCGCGAACAATACTTTGCGTCGAATTATGGGGATCAGACATTCGATTGTCATCACCCAGGTGGGTGAGATTTCTGTTGAACAGGCTTACGTTCTGACTTAGAATTCGCCGCATTCGAGGCGACCGCGGGGAGGCGGTCACCAATACTCAACGAGTCTGTCCTTTCAAACCTGCTGGGCCTGTTGTATGACGCTGCGGCCGATCAGAAGCTGTGGACGTCGTTTCTTGAATCACTTGCACTTGAAACTGGCGGGCATGCCGCAGCCATTGTCATGCATGATTCGGGTCAACGAACCATGGCGCTCGACGCCGGCGTTGGGCCGGAATTTTCGCTCTGCTACAGGCAGCATTACCACGAAACTGATATTTGGGCGATTCGTGGACTGGAGCGGACTGCGGCTGGATGGATTGGCGTTTCAGAGGAACTATGTCGTTGGGAGGAGTTTCGTAGAACCGAAACGTACAACGATTTTGCGCTTCCAATGGGGAGCATAGCACATGGCATGTTTGCGCTGTTAAGCAAGGAACAGAGTCGCCTGATGAACTTGAGCGTTTTCCGAACACCGCGACAAGGGCCGTTCGATGAGGAAGATGTTGAAGTTTTAAGGTTTCTTGCCCCACACCTGCGTCGAGCCTTCCGCTTGCATTTTCAGCTTGTCTCACTTCAGGAGCGCAACCGTTCCTTCGATCTTTTGTTAGATTCGTTGCCGCAGGGGATCATCCTTCTAGGTGCAACCGGCAACGTGCTGCACATGAACCGCGCCGCGCGGCAAGTTTGCGAGCCGTGCGACGGCCTGATT
>DATEHT010000021.1:0-7567 GCA_035279425.1 Terriglobales bacterium | reverse complement strand
GATACTGAAGCCCTTAAAAAAATCCTCGCTTTTCATCTTTTTTGTTCCTTTCAAGTGGCCGATGGTTTTGTCGATGGTCTCGATGAGCGTGCGCGTCCGAGTGACATTCTTTTCGAGAACCTGGCGATGCGACTTGAGAGTGGCGAGTTTTTCGAATTTTCGCTGGCTCAGGATTTCGCTGATGCGCTTCAACTCGAAACCCAGTTCACGGTAGAAGAGGATTTGCTGGAGCATCAGCAGTTGCGGTTCTTGGTAGATTCTGTAGCCGTTCGGCTTGGTGTGGGCAGGTTTCAGCAGCGCCATTTCATCGTAAAAATGAAGGGTACGAACGGTGACGCCTGACATCACGGCCAGTTGTTTGACGGTGTAAGTCATCGATTTTGCCTCGTGCCCTTTTCGCATTCTGGGGGATCACGTAACGTCAGAGTCAAGGGAAAAATTCGGGCTGGCCCACCATTTCATAACTCTCAAAATGAGAGGTGCAAACCGCAAACTTGCGTTGGTCATTCAGACGGTGAAGCCTCATGTGGGAATTTAGGAAACCGGGCAAAGCCGGGGACCATACGTTGCCCCCGACATGTGCGCCGTACAGAAAAAAAGGCGTGGAACCCGGCGACCGCGACTGCAGCCAGCGACGACTTTGTTTGATTGAGCTGAGCCGGAAGATTCGCCCACCGCCACGCCGGCAACTCGAACTCCACGCATCTCCCACTCCGAGCCCCCGCGCACGCCGCGCACACACGTCGCACCCAGCCCGCACAACGCCGCTTCGCACCGCTCCCACCCACACGCTGTGCCCTGGTCGCAGAAGTGTCTACCAATCGGTAACGAGGGCAGTTTCAAAACGCTCTACCTCCTATCCCGTCGGACGATTGACATCTTGATCTAATGACGCTAAGCTTAGCGAACAAAATACGAAGGTTATCTACCACGAGACTGCTCTTGCAGGGATTGTCAATTTGCATCTTGAAAAATGCGATTGTCCGAAGCGGCAACCGCACGTTGCCCGAACGCACAAAAGACATTCCAGCATACGCTCTCTCAAATGTGTCCGGTGAATACTGTTCGCATCGAGCCGCAAGTTTCAGATTACTCCTCGCACCGAGCGAGGTTCAAAAGGCATCATGTCCGCATCGACAGAGAGCTTCGACTCGGCGTCCTCACACCATAAGCTTCCGGACCCAACGCTGACCTCATCCCAGAAACTGCTCAGGTCGCAAACCCCTACGTCTGGGGACCAAGTCATTTTGTACTGCGTTGCTGTCCAAAGGCCATTGTTGCGCATATTCCAAGCGACTGCACAAATGAAACCTAGGTCGTAGCCGGTAAACCTCGCCAGCATGCAGGGTGCGGTTGTGCCGATGACTGCAGCGGAAAGCAACAGAATAGCAATCGCATCCCATGAATTGGTGACATCATGTTCCCATTCTGGTGAAGTGTCCTGCAGATATCTCGCTACGTCTATCCTTGTCCGAATATCTCTCAAATTGATTGTCATTAGTCTTGGTCCACCGTCTACTAATTCCATTTCCTGAGTACCCCCCGTCATTTGACTGTCGCCAATTTCCTTTCGCTGCGATTTGTGGAGTGTCTGCCGGCTGCTCAAAGGGTCGCAATCTTCTAGAATCTCGGCTAGCAGTTCCTGCCGGCCGATTCGACTGCCTTCATACTTGACGATGATCTTGTCCAGAAACGCCGGCGCCAGATTTGCCCGGTTCTCGTACGATGTGCCCCGCGTCACCACTGTATGCGGATCTTTTGCCAGCCCTTTGATGATCGGGGAAGGCCGAGGCGTCGTCGTGATCACGCTCTGCGGATTCGTTCCAAGCCGAAGACCAAACAGCGCCTGATCCCATGCCTCCGGACAGCGCCAGCTCGCCACTCGTCGCACCATAGCTTCGCGTGCTGCTTGCCTCGGAGTCGTTCCGGCTCATCCGCGCTGAAGAGCAGGGAAGTAGCCGCGTGTATCCTGCTCCGCGTGCGCTGCCGCGGTCTCCCATTTTCGGCGGCGCCGGCATTCGATAGTTCGGTGTCTCGCCTTGGCCATGAAAATCCTCCTCGAAAGAAAACTCACTGGCGATCAGTTATGCGGCTAGTACCTTCAGCACATCCTCCAGCTTGCAACTCGCGACCTGGCGCACTGCCACCTCGAGCGTCGTGAGTTGCTCGTCGCTAAGTTTCACCCGCCCGTGGAGGAAGAAGTTCAACGTTGACCGGTTGATCTTCGAAGCCGTCGCCAGGTCGGACTGATTCAATGCAAGCTTTTTGATGATGGATCTCACTCGTCGAGCGCGCATCGCTTGTGCCTTCAACTTAAACCGCTCTTAAAAAACTCAACTTAAAAAAACAACAGCACTGTTGTTCGGCTGGCCAACCTTACCGCAGGGAAAAATCGTTCGCTATTGGCTAAGTGGTTTACTACTGAATCGCGAGTTCTGGACCCAGTCACGAGGAGAGAACCTCCAAAAAGTGCACAGCGAGTGCACAGGAACGGGAAAACAGGGGTAAGTGAGGGGAAAGTATCGCTGATAGCTGGAAGCTAAGTTGATGAAAATAAAAGCAGGGGTAAGAAAGGGAAAACTGTTGGCTGTGGAGGCGCTCTAACCAGCTGAGCTAACCGCCCCTCACTCCTTTGCACCACCTGATAGCCGGGCGGTGGAAATCAAATGAGTGGCATCCGCGCGAACCGCGCCTTGCTGAGTATACGTGGCAGCAGAAAAAGCGGTCAAACGGCACGCTGCTGAATGACACCCCGGCCTTAGTTCGAGGATCCATCGTGCAAACTGCCTTCTCACCTCCTGCTAGACTGGCTGTTGCGGCGGCTCATCATCAACGCGGATGACTTCGGATTTACTTCGGGCGTGAACCGCGCCATTAGCGAGGCGCATAACAGCGGAATCGTCACCTCGTCCACGCTCATGGCAAACGGCCGGGCCTTCGGCGAGGCCGCCCAGATGGCAAAAGCCTCACCCGATTTGAGCGTCGGGTGTCACATTGTACTGATCGACGGCGAGCCGGTACTTGACCCCTCCGTGCTCTCGACGATTACTGATTCAAGAAAATTCCGCGAC
Source organism: Terriglobales bacterium (assembly GCA_035279425.1). Taxonomy (GTDB): domain Bacteria; phylum Acidobacteriota; class Terriglobia; order Terriglobales; family Acidobacteriaceae; genus Gp1-AA145. Next base: position 4,496 of record DATEHT010000021.1, on the reverse strand, counting down.
GGACTGAGGACCTTTGCTGCGCGCGCCCTTACACGGCGTATGAATGATCGTGAAATCGAGAGCGAGGCCCGGGCGCAGATTCAAAAGATTCAATCTGCTGCAATTACGCTTTCTCACGTCGACACGCACAAACATACCCACATTTTTCCGCAAATCTTGCGACCGTTGCTGCGCGCGGCACGTGATTGTGGAGTGCTGGCGTTGCGGAATCCATTCGGCCCGCGCTTTCCACTCCGTTCGAGCCAACTTCTGTCTCAGCCCGGTCTGTGGACGCGCTTCGCTGAGGTACGTATTCTTAGCCGCTTTGCGGGACAGTTCCGCCGCGCCGTCGATCGAGAGGGATTTGTAACACCTGATGGCACTCTCGGCATTGAGGTCACCGGAACACTGGATGAGAGACTGTTTCAAGCCATTGCCCAAAGCATTCCCGACGGGACTTGGGAGCTCGTTTGTCATCCCGGCTACAACGATGCCGACCTCGCAGCCGCGAAGACGCGCTTGCGAGAGTCCCGGGAACTCGAACTCAGGGTGCTCACCATGCCAGCGGCCCGCGAGATGCTGGTACAGGCGGGCGTTCAACTCATCTCGTATCACGACTTGTTACGTAAATCGTAGGTTAACCAACGGGTCCTTCATATCCCTGAGAGGTTCGGAGACGAAGGGCTTGGGTACTCTCGTAACCTCGCGGATTAGCCCCAAGTAGTAAGATTAGTTTACAATTCAAAGTTTTCTGTTCGTTGGAGGCTTAAGCACTCATGTCGGCCCAAGGGTCAGCTCCGCGTGCGACTCTGGACTTGAAGGTCAAGGTGTGGGGAATGGGTGCAAACAATCAGCCCTTCTTCCAGAACGCCATGGCCCAGAACATCAGTGCGACCGGTGCGTGTATTTACGGTATTGAACCTGAATTAAAGGTTGGCGACGTCATCGGTGTGCAGTATGAGGGCAAGAAAGCCCGCTGTAAGGTGGTGTGGGTGGTCGACGCAGGAGCGCTGAAGAAGACTCAGGCGGGCGTACAGTTGGTTGCGGACCAGGATTGTCCCTGGGCGATTGCCCTTCCCGCGGATTTGAAGGCCGAGGAGCGGACGGAGGTTCGCCACGATAATCGCCGGAAATTCGCGCGCCACAAGATCTCTTTCCCGCTGGAGCTGCGCGATGAACGGGTGAACACTCCCCTGCGCGTCAATGCCACCGACATCAGCGGCAATGGCTGTTATGTTGAGACCGTAATGCCGCTGTCCGTCGGTACCGCACTGCGAGTCGATCTCTGGATGGGGGAAGAGCGAATCGCACCGAGTGCTGTGGTTCGCACCCGCGACCCTGGCGTCGGCATGGGAATCGAGTTCACCGGATTACCCGAGGACTCGAAGAAGAAGTTCCAGGCACACCTGGACAAACTCGATCCCGGCAACACATTTGGCCCGAAAGACGGCCACTAATCGGCCCTGCCCGCCGCTTCTGCATCATATATTCGTGTAGAATCTGCATCCGCCGCTAGTTCCGGCCATCGAATCTCCGAGCCAGCGGCGAACTTCCACATGAAAATCGAGCGAGCATGAAGATCGGGATCACCTGTTATCCAACTTACGGCGGCAGCGGCGTGGTGGCCACGGAACTGGGGATGGAGCTGGCGCAGCGAGACCACGAAATTCACTTCATTTCCTACGCCCAGCCGATCCGTTTGCGGGCCGCCGAACCTAACATCCATTATCATGAAGTCGAAGTTTCTCGTTATCCCCTGTTCGATTACCCTCCCTACGATCTCGCGCTCGCGACCCGCATGGCCGAGGTCGCTCAGCTCTACGATCTGGACCTGCTGCACGTTCATTACGCCATCCCGCATTCAGTGAGCGCGATGCTGGCGCGGCAGATGTTGGCCTCCGGGCCGCGCGGCCGACGCCTGCCATTCGTCACAACGCTGCACGGAACCGATATCACACTCGTGGGACTCGACCGATCCTACTTGCCGATTACCCGGTATTCCATCGAGCAAAGCGATGGAGTCACGGCAATTTCAAACTACCTCCGCGAACGGACACAACGCGTGTTCGACGTGAAGAACAAGATCGAAGTGATTTACAACTCCGTGAATTGCGACATCTATTACCGCAATACGGAGATCGCCGAGGAACTGCGCCGTGAGTATGCTCCGAACAATCAACGCGTGCTGGTTCATTTGTCCAACTTTCGCCCCGTAAAGCGCGTGACCGACGTGATTGAGATCTTCGACCGCGTCCGCAAGCAGATTCCCTCACGGCTGTTGCTGATCGGCGATGGCCCGGACCGTTCAGTCGCGGAATGGCTGGCTGTACAAAAAGGCATTCATGACGATGTCCTGTTTCTCGGGAAGCAAGATCAAATCTACGAGAAGCTTTCGATTGCTGACATCATGTTGCTGCCAAGTGAACTAGAATCTTTTGGGCTCGCCGCGCTGGAAGCCATGGCGTGCGAAGTCGTTCCCATCTCAACCCGCGCAGGCGGCGTGCCCGAAGTAATCGATCACGGCATAAGCGGATTCCTGGCCGACGTGGGCGACGTTGATACGATGGCGCGATATGCGATTGAACTTCTGAATGATGAACAGAAGCTGCGCGAGATGGGTAAGCGGGCCAGGGCTGTAGCTATGGAGCGCTTCTGCTCGACCAAGATCGTAAAGCAGTACGAAGATTTCTATCGTCGCGTGCTGGAACGCTCCGCGTAAAAACCTTCCGGGACCGAACTGTCAGCCTCAATCAGCGGCAGGCGGATGCGGATCAGGGTTCCCTTCCCTTCATGGCTGTCGATGGTCATCCGCGCCGTATCCCCATAAAGAACCTGCAGACGTTCTGAGATATTCGCCATACCGATCCCCATGCCGGACCAACTGCTGCTTTCATCCAATTGTGCGCTGCCCATGCCCACCCCGTCGTCTTCCACTTCAATAATCAACCGTGAATTGGTAACGCGGCTGCGAAGGAAGATGCTGCCTCCGTCAATCTTGGGAGCGAGGCCGTGCTTGATGGAGTTCTCGATCAGCGGCTGCAGCAGCATGCTGGGAACCACAACGTCGAGTGATGCGGGATCCAGTTCTTTCACGACATGCAGCTTCTCGCTGCCGAAACGAACAACTTCGATGTCGAGGTAGTTGTCGATAAACTCGAATTCCTCCCGCAGGGGCGCAAACGCTTCACCACTGCTAAGCAGGCGCCGCAAAATGGTCGCGAGCTTGAAGATCATGTCGCGGGCCGTGTCGGGATCGAAGCGCACTAGAGACGAAATCGAGTTCAGCGTGTTGAACAGGAAGTGCGGATTGATCTGGTTCTGGAGCGCTTCCATCCGCGCGTGCAGCAGAAGGCGTTCCTGCTCTTCCAGTTTGATCTGTATGCGTACGCTGTTGAATACCTTGATTTCGATTCCGATGGCCGCGATCGTTGCCGCGTAGATTGCGCTATATACCCACCAGTTATCGGGACTTTCGATACTGAAGATGGAATGAGGAAAATATTGCGCCAATTCCGTTTGTACGAAGCGCAATCCCACTACGGTCCAGAAAAACATGATCTGCCAGTCGAACAGGCGGGGACGTGCAAGGTTGCGCCTGATCAGGCGGAAGATGCTCTGATCGATAAACGGCGAAAATGACCAGATATCGTCCTTGTCGGCCGCCATGGTCCGCAACTGCCCGGCCAGAAAACCGCTAAGGACGTGGAAGGGCAGAGCGGCCCATTCCCCATGTAACAGAGCGGGAACACTTATCAGGGCGCCGCCGAGCGAACCGGCCCAGCGCCCGCCGATGACTCCCAACAACATCGCCGTCTCAAAGCTCAGATCGCTTGCTTGAAAACTGGTTTGTGAAATCCGGATCAAGACCCCAACCATGATCGGCATCCCCAACCAGAGCACGAGAAACATTTTTTGCCGAAATGTCCGCTCTTCGCGGAACAGCAGGGACTTGAACTCTTTGGAACGCACCAGGCTGCTGGAAACGGCCGCAGCAACTCCCAACTTGATCAGCAGATTGATCAGGATGAGGCGCGGTTCCATAATGATGAGCTGCTCTCCCAAAACTGTAGCATGAACGCTGAGTTCAGTAGCCTTTGTACTTATCTATAACGTACCTCAGTGGCTGACCCGACAGATACCGTCGAAGGTTGTCAGAGAACAGGTCATAGTGACGGTCCCACAGCTTCGCCGTCAGCCCCGCAGTATGCGGAGTCATGAGAAGGTTGTCGAGATCCCACAACGGTGATTCCGGCGGCAGTGGTTCCTGCTCAAACACATCCAGTGCGGCGCCGGCAATGCGGCGACTGCGCAGCGCCTCCGCGAGCGCAGCTTCATCTACTTGCGGACCTCGACCCACGTTGATCAGGAAGGAATCCGGCTTCATCCGTGCGATCCGCTCGGTATCTAAAAGACCCTGCGTCGCGGATACGAGTGGCGCCGCCATGACCACGAAGTCTGACTGTGCAAGAAGCTTGCCAAGTTCCGACGGCGAAAAAACCGTTTCCACTCCTTCCGGC
>DATEHT010000020.1:0-6987 GCA_035279425.1 Terriglobales bacterium | reverse complement strand
GTTCATCCAATATGCCTTCTATCAGGTCATCGCGGCGGCGGTGGTCTACATCATTGCCAATCTGCTTGTCGGAGTGCTTCGCCTCCCGCCGCCCGGCACGCTGTCCACCGTGCAACTCTTGGCGTGGTTTCCAGTGCTCCTTATCACATTCCTTGCGTCGATTTATGCACTTCTGAAAGTACCAGTCCTGACGAACCACATCTTCAGTGGCGCTTCGGGCGGTTCTTCCGGCGCGATTCTCGGCTTCCTCGCCGCGCGAATGAAAGCCTAGCCCTGAATTCTAGGAGCGATTAACGATGAGCAACGATTCGAGTTTCGATGATGCCAGGCGGCTCTATTTGGAGCAATACGGTGATCCGATGGTGACGAACACGTATCTCAAAATTGCGCTCGTCCTCCTTGCGCTTGTGGCAATCAGCCTCGGTTTAATTGATCTGCGGACGATTCGCACATTCCAGAACTTCCGCCCGCTTGTCATTCGCATTGACCAGCTAGGCCGCGCCGAGGCACTGGCCTACAGCAACTTCCAATATAAGCCGCAGGATGCCGAAGTGCGCTACTTCCTCTCCCAGTTCTGCCAGCACTACTATGGCCGCAACCGGTACACCATTAACGATGACTTCTCAAAATCGCTCTACTTCCTTGATGGCAAGCTCGCCAGCGACATCATTGATGCCTACAAGAAGACCGACATCATCAAAGCTTTCCTGAGTGATCCATCGAAGCCAGAAATCGACATTGACGTGAAGAACGTGGCCATCGAGCAACTGGACAAGCCGCCGTACCGCGCCCGCGTGGACTTCTACATGGTCTATTACTCACCCGCCGATCACAGCGAACTTAAGCGCACGCTCTACACCGTCAACTTCGTGTTCTTCTTCCGAAGCCAAGTCCCGAACGACCTCATTCCCATCAACCCGCTCGGCCTGACTATCACCTACTTCCGTGAGGATGAGGCTTTCAACTAGCCCGATATACGACCGCCCGCGCAGAGGGATTTTATGCTATTCTTACCAGTAAGATCGGAGGTTCTCCATCATGGCCGCATATGCGACGACAAGGCTTTCGTCCAAAGGGCAAGTCGTGATACCGGAAGAGGTTCGCCGCACTCTTGGACTCAACGAAGGCGATCAGTTCCTTGTTATCGGCCAGGGCGATGCAGTAATTCTCAAGGCGATCACGCCGCCCAAGATCGAGGAATTCCAGGCGCTTTTGAGCCAGGCCCGCGCGGAAGGCAGAAAAGCACGAATCAGGAAAGCCGACCTGAAATCAGCTATTGCCAGAGTCCGGCGTCACGCGAAGTGAAAATCAAAGCGGTTCTCGACACCAACGTCGTTATTTCCGGGGTGTTCTGGAAGGGCGCCCCGTTTGAGATTTTGGCAGCTTGGCAAAAACAGGCTTTTCTCCTCGTTATATCGCCGCCCATCTTGGACGAGTACCGCCGCGTCTTGGATGAGATGACGAGGCAGCGCCCGATTCCTGTGCTCAGCTCAATTCTGGAAATTATCGAACTCCATTCGGAAATGGTCACACCTGTCCGTTTCCCGAAAAACGTTTGCAGCGACCCCGACGATGACAAGTTTCTGGAAGCGGCGATTGCGGCGCGCGCCGATTACGTCGTGAGCGGAGACGCGGCGCTTCTGAAGATCAAAGATCACCAGGGAATTCAGATCGTCAGGCCACGGCAGTTCCTCGCCTTGCTGTATCGCATTTAACTAGCGACGCCATTCGACCGCTGACTCAGATTTCGATCGAAATTCTCACTGCCGAGGGAGCAATGGACAGAGATGCCGCAATCATCAATTTTGCCTTCTCCAATACTGCGGAGGGCAGTTGGCGTTCGGACTCAGCCTCTTCTTTCGACACTGTGGAGGTCTGGACGGCACCCGGAAAGTCCTTCCACTTAACTTCGTCGGAATTGACGCCAAGCTTTTCAAGAGTGCTATAGCACACCGGGTTTCTAAAGCCACTCGGCCAAACATTTGCTTTATTCAGTGATGCGTAGCGATCAAAAACTATCACCAGCCGATCCGTATGCTCGGGGGATGGCTTGACGCCTACGACTCTGCCAATCAGAAAGGCTGTTCCGTGTTCCTCTTTACCTTGACTCCAGTCCGTGTGGCGATTTCGAACTGCGACAATCCAGCGGCACCGACGAATTCTCTTTTCATTTGCCTTCCAATTACCCGAACCGCCTTCGCTAATCATCGTTTCTAGCGACTTGCTCGTGAGAACCATTACGACATCTTTCGGCATTTGGCCACCTCCTATAAAACTATAATAAACTTATATTAATGTGTCAAACGGTTTATGTTAACTCGGAGCTGTAGGGAAGGGTTCACCGTGATCGCGAATGCACTCCTAATCACCATCGCAGTAATGCTTGCCATCGGATTCACCCTTATGGGCGAACTCAAGCTCTTCATCCCCTTCAAGGCTGTCATCTGGCGAGCGTATTCGGCGTACATCCTGTCGTACTGTGGTCTCCTGTTCGCCAATGTCTTCGCACTGACTTTCGCGCTAAACCGGAAATTCTTCCTCAAAGATACGGGGCGGAAGCTGGCCCACCTCGACAAGCAATTCAATGCCGGCCAATCCGAAGTTCCCGCAGAAGTTTCTGACGAGGAATGAAAACTCCATGTCGCACCGGTCCGAGCGAAATGAATTTGAACAACCTATCGACTCCGTGCGACAGCCATCGCCGGGGACAGTGCGAAAGCCTAGCCCTGACTCGCAGGGCCGCAGCGGTCGAGGCCCGAATTCAGAAACGGCAGAGCGCCACAGAGATCAGCACCGAGACTCGGGCGCGGCGCAACGGCGTTCCACTGAACCCAGGACCCCTTATCGCGATCAGCACTGGACCTATTCATTGAGGGCCTCTGAAATTCAAACGCTTCGCGACCTTGGCACTTTTCGCGCGGTCGATTCTGAAGCACTCGCTGAAATTGCCTACGACCGGAACCATGAGCGAATGGAGCAGGACCTCCGAAATCTTATCCGCCAATCGCTCATCACCCGGCGCGGAATTGAGGGGCGCGACAAGGAACGCCTCGAAATACTGACTCTGACGAAGGCCGGACGGCGGTTTCTTACAAGGCACAAATTGATGCCACACGGCCAGCCTATTTATCGCGGTTTAGTAAAGCCGAAAGAAGCCCATCACGACGCCGCCCTTTACCGGCTCTACCACAAGGCAGCGCGCGAGATCGAACGCGACGGCGGCAGGGTCCGAACAGTCGCCCTCGACTATGAACTGAAAAAGCGAATTAACCGAGAACTCGCGCGGCTGCGCCCAAGCCACCCGGATTCGAATAAGAAAATTGAGATAGCGCAGGCGCACGGCGTGCGAGTTGTCAACGGCAAAGTCGTGGTACCCGATCTTCAAATCGAATACGAGACCGTCGAGGGCCAAATGGCCCGTGTCAATCTGGAACTGGCGACCAAAAACTACCGACCGAGCCAGCTCCAAGCCAAAGCACAGGCTGGATTCACGCTCTATGCGCCTGCCCAAGATTCCGACCGTTTGCGACGTGTTTTGAACGACCGGGAAATCACTGCGGAGATCCTCAGCCTATGAACATCAAAGACATCTACCTCGATTCGCTGAAAGAACTCGGCTACACCGAGATCGAAGCGCGCTTCATCTATATTGTCGCCACGCACTCTGGCTACTTTACTGCTAGGCAGTTCCTCGACTTTGCTGATGCGAGGCGCGGCAAACGCTCCGATAAGTTTGCCGATAAGTTGGTCAGAAACCGGCACGCGTCTGCCGAAATGCTTCGAAAGAACGCGCGGGTGTACCACATCTTTTCTCGCAAGATTTATGCTCCCATAGGCAAGGAGAACATCCGCAATCGCCGCGAGCACGAGTTTGAGTTCATCAAGACGCGGCTTTTCGCACTCGATTTCATTCTCGCCAATCAGGGGTACGACTACTTCGAAACCGAGGCCGACAAAGTTCAGTACTTCTGCGGCGGACTTGGCATCGAGAAGCACGCGTTGCCAACCAAGCTCTATTTGGGCACGCGGAACCCCTCCGTGACGCCGCGCTATTTCGTAGACAAGTTCCCCATGTTCTTGCCCACGATCACCGGCTCCCCCGTAGTCACCTTCACCTATGTCGCGCCTGAGGCGGAAAACCTAATCGCGTTTATGACGCACCTGCAAACTTATTTGCCGTTGTTTCGGAACCTCAAGCAGTTCAGGTTCTTGTTCATCTCCCCCTGTGAGCCTCTGTTTCCAAAAGCCCGAGCGATTTTCTCGTCAGTTGTGAAAGGCCCTCTGGAACTCCCCTCTGTGGCGGAAATCACCAGGTATTTCCAGGTCCGTAGACTATGGGATTCGCGGCAGTTCGCGGCTCTGCGCAATCAGGACATCGAATTCCTCAACGAGGCCACTCGAAGATTCGCCGCGCCTCACATCCAGAACATTTATAAGGAATGGAGAACCGGCTCCCTTACCGAAGCTCACTTGGTTTCGCTGTTTCCAGGACCCGAAGCGAACCGGAAGATCACCTTCGACACATGCACCGTTCCGTCACACCAGCACCTTTATTCCCGCATCGCCGCTTAGGGGTGAACACAGGAACACAAGCAGTGTTCACCCCCTTCGTTACACGTTCGGTTCACCCCACTGTTCGCGGCAACCTCTGAGGGACGAGCGACATAGGAACGGCGAGACCTGAAAAAAGACCGCGCACAAAACACGCAGCTTGGGCGGTAGCGACCCCTGGTTTTGGTCGGTTTTGCCGCCCAAAATATTCGCCGGGGTCGCTACCGCCCAAATGGCACAGGTTCAGTGCCAGGTGTTTTGTTCGCGGTCACAAAGATTTTGAAATCCGCACGGCAGAAGCACCCAGGAGAAATGCGATGTCCTTCATAAAGAAACCACCTGAGAAAGTGACGCGAGAATTCCAGCTAGACGAACCTCTCGCTCAGATGCTCGACAGCTATGCCCAATTCATCGGCTCCACGCCGGATCATGTCGTGGCGTCGGCACTGCGGTTTGTCTTTTCCAGAGACAAGGAATTTGACCGGCTTCAGAAGGAGCAAAGAAGGGCTCGCAAATCAACGCCAGCCGAGGTCACAAAGTCGTGATCCAGAGGCTCATAAACTCGAAGAATTTCGTCGCCTACGTGATGACGGCGATCACGGGAACGGCACTCTACTTCTATATTCCGCTCCCGGATCAGAATGTTTTCCTGCAACTCATGGCCTTGCGCGCTCCAATTGTCTTCTTGGGCGTGAAATGGTCGTACACCCTCTTCCTTTTCTCGACGCCGTATATCGTCTATTCGATCCTTCTCTCTGGCCTCTACATTTTCGCGTTGAAGGCACACCGGAAGATCACAGCGGGGCGCTTGCCTCACTACCCCGATCCACGCCAGCGGCAGGACGTTTTTCTTGTTATCGGCGAGGTCCACAATCCACGCAAACCCGTGCCTTCGGAAACACCTCGTTGGCTCACCGTCCCGCAGCGCGGGCTTTTCACCGGAATTGCCATCGTCGGCGCAGTTGGCACTGGCAAGACCAGTTGTTGCATGTATCCGTTTGTCGAGCAGCTTGTCGCCTATAAAGCCCAAGATGGCGACAAAAAGATCGGCGGACTGGTTCTCGAAGTAAAAGGCGACTTCTGCCATCAAGTGAAAGAGATTCTCACACGGCATGGCCGTGCAGAGGATTACATCGAAATCAGCCTCGATTCCGAGTACCGCTACAATCCGTTGCACAACGACCTAGACGCCTACGCGCTCGCGTACAGCATAGCGTCGCTCTTAAACAATCTATTCGGCAAGGGAAAAGAACCCTTCTGGCAGCAGGCGTATACAAACCTCGTGAAGTTCATCATTCTACTTCACAAGATCACCTACGATTACGTGACCCTTTTCGATGTCTACCAGTGCGCCATTTCGCCCGATAAGCTGGAGAAGACAATCCACGAGGCGGAGCAGAAAATCGGCGGACGCCGTTACGTCCTGATTTCGTCCGAGGCTTACCTCACCCACGTCAGCGAACTCACGTCATTCAAATTCAGCCTAGGCGTGGCCGACGCCGGCATGTACCGCGCCGACGATTCGGAACACCTCCGCGTTTTCCTCCACAACAAAGGTATCGAATTCGAGGCACTTACGGAGTGCTCTCCCGACGATCCCGATTCGGATAAGCGGGAACAGCTTGAGGCAGTCAAAAGATGGTTTTACGAGGACTGGCGCAGGATCGAGCCAAAGCTCAGAACTTCGATTGTCGAAGGCATCTCCGTTTTCCTGTCGCTCTTTGACGACAACCCACGGGTGAAACGGACGTTCTGCCCTCCAGCGAAATGCTACGACTCGGCTGCCAATGCAGATAACAAATTTGGGAAGCCGGTGCCTTCGTTCCGATGGCTCATCGAAAACGGCAAAGTCTGCGCTCTGAATTTTCCCATTGGATTGAACCCCGGACTGGCCCGCGCTCTAGGCGTAATGATGAAGCTCGACTTTCAGCGAGCCGTGCTCAATCGCGTGCCGGATATAGCGCGCAATCCCAAGAAGCACTTTCGCGAGGTGTTCTTCGTCTGCGACGAGTATCAGAACTTCGCTACCGTTGGCGAGAACGAACCGACCGGCGACGAGAAGTTCTTCAGCCTCTCGCGGCAACCCAAGTGCATCCCGATTGTCGCCACGCAGAGCATCAGCTCGCTCAAGTCCGTGTTGCCGGGTGAAACGTGGCGCACGCTCTTGCAGACATTTCGCACGAAGATTTTCTTATGCCTTTCCGACGATTTCTCGGCTCGCACGGCGAGCGAGCTCTGCGGGCGCGAAGACAAGCTGAAGGTCAGTTACAACATCTCCGAGAGCGGCCACGATGCCAGGGTCAGCTTGCTGACCGGAAAAGCCATCGCCCACCGCGCTAATGTGACAGCCTCGAAAAGTTACAACACCCAGACGGACTTCCGCTTTGACATGAAGACCTTCACCGAACTCAAGAACGCGCAGTCCATCACCATTGC
>DATEHT010000019.1:0-39192 GCA_035279425.1 Terriglobales bacterium | reverse complement strand
ATCGAGAAGATGCACATGACGGCGACGCTCTCGAAATGGTACGAGGAGCACGGGCGGCATGAGATTTTTGCCGGCGGCAAGAACGTTGCGATGGAAACGAAAGAGCACTCGCTCTATCTGCGCGACGGAATTGTGACGCAGGAGGAGCAGCACGATCTCGATAAGCTGGGCATCGCGAAGAATGCGCGCGAAGAAAAACTGAGGGCGCGGGATGCGAAGGCCCGGGGTGCACAGAAAAACGACGCGGCCTATGACGCGCGGATGGCAGCGCTGTATCGCGAAGTGATTTTGAAAGAGAAGCCGGCACAATCGGAGAACGGATTCATTCCGCTCGGCGCTCTGGCGAAACCGAATGGAAACGGCAACGGCCATTCAGCTCCGGAGATGAAGCCGGAGGTGGCGGAGCCGGTGGCGGGAGACTAAGACCCAGTGGCTCGTGGCCAGTGATTAGTGGTCAGAAAAAGATTAAGGCCGCCGACAGGCGGCCTTTGGTCTTTGGATTCCATCTTTCCCACCCTTCGAACACCGCGAAGGGTGGGGCATCTCTGTTTATTACTATTCCCAGAACCAAGGCTGGTCCAGCCCTCCAGGACTGATTAAATTTACTACGTGGACCAAAGGTGCTAGCATCCCCTGCCATGCTCAAACTTATCCTTGTGCTGTTCAGCTTGGTGATCGTTGGGATGGCGGCGGAGCTTCCCAGCAAGAAGTATTTGAATCTGGCCGCTATTAAGACAATGGTTGCGGGCGCAGAGGGGGAAGCGCAACGCCAGCATGTGGAAGTCACGATTTGCATTGTGGACGAGAGCGGGAATTTGCTCTTTCTCGAGAAGGGCGATAGCGCGCCGCTGAACACGGTAACGTGGGCACAGAAGAAGGCGCGGCATGCGGCTTTTTACAAGAGTCCGTCAAAGGCTGCTGAGGATACGGTAAAGAAAGGAAACGTCGAGGCGCTGGCTTATCCGGATTTCTTTCCCAACCAGGGAGGCCTGCCGATCATGATTGACGGGCAGATTCTTGGCGGGATTGCAGCGAGCGGCGCGAAGTCTGAGATCGACGAGGCGATTACGCAGGCGGGAGTTGATGCGTTGATGAAGAAGTGAGGGAATTAGAGGTATCGTGTCTCGCAAAAGTCAAAATACCCACCCTGTCTCTCCAAAACCAGGACAGACAAGGGTGGGACACCCTCGTCCAGCATATATGTAAAATTGTGCTGGAGATGTTATGTGCAGAAACATTAGGACACTTTTCAACTTTGAACCGCCGGTTACAGAAGATGAAATTCGGGCGGCATCGTTGCAGTTCGTGAGGAAGATCAGCGGATTTACGAAGCCTTCGAAGGCGAATGAGGCGGCGTTTCAAGCTGCGATAGACGAAGTTGCTGCAGCATCCGCGCGATTGCTGCGTGCGATGGAGACCACTGCCCCAGCCAAAAACAGGGAAGAAGAGGCGGCGAAGGCGAAAGCGCGAGCGGCGGTACGGTTTGGGACCTAATTAAATCACCTAGAAACCTTTGAGAGAAAGTCAAAATCCCCGCCCTGTCGCAAAAGACGCGACAAGGACGGGGCACCCTCAACTTTGAACTTCAGTTACAATCTAAGGCTCAAGAAAGCCTGCTGCTCCCTTCTGTGAGTCGGCTTTAAGGCCAGTATGACTGCGTCACTTCCAGCTCTTGGGCTTGTTCTGATTCAGCACAGCCTGTCGCAGTACGTCCGCCAGCACTTTCTCGATACCACGTTTAGAGGCCTCTATCACGCCAACGCCTTCGATATGGCGCTGCTGATTCCGTATTTTTTTGTGCTGGTACTGCTGGCCACCTACGGAATCCATCGTTACACCCTGGTGTACCTCTATTACAAGAACAAGAAAAAATGCACCCTGGATTCGGAACTCAAATTTACCGAACTGCCACGGGTGACTGTGCAGCTTCCGATATTCAATGAACAATATGTAGTGGACCGGCTCCTGCAGGCGGTGTGCCGGCTGGATTATCCGCGGGAGAAGCTGGATATTCAGGTTCTCGATGACTCGACCGACGAAACCGTTGCTGTTGCCCGCGATTTGGTTGAGCACTACGCGGCGCAGGGATATCCGATTACTTATCACCATCGCACGAACCGCGCCGGATTCAAGGCCGGCGCGCTGCACGAAGGATTGAAGTCGGCGAGAGGTGAGTTCGTGACGATTTTTGACGCCGATTTTGTTCCGCCGGCAGACTTTTTGCAAAGGACCATTCATCACTTCACGGACGAAAAAGCCGGCATGGTGCAAACGCGCTGGACCCATATCAACCGGAATTATTCCTTTCTGACTGAAGTGGAAGCGATCTTGCTCGATGGACATTTTGTACTCGAGCACTCCGGACGGGCGCGCAGCGATGTGTTTTTCAATTTCAACGGAACTGCGGGGGTGTGGCGGCGGAAGGCGATCGACGACGCCGGCGGTTGGGAGCACGACACACTGACGGAAGACACCGACCTTTCTTATCGGGCGCAATTAAAAGGATGGAAGTTTATTTACCGGCAAGACGTAGAGTGCCCTGCAGAACTTCCCGTAGAGATGACAGCATTCAAAACACAGCAGGCACGCTGGGCGAAGGGGCTGATCCAAACCGGCAAGAAGATTCTGCCCCGAGTATTGAAGAGCGAGCAGCCGTTTCGGGTGAAGCTGGAATCGTGGTATCACCTGACCGCGAATTTAAGCTATCCGCTGATGGTGGTGCTTTCGGTGCTGTTGTTGCCGGCGATGGTGATTCGGTTTTACCAAGGCTGGTTTCAAATGTTGTACATCGATGTGCCGCTGTTTCTGGCTTCAACATTTTCAATCTCGAGTTTCTATCTGGTATCGCAGCGCGAGCTGTTTCCGAAGACCTGGCCGCGCGCTCTCTTGTATTTGCCATTCCTGATGGCGCTTGGGATTGGACTCACAGTGACGAATACAAAGGCCGTGCTCGAAGCACTGATCGGAAAACAGACTGCATTCGCGCGCACGCCGAAGTATCGCGTGGAATCGAAGAAAGATAAGGTGCAGGCGGCGAAGTATCGTAAGCGGTTGGGATGGGTGCCGTGGGCGGAGCTGTTGATCGGAGGCTATTTTGCTATGACGGTGTCGTATGCCGTGCAGAACGAAAACTACCTCACAGTCCCGTTTCTCTTGCTCTTCGTTGTCGGGTATTGGTATACGGGGTTGATGTCGTTGTTGCAGGGCCGGTTTGCGGGATTGTCGTTAGCTGGAGCGGGAGAGCGTCAGACGAAGCCGTTCCCGGTGGGGGTATGAATTTCCTGTTCGCGGCTAAACCCGGTTGCGCTTGGGGGCGTTGACGCGGCGTCTTCGCCAAGCTCAGGACAGGCTCTGACGGGCCGCGCTTTCACCCCAACAACGGCTTTAAGCTCGAATCGACCTTCCCATTGATGGAACTCAGCTTTTTCGCCACCCGAAACAGACAGCAGGTTCCTCGACTGAATTGGATCGTCCGCAATCGGACGATCCAACTTCGCTCGGAATGACAGGGGGAGTTTGTGGGTGATCCTCAGCATAGTCCGCGCCTGGTCTTTTATTTCCCATCACAGCAGAGTTAGAATGCGTTTCGCCTTCGCAGGAGGTTTCTATGAATCGCATTCTCGCGTTCTGGATTGTGCTAGTGATGCTCGTTCCGATGTTCGGTTGTGGAAATGGGCATAGTGGCGAGACCTATCTTCTAATCACGACTAACACCAAGATCAGTTATTGGCAGAGCGCTGGCGCAGGCTTCGCTCAGGCTGGCGGCAGGTTGGGAGTGGCATACGCTGTTCAGGGACCCGATACTTACGATCCAGCGGCGGAGCGCGACAGCTTTGAAAGCGCGATTCAGAAAAAGCCGACGGGAATACTGGTCTCCGTCGCCAATCCGGCGATGATTAAGGATTCGATTGATAAAGCAATTGCCGCGGGAATCCCGGTGATTACGATCGATTCGGACGCGCCTGACAGTAAACGTCTCTTCTTCATTGGCACGAACAATTATCAGGCGGGAATGACCGGTGGCAAGCGCCTCGCGCAGGAGTTAAAAGGCAAGGGTACGGTTGTGGTATTCACCATGCCGTCGCAGCCGAACCTGGATGAACGTTTGCGAGGATACAGAGCCGCGCTCGAGGGCTCGCCACAAATTAAGCTCGCACACATTGTCGATATCAAGGGCGATCCGCGGGTTGCGTTCGACACCACGGGACAGTTCCTGGCGAATGATAAGAAGGAACACATTGATGCGTTTGTTTGCCTGGAGGCATTGTCAGGCAAGGAAGTTGCAAGCGTGCTCGACAGCTACCACGTGAAAGGCCGGACCATCATTGCCATGGATACGGACGCGGACACGTTGCTATGGATACAGAAAGGCGTGATCGCGGCAACGATCTCGCAGAAGCCGTTCACCATGGCCTATGTGGGACTGATGATGCTGGACGATCTCCACCACCAGCCGCCGAAATCGCTCGATGCAGATTGGGCACACGACACGCTGTCGCAGGTGCCGGCATTTGTCGACACCGGGTCGGCATTGGTGGATAAGAGCAACGTCGATGCGTTTATCACAGCGACAAAATCGGTTTCAGGGAAATGAAAAGGAATTGGGAGATGCGAAAGGTTCCGGCAGTTGCGGTGTTTCTGTGTATGACATGCTTCATGGCGACAGCGCTGGAGCGGCAGGCTTCGTCGGACTATCGCGCCCGCCGCGAGAAACTCGCGGCGAAACTGGATGGAGGAATAGCGCTGGTGTTTGCGCCTCCGGAAGCGGAGGGGCCGAATGATTTGTTTGGGTATCGTCCAGACGACAATTTTTATTACTTGAGCGGCTGGCCGGAGCCGGGCGCGGCTGTGCTGGTTGCCGCAGCGCGGGAAGCAACCAACGGCGCTTCAGCGCGCGACTATACGGAAATACTGTTCCTTCCAAAGAGAAATTTTTCGCAGGAGAAGTGGACGGGAGCAAAGCTTGGGCCGGATGATCCGCAAGCTGCGCAGATCACAGGGTTCATGCGAGTTGAACCGCTCGACAACCTGCGCGATGAGCTGGTGAAACTGGTCCCACAACGAAGTGTGATTTACACGGATGTACCCGCGGCGGGAGAGATTTCGAATTCAAAAGGTCCCATCGCGTGGTTGCAAACTGCAAATTCATTTCCGGTGGGGACGACATACCGTGACGTAAGGCCAATGCTTTCCTCCCTACGTACCGTGAAAGACGACGGCGAAGTCGAACTGATTCGCAAAGCCGTGGACGCGTCGGTGGCGGCGCAGCTGGCAGCGATCCGCGCGATCAAACCGGGGGGGACCGAGCGCGAATTGTCGGCATTGCTGCAGTACGAGTGGGGGAAGCGCGGGTGCGAACGTCCCGCCTATGCGCCCATTGTGGGCTCAGGGTTGAATTCGACGGTGCTGCATTATTCAGATGACTCGGGTGAGATCCGTGATGGCGATCTGGTCCTGATGGATGCGGCTGGGGAATATTCGCTTTATGCCTCCGACATCACGCGTACTGCGCCCGCAAGTGGAAAATTCACGGCCCGTCAGCGCGAGATATACGAAGTCGTCCTGGGCGCTCAAAAGGCTGCCATTGCGGCGTTTCAGTCCGGGAAGTCTCATCTGTTGCGAAATCAGCCGGATTCGCTACAAGATGTTGCGTTCAATTACATCAACACGCATGGGAAGGATTTGCACGGCGAGCCGCTGGGCAAATATTTTTTTCATGGCGTCGGGCACTACGTAGGCCTGAACGTACACGATCCAGGAGATTATTCGGTCCCGCTCGGTCCGGGAATGGTGTTCACGCTGGAACCCGGTATTTATATTCCGGAAGAGAAGATCGGCATTCGAATTGAAGATATGTTTTATGTCGAGAAGGACGGAAAGTTGATTCGCCTTACGCAGGACTTGCCGCAGACTGCGGATGAGATTGAGAAGTTGGTGAGCGGGAAGTAGATCCAGAACCTGAGTTGAACTGCACGCAGGATCCCTCCCCTCGCTGGTGAAAGCGCGAGGGTTCGGGACGACGCCGTGACCCCTTTTGTCGGATAAGAATGTCCGACCCACACGAACAGTTTTGGTATCCTAGTGCATCGTGCGGATGTTCTGGTGGTTTCTGATCGTAGCGATTGCCGCCGGGGCGGTGGCGTGGGCGATATTGTCTGCGTACATTCAGGTCCGTGATCGTGCGCGGCGCGCGGCCAACCGGCATGCCGAAGCGCACGAAATTGAAGCGGAACGCCGGCACTGAGGAGAGGCGAACGCATGTCTTCATCCATAACTCAAGTTGCAAATCTGCGCGAGCGGAAGTTTGAGGTTGCGTTGCAGGTTGCACTGGTTGTCGCAGCGAGTTTTTTTGTGGCTCTGTGTGCTCGTATATACATCCCATTACCCGGCACCCCCATCCCGTTGACGGTGCAGAATTTCGGCGTGCTGCTCGTTGGGCTTGCGTTAGGCAGCCGCCGCGGGTTTGCTGCATTGACTCTCTACTTAGTCGAAGGCGCGTTTGGGCTGCCGGTGTTTAGCCCGCACGGGCTGGGCGGTATTGCGCAAATTCTTGGCCCGACCGGCGGGTATTTAGTCGCTTATCCGTTTGTGGCCGCCCTGACGGGATTCATTTTTGAGCGCGCGAAGGCGACGTTTGCGCGCGCTGCGATGGCGTCATTTGCGGGAGAGATTTTGTTGTTCGCTTTTGGCATCGCTTGGTTGTATGTGCTGACGCATTCTTTGGTTCGGGCCCTGAATTTCGGGCTGTACTGGTTTATTTTCGCCGAAGTGATCAAAGTCATGTTCTCTGCCGCATCGGTCTGGATCTGGCAGGTTTTCTTTCCGCGCGAATAAGTTTTTGCAACCACCCGCATTGTTGGAGAAGAGTTAAAGTGTCCACCCTGCCCGTCATTGAGACCCGCGAAATTACGATTGCGCATAGTCCTGACTCGGATGATGCATTCATGTTCTATGGCCTGGCAACGAATAAGGTCCAGGTGCCTGGGCTGCGATTCACCCATACGCTTTGCGATATTCAAACTTTGAATCAGAAAGCCATGGGTGACGGGGTTTACGACGTGACTGCGATTTCATTCCACGCCTACCCGTACCTGCAAAAAAATTACGTTCTGATGACGTGCGGGGGCAGTGTTGGCGAGGGCTACGGGCCGATGGTTGTTGCTAATCGTGCGTACACGGACAGTGAAATCAGGCGAAAGACGATCGCCGTGCCGGGGAAGCTCACGACCGCATATCTCACGCTGAAATTATTCGCGCCGGAGATTGAGACCGAGGTGGTGCCCTTCGACCAGATCATTCCTCGCGTTTTGGAAGGAAAGTACGATGCTGGGCTGATTATCCACGAAGGGCAGCTTACGTACGACCGGTCGGGGCTTTACCGAATCGTTGATCTCGGAAAATGGTGGTGGCAAACAACACGACTGCCATTGCCACTGGGCGGAAACGCGATCCGGCGGAGCTTAGGACCGGAGCTGATTTCGAGTACCTCGACCGCGCTGCGCGGCAGTATTCAATATGCCCTTGATCATCGAAGCGAGGCCCTGCAGTACGCCATGCAGTTTGCGCGAGACCTGGACCCACAACTCGCGGACCGGTTCGTGGGCATGTATGTGAACGAGCGCACGCTCGACTACGGGGCGGATGGCCGGGAAGCGATTCGGTTGCTGCTGGAAATGGGGCATCAGAAGGGAATTATTGGCATAGAACCGCGGGTTGAGTTTGCGGAGTAGCTCGCCGCCTTAGGATGCTACGCCGAGCTCGATTCCATGCTGGCTTGCGAGGGCGGTTCGCATAGCTATGTAAACTACAGGGTTTCCGATCTTGACGAATTGGTTGCCGGTTCGTATTATTTTTATACCAGTCTGCTCTTCGGAGCTGACCTTGGATTTCATGCAGAGTGGCTGAGGGACGAGCCCTAAGACGCCACGGCAACCGGATCTTGATCATCTATCGAGACCGCCAGGTGCCAACTCTCGACCCGGAGACGGGGAAACATGAGATTCGGGGTGCGCGAATTTAAGCACTTCCAGAACCTCTTTTTCCGCTATTTTCGGGGAAAGAGGATTTCGTTTTTAGGGCTGATTTCTCTGCGGTCTTTGCGAGTTCCCTGCGAACTTTGCGGTTAAGCTCTTTTGAAAAGCTTCTAACCGCAGAGAACGCTAAGATTTCGCCGAGATCGGCGAGAACCACGAGCCGCTCAGAACGAGCGTGCCATGCGATACGAACTTCGTTGTCGGGAGTGCCACAAGAGCTGGGGCAATGTTCCCAAGACGGTTTGCGAAGAGTGCTTCTCTCCACTTGAAGTATTCTTCGACTACGACTCCGTAAAGCACGACTTCACGCGCGAAAAAATCGCTCAAGGCCCTCCGAACATGTGGCGCTATTCGGCGCTGCTGCCGCTACCGGAAGATTTTCAGCCGACGCTCCCCGTCGGGTTCACGCCGCTGATCACAGCTTCAACGCTTGGCCGTTCGATTGGCTCGAAGAACCTTTACATCAAGAACGATGCCGTCTGCCTGCCGACTTTAAGTTTCAAGGACCGCGTAGTGGCAACGGCGTTGGCCAATGCCCGCGCTTTTGGATTCGATACGGTTTCGTGTTCATCGACTGGAAATCTTGCGAACGCAACCGCCGCTCAGGCCGCGCGCAACGGATTTAAGTGCTGGATATTCATCCCGGCGGATCTTGAGCAGGCGAAGATTATTGGCACGCAAGTTTTTGGCGCGAAGCTTGTGCGCATCTCCGGCAGCTACGATCAGGTGAATCGGCTATGTTCCCAGATCGCCGACGAGCACAATTGGGGATTCGTGAATGTGAATTTGCGCCCGTATTACTCTGAAGGCTCGAAGACGTTCGGGTATGAGATCGCGGAGCAGCTTGGCTGGCGCTTGCCTGACAACGTGGTCTGCCCGATGGCCGGCGGCTCTTTGATTATCAAGATCAAAAAGGCATTCGAAGAATTAATCCACCTGGGTTTGGTTGAGCCAAAGCCGGTGAAATATTTCGGCGCACAAGCCACCGGGTGCTCTCCCATTTCAACTGCCGTAAAACTTGGAAACACGGAGATCGAGCCACAGAAACCCTCGACGATCGCACGTTCTTTGGCGATCGGTAATCCCGCCGACGGGCACTATGCGATCAAGTGCATTACCGGGAGCGGCGGCTGGTCAGAAGACGTTTCTGATCCCGAAATCGTCAATTCGATTCAGCTTCTTGCCGAGACGGAAGGCATATTCACTGAGACCGCCGGGGGCGTCACGCTCGGCTGCACTCGCAAGCTCATCAAAAGCGACCGAATTTTGCCGAACGAGACGACAATCGTGTGCATCACCGGAAACGGCTTGAAGACTACAGACGTTCTCACTGGCGAATATGCGGAAGAAACGCCGATTCCGGCGAAGTTGACGCAGTTTGAGAAGTTGCTGGCCCATGAGGTTGAGTTGCCGGCAGCGGTTGGAGCGTAAGGCGAGATCGCGGATGTAACAGTCAGGGCTATCGCCGAACGTTGAACATGCCCATGCTGACGAATCGGGTGATCACCGCGGCAAAGGTGGTTCCGATTACAAATAACACCCACCTATACCGTTGCCAGATTTCTCGGAACCCGGAAGTTTGGACGAAAACGTCCGCTAGGTAGGCGGCACAATAGGCAATATTGGCCACCACAGCTAACACGAACACAATCAAAGCCAAGTCGGCTGAAAGCATAGCCTTGGACGCTGGGTATCCAACGATAAAGTAAATGGCGACCACCAGGGCGAGAACGGCGTTGTAAATTACTCGCCGCGGCTCCCAGAAGCCAATAGCATTAGTCAGCGATTCCCGAAGTGTAGAGTCCATCGGCTGAATTCTATTGTTATGCATTCTTTTGGGAAAGATGTCGAGAGTCATCCGAGGTACATAGGTCGTTCGACTTCTATAAATCATCCCGGCTTGCCGGCATCTTCGCCCAGGATGACAAGATAGGCGGGCTGTCAGCAGAGTAGTGAGTCTTGACATACGAGGTGCGTTTTTTATATAACTAACCAGTTAGTTAATTATGACGGTAGCCCATTCAATTAGGCTGGGCACTCGCGGCAAGCCCGAAGAAAGTCGCGCTGCCATC
This sequence comes from Terriglobales bacterium, assembly GCA_035279425.1. GTDB lineage: Bacteria > Acidobacteriota > Terriglobia > Terriglobales > Acidobacteriaceae > Gp1-AA145. The sequence continues at coordinate 29,087 of DATEHT010000019.1, read as the reverse complement.
CTGAAAGCCGCGGTCAAGGAATTCGCCCGCGAGGGGGTTGCTGGGGCGCGCACGGACGCGATCGCGCGATCGGCTCGAGTCAACAAAGCGCTGCTCTATTACTACTTCAAAGACAAAGAATCTCTATATCAGGCTGTCCTTGATGACGTCTTCAGCGGAGTGCGGTCTGCAATCCATAATGCTTTATCGAAAGATCTGTCGCCACGAGAAAGGCTAAAGGCCTACATTTGTGCGCATTTCGACTACATCGCGTCTCATCCGCTATATCATCGGCTTGTCCATGCAGAATTCCTGCGCGCCGGCCGCGACCCTTCACGGCTGCAGCGGGTCGCGAAGCAATACTTTCGGCCGGTGTTCTCCGAACTTGTAGCGTTGCTCCAAGAGGGCGAGCGGAGTGGCGATTTTCGCGGCGTGAATCCGTTGCACTTCATCCCTTCGATGATTTCCGTAATCGTCTTCTACTTCACGACTGCGCCGATCATGCGAGTAATGACCGGCGCCGATCCTATGTCACCGGAATTACTAGCCGAGCGCCGGCAGGCGGTAATCGATTTCATCTCCGCTGCTCTGTTTACGCGGAACACAGGAGAACGCCAATGAACTCGCGCAATAAAGTTTTCATCCTTCTGGCCCTGATATTCGCGATCGCGCTTGGCTTCTATTACTTCTCGACGCCACATGGCTCCGATCTCGATTTGATCGGCACTGTCGATGCCAATCAGGTGATCGTGAGCCCGCAAACTTCGGGCAGAATTCAAAAGCTGCTGGTTGACGAAGGCACGCAGGTAAAACAAGGTGATTTGATCGCGGTGCTTGACCCATCTGAGCTCGAAGCGCAGGCACGCGCGGCCGCGGCGATGATCGATAGTCTGCGTTCGCAAGTTCAGGCCAGCCAGGCGACAAGCATCGCCACGAAAGGCTCGACGACCAGCAGCGTCGCCAATGCGCAGGCGCAGCTGGAATCGGCCCGGGCGCAGCTTGCAGAGGCCGAAGCCGCGCTGCAGCGAATCGAGAGCGACAGCCGGAGAACCATCGCTCTCGCCCAGCAAGGTGTGGCATCAGACCAGGACCGCGTTCAAGCCGAGGCCAACTTGAAAGCACAGCAGGCGGTGGTCGCGTCCTGGCAGCAGCAGGTCACAGCAGCACAAGCACAGCTTAATTCAGCGGTCGCGAACACTCATCAGGCGAGCGCCGCTCAGAGCACGGTTGCTTCAACCAGAGGCCAGTTGCTGAATGCGGAGGCTCAGTTGAAAGAAGCCGAAGTCCGCCTGGGATATACGAAAGTCTATGCGCCAGTTACAGGTACAGTTTACGTGCGAGCTGCGCGTGAAGGCGAGTATCTCAATCCCGGCCAGCCGATCGTAACGCTTGTCGATTACACCGATACCTGGGTACGGGCGGCGATCCCGGAAACGGAGGCCGACCACATTGGAATCGGGGACACGCTTCGGATCAAACTTCCCGGCGGGACGACAACGCAAGGGAAGGTGTTTTTCAAATCCGCGGAAGCCGACTTCGCGACCCAACGCGATGTGAGCCGAACCAAGCGCGACATCAAGACAATTGTGCTGAAAGTCCGGCTGAATAATCCGAAAGACGCGTACGTGCCGGGTATGACTGCCGACGTGCTGGTATCGCAGGCGCAATTGCGGGGTACGGTTTCAGCGGACACCGTCGCAAGCTCGGGGGCCAAGTGATGGCGCTGAACTCTCATTCCGATTTTCCCGACCCGTCGAATCCTGCGAAGAGCGGGGCAGGCGTCGGACCTGCGGGTGCAAATGGCGCTGTAAATGCAATCGAAGTCGATCACATCGTGAAAAAGTATGGTGACTTCACGGCGGTGAACGACGTCTCGTTTTACGTCAAACAGGAAGAAATATTCGGATTGCTCGGGCCGAACGGCGCGGGCAAATCCACGCTGATCCGCATGATGACGACGCTTATTCCAATCACCGCCGGTCATGCGCGCATCGCAGGACATGACGTAGCGGTTGATCCCGATGACGCACGGCGCGCGATCGGCGTAATTCCGCAGGCGCTAACGAGTGATATCGATCTGACGGTCGAAGAGAATCTGAGCATTTACGCCAAGCTGTACGACGTTCCTGCTGCGAAACGCAAACAGAACATTGACGAATTGCTGGAATTAGTTGATCTCACGAAGTGGCGCGATGCGCAGACCAAAACCCTATCCGGCGGAATGCGGCGTCGGCTTGAAATTGCACGTGGTCTCGTACACAGCCCGAAAATATTTTTTCTGGATGAGCCCACAACGGGTCTTGATCCCGTCTCCCGGGTCGCGGTTTGGGAGATGCTGACCAACATCAAGAAACAGCGCCAGCTCACAATCTTGATCACTACGCATTACATGGACGAAGCTGACCGGCTTTGTGATCGGATCGCGATTGTCGATCACGGCAAACTGGTTGCGCTCGACACTCCCGCGGCATTAAAGGCGAGCGTTCCCGGATCGAATGTGATCGAAGCACAATTCGACAGAGCCCCAGCCGATTGGGAAGAACGTTTGAAAAAATTCGACGACGTCACTTCTGTACAGCACGAAGGCGCAGCCGCATATCGGATTCTGACCGGAAATGGCTCGCGCACGACAACCGAACTGGTAGAAGCCGCGGTGCAAGCTGGAGTGGGTGTGAAATCGCTTTCCGTGCAAAACACAACTTTGGATGACGTGTTCGTCCACTACACGGGCCGCCAGCTGCGCGACGAGCTGGTGAAGGCCCATGGCTTCGTCATGCCACTGAGGCCTGGAGCTTAAGTTATGAATCGGATGATGGCAATTGTGGAACGAGAAATGCGCAAGTTCTTCCGCTCGCCGGCGCTGATGCTCGTGGCCATGGTATTTCCTCTCGTACAGCTCATCGTGCTAGGGAATGCCTTCGGCGGGAAAATCCGCGATGCTAAGCTCGGCCTGGTAGACGAGGACGGCGGCACCCAAGCGCTGAAAATCCGCGAAGCGATGAACTCCGTGCGTGCCAACCTGCGTACGTTCGAGCCAATTTATTACAACGACGAGAAGAAGGCGGTGGAAGATGTTCGCAACGGGAAGATCCAGGGTGCGGTAATTATCCCGCCGCAATATTCGCGCAATGTGTTTGAGCAAAACGGGCCGAAGATCGGGCTGGTAATTGATAACAGCGACACATTCCTGAGTTCGACAATTGAAAGCGAGATAAGTGACATTACGGCATCGCTCAACAATCCAACCATCGAACCGCGCATTCTGCAGCAGACAGTTCTGCAGATCGTCGAGCTATACCCCTACATCGAGTACATGAAATATCTGCTACCGGGCTCGATTGCGCTCGCGATGTTTGTGTCGGTCATGATCGGCGGCGGCATGCTCTACATCGACGACAAAGCCCGCGGCGTGCACGAAGGCTACTTGGTCACGCCGATCACGAAGGCGGAACTCGTGCTGGGACTGAATGCCGCTGGTGCAATCAAAGCAGTGATGACTGGCATTGTGATCAGCTTTATCGGATCGCTGATTGCCGGCGTGGGGACGATTTTTCGTCCGGGAACGATTCTCGGACTGTTCGTGATGATTTTGCTCACCTCGGTCGCATTTAACACCATGATGTTCCTGCTGATGGTGCGAGTTGAAGATCCGCTGGTTCCACGGGCGATCTTCGGGATTCTGAACACGTTGTTGTTCTTCCCCAGCGGATCGGTGTACCCGATCCAGGCCTTCCCGAAGTGGTTGCGCGCGATTGCCTCGGTCGATCCGTTTACCTTCGCCGTTCACGGATTCAAATCGTTGCTGCTGAAAGAGACTGGCTTTATCGCCATCTGGCCGGACATCGTCTATCTATCAGTATTCGCGATCATTACTTTTTCGATTGCCGTGCCGTTGTTCAAAAGAACGTTGTAAGAACCTCGTGGTTCGTGACTCGTGGATCGTGACTAGTACTCGGTGGCAGTCCGTCGATCTTGGCTTCCAAGAATCCGAGCCTTGCAGAGCCATACTGCCACGAGCCACGAATCACGAGTCACTGCTTGTCAGGAACTTTTTCTTCCTCCCCGGCTTCCATTATGCTTAGAACATGACGCTCATGGATGCGCAGCAGTACGACGAGGCGCGCGGCCGCCGTCGCAGAAACCGAATCATCATCATCATCGTTGCGGCACTGATAGTGGCGTGGGTCATTTATCACGAGCGCGACCATCCGGAACGCCACGCGGCCAAGAAATTTTTTGCCGCGCTCAGTCAACAGGATCTGGGGGGCGCCTATGCTATTTGGCTGCGCGACCCGAACTGGAAACAGCATGCCGAGAAATACTCCAATTACACGTTCGGGGACTTCACCACGGACTGGGGGCCGGCAAGCGAATGGGGAACAATCAAGAACTACTCGGTTGATTGCTCGCTCTCGAGCGGCAGCGGGGTGATTGTGCAAGCTACGGTCAATCATCGCGCCGAGCATGCTTATTTGTACGTGGACAAGTCAGATAAGACGCTGCACTTCCCGCCGAATCAAATCGAGTGCGGAAACTGGTTTGGTTGGCTGACGGAGTAGTCACTGTAGATTTACTCCGTGAAACTCTGTGCTCTCTGGAGTTGCTCCTTTAAAACCCTGAACCACAGAGAGCACAGAGTCTCACAGAGAAACATCACTGAGGAACAGCGGCGGCAAGAACATCACAGGTTTTCTGCAGCGACGCCTCATCTTCCACGTTCACGCACTTCTTCGAACGATCAATTTGTCGCATCAGCCCGCAGAGAACTTTGCCCGGACCGACTTCGACGAACGTCTGAACGCCGCGAGCAGAAAGGAGCTGCATCGACTCGTTCCACTTCACCGAACCCGTGACTTGGCGGATTAAAGCCTGGCGCGCGCTATCAGCATCTTCGACCGAAGTTGCACAAACGTTGCACACTACCGGGAATTTCGGTTGAGAAAACTTTAGATTCTGCAAATCGGCTGCTAGTCTCTCCTGCGCGGGCTTCATCAGCGAACAATGAAATGGAGCACTGACGGGGAGCATAATAGCCCGTTTGGCGCCGCGCTCCTGAGCTAATTTGACCGCGCGTTCCACGGCGGTCGCATGGCCGGAGATCACGATTTGTTCAGGCGAATTGATGTTCGCCGCCTCGCAAACTTCGCCTTGAGCGGCGTCTCGGCACAGTGTGCTGACGGCATCGAGATTCATTCCGAGAATCGCCGCCATAGCGCCGGTTCCGACCGGCACCGCTTCCTGCATGTATTTGCCGCGATTGCGGACGGTTCGGACCGCATCGGCAAACGCAATGGTTCCTGCGGCAACATGCGCGGAGTACTCGCCAAGACTGTGACCCGCTACAAATGAGGACTTAATTCCTTTGCCATCCAACACTCGCCAGGCCGCGACAGAAACGGCTAAAATCGCCGGCTGCGTATTCTCGGTTAGGCGCAATTGATCTTCGGGGCCTTCGTAGCAAAGCTTTGAGAGTTTCTTGCCAAGAGATTCGTCGGCCTCTTCAAACGTTTGTCGAGCAATGGGGAACTTCTCGGTAAGATCCTTGCCCATGCCCACTGCCTGGGAGCCTTGTCCGGGGAAAAGGAATGCGATGCTCATTGCGTGACCTCCGCCGGGGCAGGAGGATGAATCGCGGCCAGCTCCTTCTCTATATTGCAAGTGATATTCCGTTCGACAAATTCCGAAGCTACACGAACGGCGTTCTTAATCGCGTTCGCATTCGAGGATCCATGCGTAATGAAGCATGCGCCTTTTACTCCAAGAAGAGGAGCACCGCCGTACTCGGTATGATCGAGTCGCTTCTTAAAATCAGTAAACGCGCTGCGAGATAACAGGAATCCAACTTGGCGGGTGATCGTCGCCGCCAGTGTTTCTTTTAAGGTCGCGCGCACAAGATTGACGACGCCTTCAGAGCTTTTCAGCGCGACATTTCCGACAAAGCCATCCGCAACAATCACATCGACTTTGCCGTTGTAAATGTCGCGTCCTTCGACATTGCCAATGAAGTTGATTGGCAACTGCTTCAGAAGTTGATAACTCTCGCGCGTCAGCTCGTTTCCTTTACCCTCCTCTTCGCCGATCGAAAGCAGACCCACTCGCGGGCGCGCTGTTCCGAACATGCTGCGGAAATAAATCTCTCCCATAACCGCGAATTGTTCCAGGTTGTGCGGCTTGCAATCTACGTTGGCGCCGACGTCGAGAAGCGTGGAAACGCTGCGGGTGGCAGTAGGAATGATCGCTACCAGCGCCGGACGATCGACGCCTGGCAGCCCACCGAGCACCATCTTCGCCGTGGCCATCGCGGCGCCAGTGTTGCCGGCAGTAATAAATGCCGCCGCTTTACCGTCACGCACCAGCCGAAGTCCGACGCGTATGGACGAATCCCGCTTGGCGCGGACCGCCTGCACGGCCTTGTCTTCCATGGTGATGACTTCGCTGGCGTGGATGAGTGAGATCGGAAGGCCGAGAGCGAAGGGATGCCGGTTCATTTCGGCACGGAGTGTTTGTTCCGGGCCAACCAATGCGACTGAAATACCGAACCGCCGCGCCGCCTGAATTGCGCCTTCGACCTCAGGCTTGGGGGCACGGTCCGAACCCATTGCGTCCAGGGCAATGACGCGAGACATGTAGGATTAGCTGGATTCCTCTACTTCCAGAACCTCGCGTCCCTTATAGTAACCGCACTTCGGGCAGGCGCGATGAGGTAATTTACGCTCGTGACAATTCGGGCATTCAGATAGTGAACGTGCAGTCAAGGCATCGTGCGCGCGCCGAGTTGCGGTGCGCCGCTTGGAATGCCTTCGTTTCGGATTTGGCATGGGGTTTCCTTTCAGAAAGCTTCGAGCGACGGGCTGTGAGTCGCGAGCAACCACATCCCAGGTTGCTCAAAGCTCACTGCTCATGGCTCGCTGCTCTTAATGTTCCAACTTCTCTCGAATCTCTTTCAGCGCCGACCAGCGCGGATCTTCGAGCGGCTCGGCGCAACTGCACTGCTCGAGGTTCAAATTCCTGCCGCAGTGGGGGCAAAAGCCCTTGCATTCCTCTTTGCAGATTGCCCGCAGCGGCAGGGCAAGTAAAATCTGCTCGCGCAGAACGTCTTCAAGCAGCAAACCTTGCCCTTGATAATACCCAACCTCGGCCTCAACCGCCGTAACCGAAAGCTCTTCCCGTCCGGCGTCCGAGCCTTGTGGCCTGTACAGGAGATCGAACTTCTTGATCACCTGGTGTTCAATTGCTTCCAGGCACCGTGCACAGGCAAGTTCAACCTGGATCTCCAAACCGCCCGCAATTCGAATGTCATTGATAAGCTCGTGTTTGCCGTGCTGCTCGCGAACAAGCTGCGCCCTACCAGCCGCGTGTATTTTCCCACTCTGCCGGATTTCCGGGCCGAAATCGATCACGCCCGGCCCAATCCGCTCGTCAAAATCGACAGGGTGGGCCTCCAACTCGCGAACTTCAATGAGCATGGGAACCTCCGCGCCCCCTCCAAGTACCGCGCAGGCCGCGGAAGCACATTAAGGCGTGTAACTGACCAAGGGAGCTACAGTTAAGGATAAAAGCCGGTGAGCCGGAGTGTCAAGAAACCCAGCCGCGCCGTGAGTTGGGCGTCGCAAATTCCGGCATCACCAAACGCTGCGACGCACGTCCAACAAATTCAGGCGCATACGAACAGCATTTAGCTCGAAAGCTTACGGATGCCCGGAGCAAAAATGGACCGACGCGATTCCAGTAGGCTGTACGCAACTGACTCATTTCAGGATCTACGCTATACATTACGTGGGCTGCGCCGCGATCCAATTTTTGCAACCGTTTCCATCCTGATTCTGGCGCTGGCCATCGGCGCGAACGTTGCTGTTTTCAGTGTTGTTAACACGTTGCTGCTAAGGCCTTTGCCTTTTCCGGATGCTCATGAATTAGTCTGGATCGCGCCCCCGCCAACCGGATGCGGCCTCTCCTGCGCGACCTACTCTGCCGACGCATATGAAGAATTCCGCGCCGAGAGCCGCGCATATCAGGACGTGACTGGTTACATGGCGTTCAGCACCCCGGACAATTTCCGTTTGACCGGACGTGGCGAGCCCGAACCGGCGACCGGCATCGAAGTCATCGCCAATTTCTTTCAAACATTGGGTGTGCAGCCCTCAATGGGCCGCTTGTTTACGGAAGGCGAGTTTCGCGGTGCACATCCCATCGCTTTGCTCAGCAACGCCTACTGGCGGCGCCAATTTCACTCAGATTCCGCGATCGTGGGAAAGGCGATCGACTTAAACGGCACGCCGAGAACTGTAGTCGGAGTGTTGCCTCCGAGCTTCGACTTTGGCGCTGTCTTTTCGCCCGGGGCGAAGGTCGATCTCTTCGTCCCGCTCGATTTGGATATGGAACGCAATTGGGGAAACATCGTCACCCTGATTGGCCGCCTTAAGCCAGGTGTGACCGTCGCCCAAGCGCTTGACGACGCAACCCGCGTCGCGCCTGACATGTATTTCAATACACGTTATCCGCAGACACGGGGCCGCTATAAGGGCGACCTGATCCCCGTGCCGCTGAAGGGTTATGTCACCGGGAAGCTGCATCGGTCATTAATAGCTTTGTGGTGCGCGGTTGGCGCGATCCTGCTGATCGCGGGAGTCAATCTCTCGAATTTGCTTTTAGCACGCGCTGCTGCCCGAGCCAAAGAATTCGCGGTGCGCGGAGCGTTGGGCGCAAGCCGCGCGCGCGTTATTCGCCAACTGCTCCTGGAAAGTTTGGTTCTGTCGAGCACTGGGGCTGCGCTCGGTCTTGGTATGGCACTGGTGCTGATTATTTGGTTAGCGCATCAGGGATCACTGGCCTTGCCGTTGCTAAGCACAGTGCGCATCGACACTCAGGCGCTAGGCTGGACCGTTCTGATCGCCCTAGTGACTGCCGGTTTTTTTGGTTTGATCCCAGGGTTGCGAATGGCGAACAACAATCTTCAGGAATCGCTCAAAGATTCCGGCCCGGGCGCGGGATTGAGCCGCAAACACGAGCGTGTCCGCGCCATCCTGGTTATTTCTGAGGTCGCGCTGACTTGCGTGCTCCTGGTTGCGGCCGGCCTCCTGCTGCGCAGTTTTATGCGGGTCTTGGATGTTGATCTCGGTTTCCAACCCGCCCGCGCCGCTTCCATCAAAGTTGAATACGACGACAGTGCTCCCACTGACGCTGCCGCCGCAGAAAAACGCGGGGCCATCTTTCAACAAATCCTTACCCGTGTGAGCGCGATCCCGGGAGTTGAGGCGGCAGGCATGGCCGATTATCTACCACTGGGACCAAATCGTGAGTGGGGCAGTCCGGTGCCGCAGGGAAAACAATTCGCTCCTGGCGAACTGCCCGATCCACTCGTCTATGTAATTACGCCGGGATTCATCCACGCGATGGGGATTCGTCTGCGCGGCCGCGACTTCACTTGGGCCGACGGCCCGCAGAGCGAAAGGGTTGTCCTCATCAATGCTTCGGCTGCCCGAGTGTATTGGCCCGGCGAAGATGCCGTCGGCAAGGTTCTGATAAATGGCTCCGAGGCTGATCGCGTCGTGGGGGTGGTTGACGATGTTCGCGAAGAAACTGTTGAGAACGCAACTGGATCGCAAATCTACTATCCTGCAACTCAGCAGTCCCCGAGCGGTGCGCAATTAGTCATCCGCTCTCGGTTCGATCCCGCCGCACTCGGCGGTAGCGTGCTGCACGCGCTGCGCGAATTCAATCCCAATCAACCTGCGGCCGCGTTCAGGCCAATCAGAACCATCGTTGATCACGCAGTTTCTCCACGACGATTCTTCATGCTGCTCGTAGCTGCGTTTGCCGTGCTCGGTCTGATTCTGGCAGCGTTGGGCATTTACGGCGTGGTCTCGTATTCCGTTGCACGCCGCACACGGGAGATCGGCGTTCGCATGGCGCTTGGAGCAACCACGGGCCGAGTACAACGACAGGTGCTCGGCGGAACTCTGCGACTGGCAATTGCAGGCCTGGTGTTCGGTACTCTGCTCTCGCTAGCAGTCGGGCGGTTAATCGCTTCGTTACTATTTGGCACCTCGCCGTGGGATTTGTCGGCTTACCTGGGAATGGCACTCGCGCTGCTTCTCGTGGCCGCTCTCTCTGGCTACATTCCTGCGAGACGCGCCTCGTCGGTCAATCCGACGGAAGCGTTGCGCAATAACTAAATGAATATCCGACTCAAACACTAGGGTTGGAAGAATAGAACTGGTGCTTACGAACGAATTCTGGTTGCCAATTCTGTTCTCGGGACTGAAGTCTGTTCGCCGGTTGCCAGATTCTTGAGAGCGAAGACTCCTGTGCTGAGTTCGTTTTCGCCGGCGATCAGCGCGTATTTTGCGCCGAGCTTGCTGGCGGTTTCGAGAGACTTTTTCAGACGGAAGGATTCGTCGCCGAGTTCGAGGATTAAATCGTGAGCGCGTAATTCTCTCGCGAGCCGCGCAGCTTCTTTGTTCATTCCGGCGCCGAGCGGCGCGATGTAGACGTCAGGCTTGCGGAGAACGTCTTCAGCAGACTTGCCGAGCGACATCACGAGACGATCTTCACCGATTGCGAATCCGATGCCGGGCGCAGGTGGACCGCCCAGCGCTTCCGACAATCCGTCATATCGTCCGCCGCCCAGGATTGCGTTCTGCGCGCCGAGGTTTCCGTGCGTGAACTCGAATGCAGTGCGCGTGTAGTAGTCGAGGCCGCGGACTAATCGGTCATTTGTCTGAAACTCGACCCCGACGGATCGCAGAATTTCCTGTACTTGCGCGAAGTGTTGCCGGCAGGATTCGCAAAGAAATTCGCTGATGCGCGGCAGCTTCTCGATGATCGGCTGGTCTTCGGGAACTTTGCAATCAAACACGCGCAAAGGATTTGTAACTGCGCGGCGCTGGCAGTCCGGGTCCATTCTGTCTTTCACCGGTGCGAGTGCCTGCCGCAAAGCCTCGTTGTACTTAGCGCGATCAGCAACACAGCCGATTGAGTTGAGCTGCAGCGTCCATCCTTTTATTCCGAGACGATCAAGCAACGTGGCGAGCAGCTCGAGAATTTCCGCGTCGCGAGCGGGAGACTCGCTGCCTGACGTTGAAGGCCCAATGACTTCTGCACCGATTTGATAAAACTGCCGGTAGCGTCCCTTCTGCGGCCGCTCGCGCCGAAACTGCGGCCCGATGTAGTAGAGCTTGTTCAGTCCGCGTGACTGAAGATTGTGCTCAATGTAGGCGCGAACGACACCAGCGGTGTTCTCGGGGCGAAGGGTCAGAGATTGGCCCTTATCGCTTTCGGCGCGGCCCTGATCGGTCCATGTGTACATTTCCTTCGAGACGATGTCCGTCTCTTCGCCCACTCCGCGCGCAAACAACTGTGTGTCTTCAAAAATCGGCGTGCGAATCTCCTGGAAGTTGTACGCACGGAACACGTCATGCACGGTCTTCTCGACAAAGTTCCACAACGCCGTATCGGGCGGCAGAAGGTCGCGCGTTCCTCGGATAGCTTTGATCATGAGCTTCTAGCTCTTAGCTCCTAGCCTCTAGCTTGAAACTGCATTGTGAACAAGGGAGCCACTTCACCGAGCTGGCATTGAATGGTGGGCAGTGCAGGACTCGAACCTGCGACCTCCTGCTTGTAAGGCAGGCGCTCTAACCAGCTGAGCTAACCGCCCGAAGTACAGCCATCAGCTCTCAGCCGTCAGCTATCAGTAGAAACCAAATCCACTCGCCTCAGGGGAAAGCAACGGCTAACGACTCATTTTGCGGGCTGTTTGCAGTATAGGGTTCCACGCGAAACATGGTCAAACAAGGCGCGGGGCAGTACGTCGAACGTCAAAATCCCCACCCTGTCGCAAAAACCGCGACAAGAGTGGGGCACCCGCATAGTTAGGCAGGAGGGGACTACTGCTAAACTCGCTTCGTGCGCAGGCTAATAATCAATGCGGACGACTTCGGGCTGACGGCAGGAGTGAATCGCGGAATTGTCGAGGCGCATACCCGCGGCATTGTGACTTCCTCCACGCTCATGGCGTGCGGAGCGGCATTTCAGGATGCGGTGGCTCTCGCAAGACAGACACCTTCACTCAGCGTTGGCTGTCACGTACTGCTAGTTGACGCTTCGCCGATGCTTGAGCTTTCCCAAGTGTCGAGTCTGGCATTCCAGAACAATGGAACTCCGAAATTTCGTGACAGCGTCGTGAGCTTTGCTTGCCTTGCGGTCGCTCGCCGGCTCAGCGAAGAGCAGATTGAAACCGAGATCACCGCGCAGATTCGCAAGCTGCAATCCGCTGGCATTCAGGTTTCGCACCTCGACTCGCATAAGCACACGCATATGTTTCCCGTGGTTTTCAGGCCGATGCTGCGGGCGGCAAAAAATTGCGGCATTCCAGCGGTCCGAAATCCTTTCGAGCCGCTCCTTTTCGCGAGTGCCCGCGACTGGAAGCGGCGCTTTCAACTCGGGATGCTGCGATCGTTTCGGGCAGGTTTCGGCCAAGCCCTGACGAAAGCGGGAATGATCACGCCGGATGGCTGTATCGGGATCATCGCAACCGGTGGACTGAACCTCAGGACTTTTCGCGCGCTCATTGAGAGTCTGCCTGAGGGGACTTGGGAATTCGTCAGCCATCCTGGCTACAACGATGCTGACCTCGCCTCGGTGAAGACCCGGCTTCGTGCTTCGCGGGAAAGCGAGCTTCAGCTTCTGATGTCCCCGCAAGCGAAAGAACTGCTGACGCGTGAGCAGGTTGAGCTGATTTCTTATCGAGATTTCGTCCGCGCCAATGTCGAAGCGCAAACTAAAGTACTGCCACCTTCGGCTGTAAGCGAGTGACTAACGGTTACTTCCGGGTCCCTTTGGCCACAAGCTAAGATGATCCTACTTCTATGGATAAGAGACCGGAATCGCGGGTCACCGCTGATATTCCCGTGCGTATTTGGGGTATGGACGCCGATGGGAAGCCTTTTTTCCAGAGTGCTATGGCGAGCAGTTTGAGCAGTGAGGGCGCGCAACTCAGCCAATTGCACCATAGCCTAAAGATCAATGACATTATCGGAATTCAGTATGGCGATCGCAAAGCTCGTTTTAAGGTCGTCTGGGCAAAAGGCTCGTCGGCGGTCGGAAGAAATCAGATAGGCGTGATGATTCTGAACGATGAACTTGCTCCGTGGACGGAACTTGCTAGCGAGAAGCGCCGGACTGGACCACGACCCGACTCCGAGAAGCGCCGCTTCAACCGCCACAAGGTACAGTTCCCGATCACGATCAGCTTTCCTGATCCGCGGCGAGCGCACATGCAGTGCAGCGCCACGGATATAGGCGGTCGCGGCTGTTATGTCGAGAGTCTCGTGCCACTGGCGATTGGTTCGCAGGTCATCATCACCTTCTGGCTCGACTCGGAAAAGAACCGCACCAAAGCTGTCGTCAGGACGAGCGATCCCGGGGTGGGAATGGGAATTGAGTTTACCGACCTAGAGAACCAAATACAGAACCAATTGCAAGAATATCTGGAGAAGGTTGACAAGGGATTTTCAAAAGCGGCGACGAATAACGCAACCTAATCGCTTCCTGCCCTAATTTTTTTGAGAACCATCTTTTAGCTTGGGTTCTTGCTTTGGCCCGCTCACCTTGTCTTCGCTGTCGGTCGAAAACAGCATAAAGTGGTTGAAGCTGTGCTGCCTGTAGTACCGGTGCTTCCTGAAATCAAAATAAAGATCAGCTTTGATGGGCAGCCAGAGCTCTGTACTTTTCGCCTTAAATTGCACCGGACCGTAGTCAACAATTTCTCTTTCGGTGAGCAACTGAATATTCGGCATTGGCTTGATCAGTTCGGCTTCGATGTGCACGACCTGGAACGTAGCTGCGCTAATCCAGGCGCGTCCTTTCAGGTTGACAGGGTAGATCACACCCCCAACTTTGAATTCGTGAATACGGTTTGGACGGTCATCCCGCTGCCGAAAATGTACCAGCCAGGTCGCCTGCCCTTGTAGTTCTCCCAATCCTTCGCAAACAAATTCGAAATTGTCTCTCATATCCGGATGGAAGACCAAGGCGAGGGATGGGAAACCATTCGTGACCATGTTGTCGGGAAACTCTTTGTCGGGAAATTCCGAAGATTGTGAGTTTTCGGTTCGAAACTCCTCCACTTCCAAATAGCCGGGTTTCGTTTCTGAGATTTCCGCGACATAGTTGTACTTACGTGTTTCCTTTGTGATTGCGTGCCCGAGTTCGTCGACCCTTTCGTGGACAAGGTCTTCGATCGCGGCGAATTTCGAAATATTGCTGGCAAACTGCTCCACTTTAAAGCCGCTTTCGGTAATTACTTTGTCCGTTGGGCAAGCAACTCCCGCCGCAACGGAAGGCTTTTCTTCATCAATTCCGGGAGGCAACCAGGACTTAACCGATAATCTCAAGTCGGTATCATCGGAAATCGACTCAGGGGCGGGAATCACAGTGACAGGTGCAGCCGGCGTGTTAGCGCTGACTTGAATGAGCTTGATAAGATTTCGAGCTTGTTCTGCGTCTGCTTTATTGGGGGCAGAACGAAGAAAATCGTTGAGTGTAGAGATTGCTTCTTCTGTTTTGCCCAGGTCCGCAAGCGCGGGCGCCAAGATCAGGTCTACGGAAGCTCCCGCGCCTTTGCTTTTTGCGATGGCAATCTCACATTGTGCGCGCGACTTATCAAACTCGTGCTCTTTCAGGTATGCAATAGCAAGGAACTTGTGCGCGAGCCAGTATTCCGGATCGGTTGCTATCGCCTCTTCGAGAGTTCCCCGGGCTGCAATGTCGTTGTTTTCGTGCAGCCGAACTCGCCCCAGCAGAGTCAGGACCTGCACGTTATGGGAATCTTCAGTGGACGCTTTTGCCAAAAAAAGCTGAGCTTGGTGGAAATCCTGTTTCAAAAAATACAAATAACCGAGAAGGAAATTTACGTCCGCACTGTTCGGGGCGAGCACGCTGGCGTTCTGCAATTTCTTCTGAGCATTTTTCAGGTTTCCTGATTTAAGCGCGCGAACACCGCGCTGAATTTCTTTACGCGCCTTCTTCGACAAATCCGGGGCGTTCGGCTCCTTGATTTCAACCGCGTTTGGATCACGTTGCAAGCTGATTTCAACATGGTAAGTAGCGTAGCCGCTTCCAACCTGGTATGGCTTTGTAGCACTCAGGTACCCGACAGCACTGGCTTCGATGTTGTACTGTCCAACACTCAAATCGCCAAAAGAGGCCTCAGATTGATCCGTGGTGGTCTGCCAAAGAGTTGTGTGAGTGGTTGTATCTTCAAGTTTAATGACCGACTGACGATCAAGCACCTCATGCTTCTCTCCGACCACCGTCAGGATCAATACCGCACCCTCCGAGTGGTAAATTGGCGTACCCGATAGCGGGTTGCCGGTGGTGGAGAACTTGTCTGGTTGCATCGGAGGCTGCGCAAAAAAAGGCGTAGCGCAAGCAACAAGCAAGCAGCAAAGAATGGCGGATCGCCCGCCGCCCCGAGCGTTCATGACTGGCTCCATTCGGGTAACAAGTGAGTCTCTCACCTTCCTCAAATCACGATCAAGTCAAAAACGGGTGCTGCCGGGCAAAACGCCTGGGATTTCGATCCAAGACTGTCAGCTTTGCGGAAACCTGAATCTTATGTACAGTTTCGCCATCGAATCGGTGAATGGCTGAAACATTGAAAATCGGCATTACCTGCTATCCGACCTACGGCGGCAGCGGTGTGGTTGCTACCGAGCTTGGGCTCGAGCTCGCGCAGCGCGGACACGAAGTCCACTTCATTTCATATGCCCAGCCAATTCGCCTGAACCGGCCGGCGGCGAACATCCATTATCACGAAGTCGAAGTATCGCGTTATCCACTGTTCGACTATCCGCCATACGATCTCGCACTCGCCACGCGGATGGCGGAAGTTTCAGAGATCTATGAGCTCGACCTGCTGCACGTTCACTACGCCATTCCTCATTCCGTCAGCGCCCTGCTGGCACGCCAAATGCTTGCCGCAGGGCCGAAGAAACGAAAGCTCCCGTTTGTAACGACGCTCCATGGCACCGACATTACGTTGGTGGGACAGGACCGATCGTATTTGCCCATCACTCGTTACTCAATTGAGGAAAGCGATGGCGTCACCGCGATTTCTCAATATTTGAAAGACCGCACCATACGCGAATTCGAGGTGAAGAATCACATCGAGGTCATCTACAACTTCGTAAACTGCGACGTTTACTGCCGCTGCAAAAATGGTTCGGAGCGCCGCGCGGAATACGCGCCGAACGGTGAGCGAATTCTGATTCATGTTTCAAACTTCCGTCCGGTGAAGCGAGTGACGGACGTGATTGAAATTTTCGATCGCGTGCGTAAGCAGATCCCTGCGAAGTTGCTGCTCATGGGTGATGGGCCAGACCGCTCTCCCGCCGAATGGCTCGCCGTACAAAAGGGCATCCATGATGATGTAATTTTTCTAGGCAAACGCGAGCAGGTATACGAGACCCTCGCGTTCTCCGATGTTTTATTGATGCCGAGCGAGCTTGAGTCCTTCGGGTTGGCGGCGCTCGAGGCAATGGCGTCAGAAGTGGTCCCAGTTGCTACCCAGGTGGGAGGCGTGCCGGAAGTAATCGAGCACGGGAAAAGCGGGTTCCTAGCCAAAGTTGGCGACGTGGAGACAATGGCGAACTACGCCATCGAAATACTCAAAGATGAAAGCCGGCTTCGCGCGATGGGGAAACAATGCCGCGCTGCAGCGAGTGCGCGCTTCTGCACAACCAAAATCATTCCACATTATGAAGACTTCTACCGTCGCGTGCTGGTGCGGTCTTCATAGATGGTCGCGGACAATTTTGAATCTCCAGGTAGCACCGGCAAGCGCAGGCGGACCAGAGTTCCCGTCCCATTGCGGCTGTCTATAGTCATGCGGGCGGTTTCGCCGTAAAGGACCTTGAGCCGCTCCGCGACGTTAGCCATTCCGATTCCGCCTTCGCCGAATCCGTTCGGTGGTTCCAGCAACTGCGCCGAGCCCATTCCCACGCCGTCGTCTTCCACTTCAATCGTTACATGTGAATCAGTCAGTTTGCTGCGCAGGTAAATGCTCCCCCCGTCGATCTTAGATGAGAGCCCGTGCTTAATTGAGTTTTCGACCAACGGTTGTAGCAACATGCTCGGAACCATCACGTCGAGTGACTCAGGATCGAGCTCTTTCACAACTCTGAGCTTGTCGGCGCCAAAGCGCACCACTTCGATGTCGAGATAGTTATCGATGAACTCAATTTCCTCCTGCAGAGCTACAAATGCATCGCTACTGTGCAGAAGGCGCCGGAGAATGGTTGCCAGTTTGATGATCAGCTCGCGCGCAGTATCGGGATTGACGCGCACGAGTGACGATACTGAATTCAGAGTGTTGAAAAGGAAATGAGGATTGATCTGGTTTTGCAGCGCGGCCATTCGGGCGCTGAGCAGCAACTGCTCTTGTTCTTCCAACTTTATCTGTAGGCGAACGCCGTTCCAGATTTTCAGCTCAATCACAATGACGGTGACTGAGGTCGCATAAATCAGCACATCAACCCAGAGCGGGTGTGGCGCATAGGCAGGTCTGCGAAGCCAGCGCAGCACTTCGCTCTCCATCACGCGTAAACCAATGATCGTGAAGAGGAACAACATTTGCCAGTCGGAAAAACTGGGGCGAGTCTCGCCACGCCGCATCCAGCGCAAGAGGCTCAAGTAGTTGAACGGAGAGAATCGCCAAACTTCTTCGTTGTTCGGCGCCAACTTTCGAATCTGCCCTGAAACTAGTCCCACAACTACATTCACAGGCACCAAGAGCCACGAACCATTGAACAAAGCGAGTAACACCCCGCCAGTGACTCCGGCAAATCGGCCTGCAATTACACCCAGCAGCACCGTGGTTTCGAAAGAGAGATCGCCACCGAACGTGCTTGGCGCACTGAATTTGATCCAGATACCAAGTGCAAGATAGTGGCCGATCGATTCGGACATCGTGAGCCAAAGAGCAAGATAGATGCGGTCTCTTACGGATCGTTCCTGCCGAAAAAGCAGCGACTTGAACTCGACCGACCGCACTAATGCCGCAGCGATCGCCGCAGCGACGCCAAGCTTCACCAGCAGGTTGATCAGGACCAGGCGGTATTCCATGTTGCAGTACTAAGGAAACTTTAGCACCGTTTGGGAACAATGCTTTCAGTCGAATTGACAGCCCTGTGGTAGTCGCGGACGAGGCGCCCGCGCCACACTGTGGTGATCAATACGGCCCGATGATTCCACCGATGTGGCGATTGCGAGGAGGTTCCGCTCCACTCCGATTTGTTTGCGCAGGCTCGTCAACGTGAGCGGTTTCAATAATGCGCACTTGGATTTCGTCGTTTACCTCGAGTGGTTTCTGCCGAACCCACTGAACGTGCTCATCACGAGGACTGATAAGGCCGCCGACATCGAGGAAAAGATCGCCATGATCAGGTTTTGTTACCCAATCTACGATGGCTGAGAGAACTCCATCCTCTCCGATTCCGGCGACACAAAGTGTTTTCCCATTCAGGCTAATTTCAAACGCTCGCATAGCAAAGCATTGTAGCCCGACTTGCATCTTAACCTTTCGGTATACGATCGAAACCCATGGTTCTGCCACTCAGAAAAAGCTATAAGCCGATGGAAGCGCTGCCCGCGCGCGAACTGCCGACGGGCCCTGAATGGCAGTACGAGCCCAAATGGGACGGATTTCGCTGCCTGGCGTTTCGCGACGGCAAGCGAATCGAATTGATGTCGAAGGCAAGCAAGCCTCTGACGCGATATTTCCCTGAACTGGTGGGAGCACTCGCGGCACTGAAACCCACACAGTTCGTGCTCGATGGCGAGATCGTAATTCCAATTGATGGGACGCTGTCATTCGATCAACTGCTGATGCGCATTCACCCCGCGGCAAGTCGTATCAAAAAATTGAGCGAAGCCATACCTTGCGTCTTCATTGTGTTCGATTTGCTTGTGGGCCAAGATGGACGATTGCTGGCGAAAACTCCTTTGAATGCCAGGCGCGAGAAACTGGAGCGTTTCGCACAAACGTACTTGAAAGGAAATAAGAGGATTCGATTGTCTCCGGTGACGGAAGATTTGGCGGTTGCGCGGAAGTGGTTCCACATGGGAGTTGCGCTTGATGGCGTGATCGCGAAACGGCGCGACTTGCCATACCAAACCGGTGAACGCACAGGAATGCAGAAAATCAAGCGCCAGCGCACGGCTGATTGCGTCGTCGGTGGATTTCGATATCTCGAAAAAGAGCCGCTCGTCGGCTCGCTACTCCTCGGCCTCTACAACGAGGAGGCCCAGCTCGATCACGTTGGATTTACTGCTTCAATCAAAGCTGAAGATCGTCCGGCGTTAACCAAGAAACTCGAGGGCATCGTCAAAGCCCCGGGATTTACGGGCAAAGCACCCGGTGGGCCGAGCCGATGGAGCACGAAGCGCTCCGCCGAATGGCAGCCCGTGGCGCCCAAGCTCGTGGTCGAGGTGCAATTCGATCACTTCACGGGAGGGCGATTTCGCCATGGCACTAAATTTCTGCGTTGGCGGCCGGAGAAGGATCCGCACGATTGCACGATGAAGCAGGTGGAGCGGGAGAGTCGGTCGGCTCTGGATTTGCTTTAATTCGAAGCTTCACTACTTCTTGGCTCCCAAGCTACCCAGTCCCTGCAATTCAACACCTCCACGAGAGAGGATACGGAGAACGCCGGAGGAACGCCACAGAGAGTCATTCAAGATGCTGGTAGCTGTTTCAGTAAGCCCTTCGCGCGACGAAACCACGGTCGCTCGCGGCGGCGCAAGTAAGCAGGCATCGTCGGCTTTTTAGCGAGGATGCGGTGGGTCCATTCGCGGGCCTCGGCGTTGCGGCCCTGCGATGCCAGAAAGCTCGCGTAATTCAAGTACGTTTCAGAGAGCGTGGAAATTTGCGTCGCTTGGCGAAACAGCGCGTCGGCCTTTTCTGTTTGACCGGTCTTTGCATAGGCGTGGGCCAGCAATCCGGCTGCACGATGAAAATCGTACGCAGGATCTTTCGTGACCACCCGCTCCAGGTCCGGCACCGCGGCAGTAAAATCACCCAGCTCATTTTCCGCAACGCCACGCCGATAGAACGGATCGGGCGAATCGGTGCGAGACGAGATTGCCTTGTCATAGCATTCGCGCGCTTTGGCAAACTTCTTTTCGTCCAAATACAGATCGGCAAGTTCCTCGTAGTTTCCGGCAGAGGGATTATCGAGAATAATCGCCTGCAATTCGCGAATTCTGCGGCGGCGAGGGAATGCTTTGAAAGATTGCCGCAGCAGTCCGGCATCGGGTAGGATTTCGGCAAAAATATAGATGAGTGCGCCGATCCATCCGCCAAAGATGATGATCCACAGCCAGTAAGTGTCCGGCCGGCGGCGAATGAAATGGACGATGGCAATTCCCTGCAGAATAAAATTCCAGGGAAACAGAAATAGATATAGAAACCCCATTCGCCATGCGAATATAGCAGTGCTAGGTGGCAAGTGGCTAGTGACTGCCAGTCCGAGTCAGTGGTCACTGGCGATAACGCGTACTTCACTGTGCCTCAAGTAAGAAACGCCTATAATCGCGGGTGGTTGCCGTGCACGCAGAACCGTAGCTCTAAGAGAAGATATGATCCGCGTCGTACTCCCATTTCATCTTCGGACTCTCGCCCATGTTGGAAGTGAACTAACACTGGACGTGCAGGGCCCAATCACGCAGCGCTCTGTGCTCGATGCCCTGGAAGCGCAGTATCCCATGCTGCAGGGCGCTATTCGCGACCACGGAACACTACAGAGGCGCGCGTTCTTGCGTTTCTTCGCGTGCGAGGAAGACCTTACTCATGAACCGCCTGACGCGCCTCTGCCCGAAGCTGTCGCCTCCGGCAAGGAGCCGTTTATTGTGATCGGGGCGATCGCTGGCGGAAAAGATTAAACCGAGCCCTCGCTTTCCGGACAGAATTTAATCGCCCTTGTCTCTTGCCAAAATATCGTTTTGCGCACATAATCCGCCTCGAAAGGGGGACTACAATGCGCAAAGTATTTTTGTTCGCGATTGTGTCGGTGCTCAGCGTCTCGATCGGCCACACATCGGCCCCGGGAACGGACTGGGCGATAAATGCCACTGCGATTGAGGCGTGCAGCTGCCCGCATTTCTGCATGTGCTACTTCAATTCGCATCCCGCCGCTCACCACGACAACGGCAAAATGGAACACTACTGCAAGTTCAACAATGCCTATAAGGTCAACCAAGGTCATTACGGAGAGACGGACCTGACCGGCGCTAAATTTTGGGTCAGCGGCGATTTGGGCGGGGATTTCTCTCAGGGACAGATGGATTGGGCGCTAGTTACGTTTGACAAGGCGACGACAGCCGAGCAACGACAGGCTTTGGGTGACATTCTGGGCCACGTTTTTCCAGTCAAGTGGAAGACCTTCAATACCGCTGAGGGCAACATTACGTGGATGGCCGACAAGGACGCTGCTCATGCCATGCTGAACGATGGCAAGACTGCGGAAGTCCGGCTAAAACGTTTTCAAGGCATGACCGATGAACCAGCGGTGCTCAAGAACGTTCGGTACTGGGGCACTCCCCGCAATGACGGTTTCATCATGATGCCGAATGAGCTTGAAGCTTACCGTGAAGGTCCAAAGGCATATGAGTTCAAGGGCACCAACGGGTTCATGCTCACATTCGATATGACTTCGAAAGACATCGCTTCTAACCAGGCCTCGACATCTTATTGAGCAATCGCTTCTATCTAAAGTGTGCCGGAACTCCGGCACACTTTTCTTTTTTAAAGCATACTGACTGTGCGGCATTCTCCTGACGCGCGGCTCCACGCTGTACGCTGATATCTTCCGTGATCAAAGCAAGTGAACGATCCAAGATTGATCTGGTCGGTGTAGGCCTTAACGCCACCGATACGCTGATCGTTGTTCCGCGATATCCGGCACGTGGCTCCAAGGTTGATTCTCCATCCATAAACATTCTGGCGGGCGGACAAGTTGCGACCGCCGTTGTTGCATGCCAGAAATGGGGATTGCGTACGCGCTATGTCGGAAAATTGGGAGATGATTCTGGGGCGGCGCTACATCAACGCGAATTTGACCAGGCGGGAGTAGATGCGAAGGTCCTTCTCGTACCTGAGACCCTGAGTCATCAATCATACATTTTGGTCGATCATGATGGCGAACGCACCGTGGTCTGCCGGCACGACCCCAGGCTCACCATTCAGCCGCAGGAACTCAAGCGCGAGTGGATCGTGAATGCGCGCGCTTTATTGGTTGATGGCTATGACACCGCGGCGGCAATTACTGGCGCTCGCTGGGCGCGCGAATCAGGTATTCCCGTGATTGCAGATTTTGATGATGCCTACCAAGGCATCGAGGAGCTGATGAGGAATATCGACTACCTCATCGTGAGCAGGGACTTTCCGGAGCGCGTGTGCGGGGAGGCTGACTTACAACGTTCATTACCTGAACTACAACGGAGGTTCGGGTGCAAATTGACGGCTGCGACCCTCGGCACGAATGGCGTGCTGGCATGGGACAGCAATGATTTTTATCGCGCGCGCGCATACCGCGTTTCAGTCGTTGATACGACCGGGGCCGGAGATATTTTTCATGCTGGATTCATCTGGGCGCTGCTCCAGGGCTGGCCATTGCAGCGGCAACTTGAGTTCGCGTGCGCAGCGGCGGCCCTCAACTGCACCGCCACAGGCGCGCGCGGCGGAATCGCAGCTCTCGATGAAATTGAAATGTTGATGAGCACTGGCCCGAGATATGAGTAATCCTAAACTTCCCCGGCCATAGCCCGGTCAGAACGGCAGCCGAACTGAGAGAATTGCGTTGTGATTGGTCAGATGGAAACGTGTGGTCGCGATTTGATACCCCCCGCCAAAAGTCAGGCCTAGCCGATGAGTCAGGTGCAGCCGGCCGATGACCAGACCTGGCGTGACGAAATTCTGCTTTTCGCCAGGGTGAGCGCCGTCCTGAAAGAAGGTCGTGTTCAATTCGACCTCCGGCCACAATTTGCGAAAGCAGTGGTACTGAAAGGCGTTGTTCCAGAGATAACTGCGGCCGATGAGGTTCGTATCCGCGACGGGCAAGGCGATTCCGAAAGTCCCCTGCGCATCGAGGTGATGAAAGCCCTTTCCATATGCGATGGTTGGCGTAAGGATCGTGTGGAGCGCGCCATTGCTGAATTGCCCAGTTGGAAGACTCCATCCGAGAAAAGCGGTCAGAATGTAGTTTCCGTTCTCTTCATTGGCGGAGAGGAGCCGGTATTTCACGAGA
Source organism: Terriglobales bacterium (assembly GCA_035279425.1). Classification (GTDB taxonomy): domain Bacteria; phylum Acidobacteriota; class Terriglobia; order Terriglobales; family Acidobacteriaceae; genus Gp1-AA145. Next base: position 5,805 of record DATEHT010000019.1, on the reverse strand, counting down.
AAAGAGACGTCGCCGAAGCCATCTTGCGTGGTCGGGCTATTGTGGACAAGGTAAGGAGGAGCGTTAAAAATGATCTCAACCTTTTCAAAGGGAATCAGCTCAAGACCTTTCCCGCCATCGTAGTTATTAGTAGCTGCCCCTTTGGGGTTGACTTGCCAGAGCTGGTCGTAACGAAGCTCTTGTTCCAGGCGCGGCGTGGTTGTGGCTAACGGCGTAATCCAGTGTGGCTGTTCGGCTTGAGTTTTATTGACGCGGCCGAACCAATCGGCAAGGTAGTTATCTTGCGCGCGCGCAACCCAGGGAAGGAAGCAAACCATGACAAGATAAACGCAAATTGATCGCTTTAACATGAATGTGATGAAGAGGAGTTATTTATCTATTAAATATAGATTTGTAATAACTAATAATACACTTTTAATCTGATCTATCTCTCTGCGGACGGATTTGATTATCGCGGAATTAAATGTAGGATTTGTGCGAAATGCCTGACCGAGAGAAAACAGACAAGGAATCAATGCTAGGACTACGGGATGCCGCGATTCAGCTCGGCGTCAGTTTCCCGACTATCAAGCAGTGGATTTACAAGAAAAAAATTCGCAGCGTCCAAACCGTTGGCGGGCACCACCGGATACCGCAATCGGAAGTTGATCGCCTGCTGTTTCGCGTTCGCGGTAAAACAGAGGCGGATCGCAGAGCTGCCATTCGGCGCGTGAGCGGACGCAATCAGTTGGTCGGGCGCGTGGAGGAGGTCCGAATCAGCGGCTTGATGGCGGAAGTTACGCTGTCGATTGGTGGGCAACGGATTACGTCGATTATTACCGCACGCTCGGCTCGAGAGATGAACTTAAAGCGCGGACAAACGGCGGCGGCGCTAATCAAATCGACTGAAGTAATGATTCTTCGGGTGTGAGCACTCGAGCTATTTAGAACATGGGCGCCATTCCTGCGGGTACGTCACGAAGGACCCGTTTAGCTCGCTGACAGAATGACAACCGAGCAGGCGCATGGTCCGTTCGAAGTCGCTCTTCAAAATCTGGATTGCACGTGTGACTCCGGCATGACCGCCGGCGGCAAGCCCATAAGCGTATGCGCGGCCAAACAAGACCGCACGCGCGCCCAGACAGAGCGCCTTAGCAATGTCGCCTCCGCGACGAATGCCACCATCCATCAGCACCTCGATTTTGTCGCCGACCGCCGCAACGACTTCGGGCAAGGCGCGAATGGTTGCGGAAACCGAATCAAGCTGCCGGCCGCCGTGGTTTGAGACCACGACTGCCGAAGCTCCTTCATCTGCCGCACGGCGCGCGTCATCGCCAATAAGCACACCTTTGATAATGATCGGCCCGCGCCACGCTTCGCGAATCCAGGACATCTCTTTCCACGAAACCGCGCCGCGCGAGAGCGACTCGGAAACGTTCACCATGTCGAGCGGGCCTTTTCCGGGAATGACCACGTTCTCGAGCTTGGGCACGCCGCCATCGAGCAGGAAATTGATCAACCATCGCGGGCGCGCGAACAATTGAGGAAAGAACGGGAGCATCGCGAGCGGATTGCCGCCCATCAGCTGCGGCACGCCATTGCGAGGATCGCGCTCGCGAAGTCCGGCAACGGCCGTGTCGATCGTGACCACCAGCGCCGAAAACCCAGCGTTCTGGGCGCGTTCGAGCGCTCCTTCCGCGGCTGCTCGCCCGCCCGCGAGATAAAGCTGATACCAGGTAAAACCTTTCGTTCCCGCCTTCACGTTTTCGAGCTTGTGACCGGAGATCGTGGAGAGAATGTAACCCGTCCCGGCCTCGCCGGCTGCACGCGCCGCAGCGATTTCGCCTTCAGGGTGCATTAGGCGGCAATAACCCACGGGTGCGAGTATCGCCGGAAACGAAATTTCATGGCCGCCCAAAACCCTCGTGCGCAGATCGCATTTTTCCATGGCCACAGCCTGGCGAGGGCGGAAAACGATGTCCTGGAAGGCGCGGCAGTTCTCGCGCAAGGTTATCTCGCCGTCCGCGCCGCCATCGACGTAGTCGAACACTGCGCGCGGAACTCGACGTTCAGCAATCCGGCGGAGATCGGAAATGTTCATTACGTGAGGAGGAGAAAGTTTAGCCATGTGTGGGCACGGAATGTTCCGCCATGAAATAACCCATGAAGCTACAGCATCGGGGCGATCATCGCAAGCGCGTGCTCGGCTATGATCACCTTATGATTGCACGGCACTGGCGAGGATGGACCAAACTTCAGGATGCAGATGGGTACGAGGCGCTCTTAAGGACCAAGATATTTCCTCAATTAAAGGAAATCGCCGGCTATCGCGGTGGTTATATTCTTCGGCGCGACAGTCGCGAGGAGACCGAATTTGTGGTCATCAACTTTTTCGAAAGTCTCGACGCAGTACGAAAATTTGCCGGCCCGAATCATGAGACTCCGGTATTTGAACCGGAAGCAAAGCGGCTGCTCTCGCGATTCGATATCGTGGCGAACCACTATGACGTGCGGGTGAACACTGTCGAGTGACTAACGCTATTCGCTCGAACCTGAATCGGTAAGTTTTCGAACAAAAAGTAAGCAGCTATGGTTCAAGCACACTTGCTCTGGATATTGAGCTACATCTGGATAGCTTTCGGCGCCTATTGGATGGGGGTTGGACTATTTAGCATCCGACGCGCGGATTCCGCGAGTAAAGATTCCACAAACCAAAACGTACGCCGATTCCGGATTGCACTCATGGCAATCACGTTTGTTCTGTTGTTTGAGGGCAGGCATGCCATCCGGCCGTGGCTGATGATCCTCTGTGGAGTAGCCTGGGCTGCCGTGGGACTTTATTGGGTGATACCAGGCAATGCGGCCCAATCGGGAGAATTCCGGTTTTACCGACCCTTGCGGCTGTTCATTCTTTCTGTGACCTTTGCTCTTCTCTTTTGGGGGCGGACAGGGATCGGATTTTTCGGCGAACGATTCGCGCCCGAAACTCGCGCGTCGGCGCTCGCCGGATTCGTACTCGCATTGTGTGGAATTGGCTTGGCATTGTGGGCGCGCATACACCTCGGCCAGTATTGGAGTGACAAGGTCGAGATAAAGATCGAGCATCAACTGGTTCGTAGCGGCCCATATGCCTATTTACGGCATCCGATCTATTCGGGAGTTTTGTTGGGAGTCGCCGGAACCGCATTACTAGTAGGGCAGTGGCGAGGGGTCCTGGCCTTTTTTATTTTGCTTGTAAATTACATCATTAAGGCGAAGCGAGAGGACGAGATCCTCTCGAACACGTTTGCGGACTTTGCCGATCACCGCAAAAATGCGGGTTTCCTGCTGCCGAACTTCCGCAGACGAATCTAATTCCTTCGAGACTCAAGCTCGCCTTTCCGCCGTCTCGATCTGGTCAGTTATTCGTCCCAGTGGAGTTGCTATTCGTCCCAGATACTCCGCCCACCGGCAGGTTTCATTACATTTCCAGCACCGCTTTGTTGTATGCTTCTCCGTCGTTTTCAGTCATAAGGAGGAGCTTGTGCGCTTGCTGAAAGCATTTTTGCTGGCATGCACAGTAGTTTGGTCGATGGCGGTCCTTGCGCAAATGAAAGCAGCCGATTCCGATAATGCCAAGGTCGCGCCGGAACACTTCAGCATTGACGACATCGATCGCAGCGTCAACCCATGCGTAGATTTTTATGCGTACACCTGCAACAAGTGGATGGCGGCCAATCCCATTCCCTCCGATGAAGCGGCATGGTCGCACTGGGACAAACTGCAGCTTTGGAACGAGCAAGTGCTCAAGCAAGCGCTGGAAGAGGCATCGAAGGACAGCCCGCAGCGTAGTGCAGTCGCGCAAAAAATTGGCGACTACTATGCGTCGTGCATGGACGAGTCGGGAATCGATCGCAAGGGAGTGGAAGCCATTCAGCCGGAACTCGACCGGATTGGCGCACTGAGCAGCAAGTCGCAACTGGCGGAAGAACTGGCACATATTCACGCCATTACTTTTCAATTGGCTCCCGGAAACGAATCAGGAGCCCACACCGCTGCGTTTGGATTCAGTTCCGGGCAGGATCTTGATAACGCCAGCATGGTAGTCGCTCAGGTTGACCAGGGCGGATTGGACTTGCCGGACCGCGGTTATTACTTTCGTGACGACGCGAAATCGACTGAACTGCGTCAGCAATATGTCGCGCACATCCAAAAGATGCTCGCGCTTCTCGGGGCCAGCCCGGAGCAAGCCGCAGCCGAGGCAAAAACAGTCGTGGAGATGGAAACCGCGCTGGCGAAGGCTTCCATGGACATCGTGAAGCGTCGCGACCCGGCGAACCTGAACCACAAAATGACCGGGCAAGAACTCCGCGCGCTCACGCCAGACTTTTCCTGGGACGATTACCTGAAAGCGGTGAATGCGCCTGCGAGCGATCATTACCTTGTGCTGACCCCCGACTTCTACAAGGGGTTCAATCAACTCATCAACAGCGCGAGTTTGGATAACTGGAAGGTTTATCTGCGCTGGGAGTTGGTAAGCGCTTCAGCGCCACTGCTCAGCAAGCCCCTGGTTGACGAACATTTTGATTTCTACGGACGAAAGCTCTTTGGGCAGCAGGAGCAGAAGCCGCGCTGGAGGCGCTGCACGGGATATATTGACCGCGACCTGGGTGAGGCCCTCGGACAGGCTTACGTGCAGAAGGCTTTCAGCGCAGATGAAAAAGCTCGCACCTTGAAGCTAGTTCACGAGATCGAGGCTTCGCTAGGAAGCGATATCCAGGGGCTGGACTGGATGAGTCCGGAAACTAAAAAGCAGGCACTGGTAAAGCTACACGCAATCGAGGACAAGATTGGGTACCCGAACCACTGGCGCGACTACTCGAGCGTCAACATCGTGCGCGGCGACGCCTTGGGCGACGCTTATCGAAGCGGCGAGTTTGAACTTCATCGGCAGATGAACAAGATCGGAAAGCCGGTCGACCGAGGCGAGTGGAATATGACGCCTCCGACAGTGAACGCGTATTACGATCCGCAGTTGAATACCACCAACTTCCCGGCGGGAATTTTGCAGCCGCCATTCTTTGACAAGGACATGGATGATGCGGTGAATCTGGGCGCGATCGGGATGGTCATTGGCCACGAACTGACGCACGGTTTCGACGACGAGGGCCGTAAGTTTGATGCGCATGGAAACCTTCGCGATTGGTGGACCGCTGACGACGCGAAAAAGTTCGAAGCGCGTGCCAAATGCATTTCTGATGAGTACTCGGGCTTCGAGGCGACCCCGGGAACCAAGCTGAATGGCGACCTTACTTTGGGTGAAAACACGGCTGACAATGGCGGCTTGCGGATTGCTTACATGAGCATGGAGAACTCGCCGGATGCGAAAAGACCCGACACAAAGGCCGGGGACCTGACCCCGGAGCAAAGATTCTTCATCGCATACGGGCAGGTCTGGTGCTCGAACTTGACGCCGGAAGTGTTGCGGTTTCTTGCGACCTCAAACCCTCACTCACCGGGAGAGGCGCGCATCAACGGGGTAGTTTCGAATATGCCCGAGTTCCAGAAGGCGTTCAGCTGCAAGAAAGGCCAGCCCATGGTGCGGGCAGATCAGTGCAGAGTGTGGTGAAGAATCCAGCGGGTGCTTCGTTCTTAGAAGGAAAGAAAGTCAAAATCCCCACCCCTTTCGCAAAAAGCGCGACAAGGGTTGATTGGATAAGAGCGAAGGCTCGATGCAAACTCAGATAGTTTTTGGTTGAGGACCAAGACTGCTGAGCAGGAAGGAGCCTTCGCAAATGATGATTATAGGCTGTGATTTTCATCCCAGCTGGCAGCAGATTGCCTGGC
>DATEHT010000018.1:0-25153 GCA_035279425.1 Terriglobales bacterium | reverse complement strand
TATCTTGATTCTCATTGGAGTATTTTTTCTCATTCTTGAAGTCGCCGCATTGGTAACAGGTGTTGTGCTTACGCGCACGATCACCCTTGCTGTCGATGATCTTTACGAAGCAACGCGACACGTCCGTCAGGGCGATTTTCGCCATCGCATTCACGTTCGCCAGCGGGATCAGCTGGGAGTGCTGGCTGAATCGTTCAATGCAATGACAGGGTCAATCGCGGAGTTGATCGAAGAGCAACGACAGCGCCAGAAGCTGGAAAACGAACTGACCATCGCACGCGAGGTGCAAACACAACTTTTCCCGCGCGCGTTGCCGGAAATGTCAGGTGTAGAACTGGCGGCGGTCTGCCGCGCGGCGCGTGTCGTTTCGGGCGATTACTATGATTTCATGAATCTCGGCCAATCACGCCTGGGTATGGCCATCGCGGACATCAGCGGGAAGGGAATTTCGGCCGCACTCCTGATGGCGAGCCTGCAGGCGGCTCTTCGTGGTCAAGCGGTCATGAACGGGCATCGAACCACCGCCCAGGTTGTGAGCTCGCTGAATCGCCATCTCTTTCTAAATACCTCCGATGATCGCTACGCGACACTTTTCTACGCAGAATACGACGCTTCGTCGCGCTCTCTGTGCTACACAAACGCGGGACACTGTGCGCCACTTTTCGTCGTGGGCAACACGGTGAAAAAGCTCGACCAAGGCGGAACGGTTGTAGGACTCTTCGACAATGCGGATTACCAACAGGTGGCGGTTCCTGCCGAGCCCGGCGCATTATTTGTGGGCTTCAGCGACGGGCTGCTCGAGCCCGAGAATGTGTATGGCGAAGAGTTCGGAACGTCGCGTCTGGCAAACGAAGTATTGCGTCTCCGCGATATCCCTGCGGAGCGCCTCGCCGAAGGTTTGCTTTCCGCCGTGGAGCAATGGGCGGGCTTACCCGAGCAAGCGGACGACATGACCGTAATCGTCGCGCGCTTCCGCTAGATAGAGTATCGCTCCGCCACATCTGTTTCGTCGCCGCTTGGCAATCCGCACGGAATTCGGTAATGTTTCCTCGCTCCATATCTGCTGGGGAGACTTCGTGGAACTAGGAAAGCGCGTGGCATTGGTCACCGGCGGCAGCCGAGGCATTGGCAAAGGCATTGCTTTGGGCCTGGGACGCGAAGGCGCGCGCGTCGCGCTCTCCTATCGTTCAAATAAAGCAGCGGCGCAGAATACACTGCGGCAACTCCAGGCGCTGGGATGCGAATGCTTCGCAGTCGAAGCCGATTCGACAGACTCAGAGCGTTCGGAATCGCTGGTGCGTTCAGTGCTCGAGCGCTATCAGCGTCTCGATGTGCTCATCAACAACGTCGGCATTTTCAACTGGGGCACTGTCGCTGACACGACGCTCGACGAATGGAAACGCGTGCTTGATTCGAATCTGATGAGTGTCTTTTATACGAGCAAGGCCGCGCTCCCCGCAATGCGTCGCCAGCATTGGGGACGCATCATCAATCTCGGCGCCGTGGGAGCGGAGCGCGCCTTCGGCCAAGCCACGATTTCGGCGTACACGGCCGCAAAGGCGGGAGTTGTGGCGTTTTCGCGCTCCCTAGCCCTTGAAGAGGCCAAGAACGGCATCACAGTCAACGTTGTCAATCCCCCGAACATCGACGACAAAGAGCTGTCGCTTGAAGAAGCCCGTCGGATGCACGATGCGCGTTTTCCGGTGGGCCGGCCTCCCTCGGCGGACGATGTCGCTGCCGTCGTGAAATTCCTCGCCTCCGATTCAGCCGACTACGTTACCGGGCAGGTCGTCAGCGTCTCCGGCGGCTGGATGATGTAGCAAATCCACAGGACAACCTGCGGCGTTTCGCTTTTTTTGCGTGTCACGATAGACTTGCAGAGGGCGTCTTTTATGGCGTCCGCCTGAATTCGCATGAAAATTCTCACTACTGCGGAAATGCGAGAAGTCGACCGTCTGACGACAGAGAAGTACGGAATTGCAAGTCTGTTGCTGATGGAGAATGCAGGAGCGTCGATAGCGCGATTTCTCGCTGCGCATTTTTCACCGCTCGAACGCCGGCGCATCGTTGTGCTCTGCGGAAAAGGGAATAACGGCGGAGATGGTTTTGTCGTTGCGCGCAAACTGCGCGAGCTTCGCGCTCAGCCAATAGTTTTTCTCTTTGCGGATCCCGCCGAGCTGACCGGTGATGCTGCGGAGAATTTTCGACGGCTGCGCGCCTGCTCGATCGAAGCGACGGTCATCCGTGACGCGGCAGCCTGGGGTAATTCACGAAATTCACTGATGGGTGCCTCAGTTATTGTCGACGCCCTGGTGGGCACGGGCCTGCGAGGACCAGTTGAGGATTTTCTGGCGCAAGTGGTTCAGGATGTTAATCAGCATGACCAGAGCACATGTGTTGTTTCGGTTGATATTCCTTCGGGACTTTCGGGAGACACTGGAGAGGTTGCAGGTCGGGTAATCGCCGCGGATTACACGATCACGTTTACAGCTCCGAAAATCGGGATGATCTCAGCGGCTGCACGCCCTTGGTTGGGTCGGCTCACAGTCGCCGATATTGGTTCGCCACGCGAGTTGGTCGAGGAAATCTCGCCGAGCAAAATCCGCTGGCTCGAGCCGTGGGAATTCCGCGGGCTGCCGACGGGCAGAAAAGCAGACTCCAACAAGAGTCTATATGGCCACGCTCTAATTGTTGCAGGCTCGACAGGGAAGGCGGGAGCTGCGGCTCTTGCGGCGCTGGGCGCCTTGCGCGCGGGCGCGGGCTTGGTGACTGTCGCCACGCCTGAACCGGCGCTTGGCACGGTAGCCGGGTTCGCACCGGAGATTATGACCGAGCCATTGCACGCAACTCCTGCAGGAACGGTCGCGCGCGACGTTTTTGATTCGGGCGGCTTCGCGAAGATTCTGGAGGGGAAGAGTGTGCTCGCGCTCGGTCCCGGATTGACTACGCAAGAAGAAACTCAACAATTTGTCCGCTCGATTGTCACGAGTCGGCCGCAAGTTCCAATCATTCTTGATGCTGACGGACTGAATGCTTTCGCGGGACATGCGGGCGACCTCCGCGGCTCAGGCGGACTGCTGGCACTGACTCCGCATCCGGGCGAAATGGCCCGCCTTATCGACAGCACAGTCAAGGACGTCCAGTCGCGCCGTCTGGAAGTGGCACGCAAAGCCGCGAGCGATTGGCAGGCATTTGTCCTGTTGAAGGGCTATCAGACGATTCTCGCGGCACCCGACGGTACTGTATGGATTAATTCGACGGGCAATCCCGGAATGTCGACGGGTGGCACGGGCGACGTTCTCACGGGAATCCTGGGAGGCCTGACCGCTCAGTTTGGCGCGCAGAGTTGGCCACTGACGCTGGCGCGCGGCGTTTATCTGCATGGATTAGCGGGCGATTTGGCGGCCGAGGAATTTGGCGAAGCGCCGCTCATTGCCGGTGATGTTATTCGGTCGATTCCCGCTGCTTGCGCGCAACTCCGCGACGCCATACAGGCGCTGTGAAATGCCGATTGTCGAAATTCTCTCCCGCTCGGCCGCAGAAACGATTTTGCGGGGCCGTGAACTCGCCGCCACTCTGCAATCACCGCTGCTGGTTCTTCTAACTGGCGAGCTGGGCGCAGGCAAAACAACGTTGGCGAAAGGCATCATCAGCGGGATCGGAGTCGCTGCCGAAGAAGACATCACGAGTCCAACTTTCACACTCGTACACACCTTTTCCGGCCGCACTAGAGTTTTTCACGTGGACCTTTATCGTGTCTCTGATGTTCATGATTTCGATACGCTCGGCCTGGAAGATCTCTTCGCTGAGCCTGCCATCGTGCTCATCGAATGGCCAGACCGGATGCGCTTGCGCACGCAATGGCCCGTGCTGCGCATCGCGCTTGAACATGTCGAGGACCAAGCGCGAAAAATCACCATAGCTGAAGCAGAACCGGAGAAATGATGCGGTAGAGCAACGGCGAAGCCCAAAACTCTGTGAGAGCCATTACTGAAAGCCTAGCGGAACCAGTGCTGAATTGCGCGCCACAAATCAGCAAGCAATGGCCAAAGCACGGCAATGGCGAGGAATACTGCCATGAATTTGCGCCTCGCGGCGATTCCCAATCGCCACGCAGCGTCAGGCCCGTGACGCTCGCAAAAAACCCCTTCAGAGGCTGGCTCTCTGCACCGCTCTCCGGAAGTTCCCAAGTGCAGGCAGCTGGGTTCCTGTCCTTCCGCCGGGTTAACGACTTGGCCTCTCATCCTTGCGCCACACGGACATTCTGCTACAGTCGAAAGAGTAACGCCAATTGGTCTCATGCCGGACACAACAACCGCAACGCCGGCCCGCCCGGCGCGCCTGAAGCTTGAGCCGTATTCTGCCGAATTGCGTCTGGCGGCACTCACACCCGGGATTGATAACATCCATTACGATGTTTATTTAAGCCCGCGATTCCTGGAAATCGGCCGGCAGTACCTTGCGGAACTGGTTCGTCAAGCAGCGTCGCTTCAGCAATTTTTCGGGTTTGAAAAACGGCAGTCGCGCGCCAGCGATTCTTCGCAGTTCCGGAAACTGCTGAGCGAACTCTTGCAGTCGGGGATAACACGCGCTCAGTTTGAGAAGAACATTGAATTTGATCTGTTGTTGCGCGTGGCCATTCTGAAATTTCTCACACAGGAAATTGCCAGCGAATTTTCGAGCTTGATCGTCGAATGCAAGGAACATGTTCGCTCACGAGGAACCGTCTTCGAGCACAGCGAACAAGCACACGTGAAGCGCGCACAGATCGCTGAGTTGCAATCGAATCGCAAAACCATTGTGCGGCGCGCAGGTCAAACCCTGTTTCATATCCTCAAGGAATTAGACGAAACCGTGCTGGCGAAATCGCGCCGAGCGCTGTTTGGCGAGGACTTCGCCGATACTTATGAGTTGCTGACAAACAGGCTTCTCTTTGTCGAAAACGGAAACGATGATTATCTTTTCTTGGAACATTACGTGTTGCTTGGGAATTTCCTGCAGGACCCTGACCGCTTTGAGAATTTCGATACGCTGCTGATCGATTTTCTTCGGGATTTCGTCATCACGGACGCAAACTCGGAGGAGTTACGCCGCGCACAAGAGACGTACGGGAAGCTTGTGGAGCAAGCTCTTGGCAAGCGTTCCGCTTTAGTGAAGCTGGAAGATGAACAAGAGGAAGTGTTGCGTCGCGCCGGCGGTGGCGATGGCTTTCTGCCTGGGATATTCAAACGCCGCGGCGGCGTGGAAGCGGAAACGAACCTGGCGGTCTTGCGACGGCGCCAGGCGGACCTCGAGTTTCAGCTGGCAGAAATCAGCCCGGAACTCGAAGCAGCAAAGCAAAAAGTAGACTTTTTGACCGAGGAATTCCGCACCCGCCTGGGGGACTATTTGAGCGAACCACAGAACGCCCGCCGCTTGTTCGATCCTTCGGCGACGGGCGGTCACAGTGCGGGCGAAGCGGAAGTTCGCGAGCGTCTGCTTGAGGAGCTGCACCGGCGCCTTGAGGAGCGGGATCTTCTCGGGTACGTGCTCGCCAGCTACGAAGTTTGCAATCTCTACAATGATTTCTGCCCCCCAGTGCACTTGCAGCAGCTCCGGCGAGCGCTGTTGGCTCGCGAAGAAATGAAGCGCGTCGAGAAGGTGCTCAGCCAATTTCCAGCGCGCAACTTTTCGCTGAAGCGCATCGAGGAAGCATCAAAAGCGCTGCGTCGCTACTCGCATGATGACTCGCGCGCGTTGGTGCTGCGTTTTGCTCAGGACCTGATGCGCCTGCGGCGCGACCGAAGGAATTACCATCACGTTGCGGCGTGGATCGATAAGATCAATTTGGTGCGATCGGATCGCCAGCGCGAGCTCTCACGCGTCAACAATAGCCTCTACGAATTCGTATTTTCCGACGAGCGTCGCGGCACGGACGATCCGGTCGTTTCACATACAGTGATAAAGGCGGACGTACGCGGCTCCACGGAAATCACCAAGGACCTGCTGGGACGCGGTCTGAACCCTGCGTCGCATTTCAGCTTGACGCTGCACGAGCCCGTCAAGCGCCTGCTCGATCGCCATGGCGCGGCGAAAGTCTTTCTGGAAGGTGATGCGATCATTCTGGCGATCTATGAAACGGAATCGAATCGCGCTGGACAGCGTGCGGTGGCGAAGGCTTGCGTGTTGGCGCGCGAGATTATTGAAGTGACTCAAGCCTACAACGCGAAAGCGGAATCCGGAAACTTACCGCGTCTCGAGCTCGGCATCGGCGTTGCGTTTCAAAATTCAGCGCCTTCGGTCTGGTCGGATGGTGATTCGAAGATCATGATCTCGAAAGCGCTCAATCTATCAGACCGCCTCTCGAGCTGTTCAAAGATGGCGCGCCGTCTGTTTGCGAAAAACCCTTCGCCGTTTCGCGTGTTTCTGTTGCAGACGTTAATCGTGGAGGGGGCGGGCGAGGAAGAAGGCGACGAACTGCTGATGCGCTATAACATGAATGGCATCGAGCTCAACGAAGAGGGCTTTCAGAAGCTCACTGGCGAGATTTCGCTTTTCCCGCTGGAGGGAAGTTTTCCCATGCCGTGGGGCAAGGACCGGGCGCAGCTTTTCTACGGCGAGCTGCCATTCGGCGATTCGCTTGAGCCGATTGTGATTCGTCGGGGAATGACGCGCGAACTGCAGGCTGGCGGCAAGATTGGCGGTTCGACGAACCGTCCGTACTTCGAAGTGTGCGTCCATCCCAAGCTTCTCGAACTCGCCCGCAAAAAGGTCGGCGCAATGAAAGGCTGAATCTCGCGCCTATTTCGTTTGCCATTTCCTCACATACCGAGAGTCATTTTGCTGGTATTTCTCGGCCGCATGGGATAAACCCCCGCGATTTCTTTGCGTGCCCAGTTTCTGCCGTTATAATCCGGGCGGAGGCGAAAATGGTCCGGTGACTGTCCCGGCCTTCAAAGCCGGCGATTCGGCTCTTCGCGAGTCGAATGGTGGGTTCGACTCCCACACGCTTCCGCCATATCTCTTTAACCTGACGGAAGTTCCAGAAAAACGAGACGGCAAAAGGCGGCATTAAGGTGAGATTCCTCCGGTTCGCAGCCAATTTCGGCGGTGCGAGTGACAACCGGAAGGAGTTCCGAGATTCGCGGGGCCGCGTCGCGGTGTTATGGGCCTCCGTTCGATCACGAATTGCATGACGTTGAAGTCCCGCTCACCGGGACGGCGATGAGCGCGCTGCTCATTTCTGCGAGCGAGAGATAAGTCTCCTCACCGGCTCATGGTACACTTCCCGTCCATCCATGGATGACCAGCCAAAGGATAGAGGTGTTGCCGGACTAATCGTCGAGCTAGTGACTCGACTTCAAAATATAAAACTCGGTCACGGTGTTGTGGGCCGTAATTCGCAGATCGCTTGGGGCGGCATAACCCTTGCCCTCGCGGGCCTCGTCGTGTCAGCGGTCGATCACGTTATCTGGCTTGCAGCGGCATCTATGGCTCTCGGTGCGGGGGCGGTAATCTTAGTTCCGTGCCTCAACGTGTATTTCGGGAATAAGAATCCCGGCGCAGCTTTGCTTGAAGGAGCGCAGCTTCTGACGTACCAGCAAATGACGCTGGCCTCAAAAGACGTGCCCGCTATCCAACCTTCCGCGCCAATGCCTCCGCCGCCTAAAGAGCCGGAGAAATAACAATGACGGCGTATCACATGCAGCGGCTTGTTCACGTCGGAATCAATCCCAATGTGATCTTCCCTGCGACTAGACGCGAGGCGATTGAGAAATACTTCAATACGGTAGCGACGGACTGGTTTCGTTATGGTTCCCAAAACTACGTGCTTTACACGAACGCTGAGCTAGATGCTCTGACTCAGGGTCTAACGCAACTGCCGGGAATGCAGGGCGCGTTTGTTTTTGCAACCGAGATTAGCCCATTCGCCCTCGGCGGGATGATGCCCTCTCAGTTTTGGGATTGGCTCAACAAACCGCGTTGGTGAATAGCCGGTAGTCCTTCGTTCACGATACAGCAGCAGGTTTCCGAGCGGCGGGAATCGCGCGATGGCAAGCAGGGTGAATGAGCAGCAAATTCGCAGGGTCATTGTTGCGGGATTGAAATCCACATGGTGGATGTTGTGTATGAACTCGACGCCAAAAAACAAGTCCACATTATCTAAGTGAAATTCCTCGCCATAGAAATTTCCGATTTTGGCTTTGCAGTGCGGACAGTGGTTCATTTCGTACTGTTCGTCCAACACCTTCGACAGCGAGTAATAGATTGAGGACAAGGAGTCGTGCGGATACGGGTCTATCCTCTCATCCATGCCGACGCCGATTTGAACGCTGATTTCGCGCTCGCACCTCCAGCAAGGGAATTTGTTGGACTGAACGAGCGTGGCGTCAAGTTTCTCGTGACGGTGCTCGCACTTTCCGGCAGCACGGTCGAGCAGAGTCTTGCGAAGCTCCAGAGAAACAGGTGCTAAAGACACTCAAAACGCCAGTTCGAGGTACACGGCGGGTACACGAACCAAATCTTCCTGAAGCTTCTCCGAGTTGCGCACAATTCTCTAGCAACGTTGCGATTTGACTTTCTTCTCCACCGGAGTCTTTTGCTGTTTGGTTGTGGCGAGTCACCACTTTAGGATGACATGAGGCACAGTTTTCGAGCTCCGTTCATTCTTTCGTCTCACGCGACATGACTTTGACGGTCGCTGAGCGTCGTGCGTGCCTGCGATCACCGGTTTGAGATAGGACTGCTCTTGGCAAACGACCCTTCTAGCATGCCGTCGTCGAACCATGCTCATACTCTCTTGTGATGGCCCAAGCCATCCGGACATCGGAATCTCAATCCACGCCGCAAAGGAAACCGAGGGACGCGTAAGACAGCAAGGTTTTGTCGATATTCTCTGGGTGCTAGGCCCGTCATACGCTTCAGAAAATGCGAAAAACTCCTAGGAGATGAAAAACCAAGCTCGAACGCAATCTCCTTGAGGCTCAGATTAAGTTGGCTGCGAAGCAGGTGGACCGCCTTTTTCTCCAAAACCGAACTTCGGAGATCACGAAAAGAACTACCCCAAGTATTGCGGAGCGCCCTCGTTACCGTGTGACGGTCAATCCGGATATTTCGACATATATTTCGCAAAGAAAGACTGGGATGATCGTTCAACATGGTCAATATCTGTCTTGCCAGTAGATGCGGATCGTAGGACATAGCCTGCCCTTACCCATGCACCCGGCCCTCGCCCTCGCTATCTGCTAACCTTACTGCTTATTATCCAATTTGGCAATCCGGTACACCAAGAAGTTCCCTATTGCTCCAATTGATTACATTTTCCCAGTTGCACACATACAATCTTGCGAGCAAGATTCTGTGCGATCGACTTCCAGAGCACAGTCCAGCGAAATTCCGCGCTACAGTCAGAGGCGCAAAGCCTCGAGGGAAGAGCACAACCTGGGTTGAGACGCTACCTTCTGAAGGACAAAAGTTCATGGCAGCAACCGCAGAATCAGAAAGACTTCATTCTATTATCTCTAAGATCAAATATCGAAATTCGGTTATTCGCTTAGAGCAAATGAATGGCGCATTTTTCGTGAGAGTCGGAGCCAGAGTTCCAGACGTTAATTCGGGGAAACCTTTCACTAATTTTGGCCCAATCCACCGAATTCCGATGAATGTCAACGCAATAACGTTGGTTAATCTCGTTTACCAATGCATCCGGGAAAATGAATTGCACGAACTGGCGGAGTTCTTTTTTTATGACGGAGTCAGAGTATATGACCCTCATACATATGTCAGCTTTGCAGAAGATGATCTTGAAGACGTCAAAGTGTTAAGGGGACAGTCCAGAGTGGTGTTAGGAGAGTTTCATACCGTTACGGAGTCACTGATCCCCAAGGGTGCCTTCAACAGTGTGGACAGCGAAGGCGTCAGAAAGAAATTGCGCGGCCTCATCGGCAATTGTGAGCGAACTGTTGTGCACTTGTCATCCAGAACTGCTAGTAGTGATTGGGTAAAATGGGAGGTTCAAACAAGCAGAACTTTAGGAAAACAGATCATTGCCGCTTACGATGGAGAGACTATTCCTGCGCACGAACCTGACTTTCTCGACCGAGGAAACATACCAGTTCTGTCTTGGCACAAGATTCCGGCACGCTGATCACTGAAAGCTTTCTATGCTACACCCACACAGTATACTCGCGTCGGTAAGAGCCGAACCAGTAGGGGGCATGCGTGCGCGTATGTAACTGTTTGGCCTTGATGTCTAAAACCGCCTCGTCCAAGGCTCTGCCCCTTATACAACGTCAAGTGTGTGGGCACCAATTTGTAATTTGAGCAAGATCGGCGATTTGTGCTTTCGTTTCATAGAGCTCTCTCACGAGGATGCACGATCATGTCGTATTGTCTTCCCGCTTTGGCGGCCCGCTTACAAGAACTGATCGCAAGGGAGCCCAGGAAACCACTTAATGCTTTCTGCCGGATCCTAATGATCAGTCGCCACACCGCCCGAAAAGCTTTGCGACAATCCTTAGGAATGACCTTTCGAGAGATTCAGCGCAAAGCGGTAATTGAATTATTAAATCGATTGCTCGGCGAAGGGCCCGCCTTAACCGTCAAGGAAATGTCGTTCCGTATCGGCTTTGCCTCAGAAGCAACCTTTTGCCACTTTCTCAAGCGCACAGTCGGAGTTACACCGACAGAGTATCGCATTCACAAGATGAAATTGAATCCACGGGACGCACTCCACTTCTAAGGCATTCCAGTACATATTCCATTATAGTACCCGCCATTTGCCAGATTAAACTTTGCTTGCGACAGCTAACCGGTCAATAAATACTCCATTGAGACAATCCATGATGATTGATTAAAGGACGAAAGCTCGCTACGTTACGCTCGGCGGAATGCTACGCATTTGGCTTTTCGCCACTTTGCAACTAGGAGGAGTCAAACATGACCGCTCACGATGAAGTGCTCGATCTTCAGTTATTCAAAGCCGAAGACGAGTTTGATCCATGTGTTTCGTGTGCCAGCTGCGGCAACTCGTATCACAGCTCAAGCAGTACTTCCGATGAATAGAATTACTGCGTCCCCGTGGTACTGGGCTGAATAGAACAGATGACCGGTACCACGGGGGCAGTCTCAGGAACAGGCTAGGTATGCGGAAAATGTGCGAGGTGCACTGATCAGCGAATCTCGGAGGATGCAGTGAAGAGCGATAATCCACATCTAAACTACGCCTTTTTGAATCCTGAGTTCTTTGAAACACTTGATAACTATAAGCCAACCCTCGAGTTGATCGAATCAGTGCGCTTGATATGCGGCTCTGATTGGACGATAGCGCCAAGGGGCTACTGGTGCCACTGCAAGACAGATGCACACCTTGGAGTGCAAGGTTGGAAAATTCATATCGCAGGAACGCCTACCACTGCCGTATCCATCCTCAACAGAATCGTGCCGATCTGTGCTGCTGAGCACGTGCCATTCAAATTTTTGTCTGATGTCCGAATGGTACGATTTTCTATGAGCAAGACGTGCGCGAGGGCATCAGGGGGAAAATTCATTACGATTTATCCACCGGACACCCCGGCATTTGAGCGTGTGATTGAGAAGTGTGATGTAGCAACGCGAGGTTTCGTGGGACCGTACATTATCTCGGATTCCAGATACCGGGATAGTGGCGTCGTGTTCTACCGGTACGGCGAGCATACCGGTATCGGTGGCGTTGATGCGAGTGGCAGGTCGCTCCGGGCAATCCGCATGCCGGACGGGAACGTAATCGCCGATCGCCGTGATCCACTTGCCGCAGTACCGGCATGGTTGAGCGATCCTTTCGGTCAGAAGACCTTTCAGCCAGAAGCGCCAACGGAAAAATGGATCCATCAGGGGCGTTACCGCATTACGGGAGCGCGTCGTTATTCAAATTGGGGTGGAATATACAGAGGCGAGGATAGGCTGACGGGACGCACAGTGATCATTCGGGAAGCGAGGCCCTACCTTGGTGATCCGGCCGACACGCGCCAACCGCAAAATCTCTTGCGTAAGCAGGCGCGAATCATGGATCGGTTGCGCGATACCAATCTGACTCCCGATTTTATTGACCTATTTGAGGAACACGGACATCTGTTCTTAGTGGAGCAAATGCTTGAGGGAGATAACCTTTGGGGATTTGCGATGAATTTCGGGCATTTTGAACCAATCCCAAACTCGCGAAGATTAGACGCCTTCGTTCGTCACGCCGCACGTTCCTTAATCGAAGGTTTGACTGAAATCCATGAGCACCGGATTGTCCTTCGAGATTTGACCAAGTCTAATGTGTTCTTCACGAAGGAAAAACACGTCAAATTTTTCGATTTTGAATTCGCCTTCGAATTGGATGGAAGTGACCTGCCATTGCGAGGTGGAACTGAGGGTTATATGTCTGCAGAGCAGCGCGCCGGTGCTGTGCCGACAGTTGCTGAGGACTACTATGCCCTAGGAGCTATTTTGCTCGACTTGATTGCCTTCAGTGCGACAGGCCTAGGCGTAAATCGCCCCGGTATCTTAGCGTCCCTGCATCAGACACTATGTGACTTAGGGTTACCGAGTTGCTACGAAGAAGCAATAGCCGGACTTACTGCTACCAAAGCGGAACAACGGATCCATCCGAAGGAGGCTCTCCGCGTAATCGAGGCGGGAGTAAGACCATGGCCGCTTCCGCACATCGCTGAGCTCCCAGACTTTCCACCTTTTGAAACAGGTGGACCAAACGAAGATGTGAGCTTGCCGGCTCGGAAAACCCCATCGGAGGATCTAAAATCCAGGATCGCTGATACGATTGGCGGAATTACGTCCTACATCCGTGGCACCTTGCGTCCTTTGACGGAAACCACCTTGTGGGCGGCCTCACCTGAAATATTCATGACAAATCCGGTAAGCCTAGCCTTCGGGGCATCAGGTGTTCTCTGCTATCTACATCGGGTTGGGGAGACGATCCCACCGGGCACGCCAGAATGGATCATCCAAAAGACGACTGCAAGGACCTGCCCTCCAGGGCTCTATATGGGTCAAGCGGGTGTGGCGCTATGCCTGCTTCAAATTGGGCTCACGCATGAAGCAGAGGCTATGATGGAACAATCCAACGACATGGACCGAATAATCGAGATTCCTGGCCTCTATCACGGCGCTGCTGGCTGGGCTTTAGCCAATATTAGTTTTTGGTTCGCCACTCGCCGTCAACTATACCTTGATCGCGCCCTCGAGATCGGTTGGTACTTGTTGCGTATTGCAAAGGAATCTGAAGAGGGTGCTTATTGGGAGACTAACGGAGAAGTTGGCCTTGGACTTGGATACGGATCCAGTGGAATAGCGCTTCTGATGATTTACCTGAATGCTGCGAGATCCGAGCATCGGTTTCTGGAATTAGCGGAAAAAGGTCTTGACCACGATATTGCTAATGCGCGCTGGGCTTTTGGGCGAATTCTGTGGACCGGTGTCAAAACCACGTCTAACAAAGGTTCGCTTGAGCCGCACACACGGTTTGGCTCAGCTGGCATCGGGACTGCTGCAATTCGCGCATATGCAGTAATGGGAGAACCACGCTTCAAGCGTTTGGCCGAACAGTGCGCGTTCACGGCCAGCACTCGCTTAACTAACAAGCTGTGGCAGGACTATGGTTTGAGCGGTGCCGGTGAGTTCCTGATCGACATGTTTACGTATCTCTCTGACGATGTTTATCTGAACACAGCTTACTATTTGTCTGAGACAATTCTTCTGCATGCCGTACGTAGGCTCGAAGGAATCGCCTTCGCTGGAGCCGAACTGCTGAGGCTGAGCTGTGACTTCGCCATGGGTTCCTCGGGCATAGGCTGGTTCTTGCATCGCCTCCTTCACCCGACCCCGCACAGACTGCTCTTCCCCAACATCCTGCTCAGTAGGACATCTCTTGTCGAGTCGAGCCAATGCAAGGCAGAGTTACCAGTAGTTTGCAGTGAGGAGTCTGCAAGTGCCACCTCAGTTCTGCGCAGCTAAAAACGAGAAGCGGGGGCTGTTTCTCTCGCTCCTTGTTTTGAACCACAGTCATCAGTACCGAACCAATCCGGTTTGGCCAACTCGTATTTCTGTTTTTTTATTAAGGTCAAATGCCCGCTAGCGCCGCCGCCATTTCCGATACCATCCAGACCGCCTCGAATAAAGGGCATAACACGCCGCTCTGGCGGCTGATCCCAGAAGTGTGGTCAATGATTCGACCAGGCCCTGCCATCATAATTGGCGGATTCCTACTCATGGGCGTCAACCGTGTTTCCGGTCTCGTCATCCCTTTTCTGACGAAGTATTTCATTGATGGCATCCTCTACGCCCACAGGATGAATCTTTTGTGGCCTATTGTTTGCACAGTATTCGTTGCAACGGCGATCCAGGGTGTTACTTCGTATTTCAACACCCAACTGATTTCCAAGGCTGTACAGCGCATGATCGCCGAGATGAGGAGACGAGTACAGGCACATGTCGGTCGCTTGCCAATCGTTTACTATGACACTATAAAAACTGGCCAATTGGTTTCGCGCATTATGAACGATGTCGACGGCCTGCGCAATCTGATCGGTACAGGTATGATCGAGTTCTTTGGTAACATCGTCACGGCCATTCTAGCCGCCGCCTGGCTGATTCATTTGAGCGCTGTACTTACGGGCATCGTCGCCGGGATGCTACTAGTTTTTGGTTTTGGGCTGCGGAAAGCTTTTGCAGTGCTCAGGCCGTTCTTTCGCGCGCGGCCAAGAATTATGGCGGAAATCACCGGCCGGCTCACCGAATCGCTGGGTGGAGTACGCGTAGTAAAGGGTTACCATGCGGAAAGCCGGGAGGAAGCCACTTTCTCCACCGGTGTGCAAGCGCTTCTGGACAACGTCCTCCAATCCCTGACCACCATCTCACTGATGAGCCTTTTTTCGACTCTAGTGATGGGCGCTATCAGCGGCCTGATCATGTATTTCGGCGGCAGACTAGTAGCGCTGGGCCATATGACGCCCGGCGGCTTTGTTTCTTACTCGGCGTTTCTAGCGATGCTGGTTGCTCCCGTACTGCAAATTGTCAACATCGGCACACAAGTCAACGACGCGCTCGCCGGTCTTGAGCGCACTCGCGATATTCTCAGCGAACCTTTGGAAGAATCCGACACGCGTCGCGTTATTAACATTGGGCCCGTAGATGGCTACTTGCAATTCGAGAACGTTGGCTTCGCTTATGACTCTTGCAGACCCGTGCTCAACGACGTCTCTTTCGCTGCGTTACCCGGCAGTGTTACGGCCCTAGTCGGTCCTTCCGGCGCGGGCAAATCCACCATTATCAGCCTGATCGCCTCCTTCTATACACCAACCAGCGGCCTCATCCTCGTGGATGGCATTGACCTTTCCACGGTGAACTTCTCCACTTACCGCACGCAGACGGGATTGGTGTTGCAGGAAACATTCCTCTTCGACGGTACTATATACGAGAATGTCGCCTTCTCGCGACCGAACGCCAGTCAACAGGAGGTGCTCGCGGCGTGTCGCGTCGCCCGCGTGGACGAATTCGCCGATCAATTGAAGATGAAGTACGACACTATAATTGGAGAGCGAGGCATCAAGCTCAGCGGAGGCCAGCGGCAAAGAATATCAATTGCGCGTGCACTGCTCGCGAATCCGCGAATTCTCATTTTGGATGAGGCTACCTCCAACCTTGATTCTGAATCCGAAGCGCTTATTCAGCAGGCTCTGGTGCAGCTATTGGAAGGCCGCACCACGTTCGTAATCGCTCATCGCCTTTCGACTATTCGCCGCGCCGATCAAATCTTGGTCGTGGAAGCAGGACGCGTAGTGGAGCGTGGCACGCACAGTTCTCTATACGCTTCAGGTGGGCGCTACTTTGAAATGTACACGCGCCAACATTGTCTCCAGGAAGACTTATTTCTGTCGCCGCGCGCAGACGGCATGCTCGGGCGTTCCTCAACGATTGACCGACAACTCTCTACGAAAACCCTCTCAATAAAGTGACCACTTGAGATTTGTGAACCGCTGGGACACAGCCACATATCCAATACCCCGGTGGAGTATTTTCGTTTTGGCCGCGTCTATTCCACGATCCTTCCCAAGGAACGAACCCATTGCCCATCCTTCTTCACGCTCAATTTAGATTATTAACAGGTCATTCATAACGAAGGGCAACCATTGGCTCAATGCGCATCGCTCTGCGAGCAGGGATATAGCACGCAAGCACTGCGACAAACACGAGAAGAATCACGACCGACGTAAACGTCAGTGGATCAGTCGCGCTAATGCCGAAGAGCAAACTTCCGAGCAGCCGTGTTAAGAACAATCCCATCAATGTTCCAATTCCAACTCCTATAAGGGCGAGCTTGACGCCGCGTCCAAGTATCAGGCGTAGAATGTCGGTAGACTGCGCGCCAAGCGCAATCCGAACGCCGATTTCTTGTGTACTACGCCTAACAGTGTAGGAGATCACGCCATAAAGTCCGAGCACCGCCAAAAGTACCGCAAAGCAAGCAAACAGAGCGCTCAAAGATGTCACGTATGTTCGCGGTGCAATGGAAGTCTGAACGATGGTTTTTAAGAGCTCTACCTTCGGAATGGCAATCTGAGAATTCACGCTCCAGATTGCGCTGCGAATTTCATCTGCTGCCGCTACTGGCCCGATCGAAGTTCTCACTACGAGAGTTTCGTCCGGTTCGTTAAAAGACCAAAGTGGAAGGTAGACGATCAGCGCAGTTTGGCTGTCTGCCGCAGTCCGAACGTTGCCGACAACTCCCACTACCCTGCGCGCCTTACCTTGCCAGATAAGGTGCATACCGATTGCATTACGGCCTCGCAACAGCTTCTGTTCGACACTTTGTGAAACAACCGCCACGTCTTGACCTTCATCCCCTTGCCAAAATTCTCTACCGCGTACGAGAGGAATTCCGATCGCAGCGAAATACTCAGGGCTCACAAATCGGAATTCCCCGATAGGCGCCTGGCCGACGGTCTGGGTTATTTCTTGGAAGTTAATATTATCTCCCCATCCCTTCCCCAATATCGGCAGCTTACTTGTCCAGGCGGCATTCCTCACGCCCCGGAACTCCTGGATTTTCCGGGATACGTTTGAATAGAACCGGTAACGCTCAAGGGCGTTGTTATATTGGTAGAACGGGGTCGAGAGATTTACGGCTAAAACGTGTTCCGCTTCCATCCATCTATTAGCACGGATCACCCGCGTCAAGCTTTCCACAAGCAGCAGTGCTGCTATCAAAAGCATGCAACACATTGCTATTTCACTAATCACCAAGCCGCTGTACAGTCGCGTAACGCGCTCATCTTTTTTGATTGTAGATCCAGACGACCTTTGTACTTCCAGAGGTGCGATGGCGCTGACGCGTAATGATGGTAACAGCGCAAAAAACAGCGTCGCGATCACAGAAATTATTAGGGTGAACCATAGGACTAACGGGTCAATTCGGAGATTGTCCATTCGAGGAATGCCGAAGGGGGCATTTCGCACAAGAACGTTCAGTCCAGAGAATGCAAAGAGGAAGCCCAGTGTCGTCCCCGCTGCACTCAGAAGGAAGGCCTCTGTAAGCATTTGCTGCATTAATCGACCACGTGAGGCTCCTAGCGCCACTCGAATCGCTACCTCGTGCGAACGGCCGGCATTCCTCACAAGCATCAGATTCGCGAGGTTTGCGCAGATAATAAAAAGGACCAAGCCAGCCGCAGCCATCAGAATCCACAGCGCGCGCTGCGCATCACTAACGATCGCAGCCTTCAGAGGTGTCAGCGTTGCATAAAGCTTTAACTCTCCGGGAGCAACTCCGCGTACTGTATCACCCTTACGGGCGATCTCGTCTTCTACGACGTTCAGTTCTACGGTCCCTTGCTTTACTGTAACCCCCGACTTGAGACGCGCGATCACTGTGTAGTTAAAATTACCAATGCCTGGAACTAGGTCGTCGCCACGAAGTCCCAGAGGTATAAACATTTGCGGCGCGTGACCAAACATCTCAGGAAACTTAAAGCTTGACGGCAGGATTCCCACCACTGTGTAGGAAGACCTGTTAAGCGAGACAGCTTTGCCAAGGATGTTAGGTGCCGAATAAAAGCTGTTCTTCCAAAACTCATGTGTCAGTATGACTTCCTGTGTACCATCGTTCAGGTTTCCCGAGTTAGAAAACGATTTTCCAATTTGAGGCTCGACACCCAACAACGAAAACATGTTAGGTGAGACGCTCGCCACATACACCTGCTGCGGCAGCCCCACGCCTGTAAAATTGTATGGATACACCAAAATCGCGGCCATCTCTGAAAAGCCGGGACACCTATCTTTCCACAACAAGAAGTTACCGGAGTTCACCGGTAGCACTGGCGCGAAACTGGTCCATTGGGGAATGACTTCGTTAATGGCATAGAGCCGTTTAGCCTGGGGGTACGGCAATGTACTCAGTAAAATGCCGTTAACGACGGAGAATAACGCGGTATTCATCCCGATGCCAACGGCGAGCATAAGAACGATAATCACGCTGAAGCCGGGGGTCTTCCGCACCATGCGCCAGCAATAGAGGGAGTCTCGAACAAGATTCTGAGTCCACGTCATTCGAGGTTTACCCTTTCTTGTATCGATGTCTTCGTTAACCATGCTCATTTCAGCTGATACCCATTAAACCGATTTTATTATACTCAGGCATCTTGTTTATGTGAACTGTTATAAGGAGCAGTAACCTCACCCCACTCCAAATTCCGACATTTCTTTCTCGCAGGTAACTCCTGCGGCGGCTGCGCGCGCAACCAGCACCGTGGGAAGCAAGAGGATAAGGGTGCATTCGGTGACGCCATGATGAACCTCATCTCAACTACGCTCTTTTTCATTGTTGACTGATGACGTACCTAGCGACTCCAAGGCGCACCGACCGCACGTGGTGCTCAGGGCATGATCTTAGTGCATTGGAGGGTTCGGACTGTCTGTTACTTCATTGACCGAAATAACCAAAGAGGATGTCGTTGTTCCGTTCGTCAGGGCAGGAGGCGCCATATTACGCCTGAACCTGTGCATGTTTCAGAGGAGATTTGCGTGCGGTGTCGTCCTCAGATAGCTCGGAAAGCACCACGGGCACACGGTCGGGAAATTCAGAGACAATGCGCACGTCGCCGCCCATGGCTTTGACCGTCTCTCGCAGTGCAGAGATTAACAGGCCGCTGCAATTTTCGCGCTGGGAAATGCTGCCCAGAGTGATCCCGGGAGCCTTAGCGTCGCGGGCCCATGTGAGCTTGCGAGCCTCTCAGAGATCACGCAAGCTCATTTCCTCTGCGATTATCTCGGCCGCGCGGTCCTCGACTTTCTTGCGGTCGGCTGGATTCAGTTTCCAAATTACTTCATTCACGTTCACGGACATGGTTACGTCCCCGTCCAAATTGAACCATCGCCGAGGGATATCAGGCGAGAATGCGGGTTTCAACTGCGGGCTAGAAGTTCAAACGTCGTGCCACGCGAGGTGTGGCCAACCGTTCGTTGCGCTTCGTGCGTGAGGCGGTGCGTCTAGGCCGAACTTCAAATTGCACGCCCTCGGTTTCCTGCAAGTACTTGACGATCTCAAACAGATTTTTCGCTTGGGGATTGCCTTGCGGCCCGAGCATCCGCATCAGACTCTTTGCTGACCGATGGGTGATTTCGCTTAGTTTGGGAAAGCCTACTGTCGCGTTAATGAAATCTCGAAGGATAATCTTCCCTGTTTCGACATCGCCGGAAAGAAAATTCTCAATCCCCTCGCGCAGGAGCGCCTCCCGAAAACCGGGATCGCGTTGAACCCGCGCCCGGATCGTCTCTTTGAAATCTCGCGTCAAAGCCATTGGCCTCACCTCTCTGTTCCTTTTCGTTGCTTGTAGTCCTGCCATCGTGCGAGCGCTGTCGAAATGTCCGTCTGCTGGCGTTTTTTCGTACCGCCGCCAAGGAGTATCAAGAGCCGCTCGCCATCCTTCCCGAAGTAGATGCGGTATCCCGGCCCAAAATCAATTCTGTACTCGTAAACGCCAGTCCCAACGCCCTTTGCGTTAGAAAAATTCCCCTGCTGCATTCGTGCGAGGGCAGCGGCAACTTTCGCGGCTGCTTCTTTGTTCAAGCTGTCTGACCACGCGGCAAATGAGCTGCGGCCACGACGGTCCAGGTATTCGCGTACTTCGATCATATTCGATGGTAACACAAACGGTACCAATGTCAATCAGGCCGCGACTCGATCCGTATAAGCTACCATAAGAATCTTCTGCTTGACAATATGTACGCTATACAGTACTCTACTAAGAGTTTTGGGAGGCCGCCGTGTCCGTCCAATCCTCGGGGAACCTAACCTACCGCCGTCGAAGGTCGATCTGGCTTTTCTATGGCGCTGCGGTAGTTTCGGCAATTGCGATCAGCGCAGTCGGCAAAGTCCCTTCCCTTCGTGTTCCGGTCCTCGCCCTCGCTGTCCTGGCCGCAGCAGCCGCGATTCTGTTCTTGCTTCGCTTCCTCCGCTCCAACGATGAGCGCGAGCAACAAATCAACTACCGCGCCCTGACGTTTGCCTTCGCGGGCACACTGATTTTCTCGCTCGCTATCGGCTATTCGCAGGCTGTCGGCTTTCATTCCGTCTCGTGGCTGGGAATCCCGGCATTGATGGTCGTGCTGTGGAGCATCGGCCTCATTTTGTATTCCTGGCGGTACCGATGAAGACCCGGCTACGTGTGTTACGTGCAGAAGTGGAATGGTCGCAGGCCGAACTCGCCGCGCGTGTCGGGGTAGCTCGCGGCACCATCAATGCCATTGAAACTGGCAAGTATGATCCGAGCTTGCCGCTGGCATTCAAGATCGCCCGGGCGTTCGGAAAGAATGTCGAAGAGGTGTTTCTCTACGCCGAGGGCCAGGATCACCCGTCCCGCACCTGAGTCCGATGGTTAAGTGAAGAGGTTCCTATGGACCGGCCCTATAACATCTCCGATTTTGCTTTCCCGTCCCGTTGGGATTCAGACTCACGTCCGAGTGTAATCGAACAGGCGGGCAGATCCCGAAGTGACGACAGAACGCGCAGTCAGGCAGCTCGCGAAAAACCTTCCGCATCTAGCGCGTCCCAAGGCTTCGACCGATCCAGAACAATCTATCGCGGCCGTGACCGCGAGTATTCTCTGCGCGATTCGGAAGTCCGTACGTTAACCGATGTGGGCAGTTTTCGCGTGGTCCCGACCGAAGACTTGGCACGGTTCGGATACCAGGGCGACCAGGCTCGCATGGAAGCCGACATCAGAAATCTGCGGAAGCATAGCCTAGTCGAACAGCGGACAATTGAAGGTCATTCCTCGTATTCGACGAAGGTGCTGACGCTGACGAAAGAGGGTCACCGACTGCTTAAACATGCGCAGCTCGTGTCCAGCCGCCAAGCGACATATCACGGCTTTGCGAAGCCCAAGGAAGCGCGTCACGACGCCGAACTCTATCGACTCTACCAGAAGGTCGCCAAAGAGATCGAACGCTCGGGAGGCAAGGTGCGCCGTGTGATTCTCGACTTGGAGCTGAAGAAGGAGCTGTACCAAGCCATCTCAAGAATGCGGCCTGACAAGGACCCAGCCTATGAGCGCATCGCCATCGCCAGCCGGTTTGATCTGAAGGTTGTGAATGACAAGATTCCGATTCCCGACCTACGAATCGAATACGAGGATGAGTGCCGAGACGTGCACCGGCTCGATTTAGAAGTAGCCACTCGCGATTATCGACCTCAGGGCCTGGGCGAAAAAGCCAAAGCTGGATTCCATGTTTTTGCTCGACAGCAGGACCATGACAGATTGCGCCGCGTACTCGATTCACAACAAATCACCGCGAGGATTTTTGCATTATGAAATTCCTTCCGATACATACGGACGCCCTACGCAGCTTTGGCTATACCGAGGAAGAAGCACGTTTTCTCTACCTTGTGGCGACGCATTCCGGCTACTTCACTTGCCAGCAGTTCTTGCATTTTATCCAGACGAAGCCAGGCAAGCGCAGTGTGGCCTTTGCGCAAAAGGTAATCGAGAAGCACGCGAAGACCAAGTCGTATCTCCGGCATGGCCGCGTGTTTCACCTCTTCTCGCGCAATCTGTATGAAGCCATCGGCAGGGAAAACATCCGCTTCCGGCGCGTCCATTCAACTCAATACGTGCGAATGCGGCTCATTGCCCTGGATTTTGTTCTCCGAAATCAGGACGTAACCTACCTGGAAACCGAGGAGCAGAAGCTCACGTTTTTCTGCGACCAGATGGGAATCGCCAAGAAAATTCTTCCCCACAAGCGGTATTCCGGGGCGATCAAAGGTCAGTTTACCGACCGCTATTTCGTGGACAAATTCCCGATGTTCTACAACCCCAGCGTGTCTCTGCCGCCTGTGGTCACCTTGAGTTTCATCGATCCAGGGTTTGAGAGCATCGAGAGTTTCAGGACCCACCTGGACGCATATATGACCCTCTTCACCAAGCTCGGCCAGGTCCGTCTCTATTACATCGCGACGCGTGACACGAATTTCGAGCGCGCTAAGAAGCTCTTCCACGAGACGTTTCAACGGCTCTGGAACCCGGACTCTGCGTTCGGACTGCTCCAATATTTCCGCACGAGGCGGCTCTGGGATGAGAAACAATTTGCCAAAGTAAATGATCGGGACATCGAGTTTTTGAACCTTTCACAAGAGCGCTTTGACAACCCTGGAATCGAAGACCTGTACAAGAAATGGCGGGTCGGCACGATCACAGAGAACGCTGTCCGGTCCGAGTCTGCCAAGTACCGCCAGCCATCGCAGGCCGCGCTTATCTCCGTTACCGTGAACGGGCAGGCTGCATTATTCGAGAGGCATCCGCACCGGCCCGTAAATGTGCCGGTGAAAAGTACCGGGGAAGGACTTTTCCAGGGAGATTTCACCTCCCGGTTCAGCGAGGCGAGAACCTAACCCGAAGAAAAAACAAGCAAATGCGCGAGAACAGGCACGGAATTAGAACGCGGCCAAAACACGACCAGAGGCGGGAGCGACCCCATCGCGCCGCAGAGTCGCGGCCCGATCCCTTCGGGCTTCGGGGGTCACTCCCGCCTCTGGTCACGCATTCTGCATGCATTGTCTTGGCCGCGTTTGGACGCAAGACAGCAAACGGCTTGTACTACATCACGCATTACGAATTCACTGAAGAGAGGAGCGAAAAAGTGCCAATACTTAAATCACCACCGAAACAAGCCAAGAATGAATCGTTGCAGTTACGGGTTTCTGCAGACTTTAAATCCAAACTCCAACTATACGCAGAGTTCCTACATGCAACGCCATCCTACGTTGTGACCGAAGCCCTAGACGGAATCTTCCGCAAAGACCACGAATTCCGTGCATGGCTCGAACACCATTCGACGATTGCACCAACGAACGGAACCGAAAACCAATCAGCAATGGAGATAATCAGCAAATCCTAATGGTTCGCCAAGTCCAACTCGGTGCGCGCGAGAACCCAGCGTCGCTTCGGCGGCAGCATGGCTCACGCCTCGCAGCAACCTCAGTTCAATCGCTCCGAAAAGACACAAACAGTTCTCATAAGACTGAGCTTTCTATTGGTTCTACGCTAGACAAGCGGACCGAGCCCCACGGAGTTGAATCGCCAATCACATGTGAAGAAGCCTCTCAAATACTCCGCGTGCATCCACGAACAATTAAACGGATGGCCCGTCGAGGTGGGGTGCCGGGGCATTTCCGCTTTGGCAGATGGTTTTTCTATGAGTCTGAACTGGATTCCTGGATGCGAACCGAGTTACATTCGGCGCGTCACTCGTGCCGCTAGAACAAACAAGGAGAGAATCCCGATGTTCAAGCGAGCACGCTATCAGTTCGGGTATTTGCGTCAAAAACCTCGTAAGAGGGGGCCTGATGTTTGGGTTTGGGAGCGAAATGCAACTGGCCCAAACGGACGGCGCAAGAGAGAGACAGTGATCGTCGGTAGTGTCGAACAGTACCCCACAGAATCAATGGCATGGCGCGGTGTCGAATCGTTTCGGATAGCGACTTCGGTTGGAAACGTCAATCAGAGCGTTTTGTTTGGAGCGCTGGTTGATCGCTACATGCGTGAGAAGCTGCCGAAGCGGTATTCAACGGCTAGCAAGTACCGTTCCTGGCTGCTGAATCATGTCAAGCCACAGTGGGCAGATGTTCCGATCACAAAAATTAAGCCGCTGCTTGTGGAAGAGTGGCTTACGAATCTTGATCTTGCGCCTAAGAGCAAGGGGCATCTTCGAAGCATCATGCACATCCTGTTCAATTGGGCGATGAAGTGGGAACTGATCGAATTGGACAGAATGAATCCGATCAGTCTTGTGCGAGTGGAAGGCTCGTCCAAACGATTGAAACGCCCAAGGGTTCTCACGCCAGATGAGTTTCGGCTTCTCTTGAGTCATCTGGAGGAACCCATCCGCACTATGTGCATTGTTGCTGCGTGCCTCGGACTCCGCGCAAGCGAACTCGTCGGCTTGCAGTGGGGCGACTTCGACTGGTGGAACCTTCAGGTTCACGTTCAGCGGGGATTTGTAATCGGCCACGTTGACGATGTTAAGACAGAAAATTCCAACAGAAGCCTGCCAGTGCATCCTGAACTAGCAAAGCTTTTGTTGGATTACAAAGAAGAAACCGCACCACAGGCGAAGAATGCGGATTGGCTTTTCCCGAGTCCATACGGAACGGGAAGACCTCGATGGCCGTGGACAATCCAAAGCAGAAACCTGTTGCCGGCCGGAATTCGCGCAGGGCTTGGCAGGATCGGCTGGCACACGTTCCGTCATTCGTATTCAACTTTGTTGCGCGGCTTAGGAGTCGATGTGAAAGTCCAGCAAGAACTGTTGCGTCATGCGGACATCCGAACGACGATGAACATCTACACGCAAGCGGTACCGGATGCACTGCGCGATGCGAACAGCAAAGTCGTTGAAATGGTGCTACCGAATCGAAAAGTGGGATGAGAAAACGAGGCGGCAAAAAGGCGGCAATAAGAGTACCGAAGGATGCTAAGTCCTTCCGTACCGTTCCACCGGCTTCCTCGGAAGTCCGTAAAGAATCAGTGAATCGTAATTTCGACTCCCACACGCTTCCGCCATATCCCATTTGAACTGACGGAGGCTCCAGAAAAGCGAGGCGGCAAGAGGCGGCATTAAGGCCGAACATTCCGGTTTG
>DATEHT010000017.1:0-6541 GCA_035279425.1 Terriglobales bacterium | reverse complement strand
TGTCGGTAGCACATGATATGTCCGGTTGAGATAGCACATGATATGTCCGCTATGCGGGCGGTGAGGATAAGAGACCATGCGGAGCATGGAAGCTTATCCGAGGGCCGCAATGGAGCGGGCGATGAAAGTACAGGACGTGATGTTGCAGGCGATGGCGAAGAAGATCACGTGGTGGCAGGGGGCGGAGATCTTGGGCATTAGCGACCGGCATATGCGGCGCTGGCGGGAGCGCTACGTGGAAGAAGGCTACAACGGGTTGCTGGACCGGCGGCGGGGAAAGCCGTCGCGTCGCCGGGTGCCGGTGGCGACGGTGGAGAAAGTGTTCGCGCTGTACCGGGAGAAGTATTTCGATCTGAACGTGCAGCACTTTCACGAGAAGCTGGCTGCCGAGCACGGGATCAAGTTGAGTTACACCTGGGTAAAGCAGGCGTTGCAGGGAGCGGGCCTGGTGGCACGCGGACGCAAGCGTGGGGCGCATCGCAAACGGAGAGAGCGGCGGCCGTTGCCGGGGATGCTGCTGCACATCGACGGCAGCCGTCATCAATGGTTTCAGGACGAACGCTGGTACGACCTGATCGTGATTCTGGACGATGCCAGCAGCGAGATTTACTACGCCCAGTTGGTGGAGGAGGAATCGACGGCGACGGTGATGGCGGGACTGAAGGAGGTGATCGAGCGCAAAGGCGTGTTTTGCGCGCTGTACAGCGATCGGGGCAGTCACTTCTGGCTGACGCCGAAGGTGGGCGGCAAGGTGGACTACCATCGCCGCACGCAGGTGGGGCGGGCGTTGCACGAGTTGGGGGTACAGATGATCCCAGCCTACTCGCCGGAAGCGCGTGGGCGCAGCGAGCGCAACTTCTCCACCTGGCAGGGGCGCTTGCCGCAGGAGTTGCGACTGCGCCAACTGAGGACGCTGGCGGCGGCGAACCGGTTTCTGCGGGGGGAGTACATCGCCGAGTTCAACCGCCGTTTTCAGGTCACGCCCAGGCAGCGGGGCAATGCTTTCGTGCCCTGCCGGAGTCGTGATCTGGAACGGATTTTCTCCCTGCAATTCGAACGCAGTGTGAATCGCGACAACACAGTGAGCTTTCAGAATCTGAGCTTGCAGATCGAGCGGGTACGCTGGCGGGCAACCTTGGCGGGCTGCCAGGTGATGGTGCATCAACACTTGAATGGAACTCTGAGTCTCACACACGGACCGCATTGCTTGGGTCGTTATGACGCCAGCGGTGCTCCCCTGACCGCATCGGCTTCTACAGCGCTGAGCAGGGGAAGGGGAATCGCCCCCTTCCCCTGCAACCCCATCCCCAAAATCTACCCAACCCAATCGGCGAGGGCACAACTTTGAAACCGGACATTTCACTTGCTACGAAAACCGGACATTTTAACTTGCTACCGACAGGGCTGGCGTCACTGGCAGAGCGAGCCACGGCAATTTGGGGGCTGAAGAATTGTCGAATATTGATTGTTGATTGCCGAACAAAGTCAGGTCGGAACCCTTTGCGCGTTTCATTCAACAATCAAAAATCAACATTCAATAATTCCTTGGCCCAGTTCGTGGTGAATTCCTCCCTCCTCCGTTACAGTAGGAAGATGCGTGCGAGTTTCAGTAATCGTCCCCTGCGCTTTGTGTTTGCAGCCAACCTGATATCAATGGTGGGCAGCGGAATGAACTCTGCCGCGGTGGCGTGGTACATCCTCAAGGCCACACACTCCGAAATGGCGCTGGGCACTTTCGCGGTCCTGCAAACGGTGCCAGCAATGCTGATGCTTCCCTTCACTGGCGTGGTGATCGACCGTGAGGACCGACGCCGGCTTGTCATGTGGCTCGATGCGATGCGGGCGGTCATCATCGTGACGGTCGCGATCCTCGCCTTCCGTGAGCAGGTCAAGGTCTGGCAGCTGTATCTGATGAATACGCTAGTCGCCGCGGGTTTTTGGATCTTCTGGCCGACGATCACCGCGCTGATTCAGGAACTGACACCCGAGGGCCAATTCGTCCAGTCGAACACGTTTCTGCTTGCCGGTGTGCAGGGAGGATTTCTGATTGCTGGCGCGATCGTGGGATTTATCTATGACCACATCGGCCTCGGTGGCGTCCTGATACTTGACGTATCGACGTACGTGGTCTCCTTCGTTTGTTATTTCGCAGTCCGAAAGGGGAAACACATCGTAATGCGGCCTGAGGAATTGAAGGCCGACATTATCGCAGCAGAGAGCCAATTCACCCGTTTCTGGCGCGAGATGAAAGAAGGTTTACTTTTTCTGCGCGACCATCGCGCTGTGGTCATGCTCGGCATTAGCTGGGCGCTTTTCCTCGGCGCCATGATTACCGGTGTGGTGGTGACGCCTTCACTCAGTGATCGAGTTTTTCACGCCGGAGCCAAAGGGTACGGCTGGCTGAACGCCGGATGGGGCACCGGCGCTTTCATCAGTGCTCTTTACGCTCCGCAGGTCATCGCCCGGATTGGAGCCCGCCGGGCTATTGCGTTTTCGATGGCTATCCTGTCAGTGTGCGTAGCGTTTGCTCCGATCTCAGGATTGTTGCTCCTGGCCATCACGACCTACTTCATCATGGGATCCGCGCGCGGAGTGGGCGGTGTCGGCATGAATACCAGTTTGATGGAAATGGTCCCCAAGCACCTTATGGGACGCGTGCAGAACGCGTTCTACTTCGCCGGGACTTTCCTGCAATTATTGCTGGCAATCTGCGTCGGAACAGTAGCACAGAAAGTCAGCCTCGTCGTCGCGTTTGCGATTCTAGGTTGCGTTTACGCTTTATCCTTCGTAGCGTCAAGCATACCGGTGCGAGAATCTGTGCCCGAACAAATGGCTGCGGATTAAACTCCCATTGATCATTGCTGATTTTAGATTTTTGATTCTTGATTAAATGCACTAGAGCGCCAGCTGCCTTTCAATCAAAAATCGACAATCAGCAATTGTTTCTCCTGTTATCCTTATCGTTTCCCAAGGAGAGCTATGTCCCCTGATCTACAAGGCCGGAATGCCGTTGTCTTTGGAGTCGCCAATAAGCGCTCGATCGCGTGGTCGATCGCTCAGGGATTGCACGCCGCAGGGGCGAAACTTGCTATTACTTATCAAAATGAGCGTCTCGAGCAGGAAGCGAAAGATCTGATTCTGTCACTCCCCGGCGCTGAAGCGTTTATGTGCGACGTATCCAAGGACGAGGAGATCAGCCGGCTTTTCTCGACATTGAAAGAGCGATACGGCAAGCTTCACACGCTGGTACATTCCGTGGCATATGCTCCAGCGGATGAACTCAAGGGAAGTTTCGTGGATACCACGCGCGACGGATTCCGGATTGCGCTCGACGTGAGTGTCTATTCGCTGATTGCACTTGCCCGTGCCGCGGCTCCGCTCATGACCGACGGCGGGGCGATGATCACCATGACGTATTACGCATCGGAGAAAGTAGTCCCGCGCTACAACGTGATGGCGGTTGCCAAGGCGGGCCTCGAGTGTACTGTGAGGTATCTCGCTTACGAATTGGGCAAAGAGCGCATCCGAGTGAATGCGATCTCCGCTGGCCCCATCAAGACGCTTGCGGCACGCGGCATTGCCGGCTTCGGAGATATGCTCCGTGAGCATGAAGAGCGCGCCCCCCTGGGCCGCCGCGTCGAAATCGAGGAAGTTGGGTCCACCGGAGTTTTCCTCGCCTCCGATGCGAGTAGCGGTATCACCGGCGAAGTACTCTACGTCGACTGCGGCTACAACATCATGGGTTTCTGATCTTGTGTAAGGACGGACGCCTTCGTCCGTCCCGCGAGCTCGGCGAGCGTGAAGCAGAGTACACGCTTTGACTTCCCAACTCTATAGCATCTGCCAGAACCAACTCCGCTGGTCCGCGCTATACTCCTCATCCATGACTCCGAGCCGCCGAACCGCGTGGTTTCTACTATGCGTTCTGTTTGCAGTCCCATCGACATTCGCGCAAACCGCAGCCTCTCGTGCCGCTACCGTCATCGATTCGATGCCGCACGCGAAAAACATTCAGCAAGCCGTGATCTCGCCGGACGGAACGCACGTCGCGTACATCGTGCAGAGCAAGCTGAACGTTGTTTCTATCGGTGGCAGTTCGAGCCACGAGATTGAGGTAGAAGGGAAACTCGAACTTCGCAGTGCGGCATGGTCTGCCGATTCGA
Organism: Terriglobales bacterium; assembly: GCA_035279425.1. Taxonomy (GTDB): domain Bacteria; phylum Acidobacteriota; class Terriglobia; order Terriglobales; family Acidobacteriaceae; genus Gp1-AA145. The sequence goes on along the minus strand of DATEHT010000017.1, from coordinate 2,378 downwards.
AAAAGTTGGTTTTCCTGGCGGATCTTCCCGGCGAGGCACCTTCCGCTCAGCTATGGACCGCCTCTGTTGATGGCGGCAGTCTGACCAAGCACTGCGATCTAAAAGGCAACGCTGACGTCCCCAGTTTTTCTCCCGACGGCTCGAAAATTGCACTGCTCTTTATTGAAGGGATACCGCGCCAATCAGGTCCCCTTCAGCCCATGACTCCGCTGGCAGGTGTAATCGGCGAAAAAATCTATGAACAGCGGCTTACAACAGTCGATCTCACCAGCAACGCCATCAGTCAGGTCACTCCAGCCGATACCTACATCTATGAGTACGAGTGGACGCCCGATGGCCAAGCTTGGGTTGCGACTGCAGCACATGGCAACGGAGACGCGAACTGGTATATCGCCCGCCTGTACCGTATCGATGCCCGCTCCGGAGACATGCACGAACTCTACGCACCCAAGCTGCAGATCGCTGAACCGCATATTTCTCCCGACGGCAAGAACGTGGCGTTTATTGAAGGCTTGATGAGTGATGAGGGATCCACAGGCGGCGACGTTTTCACCATTCCCATCACGGGCGGAAAACCAAGAAATCTTACTCCGGGCATCAAGGCATCACCATCGTCGTTGCATTGGACTGCGCCCGACCGCATTACGTTCGACGAAGACATCGACGGTAAGTCAGGTTTTGGAACGGTTACGCTGTCCGGCAACGTGCAGCAGATTTGGAGCGCCGAAGAGTCTGTCGGTTCGACCTCGTTCGCGCGCGATGGCGTAACAACAGCTGTAATTCGCCAATCGCCGAGCACGCCGCCAGAAGTTTGGGCAGGCCCGATCGGCACGTGGAAACAGGTCACGACGCTCAACGCAGATGTCAAGCCTGCTTGGGGAGCCGCCCGCAACTTCCACTGGGCGAATGGGAATCAGCATCTGGAGGGTTGGTTGCTGTTGCCGAAAGAATACGACGCGAGCAAAAAATACCCGCTGGTGGTCAATGTTCACGGCGGCCCCTCGGCCGCCTGCGGCGCTCGCTGGGACAGCCGCACGATGGGCGCTGAATCCGCCATGGGATATTTTGCCTTCTGTCCGAATCCGCGCGGGAGTTATGGACAAGGAGAAGCTTTCACACAAGGCAACGTAAAAGATTTCGGCGGCGGCGATTTCCGCGACATCATGGCTGGAGTAGATGCGCTGCTGAAGGAATATCCGATTGATTCCCGGCGGATTGGCATTCGCGGGCACAGCTATGGCGGTTACATGACGATGTGGGCCGAGACGCAGACGCAGCGCTTTGCCGCTGCGGTTGCGGGCGCCGGCCTATCCGACTGGGTGAGCTACTACGGAGTAAACGAGATCGACGAATGGATGATTCCCTTCTTCGGCGCATCTGTTTACGATGACCCGGCCGTATACGCCAAGAGCGATCCGATGCACTTCGTGAAGAATGTGAAGACTCCAACGCTCATCATCGTCGGTGATAGCGACGGAGAGGTGCCCATGGAGCAGTCTGTCGAATGGTGGCACGCGCTCAAGACGCTCAAGGTACCGACGGAATTCGTGGTCTATCCGCATGAGGGACACGTATTCTTCAAACCTGCCGACGCTCGAGATTACGCGGTTCGCAGTCTAGAATGGTTTGATGAGTGGTTTGGGAAAGCTGATGAGCAAGGCAGGAAGTAGACCCAAGCAAGGAAATGTGACGAGGCAGCGGCGATTAGTTTTTGCTTTCTTCGCGGCGGCAATCCTCCTCTCGATGTTGCGCGAGTGGAACGCACCGAGCGTGTGCCTGCGCTCTATTTTGGCTTCAACTGACGCAACCACGATGCGCTAACGAGCGATATGAATTTTGCGGCGGTATTCTCCATCGCGCTCCAGCGAAATCTCCACATCCCGTTCACGCACGAACCGCGGAAATTTCTCGCCCCACTCGATCAGCAGAATACCGTCGTTGCCGCGCAGATCGTCGAGCGCCAGCGTATCCAACTCGCGCTGCGTGTCGATGCGGTACAGGTCGATGTGATATAGATTTACCCGCGGCCCGCGGTATTCGTGAATCAGGGTAAACGTGGGACTAGTCACATCTTCTTCCGAAGCGGCGTCGAATGCTTCGGCAATTCCCTTCACCAGGGTGGTCTTACCCGCACCCAAGTCGCCACACAGCAAGACAAGTTTGGGAGGAGCTAGCAGTCCGCCGAGAGTGCGGCCGAAAGCAATTGTCTCTTCCGGAGAATTGGTAGTCACCTCGCGTATTAGATCGGGCGCTTTCATCTTGCTCGTCACCCGATCAGTATAGAGCCTGCGAAGCTGACCTCCGCGGAAGGGTGAGTGCGCTGAAAGACTAAATCCTAGAACCACAAAGGGCACGAAGAGCCACGAAGGAAAGACCTA
>DATEHT010000016.1:0-301628 GCA_035279425.1 Terriglobales bacterium | reverse complement strand
CTACATGGACATTGCTCGCGATCTCACCCCTGGCGACTACGATGCGCCGGTGTTTTCGTTAGGCGGGCAGGATGACTATGCGTTCTCGCCGGATGGGAAGGAGGTTTGTTATGCCTCGAACCACGACGCAATGCCGGCAGCTTCAACCAACAATGATTTGTTCACCGTGCCGGTGAATTTTCCGGCGGGCTCAACTTCGAAAGATGTTCTCGCGGCGACGAAGGACATCACTGCCGAGAACAAGGCCGCCGACAACTCTCCCCTCTATTCGCCGGATGGAAAGTACATCGCCTATCGCGCCCAGCAGCGTGCGGGATACGAAAGCGATCGCTGGCGGCTGATGCTGTATGACAGGAAGACGAAGGAAAGAACTGGCTTGACTGAAAGCATGGACAGCTGGGTGGGAACTTTTATCTGGGCGCCTGACTCGTGGCACGTTTATTTCGTCACTGAGGACAAGGGCGAATCGCCTATACACTCCATCAGCTTCCGCACCGAGAAGTCAGCAGAACGAGGTTACGACATACCGATTCGCAACACAGACATCAAGAATGATGCCTTCATGCCCGGGTTCAACGATGATTTGGCGGTGACAAGAGATGGCTTAACACTCTTGTTCACTCGAATGTCGGTCTTATTTCCGACCGAAATTCTCGCCACTGACATTCGCGACTTCGCGGGCGAAGGTGCGCCGGGATTCAGCGCAGGAGCTGTCTGCGCAGGGACGGTGGAAGGTAAGCAACCTGCCGCTTGCACGAGTTGGGGACCCCGGCGCAACTTTGAGCAACTGAGCCATTTGAATGACGAAATGCTTTCGCAAGTCTCCATGTCGCCACTGGAAAGTTTCTGGTTTACCGGCGCACACGGCGACAAAGTACAAGGCTGGATCATCAAGCCGCCGAACTTTGATCCCAACAAGAAATATCCCGTAAAGTTCATCGTGCATGGCGGGCCCGAAGTCCCGATGGGCGATGAATGGAGTTATCGTTGGAACTTTGAACTGTTTGCCGCGGATGGATACGTGGTCGTGTTCATCAACTTTCACGGCTCGCCGGGATACGGACAGAGATTCATCGACGCGATCAATGGCGATTGGGGCGGGGCTCCGTTTGAAGATCTGATGAAGGGTCTGGACTACGCTGAGCAGCACTATGCGTTCATCGATAAAGACCGAGAGTGTGCGCTAGGCGCGAGCTACGGCGGATACATGATGAACTGGATACTCGGCCATACTGATCGCTTCAAGTGCATTGTGACGCACGACGGCATGTTCAACACCGAGTCGGCATGGGGCACGACCGAAGAGCTATGGTTCAACGAATGGGAGTTCAAGGGCACGCCCTACACGAACCGCGAGCTGTACCGGAAGTGGTCTCCACACCTGAGCGCGACCAATTTCAAAACGCCGACGCTGGTGATTCACAGCCAGCTCGACTACCGGCTCGATGTTTCACAAGGATTCGATCTATTCACGACATTGCAGCGGCAAGGCGTACCGTCGAAGATGCTCTACTTCCCCGACGAAGGTCATTGGGTCCTCAAGCCACAGAATTCTCAGCTCTGGTACAAAACGGTGAACGATTGGGTCGACCAGTGGATTGGAAAAAAATGAATGCTGGGTCCGACATTCCTGTCCGACAGCTTTCACGTGTGGCGCGGGCGCCCTCGCCCGCGAAGGCGCTTGCATCAAGTCACGTCGTTTAAATGTGCCACCGACGGAGCACGCGGAAGAGCGGCCCTTGACGGCCGCGTCCAGTCTCCGCAAAAAAAATATGGGACTTTAGTCCCGGAAGAATTACTTCACATCCGCTGACCGGTCGCCCTCATAATGCATGATGTGGTAATACGCTTCCCAGCCGTCCCAGAAAATCGGCGGAGCAATGTGCGTTTCGGGATCATCCAGAAACTTCGCAAACACCTGCACGAGTTCTCGTGTTCGATACACGCCTGTCAGCCAATCTCCCCGATACCAATTTTTCCATTTGCCATATTCCGCAGCTGTTTCCGCTTTTTGAATTGTGTCGAGCGCTGCCAATGCATAGTTCACATCCTCATGGGCGGCGGCCTTTTTTCCGTTCTCCGCATCCTCTATTGCCTTTGCCAAAAACAACAAAGCCCGATTGCTATCACGATTGATGGCAATCATCGCCAGTACTTGTTCGTGGTAAAACGGTTTGCGATCTTCAGGAATGCTCGAGGAAATGGCCAGCGCATCCGTCAGCACGTTGTCCCAGCGCGCCTGCGCATCGCCGCACTGCTTGAGCTCCCGCTCCACCGCATCGTGCAGCCATTCTTTGCCCGTCAAGTGGTTCGGCCCAAATGGCATATCCAGAACGCGCGGCACCTCCCACTTCGGAGACTGGCTCGGAATCGCAAAGAGCGGCGAGTCGATCATGTATGTCAGCAGCATTCGTCGCGCTTCCGTGTGATAGAGCTGGTCGCCGTACTCATGCACTGGATCGCCAAAATGCGCCGGAGCGTTGAAATATTCTTTGTAAAGATCAACCAGCTTCGGCGCGAGGTTTTTTCCAAATTCCTCCGTCGCCCACTCCCGATAAAAAGCTTCCGCAGGAGTATCTCCCGGCGGCAGTCCCTTCCACACTGCATCCATCACCGCGCGAATCGACATCGTTACTGGACGAATATCGCTCGTGTTCACCAGGAAATAATTCGTCGCGCCCGCTTTGATGTATCGCCCGAGCTCCGAAAAACTGCGCTCCACCGGAACCATCTCCGTAAGCTGGTTCGCACGGCCATTCATCATGGCGACGTGGTCGTAAATGCCCTGGCCGGCGGCTACTTCGCCGTGGTCCTGAATGTATCCGTAGCCGTCGTCGGCCCAAACCGTCGCTACCTCAGGCGGAATCTTTAAATCTCCAGATTGGACCAGCCGCGCTCCCTCCTGCCACAAGTTGGTAACGAACTTCGCATCCGGCCGCACAGCGCGAACAATACTAATCTGGTCCGCGATCGCTTTGCTTATGAGCTCGCCCAGCGCCTGATTGTTGTCGCGCACGCTTGGGTCCATTGAGGCATAGGTCACGTCCGACAATCCGCGCAGCCCTACCGACCACAACACTTCCTGGTCAGGCAAGTATGAGTTCACTGCGTTCTTCCAGGCACGTTCCAGAATGCCCGGATGCCCGGTGTAGTTATATGGAACGTCTTTTGGCCAGCGCGCGACGTTCAACCCTAGTGGGATCGCGTGATGCTGCGTGACAATCAAGCCGCGCCTTGCTGCCAGCCTCACCTGCGGATCATCTGGGAAAATCCACGTCCCCGGCGCGACCATGTTGCCTTTCAATCGCAGAATGGTTTCGTAGATTTTGTCCCAGACTGCGAGCGAGATGCCGCTCTTGTCTTTTTCCTCTCCAGGAGCCCAGCCGGTCAGCAGGTCTTCATCGTTGATGAAAAATCCGCGGTACTTGAACACTGGCGGCGGATAACTCCGATTTAGCGATACCGGAATTTCGATCGATGTGCGGCGCGCTGGCTGGTGATCAGTCCAGTAGTAGAGTGGATCGATGCCGAGATATTTTTGCGAGAACTCATAAACTGCGTACATTGTCCCGCGCAGGTCCGGACCGGAGAGAACGACGACTCGGCTCTCTGGCTTTCCGCTTATGCTGTGGACTGAAATCGAAAACGATTCGGGCTCAGTCAGGCCGGGCGTCCGCAAAGCTTCTGCAATCTTCGATTGCTCACCGATCAGGATGGTCTCTCTGACTTGTTCGGTACCATTCAAGACCTCGGGGCGATGTCCTAACACGTTCTGAAAATCGTCCGCCAGATCCTCTGCCGCTTGATGCAATGCCGCAGGCGCGTCTGGAGCAAGAATTTTCACCGCTGAATCGAGAACAACGACTCCCGCTCGAGATGCACGATGATTCCTTGAGTCTTTCGACGCGCTGCTCGAAGGCTGCGCACTCGCGAATAAATTCCATGCGTACAAAAGAGTGAATGCTAAAAAAAGTTTCACTCGATCCTCCCTGCAAAACGAAAGATGTTTGCTCACGATCCCGCGGCTTTCTCCGCGTTCTCTTTGGCTAATCTTTTGTACGTGCCTCGAACTAAGTACAGGCCGAAAAGTATAAACCGTAACTTCTGTGGAAAGTAGGCGGGACCTTCAGAGCACTACGAGATCAGCATTCCCGCAATCGCGGCCGAGCTTCTCGGTCGCCACGGCGGGAACTACTTCTCTACGAGCAGAACTTTTTCCAGTCCATCAATCTCATTGAGCTTGACTTCAATCACCTCGCGCATGGTCGTCGGAATGACGCGGCCAACGAATGCTGCCTCAATCGGCAACTCGCGATGGCCGCGATCAATCAACACGCAGAGTTGTATGCGCCGCGGGCGGCCGTGGGAAAACAAGGCGTCAAGCGCCGCGCGAATTGTGCGCCCAGTAAACAGCACGTCGTCAATGAGAAGGATGTTTTTGTCTTGAATATCGAAAGAGAGCTTCGTTTCCTGGACCACCGGTTTTGGTCCGAGGGTAGAAAGATCGTCGCGATAAAACGTGATATCCAGTGCACCGACTGGAATGACCGTGCTTTCGATGCGGCCCATCAGTCGGGCCAAGCGCTCCGCCAACGGGACTCCCCGCCGCCGAATCCCTATCAGTCCCAGGTTTTCTACGCCGCCGTTTTTCTCCACGATTTCGTGAGCAAGCCGCAGGATGGTACGTTCCATTTCGGAGGCCGACATGAGTTGCGCCTTCTCACGCAGCGCAAACTTTTGCAGCGGGCTTTCGCTGGTCATGAGGTTGAATGATACGCAGGCCCAACGCGCCCTGCAAGGTCGGACTAGAATCGGAGCTGGGGTGGCGTTCTCGTACGCAGTGCCGGTTTTCGGTTACTCGTCAGAGCGGGCGCGCTTTCGGAGAGGCGCCGCATTCTTCAACTTCTCAACTTCCCGAACGCTGAGCCGCCGAAATTCTCCCGGTGGCACATCCAAACTCAATGGTCCATAGCGCACGCGCTTAATTTTCTCGACGTGATGTCCGATTTCTTCAAACATCTTCCGGAGCTGGCGATTCTTACCTTCAGTCAAAGTAACTTCATACCAGGGGTTTTCACCTTCTCGAATAAGACGTACTTTGGCAGGAGCGGTCCTCACGCGTTGTGAGTGTTTACTATGTTTTCTGAAATTCTCATCTTCTTCTATCCTGCGACCCCGAGTAGCTTGTCGCGTAAAAACTTTGCTTTCAGCTGGGATCGATAGTCCTTGGCGGATTTTCTGTAATCCCGACTCATCCGGCGCTCCCGCGACCTTCACCAGATACACCTTGGGCACGTGTGAGGCAGCTTTCATCAGCTGATGGGCGAGATCGCCATCGTTTGTCAAAAGCAGTAAACCTTCGCTTCCGTAATCAAGCCGCCCTATGGGATAAACCCGCACGCGAATTCCACGAAGCAGATCCATAACTGTAGGCCGGCCTTCAGGATCACTGACAGTTGTCACGTATCCCTTTGGCTTGTTCATCAACAGATAGATGTGGCGTTCGGCGCCGTGCAGGAGCTTGCCATTTACGCGAATGTGATCGCGGTCGGGGTCAGCCTTCGTACCGAGCTCGGTGATGATTTGCCCATTTACCGAAACTGCACCCGAAGCAATGAGTTTTTCGGCGTTGCGGCGTGAGGCAATTCCAGCAGCCGCGATGATCTTTTGGAGGCGTTCGGAGGACATCTTTAAGAGACTATCAGCAAGAAGCAGTTCGCCTCGGCTCCGCAACAAGAACACGGGCGGATTTATGGAAGCGTTCGTATAAGAAATCCCTTTCCGAGTCCACTAGCTTAGAATCGCAGCTTCGGCACCAGCGCTCCCGTCGTTCGACTGTATTCGAGATACTGGTTGCCGAAAGTTTTGCGCATCAATTCCTCCTCCATGCGGCTCTTAATCCAGAACCCAAGGCCGTAAAATGCCAGCGCGATGAATCCAACGGCCCTGCCCTCTGCGAACGCGGTTCCGACAAGAGCCAGCAGAATTCCAGAATAGATAGGATGTCGTACCAAACTGTATGGACCGTTGCGTATCAATTCGTGGTCAACTTTTACCTGGACTGCGCTGCTCCAATTTTGGCCGATATAAAACCTGGCCCATATGGCAAATGCAATGCCGGCGCCGGTGAGAACCAGGCCTGTCCATTCGAGCGCTGTAGTTCTTGGAACAAATCGTATATATAGCGGGGAATAGAGTGGCGTTCTGGCAAACAGTAGATATGAACCTAAAATGATGGGAATCATATATGCCATGCGCGAGCCAAGGGGTGCCCGCTGTTGCACCTGCTTTGTGCGCAGCGCAGCGATCAGCCAGACCAATCCGAAAACAACCCATACCGCTGAGAACAGATTCATTCGTTCCATAAGTACTAGTACGAGATTTTAAACTTCATTGTTCCAGATCATTGAACCAATACGCGCCACGCGAGGTAAATCCACAGCACTGGCGCCGCAAACAGCAGCGCGTCAATTCGATCGAACATGCCCCCGTGGCCGGGAAGAATCGCGCCGGAGTCCTTCGCTCCTGCGCCACGCTTGATAAGTGATTCAACGAGGTCTCCGAACTGGGCCGCTATGTTAAGAACGACGGACAAAATTACGATCGGCGCCAGGGATCGCGGTTCGGTGAAAACGCCATCGCTACGGCCAATCAAATGTGCGTGAAGCAGACCGGTCGAAATCGCTACCGAGTAATGAAACATCAACATCCCAACCGCAACGCTCGCGATCACCGACGCAATCGCACCTTCCCAGGTCTTGTTCGGGCTTACGCGCGGCGACATGCGATGCGTACCGAGCGACTTGCCGACAAAATACGCGAATATGTCGCCGGCCCAAACCACCAGCAGTAAATAAAGGAGAAAAAAACTCCCCTGCCACTGCTCCCGAAGTTGCGCGAGACATGCCATTGGAATTGCGATATAGGCAAACGCGAACGCAGAAACCGCCGCCGCTGGAAATGGGGACGAAAGCTCATCGCGGCGCATGGCAATCGCAAGAAAGATGAACGGCGCCAGTGTGGCAGCCGCGAGGGCGAAGAATGTATAGCCTGAGGTCGAGAGCAACGGCGTTGCCGCAGGCGCTATCGCGATCAAAACAAAAAATACCGCGACATACACGTATGTCGGCGCGTGAATTGGCTTGATTCCGTAGCCCTCAGAAAGCTTCAGCAACTCCCGAATCGCCAGCAGCGCAACCACGGCGGCAACAAAGACAAGCACTGTAAGTGGAGCTCGGAGCACCAGAATTACGACAATTGGGATGAGTACGATTGCGGTGAGTACTCGCTTGAGCAGTTCCAATTCGGGTTAGCTCCGCATAGCCCGAGCCGCAGGAGAGTCGTTCAATCCGCCATATCGGCGGTCGCGCGTCTGATATTCGGCAATGCCTTCCAAAAGGTGCGTGCCGCGAAATTCCGGCCACAGCGTTGGTGTGACATAAATTTCCGCATAAGCCAGTTGCCAAAGCAAAAAGTTGCTCAGCCGCATTTCGCCGCTGGTGCGAATCACGAGATCAGGATCAGGCAAGTGACTGGTATAAAGATGCCGTGACACGATTTCTTCGCTGATCTTTAGGTGCTCGATGCCGCCATTGTTCGCGGCGGCGTGCAACATCGAGCGGAATGCGTCGACCAATTCCGACCGCGCACTGTAATTCAGCGCGAGCGTGAGCAACATTCCGGTATTGCGCGAAGTTTCCTCCCTTGCCCACTGCATTTTTTGCTGCACCACCTCCGGAAGCTCGCGTAGCCGCCCAATGTACTCGAGTCGAACATTGTTCTTATGCAGAGTGGGGACCTCCTGCTTTAAATATCTCGAGAGCAGCTTCATCAGGAAGTCAACCTCGGCTTTCGGCCGCCGTTTCCAGTTTTCTTCCGAAAAGGCGTAGAGGGTGAGCGAGGGAATCCCGATCCGCGAAGCGCATTCAACCACATACCTGACCGAAGTGACACCCGCCCGGTGACCGGCCACGCGCGGCAAATGACGGCGGCGCGCCCAACGCCCGTTGCCATCCATAATAATTGCAATGTGCTTTGGAAGCCGTGTTGGGTCGAGCCGCTGGTATATTTCGGCTTCTTTGCGATCCAATCCGGCAGGAATTTTGACCTGCAAGGCAGTTCCTTCTGTTTCAGAAACTACCATAGGCAAAACAGAGTTGCAATGAATTGACCTTGTTCTTCGCAGCGAATGTCTTGGGTAGTTTCTCCGCGCCGCGGAAAAACGTCTGCAGCAACTCTGGGTTATGGAATCTCCTACTGCTTCGATTCCTCTGGCATGATCGCCAACTCAACCCGCTCCGTGCGTCGGACAATCGTCACGTTCGTCTTTGCGCTGACGTGCGCATCCGTCAACAAACGATGCAGATCATCGACGCCTGCAATCGGCTGGCCACCAAACGAGACGATGACGTCGCCTTCGCGTAATCCCGCTCTTTGCGCAGGACTGAAATTCTCGACTCCGACAATTACGGCTCCAGTGTCTTTGGGTAAATCATAGAACCGTATAATCCGCCGATGTAGCGGTACCGTCTGCGCCTCAACGCCAATGTATGCTCGCCGAATCCGCCCCTGCGTAAGCAACCGGCTGGCGACGAACTTGGCTGTGTTGATTCCGATCGCAAAACAAAGTCCCTGGGCTCCCATGATCGTCGCCGTATTCACTCCAATCACGTCCCCATTGGAAGACACCAGCGGCCCACCGGAATTGCCTGGATTCAGCGAGGCGTCAGTCTGAATAACGTCTTCTATCAAGCGCCCAGAATAAGACCGTAACGAGCGTCCCAGCGCGCTTACAACTCCAGCCGTCACTGTGTACTGAAATCCGTAAGGATTTCCGATCGCTATTGCTAACTGCCCGACTTGCAGCTTCTGCGAATCTCCGAGCGGGGCGGCAGTCAGAGGCGCGTCAGTCCGCGCATCATCTATGCGCACGACCGCGAGGTCCGTAGCCGGATCGTCGCCGATCAAATGCGCAGGAAAACGCCGCCCGTCCGGCAACGACAACTCGATATGCGTCGCACTATGAACCACGTGGCTGTTCGTGAGCACCAAGCCATCGGGCGTAAATACGAAGCCCGAGCCGCCTCCGCGACGTTCGCGCGACTCACCGCTCCGTCCGCGAGTTGATTGCGTGACTTCAATCTTTGCAACCGATGGGCTTACTTTCTCCGCTGCCGAGACCACCGCTCGTGAATAGGCATCGAGGAGCGCCCGGTCTGAGTGCGGTGCCACGGATTCGAGAACAGGAACGCTTTGATTGAGCTCGGTAGACAGGAATTGTTCCAGCATGGCTGGTAGATGAGAATCTTTTGTCGTTGGATTCATGCTCTCGCTGGCTCGTCCCGTCTAACCCCAGGCTAAAAAGCAGCATCTCTAGCGCATGATCCGAAAGCTAAAATCCGGCGAATACCGGCTGTTTTCTCGCAAGAAGAATCCCAAGACCGGGAGGCGGAGGAACCTGGGGACGTTTTCATCTCGGCGTGCGGCGGAAAAGCACGAGCGGGCGGTCCAGTTCTTCAAAAAACGCTGAGCTATGCCAAATCGCCGACCGGTATCACGTGCGCCATGGATTGAAAAACTCAATTCCTGCAATTAATCCAAACGCCTCGTCTCTGCTCACGATAGTCAGGTTGTATTGCACGGCCGTCCCTGCGAGCAACCCATAGATCACTGGAATCGGAGTTCCGTTTGCCGCCGCGATGGCCGAAATCCTACCCCAACGATCAGCGACAGTCAGGTCGATGGGAAGGATGCGCCCCGAAAACCTGAGCATGAGATCGTTGTCGAACCACGCTTCGAGAGAAGCTCGTCGCCGACCATCCGCAAGTAAGAAGATACCCCTTCGGAGTTCCCCAATGGTCAGCACGCTCAGGTATAAAAGCGATTCGTCAGTTCGCTCAATCCATTCGACAACGCTCGCATCCGGTTTGGGACGCGTAATCTCGGAAATTACGTTCGTATCAAGTAAAAATCCGCTCACAGATCTACTTCTCTTCCCGTATCGGATGCTCTTGTGAAATCCAAGTTCATGCCGTATAGCGGTGACTTGCGGAAGAACTCAATGAGACTTTTCGGCTGGCTGTTGCGCGTAATGAGCTCATCGTACTGCTCCGCTCGAAGAATAACGACCGCGTCTCTCCCTGCCTTGGTTACATATTGGGGGCCTTCCGAGAGAGCACGACGAAAAACTTCGCTGAACCGCGCTTTTGCGGTTTGCAACTGCCAGGTTGTTTTTGCCAATTTCATAACTAGTCTGACTAGTCTTAACTATAGCATGCAAACTTTTTCTAGTTGTCTTTTCACCCCAGCGCCAGTTCCTTCGCCCGCTGAGCGGCTTTCACTACTGCCTTAATGAGTGTTACGCGCAGCTTGCCTTCTTCGAGTTCCATAATGCCGTCGATAGTGCAGCCCGCTGGTGTCGTCACCGCATCTTTCAGCAGAGCGGGATGGTCGCCAGTTTCAAGCACCACGGTTGCGGCTCCCAGCGCGGTCTGTGCGGCGAGTAGCGTCGCGATATCGCGCGGCAGTCCAACTTTTACTCCCGCTTCGGCCAACGATTCCAAAATGATGTAGATATAGGCAGGGCCGCTGGCCGAGAGTCCGGTCACGGCATCCATGTGCTTTTCATCGACCACGACCGTACGGCCAACGGCATTGAAAAGCGCGGCTGCGGCTTCCACGTGCTCGGGCTTTGCGAATTGCCCTTTACACAAGGCGGTCATCCCTTGACCGAGAACGCATGGAGTATTCGGCATAGCTCGAACAACAGGCACGCCGCCGCCTATCGCGCTCTCAATTTGCGAGGTGTGAACCGATGCGGCGACCGAGATGATCAGCTGATTGGCAGAGAGTTTTTCCTTGATCTCTTCCATCAGTTCTTCAACCACCTGCGGTTTCACGCAGACGAGTACGATATCGGCACCGCTGACTGCGGCAAGGTTGCCGGTCGTGACCTTCACGCCGAGTTTCTGGGAAAGCTCGCGGGCACGGGAGTCGTGAGCGACCGTAGCTCGCACCCGCTGCGAAGGAATGCCATGCTTCTCTACCAGGGCCCGTACCAGAATACCGCCCATTTTGCCAGCTCCCAGCACGGCAATTCGGCTTTTTGAAAAGTCTTGAGCCATTTCTCCTCCCGCTCGGCGCTTCCAGCGTAAGCTCCCGCCTCATTTCGCCGGCATTTGCTCAATATGTGGATTGAAGCTCGAAGATATCACACAGTGCTACTGAGTCACTTTGAGCGAGAACGAAGCTACGTGTGTGATAGAGGCGCAGGAGGCGGTCACGCTGACGGTGTAAGTGCCGGGAGGTGTCCCCGGGCTGCCGCTTCCACCACCTCCGCCATTCCCCTGCAGGCCACCGCCGCAGGAGAGAACGGTCATCAATAGAAGTGTTGCGAGGGTCGAGCGCATGAAAAGTTGCAACCGGCGAGGTCTCAGGAAGACGAGGCCCACCATCGACAGCGAAGCAAACAGCGGGGCCGGAGACATCGGGCTAACCGATGCCGCAACCGGGGCAGTGGTGTTGATCGTGAGCGAGATGGTTTGGGGGCTGGAGTCGCCTGATGCAAGTTGAGCGGGACTGAAGTTGCAAGTGGTGAGAGACGGAAGACCTGTGCAGGAGTAGATGACGGTGTCAGGGAACGATACTGTCGACGCCGAGATGCCCACGTTCACCGTGGCTGATGTGCCAGCAGCAACCGGCAGCGGATTCGGTGCATTCACTTGAAGATTGAAATCGAAGTTTTGACTCGACGCGGTCACAGTTAGGTTTACGCTGACGGTGTGAGTTATAGACCCCGACATGCCGCTGACCACTACGGTGTATGTCCCCGGCGGAGTGCCGGGGATAGTTCCAGAATTTCCCGTTAGAGCGCCCTGAGTAACGATGCTCCAGTTGACGGTAGAACTACCGCTGCCCGCGCCAACTCCTTTGGGATCAAAACCGCACTGTGCAAGATTCGGCAGGCCCGAGCAGACAAAGCTTACGTTGTTGGGGAATACGCCACTTACCGGTGTAAGAGCGAGATTGAAATTCGCCGTTTGTCCGGCCGCAACCGACACGCTCGGGGGAGTCGCGTTCATGGTGAAATCGAAAGTTCCAGCCGGGGTCGCGATAAATGTGACCGGCAAAGCATGCGTAGTGCCCGCGCCGTCTGATCCGATGGCAGTGATGTTGAACGTGTAGCTTTGCGCGAGGTTGCTGGAAACGGTGACAGTGAACGGTGTTCCTGACGCGGAAGGCGTGATGCTCGCCGGGTTCAGCGTGCAAGTTGGAGGCGCTCCAGTACCGCAGGTGAGCGCAACTGAACTGTTGTAGCTGTTGATTGCAGTCAGCGTGCCGTTGAATATTGCCGAGGCATTTACGGAAGCGGTAAACGATGCATTGTCGACGGCGATTGCGAAATCGGGCGCGGCGCTTATGCTCAAGTTAAGGTTTTGAGTTTTCGCCGGCGCGCCAGAAACGGTCGCCTTTATCGCAACTGTGGAATTGCCAGCCGGAGTGCCACTCGACGTTGAAACCGTGAGCATGACAGTTATCGGGTTCGGGCTGGTCGGAGCAACTGAAGCCGACGGCTGAAAGTGACAACTGGCACCGACGGGCATATTTGAACAGGAAAGCGCAACCATCCCGGCAAAGCTTCCGAGCGCTGCGACCTGAAAAGACACCGGCGTGCTTGTACTTCCCGGTGCAACCGTCACACTGGCTGGCGAGGGCGCGCTCAGGGTGAAATCGACCACGTGCATGGTAACCGAGAGATCATGAGTAATTGCCATCGAGTCCGTTCCGACGCCATGCAGGTTGAATTGATAATCACCAATTGGGCCGCTAACGTTGAGCGACAAATTCGCACCGGCGGAAGTCGGTAAAACCGTAGCCGGCGAGACGGAGCAACTTGGGGGAGGCGCCGTAGCTCCGGCAGCGCAGCTTAGATTCACGTTGCTGCTATAGCTGTTCAGCGCGAGAACACTTCCGCTGAAGCTCGCGGTTTGCGAAGCAAAAATCGTGAGCGGAGTATTCGTCACATTTAGCTGAAAATCAGGCGTCGTGATCAGGTTCCATTCCCATATGCCACGGCCATAGGTCGCGGCACGCAGGCGTTTCAATCCACCGGAGTTAAAAAGCTGCAGTGAGGTGACCGCAACGTTCGGAAGAGATCCACTTTGGCCGGAAGCCGGATCGACCTCTGTCCAATTCGGCGCACTGGTGCTGCTCGCGAAGACCCCGACGTCAGTTCCCACGTAGACGATGCCATTCGAGAGTGAAGCTCCAGAATCAACGATGATGGTGTTGGCGGGAGCGTCCGGCAGGTTGGCGGTGAAATCTGTCCAGGACAGCCCCGCGTTTGCTGTCTTCCAAACGTGCGAGGTGTGAAAACCCATGACGGTCGCATAGGCTGTCTTGCCGAGCGGATCTGCAGAATCGAGCGCGATGCCGGAAATTGGGAAACTTTGTGGATTAATTCCCTGCGTCGCATCACTCCAGGTCAGCGGGCCTCCATCGGCATTGGTTGTGACCCAGACGTGTCCGCCGCCTGGCGTCGTGGAAATGAACGGGCCTTCGCCGCTTGTTCCGGCGTAAATCACCTGAGAATAACCGTTTGAGTCCTTCAGCCCACCGGCAGCGAGGGTGCGAACCATATTTATTTCGTTGCCGCTGCAGCTTCCGGCTCCCCCGGTCTCGAAATCCGGACTAAGCAACGAAAAACCTCCGCCCGAAGTCGATCCGTGCCAGATCCGGCATGTGCCCAGAATCAACTCGGTGGAGTCTTGCGGATCGAGGATGAACGGCAGGTAGTACGGGCCGATATCGCCGTCGACTGAGTTGCTGCCGGCGATCTCGTCATCTTCGAAATCTAGAGTGTGGCAGTTGATTCCGCTGGCGCAACTAAAGAGGTTCACACCGGAAATGGAATCAGGCGGGGCAGAGACGAACCACTCGTCCTGGTTAGAAGGATTCACCGCGGTGAATCCGTTGTCGCCGGCATTTACGTTTAGCCAGGCGCCGGTGGTTTGCGAGGACGCGGTCGCCGGAGCGCCGTTATCTTGCGCGCCACCGAAAATCAGATTTGCGTCGCTCGACGACTGCGCGATTGAGACGAACTGTGTCATTGGACCGAGTGCGGCATTCAGATTGTCGAACTGATTCGTTTGGCCGCAGGTGCCCGTGCTCAGCCCCGTGAAAGCGTTCAGTGAGCGATAGACTCCGCCATCATTCGCGAAAAACATGAGCGCCGAATTATTCGAAACGGCGAAGTCCATCGCATGCTGCCCGGGATGAACTTTGCTGATGTCACTGCAGCCATAAGCGTGGGTAAGATTGAGAAAAGTATTCGCGCCGGTCCCGTTGCAGGTCGAGTTTGTAATCGTGATCTCACACTTGTAGATATTCACTGCGCCAGCGTAAAGGTCGGTTGCGCCGAGGTTGGGAACCGCGGCGAGGCTCAGATTGAATGTTCCATTGTCGGTCCCACAGCCGCCAAAAACGTCACCGCAGTTGGTAATTCCTGAGTCGTCGATCTGGGTCCAGGTAGCCCCAGCGTCAGTGCTCTCCCAGATGTGCTGATTACTTCCTGCGGCGTCGACGAACCAGACATACATTTCACCCAGCTTCGATGGCCCCGTACGGCCCGGAACCACGGCGATCTCTCCGCGATAGATCGGGCAGGAACTCGGCGTGATTTCGATTGAGGGGCAGGCTGCAACGGTGAGTACGTTGCTTGGCTGATTTGAAAGCCGCGTCCAGTTAATTCCATCCACGGAGGAGTAGAAACCGTGATAACGACTAGCTGCAAAAAACGTTCCCGATGTTCCCGCAGCGGCGTTATATACAACTGCTGTTGCCGAATCTGGAGTGATACTCACCCCCGAATCGGTCACAACTGCCGTTTCCCAATGCGCTCCCGCATCAGTTGAATAATAGAGGCCGCGGCTACCTGCGGCGGGAATTTCCAGGCCCTCGAAAATTCCTTGAGAAGCAGCTCCCGCTGCCGCAACCACCAGATTCGGATTCGCGGTGCTGAATGCGATTTGGCTGAAGCCGAGTCCGGCAAACGAATGTGTTCCCGTTGAGTCCTGCGAAACAAGTGTCCAGCTCTGACCGCCATTGGTTGAGCGCAAAATCCCGAGACCGTAGTATGAGTCCGCGGAGCTGTCCGTTTCGCCAGTTCCCGCCAGCACTACGCTATTTGCCGGATTGGGATTCGACGCCTGCGGCTGGACTGCAATGCTTCCAATTGCGAGCGTTGGCTGCGAATCGGTCAGGGGAGCCCAAGTCACTGACGAGGGATCAAGGCTGGCGGCCGTAGTGGATTTCCATACGCCGCCATATGCGGCGCCGACAAAGACAGTGTTGCCGGTCGAATCGTTGGGGTCGATTGCGACAGCCGTCGCGCGGCCGCTGACGAAGCCGTAGTCTTGCACTCCCGATCCGCTTGCGTCGGAGGGCAACGCCTTTGGACCAAGCGAAACCCAAACACCGGTTGCACCCGGAAGGGTTGACGCTGCACGCAGCTTCATCTGCTGCTTCTGCTGAATTGCTCGAGCGCGAAGGGCTGCGGAATTTTCCGCGGGAAGGTTGCGCCCGGAAGTCTGCCATTCTTCACGCGCGAGTGCCTGCTGCTTGGCTCGCGAAATGGTACGGGGGACAACCATAAGCCGGACATCACTCTGCTGCGCAACCAAGGACGGGCACAGAGCACACAGGCAACATCCGAGAGTCAGCCCGATTTTCGTTCGAGCAAGCATGCCTATGCGGATCTCCGTGTTGGCGGTCCCGCTGAAATTTTGCCCAAGCGGACAAGGCGCGCGACGATCGAGCCCGTGGTGCGGCTGTGAAGGTGAGCGATCTGATCAAAGCTCACGCCGCGCCGCAGTTCGTCACAGATCTGCGCGTCCTCCTGACCGGACCATGCTTTGCCGGCGTTCTTCGGCAAGAATCTTTTCGCCCGTTCGCGCTCCTCCTGAAATTCGAGGGCGGCGACTGCACGGAGTAATGCACGGACCGCCTGTGGATGCTGATAGAGACAGTCGCCGGGCAGCGCAACTCCGGTTTCCGGGTGCATGCCATCAGCAAGCTTTCTTACGATCGCGAGCGCTTCATGAATTTCCATGGTTTTTCCTAGTGACGGTCCTGAACGCGGACTGCGTATTCCGCGCATACTACGACCCCCGACGGCAATCTTCTGTGACGAATGAACATTGCGGCTGTGACAGTTCCAAAATGAAAAAAGCCATGCCGCGAACGATTACACTGTTCTGACCTATGGATTGGCAGGCATTTTGGCTGACGCTTCGCCTGGCTGCGATGGTGACAGGGGTGCTGTTCGTGCTCGGGATGCCTTTTGCGTACTGGATCGCCTTTTCACGCTGGCGGTGGAAATTTCTGGTGGAAGCTGTGGTGGCACTGCCCATTGTGCTTCCGCCGACGGTGCTGGGGTTCTATGTACTTATTGCGCTAGGCACGCGAAGTCCGCTGGGGCGCTGGTGGCAGTCGATGACCGGTCATACGCTGGCATTCACCTTTGAAGGCCTCGTAATCGGATCAGTCCTCTACAGCTTGCCATTCTCCGTGCAGCCGTTTGCGGCGGCATTTTCAGCCGTGGATGCGCGCCTTTTAAGTGCCTCAGCCGTTCTGGGGGCGTCGAAGTTTCGCACCTTTTGGCGCGTGACCGTACCGCTGTCTGTCTCTGGATTACTGACAGGAGTCGCCCTGACATTTGCGCATACGATCGGCGAGTTCGGCGTCGTGTTGATGGTGGGCGGCAACATACCCGGCGTGACTCGCACGCTTTCCATCCAGATTTATGACCAAGTGCAGGATTTGAACTACGCCGCTGCAAACACCACGTCTGTGGTGCTGCTCGTAATCGCGTTCGCGTTGCTCGCACTCGTGTACTCCGCGAATCGAAGTGTCTGGAAGGTGTGGCCGCGAGCCCAGAATGATACGAAGGCAAGTGAAATTTCTCTGTGGCGTTCCTCTGTGTAACTCGGTGTTCTCTGCGTTGAGGTTTCAAAAGCCTTTCACCACAGAGAGGACCGAGCTACACAGAGGAAATACCACAGAGGGCAATGACTCCGGGAATGGACATCCCGAACAGATAGCTGGGGACCTGACAGATCGAGAATGAAATTGGCTCTAGAAAAGACGTTAAGACCAACCGCTCGCGATGAAAGCCTCGCCACAGAACTTCAGGTTCGAGTGTGGCGGAAGCTTTCTGGCGATACCGGCAGTTTTGAACTCGATGTGAACTTTTCGGTGCCGAACGGGATCAGTATTCTCTTTGGTCCGTCCGGCGCGGGAAAGACTTCCCTGCTCGACTGCATCGCGGGGATAGCAAGACCTGATCTGGGCCGGATCGTGCTTGGGTGCCAGGTGTTGTTTGATCGCGATATCAATCTCCCCTCTAGGGAAAGACACATCGGATACGTCTTCCAGGATTTGGCTTTATTTCCGCATTTAAATATTGAGGACAATATTGGATACGGCTTGCTTACGCTCGCGGCGAAGGAGCGGCGGATGCGTGTAGCGAATGTTCTTGAATCGCTGGGGATTTTGGGGCTTGTCGCCCGCTGTCCTGCGGACCTTTCCGGTGGCGAGCGCCAACGAGTCGCCCTGGCCCGCGCGCTGGTGATTCGGCCATCCATCTTGCTCCTCGACGAGCCTCTGGCGGCGCTTGATTTACCTACGCGAATGCAGATTGCCGATGACCTGCGCCGCTCGATTCAGGAGCGCCCTATACCTGTTCTTTACGTCACGCACAATCGCGACGAGGTGTTCATGCTTGGCGAGCGCATGTTGATGATGGAGCGCGGACGAATTATCGCAGAGGGCACGCCTCATCAGGTTATGTCGGCACCGCGAAGCGAAACGGTCGCACAACTTGCGGGATTTGAAAACATATTCGACGCACAGGTGGCCTCGATTCATGAAGACCGGGGCACGATGACGTGCGTGGTGGGACCACACGGAATTGAGCTGGAAACGCCTCTAGTGCGGGCCGAGTTCGGAAACAAACTGCGGGTCGGCATCAGTGCCGGCGACGTGCTGCTCGCGACATCGGCTCCGGTCGGGTTGAGTGCCAGAAATATTCTCGCGGGGAGTCTGGTCTCGCTTTCGCAGCGCGACATGATCGTGGTTGCACGGGTCGATTGTGGAGTGGAGATGGCGGCGCATCTTACGCTTGCCGCCCGCGATTCCCTCGAACTCTCTCCTGGAAAGCCGGTGTGGCTGATCGTGAAGACGCATTCCTGCCATTTGCTGGCGTAGTGTTGAGGAACACCGAGCACTCTTAGCCTCCATATGGCATGGGAACCCGCATCAATCGAAGCGGTCAACAAAATAGTCGCTGCCGATTTGAGGCAGTGTGACCCCAAGCAAATCGCGCTGTTTGAAAAATATAAAGTTGAGCCTTACTGTGCCCGAATAGTCAGATATGGAAACAATGAGACTGTCGTCGTGGTTGCTCGCAAGGGTAAAGAGGTCATCTACTGGGAGGATGTTGAGGAGGGGTTCGAAAGATCAGCCATTTCAGAGGACGGCCTCATACAAGAGCATGGGACCAACCAGAATAATTTGGGTTTAATGCTCAATTGTTGGATCGAGTAAGGGTATCCACTCTGAGGGGACTGAAGAGTCTGTGAAATCCATTTCAGCCGATACACTTCGGGCCGGTTGCAGTCACTTTCTTTGAATTGACGCATACACCTCGCGCACAAATTCCTCGGGCTTGACTCCGCGATGCCCCCAACGTTCATCAAATTGTGCGGTTGGGTGTTCGGCAATAATTTGCTCCTCGGATTTACCAGTCTTAGCGAGTGATTGGATACGATCCCGCACGGCCTGAATCATGTCGCGATATTCTTTTACGGCGTTTCCGTCCACCACATCCCCATATGCTGGGACTACCCTGATCGAGTCTCCGGCCCATGCGTCCAAGGTGCCTAATAGGCCTTCCAGCGTGCCTCCCTGTGCGGCGTCAACTTTGGGATAACCATCTCCGGGAAAAACTTCGCCGAGGTAGACAAGATTCGCTTTATGAAAATGTGCAATCGAATCTGCATCGCTGTAGCCGGGTTTCTGATGAACCACGTGGATCGCATCTGCGTTAAGGTCGAATTTCAAAACTTCCGAGAATGCGATTCGCGGCCGTTCCACTTCGGGTTGCGCGAAATTCACCGTAAGCGGTTTAGTACTCCCCATACCGCCGCCGCCGAGTCGCTGCAACTGGTTTTCCTGCATGGCGACGAAAGCGCCGCGCTGTTGCCATCCGGCATCGCCTTCGGGGTGAGATGCATCCTGCGGAAAAATGACAACGTAGCGGACTGTGGACTTGGTACGACTTTCGAGAATATCGCTGATATGTGCCGTGCTCGCGGCTGACGGAGTTCCTACGAGCAATGCGCCATCAGGGCCAACCGATGCCACCACATTGCCGCCGGAAGTTGAGAAAACAAGGGTCGTGGGCGTAATCTCGGTGGCGCCTACATTCTCATCGGCGGCAGCCGCGAGTTGAGAAAACACCATAACGGCCGCAGCGAGCAAACATCCGCAACAGCGAACGCGACAGTTGATCATAATTTCAATCCTCTCTTGACAAGTGAAACCGACACTATTTCAGTAGCTGATTTCGGGAACTAGATTGTGCCTCTTCAATCTTCTCGATTTCGATAATGCCGATCCACTGTCCGCGCTTCCTATCCACGTAAACAAGATTCCCGCCTAAAACAGAAGCGGCGGCCTCGGGGGCGAGATCCACATGAAAATCGAAGTAGCGCGATTTCCACTCCTGCCACAGTCGCCAGCGATCGAAAACAGACCGCGGCTGATACTTAGTTGAGAATACGAGTGCGACATCAAAGCGGGCCCGCTGGTCAGCCGCAGAAAGCACTTCCTCCATCGAAAAATTTTCGATGCGCACGACATGAACTGACCGTCGCACATACCCGAGATAGGGACGAGTAAGTTCGTCGCTCGCCGGCCAGGCCGTAAGCACATGCGCATTCGGATATCGCTGGGCTAGAAACTCTTCTGCGTGCTCGTGAAGCCGAATGTAATCGCGATAGGCGAGATTGTCCTCGGGAGCGAATCCGTATGGCGGGTTGATGAACAGCGACGAAACAAATGCCAGAGCAACAACAGTGCTGACGGCTTTCCACGCCGGCAGACGGCGCCAGATTGTCGAAACTGAGACAAGAATAACGAGTGGAACAACAGGCAACATATAGCGGGCAAGCACGGCCCCGCCGATGACAGAAAGCACGACGATGTACGCGAGGATAATTGCGAGAAAGCGGAACTGGACCGTGACATCGATGCGCGGGCGCTCGGTGCCTGCATCGTTGATCGGGAGGAACATCATCGCGGCGGCGCAAGCGAGCGTAAGCACATAAAGGTCGAGATATCCGACCGTTTGCCAGAGTCGCAGAAACAGGGCAAGAACAATTCGTAACGGATGCAATGTACCCTGCACGTTGTAGCGGAAGAATTCCGGATTGCCGAATACGCGTCCGGTGTGGACGTAATGATAGGCGTACCAGAGTGCGAGCGGGATCACCGGGAGAGCCAATGTCCAAGTACGAGCAAGAACGGGAAGGGCACGACTTCGAGTCGTGCCGAAATTCGAGCTTATTGATTTTCCGGCTTCAGCCGCTGAGGTTGGCCTTTTCGGAAACGAAGCTCTCAGCAGTTCGTAAGCGATCAACACCAACGGCACCAGAATCGCCGTCTCTTTCGTCAGCGCGGCTAGAGAGAACCAGACCACCGAACCAACTCGGCGCTCTCTGAAATACGACTCCAGTCCCCAGAACACGAATCCCGCCGATGGCAGATCAATTTGCGCCAGTGAACTCTGGGCGAAAAAAACTGGATAGATCGCAACCAGTAACGTGCTTGCGATTGCAACCGAGTTGTTCGCCACCATCCGGGCAAGCCGAAAAAAACCGAGTAGAGAAAACGCGGCCAGTAACAACATCGCGCAGCGCGTCACGATGCGGCTTTCTCCGACGATTTTCCAGCACAGCGCAAGCCATGCCATCACGAGCGGTGGATGTGCGTTCGACGGAGTGGAATGCGGAATCAGATATCCAGAAAAAAAATCACGCGCGGCGGGAATGTAGTACCCGGCTTCATCCCAGTAGTAAGGAAGCCGAAGCAGCGGACCATGGAGCGCGATCAGAACAACCGCGAACAGCGTGAAGAGTCCTGCGGTTCGCGCGAATCCGAGTTGTGGCTTGCTCAACAGGTTCAGTGCACCGGGCCGGCCGCCTGCACGCGCGGGTCGAGTTTGATTTCGCCGAAGGTGCCTTCGTAGTTCGTAATGTTCTGCTGCAGGATCGCGGCCAGCGCTTTGGCCTGTTGCGGGCTCAAGTAGACTCCCTGAAAATTGCGCACCTCGACCTGATTTTCGGCGGGCTGTTGCATGGTGCCAAAAACGAGAAAGAAGTCCCACACGCTCACCCGCACTTGCACGCTGTTGGCGTAGGTCTCGCGATAGTCAGGGGTATTAACCAGATGAAAATTCGGCTGCTGGGTAGGAGTGATCATAAGCCTCACAGTTTAGCGGGAAGTTCGCTGAAAAGGAATGACGTCGCTTTCTGAATCTGAATTTGGTCGGGTAAAAAAACTGCAGATTCCTCGCTCGGCGCTCCGCTCTCGCTTCGGAATGACAGCGCGCCGGATGTCGATGCCAGATTCGTTACGTGTGCTTCGCCACCCAAAGCAGAATCGCGAAGATCACTACTGGAATTGCCGCCATCGCTAAATAGAAAAGGATCTGACGCGTCCGCGGCTGCCGCCGCACCTTCCAATTTGTCAGCTCTTCGCGGTCGGCAACGCCCACCGTCTCCGGATGCTGCAAATCGTGAGCGAACTCGCGCGCCGATTGATAGCGTTTTGCGGGCTCACGTTCGATGGCGCGGTAAATAATCTCCTGCAACTGAGGCGTGACTGTCGGATCGATTTCGCGTGGCGGCACCGGATTATTCAGCAGCCGGTCGTTCATGATGGTGAAAGCGTTTGATCCAGTGAACGGCACTTTGCCGGTCAGCATCTCGTAGAGCATGATGCCGAGTGCATAGATATCGCTGCGAGCGTCGCCGCGCTTGCCTTTTACTTGTTCGGGAGAAATATAGTCGGGCGTGCCCATCGTCTGGGTGAACTTCGCGAACGTCAGGCGCTTCGAGCCGACATTCGCGGCGATACCAAAGTCGATCAATTTGATGCGATCGTTCTTATCGACCATGATGTTTTCCGGCTTCAAATCGCGATGGACAACTCCGTGCGCGTGAATGTACTCGAGTGCTTGCGCAATCTGCAGCGCAATGTTCAGCGCTCGCTCGGGCGGGAATTTTCGCTGTTCGTTCAAAATTTGCCGCAATAGCCGGCCATCGACCCACTCCATAGCCATGTAGAACTCGCTATGTTCGCCATGGGGGAACACCTTCATTACGCCGGGATGATCAAGCTTCTCGCCGATCTCCTGTTCGCGCTGAAAGCGATCGTAGAAAACTGGGTCCGCCTCCATCTCGGGATGAGGAATTTTGATTGCGACCGTCTTGCCGGTGCGCTCGTCGGTTGCCCGAAAAATTGAGGCCATTCCGCTGCGAGCCGCGACATTCTCAATTCGATAATGATCAAGCTTGTCGCCCGTGTGGAGTGAGGTCATCTGTTGGTTTCATGATGCCAGAACGAGCATAAAGAGTGCTTAAAATCAGTTTCTCGGCGAGGCTCTCGAGTTGCGCTTGCACCTATGGATTACAATTGCCGAATTCTTCCCGCAGCATGGCGCCCAGGAGGAGAGTATGCCGGTAAAGCAAGGCGGTATCGAATTATTGAAGCATCCTGCATCTAAAGAACTATTGCAGTCAAAGATTCCGGCACGGCTGGCGTATGTGTGGACTGACGGCACTCCGAGAGTGGTGCCGATTTGGTTTCATTGGGACGGGCAAGAGTTTATCGTGGGCACGCCATCTAAAGCCCCCAAGCTCAAGGCTCTCGCCAAGAACCCGAAAGTGGCGCTCACGATTGACGACAACAGTTTCCCACATAAGGTTCTGCTGGTGCGTGGCACCGCCAGACTGCAATCCGTAAACGGCGTAGTTCCCGAGTATGCCCTTGCAGCGGAGCGCTACTTCGGCGACCAGCAGGGCAAGGCGTGGGTCTCGCAGCTTTCTGGTATGGTCCGGGAAATGGTTCGAATTTCCATCACACCCGAGTGGGTAGGACTGTTGGACTTTCAGACGCGATTCCCGAGTGCTCTCGGTATATGAATCCGTGGAAGCTACCGCAATTTGTACGGCCGCCCGCGGTACATGCCCACACGCTCGACGGCGTTGATGCGGATGAGCTGCGCGCTGATATTGTCACTGCCGTCTTTTTCTCTCGCGAGTGAAACCAGATGGGACGCGGCCTCTTTCAGGTCGTGGAATTTGCTCGTGATTCCGGCAATCTCCGTCGTCGTCACTGCGCCGTGTAGGCCGTCGCTCGAAAGCAACAAAAGATCCCCCGGCAATACCTGGCATTCGTTAACGTCAACGTTGACGATCATGTTGGCGCCAAGCGAACGGCTCAGCACGTGACGTCTTTGCGAGATTGCGGCCTCGTGCTCGGAGATGAGTCCCATGCGCACCTGCTCGCCGACAAGAGTGTGGTCGCCGGTTAATGCACGAGCGTGGCCGCGACGGACCAGGTAACCGCGAGAATCGCCAACGTGAGCGATGGTTGCGCGATCATAACGCAATAGGCAAGTCACGATCGTCGTACACATAGGCGCGCCGCCAGGAGTCGATTCCCGGCCGCTTTCATACACCTTAAGGTTAGCCGCTTGAATCAGACGCTGCAGCAAAGTTCCTGCTGCCTCTTCTGCACGGGTGCCACTAAATGAAGAAAGCAGCAGTTCGACCGCCGTGCTTGAGGCGACTTCACCTCGGTCATGACCGCCAACGCCGTCAGCCAAAGCAAACAACCAGCCGCGAGCGCGTACCTCGTCTCCATTGGCCGGAGCAGAATGGCCAATATAGTCTTCATTGTGTCCGCGGACTTTGCCCACATCAGTAAGCTCCGCGAACTCCACATCGAGCATGGAATCCCCTGAAAAGGCTTGGCCGCCAGGACTGCTCCTGACGGCGCTGAATGGAACACCTCTATGAAGTTGTAGCATGACTCACACCGATCCGCGTTGCTAAACCCTGTCATTCCTGACCGCTGCAGCGGTGAGGCATCTGCTTTCTCACTTTGTAGACTATTCCCCACCTGCCAAACGCTGAGGGGCGGGCGAGGGCGCCCGCCCCACAAACTAACAGCTATGCCGCTCCCGCCTGTTGTACCAGCGTCGTGCGTCCCGTCGCTTTACTACTGCGAACAAAATACACGCCGCCATAGATAGCCCACACGGCCGCGACTCCCAAAGCAATCAGAGGCTCCAGTTTGGTGCCGTATCCCATGAACGGACCGATGAGATAGAAGGCCATACAGGCAAGGTTCGCCAGAAGGCCGAACACAGGAATCACGAGGTGCCGGAAGAACTTGAAATTCGGGTGCTTGTGGAAGCACACGAGGCAAGTCAGGCAGCTCAACATGTACAGCAGGAACGTGCCGAAGTTCGATGCTAGCGTTGTCGCCAGGAACGTATTCGGCAGGGCCGCCATTTTGTCGTGCGTCGTATAACCGAAGCTCGACCAGAAGCCGTGCGGCAGAGCTGCGATAGCCGAATCCGCAGGTGCCGCAGCATCACCAAAGAATACTGCGACCGTGATGCACCCGACGATAGCGGAGATAATCGCCAGCGTCCAAATCGCGCGGTGCGGCGTCAGGTTGCGCGAGTGAAGCACTCCCATGGAATCGGGCAGTTCCTTGTCCTTTCCCATAGCGTAGGTCACGCGTGCCCCGGTGTTGATGCAGGAAAGCGTTGTGCCAATCAGTGCCAGGAACACCGTAGTCGCTTCCGCCAGCATGAAGATGCGGCCGCGTCCCGCCCCAAATAGCGCATCGCCCACCATGGTCATCATGTCGCCGATGGGCGCCGCTGATGTTTGCGCGAATGACATCGGATAACCGCTATTAAGGAAGTAATTCGCGGCGAAATATTCGAGCAGGTAGCAGAAGCAACCCTGCACGAGTAGCGACGTGATCACGGCAATCGGCACGTCACGCTTGGCATTTTTGGCTTCGCCCCCCATCGCGGTGACGGATTCAAATCCGACCAGGATAAGAATTGCGATTGTCGCTTGCACGAACATCCAACCGAAGTTGTGCATGCTGATTACCGACTTCGCCGTGGGATGCGAAATGAACGTGCCGCTCGCGTCTTTTTCCGGATAACTGACGTGATACGGGACCGGCTTGCCGGCGGAATCGAGTTTGGGCTGTGGCTTGCCGTCTGCGCTGCGGACGATAGTGTCAGTAGGTTGACCATTTACCATCGTCGTCGTGGTGGCAAATTCATAATTGTAGGCAGCGCTGGTTTGCGGATCGAACTGGTAGGCGATGCTGCCCGGTGGATGGTTCACGCGATAGCCGAGAGCAATTACTGTGAACACCAATAGGGCGCTGATCTGAATAACATTGATCGCGATGTTGACCGAAGTGGACCCGTTCACCCCACGATGCGCAATGTAAGCGACGGCAAAGGAGAAGAAGACCGCGACCGCCATCATGAACATGGGGCCGGGATTCGACGCGCTCATGAAGTTCGGCCACAGCGTCCCGACGAGGTAGCCCGAGATAACTCCGATGACGCCCACCATCACGCCTGGATAAATCCAGTAGTAAAGGTGTGATCCCCAGCCAACAATGAACTTTGCAAGCCGCGCATATGGCCACGCTGAATGGTGGTTGAGGAAAGATTGTTCGGCAAAATAATAGGAGCTACCAGTTCCTGGGTAGAGCTTCGCCATTTCCGCGTAACAAACCGCGGTTGCTAAACAAAGCACGGTCGCGAACACGATGCCTATCCACATGGCAGGAGCAGTCGCGCCAGCGGCGGCCTGTCCGGCGAACGTGAGCCAGAGGAACGCGCCGGGAGCGATGAGCGCCATTGCGTTCATCGTTAGCCCAGTCAACCCTAACGTCGGTTTCATCTCAACGGATGCGTCGGCCATTTCAGTTTTTCTCCTTGGAGTCGAATCAAGCAATTGAACTCACTTGGATTCATCGATGTGGATGTCTCCAAAATTTGGTGCGGGCTGCCGGAAAATCCTGCTGGTTGCCCCCATCCTTGTCGCGGTTTTTGCGACCGGGTGGGAGAGAACTCAGAACATAAATCCTGCTTCGATCACGCCACGAGGCTGATTGGCGCTCGTACCAGTCGTACCGAAACCGAAACCCGGGGTCATGCTGGTCGCGTGGACCACGGCCAAGTCTCCGCGAAGGAAGAACGCGTCTTTACGATAGGTCGGCGTGACGGTGAACGAGAACGCGCCGCTGCCCGGCCCATAGAGCAAATTGACCGCGCCATTGCTAACACTTCCAGTGGTCGAGATGTATTCGAAGCGTGGTGCCACCGAGAATCCGTGCTTGAAGTTGTAAGTAAGCAGCATTGCTCCACTGCGCGTTCCCGCGCCCTGAGTAATTCCGATCGCAGCGTTGGTTGGGACATTAGTAAATTGGAGGTAGGGTTGGATCACCCAATTCCCTTTGGTGTAGCTGTAAATGATGTTGTAGATCTGGGAGTTGTTCAGAGCGAGAGGTGTCGCGAGGGTGTTCTTTGCGTAGGAACCAGCGTTCCCACCACCGACGAATGACAAGCTGTTCGCGGAGTTAAATGCGTAAGTTACCAAACCCGTGAGCCAGGTGTAGCGGTTCGAGTAGAAGCCGTCATTCCAGCTGAGAGCGAGTGTCCACTTCTTGTAAGTCTCGTTGAGCTGAACACCTCGGTTAACGGCATTTTCCTGACCCCACAGCAGACCACGTTCCACGTTCATGTTCTGGAAGCTGAAGGTGTACTCGGCGCCAATGAGGGTTGGCAGGGCGCCAATCTCCAGGTTGAAGTTGCCTTTCACAAACTTGGCGTAGCCTTGGGGGAATGGGCCGTAAATATTTTTGATCGTGTCAGCTGTTGAGAGAAAGGGCACGCCGATCGCGGGCAGGTTATATGCGCCGCCTTGCAGATAAAATTGCCACCAACCCGTCGTTTTCTGCACGAACAGCTGAGCGTTGCTGACGTCCCAGTGCGAAGCGTCGTCGCCTGTGACGTGGTTTCCTTCCGTCCAACCAATACCACTCAAGACGCCAGTCACCGCGAGCTTTCCGCCTTCGACTTCATGCGGCGCAGCAGTTTGCAAAGGCCCGGACATTGAGGGCATGGGCAACGGCGCAGGCGGCGACGGGGGTGCAGGAGCTGCGCTCGGAGAACTCGATGTGCTCTGCGGGTCTGCAGGAGCAGTTTGTGCGAAGGACCAAGATGCCAGCGCTAGCACAAATAAGAGAGCCCAGGAAAACCACAATCGTATGCGCAAAGTTTGATCTCCTTGAATCGACCAACAACGTGAGTAATTTTTCGCAAACTTATTGCGTGCGAGAAGGAGTGTCCAATTGATTGTTTTTTTTGCAGCGATTAGAGAAATTTTGAAAAAAGAAATCTATGGGTGAGATAAGCAAAAGCGAATGCCATCACAAAAGCTCTTGAAAAGAAACGCTGAGCGCATAAGTGCCATAGCAAGAAATCAATGACTTACGAATTTGGAATATTCGCTTTGTGAATAGGATACTTACGCGAAAATGAACAGTATTGCCCGCGAGTAGTGAGCTGTGCGCGAAGAGCCGTGGGCTCCTGAGCTTTGGCGTGCGGCCTGCACAGTCCGTCGCGCTTCGTTAAATACCCTTATTTCATACCCTAAGCGACAACCCTCCGATGTGGCAGGTTACCCACGCCGCCCCGCCCAGCATTTGGCTGCGCCCATTCAGTGCTAGCAGCTCGCCGCTCATTGCTCGCCGCTGTCCGTTAGTAACATCCCAAACGTAAGATTCTGCGTAGGTTACTTTGCATTACCACCGTGGTTCAATTCCCTTTGGAGCGATTGTTACGACTACCTCCACGGCCTATAATCGACTTGCTCTGGTAGGTATTCTCCGTCAGGTTCCAGGAGGTAGGCGCAGGGGTGTGTTTGGCCCTGAAGCACTGTCCTGGTATGCGAAAACGCCTGAAACTCGCGCTAATGGCAAGTTCCGCGATCGCGACCCTCCTTTCCGTCACGCCATATGTGCAGGCGGGAACGAGCGCGATTACTGCGACCACCGACGAGGATGGCCGCAAAATCTACGTGAACGACGTTGCCAGTCCGGCTCCCGCGCCAACTCACGTAAAATCAGCTCGCCCGGCACCGCAAACATTTCGTTCGCGACCGAACGGTTTGGCTTATTGGAGTACTACTGAGCATCGTTGGAAATCCGTCCCGCACGTGAACGTGCAAGCGGCGAGGACGGCGGCGGCGGAAGTTGATCGTTATCTGGAGCCTTCGGCCCTGCAAAACTCTTTGCCGCGCAACGGGTTTACGCAAGCGGAGATCGATGAAGCAATCGACAAGGCAGCATCGCGACACAATGTGGACCCAAACTTGGTCCGTGCCCTCGTGAAAGTTGAGTCGAACTTCAACCCGAACGCTATCTCCCGTAAGGGAGCGATGGGGCTGATGCAGCTAATGCCGCAGACGGCGCGGCGAATGAAGCTGACCAACCCATTCAATCCCGAGGAGAACATCGATGCCGGCGTTCGGCATTTGAAGGAGCTCCTCGATAACTACGGCGGCGACGTGCGTTTGAGCCTTGCCGCATACAATGCCGGAGCGGGTGCAGTGGCGCGAAGCGCGGGCATTCCGCACTATGCGGAGACGCGGAATTATGTCCGCCGCATAACTCAGATTTATAGCGGCAGTCTCGGGAACAATTATTTTTCGGGCAGTTCGCGTGATCCGGTGCGGGTGGAGCGCGACGCACGCGGCGTGCTTTACATCAGCAACACGGACTAGAGCATCTTAAGTACAGCAACAAAGAAGTTATTGCAGGACTGACTCTCTCAGGTACTACGTTTGAACGTCCAGCGTTTGAAACAGGTCGCCTTCTGCCGAAGCGTAAGGCGCGCAATCGCCTTTCCCAACGGATGGGGTAGACGTGTATCCGGCGGTGCGCTGGCGTTCGCCTGCCTCCTTCTCGTCTCGACATCCGCGCAAGCGCGGGTCCACCGTTCCCAAGCCTGGGCCGAACAACAGTTCAACAAAGCCGAAGCACAACGTCAAGCGCTGGAAGGACACGCTGAGCAAGCTCGCACTCGCCGCGAATACGAAAACGTCATTGAATCCTATCGGCGAATTGTCCTTGAAGCGCCCACAACCAGCAAAGCTGACGGCAGCGCATTTCTTGTTGCGCAGCTCACGGCCGAAATGGGGCGGCACTTCAAAGATGAGATGGCGCTCTATTCGGCGATTCGCGAGTACAAGTTCTTGCGCCGCGAATATCCGGGAAGCAAGCATCGCATGGAAGCGCTGCTCGCAATTGGCGAAATCTACAAGAACGACCTCGGGGACGATGAGAATGCCCGCGCTACTTTCGAAGAATTTCTTCGGCGGTATCAGCGCAGCGATCTGGTGAAGGAAGCGCGCGCAGAGTTGGGGGCGTTGAAATTGGAGTCTTCCTCGAATGATTCATCAGAAGCAAGCGACGAGGAGTCGGCCACTGAGCACCACCTGACCGCTTCTGGCAACGAAGCGGCTTCCACAAAGAAACCCAGCTCTGACGAGAAGACTGCCGAGACGGGCTCGACAGACAAAGTTGTGCGCGTCACCTCGGTCGAGCACAAGTCGACCGATGATTACACGCGGATCACCGTAAACCTTGAGCAGGATGTGCAATTCGCGTCACAGCGCATCAGCAATCCCGAACGGATCTTTTTTGATCTCAAAAATGCGCGGCTGCCCTCGCGGCTAAATGGCTCAAGCGAAGACGTGGACGATGGCCGGGTGAAGAAGATTCGTGTCGCGGAGTACAAGCCGGGCCGCGCGCGCATTGTGATTGAAACCGACGGCCACCAGAGTTACGACGCATCGTTGGTGCTGAATCCGCCGCGGCTGGTCATCGATGTTCACGAAAAGGACGGCAAAGTTGTTTCGGCATCGGAGAAATCTGCCGGAACTCCGGCTTCATCCGGTCCGAAGAAAGTGATCGTAGAAGCTGACGCTGACCATCCGCCAAGTGATGCGGATGACCGTGAAGCTACCGCCAAACCTGCGACCCGGACTCCGAGCTCGTCAAAGTCACATCGCAAGAACCAGGTCGGTTCTGTTCCGGTGCGGGAAGCCCAACCGGCATCGGACGGCGAGCGTTCGCTGATCCGCACGCTAGGTTTAAAAATTGGCAAAATTGTGATCGATCCCGGCCACGGCGGGCACGACACGGGCACAATCGGTCCCAATGGTCTGCTTGAAAAAAACCTGGTGCTCGACGTCAGCAAGCGCCTTGGCAAGCTGCTTCAGGCCCGTCTCGGCGCTGACGTCGTATTCACCCGGCGTGATGACACTTTTATTCCCCTCGAAACTCGCACAGCAATCGCGAATCAGGAAGAGGCCGACCTGTTCGTTTCCGTCCACGCGAATTCCAGCCATGACCCTGACGCACGGGGGGTTGAGACTTACTATTTGAATTTCACCTCTTCGCCCGAAGCGCTCGAAGTTGCGGCGCGCGAAAATGCGGCCTCGGATAAATCGATTCACGAATTGCAGGACCTAGTGAAGAAGATTGCGCTCAAGGAAAAGATCGAAGAATCGCGCGAGTTTGCGTCGGACGTGCAGCAATCGTTGCACACAGGTTTAGCTGCCAGGAATCCCGGCGAGCGCGATCGTGGGGTGAAGAAGGCACCATTTGTGGTTCTCATTGGCGCGAATATGCCCTCGATCCTGGCCGAAATCTCCTTCCTCAGCAATCCCGGCGACGAGCATCGGCTGAAAACGCCGGAATACCGCCAGCGCATCGCAGAATCGCTTTACCGTGGAATAGCGCGCTACATCAACGGACTGGGCGGCTTGAAGGTAGCCAGTAAGATGGAGAAAGCCTCAGCGGACTAGATGTTTCTTCGTTTACCTTCATGCCCTTTGTGGTTTCAGGTTCTAAAAAGCATAGCCACGAAGGACACGACGGTACACGAAGGCAAACAAACCTGGGTTAGGCGTGATCTGCATGCACGTCCGAGTTGTGATCGCAATCACATTCTCATTGCTGGTTTTCCAGCACACAACCTCCGCGCAAACAGCACCCACAATAAGTTATCAAGTCATCCACGTTTACCCGCATGATGCAAACGCTTTCACCCAAGGACTCGTCTACGTGGACGGGCATCTGTTCGAAAGCACTGGACTGAAGGGGCGCTCATCCGTTCGCATGGTTGATCTCCAAACCGGGCATGTTTTACAGGAACATGACTTGCCGCAAGCATATTTTGGCGAGGGCCTAACCGATTGGGGTAGCAGTCTGGTCCAACTAACCTGGAGATCGGGAATTGCCTTTGTCTATGATCGTTTTAGCTTCAAGGCTCAACGCACCTTTAACTACAAAGGTGAGGGCTGGGGACTTACGCACGATGAGACAGCCCTCATTATGAGCGATGGCGGCTCCATTCTTCGATTCTTGAATCCGAAATCGTTTCGCGAAATTAGACGACTGTCAGTCCGCGACGCCGACGGGCGAGCCGTCGAGCGGTTAAATGAACTCGAATACCTTCACGGCGAGATTTACGCCAATATCTGGTACTCCGACAAAATCGCGCGAATTTCGCCGCATACCGGGAGAGTGCTGGGCTGGATTGACCTTGCCGGCCTTTTGGATAAGCGCGAACTTTCGCCTGACGCTGTTTTGAATGGAATCGCCTATGATTCCGCAGGAGCCAGACTCTTTGTTACGGGAAAGTTGTGGCCAAAACTGTTCGAAATCAAAATCATCTCTCAACGATGATTGCGCCTGGAAACTTTCCTCTCTGCTCTGTAGTCTAATGATCAAGGACGTCGAAGGGCTTCCCTCGCCCGCGCGCCAGCCCGGCTCTCTTTCATGAAGACCGCAATTTTCATTCTGTTACTCACGATACAAAGCGCCTTCGCCGCACCGGCGAAACCTACTCCCATCCTGCCGAAAACCTTCGGCGGATGGCAGCTTGCCAAACCGCCGCAAACCAGCACCAATCCTGAATCCGCCGACCCGATCAACGCTCAGCTTCTGAAGGAATACGGCTTTATCGATTTCGAGAACGCAACATTCACGCGTGACGACGGCCGGAAGCTCACCATTAAATCCGCGCGTTTCGAAGACGCCAGCGGCGCCTACGGCGCATTCACCTTCTATAAGCTTCCGCAGATGCTCGAGGAAACGATCGGGGACCAGGGCGCGTCTCTCAACGAACGGATCCTCTTCTACAAAGCCAACATTCTCGTGGATGCGGTGTTCCAGCGGCAATCTGCAATGTCTGCCGCCGAACTGCGTGAACTGGCCCATGACTTTCCGCGTCCTGCGGGCCCCAGCGCCAGCTTGCCCGTACTTCCGAACTATCTGCCGAAAGAACAGGCGGTGAAGAATTCGACAAAGTACATCGTCGGCCCGGCGGGGCTGGCAGCCACCGGCGCGCCGCTCCCGGCGCAATTTGTCGATTTCAGCAAAGGAGCGGAAGTTGTCCTTCAAAATTACGAGTTCGGGTTCGATCAAGGCACGCTCATGCTGGTCGACTATCCAACGCCGCAAATAGCCGCTGCAGAGCTGCAACAAATTCAATCCGCACAACAAGCCCGCCAACTCGGCGATGCCAATTTAGTCCTGAAGCGCACCGGCCCAATTCTCGCTGTTGTGAGCGGGCTGATCTCAGAAAGTAATGCGCGCTCTCTTCTTGCCAAAGTCAATTACGACGCTGACGTCACCTGGAATGAGAAAGCTCCAACCCTTCGCGACAACGCGGCGAACTTGATTGTGGGCGTGATTATTCTCTCAGCCATTGTTTGCGGTTTGGGTTTGATCGCGGGAATTGCATTCGGTGGGTTCCGAGTGGCGATCAAGCGCCTCTTTCCGGGCAAAGTTTTTGATCGTCCGGAGCAGATGGAAATTATCGCCCTGCACCTTTCTGACCATGTGGAAAAGCCCTCTAGCTCTGGCGTAAGCTCTTGAATTAATGCGGGATAACCTCGTTTACAGGCGCTCCCAGCGCAAAAAGGCCAGTTTCCAACTTTTCTAACGACCCTTGTTCAATTCGCTGAAAATAAAGGCGTTATTTCTGAAAACTTTTCTTGACACCCCACTTGGCGGCTCATAAGATTTCGCCAGAAAGTTTTGACGGTTTAACCCTCCGTTGGAACTATTCTCCCTTGAAAGAAGAGGCTGCCCTGTTGCCGGGCGGCCTTTTCGTTTGTGGTGGAACCATTCGCATCAAGAGATCGTAAATTGGAATGCGAGGCGAGACACTATGTTCTGCGATCAATGTGGAGCGCAACTAGAAAGAGACCAGCGATTTTGCAATCGCTGCGGCAAAGAGATCAGAGGCGGGGTTCCTTTCGCTGCGCCACGGCCTGGGCGCGTCGCGGGGCACGTGCGATTGTTGGGTATTCTCTGGATGGCGCTTTCGGCGTTCGACGTTGTGGTGGGCTTGGCGGCGCTCATCATCGGGGGTTGGCTGTTTGGTCCGGATGGTCCGGCTGCTGGCGCTCCGCATTTTATTAGACCGCTGGTGGCCATGGGAGGAATCTTTTCCATCAGCAAAGCGGCATTCGGTTTCGCTTCAGGCGCAGGCCTGCTGGGCCGGCAATCCTGGGCGAGACCAATGGCAATCGTCGTCGGAATCGTATCGCTCTTCGTTCACATCCCGTTCGGGACAGCCCTGGGCGTGTATACGCTGTGGGTGCTGCTGCCCTCCCACTCAGAGCAGGAATACGAGCAATACCAGAAAGCGGGAGCAGCTTAAGTCGGGTATTCTATAGGTAATCTGCAAGCTACTATCCGGCATCTAGCGGCCGGGTCTCTGCATCAGAAAAGCTGCAGTCAATGTCCGGAGCCGAGTAGATGTCCGTCGAGGTGCCTGTTTCGCTAAGAACCCGTGACGCAGTTCCCGCTCCACAGGTTCAGACTGCTTCTTCTCGCCTGATACCAGCAAACCCGCCGGCATTCCCTGGTCCAAATACGGTATTTGCAGAGGCATTGCCATTCATTGGCATGGCCGGTCGTCTATTCATGTGGGCGTGCTGGCTGGCTGAAGTTGTCGACGACCGGATCGCCGCAAGATCAGACACAGGCGAACGGCTCGAGTTTGCAGTTGCTAAGAAACTGGGGATCCGCGCCGGATGGTGGGTTTTCTCTTTGCTGGCGGCACTGTGCTGCAGCCTGGCGGCGGCATGCCTTGTTCCGCTATTTTGGGTGAGCTCCTATCCTCACCTGGCCCCACTCGCTTTCTTGCTGGTGATCTTCTACTTTGCCCGGCGCTTCGGTAGCCTGGCGGGGGTTGTGGGAACGGTCGGCGCTGCCCTAGTCTTCGAAGTTTTTCTCTTCGAGCCGAGGTTCAGCTTAGCGATCAGCAGCTCTGCCGCCAGAAACCACTTGATCTGGATGGTGATCGCCGGCATCTGCCTCTCTGAACTGCTTGGCCACCGCAAACCCCCGAGTGCGTACAGACGCTAGCACCTGGCATTGACCAGGGGAGACGCTCCCATCAAAGAGAGCAGTCACGTTCCACAGAATCCGAATCTATCGATTATCTTCAGAGACGTCATTTCCATTCACATGGCTTTCAGCGGGGTGTTCCCCAGGCGATTCATGCATTCGAATTAAGTCCTGCATCTCGCGTAATTGTTTGCAGTGCTCGCACAAAGGATCGTTGCAATATGGGGCAGCGTGCGGTTGCTGCGCTGGTTGGATTGGATTAGAACGGGGATGGCTCGCCATGATTGGCCTCCTGCGTTGAACTACTTCGCACAAGGAGACCGTCGCCCGAGCGCGGCGGCTGGATGTGTAAAGACTTTCTTGATCTTACCACCAGAGCTGGTCACGGGAGGTCAAGAATTGTGAGCCGTTTCCGGCGCTACTTCTCCGTGACTTTCGTTTCGCCTCAGCCGACCTTAGTTGATTCGAAATCAGCGGTCTTGCCCCATACTCGAATTGTTTGGGGAGGTTGCTGTCTTGCTAAGGCTTGA
Organism: Terriglobales bacterium; assembly: GCA_035279425.1. Taxonomy (GTDB): domain Bacteria; phylum Acidobacteriota; class Terriglobia; order Terriglobales; family Acidobacteriaceae; genus Gp1-AA145. The sequence goes on along the minus strand of DATEHT010000016.1, from coordinate 266,493 downwards.
TTATTTGTCATGCGTGCTTACCATTGCGTCCACGATCCTGATAGGAAGGCGTTGCTGGAAGGGCTGGCTCCTCGCCGCAACCAATAGCGTATTGATTTGTTTAATTGGGATGCGCACCGCCCAGTATGGATTTATACCGGCAAATGTTTTTTGCATAGGGCTCTACGCAGCCAATCTGCGCGAATGGCGCAAGTCGGACGCGCATTAGAGAACTAGCGGTTCTCGGTTGCGTGTAGCGCGTTTCAGTGATGTGAGCTATCGGAGTAAGTCCTGCATCTGCAACTCATCAAGGACTGTGACTCCAAGCTCCCGCGCTTTGTCCAACTTCGAACCCGCATCTGATCCCGCGACCACATAGTCGGTCTTCTTGCTCACCGATCCTGCGACTTTGCCGCCAGCGTCTTCGATCATTTTTTTCGCTTGGTCGCGCGTATAGTTCGCCAGAGCTCCCGTGAGCACGAATGTTTTGCCAGCGAGTTTGGTGCCGCGCTCTTTCTTCTTGCCTTTGAGCTGCAGGCCCGCGGCGCGGAGTTCGTCGACAAGCTCTCGGTTCTTCGGCTCGGCGAAGAATTCTACGATGCTCTTTGCGATGCGTGGGCCGACTTCTTCAACTTGCTGCAATTCTTCTTCGCTGGCTTTTTCTAGCGCGGTCATATCGCCGAAGCACTCAGCAAGGAATTGCGCGGTACGTTCACCCACAAAGCGAATTCCGAGACCATAGATCACGCGCTCAAGCGGCAGTCTTTTTGAATTTTCAATTTCTCGCAGGATGTTTTCGGCGGATTTATCGCCCATACGCTCAAGGCTTAGGAGCTTGTCTTTCGTCAGCTTGTAAATATCGGCAATATCTTTCACCATGCCGCGATCGGTGAGTTGGTTGACAAGCGCGTCGCCCATGCCGTCAATGTTCATCACGCCGCGCGAGGCAAAATGCAAGATGGTTTCGCGCAGCTTTGCAGGGCACTTCTGGTTGACGCAACGATGGTCGGCTTCGCCCTCGGCACGAACCACGTGCCCGCCGCAAACCGGGCAGTGCTCCGGCATGTGAAAGGACTTGCGGCCGCGCGGATGTTTGTCGTCGTCGATAACACGCGTAACTTTTGGGATAACGTCCCCGCCGCGTTCGACTTCAACCCAGTCGCCGATCTTAACGCCGAGGCGCTCGATCTCATCCATATTGTGCAGCGTGGCGCGGCTGACTGTGGTGCCACCGATAGGGACTGGCTTGAGCTCCGCAACCGGCGTGAGTTTCCCTGTACGGCCGACCTGCACATGAATATTTTCAATCTGCGTGATGCCGGAACGCGCGGCATATTTGTAGGCAATCGCCCAGCGCGGCGCTTTGCCCGTGAACCCGAGTTCGTTCTGTAGCGCGGCTCTGTTCACTTTAATCACGACGCCGTCGATTTCGTAGGGCAGGCTCTCTCGCTTTTCTTCCCATTGCTTGATGAATTCGAGAATTTCCTCGAAGCTAGACGCAAGGGCGCGGCGAGGATTCACTTTGAAGCCGGCATTGTCGAGCGCATTTAAAGTTTGCCAGTGCTGATTGAAAATCGTCCGTCCATTCGCAATCAGCATGTAAGCGAAATAATCGAGGCGGCGCTGCGCCGTGACACTGGGTTCCAGTTGGCGAACCGTTCCCGCGGTTGCATTGCGAGGGTTCGCGAACAAAGATAGCCCGTGCTTCTCGCGTTCTTCGTTCATTTTCTTGAAAGAAGCGATGGGCATGAGCATTTCGCCGCGGACTTCGAAATCTGCGGGAATTCCGGCTTTTTTCAGCTTCTCTAACGAGATCGATAACGGAATCGAACGAACGGTGCGGACGTTGGCGGTCACATCTTCACCTGTGCTTCCGTCGCCGCGAGTGATGCCGCGCCCCAGCTTGCCGCCTTCATAGCGGAGAGCCAGCGACATACCATCGAGCTTCAGTTCGCAGACGTATTCGATCTGTTTGTTTTCGCGCCCGCTGAGTTCGTGAACTCGCCGCTCCCAGTTGCGCAGCTCCTCTTCGTTGTAAGCGTTGTCGAGCGAAAGCATCGCAACTGAATGTGGGACTTTGACGAAGCCTTCGCGCGGCTTGCCTCCGACGCGTTGCGTGGGGGAGTCGGACGTGATGATTTCAGGACGGGCGGCTTCGAGCCTTTTCAGTTCGTTCATCAGCCGGTCGAATTCGGCGTCGGTGATTTCCGGATCATCGAGGACGTAGTAGCGGTACTCGTGATGGCGGATCGAATCGCGAAGCGATTCGAGTTCGTCCTCAACGCTTAATTTTGTTGATCTCATGGCCAAAATCATTTCACCACGGAGTCGCGGAGTCACGGAGAACACTTAATCATAAAACTCGACGCACGATACCGTTCTTGAGTACGGCAACCTTGAAGTTGAGTAGCAGTCCGACCCTTTTATGGGTCAATCGTAGATAGGTCGGGAGCTGGGCCTGGTGGACATCGATCAACATGTTTGATTGTTTGCTCAGTGCCTCCGTGTCTCCGTGGTCGCGAACTATGACGCTGGCTTTCCCTCGAACAATGGCCACAGGCGGTCCCCGATCACTGCATAAATGCTATAAGCTGAGCCGCTGTCGGTGCGGGTGCGAAACAGCAGCTCGCCGCGGCCGTCGCCATCGGCGTCCACGGCGTCGATGAACTCATATTTTGGCAAAATATCGAGATGCTGATTGTCGGTGGTCTGTGAAAAGACTTTATGCAGATCGCCGTAAATGTCCTCGCGCGCGACAATTGCAGTCGAATATTGCAGATTCAACTTCGAATTCGGAATGCTGGCCGTTGCTGTGAGCACGAGTACCGGCTCGTTAGCGTTCGTGAGATCGAAAACTTTCAACTGAACATCTTGGAACTGCGGAGCAGGAACTGATCGCCTGGGCTTGGTTGTTTTCGTTGGTGTCTTTGGTCGATTCTTCGCTTCGAGCCTTGGTGCTTGTTCGGTTTCCGGTTCCGATTCCGCACGCAAATGCGCAGCCCGCGCGTCCACATCATCGGAAGCCATAGCCAGCATCTTCTTTAAGAAATTCTGCTCTTCCTCAGGCTTCACCTGGTAGGTGTAAGGACGCGGCTCGGGGCCGCCGGCATCAGAGACAGCCGGCATCAGCTGAATTGGTCCTTTCAGCGGTTCGTCTTCGTTGCCGCCTTTGGTTTGGTCATGGGTCTCATCAGAAGCTGCCTGGCGACGCAAAATCGGGCGGTCAGGCGCATCCACATAGCTGGGTGAGCTCTCTGAGTTGCTCGTGGAAGCTCCTGATTTTGTCACGCTCGGCGGCGGCTGCGCTGGAGCGGAACTCGAAGAACCGCTTCCGGAAGAAGGTTTCTGAGGTGGCGTATTCTGCCCCGTTTGCGCCGGCGTCGAGGCACTGTCGCCTTCGGAGTTGGGCGCGCGCCTCAGACGCGGAGGGCCGCTCGGGTCCTCAGGAGCTTTTTGGGCAAGCTTGGCTCGCTGTGCTTTGAGGCGGGCTTTCTCGGCGTCGATATCGGCCTGGCTGCGCCATTTTCCGTCGCCTACCCACGCGTCTTTTTCCTGAAGCGCGCCCGATACTGTGAACAAGCCCTTCGAGACACCTGACTCAACGGCTTCGTAAACCGTCTGATACTGAAGAGCCATCGGTGTTGGGTTGGCTTTGTAAGCGCCGGCGTCATAGAACTTGCCGTCGATCATGATTGTGACCGGAATTAAATGTGCCTTTCCGTTCGCGGCAAGCTCTAGCAGTCCCACCGCGCGCGGGCCTTTGCTGACCTGGCGCTTTTTTGCGAATTGAGCCAGCGCGGCCGGCAAAATAAGGCTTACGAAGATGACGCCCAACACGGCTTTGCGATATAACCGTGTGCGGCATTTAATTTGAGAGGACCCCATGGAAATCAATGATAAAGCTCCTGATTTTAATTCGCTTGACCAGAACGGCGAGAAGGTCGCGCTGAAGGACTACAAAGGCAAATGGGTCGTGCTTTATTTCTATCCTCGCGCCGATACTCCCGGTTGCACCATCGAGGCGTGCAGCTTTCGCGATTCATTCAAACGCGTGGGGAACATTGGCGCAGTTGTGCTCGGCGTCTCGCCTGACACTCCGAAGGACCAGAAGAAATTCGAAGAGAAATTCAGCCTGCCATTCACGCTTGTCGCCGACGCGGACAAGAAAATTTGCAACTCCTATGGTGTGATGCAGGAAAAGAACATGTACGGCAAGAAAGTGATGGGCGTGGCACGGACGACATTCATCATTGGGCCGGATGGAAAGATCAAGCACATCTTCCGCAAGGTGAAGCCTGAGGGACATGCGGAGGAGGTGCTGGAGTATTTGAAACAGGCGCAAAAGGGCGCGGCTTAGGCGAGGTCTGCACGGGCAAGACGCCCGTGCTCCTCAATTCTCAATTAGTTACTGCTGTAGCTGAATGATTCCCGAAGTGTTTTCGCCGGGGTCATTTTGCAAAGCATAAGCCTGTGAGCTCGACACCGCGTACATCACCAGGTCTGGCCCGCTACCGTTAGTGCCAGTAATTTGCGTCGTAATACGTCCGCTGCCACCGACTTGGTACTTCCCGGCGAGCGGACCGGGACTTTGGGGACCACCGATGGAACTGTTCGAGAGCTCAACCAGGCTGATCTTGCCCGAACCATCAAACTGCATGGTGCCGACGCGCGCAAGCGCTTGCGAATTGACAAAGTCGACTCCGTCCATCCCCAGCGCATATTGCCCCTTGATCGTACTCGCCGAAAACGGAGATCCCGTTTGCAAATCGGCGGTTCCATCCTCAGCCGCCGATTCGTTTTCGAATAAAAAGAATGCTCTTGCAGGACTGACGAGCCAAAGAACCATGGTCTGGCCGGTGCTAAGAGTTACGGCAACGCGGCCTTGAGCGGACGGGCTTCCAACTGGATTCCCGGTGAAACTTGTGGTTCCGGTATAGTTTCCGTCCTGCATGGCATCGAGTGCGCCGGAGCTGATGGTGGAACCGCTGGCCGTAAACTGGCCTACGGTCGCAAGCGCAGCATCGGAGGTGACATCATCACCGCGGCTACCGAATGCATAGGTACCGGAAAGCCCGCTGGCTACCGAACCGCTTTGCGCTTCAGCGCTTCCCGATCCGACAAGGCCGGAACTCGCACCCAGCAAAACAAGTCTTGTGCTGTTCACGACGCAGTAGAGCAAACTCGTGGTGACGCTCGCGCTATCAGTAAAAGTTATTGTTCCAACCCCTATTGAGGAAGGCTGGGTGATGTTGCCGGAACTAATTGTCAGTGAACTTCCTGATGAAATCAGACCCTCATCGAAGCTCCCGCTGACCGCACCGCCAGAAATGTTGAAGAGGCCAACCTCAGATTCCGACGCCGCCTGAGGGTTCGCTTCATCGTGCAAACGGAATACAAATGTGCCGCTGGGAGTAGTGGCGGCCGCGGTGGAATCTTGCAGATCCCCAACCCCGGACCCAACAGCAAAAACGTCGGCTTCCATCAATTCAACGGTTGAAGTACTGGCAAGCGTAATTCCAAGCGTAATTTGTCCACCAGGAGAACCTACGAGAATGCCCAGGGCGCTCGAGTTGAGGAGCGCCTGCCCGGTGCCGTCGCTAGAGATTGAATATGTGCCCGTAACTGCCGTACTTTGGCTCGGAGCACCAATGCCGATAGTGGCTACGTTATCCACGCCGCCGGTGATGTTGCCGTTGCCATCAGATGTCACTATTCCGAGCTCACGATAAGGACTGCCGTCCCCTAAGAATCCGTGCAGCTGAAAAACGTAAGAGCCTTTGAAGCTGGCGTTCGTGAAGTTGCCGGTTTGATGGGACAATATGACGCCGCTGCCGCCACAGCCAACACCCACAATAACTGCGGCGATTCCCGCGAGAAAGCACAGCTTTTTAAGAGAGCTAACCATGGGCAAGGCGGAGAACTCCTTCCGAAGAGTTTGCGAATGCGGAAAATCAACATCTACTTGGGATAGTAAACCCGTGTTGCTGGCGAAAGTTGTTGCTATGAAGTCAAACAATAGCTGGCTTATTGCGTAGTCACGGTTACCCGGTCGGGCGGCATGCGTTGGGGTAAGGATTTCGGACGGACCCAAACGATGAGGCGGTACGCAAGTAACACAGCCAGAATGGCGCCATATTCGAGCGGCTTGCGGATGTCTGCCTTTACCAGCCATAGGTAATGAATTACCCCAGCAATTGCGCTCGCGTAAATCAAGCGGTGTAAGGATCGCCAGCGCTTACCGCCCAGGCGGCGAATCCAACCGGCGGTTGATGTAACCGCGAGCGGCACCAGCAATACGAATGCCGTAAAGCCGACTGTGATGTACTTGCGCTTGACTACGTCCGCGAGGATCTCATGAACATTTAAGAACTTATCGAGGCCTAAATAGGTCGCAAAGTGTAAACATGCGTAAAAAAAAGCAAACAGACCGAACATGCGGCGGAACTTGATGAGCGATGGAACGCGCAACAATTTACGAAGTGGAGTGATGGAGAGAGTAATCAGCAGAAAGCGCAGCGCCCAATCGCCAGTGCCGTGCTCAAGAGCTTCAACGGGATTTGCCCCAAGGGCGATTCCCCAGCTCGTCATGTCGGTTGGGTGCGGACCGAAGAACTTGTAAAGCAGCATGCCAAAAGGAACAAGACAAGCGAGGAAGACGACGAGTTTGAGCCAACGAGTCATTTTCAGCTATCAGCTATCAGCCGTCTGCCATCAGTGAGAACAACCCCGGTTTCACCTGAGAGCCGATGGCTGAAAGCTAATAGCTCTTAGTAGTTCTTCGCCAAATCCATTCCGGAATAGAGGCTTGCTACCTGATCGTAGCCGTTAAACATCATTGTTGGGCGCGGACGAAAATCACCCAACCGGCGCTCATATGCCTGACTGTGGTAGCGCTCGACGTTTGGATTCACATTGGAATAAAAACCAAAGTCGTGCTGATTGGCGATGTTCCATGTGGTCATAGGCTCGTGCTCGACGAAACTGATCTTTACGATGGCTTTGGCACTTTTAAAACCATACTTCCAGGGCACCACAATACGCAGTGGCGCGCCGTCCTGGTTAGCCAAAGTTTCGCCATACATCCCGAAGCAGAGCAGAGTGAGCGGGTGCATGGCCTCATCCATGCGGAGACCTTCGACGTAAGGCCAATCGAGAATTTGGCGGCGCTGACCGGGCATTTGCTCGGGATCGTAGATTGAGGTGAACTGGACGTACTTCGCTTTGCTGAGCGGTTGCGCGCGCTTAATTAACTCGCTGAGCGAGAACCCAATCCAGGGAACAACGATCGACCAACCCTCGACGCAGCGCATGCGATAAATTCGTTCCTCGGGTGAGGCGAACTTTAAAACTTCATCGAGTTCCAGCTTCTGCTTCTTCGGCACTGCACCGTCGATAGTGACCTTCCACGGATTGGTTTTAAAGTTCTTTGCCAAGCCAGCGGGTTCCTGCTTCTCCGTGGAAAATTCGTAGTAGTTGTTGTAATTGGCAGTTACGTTGATCGGAGTGATTTTTTCGTCCGTAGAAAGCGCACTTTTCTGAACACCGTCTATTTTGGCGGTCGCAAAAGCGCGGGCTGACGGTGAGAACAATTCCTTGGTGACCAACCCTGCAGCGATTGCGCTCGCCCCGACGCCGGCCAGAAACTTACGACGATTCAGGTACAGCTCTTTGGGTGTGATCTCAGACGAAAGTACCCCATCAGATTTTTTGATGAGCACGAGAGTCTCCTCTCTCTATGGACGCCGCTATCCCTATTTTAGATACCTAAAGTCGCTGGGATAGCAGAAAAGTTACAAGCCAAATCCCGATCCCCTTCAGCTTACCGGCGAGAAGCTGGCCATTACCGTTCGGCATCGTCTTGCCCAAAAGCGAGCAGCTCGCAGGTTCTCTTGATGAGATCTTCCTGCATGCTATCGCGGGCGAGGAATTCGAAGCCGTGCCGTAAGCCATCGCGGTAGCGGACCAAAGCCCTCAGCTTTAGAACACTCGATGCTGCCGGCAGGGTGAGTTCCAGAGTTGCAACTTCGCCCGCCTCTAATTGGCCAGTCAGGGTTACGCCAATGCCGTCCTGCCCGAGTTCAATAGAGCGGCCCCAGAGTTCGATCGGAGAGCCAGCACGGAATACCTTTGCAGAGACACGCACATCGATAGAATAGCGAGGATAGCGACGGCGTTTGCTCGGGTCGGGCAGCTCAGCACTCATCAGCTCGGCGTCTCATGTTCAAGAGTGGACTGCTGGGCCCAGACCGACTGCTGGGAATCATAAATTGTCGCAGAAAGTACCTCAACCGGTTGGCATCAGCAGAGTAATCGTTGAACTTCCCGCTGGCTGAAAGCGTATTCTATCCGAGGGGGCTCTATGCTGTTCTGTAATCGCTGCGGGACCGAGCTGCAGCCAGACTTCAATTTGTGCCCCAAGTGCGGCGCTCCCGTGGCGAGCACGCCTCCTGCAATAGGGCCAACGAAGCTGCAGCGCCATCTGCGAATCCTTGGCATTTTATGGATCGTCGTCGGGGTCCTATGGATTCTGCCTTCGCTGGTGCTCATGGGAATGAGCCACGCTTCGCATATCGTGATCGGCGATGAAATGTTTACGCGCCATTTTATGCCGCCGTTGATGTTCTCACTGGGTTCAGTCTTCCTGATCATCGCCGCCGGGGGAATTCTTGTTGGATGGGGGCTGATGAACCACGAACGCTGGGCGCGGCTCACGGCGATTGTGATTGGGGTTCTGGCCATCTTTCACCCGCCGTTCGGGACCGCACTGGGAATCTATACGCTTTGGGTATTGTTACCCGCTGACGCTGGGGCGGAATACGATCGCATGTCGCACGCTTGAGCTGGGAAAGGCAGGAAGCTCTGCGCCACATTGGACGTTCGTTAGTCTGACTCTCACTTTTTACAATTTCGAACGTCTTCCTTGTGGGAATCTACGAAGAACATATCATCTGCCCGAAATGCATCCTAAGATGTTGTTCAGCCTTCGACTGTCCGCTTTGAGAGTTGCCGTTTCAGTTGAGTTTTGTTGCCTGCTCTTCGTCTCACTTCTTTGTGGCGGTCAGAGCACCGCACCCGAACGTGGCGCTGAAAATAAATCGATCACCATCACAGTACTGGACGAAAACGGCGTTGCCGTGCCAGGAGCGCGGATCCAATTAACTGCTCCAACGGCAACGCGGCAATGCGAGACCGACCTGGCCGGCCGCTGTCAATTTGCTGCTCTCGAGGCTGGCCCTTGGCAATTGCGCGTCGAAAAAGAAGGTTTCTACGTCGTAGACCTGACGAAGGTGCAGGCGTCCGGTACGCTCGAAATTTCGCTGAACCACCAACAGGAAGTCCGGGAGAATGTCAACGTCGTCGAGTCGGTGCCGGCAATCGATCCGCAACAGGTTTCATCTCAAGAGCAATTGAGTGGTATCGACATTCTGGACATGCCATATCCGAACACACGTGATTATCGGTACTCTCTTGAATACATTCCCGGCGTGGTTCTTGACCAAAGCGCGCAACCGCACATTGAGGGCGCTGAAACGTATGAGACTCTGGTGCTGCTCGACGGCTTCAATGTGACGCAGCCTGCCACTGGCCAACTGCTGGTGCGCCCGAGCACAGACGCGCTGCGCCAAGTGCGGGTGGAAACCAGTCGAATTTCGGCAGAGCACGGGAAAGCGCCGGCGGGTGTGCTCTCGCTCAACACAGGAATTGGTGACGACCATTTTCGCTTTGCCGCAACAAATTTCTTCCCTTCATTTCAGCATAAGACCGGTTGGGCCTTTGACAAGGTCGATCCGCGATTCACTCTATCGGGGCCTATCGTCAAAGGAAAGCTGTGGTTCTTCGACGGGCTGGATGGTGAGTACGACAATGTAATCGTCATTGGGCTGCCGAGGAACGAGGATTCGGACAAGGTCTGGCGCGGTGGAAATATCGTGAAGGCCCAAGCCAATCTGACCAGTCACGACATCGTGACCGGAAGTTTCCTTGTGGATTGGCTGCACGATGATCATCTCGGCATGTCAACGTTAGCACCACCAGGAACGCGGCCGGCGGATTCTGAAAATGTTTACGTCACATCAGTCAAAGAGCAGCATACGTTGGGCGAGGACAAACTTCTGGAATTCGGTTTCAATCACGACCACTATGGGCTGCGTCAAACCCCCATCGGACAGAATCCCTATGTTCTGACCACTATAGGCGCGCTGGGAAATTACTATTTGCGCGCAAACACAACAGCCACGCGGTCGCAGGGTGTGGCAAATTTCTACTTCCCGGGGCAATGGCATGGCCGGCATGAATTCATTTTTGGCACGGACCTCGACCATCTTTCCTACGACCAGCTGTTCGCGAGGTCGCCGGTTTCCTCGTTGAGAGAAGGACAAGCGCTTCCGCCAGCCACGACGTGCCTGGGTCCACCTCCCGTACCACCGAATTCATCATCCTGTGCGCTGTACTCGGTATTTTCTGGCGCGCAGCCGTCATCGACCTACAACTCTGAGGCCAGCGCTTATATTCAGGACCGCTGGTCGATCATTCCCCGCGTGCTCCTTGAACCGGGATTACGTTTTGACTGGGACCAAATTGTTCGAGAGCCGTTGTTCTCTCCACGTTTGTCAGGAACCTATGTGCTCGACAACTCCGGGAACACGAAATTTTCCGCCGGCATTGGTGAAATATATCAATCGACGAACTTGTCATTGGTTGCGCTACCGTTGCAAGGTGGCCGGCACGATTATTTCTTCGATCCGGCCGGGCAGTTGAACACCTCTTTTTTTTCCACCTTTGCCATTAACCGACAGGCACTGGCAGCTCCCCGTTACGTGAATTGGAGCGTCGAAGTCGAGCACAAGCTTCCTGCTGAGATCTTTCTGAAGGCGGAGTACCTGAGCCGCGAGGGTACGAATGCATTCGTATACAACACCCCAGGTGGCGTACACAGCACCAATTTTGTGCTTCAGAACACACGTCACGATAACTACAGAGCACTCAAATTCGACCTGAGACGAACATTTCATAAAAACTACATCGTCAGCGCTTCTTACACTCGATCCAGCTCGACCTCGAACCAAGTGCTCGACTATTCGCTCGACAGTCTCATCATCAGCCCGCAGGTGCCCGGGCCTTATGCCTGGGACGCGCCAAACCGATTTATCTCGTGGGGATTCTTTCCGCTGGGATCTCTGCCGCTAATTAAACATTTGGATTTTGCATACTCGGTGGAAGTGCGGGACGGCTTTCCCTTTGCAGTAGTAAATCAGCAGCAGCAGCTTGTATTGCCACCAGGCGCCTATCGTTATCCCACATATCTCACCCTGAACCCACACTTAGAAAAACGTTTTCATGCTGCCGGATTCTATTGGGCGTTGCGCGGTGGCTTTGAAAATATTACGAATCACCAGAATCCGTATACAGTAAACAACATCCTTGGATCGCCACAGTTTTTACAATTCAGCAATTTCGACCGCCGCGCGTTCACTGCGCGAATTCGGTTCCTGGGAAGAAAGTAATCAATCCGTTAGTACACCTAAGTAAACGTTCATCATTCCTGGGATTTTTTACTTAGACGGAACTTGTCTGCTTGTTGTCAAGTTACAGAAAACAGGGCGCTCTACGAACTTGGCACGGCAAATGCAATCAAGTTAGGCATAATCCAGTCTGCGGAGGTGAAGTGATGGAAACTCAAAGCCAGGATTGGCGCGCGCTTTCCGAAGCTGCCAGCCGTGAGCAGGACCCGGAAAAATTAATGGAATTAGTCGAGCAATTGAATCGTGCGCTCCTTAACCGTGAACTGCAAATGAAGCGCTGTCTCTCTGCAACTGCTAACTGATTCCTGAAACCCACTTCGTCCGTACTCCCCATATACATACAATCTGAAGGGCAAGCTGGAGAGCGCGCGTCTCTGCGTCTGCGGTCTCCGAAGATCGGTGCCCTCCCCGCGGGCCCAGCTACGTGCAAAGTCAGCTGGAATCAGGGAAAATAATCATTGTGGTCGATACTTAGGGGTCAGCGCTGGCATCCTGTCCGAAGCAACTATCACTGACCACTCATCATTGACCACTGCTCTACTGCATCCTGGGAATCATTACGATCATCTTTCATTACGGAGGAAGAGAATTATGGCGCACGAACTACCCCCTTTGCCGTATGACTACTCTGCCCTGGAGCCGGTCATCGACGCGCAGACGATGAAGCTCCATCACGACATGCATCACGGCGCTTATGTAAAGAATTTGAATGCCGCGCTGGAGAAGTATTCGAACCTGCAGTCCAAAAGCGCGGAGGACCTGATTCGCGATTTGAATTCCGTTCCCGAAGACATTCGCACTGCCGTTCGCAACAACGGCGGTGGACATGTCAACCACACGATGTTCTGGAAGATCATGAAGCCGAAAGGCGGAGGTGATCCGAGCGGCCCGATTGCGGATGCGATCAAGAAGACGTTCGGAAACTTCAATGATCTCAAGACCAAGTTCAACGATGCCGGAGCCAAGCAGTTCGGCAGCGGTTGGGTTTGGTTGGCTGGAAAGCCGGGCGGCGAGGTACAAGTCATCAGCACGCCAAACCAGGACAACCCACTCTCGCAAGGGTTATACCCGATCTTTGGCAACGATGTTTGGGAGCATGCCTATTACTTGAAGTATAACAACCGGCGACCGGAATATCTCGCAGCGTGGTGGAACGTGGTGAACTGGGAAGAAATAAACCATCGGTACGAGGCGTTCAAGTCGGGCAAACTCGAGCCGGCGCTGGCGACGAGATAACCGATACATCCCTGTATCCCGAGCAACGTGGGGTGATTCTGAATGAATCATCCCACGGAGCGAGGAGCGTGCTTTAGTACTCACTCGGTCCCGCCGCGGCCGCCTTTGATAAAGTCTTCGTTCCGCATCTAAATATCGCGATGCCCGCCGACATTCTCATTATTGGAGCCGGTGTTGCCGGTCTGAGCGCCGCAGTTGATCTAGCGCGCGCGGGCATGAGAGTTGAAATCATCGAAGCCCGCGACCGGGTCGGCGGGCGCATTCTCACCGAAATCGATCCGCAGCTGGATCACGCCATCGAACTGGGAGCCGAATTTGTTCACGGGCTTGCCCCCGAAATCTGGCTACCGCTGCAACAACACAATCTGAAAGTCACGGAAGTTGATGGGGATTTGTGGTGCTCGATAGCGGGAAGAATCCAACGGTGCAACTTCTTTGCGCAGGCGGACAAGATTTTGGAAGAAATGAACGACACAGAACCGGACGAATCATTTCTGGATTTTTTAGTGCGTCGTTTTCCGGGAGATGACCACGCTGAAGCGAAACAATGGGCGACAGGATATGTGAGCGGTTTCAATGCGGCCAATCCGGCTCTAGTGAGCGTTCATTGGCTGGTGCATGGGCGCGATGCGGAGGAGCAGATTGAAGGCGACCGGGCGTTCCGCATTCAGGGCAGCTATCGGAAACTGGTTGAAATCTTTGAGCAGGAAGTTAGAACTCTGAACGCTCCGATTCACCTGAACAACAGCGTTGATGGCGTGAGCTGGCACGCTGGTTCGGTTCAGCTTCACGCGCGCTCAGGAGAAAAGAGACGTACGTACTCCGCCCCGCGCGTGCTCATCACTCTACCTTTGGGCGTGTTGCAAGCTCCGGATTCGGTCAGCTTTCAACCATCCCTGCCCGATGAAAAACAGATCGCACTTAGAAAGCTAATCATGGGCAAGGTTGTCCGCGTGACGCTATGTTTTCGCGAACGCTTCTGGCAGGACCTACGCGGGATGCCGGATTCGAAGTCACTCGGCGATCTCAGTTTTCTTTTTTCGCGCAATGAAGTTTTTCCCACATGGTGGGCGGAAATGCCGGAGCGAGTTCCAATGCTCACCGGATGGTCTGCCGCCCGTTCCGCAGAAAAATTGGCCGGACTGGGCAAAGACGCAGTAGTAGAAAAAGCCATCGAATCGCTGAGCGAACTTCTGAATCTACGGAAATCGCAAATACAATCGCAGCTCCGAACGGCCTATTTTCACGACTGGGATGCGGACGCATTTTCGTTGGGAGCGTACAGCTATGTGAAGGTAGGCGGGGAAGGCTGCCAGGGTGCGCTTGGCAAGCCGCTCGAAAGTACTCTTTTTTTTGCCGGAGAAGCTACGGACTTTTCTGGTCACAATGGGACGGTTCATGGAGCCATAGCGAGTGGGCACCGGGCTGCGAAGGAAATTCTGAATTGAGGGATCTGAGAGGTCACACCTTACTCAGATCGCGTTCCTCGGGATGACGTCACTCTTACTGAAAATCGAGACGAGGGACAAGAAGTCAGAATCCCCACCCTGTCGCAAAAACAGCGACAAGGGTGGGGCAACCCATCAAGAGTATTATGCGGTTTTCTCTTTTGGCTCGGCTGCTTTGCGGTGCATTTCGGCGCCGACAGATTCAGGGATAATCTTGCTCATAGTGCCCTGAACTTTGGTCTTTATCGACTCGCTAAAGATGTGATCTTTGCCGTCCATCAGCGCCTGATAGCCCTGGCGCGCCACTTCAGCCGGATCGTTGGTGTACTTCCCTTCCGAACCAACTTTGGTGTGGTCCATCCCGGCGCGATGGAAGAAGTCGGTGTTGGTGGGGCCGGGCTGCAGAACTGTGATGCCGACCGCAGTGTCTTTCAACTCGTTGCGGAGCGCCAATCCGAGCGACAGGATGAATGCTTTCGTCGCCCCGTAAACAGCTTCAAGTGGCGCGGGAATGCTGCCGGCGATTGAGGACGTAAACAAGACTTTGCCTTCGCCACGACCGGTCATTTGCTTTAATACTCGCTTCGCGAGATGAACTGTCGAGGTTACGTTCAATTGGATCATTTTCAGCTCTGCATCAAGATCGCTCGCGCGAGCAAAGTCACCGTAAACACCGACTCCTGCATTAATTGCGGCCACATCTAGCGGCCTCGCGGCGGCCTGCACAGCACGCCAGAGGTCCTCGACGCCATCGTAAGTAGAAAGGTCGCTCTGAACAGGAGTGACTTCAATACCCAGGTTCTTCAGCTGAGAAGCCGCATTTTCGAGCCTCTCGCCACTGGAGTTCATGATCAGGTCATAGCCGTTTTCAGCGAACACGCGTGCAAGCTCCAGGCCTATTCCGCTGGATGCTCCGGTGACAAGTGCAAAGTTTCTGGCCATAGTTTCTCCTGTAGTTTGATTTACAAGGCTTAGACGTTATGGCCGAGGCCGGAGTTTGTACCTTCAGCTAGGCAATCGAGAGGTGGAGATTTTCTCAAAGTTTGTGAGCCGAGTCTGATTCATCTCTACAATTTCGACCGTGATGGATGTCATCCCGAGTACGCTCGTTTACGAGCGGAACGCGCAATTGCGCGCCCGATGACATCCGGTTAAGCCAGCATTGCTCATGTAATGCGATACATTATTAAGAGATGTCAATGATCACTAGGATTCGCGCTTGAGTTCATCCATTCGCAACATCGCGATCATCGCGCACGTAGACCACGGTAAAACTACGCTGGTTGACGCCATGCTGCGCCAGAGCGGCACGTTTCGCGCGAACGAAGCCGTAGTTGAGCGAGTGATGGATTCGAACGAACTGGAGCGGGAGCGCGGAATTACGATTCTGGCCAAGAACACGGCCGTTTTATACCAGGGGGTGAAGATCAACATTGTGGATACGCCCGGCCACAGCGATTTCGGCGGAGAGGTCGAGCGTGCGCTGAAGATGGTGGATGGTGCAATGCTGCTGGTAGATGCCAGCGAAGGGCCGCTGCCGCAGACGCGGTATGTGCTGGGCAAAGCGCTGGAAGCAAAGCTGCCGCCGATTGTGGTGATCAACAAAATCGATCGTCCCGACGCCAGGCCGCAGGAAGTCTTGAACGAAATTTACGATTTATTCATCGATCTCGATGCAACCGAAGAGCAGTTGGAATTTCCAGTGCTTTACACAAACGCGAAAGCTGGAACGGCTTCATCTGACATGAGCGCCGCGGGGGAAGATCTGAGGCCGTTGTTCGACGCGATTGTGGAGAAGATCCCGCCCCCAAAGGGCGATCCGTCCGGGGCCTTGCAAATTCTGGTCGCGAACCTTGACTACAGCGATTATCTCGGGCGGCTGGCAATCGCACGCGTCTTCAACGGAACCTTGCGTACGGGAGAGGAAGTTGGGATTGCAAAGATCGACGGCACGGTAGACATGACGAAGATCACGAAGCTGTTTTCTTTCTCGGGTCTGAAGCGCACAGACATAACGGCGACCGAACTCGGAGACATTGTCGCGGTCGCCGGGGTTGAGGGAATCACGATTGGCGACACGATTACCGGCGCGGAGAATCCTACCCCGCTTGAGCGCATTGCAATCGATGAGCCGACGATTGCAATGCAGTTCACGGTAAACACTTCTCCATTTGCCGGGCGGGAAGGCACTTACGTCACCTCGCGAAATCTGCGGGAACGACTCGACAAAGAGCTGCTCACGAACGTTTCAATTCGTGTGGAAGAAACAGGCAGCACAGATTCTTTCAAGGTGCTTGGCCGGGGCGAGCTACAGCTTTCGATCTTGATCGAGATGATGCGCCGTGAAGGTTACGAACTCGCGGTCGGCAAACCTGAGATTGTTACCAAGCGCGTCAACGGCAAGCTGATGGAACCTGTGGAGCACTTGACCATCGATGTTCCCGAAACATTCGTCGGCGTCGTCATGCAACAACTGGGCGAGCGTAAAGGCGAGGTCGCGAACATGCACAACCATGGTTATGGGCGAGTGCGGGTGGAATTTCGCGTGCCCAGCCGCGGGTTAATTGGCTTGCGCAGCCAATTGCTCACCGACACACGTGGAACGATTGTCATGAATTCGCTTTTTGATGGCTACACCGAATGGCAAGGAGAGATTCCGCATCGACCGACGGGTGCACTGGTGGCGGATCGAACTGGCGTAACCACATCTTATTCGCTCTATAACCTGCAGGAGCGCGGCGTGTTGTTCGTTGGGCCGGGGGTTGACGTTTACGAGGGGATGATCGTAGGCGAGAACGCCAAGGACGTCGACCTGGATGTGAACATCGTGCGCGAGAAGAAGCTGACCAATATGCGATCATCCACCGCGGACGAGGCCATCCGCCTGATTCCCTTCAGGCAGCTCAATCTTGAACAGGCAATCGAGTTTATTGCCGAGGACGAATTCGTGGAAGTCACCCCAAAGTCGCTGCGCCTTAGGAAGAAAATTTTGCCTGCAAATCAAAGAAAAAAGCGGAGTGCGACAGCAGTTGAAGTATCCTCCTAATCCCTTCGTCGAAGCCAAATATTGACAATCCACTCTGCGTGAAAGTGGTAGTCTTACGGGCTGGGCGGATAAGAGTGAACACCCAGCATCTCCCCAGCCATCTTCAAAGGAGGCCACTATGGCAGTAAAACCGATCCCCAATGGATATCATTCCGTAACTCCGTACCTCATCGTTAAAGGCGCCAGCCGCGCAATTGATTTCTACAAGAACAGCTTCGGCGCGCAGGAAATCATGCGCTTCCCGGGACCGAACGGCACCATCGCGCACGCTGAGATTCGCGTAGGCGATTCGGTCATCATGCTGGCTGACGACGGTCCTCAAGGACTGCACCGCAGCCCAGAGGCATACGGCGGCACGCCGGTAAGCCTTATGGTCTATGTTCCGGACGTGGACACAACTTTCAAGCAGGCAATTGCGAATGGGGCGAAGGAAACGCGGCCCCTCCAGGACCAATTCTACGGCGATCGATCAGGAAATCTGGTTGATCCGTTTGGTCACGTGTGGACCATCGCTACCCATGTGGAAGATGTGTCAATGGAGGAAATGGAGCGGCGAATGGCAGCGTTGCCGAAGCCGGCGTAGTCCGCCATATTAGATTGATCCTGAACGGATGTCATCCCGAGCCGGCACTCGGAAAGGGTGCCGGAAAGGGATCTGACGTTAGTGCATGGCTCCCCTGCAGCTCCCATTTCTCTTTCGTTTCAACGAAAGAGTTCGGGATGATAAGCTTCCAAAATAGTTGGCGAGAACATCTCACCACCCCATCTTTTTTCGTAATTCTGTGACATGCGCCGTGTGGTGCTTTCCGTGCCATGCATACATGGCGAGAGTTTTTTCGAGCGTCATTGCCCCGAGCTCCGGGTGTTTCAAAGCCCGTTTCCAATCCGCCGAGGTCAATGAACGCAGCAGGCGTACCCACCGCGTGTGCAGGTGCTCGAGGAGCGCGAGCGAGACTTCGATGGGAGTTGATTGCGTGTCCGCGAGTTTGGCCCAGCGGTCTTCGGCGTAGGTCTTAATCGTCGGCTCGTCTTCTGTCAGCGCGAGTTTGAAGCGCATGTAAGCATTCATGTGGCTATCGGGAACGTGATGCACGACCTGGCGGACAGTCCAGCCATCTTCCCTGTACGGCGTGTCGAGTTGCTGAGGTGACAAGTCCTTAACTGCTGCACGGATTGCGGCGGGAGTTTGCTCAATCTCAGAGATGAGCTTCTTGCGATGTTCTTCGGATGGGGTGCCTTCGTAATGAAATTTGCCTGTGGGAAATCGTGGATCTGACATCTTGGCTCCTTACGCGGTGGATCTGACATCTTGGCTCCTTACGCGAGAGAGTAGATATTCGGATGAGGCACTATCCACGCCGGGCGCAATTTTTCTCTCTCGGTGGTTTTCACAGAGGTTAAGGCGCGATAGCAAACGCGAGGATTGCCGCGATCATTGTCGAGATGAAATTGACGGCGTTGTTTCCGAGGCGGGCTCGACCTTCGACAGTGGCCCCCAGAAGGCTATCGATGATCGTTCCTCCGAGGCCCGAGCAGGCGATGACAGCGAATAAGGGAAGCCCCACTCTCCCAAAGACTAGACAGACGAGTGCTACGGCAACCGCCGCGGCTGCGCCTGCAGCGGTTCCTATTGCGGTAATCGCGCCATTCGTACCCTGAGCAGCTTTCTGCCACGTTGTTATCAGCCGGGGAGTTCCGCCCATCCCCTGACCAATCTCGCTGGAAACTGTATCGGCGGCTGCCTCCGCGAGTGCGGCTGCCATCGCAACAAAAACACGAGGGTTTGAAAATTGAGTAAAGAGGACCGCACATCCCGCTGCAGTCCCGAGATTGGCCAAGACCTGGAGCGCATCGCGGCCACTGCGGGCTTCCGCGGTGCCCAGGCGTTGTTTGCGGGCATATCCTAGGCGGGTTGAGAGCCAGGTCAGAGCAAAAACTGTAAACAGCGCTGTAAAGCCAGTTTTCCCCGCAGCCCAGAGCAATACGAAACATACGGCAGCGCCTGCGATCGACCCTCCTGTCGTCACTCCGC
The DNA here is from genome assembly GCA_035279425.1 of Terriglobales bacterium. Lineage (GTDB taxonomy): Bacteria > Acidobacteriota > Terriglobia > Terriglobales > Acidobacteriaceae > Gp1-AA145. The sequence continues at coordinate 247,230 of DATEHT010000016.1, read as the reverse complement.
GAACTAGCCTTCCGAAAGCGGCAAAAAGCGCGCTAATGGCAGCGAAAATCCCGGTTTTGTAGATTGCTGCCGCCGAAGAGATCTTGGAAAAAATCGCTAAGTAGCTCATATTAAGGTGATTAGCGGCTACTGTGGCGCCCATGGTTATGCCGCGCATCCCGAATCAGGCGGGTAAACACCAGATATAGGCCTGCCGAAGATCACACCCTATTCCTCCCGCTTTCAGTTTCGATAACCTGCACAATTCTGGTGCATCAAAATGTACGCGGTAGTCTAAACTGCTACCCGGCATTCTCTGTCGCAGCACCAGCTCTCAGGTCATCGAGGAACAACTATGGCAGCTTCAGTCTGGTCTGGATATCTTACCTTCGGCTTGATCTCAATGCCGGTGCGCCTGTTTTCCGGCGCCCGCGGCTCGGGCATTTCATTTCACATGCTGCACCGCGACGATTTGGTACGCGTGAAGCAGCAGCTGATTTGTCCGAATGAGAACAAAGTCGTCGAGCGCAGCGAAATCGTGAAGGGATACGAGTACCGCAAAAACGAATACGTCGTTATCGAGCCCGAGGAGATCAAGAAGATCGAGCCAAAGACGGCGAAGACAATGGAGATCCTCGAATTTGTGAAGTCGAGCGACGTCGATCCGGTGTATTTCGAGTCTTCTTATTACATGATGCCCGAAGAAGCTGGGCGTCGCCCTTATGCGCTGCTGACCAAGGCATTGGAAGAAAGCGAGTACGTCGCTATTGCGAAGCTCACCATGCACAACCGCGAGTACACAGTGTTCCTTCGACCGCATGAAGGTGGCCTTATGCTGCACACCATGTATTACGAAGAAGAGGTGCGCAAAGTGGAAGGCTTTGGTGCGCCCGATGTGGATTTAAAAGATGCAGAGGTAAAAGTTGCGCATCAGCTGATCAACGCGCTGGCCACCGAATGGGAACCTGAAAAATTTCACGACGAGTTTCAGGAAAATCTTAAGAAGATGATCCAGACGAAGCTCGAAGGCGGCAAGATTGCCGAAGTTGAAAAGCCGAAGAAAATGGCGCCGGTTGTCGATCTGATGGCCGCTTTAAAGGAAAGCCTGGCGCAGATGGAAGGCAAGAAGAAGCCAGCGGCGACGATCTCAGCGGAATCGGCACCGACTCACACGAAGAAAAGAGCGAAGAGGTAAGGGCTATCGTCGATTGTCGAATCGTCGCCTTCGGGCCGGCGTGAACGTGAGTCGTTTGTCACTGAGGCCTTGCAACCTTCCAAGCCCTTTCGTGCTTCCTACTCTCAATCCAGGTCAAAAGCGCTTCGGTGGCGAAGATCGCCCTGAGCCGCTAGAATAAGCAATTCCGAATGAGACTTCTGGGCAGGATTGTTGCGCCTTTGGCGTGCTTTCGAATACTGAATACCGCAGTGACGCTGGCGCTGGCTGCTGGAATGACGGCCTGCGGTGATTATTATCGCCCGGTTGCCCAGCCACTACAAGGAATACAGCCGAGCCCAGCGGCCGCACACTCCATAATCGCGGTCAACAGCGACGGGGTCGCCGATAACCATCGCGGCAACGGATCGGCGAGCAATATAGATGCCTCAGGAGACAGCGTTCAGGGAAATCTGGTTGTCGGGCTTGCGCCGGCGCATGCGGCGTTGGCCGCTAATGGATTGAAGTTGTATGTCGCCAATAGTGCCGAGGACAGTGTCACCGTCAATTCAACGTCTTCTCCCACGGTGGCTACGGCCACCGTCAGCCTGCCGCCCTCACCCTCGGCGCAAATTACGCAAGTAAGCGGGAACGGAAGCACCGCCACCTACACGTACACGGGTGCCACAGGATCATTCGCGGTGGGTGACACAGTCTTTGTAACTGGATGCGCGACAGCAGGATTCAATGGCGTTTACACGATCGCTGGAGCCGGCGGCAACAGCTTTTCGGTCGCGAATTCGACGAGCGGCAGCGACAATCCTGAATTTGGCGGCGCACTGGCAAAAACGCCCAATGCCGTTTTCGCAAACACTGCGGACAATACTAACGTCTACGTGGCGGGTTACTCGACAAACTCCGTATACGTGATCGACCAAAACACAAACGTAGTGAAAGCATCGATCCCTGTGGGAGCTCGCCCAGTTTCGTTGGCCGAACTGCCGAATGGGCAGCAGGTCTATGTGGCGAACCAGGGAAGCGGAACTGTCAGCGCCATCAGCACTATAAACGACACGGTGACGCAAACCATCTCGCCGGCAGCGGGCGCAGTTCCGGTGTGGGTGACCGCCAGGTCAAATAGCACCCGGGTGTATGTTCTCGATGCGAGCGGGACCATCTACGACATGGATCCGCTGGCAGCCACAATCGATTGTGCATCGGCGCCAGCGATTGGATGCTCCGCGACTGCAACGATAAACGCAGGCGCGGGAAGTAACTTTATGGCCTTTGATCCAACTTTGAACCGCCTATACGTGACGAATCCCACCGACAGCCAGGTGGGTGTTCTTGACGCGAGTGTAGACCCCCCCAAGCTGATCAGCACCATCAATCTCGCCACCGCAGCATCGTCCGCGTGTTCCGGATGCGCGCCAGATTCGGTCGCCGTACTCGGCGATGGGAACCGAGCCTACGTAGCCGCGTATCAGTTTGCTCCTGGCTGCACGGACACTGCCGGCAATGCCGTGAATTGCGTGAACACGTTGGTTGCGGTGATTGATGGGCCAAGTGGGAGATTGAAGTCCGTGATTCCCGGGATTGGCAGTGGCGCAGCTCTCAGCACCACCGGCTGTGGGGCGCAATCTGGCCCAGTGCCAGCTCTATGGCAACCGGGAACTGCACGCTTCAGGGCCTCAATCGCGGCTTCTGGCGGTGGCGCGAATTCAAAGTTCAAGGTTTACGTTGGCCAGTGCGACGCCGGCAGCATTGCGGTGATCGACAGCTATCCCGTGAACGGAAATCTTGGGGATACTTATTCAGGAGTATCGTTGAATGCGCCGCTAAGCAGTTTCCCACCGTTGGCGGGCGGGGTCCCTCCGCCGCAAAATCCTGTGTTTGTCCTGGCAGGGCCGTAGTCTCTCACGCCGCGAGCGAGCTTGAGACTAAGCGCGAGAAAAACTTCTTCAAGAAAGTGGCGAGGAGGAGTTCGGGTAACTGAGTCTACACGGCTGCTGCAGTTGCGCTATACCGCAGCGCGATGTTCATGAAGATGCTGCCACTCTTGGAATCGAACGACAGAACCATAGCCTCAATATCGGTCGTGTTCCTGGCGCCCTGCTCAGAGGTGTGAAGGTGGGGAGGATGAACGCGGAAGTGAAAACCTTCATCGTTGAGCGTAGCGACGGCGTTGCCGATCACCTGGTTCGCTAATTCACATACAGCTTCACGCACCAGATTATCGGTTTCGGGCACGTCTGAGCCGGAAAGCATGCTGGCGATTCTTGCCGCCGCCGACGGCTCAATATCCAGAATGATTCTCCCCTCGATATCGCCACTGAGTTCGACCATTGCAGCGACACCCTTCCGACGATAGGCGTCCTCTTCCATGGTGAGGTTGCCAATCTCGATAGGCGAGTTCAGGCCCTGCGACAACACGGCGTCGGCCGCATTGATGAACGGCTGGATCAAACCCATTTTCATTGTTAGGCCCCCGTGCCGGCCGCGGCAGCGACCGCGCCATCATCTCCGAGCACGTACTTGATCACCTCGTACAAAACATCAGGCTTCACCGGCTTTTGTACAAAGTGGCGTGCGCCACGTTGCAACGCCGCCACGATGTTCTCCTGGTATCCAACAGAAGAGACCATGACGATCCGCGCGTCGGCATTTTTCTGCACGATCTTCTCCGCGGCTTCAATGCCTTCCATCTGCGGCATGGTGATATCCATGAGCACGATGTCGGGCTTAGTGCGATCGTATTCGGAAATGGCCGTCAGTCCATCGCCGGCCTCTCCCGCAACCTCGCCGCCGAATGACTCAATGATGCGCGCGAGGTTTTTGCGTGCGAAGACGGAGTCGTCGACGATCAGGTAACGGACTGCCTGGCCGTCCTTGCTCCGTTTGATTGCTACAAACTGCTCCATAACTCCTCCTCTTTCTTTTCCCTTCTCTTTCTACTTCTCCGGCACGCTCGAGTTGTGCCGGCAAAATCTATGCGTGGCCCGCTCTGGTCGACTTGTGAGCGGCACCCTCACGTTCTGAACAATGAGCATTCAACGTTGGAGCCAGAGCCTGCAGATCCACCACGCGCATTACGTGCCCGCGTTCGATGGCGGCCTTGGGCATACCGAAGACGACACAGGATTGCTCACTTTGTGCGATCGTGACACCGCCGGCGGCCTTGATGGAAGCCAAGCCGTTGGCACCGTCGTCGCCCATGCCGGTCATGATGACGCCGATAGAGCGCGACCCGAACTCTTCCGCGACACTCCTGAACAGTACATCGGCAGAAGGGCGATGACCGTTTACTCTGGGCTCGTCGCTTAGCACTGCAACGTCGCCCAAAGGCAGGCGCTTGGCTTTCAAATGCCTGCTGCCGGGGCAGATGAGCACGCGGCCGGCGTGAAGAACGTCGCCCGATTGGGCTTCTTTTACGCGCAGGGACGTACACTCATCCAGTCGGCGGGCAAACATCTCAGTAAAACCTTCCGGCATGTGCTGGACCACAAGGATGCACCCCGGAAACTCCGGTGGCAGCTGCGATAGCAAATATTGCAAGGACTGCGGTCCACCGGTTGAAACTCCGATCGCTATTACTCTGGTCGGAGGATTGGTGCCTGTGGAGGTCAGTTTCTTCCGCGGAATCGCCTGCGGCACTTCTTCCGTCGGAGTAATTTGAATGCCACGGCTTTGGGCGGCCGCTTTGATTTTGGCGATCAATTCGCGCGCGCTCTCCTGCATGCGCGAGGTCACGTCGGCTGGCTTGGCGACGAAATCGAATGCTCCCAATGAGAGTGCTTTCAGCGTGACTGATGCGCCTTTGGTGCTGTGTGAACTGACCACGATCACCGGCAAGCGGTGGCGGCGCATGACCTCTTTCAGCATCTCCAGGCCATCCATGCCGGGCATTTCGAGGTCGAGAGTCACCACTTGCGGCTTGAGTTCAGCAATCTTTTTCAGACCGAAGTTGCCGTCCATCGCGGTACCCACAACGTGGATGGAACCGTCAGTCTCAATCATTTGCGGGATTACTTTGCGCATCAACGCAGAATCATCGACCACCAGCACGCGGACAGGGGCATTCATCGCGTTCATTGCCTCACCTCCGCGGAATGTGGCGTCCCCGGAATTGGAGTGAACCCGGCCGTTTGCCGGACATCAGTACCGTTGCGGGTAAAGCGATCCATTACTGCCGCCAGATTCATGATCAGCACCACGCGCCCGTCGCCCAGAATCGACGCGCTGCTGACCAGGTCGGTTGAAACAGTCTGGTCGTCCAACGTCTTGGTCACCAGTTCCTCTTCTCCTTCAAGTGAGTCGACAATTAACCCCAATTTGCGTTCGCCGAAGGTAAGGACCAGGACGAAGATCTTTTCATTTTCGCTGTGAACTTCCGCTGTCCTGCGTGGCGCGACCCGGACGAGAGGCAAAATTTGATCGCGCAACTGCATGACTTCCGTCTGATCGACGCGATGAAGATCGCTCTCGTGGGCGCGCGCGATCTCGGCCACCGAATTCAGCGGAATGGCATACAAGCGGTGCTCGATGCGAAACATAAGGGCTTGCACGATGGCAAGGGTCAAGGGAAGCTTCAGCCGAAATGCCGTGCCCTGGCCGGGTTCCGTTTCTACTTCAACAGCGCCCTTCATGCGGAGCAGTACGCTGCGGACAACGTCCAAGCCGACGCCACGTCCGGAAATCTCGGTAATCTCTTCCGCGGTGCTGAAGCCGGGACGAAAGATCAAGTCGAGTATTTCCGGCATTGACATTCTCTCGGCGTCGTCGGGCTTGATCAGTTTCGCCTGCAGGGCTTTGCTTTTAACCTTGGCGGGATCAATTCCGGCGCCGTCATCTTTGATCTCGACAATCAACTGGTTGGCCTGATGGTAGGCGTGCAGCTGGATGGTCCCAAGCACCGGCTTCCCGGCGGCCTCACGCTCTTCGGGGAGCTCGATTCCGTGGCTGATGGAATTACGAATGATATGTGTAAGCGGCTCGGCGATGGCGTCGAGCAGGCCCTTATCGACATCGGTCTCCTGCCCGCTAATGAGTAACTGAACCTGTTTCCCACAGCGCTTGGCAGTGTCGCGTACCACACGAGGAAATCGTCGGAAAAGCTGCTCGACCGGGACCATACGGATCTTCATTACCGACCGCTGCAAGTCATTCATGACCCGCGATTGGAATCCCATGGCATCAGCGAAACGCAGGCGCAGGGTGTCTTTGGGAAAGCGGCGCGAGAATTCCTGGATGGCCTGTTGAAGCATGGATTTCGCAATGATGAGCTCGCCTACCAGGTTGAGAACGTTGTCGATGCGCTCAGCCTCGACGCGAAGAATGTTTTCCGAGGAACGAACGCTCGCACCCATGGCCGGCTCCGCTGGCACGGGGGTGACAGGCTCGGGCGTTGCTTCGCCGGCGAGCGACGCTTCGCCTCGGCTGGGCACAATAGCACGATCCTCGTTCTGGGTTGCCGAGTTGATTTCGAAGTATTCGACCCGAGTGATGACGGTTGGAATCAGGCACTTCGAGACGATCATGGTTTCGGGCGCGCCAGTCGCAATCAGCAGATCCAGCTTCTTGGCACTCTGGGCAAAACCTTCGGGCCGCACGCCAATAACTTTGGCAATAGAGCCCAACGCCGTGGCAACGAGTTGGCGGGCCGCGATCGGCATGGCGCAATTCCGATCAACATGCGCTACCACATGAAATATTCTGTTGCCTTCTGCAGCGGCGGCGTCGGCACATTTCTGCTCGTATTCCGTCCATGTGACCTGGATGGTGGCAGCCGGAGCCTTGGCTGCAGAAGCAGTGCCTGATGCCAGTTCCTGGACCATTCTCTGCAGAGCGCTTGAGTCGGGCATTGCACTCTGATGGCGGTAGGCCTTGATCAACTCGGCAAAGACGTCAGCCGCCAAAAAACTCAGCTCAACCAGCGAGACGGAAGTCGAGGTTATGTCAACTGCCAGTGCATCCTCGAGCTTGTGCGCAAGCTCGCTGAGTTCCTGGAAGCCACATGCAGCAGAATCGCCTTTGAGCGTATGTACCGTACGCCGGATGCTGCGAACGATTTCTCCATCGCGCGGGGACTTCTCAAGCTTCAGAGCGTCGTCATTCAGCGTCTGCAGAAGGTCCTGCGAAGTCTCGAAGAAGAGTTCACGCATTTCCGCGCCGCGATCGTCGGAGAACTGGGTCATAGCACCCCCTCCACACGCTTGTAGGCAGTGCCGGCATTGCGGTACACCATGGCAAATTTGTTGGTCAGGCCAAGCAGGCTCTCCGCGTGCCCAACCAACAAATAACCACCCGGAGCAAGACAACGATAGAACTTATCGATCAAGCGGCGCTGCTCGGCTTCATCGAAGTACATCATGACGTTGCGGCAGAAAATCACATCGTTGCGCTGCGGCAGGAATTCAGTCTTTAGGTTGTGGAAATCGAAGTGCACGAGTTCCTTAACTGCTTTTTTTATGGCGTACCGTTCTCCCACTTTGTCGAAATAGCGGAGCCGATAGCTGTAATCGACTGAGGACATCTGGTTCTCACTGTAGAGGCCCTCTTGTCCTGCGCGAAGCACCGTGTAATTGATATCGCTGGCGGGTATTTCCACCTGCCAGGGTGGCGGGACCAGCGGCTTCGGCCAAATGACCTCTTCAGAGTGAGGCGTGCGAAGCCGATGATAAGCAAGGGCGTCGGCCACCAGCATCGCGATGGTGTATGGTTCCTGGCCGGTCGAACAGCCGGCACTCCAGATGCGAAGATGTGCGTCGCGGTCGGCTTCTTTCTTGCGAATCAGGTCGTCCAGAATCTGCTTGTGAAAGAGTTCCAACTGGGCCTTGTTGCGAAAGAAGCTGGTTTCGTTGACAGTGAGGTCTTCGAGCAGCCGGGAGAGCTCCTGCCTTCCTTCGGCACTGATGAGCAGCCGGTAATAGCTGTAGAAGGAATCGAGCCGGCATTCGCGCAGGCGGCGTTGTAGCCGATCTTGCAGGAAGTGAGTGCGCCGGGCATCGAAGTACATGCCGCATTCCTGGTACACGAGCGTCTGAAGCAAACGCATTTCGGCATCACTGAGCTGAATGGCCAGAGCTGGAGTGCTCATTCGTTTCCTTCTGCGTCTTATTTGGCCGCGGCTGCTCGCCGCACGTCTTTTTTAGTGCCAGCTTCGGCCGTCTCTTTTTGTATGGAACCCAGGTCGAGCAGGCGGTTCATGTCGAGCAGCACAATCAGCCGCCCTTTGTACTTGCCAAGGCCGGTTACACAGTTCAAGCCGCCTTCGTGCAGCGCGGCCGGCGAGGGCTCAACGTCGGAGGTTGGAATCTTCAGTACCTCAGAAGCTGAATCGACGATCAGCCCCGAGAGGCGTCCGCGGTGTTCAACCACCAGAATTCGATTCCGCTTGCCCGATGTGACCTTCTTTTCTCCCAGGCGCTTGCGCAGGTCCATGACAGAGACGATTTTTCCGCGAAGATTAATCACTCCCTCCATGAAGTTGGGAGCGTCCGGCACGGTGGTGATCTCCGGCACGCGCACGATTTCGTGCAATGACGTGATCGGCACACCATAGGTTTCCCGGCCAACCTGGAAACCTACGATGTGCAGTTCACGCGTGACTGGAGAGGCTGTGCTCATGCCCTAGATCCTGCAGTCGCATGGCGGGCAGGTTTGCGGCCGTCGAGACCATTGGAATCATTTTCAATTCCGAAGCGGTCCATCGACTCCAGCAGGCCGCGCGACATCTTCGACATCTGCTCGGCTGAAGCAGCAAGCTCGGTCGACCCGGAGGTCGTCTGCTGCACCAGCTCGCGCATGCGTTCCATAGCCTTTACGACCGCATGGGCGCCCGAAGCCTGCTCCTCGACGGCGGAATTGATTTCGTGGGTAATTTCATTCAAGCGGGTAGTCGCGCGCGCAATTTGAGACGACCCATGCGACTGTTCGTTTGTGGCGGCGCCGATCTCCTGCGCGAACTTGTAGACTTCGGTGACCACGTTCGAGATCTTGCGCAGCGCCTGGTGAAGCTCCTGACCCAGCTTCAGCCCCTGGTCAACGATTTCGGTGCTCTCGTGCATGTTGTCGACGGCTTTGCGAGCTTCTTTCTGAATGCTTTCGATCAGCTCAGAAATTTCCTTGGTCGATTGCGCGGATTTTTCCGCCAGCTTGCGAACTTCATCCGCCACTACTGCGAAACCGAGACCGTGCTCACCGGCGCGTGCCGCTTCAATCGCCGCGTTCAGGGCAAGCAGGTTGGTCTGTTCGGCGAGATCATCGATCACTTCGATAATCTTTCCGATATCGTCCGCCCGATGGCCGAGCACGCCGATGATTTCTCCCGACGCTCCGATGGTCGAGTTGATCTTATTCAGGCCTTCGGTGGCCTTCTCCATGGTTGAAATTCCGCTGTGTACTTCTTCGCGAGAGCGGTTGGAAATATCGAGTAGCACCTTGGCGGTATCGGCCACGCGTTGGATTGACGCGACCATCTGATCGATAGAAGCGGAAGTTTCACTAACGCTGGACGCCTGAATCTGCGTGCTCTTCACCATATTTTGCACGTTGACGCTCATCTCGTGCATGGTGCTGGTGACTTCGTCGATGGCCGATGAGCTTTGCAGGCTGATCTTTGCCGATTCGTCGGAGGCGCCGGCAACTTGCGCAGAGGCGCTTGCAACCTGCGTAGCCGTGTCTTTCACGTTGCGCACCAAGCTGCGGAGTCCTTCAGTCATCTTTGCGAAGGCGTTGCCGAGAACATCGCTGTTGGAGCGCGGCCTGACAATCACTCGCAGGTTTCCGCCGGCAATGGCCTCGGAAACGGCGGCCATTTCCTTCAGGTACTTGACCATTCCGTCGAAGCTGCGGCCCAACTCCCCGATTTCATCGCTACGGTCGATATCAATTTTGTGATCGAGGTCACCGGCCTGTCCGATCTGCCTGGCAACCTGCATCAGATCGCCCAGAGGCCCGGTGATAGAGCGCGCGGTCTTGAATGCGACTATGATGCCGAAACCGATGGCAGCCAACGTAGCGAGCAACGCGATGACGATGATTCCCGTCCCGGCAGATTCGTCGTCTTTACGGCGCTTCTCGACAAGGTCTTTTGTTACCTGATCTGCCTGATCGAGATGGTTGGTGGAAGTCTTTACCCATGATGATGCGTCTTTCTGCAGATAGTAGATTTGCAGGTCGGCCACAGTGGCATTACCGGCGTCCACTTCGCGACGTTTCTCGAGCATCGGTTGAGCGAATTCGCTCGCCCAGGAGCTTTCGTTCTTGGACACGCTGTCGAGAGCCGCGCGTTGTTGATCGTCAGACAACTTTTGGCTCTCGGCCAAATAATCGTTTAATTTCCGGACGCCGTCATTCATCCGGTCTACTTCGCGGCTGTCTCCGCTGAGCAGATAGTTGCTAAGGTAGAGCCGGTTCTGCATCATCTGGAAACGGATCTGGTTTGTGATCTCAGCCATTTCCAAAGCTTGCGAAGCGGCGGCCTTGGCGCTGTGCTCGCGTTCAACAGCAACAAGGATGACAATGCACAAAACGAGCACTGTTGCCAAAATCGCGCCGAATCGTAGGTAAAGTTGTTTCGTGATGGACATTAGTCTCGCTCCACTGCTTGCAATCGCCGACGCGGTCTAGTTGCCCGGATCGAATTTGAATTCGACCGTCTCGGTACTCTCCGCGCTCGCGGGATCGAACTTCCATTTTTTCACTGCATCTGCCGCCGCCGCCGCAAGAATCGGGTGACCACCGATTACTTTCGTGTCTTTCACGCTGCCGTTCGCCGAGATAACAACCTCGAGCCGAACCACACCGGTGAGCGACATCTTGCGTGCGATCTCCGGATATTCGGGTGGTACTTTGCTCTTCACCCTGCGCTGGAGTGGCTGGTCCTGCGCGAAGGTGGTGACAGGATGCAGGGTGAACACTAGAACTACTGTGGTGAGCAACGCAGTTACAACGACAAGGAACAGACTTCGCAGACTACGAACAGTGTTTGACACAGACACGTCCCCCCTGGTGGCGATGAAACTTTCAAACATATGCACGGACGCTTCCATCGGGGAGTCGCGCCTTATCGTTCCTCATCGGCGCAACATTTACTTACATTTACTGGTGATGGAGAGAGAATTTGAGGATGTGGAATGCGGTTGGCGTGTCTCACGCCGTCGCCGAAACCGTCTCAAATGGATACGTCTCAGATTACGAAATCGGTTACCAGAGCTACCAAGTTAAACGTTTTCTCTTGACTCAAATTGAGACTAGAAGATAGAGTCCGCTTTATCAACAACTTGGAACATTTCGAGTCTCGGGAGCCAGCCCCGGCTGCCGAACACATTCTGAGTGTGCTGCCTCAGAAGAACAGCGATGACGCACGATTTCAAGAGTTGTTGCTTGAATTTTCAAGCGCCGCGTCGAGGATTTCCGCGCCTGCCGAGCTATTGCGGCTTTTTTGCCGTGTCGCCAACTCGTACTTTGGTGTAAGTGGAACCTACATCTGGCATTTCATCCCGCCAGACCAGCTTGTCGCGGCTGCGGCGGATGGCTGGATGGCAGCACACATCCTGCACAGACGTTTAAAAACTTCACAAAGCGCAGTTGCCGTTGAGGCCATTCAAAACAGAAGAGCCGTCTTCGCGAATTCTCCTGACACCAGCCGCTATCCAATGGCCGCCGAGTTCCAGGTCAAAGCCGTGCTGGCCGCACCGCTAATCGTCTCGAATGAGGTAATTGGCGCGGTTGTTCTTGTGCACAACTCTGAGGGGGCCTTTTTCAATCAAGAACACGCCGCCAGAGCAACAATTTTGGCTGCGCAATTGAGCAGCTTGCTCGAGGCGGCACGACTCTCGAGTGAGACAAAGGAAGAGAAACGACGCGCTGAGATTCTCGCCGAAGTTGCGCAGAGTTTCCGTGCGCTGCCGGATTCGCTTTCCCTGATTGATTCCTTTGCCGATGGTGTTCGCGCGCTCCTGCGCACCTCACTTGTTTGTATCCTCGGGCGTGAGGCCACAGGGTTTGAGTTGTGGTCCGTGGCTACGGAAGATCCAGCGCTGGGTGTTTCAATTCGTGCGCGCCAGGACCGAAAGGGACTTCACTTCGCCTCCGATATTGCCAGCCGCGCAATTGCCGCCGGCGATCTGATTCTGGTGTCGGTAAATCCAGCCTCCCACTTCTTGGGAGACGTGGTTCCCTCAGGCACGCTGCTTGCGGTTCCTTTCCGCACCTCAACTCGCGAGGGTGCAGTGCTCGTCTATCCGCGAGGCGAGGGGCCCTTCACCAATGAAGAGAAGAAACTCTTGCCCGTCATCACCAGCTTTGCCGCCCTTGCGATCGCCAATTCCGAGCTTTACAGCACGGCACGCGGCCAAGCGCAGGAATTGCAGCAAATCGTGAGCATCGCTTCCGAACTTGGATCGATTTCTGATCTCGATCAGTTCATGCGCAGTTTTATCCAGCGGGCAAGTGAGTTTCTCGGCTTCGAGCGGGCATTCGTGGGACTGATTGAAGGCAATGCCGTGCAGGTGCGCTGGAGTTATACCCGGGGCGAATACGGGCCTCCGGGATACGTGATTCCAGAAGGCGTTTTGACTCGCGCGATTTTCAAGAAAGAAGTTTTCTGGTCTGACAGTACATCACAGGTCCCCGGTACCAACACACAAGTCTTGCGCGAATTCAACGTGAACCAGCTGCTAGCGGTGCCATTGCTGGCAGCAAGTGGTGACGTGCTTGGCGTTTTCGGGGTCCTGGATCAGAACGAAAAGTTACCGATTTCCCAGGAGGACGTTCGCCGCGCGCAGGCACTTGCGGCCCACATGACTGCGGCACTTGAAGTCAGCCGTAATCTGCTTCTTTCCGAACGACATCGAAAGCGTTCCGAGTCGCTGACCGAACTCGCTCTCGAGATGAGTTCGTTGTTGCGCGGGCCTGATATGTCACGCAAGTTCCTGGAACGTGCCGCCAAGATAATGGGCGCTTCCGACGCAGCGCTGGTAACACAAAGCGGTCCGGATGGATCCGCAGTGGTGCTGCATTCCCTGTGCGGTGAACAGGACACGGAAGCAGCGGCGCGGTTTTCACGGTCGGTTCTTCACGTGATTACCGAATCGCCGGACCCGGTATTAACAAAAAATGCGAGCGAGTTGTTGGGGGAGCAATTCTCCACAAAGCCGGAATGGAACGTAGTTGTCATTGCCCGGCTTTGGGAAGGATCGGGAGAGCCACTGGGAGCGCTTTGCCTCGCAGGCTGTAAGACTCCGATCAGCTCCGAAGACCAGCAGCTGCTGAAAGCAATTGCCGGTGAAGCGTCGGTTTCGCTCGAAAATGCGCGCTTCTTTACGCGCATGGAGCAGGCAAACCGGCACTGGGTAGAAATTTTTGACGCGATTGCCGACTTCATTGTGGCACACGATGAATCCGGAAACGTTCTGCGGGTGAATCGGGCCTTGGCGGATTTTATTGGAGTGCAGCCAGCGCAACTGATTGGGCTCAACATGGCAACGTTGCTGGGCACGAGCTCGGCGGTGGCGCTCGCGCGTTCTTGTCCGTTTTGCCGTCCAACGGGAGAGTTGGCTGACGAATACGTACATCCTGCGCTCGAGCGGACGTTCCTGGTTTCAACCTCGCAGGTACATGCCGCCAGCAGTGAAGGTCTACAAACCGTTCACGTCCTGAAGGACATTACCGATCGCCGGGAGGCTGAGCGGCGCTACCGGGATCTTTTCGACAACATTCAAGAAGGCCTGTTTTTCTGCAGCCCTGATGGGCGGTTTATCGAGGTAAATGACGCACTAGTGCGAATGCTTGGGCGGAGCAGCCGCGAGGAGTTACTCCATTGCGATCCGCGACAGGAAATATTTCAGTCGGCAGAACAACACGGTGCCTTGTTTGCGGAAATGGAACGGCAGGGAGCGTTGCACAATCGCGCGGCCACCCTGAAACGAAAAGACGGCAGCGCGGTGCACGTGCTGATCAACGCGTTTGCGGTCTACAACTCCCAAGGTCAAATCTCGCAGTTCCGCGGACTGATTCTCGATATCACCGGCCTCAAAGCCTATCAGACAGAATTGCAGAAGGAACGAGATTTCTCTGGGAAGATTCTGAACAACACCCAAAGTCTGATTCTGGTGGTCGATACCGCGGGTCTGGTGAGCTATGCGAACCGTCGCTGGCAGGCGATGGGATACGAGCAAGAAGGGATCATCGGCAGGACGCTTGAATCTCTGGTTGCGCCCGCGAACAGCGAGACTTTCTGCGACGCATATTCAGCTGTTCTTTCGGGCGATCAGGTGGACAATCTCGAGCTACAAATTCTCCGAGCCGACCGGCGCGTCGGCCAGTTTTCCGTCAACATGAGCCCCATGCGCGATGATCACGGCCAGGTGAGCAGCATTGTGGTGGTGATGAGCGATGTTACGGATGCAGCCTCATTACAAGCCAAGCTGATGCACACCGAAAAAATGGCCGCGGTTGGGCAGCTTGTTTCCGGGGTGGCGCATGAAGTAAACAATCCTCTGACGGCAATTCTCGGGTTCGCGGACCTGCTGATGGAGGCCCCCGACCTGCCGGAGGCAGCGCGAAAAGACTTGCGCGTCATCTTGCAAGAGGCGCAACGCACAAAACAAATCGTGCAGAACCTGCTTAGCTTCGCGCGGCAAATGCCGCCGCAGCGCAAGCCGATTCAGTTGAATCCGATTCTGAAGCGCACGCTGCAATTGCGCGCCTACGACTTGCAGAGCCGCGGAGTATCGGTAACGGAAAACCTTCGCGATCATCTGCCGCTCGTGATCGGCGACTCGCACCAACTACAACAGGTTTTTCTGAACATTCTCAATAATGCGTACGATGCGGTGCGGGACAACGTGCAGGCGCCGCGCATTGAGGTCGCGACCTCTTGCACAGGCGATGCGGTTGAAATCACCTTCCGTGATAACGGGGCCGGCGTCAGTCAACTGGACCGCATCTTCGATCCCTTCTTCACCACAAAACAGGTTGGCGAAGGAACCGGACTCGGGTTGAGTATCTGCTACGGAATCGTGAAGGAGCACGGCGGAGAGATTTTCTGCGAAAACAACTCGGACGGTCCAGGAGCGACATTCGTAGTCCGACTGCCCGGAGTGCGCGAGTTGGCGTCTATTTCTGCGGTGGCCGGAGTGACTAAGCCATGAGCACCCCCGCTCTGCAGCCGAGACCTTTGCCGATCTTATTAATTGAAGATGAGCCGGCGGTAATGAGCTACGTGCAAGCCGTGCTGGAACGCGGCGGATACGAAGTGGTGTGCAGCGCATCGGGGGCCGACGGCCTGCGCCAACTTCAGTCGGGAGAGTTCCTGGGCGTGGTTTCGGACATGCGGACTCCCGGCGGAATTGACGGAGCGGACGTCTATGCCTGGATTTCTGCGAACCGGCCTGAGCTTGCGTCGCGGCTTGTGTTCATTACCGGCGACGTGGCCAGCGAAGAAACTGCGGCTACTTTACGTCGTACCGGTGTGCCCTGTGTGGAGAAGCCTTTTCGAGTGCAACAGTTCATTTCTGTGATTGAACAGACAATGGGGAAAGCACGTGAGTGAAAGTTTCAGAATTCGGTTCCTGGTAGTCGACGACGAAGAGAGCATCCGGCAATTGTGCATGACGGTCGCCGAGGGGCTCGGCTTCGTCTGCAAAGCAGCTTGCAACGGCGAAGCTGCGCTTGCTCTGCTGGATGAACATCCGGCACATATTGTTCTGACCGACCTGGTCATGCCGCAGATGTCGGGAATGAACTTTCTTGAGCACGTACGGAAGGTGCTACCGCGGACGGAAATCGCCGTGATGACGGGCCACGGATCGGTCGAGACTGCGGTACAGGCAATGAAGTTAGGCGCCTACGACTACATCTCAAAACCATTCTCGGCGATTGAAGAGCTGCGTCTGCTGCTCAGGAGAATGGCGGAGAAGATCCAACTGGTCGATGAGAACGAATTCCTGCGCGAATGTACGTCGGCGGAGACGCAGTTGCACGGAATCGTCGGCACCTCGTCAAAAATTCAGGACGTACTGCGTATGATCGCGCGCCTGAAAGATACGCGCACGCCTGTCCTGATTGCGGGAGAAAGCGGGACCGGAAAAGAGTTGGTGGCACGCGCCATTCACTTCCGTGGCAGCTTTGCCGAGCGGGCATTCGTGGCTGTGGATTGCGGATCGCTGGTTCCAACTCTGATCGAAAGCGAACTTTTCGGCCACGAAAAGGGAGCGTTTACGGGGGCGCTGCGTTCGAAGCCGGGATTGCTGCAGTCGGCAAATGGCGGCACAATTTTTTTGGATGAAATTGGCGAGTTGCCGCTGGAAATGCAGGCGAAACTCCTGCGATTTCTGCAGGAAAAAGAAGTCCGCCCGGTGGGCAGCAACAATCATTTTAAAGTCGATGTGCGCGTGATGGCCGCGACCAATCGCGATCTCGAGGCCGAATACCGCGCCGGACGTTTCCGCAAAGACCTCTACTTCCGCCTGAACGTCGTCACTGTTCAATTGCCACCTCTACGCGAGCGTCGTTCAGACATTCCGATGCTTGCGCATTGGTTCCTGGATCGCTACGCCAAAGGCGCGGATGCGCAGATCACCAGCACGGCCATGAAATGCCTTCTGCAATACGACTGGCCTGGAAACGTGCGTGAGCTCGAGAACTGTATTGAACGCGCAGTCGCGCTTGGAACTGGCAAAAATATCGACGTTACCGACCTGCCGCCTGCTATTTTCTCGGCCACTCCTGCCGTCGAAAGCACACCTCTACCAATTCAGGCCCCACTATCAGCCACCGATCTCGAGGAAATTGAGCGGGCAACCATCCAGCGCGTGTTCCAGCAGGTTCGCGGAGACAAGGTAGTCGCGGGCAAGATGCTGGGGATCAGCCGGGCCACGCTGTACCGAAAGCTCAAGCGTTACAACATCAGCCCTCGGGCGGCATTCGCGAGCCAACGTCCGGGACTATAAGCTTCTCTTCGATCAGACAGTTCAGAAGCGATCGGACAGTTCAGAAGCTGAACGCTAAGCCACCACGCACCGCGCGGGCCGATTGCACCAGATAGACTGTGTGCCCGTCCTGGCCGAACAACGGAACGTATCCTTGCGCTAAGAGATTCCGAATTTCAACCACAACATCCATATGTCCGGGCAGGGAGCCCAGGCACGGAACCGGTTGGCGGAGGAAAACGTCGAGGAAAGGATCGGACTGCCCGGCGGAAGCATTAAACATATCAACCGGCGTGAGCGCGCGGCCGCTGGTCCAGCCATAAGAAGCAATCCACCGAGTCTTTGTCCGAGGAGTGGTGCCACTGAATTTCGCCGAGACGGCGTGCCGGTTTCTAATGGTGCTCTGGGCGCGGGCTTGTTCCAGCGTCGTAGTTTCGCCACCTAAATCGAGGACGCCGCCGTAGCTGTAGTCGAGAGTGGCGGAAATATCGGAGGCGAGTTGCTGCTCGAGCACGAGCCTCATGCCTCGCGTGTTGAGGTTGCGGCCCTGGTAGCTGAAGGTGCCAGAATAAACATCGGGCAAAACGTCGCCGGCGGTCGAGGAGTATTCGCCGGCTCCTGTAAGAGCGGGATCGGTCAGACGGTCGGTGTAGAAGGCGGCCTGCATGCTGGTGCTGCCTTCGCGATGGGAAAGAGCGAGTTCCTGATGGTGGGCCCTCTCCAGAGCGGGAGAAAATCCGGTCATGCTGACACGAGGATCCGACTCGCTCAAATCGGCCGGCGCGGTTTCGAAGCCCTTATCGGCGCGGAGATCAGGACGGGACGTTGAGTACCGATACTCAAGAACACTGTCCGGTGAAAGATGCGCCGCCACGGTACCAAACGGGCGAAAGGCTGTAACGCGGCCCAGGAACTGGATGGTTTGCAGCTCGCTGCCAAACTTGAGCTCAAGCACATCGCCAACGGCCACATCGTCAGACGTTGAAAGGGAAAGTGCCTGCAATTGGGCGTTATGCACACCGAGATCGGGCGATGACAGGCGTCTCATCGTGAAGGCGATCTCCGGCGTCGATCCATTCGCCATCCGGTGCTTATAGGAGCTGCGCACCACGGCGTTGGGCACCGCAGAACCATAGCCAACGTTGCCGTTCACGGTAAGAGTTCCCGACGCAAACAGCGACTTCTCAACCAGAAAACCCGTGCTCATGTCGGAGATCGAGCCGAAGCCTTCTGAGGGAGCGCCGGCAACGAAAGAGAGCGCGCCTTTCAGATCGGTTGATGACGTCTTGTCTGCCACCATGACCGGGGAACCATCAGGAAGAATACGCAGAACGGGGCGGTTTGCGGCAGAGCGCAACACCCAATCCCAGTCTCCATCGTCGGAGTTCCCGCGCCGCGGCGTGATTTGCAAGGCGTCAAACACCGTCGACAGCGTAAGGTTCAGCAGAACAGTTGCGCCGGCCTTGAGATTGATCTTTTCGCGAAGCGTTGGAAGGAAGGCCGGAGCGGAGGCCCTAACCGAATAAGTACCCGGAACCAAGCCATTAGCGCGGAAGAAGCCTTTGTCGTCGGTGATAAAGCTGAAGACCTGGGCCGCCGATCCCAGCACTTGAACCACGGCGCCCACCTGAGGTGATCCGCTGGAATTGCGTATGTAGCCGGATATCGAGGCCGTCCTGTCGGCAGACCACGACGGCAGAACCAAGCCGAACGCGATAACGAGATAGCCGAGTTTACTCCGCATCAGTTCTTAGAACCTGTTTACTCGACTGAAAAAGTGGCCGTGGGATCTAACGTCTGCTTCGAAATATTATCGCTCACTTTGATCTGAATGCGATACACACCAGGATCAAGATTGGCAGCCTGAACGGCCTTCTGCAATGTGACCTGATCGCCGATATTGCCCATCTTGTCCGATGACTCGACCGCATGTACGACCTGTTTGTTGGTCGCAGCATTTACGATGTCGTACTCGAACGTTGCCGATGGCTTATGGGTCTTGTCGTCAACGCTGAGATTATAGACCTGCATCCAGAAATTTACCTTCTGGCCGCGCTTAAACGACGCCGGCTTACCGTCTCCTGCACTGACTCGCGGACGAACCTTCGTAGTTCCGATCACAAACTGTCCGCTGCCGACGCTCTTCGAAGGCACTGGTTCAACGTCATCCGCAACGATCAAAGACGAACTGGCCAGCTTGTCGTCCTCGAATTCGGGCACAATGATACCGCGACTCCAAGTGCCCATGCGATCGCCATTCACATCTTTTACAACCAGATCGAGGCGATAACGGCCCGGGCGCAGCGGTACCGCTTTCCAATACACTTTCGAATTATCAGCCTCTTTCGGTAATAGCTCCGCGGGAACGTCTGCAACCACGGTGTCTTCAAAAGTCTGAGCTACTTTCCCGGCCAAGGTGGTCAAACGGCCAAAAACGTTTACCACGCCGTGCTCGACGCCGTCCTTATTGTTGAACGTAATGTCGCGGTTTTTGAGTTGAACCGTTACCGGCACCAGGACCGTGTCACTCGTTATGCGAACAAAATCGGTGCGCACATCGAAAGGCATGGTGTTGTAGCTGATCTTGTGCTGAACAACTTCCTCGAGATCCTTGAACTTCACCGGAGGCGCCGAGTTTAATTTCGCGTACTGCTCCAGCCGATCGAATTGCTTGGCCTGCAAACTGGCAGAGTCCGGCCCGGTGCCGAGTTGCTCGAGCCCACCACCAGAGAAGCGGTCGGCCTTCGAAGCCATGCCCATTTGCTCGTACAGGGTAAGGCCGGCATTGGGCACGTACTTGAGCGCGTCCTTTTCGCTGCGATCCATGGTCATGTGGTAATCGCCGCACATGCAGGTATCCACAAACTCGATGATGACTTCCTGCCCGATACCTTCGATGTAGCGGTACCGCCAGTCGGCAAATGGATACGTCGAAGTTTCGCCACCACCTTCTTCCATCGGGCGCTCATAGCTGCCGCCGGACGGATGGTCCTCAATCTCGTCTGGCGGGCCATACACGATGTAAATTCGACCCCGGTCGGTCATCCATCCGGGCTTGCCGGCCGCGAAGTGCTCGTTCGCGTACTCGATGCGGCGATAATGCTCGTCCTTGAATTCGTTGTCTTCGCTATCTGGGTCAGGATTGCGGCGCTGCCAGAATGCTTCAATAAACTGATCGCGCTCCTCGTCGTTCGAGAGCTGCATAAATGCCTTGCGCTCGCCGTCCGTGATGATCCAGCGAACGTCTTCATCCAGCCACTTCTTGTACTCGCCCCTGAGCTCTCGCTTCAGTGATCTGGCATTCTCCTTCTTGCGCTTTTCGTCGATCGGACGCTTAAGTGGGTCGGTAGAGCTGTCTTTGGCCTGAGCGTTCTTCTGATCGACCTGCGTCTGGTCGGAACTGTTGTCGGCAGAAGGTGAAGCGAAGAGAAGCGAGGAAAAGACAAAACTGCAAACGAGCACGAAGAAGACCACTAGATTTACAGAACGGAACCGGGACATAGGGAAGAGTACTCCTTCAGAAGCACAGACGCACTCTGAGTAACATCATTCTATGTGTTTGCACATGGGAATACAAGGCTTTGAGCGAAAAGCACATACGGGTGAAAAACCCTGATCAGGCTGATTCTCCGGCGAGGCATTTTGGTTGCCCTAGGCTTTGTAAAACAGGAAATTTGCACCCTTGTTGTCACTCGATTGTTTCGGGAGCAGGGCGGGTGACTTTGCACTCGAATGAGGCATACCTGGCGGGCTCTCCCTGCGGAAAGTACCTCTAAAAGGCAAGCATCTTCGTACGGCAAGAATCAAGGCAGACATCGTTCCTAAGTTGGTGAATTCAACTTCGCAGCATCATACGAACTAAGATTCCCGGCTATAATCGGGTGGGGTCCGGGCAGGAGCGTTTGGCAGCAGCGGAACTTTTCACCTTCAGACATCGTATCCACGATACGAGGGCGACCTCTATCAAACTCAACGTGACTAAAACCCACGTGGTGCGTCCAAAGTCAAGGGACTAGAGCAAATCTGTGCCCCAGTCGGAGCAGGAGAAAAAGATGGCGACCGCGGAAGTAATCAGCATCAACCAGCCGGATGTGTCGGCCCCACCGGAATCGTGCATGATTTCGACCTCAGACCTATGGAAGACCTACGACATGGGTTCAGAGCAGCAGGTCCACGCTTTGCGGGGAATAAATCTGCGAATCCGGCGCAACGAATATGTCGCCATCATGGGACCGTCCGGTTCCGGCAAATCGACGCTGATGAATTTGATTGGATGCCTGGATAGCCCGAGCCAGGGGCAGTATTGGCTCAACAGCCAATTGGTCAGTGAACTGAATGATGATGAATTGGCGCACATCAGGAACAAGGAAATCGGCTTCGTTTTCCAAACGTTCAATCTTCTCGCGCGTGCCACTGCACTGCACAATGTCGAACTTCCGCTAATTTATGGAGGCATCCCAGCCGAGGAACGGAAAGATCGCGCACAGGGTTCGCTTGAGGCGGTCGGCATGGCGCAACGAATGAATCACAAGCCAAACGAGCTTTCTGGCGGCCAGCGGCAGCGGGTTGCGATCGCGCGCGCGCTGGTGAACAAGCCGTCGATCATTTTGGCCGACGAGCCTACCGGAAACCTTGATTCGCAGACCGGAACCGAAATCATGGCGCTTTTTGATCGCCTGCATTCTGAGGGCAATACCATCGTTCTCGTCACGCACGAGCACGACATCGCGGACTATGCACACCGCGTAATTCACATTAAAGACGGCGTTGTCGCGAGGGACGAAGTGAGAGGCTGATCAGCGACGAACGGTCCTGATCCGAAACTTCCGAAACAGAAAAGCCCTGTTTGCACGTTTGTGAACAGGGCTTTTTCAGCACTAAACCGGCAA
The DNA here is from genome assembly GCA_035279425.1 of Terriglobales bacterium. GTDB lineage: Bacteria > Acidobacteriota > Terriglobia > Terriglobales > Acidobacteriaceae > Gp1-AA145. Next base: position 225,274 of record DATEHT010000016.1, on the reverse strand, counting down.
AATCTATTTGTAAGTGGCGTTAGTGCGCAACAGTTCATCACGGTGCGCGCTGTAGTCAACCATGCTGTCAAACGCGGGCCCTCCCAACGGATTCGCTTTTAAGGTCGCACGAATTGCTGCATTAACCTTGTCTATCCCTTCACCATTGGGCGTAATGTAAGCAATCAGAAACGAGTTCGGATTTTCGGTGTGAATCGTCTGCGTGTCGATCTCATATTCGACAACCGCCCCCTCCGAAATCATCTTCTCCAGCAGGGGAGCTATGAGGTTCTTGGCCAGCGTGTCGACCGCGTCGTCCGGTGCGCTCTCCTTCAGCTTGTAAAAAGCCACGTAGGTGTACGCATCTTTGAATGATCCCGCATGCCAGTTGTAATAACGGCTGACATAGATGCTGTCCCAGTGCTTGGTCGCGTTCGCCAAAACGGGCGAAGCGATGGTGGGGGATTTATAGAACTCGTCAAGAACATTGAGCAAACCGGCCATCGACATCGATGACCAGAAATTGTCGTGCGTCTCCCCCTCAGGCTGATGAACGAGGTTCTCGTCGTTGCCGTAGCCGACGATCGTGCCGCTCGCAAGAGCCTTATCGAGAATTTTCTGGTCCGCGGCATTGGTTTTTTCTACATCGCCCCACTGGCTGCGCGGAATCTGCCAGTTCGCGACGTAGGAGTACATGGGAGGTTTCTCTTTGATCTCCTGCGCTCTCGTTGGAGAGTCAGCAAGAGTCATAAAGGCAACAACACACACTGCTGCATACAAGCTGATGTAGCATCTTCTCATTTTTAATTTTCCCTTTCGCGAAGGCCCAGGATTCAGTACCACTACCTGGCGAACGGAAGTGTACACGATTGTGATGAGGCCACTAATCTGGATTGGCAATCTTGAACCGCACGAAAGTTCATGCGGTTAATCAACGTTCCAATATGGTTCACTCAGAGGTGCTGGTTTCGCCGGTGGCCGCGGACTTCGCAGGGACGGATGGCTTCTCGACAAAGAAATTGTGATCGTACAGATCGCGGTACATGCGACCGGCAATTTCGGCGGCTTTGGGGCCAAAGGTCGGACGGCCGCCTTCAAGGAAGACGACTACGACCACTCGGCCATAATTCGTGTTTGCATAACTCGCAAACCAGCCAAAGCGCGTGCCGGCGTGAGAGCACGTCCCGGTCTTCCCCAGAACTTCTTCTTCGTTGAAATTGGCAAGCAGACGACGTGCGGTGCCGTATTCAACCGCTCCCGCCATGCCATCGGAAATTTCAGGAATGATTCCACCGATCGGCAGATGGCGCTTTACGATTGGCTGGAAGTTCGCCACCTGCTCCGGCGTGGTCGGATGCTGCAGATAATACACTGTGCCGCCGTTGGCGATAGCAGTGACCAGCGCTCCCAGTTGCAGCGGCGTCATCGAAATTCCTTCACCGAACGAGCACATCTTGCCTACGCCACCAAGGCTTGCGGGAATTACCTCTTCGGGATATACACCCGGTTTCTCGCCTGCAATGTGATAACCCGCAAGTTCGCCCAGCCCGTACAAATGCGCGTAGTGTGCGACTTTTTCAAATCCAAGCTGCCGGCCAAGTGCTTCGAAGTATTCATTATTGGAATGCGCCAGCGCGAGCGTTAGATTCATGTGATAACGCCCGCCGAGACGCACTTGCGTTTCTTTATTGATGATTCCTTCACTTAGCGCCGCAAGGGCGACAGAGAGCTTGATGGTGGAGCAGGGTTGCGCGCCGCTAGAGAGCGCGAGCTTCTGATTGACCATCGCCAGAATGCGGCCGCTGGTCGGCTCGATCGCGAGCACCGTCCCGTTCATGTTGCCAAGGGCATCAATTGCAGCCTGGCGCACAACGGGATCTTCACCGCGGGTGATGTCGCCGTCGGTTATGTCGTCGGAATAAGAGCTGGCATAGAAGTGTTCGTAATAATGGTGCCGCTTAAGCGCATGTACAGTACGCGAGCGTACGCGCCGGCTGCGCGCGAGGTGGTGCATGTGACGGCGTGCGTGCGAATTTTCTCTGACGGCGCGCTTCTTCGAAGGCGAAGTCAGCGGCCGCGTATTGATGGTCGCGGCAATTCCGCTCGGAACAACCAAGATGATGGAGGCAATAATGACGGCGAGACGCGTGGCAAATTTTTTGGCGGTCACTTCCCTATACCCATCCCAGGATTCAACAGCTACTTAGATTGCAGGAACCCTGCTGGCAGCGCGAAGTTCAGCCAAATTCCTGCAATTTTTTGATAGTACGGGAGTTGCGGGATTTAAGGCAATTGGAAAGGGATTTAGTCGCGAATGGCGCGAATTGGGCGTAAATGGCAGTGTTTATGCGGGTTTGAGCCGGAATTTGACGGAAAGGACATGACCTTTGGTGATTACTGACGAGATACCTGGGCTCATGGCCTACGAAACGATGGGATTCCCTGTTTGCATATTCCTGTGACCTCCTAGACTTTTTCCAACTCACGCAGCGTGAATTTATTCGTGACGTTGCCGGTGTTGAGCGTTGACGCCGGCTCGAAGAGCAGAATCCAGCATTCTTCGTCGGCGACGGGCTTGTGCTCGACTCCGCGCGGCACGACGATGAACTCGCCTTCCTTGAGCGAAACAACCTTGTCGCGAAACTCAATCCGAAATCGTCCCTTGACCACCAGAAACATCTCATCTTCATTCTCATGATGATGCCAGACGAATTCGCCTTTCAACTTATCGAGTTTCACCAATTGTCCGTTAAGTTCCCCAGCAATGTACGGTTTCCAATATTCGTGGATGTGCGCAAATTTTTCGGAGATATTGACTTTGTCAGGCATGCTTTGTAGATGAGAGCTGGTACGGAGTAGACGCTAGGAATTTGCAGTTTTTCTACCGAGAAAGGTCGAAGAGCGTTCAGGGCCGCGTTACGGATGCAGGCGCAGTTACGCGGCCATAAAGGGCCGCTCTCCCACGCTGGGGACCTAAAAGCGGATACACACCTTTCATTAAGCGAACGCGGACGAGCCAGAAAATCAGAAAAAACAAGGGCAAGACAGCCAGGAACAGAAGCACTTCCTGCCGCAACAGAGTCCTGAATACTTGCTGGCGGAAACCCACCGCCGAAAGCAGCCTCAGAGGCCGGTTTGCTGGCCCGAGGAAAAACGATCCCGTGGCGACAAATAACCCAAAGCACATCCGCCAAAGATGTCGTGCGATCCGCGTGCTGCCCGCAACTCCGCCGCGAACCAGCATGCGAACGTCGCCGGCAGCAGCGAGCAGCATCACGGAACTAAGAAAAAAGTTCATTCCGGCGGGAACACCGTCTTTGGACGGTCCGGGAACGCGCATTTTTTCAATGCCAGAGAACCCAACGATGAGACCAAGCGCCAACGGGATCAGAAGCACAATCCAGTCGAATTTGTTCGTTGCTCTGTCGGGCCGCCGGATAGTGAACCAGGCCGTCAATATCAGATAAAAAGTAAAAATGCCGCCGTTAATGTTGCCTGCTTGGTGCTTCAGAACAGCGAGGTATGTCGCGGCCGCTGCCATAGTCAACATGGCGAACACGAAAACTTTTCCAGCCAGGGCGTGCCGACGGGAACCTTTGCGGAACAACAAAGCGGCCGCCCCAGAGAATAATCCCAAAGTCCCGCCGGAAATATGAATAGCTAAGATTGGCGACACTGTTCCCTCCTCTACTTACCTGCCTAGGGGTCTATGCCTTATTGTTACTAGTCGCGATCAGATCGGCCCATGTAATCGGCGTAATCGCACCGTGATGGCCAGAAATATCACCGCCACGAGGAGACCCGTCCACAAACCGGGAGTACTCAAGAAATGATGAGGGATCAACGATGCAGCGAAGTCGTGAGCGTGTTCGTTCGAGGTCATTTCGGGTCCCGGCCCCGTCAGGCGGTATTGCAACATGCTGAGGAAATACGAGGTATTGAAAGCGATCTTCTCGACTCCCCAGATGACGAAGGGTGGAAGGAAGGCCCACATGAAAGGTGCCCGGGGAGCCCACGCCGAAATCAGCAGCAACCAGCCATAGAGGGGTGCATACCAGAGGCCGTGGACTGTAACAAAGTGATATAGCCATATGAGCGAAACACGAAAAGAGGCTTGCGCCCATATGGATGAAATGCTGACCCCGCCGCCCGCCAGTATTGCGCTGCTCAGCACCAGCATCATGAGCTGTGTGGCAATGGTGATGACGAAGCTAACAAGCGGCAAGATAAGAATAGGAATGGCCAGCTTTGAAATTACAGTCGTGGTATCCGAAACGGGCAGCGATTTCCAGAACAGAATGCTGCGATCGCGGCGCTCTCCGTAAAGAGCATCGAGACAGTAGAAAATGCTAACGATGATAGCGACGCCCATGATCAGGGCCGGCGCAAAGTCATGGCTATGGTGAGTTTCCAAGGCTGATGGTAATGAAACCGCGTCCATATGGAGTCGCAGACGAACTATGCTGATCGTATAGCCCAATAGAAAAAGGGCCGCCGCAACCAAGGGCGCGAGGTAGATCGAACGGTTCTCCCACAGCTCACGTCGAACCGACCAATACACAGGGCGAAGGCCCGCCGCAACTGTGGTTGCGAAGTCACGCGACTGCGGTTCAGATGCCGCGCCTGAGTGAGTATTCATATGCCTGCTCCCTGTGACATTCCAGCCTTGTTGCCAATAACTGCGACGAATAAATCGGCAATGCTGGGGGTGTGTACCTCGCCGAGCTGTAAAAGCCGTCCGCGTTCGACGCGGTCGAACATGAGGATCGTGCGACCAAATAACTGGCGCTCATAGATTGGCTTCAGCGCTCTTGCCGAAGCGACCTGATCGGGGTTCACCGTCACTTCGAGATAACGCGATTCGAACTCCTCCATGCTGCAACTGAGCACGACGCGTCCGCGGTCGATGAACATCAAATCGGTGAGGATGTGCTGCAGCTCTTCTACCTGGTGCGTGGTCACCACGATCGTGCGAGTGCCGTCGAAGTAGTCGTTCAGCAACGAATCGTAAAACTGCTTGCGAAAAAGAATGTCCAGCCCGAGCGTCGGCTCATCGAGCACCAGCAATCTCGCATCAATTGCCATAACCAGCGCTAGGTGGAGTTGCGCCACCATGCCTTTGGACAAATGCTTAACCTTGCGATTCAGCCCAATACTGGTTTTCGCAAGGAAGCCTTCGGCCTTCGCGCGATCGAATCGCGGATGAATGCCGGCCACAAACTCGAGGGCCTGTGAAACCTTGATCCAGCGCGGCAGGACCGCAACGTCGGCGATGAAACAGACATCGCGCATAAGTAGATTGCGTTCTTTCCAGGGATCGCGCCCCAGGACCCGCAGTTCTCCCTCATACGGTATGAGGCCTAGGATCGCGTTGAGTGCGGTAGTCTTGCCCGCTCCGTTAGGACCAATCATTCCCAGAATCCGGCCCTCTTCGACGCGCAAATCAATTCCGTCGAGCGCGATGGTCGTTCCGTATGCCTTACGCAGCCTATGTGCTTCAATGCATGCCATTCGATCAGCGCTCCTCTTCTTCGGTCGAACCTTCGGTCGATCTCCCGGTCGAGCTCTCGTCAGATCTCTTCGCGGATTTTGCGGACGCACGTCCTGCTCCGTTCAGCAACTCTGCCGGTTTCAGCCCAAGCCGCTGAATGGTCTCCTGAATCCTCGGCCATTCTTCGGCGAGAAATTTCTGGCGCTCGCCTTTCAAGAGCACATCGCGTGCTCCATCCTTCACATACATTCCGAGACCTCGCCTCTTTTCAACCAAATCCTCGTCTACCAGTTCCTGATATCCCTTGAGCACTGTGAGCGGATTCAAGCGATAATCAGCCGCTACGTTCCGAACCGAGGGCAGCGGATCGCCCTCCTTGAGCACACCGTCGAGGATCATCGCCACTACGCGGTCGCGAAGCTGACGGTAAATCGGCTGATTGTCGTTCCAATCACGTTCCATGTTGGCTTCCGATCGGCTTACTTGCCGAAATATGTTCTACCTCATTTGCCGCAATTCTAGGCCGGAGCAGCTGCAGACCGCATAGCCTCCGCGTTGACTGCTTCCGCCTTCGCGCCCTTGACCACCAACCAAAGCATCAGCAGCAGCTCTCCTTGGAGTGCCGGGAAGGAAAGGTCAAATACCTTCTCTTGATATTGCGGCAGCAGTGTCCCGGTAAAACTAATGACTATGTACGCGAACCCGTTTACTAGAAGCCAGACGCCCAGGAACCTCGGCAGAAAACGTGACCTGTACACCAGCACAGCCAAAGGTAAGAGCCACACTCCCCAAAGAACCTCAGCCGCTACGTTTTGATAGTCTCCCAGTCGAAGGAACACCATCGCCAGGGCATCGCGCTGAGGCTTGTCAAATACGGACAAGAAGTTGGCCCCGCGCACAAACAGCAGCGCACCAAAGTCGCTCACCACACTTACGAAATCAATCACGGCCGGCATCATCCCGCCGAAGATAACTACCAGCAGCGCAAGGTCGCGGTTTACTCCTGCGAACAAGCGGTAAAGTGCCAGCGTGAGCAATATCAAGACCAGCGAACAAGCCAGCATGTCAATGATCCCGAGACGGAAGAGCCACTCGTGCGCAGCAATGTTAGTAACCGTCGCCGCTGCGTTTCCATGCACAAACAGCTTGTTCGGGATATACATCAGGCGCAGAGGCGCAAACACGACAAGCATCAGGTACAAGAGTCCCGCGACTCTTCCCGGGTTCTTGGTTAACATCATGTTCGCCTCCAAGGTGCGAAATTGCGGATCCACGGAGCCTTGCCTCTCGTCAGCTCCATGGGCCTAATGCCTGTTCAGTTCGTGTGCATCTTTGTTCAGCGCATAGAACAGCATAGTCGCGGTGATATAAAACATCGCCACGGTCAGATCGATAACCGAACTTAACGTTCCGCCGGTTAAGAGAAAGAATGCTCCCGTCAGGAAGGTCAGCAAGTAAAACGCGCTGACCATCCTGGGCTTAAAACGCGACCCTACTTCCGGAATCGCTTTCGTCGTGAGAGTTGTGCTCATAATCGTTTCTCCTCTCAGTGAGTTATTTGGTCGCTTATAACCCGGGAACCCGTGTCAGGTCCATGTGGGCGTGAACAGGCTTGTCGCCGGGCATCATATACGTCCAGTCCTCACGGTGGTGGTTGGCATCGATCGTCGTGAATACCGCGTGGTACATATGGCCGTACTGGTTGCTGCCGCTGACGTCGACAAAGTCGAACTCTACTGTCTTGCCGTCGGGCGAACTCCGCGCGATCATCCGCGGACGATTCCCGGCGTCACAGTAATGGATCAGTGTGAGGCGGTCATTATCTACGTAGAACATCGTGACCGGATGATCGTACTTTGTGGCATCCAGTGGCGTGTCCGCTGCTTGCATCTCGTGTACCAGCGCGTTGCCGCGAGATGTCACGCGCAGTGAGATTTGGCCGAGCGCTCCCGCCTTCATGTCAGCTTGCGGCGGATCAACCGTGATGGGCCCTCTCCACGTGCCGGCGAGAGACTTCAATTCTGCGAACGACTTCTGTGCGTCTGATTGGGGCTGAGGTGTTGAGGTTTGCATTTCGTGCTGGGCCATCGCGACCGTCGCGACGAAAAGCAGTGAAAGCGGAAGCATTAAACGAAGAGATTTCATGTCATTCTCCTGAATTTTTGGGCCAAATGGCCTGCTGCAATACTGTTATACTTAACTATAACACTATCGATCTTGTCAAGTGTTTTTTTTTAAAAATTATTGCTTGCACGCCAAACTTCTCGCGCCGATGGGATCGCAGCTCGAACTTCAGCGGCTGGAGTACTTTGGGCTGGTTATCGTGATTGAGCGCAGGTTTTCGACAGGTCTGTGGTAAAGCTGCCCCTTTACCGCATTGGCCGATAGGAAACTAACTTATGCCATTCCGAGGAGCTTCAGCTCTGTGAATCTGCTTTTTGATGTGAGCAGCAGATTCCTCACCGCTAAAGCGGTTCGGAATGACAAACATAAATTTGCTTCGATGTAACCGTGTTTCGGACTACTAGGGGTGCTTTCCGGAGTTCGCGGCGGCTTTCTCGCTTTCGTCGATTGCTTTCCGGAACTGATCCACGGCAGAGACAGTCGGGGGCCGAAGCGCATCTTTTGCAATGTATCTCCACACCGGCGGGCTGTCGAAAGCGCTACCCAATTCGCTCCTACCCCGGTATACCTCCATCATGTCTTCCGCTGGACCGGACTCAGTACTAATGTGTGGCCGGCGATCAAGGGGATCCTGCGGTCCCGCATCTGGAGCCTGCCCTTGATGGCCGCCGACGCGAATGTCGCCATCATTCGGCTGCAAGATGACAGGCCTTTGATCAATTGGTCCACCCTTGATGGTTGGGCCAACAGCGTTACCGGTTCCCTTCCGAACGGTAATGATGAGGTCCGCCTCGCTGCCATCGAGGAGGATTTGAAATCGGTGCCATTTCATCAGAGCCTTTTCGACGTTCTCCCGCGCCTGCGCATTGGCTTGCGGATTTGTAAGCGGCTCGCCTGCATCAGGAGCGATTTGAACGAAAACGGTTTGCGCCTGCAGCACATCGGCGGGAAGGACTGGATGAGATTTTTCTTTTTTGTTCTTGCCGAAGGAGAGGCCAACGGCGAGCAGGACCATCAGAAAGGCAGCAAGAGCACGGAACATACGCACCACCTTGAAGACGATGGTAGCAGCCTTGGGGAGATCTTCAAGCGGGTAACCGCGAACGCTTTCTATGCGTTCCCGTGGAAGAGCGGCCCTTCAGGGCGCGTACGTAGGTAGCAAGAATTTAAGTCGATGTCATTCCGAGGAGCTGCAGCTCCGAGGAATCTGCAGTCGTGAGGAGCGCACTCTAAATACGCGCAAGAAATCGGGTGGAAGAGCGGCCCTTTCAGGGCCGCGTAAAAATATGATTGCCGCGGCTCAACGCGGCCCTGAAAAGGGCCGCTCTTCCACTCACCGTTAGTTCGGCTCTAATTCAGGTCTAGTCGCCTCATGATTGTCATGTTGCACTCTCACAACCTCCTTATACCCGCTCTCCAGTTTTCAGAGGAATGACAGCAAGCGTGCTTAACGCCTTCGCGACCATGACTGCGCCTTCGTCACTGCTGGTCATGAGCTCGGCTTCTACGAAGACAAAATTCTTTCCGGAACGCAGCACTTCGGCGCGGCAAGTTAGCTCCTTCCCCGTCGCAGGACGCAGGAACGAAATTTTGTTCTCCACAGTGATCACGTCACTGCCATCTGGAATTGTTGTTGCGGCGGCCCCTCCGCAGGTGTGGTCGGCAATTGTCATCAGCACACCGGCGTAACGAAACCGTGCTGCTGCCGATGCTCAGGCAAAATTTTGACCTTCGTTTCACACCAGCCTTTGCCCCAAGAGGTCAGCTCAATTCCCAGTGACTGCACGAATTGGGCACCCTGAAAGATGCGCTCGATCAGTGAAATTTCTGTCATCGTTTGTAGATGATGCAGAGCGCCGCTACGCAGCAGAGATTCTCGCTTCCAACTTTTTGCATCTGCCGTCTCCAGCGATCATCAGTCTCGCTGAGGGCAGACCCGTTGCGAAAATTGCACGAATGACTTCCGTAATCGAATGAAATGGGTGTTGAGTGAGAGAATGCACCAAATGCGTATCTTAAAATCCGCGCTATTCGGGTCAGGGGCGGCGATTATTGCAGGTGTAGTCGCGTTTATCTTTCCGCGATTCGATCTTTTCAGTCTCTACATAGTGCCAAGTCAATGGCTATTGCCCATCTTATGGCCTCTCCTTCCTGAGCAAATCATCGCATGGTTTGGAGACGGCCCTCCGGGAGCTGTAGGCCTAATCGTGACGAGTACGTTGTTATTTTAGACTCTGATATTCGGGGCCCTGCATTTCGCTTTTTTGCGGTGGAAGCAACTGGGCCATCATACAAGTTGAATCCAGATTCCAGGTAGAGTGCTAAACTGAGCGCGATGAATATTGAAATCCGCAATCCTGATCTTCAGGCTCGGCTGCAAAGACAAGTGGAAAGCACAAATTCCGGCAGTGTCGAGGAGGCACTCTTGCGACTACTCCAAACGCAAGAGGAACAGGATCGCTGGTTATTAGAAAATCGAGCGGCGGTTGAAGCAAAAATTCAGTGCGGGATCGAACAACTCGATCGTGGCCAGGGCATTCCTGAGGGCCGACTCGATGCATATCTCGCCAAACTCAAAAGCTCGCAAAAATGAGTCGCCGATACGTCCTCGCGCCGCAGGCGGCCGCGGATCTTGCCGAAATCTGGCGATACATCAAGGGCCAAAGCAGCGTGTCAACGGCGGAGCGCGTGGAATCAGTTATCCGCGAACGGATTGTCTTCCTGTCGCGGAATCCCGAGGCGGGACATTGGAGAAAGGATCTCACGAGCTACCGGGTGAAATTCTTCCCCGTTTATTCCTACTTAATTGTGTACCGACCTAATACGGACCCACTGCAAGTTGTTTCCATTCTTCACGGCCGTCGTGACGTTGAGAACTTACTGAGAGAAAGTCCATAATTCAAAAGCCGCCAGCTTTCGCTGGCGGCCCTGAGTGCTGAATGCTGAGTGCTGACTGCTAATTCTCGTACAGCAGCACGCCCTCGTTTTCCTTCGAGTCCACGGGACGGTAGAACAGCTTGTTGCCCTCGAGGAAGACCTCGATGAAGGCCGGGCGCATGGTGATCGTGCCCTGGATGAGCGCTTCCGAGAGCGGGTCCTCGATGTACTTCTGCAAGGCCCTGCGCAGCGGGCGAGCGCCGTAGCTGCGGTCGGTCAGGGTCTGGTTGAGAATCCACTTCTTGGCCTCGTCCGCAACCGTGACCGTGATCGACTTCTGCGCCAGGTTCGTGTTGAGCTGCGTAACCATGAGCTCCAGAATCTGGATGAGGTCGTTTTCGTTCAGCGCGTTGAAGATAATGATTTCGTCGAGCCGGTTCAGGAACTCTGGGTTGAAGGTGCGCTTGACCTCGTTCTTAACCAGTTCCTCGACCTTGTCAGCAATTGCATCTTCCTTCGTCGATTGGAAGCCGAGCCCTTCGCGCTTCTGCAAATGCCGGGCGCCAATGTTCGAAGTCATGACGATGATCGTGTTCTTGAAATCGACAGTGTTGCCGAGTCCGTCGGTCAACTGGCCGTCTTCAAACACCTGCAACAGGATGTTGAACACGTCCGGGTGCGCCTTCTCGATTTCATCGAGCAGCACCACCGAATAAGGCGCGCGCTTCACCCGCTCGGTAAGCTGGCCTCCCTCTTCGTAGCCAACGTATCCCGGAGGCGACCCGATCAGCTTCGAGACTGAGTGCTTTTCCATGAATTCGGACATATCGAAGCGGATAAGCGACTTTTCCGTGCCGAACATAAATTGCGCCAGCGTGCGTGCAACTTCAGTTTTGCCGACGCCCGTGGGGCCAAGGAACAAGAACGAGCCGATGGGCCGGTTCGGGTTCTTCAGTCCAGCGCGGCTGCGGCGAATAGCGCGAGCCAGAGCGCTGATCGATTTATCTTGCGAGATCACGCGCTTGTGTAGCTCTTCTTCAATGCGCAGCAGCTTCTGCGATTCTTCTTCTTTAATGGACGCGATCGGCACACCGGTCCAGCGCGAAACCACATCCTCGATATCCTCGCGATTGACGACGCCGGTCGCCGATTCATCGAGGTGATATTTTTCGCGCAGGATGCGCAGGTTCTCGCGCTCCTTGCGTTCTTCATCGGAATAGAAGCGGGCCTTTTCGAACTCGTGGTTCGCGACCGCGTTCTCCATGCGGTGAACGATGAACTTCAGCCGCTTTTGGACTTCGGTGATCTCTTCCGGCAGCGAAGTCTGGCGCAGCTTCACGCGCGCGCCGGCTTCATCGACCAGGTCGATTGCCTTGTCTGGAAGGAAGCGATCTGGAATGTAGCGGTTCGAATGCGAAACCGCGAAGTTGATGGCCTCGTCGGTGTAGGTGACCGCGTGGAATTTTTCGTAGCGGTCTTTTACGCCGAAGAGAATCTTGGTTGCGTCGACTTCGTTCGGGGGCGGAACCTTTACCGCCTGAAAGCGCCGCTCGAGCGAACGGTCTTTTTCGATCGACTTGCGATATTCGCCTGGCGTCGTCGCGCCAATGCACTGAATCTCGCCGCGGGAAAGCGCCGGCTTCAGAATGTTCGCTGCGTCGAGTGAACCTTCGGCAGATCCCGCTCCAACCAGCGTATGCAGTTCGTCGATAAAGATCACGCAGTTCTGCGACTCCATCAATTCTTTCATGATGGTCTTGAGCCGCTCCTCAAACTGGCCGCGATATTTCGTTCCCGCGACGATCAGCGAAAGATCGAGAGCAAGAATCCGCTTATCAGCTAAGAACGATGGCACCTCGCCGTCAGCGATGCGCTGCGCGAGTCCTTCAACGATTGCGGTTTTGCCGACGCCCGGCTCACCGATCAGAACCGGATTGTTCTTGGTGCGGCGGCACAGAATCTGAATCACGCGCTCAAGCTCATTCTCGCGGCCGACCAGCGGATCGAGCTGGCTATCCATCGCCGCCTGCGTCAGGTCGCGCGAAAACTCACTGAGCAGTGAAGACTCGCGCTGCCGTTGCGGCTGAGCTTTTTCCTGGCTGCTGCGGGCAAGCTCTTCGCGGATGGTCGAAAGCCGCAGTCCGCGCTCGTGCAGAATTTCCGCAGCAAAGCACTTTTCTTCCCTCAGTAAACCCAAAAGCAGATGCTCAGTCCCGATGTGCTTGTGCGAAAGCCGCTCTGCCTCTTCCGCGGCATAGGCAAGCACGCGCTTGCACTCGTTGCTCAACGGCAGATCGACAGAAGTAGAAACCTTCTCGCGAATGGTGGTGTGACCCTCGATCTGCTTGCGGATAGATTCGACCGAGGCATGCGAACGCAGGAAGCGGTTAGTGAGGGCCTTATCTTCGCGCAGGAGTCCCAGGAGCAGGTGCTCGGTCTCAATATAAGGAGAGCCGAACTGGCTGGCTTCGTAGCGTGCAAAAAATATGACGCGCCGTGCTTTTTCCGTGTAACGCTCGAACATAACCCCTTCCCCCAGATTCCCCCAGAGACGAAAGGTCGAGTCGGCCTAACCTCTCCGGAACCCCAAAAACGTTACGGTCATTGAGCCCATGTCCTCATTATGATGGGCCTCTTTCTGTTTTACCACCGTTCAAGGTTACGAAAGGAACCACGACACATTATCGCAGTTCCTCCTTCTATTAAGAACACCCGCGTGACGTGTTCTTCTCGGTTCATCGTCAAATCCGATCTGGAACTACAAGTTTTAATATCGGCACGCCCCCTCATTCAACCAGATTCTCGGGCACGATCTCTTCCATTCGCCCACTCTCCAGACGCATCACCCGATGACAGCGGCGGGCAAAGCCAAAGTTGTGCGTCGCGATAAGGGAGGTCAGCTGATACTCGCGATGCAGCCGGGAGATCAACTCAAAAACTACTTCGGCGGTGCGGCTGTCCAGATCGCCCGTCGGTTCATCCGCGAGCAGAACTTTCGGCCTGGTGATCAGCGCCCGCGCTAACGCCGCCCGTTGCTGCTCCCCGCCTGAAAGTTCTCCGGCCCGATGATGCGATCGTTGCGCCAAGCCAACTTCTTCCAACCAGCGCCGCGCTTCTTTCTCGGCCTCCAGCTTCTGAGTTCCCCGCATCAGCAGCGGCATGGCTACATTCTCCAACGCCGTAAACTCAGGCAGGAGGTAATGAAACTGCCAGACGAAGCCGATTTCTTTGTTCCTAAAATCGGCGGCCGCTTCGTCCGACAAAGAACTCAGTCGCAATTTCGCGCAGTATATTTCACCGGCAGAAGGCTTATCAACCGCGCCGAGAATGTGCAACAAAGTGCTTTTTCCGGCTCCCGACGAGCCGACAATTGCCAGCATCTCCCCCTGCGCGACTTCGAACGAAAGGTTTTCAAAGAGCACCAGTTCTGAGGCACCTGACCGGAAAACCTTTGTCAGTCCTTCGGTTCGCAGCGCCTGTTGATTTAGATGCAACTAGTAAGCTCCTCGTCTCAAGCCTGAGTTGCCGGAGAAAACTCTACATCCCGCAGAATTTTGCTTGACTCATTAAAACATGAACCGTGAGACGAGTCGCTTCCGCAACTGGGAATGGTGAGTCTAAACCGGTGAGCCCGCACCTGTTAAGCAGGGCTATAATCTTGCGTAGATTGGAGCTTCGATCATGCGATTTATCCGATCGTTCTTCTTCTCTCTCCTCTGCGTTGGCGTTGCGGTTCCGGTTCTAGCCGCCGATAAAGAACGCGCAGCGCAGGTGTCGCCGGAAATCCAAACCAACGAAGCACTGGCCACGGAGGTTGCGCCGCAACTGGTGCTTAGGCCCTATGACATGCCCGTTTTGAGAGACATCCCCTCACTCGACTGGACCCAGCCAAACGCAGCGCGGAAATCGGCTCCTGTAGCCAATTCCGGCTGTTATGCCTTGCGCGTATACGAGATGAACCCCAAGGTGGGACTGGCAGAGCAAGGCGTGCTCCGCGGCTACACGACATGTGAATGGGCCACAAACTACCAAATACGCTCGGCAATCGCGCACGACAAAGATGCGCCCAAGGCAAGATTGAAGTAAGTCCTGGAACGGCAATTTGATGTTTCTCGCCTAGACCCACTGAAACAGTGTGGAAGATACTCCGGACATCAAGGACTGTTAGCGGTTCTTCTTAGCTGCACGAACACCCATACATAGATCGCAAGGTTAAATACGCAGACGATCACGCCGATCGTGGTAAGCAGGGTCGATGAGACGTCCGGATAGACCAGCTTATCGAGATAGTGCAGCAGGAACCCGCCGCTGTAGGGTCCGACTCCAGCTTTTAGTTCCAGCCAGTTTTCAAGCAGCGTAAGGGGACATGGCCACAGCGTCAATTCGGTAATGATTCCCCAGACTAGGGATGCGATATGCAGCAGCCGCAATACCGGGCGGCGGCGAGTAACCAGCGCGCCGAAGATGATCCACACGATGAACAAAGCGTGCAGAATCAGAACGATGATTGCAAGCGCGGAATACACGGAGGCTTTCGGGCATTATCGCTGATTGAAGTTCTTGCAGGTAGCCGCTCAGTTCGCTCGAGGTGTTCGAGACAACAGAGCGCGTGCGCGGTGACTTTGTGGCGCTGTTGAGGGGGGATCCCGGAGATTGCGAAGAAATTGAAGAAACGGCTCAGTTAAATGACTGTTTTCAATTTCATTCCTCGCAAGAGGCTAAACGCTCCCTTGCTGGTGCTCCCCGGTGTCCTTTGCCGGGCTGATCGCTTTCCCATCTGCTGCATGGTGAATATCAATTCTTCCATTCACGTTGTGCAGTTCGATCCGCGTTCCCCCTCCCGCCAGTTCACCGCGCAGGTCGTGTCCTACCCAATGGTGATTGTTCGCGTGCAGACCAAAATCGTTATCGATTCCGCCATGGACAGTGTTCGCTTCAATACTGGCCTTTGCGTCGGAAGGCAAGGTTAGGTCGACGGAGCCATTCACCGACGATAAATCAACCGACTCAGATCCTAACTTGCTGAATTCTGCGTCCAGCTTACTGTTGATTGTCGAAAGCCGTGTCTCTCCCGCCAGGCCTCGGGCGATGAGCTTGCCATTGATACACGATGCTCGAACTTCTCCCTTCACGTCGGCGACCTCCAATTCGCCGTTGATCAGCTTGATTTCATCCAGCCGGGCATTACGCGGAACCGTCACGGTGTACTCAACCGAAGCCGGATTCTGGTGCGAACTCCAATCGTCATCGTCGTGAGCATAATGAGTTTCGATAGAGACGGAATCGCTATGTGCGTCGACACGAATCTCCGCGCGCTTAAGCTGGTCTTGACTGTGCGCGCTCTTCACGGCATCGACCTTGATTTCGTTCTTGTCCCATGCCGTAATGTGGACCGCGCCATTGATGTTCTGCAGTTCGACTCGGCCGTTCGCAGTCAGCGGATAGCTTTGATGGAATTCTTCGGTGACTAGGGGGCCATCGTCCGACGCGTGCGCGAGAGCAGAATTGAGCAGCAGCGCCATAAATGCGCCGAGCAGTGCGCCGATCCACGTGGCTAGTCTTCGGTTCCGTTGCATAACGCCTCCGATGCTCCTTTAGACGGAGTGGCTTCAAAATGGTTAGGCGGCTTTGTTGGGGACATCGGAAGTCTTACGGGGCTGCGCTTCCGAGATCACGTAGGCGATCAGGATTGCCATCTCTGGCTCAATGGGATGACGATAACGCGCGTGCGGATAAACGAAGTAGTAGATAGTGGGATAGCAGATGAGGAGCCAAAAGAAGAGCCATGCTCCCGGCCTGCGTTTTCGCAGCGCGAGAGCAAGGCCCCAGAAGGCGAGAACAGAAGACGCAAGAAATGCGGAGTTGTCGATCAAGGTTGCCGATTCAGATGTCCGCGGGCGACCAGCCCAGTAGTAAACGAAGCGCTTGACACTGATCCAGGCGAAGCGGCCGTAGTCGGCGCGGATAAATTGTATGGCCTCGCGCTTGCGCTCAGCAACGTAGGCGATCTCTCTCATCTGCTCGTACTGCTTCAGTGCCAGTTCATTTTGCGTCGGATGCAGGTAGGACATCCAGGTGCCATCGGCTCCGGGGCCATTGCCAAGTCGCAACTCGGCACCGAAATTTGAACGGACGAAAACGAAGCGGCCGAACACTTCGTAGTTGCGGACCAGCCACGGAGAGATTGCCGCGGCAAAGAACAATGAAGCCATCAACACTCCGCCGATTGAGTTCTTGCCACGCTTGGCCCGGCGATACCAGAGCCACAACCCAGAGGCGGGCAAGAAAGCGAGCAGCGAAGAATTTGTCAGCGCAGCGACTCCCCAGAGCAGGCCGAATCCAACCCACGGGATAGCACCGCGCAGAGCCTCCATCTCAATCACAAGCCAGAAAATCAGGGCCATTAACAACGCAGCGAGGCTTGTCTCCCAGACCCAGCGCGTAGACCAGTACATGACAGTGGGAAGCAACGCCCAGGCCCAGGCGCTCCACACGGCAACTTTTTCACTGAAACATTTTTTTGCGATCAGGAAAATCGGAATGCAGGTCAGCGCTGAGAAAATGCTGTTAATAGAGAGCAGAATGAATGCCGACCCGTGTGTGTAAACTCCGGTGAGCTTGAAAGCGGCCGCAATTAAATACGGATAAATGGGCGGTTCCCATGCCGTGGGGCCGGTGTGTGGGCCGAAGGGGTCGGCGAAGCCTCGGCCGGATGCGACGGCGCGCCCGATGCGTCCCATTTCGTAGCCAAAGCTGAAGTAGTCGTCATTCGGTTTTACCCTGTACGTATGTGCGACGAGGATGTACACCAACCGCAATGCAAACGCGATGACGAACATCCACGACAACGAGGTGCGCGCGCGTGACCACCAGGAGAGAAATCCGGCTGGAGCCGAACGCTCGTAGGCTTTGGCATTCTGCGGCGAACCCGAGACTTGCTGCATTGCAGGCCTAGCTTCTCATAACTTCGCCAAGGATGTTCGCACGGTAGCCGCTGTTGCCGCTACTGAAAGCCCTCTTAATCGGCGGGAGTGATATCGCTTACAAAGCGTCGCACGCAGCCACTGCTTTGACCCGCTCTTGCAATCGGAGTATGGTTGAGTAGTCAACTTCCACACCTTTCCGCCGCCTTCGGGACGGTTCCCTGTGAATTTTGAATGATTCGCACAGGAGTCCGACATTCACGACGGCAAAGCTCAAGCTTCCAAACAAGCTGCCTTAAAGCGCCTGCTCTTCGTTGATGACGAACGAGGGATACGCGAACCTTGCCGATCGTTTTGCGGACTCGCGAATAGTTAACGGTCTAGCGAAAAGCGCCAAAGTTCCGATGCCTCCAGAAAACGTGGTGAGGAAATGGCGACGCACGCTAAAGGCCTTGCGGCAGCTTTGACCGAGGCCCGAGCGCGTCAGAAGGATCAGGTGCAGAGACAACATCTGAAAGCCGTCTAGTGACTTTTCAAGTTACCAGGACTCATCTGGCAGACGCAGTCAAAGCACTCAGGCGGAATTCTCACGAGCTGACCGAGAGGGTAGAAAAATTGACGAATCAAATAGCGCAGGTTCAAAAACAAACACAAGAAAAATCAAAGTAGGCCCATTGTTCTAGGCAGCAACAGAAGGCTCGAGGCGATTCGCACTCACCAACATAGTCGAAAAGGAGTGGAACGATGTCCGGAATCAATGGTGACAAAGCCAGGTTTCATAGGGAGCGCAAAAAGAAAATCGCGAAACGGCAACGAACACGTGATCTGTTGAAGTTGGACCAAGTGTCCAAATCCTCAACGTCTGCGACTGGTTCCAAGCGGCGCGAGGTGAAGATGTGACTAAATCTACTCTCGACCTGCCGTTTTCTCAACGAGTGCCACCTTCCATAAAGAAGAAGCGTGTTCTGCTAGTGGATAATTCGGACGCCAGCCGAGATTTGCGCGCCGAGGTCATGCGTAAGGTTGGCATGGACGTGGATTGTGCCGCCGATGTCAGTGAAGCACGCGTTTGGTGGCGTGCCGACCTCTACGATCTCGTGCTTATTTGCGCTGTAACCGAACGAGGTCGCCGGGACAAGTTTTGTGAGGACGTTCGCGGCGCAACGCCATCTCAGCAACTAGCCTTCTTGGTGGGAAAGCCCGAGTACCTTGCCGACTGGCCGAACCCGGATGCCGCGGTTTCAGCTTCGGAGGATGATGGACATCCTTTACTCGATGAAGTGAGAACCCCTCCCGCAAGCCAAGTTGCGGAAAAGCCGTCGCAGAGGTGGGGAATTCTGGAGGCGTGCCAACGTATTTCCGTCGTTCGAGCGGCTGCCAATGCTCGGACAAGAGCAATTCGACAGCTTCCCGCACCTCCACGAGATTCTGACGTGCCAAGAAACCAACGGGGAGAAGATTCACAAATCGTTGTCGGGTGAGTGGACGAGATGAGCGAAAATGCTCGAACACGCTAAGGCACAGACGGGGCTATTCAGTGTGGGTCAGACGAAACCATGTCTGCCGCCTCGAGCTGAGCAGCCCTGAAGAAATCGGCAACGATCAAGCTCTTCCAAGATGCTTTTCCTCAACCTCTCGTGATTGACATTCGTATTCTGCGAATCTTAGACTTTCAACCCAGACTCTCAACCCAGCTCTCAACTCAGGAATTCACATGCCCTACGTTAAATTGACCGCGCAATCGGAATTGCCCGGTCCAGGTGAAGCTAAAGAATTTGAACTGGGCGAGAAAGTGATTTGCGTCGCTAATGTGAATGGCACGGTAACGGCGATGAACAACGTGTGTCTGCACATGGGCGGGCCGTTAGGGCAAGGGTACGTCGAGGGAGACAAGATCGTTTGCCCCTGGCACGGGTGGGAGTACGACCTGAAGACAGGCGCGCTCGGCGACGATCCGAAATCAAAGCTCGCAGTCTACCCAATCAAAGTTGAGAATGGCGACGTTCTGATTGAGATGTAAGTTCGCGTGGGACATCGGGATGGCAGGACGAAAAAAGGCGGCCGTCTGCAGCCGCCTCTCCAAACTAATAGTTATTACTGCCTTGCTCTTACTGCGCTGACGATTTTGCGTTCTGCACAGCACTCACGAACGCCTGCGCGTCAGGATTCGTACTCTGCGCGTTACCCGTGAGGATGTCCTTGAACGAAACATCGTGGTTGTACCACTCGCGGGTTGCCTTGTTGTCCTGCGACAGCTCAGCACCATTCAGCGAAGCGCCAATGAAAGCACCCTTGCTGGCAGAGTAGGTCAGAATTCCGGCTTTGTATCCGGCGTCGGCAGAAGCGGAACGTCCAACCGGACCTGCCGCAGCTGAAACATCGGCGCCGACTTTGATATGACCCTGGAGAAGATCGTTCATTCCCTGGTCATTCATGATGAACATGACAAGATCGGTGCTCTTTCCGCCGATCTGAGGACCCCAGCTGATTCCTGAAATTGAAAATGGAGCTGGTGAACTCCAGTTACCTGCGCTCGTGCGGCAAGTTGCCACGCCGGTACCATGTTCACCGCCGACCACAAATGCGCCCTTCACCAGCTTGGGAATTACGGCCACGCACTTTGCACCTTGCAACACTGTGTTCGGAACGCCCTGGTCGGCTGAGGCAGAAGTCAGATTTTGAATTACCTCAGTTGCTCTCTGCAATTCTCCCGGGCTGCTGCCTTCATCCTTTGCCCAAACCCAGCTTCCGAGGCAAAGAAGTAGAACTGCCACTAAAAGCGACTTCATAGATCCTTCCTCCTTAAGTTTTTGTCTCCGCTACTTTTACGTTCTTAGTTTCGATTCCAGAGCAAGGGTTGTGGTTTTCCCCTGAGATGAGCTGAAACGCGACTCCAGCAACTCTGGTCAGAGCTGCAGGTAAGTGGGAAAAGGCGTCTAAACATCCTGAAAACTGAGTGGCTGAATGGGGAGCTCACAAGAGAATAGTTCTAAGTAGCCGGCGGGACCTGAAAATTGAGGCCCACGATTTGCGGCTGCCCGGTCCGAATACGCTTTCGTCTTCTGATCACAATGGCCGCTGTCAGCAGCATGGCCGAGAGACTCCCGAGAAGCAGTGCCACGGCGCGCCAACCACTGATAATCAAGTCGTTGCCCATTAGAGTGAGCGCCAAGAAAACACACAAAAGATGGGTGCAAAAGGCGGCAAGGGAGGCTTGGCCCAACGTCACCAGCGGTGGCACAGCGAGCGGCTTCAGCGCTGATCGCACGCGTACGGCTAATAAAAGGACCGCGCTGAAATTCAGGAGCCGCGCTATTCCGAAGTTCCATTTATCGAATAATGGCGCAAACTTGCCAAAATCGAAATTCCTCTCGAGTTGCACGTAGCGGAGCACAAAAAAGAACAGGGCAACAAGGATCGCGGGAACCATCAGCTTTTTTGCCCAGAGGTCGAGGTGCAAGTCGCCCTTCGCCCAACGCACTCCTAGCCACAAACCGATCAACCACCACAGCTGCCACGCCCACAGATTGAAAGCGCCCATTTCGCTGAGAGGGATTTTCAGGGAGAACGCACGCGTGAACCAGTCGTAAGCCCAAGCTTGAAAGCCGAGCTGCGCCGAAAGCCAGAGCGCAATGCATGCAGCGAAAACGTACTTCCAACCAAATCTCGATCCCAGCACCACAGCAAAGGGCGTGAGTGCGAGAAAAATAATGTAGATGGGCAGGATATCGAGCAGAGGCGGGCGATATAGCATCAGGGCTGCGTCAATAAAAGCCCGTGAGTGGCCGACGGAGAAATAGTAGTTCAGAAGGTTGTGTACCGCGGGCCGATTGCCGCGCGCTGCGATCGGAGCTTCAATGATGAAGGCAAACACGAGCAGGGCGATTTGGTAACCATAGAGGCGCCATGCCCGCGCCCACATGTTGGTAGACATGCCCCGGTTACCCTTCCGCTCAACCAGCCCCGCGCAGATGCGCCCACTGAAGAGCGCCGAAAGAAAGATGAAGCCCTCGGTTGCGGCAAAGAACCCAAATGGCTGGTTTATATAAACGCTGAGCGCAGTCGGCAAGTGCGTGCACGTCATCCAGACGAGCATCAGACCTCGCAGGGCGTCGAGTTCTTCGATTCGACTCTTCATTAGACTGTGGCAGCCTGAAAATCTGGCCTCGATCCTGGCGAACCCGACCATTCAATCTTTATGGCGAAACGCGGGTCCTTATGTTCAGGAGATCCCCTTACGCGGAAACCTGCGGCTCGATTCGGCGAAGCATATCCAGAGTTCGCAACGCATCTTCGATGCGTTCCCGCTGCCGCGCGTGCTCCGGCAATCCGGAGAGCTCTGATAGCCAAGACTGCAGTATTTCGGTGGCAGCACCGATTTTAACAGCCAACTTCTTTCGGTCTGTCTCTAACATGGCATTAGCGTACGCTGCTTCCCAATCCTGAGTCATGTTCGGCTCCTGCAGCTCTTCTAAGGGTAATTGTCACTCCAAGGAGAACACTTTTGTGAGGTGCAAGTAGTAAAGAGATGGTCAAAGAAATTGAAAATTTGTAACTTGAAGAAGTAACCGTTACTCAGGACGACAAAACTTGCAAAAGCACTTATCGTTTGAGCTGATCTCGGTAAGAAAAGCCGAGGTTCACGGCTGCGAGTAGGCAGATCGCTTCAGGAATTGTCCGGCGCCTGCACGTCCGAGGAACTTATCGTTCTCAACAACTACTCTGCCGCGAGACAGTGTGACACTCGGCATTCCCGTAACTTCGATACCCTCAAACATCGAGTAGTCAACACGCATATGGTGAGTGTCGGCGCTGATTGTGTGCTTGCGATTTGGATCGAAAACGACCAGATCGGCGTCACTGCCGACCGCGATTGTTCCTTTTCGCGGATACAGACCGAAAAGTTTGGCTGGAGTTGTCGAGACCAGTTCGATGAACCGATTCACGCTGAAGCGGCCGGCTGCGACGCCGCCTGAGTAGATCAAACTCATCCGATGCTCAATGCCTGGCCCGCCGTTTGGAATTTTTGTGAAGTTGTCGCGCCCGAGCTCTTTTTGCTCTTTAAAGCAGAACGGACAATGGTCGGTTGAAACCACCTGCAGGTGATCGCGCTTCAACCCATTCCACAGTTTTTCCTGGTGCCACTTTTCTCGCAGGGGTGGCGTGAACACATACTTTGCGCCTTCGAAATCGGGCACGTCGAAATTTTCAATCGAGAGATACAGGTATTGTGGGCAAGTCTCAGCATAGACGGGAAGCCCACGGTCGCGAGCTTCACGCACTTTTTCAAGGGCATCATTACAGCTGAGGTGAACGATGTAAACGGGAGCACCCGCCATCTCCGCGAGTGCAATTGCGCGCGCGGTGGCTTCGGCTTCGGCGGTGGTCGGACGAGTGAGCGCGTGGTATTTCGGCGCCTTTTTCCCTTCCGCGAGCGCCTGCTGCACAATGACGTCGATCGCGCTGCCGTTTTCGGCGTGCATACACACCAGGCCGCCGTTTGTCGAAGTAGTGCGCAGGACCTTGAAGATGCTCGCGTCGTCAAGCATGAAGACGCCGGGATAGGCCATGAACATCTTGAAGCTGGTCACGCCTTCACGCACCAGAGCGTTCATCTCTTCGAGCTGTGCGCCGGCGAGGTCACTAATGATGCAGTGAAAGGCGTAGTCACAAACGGCTTTGCTGGAGGACTTTTGCATCCAGGTGTCGAAAGCTGTGCGTAGCGACTGACCTTTGTACTGGATCGCAAAATCGATCAGAGTTGTCGTCCCGCCAAAGACTGCAGCGCGCGTGCCAGTTTCGAAATCATCAGAGCTGGTGGTTCCACCGAAGGGCATGTCAAGATGCGTGTGGACATCGATTCCGCCGGGGAGGACGAGCTTTCCCGCCGCGTCGAGTATTCGGGTTGCGTTCTCACGCGGAAGGTTCTGCCCAATTGCAGCAATCTTCCCGCTCGATATTGCAACATCGGCAGAATACGTGTCCGTAGCGGTAACGACTTTGCCATTCGCGATAAGCGTGTCGAATCCCATACGCGCACTCGTCCCAGTGGAACAGAAATTTTATGCTAAACTGCCCAACTCCTTTATGAAATTTGGGTTCACCATTAAGCCGGATTTTGCAGTCGAGCGGATCGTCGCGCTCACGCGGCAGGCCGAAGCCGCCGGTTTCGAGTATGGCTGGCTGTTTGATTCGCATGTCTTGTGGTTCGAACCATATCCGCTGCTGACGCTGATGGCGGCGAATACGCAGCGCATGAAGCTCGGGCCGTGTGTTACCAATCCGGCGGTTCGAGATATCACCGTGACCGCCAGCCTGTTCGCCACGCTCGATCTGATTTCACATGGCCGAATGCAGCTTGGCATTGGGCGCGGAGACAGCTCGCGTCGGGTGCTGGGGAAGAAGCCGGTAGGCGCTGGTGATCTGGAGCGCGCGATCAAAACTTTTCGCGATCTGACAGCAAGCCACGAGATCGACTATGAAGGTAAGCCCACGCGAATTTCGTGGGCAACAGGAACGCCGCCGGTGTGGGTTGCGGGATACGGGCCGAAAGTTCTGAATCTCGCAGGCCGCGTTGCCGATGGCGTCATTCTGCAGTTCGCCGATCCAGATCTGATCGAGTGGTGTCTGAGTTTTGTGAAAAAGGGTGCGGAGTCGGCCGGTCGTGACTGGCGCAAGATTGCAATAATGTCTGCAGCGCCGGTGTGGATCTCAGACGATCTTGAGACGGCACGTAAACATGTGCGCTGGTTCCCTGCCCTGGTTTCAAATCATGTAGTCGATTTGATTTCGCGCTACCAACAGGAGGAACTGCCGGCGGCGCTGACCTCGTACGTGCAAAACCGCGGCGGCTACGATTACCAGCAGCATTGCGTGGTGGACGGCAGCAATTCAAATTTCGTTTCTGATGAAGTAGTCGATCGTTTCTGCATTGTTGGAAATGCTGAAGCGCATCGAAAAAAGCTGTGCAAGCTGGCGAGCATCGGCGTGACGCAATTTAACGTTTACCTAATGTGCGGAGACGAAGAGGGCACGCTCGAGGAATATAAGAAAGAAGTTTTGCCGCACTTCCTCAACAGGTCCGCGCAGGGTTCCTCAGTCGGATGAAATATCTGACACTCAGCGCGCGTTGTTAGTCCGCCGCGGCGGCACGACCGGTTTGGGTTGTGAGCGGGGTGTAGGTTTCAGGACGACGATCGCGAAAGAACTGCCACACGCGCCGCACTTCTTCGATCATTGCGAGATCGAGGTCGGCGACCAAAAGTTCATCTTTGTGACGGCTGGCCTGCGCAATAATTTTTCCGCGCGGATTGCAGAAATAACTCTTCCCGTAGAATTCGCCGATGTTCCAGGGCTTCTCGCGCCCGACGCGATTAATCGCAGCGACGAAATAGCCGTTCGCGACTGCGTGCGCCGGTTGCTCGAGTTCCCACAGGTATTCGGAAAGACCAGCGACAGTTGCTGACGGATTGAAAACGATTTCGGCGCCGTTCAAGCCCAGAATGCGCGCCCCTTCCGGAAAATGCCGGTCGTAGCAGATGTACACACCAACACGCGCGAATTTGGTCTGAAAAACGGGATAGCCGAGATCACCAGGGGTGAAATAAAATTTTTCCCAGAATCCGGGGGCGAGGTGGGGAATGTGGTGCTTGCGATATTTGCCTAAATATTTTCCGTCAGCGTCGATCACCGCCGCGGTGTTGAAATAAAGCCCGGGCATTTCTTCTTCATAAACTGGGACGACGATTGCCATTCCATGCTTCGCGGCAACTTTTTTCATTAACGCGACGGTCGGGCCATCGGGAACACGCTCGGTCAGTTCGTACCAGCGAACGTTCTGCTCAGCGCAAAAATAAGGTCCGTAGAACAATTCCTCGAGACACAGAATGTGAACTCGCTTACGCGCGGCTTGTTCGATGAACTTGAGATGCTTGTCGATCATGGCTTTCCTGATCCTGGGGAGAGAATGGTTCGGCCCCAGTTCGTTACTCGCCTGAATTAGCCCACAACGCACGATGCGCGACATACAAACCTCCGAATGAATGACACCATATTAAATGGTTAATACTGCTCGCCCGGCGACGCGGGAAGGAAGATCGTCAGCCGCGTGCCGCCCATTCCTGATCGAACTTTGAGCGATCAACGAAGGATTTCTGCGTGCCGGCACGAGCCGTCGATAGCGCCGCATAAAGATTGGCTTGTCTCACTGCTTCAATTTCCGGCAGGCCTTCGGCGAGAAATGTTGCGAAGCTGCCGATAAATGCGTCGCCTGCGCCGCTGGTATCGATTGTCTTTACTGGGAAACCTGGGACGTGATGCATTGCGTGGTCGGTGGCAAGGAGAGCTCCATTTGCGCCTAGGGTGATGATCACACGACGGACGCCGGCCGAGAGGAATTTCTTCGCGCACTGTTTGGCGTCGTCTAGGTTGCGAACCGGAGCACCGACAATGGTTTCCGCCTCAATTTCGTTAGGAACAAAGTAATCGAGCCCGGCGATCGCGTTCAAGTCGAAAGACTGCGCGGGAGCGGGATTCAGGATGCAGCGAATATGACTGCGTTGCGCAAACTGAATGGTGTAGTGGACAGTGGGGAGCGGGATTTCGAATTGCTGCACGATGCAATCGGCACTCTTAAGCACGTCGGAGGCGGCGTCGATATCAGCCGGCGTAAGTCTGTCATTCGCGCCCTTTACCACCAGAATTCGATTCTGTCCTGACGAGTCAACAAAGATGGGCGCGACACCGCTGGAAACGCTGGGCACCGGTTTGACGTGAGATGCGTCAATGCCGAGCTGCTGAAAATTTCGAATTGTGGCTGGACCGAACAGGTCATCACCGACGCGCGCGATCATAAACACTTCAGCGCCGCAAAGTTTCGCGGCGACGGCCTGGTTTGATCCCTTACCGCCGAAGCCGAGATGGCACTCGCGCGCGAAAATTGTCTCGCCCGGCTTGGGAAATTGATCAGTGTAGGTGACCAGATCGATGTTGGCGCTTCCGACCACTGCGATGCGGGGAGATTTGGCCATGGGGTATTTTCGCGACTAGCTCAAAATGCTGCAAGCGGTGCGCTATCGATTCATCGTGAGATGCTGCATTGCCGCTCAATGTCCTCGAGTAGCGACCTACCGAAATGAAACGGTTGAGATGTCACCCACGGCCTACCGTTTTGGGTGATCCTCGGTGTCGTCGTCGGGAAGGTGTTGTCAAGTCCAGGCAAGCGATTGCTTGCAGCAGCCATCCATCCTGGTGTCTTTTACAATTTCTCCGCAACATTTGTTTGCGTCCTGCGTTCGACCGCGCTAGTGTTGACTCGCATGCGATCAAGCCAGTTGAGATTTAGCGGAATGCCGCGATTCGGCTGAAGCCGCTTCGTTGCTGACAAAGGAGAACGATGTTTACCCCACATAGCCTGGGAATCGCGCTAGCCATGATGATCACGAGCACCATTTGTTGGGGATCATGGGCCAACACATATAAAGGGGTGAAGAACTATCGCTTCGAGCTGTTTTACTGGGATTATGCGATCGGCATCTTCGTGATCTCGCTGATTCTTGGACACACGATGGGAAGCACCGGGCACGATGCTTCGAGTCTGGTCAACAACATCCATTCGGCAGACGTTTCGAACGTCGTCTATGCCTTGGTGGGCGGCGCGCTATTCAATCTTGCGAACCTATTGCTAGTGGCGGCGATCGACATGGCGGGACTGGCGGTGGCCTTTCCGGTGTCGATTGGGATTGCGCTGGTGGTTGGCGTGGTGCTCAGCTACATTCTGCAACCGAAGGGAAACGCAATCTTTCTTGCTCTCGGAGTTATTTGCGCGCTGATTGCGGTGATCCTGGATGGCAAAGCCTATGGAACATTGGCCTCGATCGGCCGAACAGTTTCAAGAAGAAGCATTGTGGTTTGTATCGTCTCTGGCGTTCTGATGGGCCTCTGGGCGCCGTTCATGACACATGCCATGACACATGGCAATTCGCTGGGGCCGTATAGCGCGGCAATTTTTCTCACTTTGGGAGCGCTGCTTTCCTGCTTCATCTGGAATATTTACTTCATGAAGCGCCCGCTGGTGGGAACGCCGGTGAAGCTGGGCGATTTTTTTCGTGCGCCGGCATCGGGGCATGCACTTGGCCTTTTGGGAGGCGCGATCTGGGGCCTGGGCACGGTGTTCAATCTTGTGGCTGCAACCCTTACAGGAGTGGCAATCTCGTACGCCATTGGTCAATCAGCACCGATGGTTGCTGCGCTATGGGGAATTTTTGCCTGGAAAGAGTTTGATGGATCGGGAATTCGCGCCAGGACCTACCTGATCTCAATGTTCATCTTCTACGCGCTGGCAATTCTTCTGATAGCGCGGGCAAATGGGTAGGCGCGACTAATCACGATTACGCGCACGCTTGTTATCGGCCCGTTCGCGGGCCAGCACAATTTCATCGAAGGCATGCAGCAGCGTCTCGTGGTGGGAGTAGGGGCCGGGCTGGTAGGCTCGCGACTGAATCCCGGCTTGCGATAGTTCGCAAATTTTCCAGTCTTCGCGGTTGGTGATGTCCCAAAATTCGATGGCGTCGCTGGCATCGAATCCCGCCTTGCTCATCTCGTCAGGATGAAAATGCCACTCGCAAGTAATTTCGGTACGATCGACGGCGCGAGGCCAAAGGGTGTGCGTCATCATGTAGTCGGGATGCAGGCTCAGAAGGAAGTTCGGCAGAATCGCGTAGTAACAGACCTTCTGACGGTCGTCTTCGGTTAATCCTGGCAGGTAATCGCGGCGGCGTTGGCCATCGATGCTCATGGTCTCGACGCCATTCTTGAAGCCCATAGTTCCGCCAATGTAGGTCGGCTGTGGCAGCTCGTTGTCAGCGCCGAGATAGTTCGTTAGCCGGTTCAGCGCGGGATGCATTACCGGGCAGTGGAGGCACTCGTTGAAATTCAAAATGATGAGCTTCCAGTTCGCTTTCACGTCATAAACAATGCGCTTGTGCCGGCGAAGGTCTGCCATTCGCCAGTCGGCGAACTTCTGCGGAAGATCGGCAAGCTGTCGCTCCAGGGGAGCCGCGTCGAGATCTAAGTTGATGAAGATGTGACCGTCCCATTCCGAGGCGCCCACTGGATTGAGAGGATAGTCCTCGCGACAAAAACTATCGGTCTCGTCCATGTGAGGCGCACCAATGAGGTTTCCGTCGAGGCCATACGTCCAGCCATGGTAGCCACATTGAATGCGACCGGAGAATGTTCCTTCTGGCTCTATCACTATGCGAGTGCCACGGTGGCGGCAGACGTTGTAAAAAGCGCGAATGTTTTGCTCTCGATCGCGGGTGATTATGACGCTCTCGGCGGCGATCTCGCGCAGGAAGTAGTCACCGGGCCTGGCGGCTTGTTCAGCGCGGCCGGCGCATATCCAGGACTCGCAGTAGAAGCGCTCTAACTCTTGTTTAAAGATTTCAGGATCGGTGTAGTAGCGGCCGGGTAAGGTCTTGGCGAAAGGCTGCGCTACGGTGCTCATGCTGCTAAGAATTATCCCACGACCTGGGACTGACGTTGAATGAGCGACGGGGGATGTTTGACGGCGTCCAACAACTTCGCGCAAGATCCTTGTCCCGCTGATGAAAGCGCGGGACTTCGGGATGACATTAATGAGGGATGCTAGCGCTTTAAAGTGTTATTGCGCGCTTTCCGGCGGGCGCGCCTCCGCGGTGCGCAAGGGCACTGGCCGATATCCATTTCTGGTTCGGATGTG
Organism: Terriglobales bacterium; assembly: GCA_035279425.1. Lineage (GTDB taxonomy): Bacteria > Acidobacteriota > Terriglobia > Terriglobales > Acidobacteriaceae > Gp1-AA145. Next base: position 196,140 of record DATEHT010000016.1, on the reverse strand, counting down.
ATACTTGTGCGCCTTTTCAGGGACCAGCTTCACGCTGATGGAGCGCCAGCCACGATTCGGGTTCGGCTTCGGATAGTAGCTGAGCGAGTACAGGTGCGCCAGATCATCGCGAATGGAGGAGAAGGCCTGCTTTTGCTCGTGCCAGTTCTTTGCGAAATAAGCTTTCCCGCCGGTAGCTGCGGTCATGCGTTCGAAGACAGCGGTTGAGACCGGGTCAAGCTGAGCCTGCTGTGTTGCAACCATGTAGATCACGATTCCGGCGGACTGCGCCAATTCTGCAACGTCCTCTGGCGGTACGACGCTCACGTTGTCTGGCCCGTTCGAGAAGACTACGACTACTTTCCTTCCTGTGTACTGCGCAGCATCTTTCAAGGTCAGCAGCAAGCAGTTGTAAAGCGCAGCATCGTCGCCGGCGACCGTGGTGCGCACAGCTCGCAATACTGCCGTACGATCGTTAGTCAGGGCCATCTCCCGGGAGAGGTCGCGGCTATAAGAATAAAACGAAATGCGGTTCACGCTTTCAAGCGAGCGCACGAAATCTGCAATGGCGTCTTGCGCGTAGACGAACCCGCGGTACATATAATTGCTGGTATCGAAGAGAACAAAAACGTTGGATCCGGCCAACATTGAGCTCAGCTCACCCACAGTACCCGTATCTGGCGGCTCCGAGACCGAGGCTTTCGCCAGATTGGCCGCTGAGGATGGCGGGTCTCCCTCTGCGGAGGCAACTTCACCTACTCGCCTGACTGGGTTGTCACCTTCGCCGTAGGTCGCGATTTTTTCCGGAATTCCGTCCTCCTTAATTTCGAAGTCCTCCGGGCGCAGGCTGGAAACATAGTTACCTTTGTTGTCAGTGACGGCCACATTGAGCTGAACCATATCAACGGTCACACGAAACGCGGGCTGCTCCTCCTGAGCCATGGTCCTGGGCTGGCTGGCAAGAACCATCAGCATTAGCAAACTAATCAGACAAAAACATTTTCTCGGCATTATCGGTCCCCTAACTGGCACGAGCAGTGAAAACCCAAATTACGATTTGACTACTGGACATGAAATTCTCTTGCCGTTCTTGTCGGCGGAGGAAGCAAAGCGATCTTGCCTTGCTTGAATTCTTCACCTGCTTCCCGCATTGCTCGCAGCAAGGCGTCCCAATCTTCGAAATCGGTTGCGAAAATTTTCTGGACCATCAGGCGGGTCAACTCCGGTGCCATCAGGTTCAGCATGACGGGCGCGTAGCCAGCCTCGTCAGCCAGGCGGGCCCAATACAAATTGTTCGAATCCCACGATTCCGCCATGAGCCGGCTGGAATATCCGGCGAAGGCGGGGAATGGTTTCACGTTTAGCAGCTCCGGCGTATACGTCATTGCCAGAGTTCTATGTGGCACGCCGAAGTCCCGCGATAAGCGGTCCCAGCTCAGTTCTTTGGAATCCTGCCGGCAAAGCTGGTCAAGTTCACGTCCCGCGGCGCCCCAGGAGGTGGTGTCGTCGGGGAAGCGTTGACGAAACTCGGCAGTCAAGTAGAACGTATCCGCCGGTGTCAGCAGCACGATAGCCTGCTCGGGAGTGCCGTCACGCAAATCGTCCTGGACCTCGGCCACTCTCTCGTTGACCATTCTCTCAGAGAGGATGCCAACCACCTTACTCCGTAAGTCGGCGTTGCTCGCCGACTGAGTCACCAACTCTTCGCCAGCACGTTGATACAGCGCAACGGCATGCAGTTCGGTGCGGCTGACATTCCACCAGCGGCCCAGGATCGCGTCGCTCATAAGTCCGGGCACTACTTCTTTCCAGATCAGGGCCTGAACATTTTCCGGCGCGATGAAGTCCTGTTCCGCGTCAGAAAGAACGTAAGCCAGATCGGCGAGAGATCCGACGAGATGCGCACCACCGCCCGCGGCGGAACCCTGACCGAAAAGTTCAGAGGATCGCCAGAGCCCCTCGACGCCGACTACGGTTTCTCCGGAAAAATCATGCGAGCGGACGAATAATGGATTGATGCGCAAAAGTTGCGCGCCCGGCGGCTCGTAATAAGCATAGTTCAGGCCGACCAGAGTGTCGCGCAGGAACGGCGCCAGCTCTCCGCGTGCTTCCTCGAGCTTGGCGTGCGTCGGCGTAGATTTCAGGATCTTCGCCAGGTCGGTCTGCATTTGCATTTCGGTGTGATGGTTGTTGTAGATTCCAGCGGCCCACTCGGTCCTTTCCGAAGAAGTAAAGATCGGGCGCGGCATTTCGAATTCGCGAAGCGCACCGGCGAGCGAGAGCAACGAGCTTCCAGGCACTTCGCCTTTGCTGAATTGCGTGAGGCCGTTATCCAGGGCAAATAGAGTATCGAGCGAGACCAACCGCTGGCCGTCCATGACGGAGTGGATTCTTTTTGCTATTTCGTCATGAACACGTTTACCGTCAATCCCGGGTTCTTGCGGGCCGGCAATCAGCTCGATGATGTCGTCCTGAGAGGTAAATTCTCTGGAATTGGTCGCGCGCAGCACGACAGTGAGGCTCTTACGTCCGGCTTCGAAAAGCTGCGCCGAACTGGTCAATCCGGTAAAAGGCTTTAGAACTTCCTGCCATGATTCGTTCAGCCGGGCACGCGGAATTTGCTGCTGCCGTGCGAGGACTTGCCACAAGCCAACATTCGCCTGGAACGTGCCCATCGCGTTGCCACGCAGGTTGTGATTGTTGATGCCGTTGAGCGCATCAGCCGTGGTGATGAAATTGATTATTGACTGATCGTTGAGCTCGGGGAATTCGGTGAAGATCAAATACTGCTCGTTATAGTCATCAAAGTGTTTCGCGAGCACGCGCAACGTATCGGGCGTCAATCGTCGTTCGTGCCCGCGAGCAGCGTCCATTTCGCTGAACATCAGGTACATCTGCAAAGGAGTGTCGGTGGTACCGCTGCGCGAAAACGCAAACATGGCATCGAGCAGGTCCTCCGGATGAGTCCAGTGCACGGAACGCCGTCCCCACGCGCGGACGGGCTTGCGGTCTGACTTTTCATTCAGCAGCTGGCGCCAGAACTCCAGTCCACCGGGAACCAGCGGCTGGCCGTTCTCGTCCCACTGCACTCTCGCAAGAAGAAGTAACAGACCTGGGGCTAAACGAAACGCCGGGCGCGCCGCATCGGAAGAAAAATCTGAACCGCGAAATGCCGCGTAAAAGGTTTTCAGGCGGTGATTGTCGGTAAACCAGGCTTGGCGCTCGCGGCTGATTCGCGTAAACGAATCGTAGTATGCTGCCAGCCAACCGTTATCTTTCGAGAGAAGCTTAGGAACAAAGTCAGCCGGGGAGGCCGGGTCGCCACCGGCCAAGTCCTTCCAGTCAGGTTCCGCCTTCTCGCCTCCGGGCACCTGGACCCGTCCGCCACGAACGCAAATCTGGCTGCCATAGAAATCCAAGTCGGCAGCCAAGGGCAAAAGCCGTTTTAAGCCAATGGACTGCTGCATGACGCCGCGCGTTTCAGGATCGATTCGCGACATTGCCCAATAAAGGCGAGCAAGCGCGGGGTGGTACAAAAACAACTCGATATCGTTGTAGTTACGCCTTCGGTTAGGCTTGACCGCACTGCGCCAGTCGGATGCGGTGAACAGCATTGGTACGGTTGAGCTCGGGAACGGATAATTGAAGGACTGACGCTTGCGCAACGCGTCCTCGAGCGCGGGAAGCGGAAAACCCGAATCGACGGTAAGGAACGCCCGCTCAGACTCGTCGGTGACGAGTGCTGCGTTGGGCTGGCCGCATTCACCACGCAGCCGATAACCAAGAATTTTGAGCAGCGGGCCAGCCTGGTCGCAGCCCGAAATTCGAACCATTCCGCTCTCGCCGGCAAGTGCCGCAAGCTCTTTCGCCTGATTGACGTAGCGGCCAAGCAGAATAAGAAATTCCGTAGGGGAGCCGTTATCTCGCCAGCCAATGTAGCCCTGCACGTAGATGTTGCGGGCAAGCAGTGGCACAACTTGATCAGGGGACACTTTTTGGCTTATGCCCGCCATGCGCTCGAAAGAACGTAGAGGGCCGGGTATCGTCATTTCGCCGTTTGGCAGTGGCACGTTACGGAGATCGCGAGCGGGCTGGTTTTGGTTGCTGTTTGCAGAGTCGTTCGAGGTAGAGGCTTTAGGACGTGCGGCCAGCCCAATGGGCAGAACTAACCCGATCAAGAGAACGGCAAAAAGGCGACGAGAGAACAGCATCGTGGATCTCCTGTACAACTTCCGAGACGGAATTCCTATCGGCAAGCCTTCGTGCTTAATTACTCCTGGCTAGATCGTCAGGGGCCTGAGAACCTGGATGTCCACTTTCTGCCGGTAATTACAGCGTGTTCACAAAACCCATATTCCGACCGGACACGAATAATACGCCCATTTGAAGTCATTTTGATGTCAATTTTTCCGAAGCTAAGATGCAGGAATTTGCACCGATGTGTTGCTCGCGTGCAAGACTTTTCAGGCACTTACCCCAACTTTCCGGGAACGCCACGGCCGGAAAAGCTGAAGCAGAGAGAGTTTCGCTGTCGTGCGGTAAGCTGGCGCGGACTGGCCTGTGCGAACGAAGCTAGGAAAACCGCGGTTCGGGTGTGCCTTTCGTTTCGTGGATCAGCTATGCCTCGGCGGTTTCGCCTAGGCCTGTTGTAAAATTTGTTTTTACTCTCTTTAACGTATGCAAAACAAAATTCCTGTGGGTATTCTCGGTGCGACCGGCATCGTGGGGCAGCGGTTTATCCAGCTGCTGGAGCATCATCCGTGGTTCGAGGTAGCGTGGCTGGCCGCTTCTGACCGTTCTGAGGGCCGTCCATACGCCGAAGCTGCAAAATGGCGTTTGCGGTCAGCTATTCCCGCGAACGTTGCGAAGATGCGCGTCTCGGCGGCGAGTCCTGATGGCGCTCCGAAGGTGATTTTCGCTGCCCTCGACGCCTCCATCGCGGCTGAGCTTGAGCCCCGGTTTGCCGACGCCGGCTGCGCGGTCATTACTAATTCCAGCGCGTTGCGCATGGCGAAAGATGTTCCTCTGGTCATTCCAGAGGTGAATCCCGATCACATCAAGTTGATTGAGTGCCAGAGCTGGCGGCGCAAATCGGGCGGATTGGTTGTGACTAATTCCAACTGCTCCGCGATGGGCCTGGTTCTTGCCCTCGCTCCACTACACAAACAATTCGAGCTTGAGACGGTGATGGCCGTGACCATGCAGGCGGTAAGTGGCGCGGGCTATCCGGGTGTGGCGTCGCTCGATATTCTTGGGAACGTCATTCCTTACATCGCCAAAGAAGAAGAAAAGATGGAAGAAGAGACCCGCAAATTGCTCGGCACTCTGAATGGCGCAGGCGTTGTTCTTGCACCGTTCAAGATGAGCGCGCAATGTAATCGGGTAGCGGTCGAGGATGGTCACACCGAGTCGATCTCGGTGAAATTCAAAAAGAAGGCGGGAGCCGAGGAAATACTCGAAGCCTGGTCCGAGTTCAGCGGTATTCCGCAGCAACAGAAATTCCCAACTGCGCCGGAGATTCCGGTACGTTACGTTGACTCCAGCGACCGTCCGCAACCGCGCTTTGATGTTGACTTCGGGAAAGGAATGACCGCGACTGTAGGCCGTTTGCGGCCTTGTGCCGTGCTCGACTGGAAGTTCACGGTCCTCTCTCATAATGTGATTCGCGGCGCGGCAGGGGCGGCATTGCTGAACGCCGAACTGTTGAAGACACAAGGATATTTGGCGTAATTTCCAACCTCAAGCTTTTAGCCTTTAGCTGTTAGCTCTTAGCTAGAACAATGGAGTTTCCGACAAGCTAAAGGCTAAGAGCTAATGGCTAACTGCTGTATTGTCATGAAATTTGGCGGCACCTCGGTGGGTGACGCCAAAGCCATCGAGCGTGTCGTCTCGATCGTAGGCGAACGGCTTCCGCAAAGGCCAGTGGTCGTTGTTAGCGCGATGGCCCGCGTGACCGATCAATTGTTGCAAATGGCGCGCGCCGCCGGGGCAGGTGATCGCAAAACTGCGCTCACACTTGCCCGCGAACTCCGCGAACGGCACTACAACACCGCGGGAGAACTCCTCGGAACAGCGCTCTTCACTCAGTTTCACAGCGATCTCGGAACGGAATTCGAGGAATTAGAGGAACTGGTACGCGGAATCTCCGCAGTCGGCGAACTAACGCCGCGAAGCACGGACGCGGTCGCATCGTTTGGGGAGGTGCTTTCGAGCAAGCTGGTCTCGGCCGCATTATCAGCTCAAGGGATAGAGGCGACACGCGTCGATTCACGCGAATGCATCGTAACCGACGACAACTTTACTCGCGCCGCTCCGCTGTACGAGGAAACCCATCGCAAGTTGGGCGAATTCGTGCGGCCGCTGATTGAGCAAGGGCGCGTTCCGGTGATGGGCGGCTTTATTGGTGCAACTCGGGCGGGAACCACGACGACCATCGGCCGAGGCGGTTCGGATTTTTCGGCTTCTATTGTTGGCGCAGGCCTGGGCGCTGAAAAAATTGAGATTTGGACTGATGTCGACGGCATGATGACGACTGACCCGAATCTTTGCCCTGAGGCCCGCCGTATTAAGGTGATCAGCTTCGACGAAGCCGCCGAGCTGGCTTACTTCGGTGCAAAGGTCCTACATCCGGCAACCGTGTTGCCGGCAGTCCAGAAGAATATTCCTGTCTATATTTTGAATTCGCGAAACCCTTCATGCGAGGGCACGCGAATATCTGCCCGGGCGCCGCACTGCAAGAATTTTTTCAAAGCTATCGCTGCAAAGAAGCGGATCACGATTATTGACGTGGCCGCACCGCGAATGCTTTTGGCGCATGGATTTCTGAAGCAAATCTTTGAAGCATTTGACCGGCATCGCATTCCGATCGATGTGGTCTCGACTTCGGAAGTGAGCGTTTCACTGACGGTGGACTCGAACGAATCGATTCCCGCGCTTGCAGCCGATCTCTCGCGTTTCGCGGATGTGAAATATGAAGGTCGGAAGGCAATCGTATGCCTCGTGGGTGAGAATCTGCGCGAGGTGCCTGGAATTGCGGCCCACGTTTTTGGGGAGTTGACCGACGTGAAGATTCGAATGATCTCGCAAGGCGCGTCGGAAATTAATCTGACGTTCGTGATTGATGAAGAACAGGTCCCGAGTGTCGTTCAGCGCCTGCACAAGAGCTTCTTTACTGAGCCCGATCCAGAAGTGTTCGCCTAATGCTTTGTGGGCGTTCCGCTTGCCAACCGTTTACACTTACCTACCAATGAAACTTCTCCTTCTGGGCGCGGGCAAGACCGGTGCGCTCGTGGCGGAAGCCGCACGCGAGCGCGGGCACGAGATCGAAACTTTGCGTTCGGCAGACAATCCTGTAGCGTCGGCGCTCACCCGGGAACGACTCGCGGCGGTTGATGTCGTGATCGACTTCACCACTCCGCATTGTGTGCTTGATCACATCCACGCCTGTATGGGTGCGGGCAAGAACATGGTCGTAGGTACTACGGGGTGGTATTCGGAGATCCCAAAGCTCCGGACCGAGGTTGAACAACGGGGAGTGGGTTTCGTCTTCGGCTCGAATTTTTCAATTGGAGTGAATCTCTTCTTCGATCTCGTGCGCGCGGCGGCTCCAGCACTTCAGCACCAATATTTTCCGCAAATCTACGAGCGTCATCACGCGCATAAGAAGGACGCGCCTTCGGGAACCGCCGTGACGATTCAGAAAATTTTACAAGAAGCCTCAAATCTCGAAATCGATGTCACGTCTTTCCGCGAGGGCGAGGTCGTCGGTATGCACGAGGTGGTACTCGAGTCTCCGGCGGACACGATCTACTTGTGCCACGATGCGAAATCACGCCGCGGGTTCGCAGAAGGTGCCGTGAGGGCGGCGGAGTGGATTGCAGGAAAAAAGGGTTTCTACGAGTTTAAGGACATCTGGCGAGAAATTAAGTAGGTTTTTTTGTCCTCTGTTTGCGGCGCGCGGTTTCCCATCTCTCCTCCATTCGCGCTATCTTATTTTCATGCAGCTTCGCGGATGTGGTACGGCCCTCGTCACTCCGTTCCATCAGGATGGTTCGCTGGACGAGCAGGCGCTTAAAAATCTGGTTTCATGGCAAATCGAGTCGGGCATCGATTTCCTTGTTCCCTGCGGCACGACGGGCGAAACGCCAACCCTATCGCATGAAGAATGGCTGCGTGTAGTCGACATCACAATAGAGGTCGCTGCCGGACGTGTGCCGATCGTTGCCGGAGCAACTTCGAATTCGACCGGCGATGCGGTGGCAAAGGCCCAGGAACTTGGGAGCCGAGCGGGCGTAGATGCCATCCTTACCGCCTCGCCGTACTACAACAAACCCACGCAAGAAGGACAGTACCAGCACTTCAAAGCCATCGCTGAAGCGGCGAACAAGCCCATCATTCTCTACAACGTGCCCGGGCGCACTGCGGCGAACATTGAACCGGGCACGATTGCACGACTGGCGGAAATTCCGAACATCGCTGGAGTGAAAGAAGCGAGCGGTAATCTGACGCAGATTGCCGAGATTTGTGCCGCGGCGCGGCCTGATTTTTCGGTGTTATCAGGCGACGACGCGATGACCTTGCCGATTATGGCAGTTGGAGGAGTTGGACTCATCTCCGTAGCATCGAATGAAATCCCCCGCGAGATGGCGGAGATGACCCGAGCCGCACTCAACAACGATTGGGATACGGCGCGGCAAATCTATCGCAAATACCTGCCGCTGATGCAGGCAAACTTCATCGAGTCGAGTCCGATGCCGGTGAAAGCTGTGCTGGCAATGATGGGCCGAATTGAAGAAGCTTATCGTCTGCCAATGCTTCAAGTCCGCCGCGACACCCGCTCGAAGTTGCAGAAGATCGCCGGCGATGTTGGCCTTGTAGCAAAGACGGCGGCTGCGGCCGCGAGTTCAGCCACTTTTTACGTTTATGAGAACTGGGCCTCCGGCCCGCACAAAGCGGTACTGCACCGCTCCACTTGCGGCCAGTGCAGCAATGGAAAGGCACGCCCCTCCGGACATTCCAACAACCATGCGCGTTGGCATGGGCCCTATCCAACGCTCGCCGATGCGCGCCAGGTTACGCAGACTCTGCCCAGTGTTCTGATTCGCAGCGAATGCAAGTGCATTTAGTAGATTGAGTAATTTGGCAATCGGGTAATTTGGTAACAATTGCTCGGCGATCTCTGCGTGCTCTGCGGTAAATAGCTTTTGTTTATACTTCCTTCCCATGCCCTTGCTCGAGTCGGAAATCGGACGGCTTGCCTCCGCCCAAACACTGGAGCCGGAAGCTCGTAGAATTTTTCTGGAATTCCGCGATGCGCTTACCCGAGGGGAAATTCGCGCGGCAGAGAAAATCAATGGCAGCTGGACCGTGAATGTCTGGGTAAAGCAAGGCATCTTGCTCGGTTTTCGACTGGGCGAGTTGGCCCAGATGGGAAGCGGCGAATGTCTTTCATTTGTCGACAAAGACACCTTCCCTGCCCGCAAGTTTTCTGTCGCGGACAAAGTGCGTGTGGTTCCGGGAGGCTCGTCCGCACGTGTTGGCGCCTATATCGCGCCCTCGGTGATCTGCATGCCGCCGATGTTCATCAACGTCGGCGCGTACATCGACGAAGGCACCATGATCGACTCTCATGCGCTGGTCGGTTCCTGCGCACAGATCGGCAAACGCGTTCACCTAAGTGCCGCAGCGCAAATTGGCGGCGTGCTTGAACCGGTGAATGCCTCGCCCGTAATCATTGAAGACGATGTATTGGTCGGAGGAAATTGCGGAGTATACGAGGGAACGTTGGTCCGCTCGCGTGCAGTGCTCGGCGCTGGAACAATTCTCACCCGATCGACCCCGCTTTACGACCTCGTGAAAGGCAAGATTCACCTGGCGTCGCAAGAAGGACCGCTTGACGTCCCAGAAAATGCTGTGGTTGTGCCTGGTTCGCGGGCAGTCACCAAAAGCAAAGCGAGTGAATGGGGCATTTCGCTTTATGCTCCGGTAATTGTGAAATATCGGGATGAAAAAACTGATGCGAGAGTGGAACTAGAAGATTGGCTGCGATAAAAACGAAGGCAGCCAATTTGCGCAGAAGATCAGGGAACCAAGCGCAAGAAGTTCACGCCCGGGAAGCGCTGGAAATCTCCATCGAAAGCCACCAGGCGACAACCACTCGCTATGGCAAACGCGGCCAGGTAGGCATCAGACCACATGCCGCTGCGCAGGTCAAATTGTGCCGACCATTGCCTTAGGAGTTCATCCACTCCTGCAGGTTCGCTGAGCAAAATGACGTGTGGAACGTCTAGCCATGTTTCCAGAGCCTGCCAAGCTGCCGTTCCATTCAATGCCCGATCATCCAGAATCCGCCGGTTCGACAGGTGCCTGAGGAGCGCAAGTGCAGTTATGCGACAAAACGCTAGCTCATCAGCTGCTTGTTCATCCCAATAACGGCGCGAGCCCCGATGATGCACATGATCGGGCGCGCTGAGGGGAAGCCAGACGCTCGCGTCCAGCAGATCACGCATATTTCTCAGCGTCCTCGGCGTCTTCCGCGTCCATGAGTTCGTGCCGCGGCACGGCAGGAATCGGAACGCCCTGGCTGGCGATAATGACGGGCGGCGCCCTACGAATGGAGGAAGAAGCGGGAGTAGGAGCACGTAAGCCTATCTCAATCAATGACTTGACAAGCTGCCGAAATGTAATTCCGGATAACCCGGCTCGTGCCTTGAGAGCTCTGTGGAGTTCTTCAGGCAAATCAATCGTTGTTCTCACAAATACATAATGATGCATTTATGCATTTATGTCAACTGACGTGTAAACGCAGAGGCGCTGGTTGTCCCTCAATATTTCACAATTGATACGAACGACTTTGCGTCCAGGCTTGCGCCACCGACCAGCGCGCCGTCGATCTCTTCTTCTGACATAAGGGCTTTGGCGTTCTCGGGCTTGACCGATCCCCCGTACAGAATGCGGAGCTTGCTCGCGAATTCGTCGCCGAACGCCTTCGCTGCTTCGCCTCGTATGATCGCATGCGCATCCGAAGCCATCCGCGGCGTAGCGGTTTTTCCAGTGCCGATTGCCCACACCGGTTCATAGGCAATAACGAGTTTGGCGGCCTTCTGTGCGGAAAGAGCATTGAAGGCGCGCACACATTGCCGCCGCAGCACATCTTCCGTCAGTCCGGCTTCGCGTTCTTCGAGTACTTCACCCACGCACACGATTGGCGTGAGGCCATGCTGAAGTGCACCCTTCAACTTCAGGTTCACTGTGTCATCAGTCTCGCCGAAGTATTGGCGGCGCTCCGAGTGGCCGACAATTACGTGTGTGCAACCGACCGCGACCAGCATCGGCGAAGAGATTTCGCCGGTAAATGCGCCTTCATCTTTCCAGTAAACATCCTGCGCCCCAATGGCAATGTTCGAGTCCCGGGCAGATTCAAGCGCCGAATGCAGATCGACATAAGGAGGACAGACCACAATTTCATCGCGATTGTGGCCGGCGACGAGCGGCAAAAAATCACGGAAGAATTCTTTGGTCTGCGTGGGATTCTTGTACATCTTCCAATTTGCGGCGATCAGCTTCTTTCGGCTCATGTTCTCCTCTATCTCATCAACGCGGGGACCAAATTGTAGAGCGTAGAAATCACTGGTGGATTCATCGGCGAATTTCCGGTCCGGCTCAAATGAACACCCCGCATGCCCAGGGCGCGGCTTGGCACAATGTCACTCTCAGCGTTGTCGCCGATGTAAGTGCAATTTTCCGGCGATTTACCGGCCTGCCGACAAGCCTCAAGAAAAACGCCAGGCGCAGGCTTCGCCAGGCCGACATCCTGCGAATAGACCATCACCGAGAAATACTGGAGAAGCCCAGCGCGTTGCAGTTTGCCAACCTGCTGCTCGCGAGGCCCATTGGAGATGATTCCAAGACTCTGCCCCGTGAGCGCTTCGAGACACGCAGCCACATCGCTATATGCCTGCGTGAGGGCTTCGTATTCGCGCGTAAAGCTACGGTAACGAGAGTCGGTCTCATCTTCGGGCATGTCAGGCGCCGCGAAAACCTCTCGTATGCGGGCCCGTCTCTGCTCCCAAAGCGAAATTTCTCCACGCGAGAAGCGCGCAAAATGCTTCTCAAGACAACCCTCCCAAATAGCCGGGAATTCGGAACGCGTGCAGGGTATCGCGCCCGGGAACCGGTCAAAAAAAATTAAGCTCGCTGCCGCAGAGGCGCTCAGGTGATCGATCAGAGTGCCATCGATATCAAAAAAGATCATATGAATGCGAAAGGAAGCGCCCGGCAGACGGTCTTGTCCGACCTCGGCGGGTTGCCGCTTAATGCGGGACTCATGCTTTTAACGCTTGGCGGTGAGCGCTTCTACGCCGGGAAGGTTCTTGCCTTCCAGGAACTCGAGCGATGCGCCGCCGCCAGTCGAAATATGGGAAATCTTTTCTGCCACACCTGCTGCCTTGACAGCCGACACGGAATCGCCCCCGCCAACGATGGAAGTTGCGCCGGCGTTATCGGCGACTGCTCTCGCGAGCTTGAATGTCCCCTTCGCGAAAGGCGAGACTTCGAAGACCCCCATGGGACCGTTCCAGACAATGGTTGCAGCGCGGGAAATTTCTTCTGAAAACAGCTCGATCGATTCCGGACCGATATCCAATCCCATCAGATTGTCGGGGATGGTTTTCACGGTTTGAGTTTTGGCGTTGGCGTCAATTCGATCAGACACCACATGATCGACTGGCAACAGAAACTTCACGCCGTGGGTTTCGGCGTCACGAAGAATGTTTTTTGCCAAATCGAGCTTGTCATCTTCTACGCGAGATTTTCCGACAGGACGCCCCTGCGCCTTCAAAAAGGTGTAGGCCATGGCGCCGCCGACGATCAAGGTATTCACCTTTTTCAGCAGGTTCTCGATGACAGCAATCTTGTCGCTGACCTTTGCCCCACCCAGAATCGCGATGAATGGCTTTTCTGGGGCCGACATGGCCCGGCCGAGGTAGTCCAGCTCTTTTTCCATGAGCAGCCCGGCCGCGGACTTCTGCACGAACTTGGTTATACCCACCGTCGATGCGTGGGCGCGATGCGCAGTGCCGAACGCGTCGTTCACGTAGTAATCTGCAAGCCCGGCGAGTTGTTTTGAAAATTTTTCTTCATTGGCTTCTTCTTCGGCGTGGAATCGTAGGTTCTCGAGTAGCAGGGTTTGCCCTTTCTCCAGTTTCCCCGCCATTTCCTCAGCCTCAATGCCAACACAATCAGGACAGAAGCCGACGTTTTCTCCCCGCGCCAACTCCCGGTCGAGCATCATGCGTAGTCGTTCGGCGACGGTCTTCAGGCTCATTTTCGGATTGGCTTTGCCTTTGGGGCGGCCAAGATGCGAAGCCAGAATCAATCGCGCGCCGTGACGCAGCGCGTATTCGATTGTCGGCAGCGTTTCGCGAATACGCGTGTCATCCATTACCCGTCCATCTTCGAGCGGAACGTTGAAGTCGACGCGCATGAAAATGCGGTGATCGTTCAGCGGCAAATCGCGAATGGAAAGCTTGGACATGGTTGTCACCTTGCGGAGAGATTTTAAAACGGCGGTGGTTAGTGGTCAGTGGTTAGTGGGCGGTGTGGCAAGCAATATCCCGCAATGCTGACCACTCGTCACTAGCCACGAGCCACTCGTTCTTACAGGCCCTTACTTCCGATGAAATTAATCAAGTCGCGAACCCGGCAAGAGTAGCCCCACTCGTTGTCATACCAGGAAACGACCTTGACCAGATTGCCGACAACCAGCGTCGATGGCGCGTCCACAATCGAAGAACGCGAATCGCCTTTGAAGTCCGACGAAACCAGTTCGTTCTCTTCGTAGCCCAGATAGCCCTTGAGCGATCCGTTCTCGGAGGCCTTCTTCAGGGCGGCATTGACTTCATCTTTATTCGTGCCCTTTTCGACTACCGCAACGAAGTCGACGACCGACACGTTCGGCGTGGGAACGCGGACAGCAAATCCATCCAGCTTGCCAGCCATCTCGGGAATGACAAGCTTTAGAGCTTTGGCTGCGCCGGTAGAGGTTGGAATCATGGACAGCGCCGCCGCACGCGCACGCCGCAAATCCTTGTGCGGGAAGTCGAGAATGACCTGATCGTTGGTGTAAGAGTGAATCGTCGTCATGGTGCCGCTGACGACCTTGAAGGTATCGTGAATGACTTTGACGATTGGCGCTAAGCAGTTCGTGGTGCATGAGGCGTTGGAGATGACGTTGTGCTTCGCCGCGTCGTATTTGTCATGATTGACGCCGAGTACCAGGGTCACATCTTCGTTCTTCGCTGGGGCCGAGATGATGACCTTCTTGACCGTACCGCGCAGGTGCTTCTTCGCCTCGTTGGCGTCCGTAAAGCGGCCGGTGGATTCAATCACGACTTGCGCGCCCACGCTTTCCCACGGCAGCGCAGCCGGATCTTTCTCTTTGAACACGCGGATTGACTTGCCATCGATCTGAATGCAATCTCCGCCAGCGGTGACTTTGTTTGGCAAGTTTCCGAGTACCGAGTCGTACTTCAGAAGATGCGCCAGTGTCTTCGGTTCAGTGAGATCGTTCACCGCCACAAATTCCAGATTCGGGTCCTTCAACGATGCACGCAGGACATTTCGCCCGATGCGCCCGAACCCATTAATTCCTACTTTGATAGCCATTTTGCCTCCAGAATGAATTGCCCCTCTACGGGGCCGCCTGAGCTATTAAGGGGAAACTAAGAATGTTATCAGTCGCGCGCGAGGCCCGGCAAATTCGCAGGCCCTGAAAAATCGATAACACAAATCAGTGTTCAGCCTTGCACCTGGATTCCTTGAATCTGGATCTCCAGATACTGGTTGCGTCTGCTACGAAATGAAAGCCGGGCAAGCCAATATTTCTGTCTTACCGCTTGCCGCGCGATTTCGAACTCTTCGCCGGAGGGGAGCACGCGCGCCGTGCCCGTAAATTCGGGGCCAGTCACTCTGCCGCGAAATGTGCAAGGCGCGAGTTTGACCTTTGGGTTATTCCGGACACGTTTGATCTTACCGGCTTCGCGTTCGCTCATCACGTAAAGCTTATCGTCCTGTTCGGCGAACCAGACGGGCGTTCTCACCGGCACTCCGCTTTTTCTGTAGGTGGTGAGTGAAATGTACTTCTGCCCATGAAGTTCAGCCGGGATTGTCATTTTGTTTTAAGTCAGTTCAGGGCGAAAGTTGTCGGCAGATAAGCCTCAAAATTCAGATCACCAGATGTCCCGATCACCTGATCACCCGATCCGACTCATTGCTCGCAAGCGGCCCAATATGTTACAAGCCTGACATGCGTAAATGGATGCGCGATAAGTTGAAAAGACGTAAAAAGTCGCAGGAAGAAGCTGCTGCGGGGCCAGCGCCTTTGCAGCCGGCTTACTTCGAGCCGGAACCGGCGGTCAAAACGCGTGAGCCGCGCTCGGAGGCGCGTTCCGAGGACGATGGACCGAGCGCTGCGCCTGAGTCGCTTGGGCCGGCCGAGATTGAGAATCCCTCTAGCGCGAATGCGGATAGCACTGCTTCAGTTTCAGACTCAAACCGCCGACCTCGCCGTCGGCGCCGAGGCGGACGCGGCCGACGCCGGCCTGGCCAGCAACGGCCTGCGCAAGCCGCTCCGGCCGCGACGGAAGCGACGCCAGATTCAGCGATCTCTTCGGACGAAGCTCCGGCAGCCGAATCACCCGCCCCCATTCCGATGGCACCTCCTGGGCAGCGTCCGGCTAAGGGCGTTGTAGTCTTGGCCGTGGGTCTTCCCGGCTCCGGTAAGAGTTCCTGGTTCAAGCGCCACAACATCGCTCCGCTTTCGAGTGACGTCCTGCGCACGGTGCTTTTTGATGATCCTAAGGAGCAGCGGTTTCAGGATTTGGTTTTCTCGAATCTGCGCTCGATGCTCAAGGCACGGCTGATAGCGCGGCGGCCGATGAACTATGTTGATGCTACAAACTTGACTCCGCACGAGCGGCACAACTGGATCAAGTTGGCAAAAGATTTTGGCTATGAAGTGCAGGCCGTATTTTTTGATGTGCCTCTTGATGTCTGCATTGAGCGCCATCACCGTCGCGACCGCATTGTTCCCGAAGACGTGATGAGGAAGATGTCGGCAAAGCTCAAAGCGCCAAGCTTTGAGGAAGGGTTTTCGAAGATTACGGTGGTGAGGGTGAAGCAGAAGTAGGCATGACGGCTTAGGGCTCTCGGCTTCAGGCGTCCGGCTTAGGGCTTGGCTTTTCTGGGTTTTGCTAGAGCCTAAAGCCTAAAGCCTGAAGCCTAGTCTCAACTTCTCCATTTCAGCGTAACCGGCCCGCTCATCGGATGTTTCATTTCTCCGCCGGTGCGCTTGGCTTCCAGGTGCGCCGCTTTCAATCCGAAATACCACTTTGCAGGACGATCGGCATCGTCGATCAACATCAAATGAGGATTCGTTCTCAGGCCCTGCGTCTGCAATTCCATGGTGCGTCGATCCTGCTCAACAAATTTTGCAAACACGAACTTCAGCAGCGACGGCCCAAACGGAACGAAGCGAAAGACATTCCAGCACGCGACCACGTCGATCCGGCAACGGTCGCGAGTGATCGGAGTTACTGTGGTTAAAGAAGAAAACCAGTACTTCCCTGCACGAATAATTTCCAGGCGCAGGTTCGGAAGGACAAAGTCAATCGTAGTTGTGATCGAATCGGCGTCTGCGTAGAGCCGCAGCAGCTTGTATGGCGCGCTGTTCGAACTCGGAGTGTGTGCGCTCATGCGGAACCCGTTGGGGATCGGCTCGAAGTGCTTCGTCTTCTCGTGAATGCTGTGCCGGGTGCGCCACCACCACGCCTGATGAACAAACGGACCATGCGCCGGGTCCATCAAACCGATGATTCCGTGATCAATCGTCGAAGGCATGTCGGCGATGAGATACGCGGTCTTGTGTTTTTCGCTGAATGTTGGAATCTGCGGCGCCGAATTTGACGGTTCGTCTCGACGTGTAAATCCTGCGCCTGTCGGGCCCGCATCAGGAATGAATACCCATACAAAACTATCGCGCTCTTCGCAGGCGTAGTTACCCGCGTAGATGCGGTCGATCTTCAGATTTTGATCCGCAGTGAGTGAGGGAATCGCCCGGCACTGCCCGCTGTGGGCGTCAAATTTCCAGCCGTGATAGCTACATTCGACCTGCTCGCCGTCGAACCATCCGGCAGATAGCGGCATACCGCGATGAGGGCAGCCATCGCGCAGGGCAAATGTCTTTCCATTCAGATCGCGGCCAATCACCAGCGGAATTCCGAGTATTGTCGCCTTCTCTAGCTCGCCGACTTTTACCTGATCCGACGGCAGCGCGCGATACCAGAAACCGGTGAGCATGAGCGAATCCGGCGCTTCGCGCTTGGGAAGATCTGGGGTGGCCATGGAAAACGTTAGGCTAGCACAGACCGTGTGGCTCGGACATTCTTGTCCGAGCTTCGGCAGAAATCGGGCCGGGTGTTCCGCCCGTGCCAGCCAAATATTGCCGGACAAGAATCTCCGACCAACGCCAGCATTTACCATAAATAGGGCTTGCCGAATCCACAAACTTGTATTGTGATTGTTCAACACTCTACGTAAATGAGATTGATCGGCTTTCTGCTGCTAATTTCTGGTTGGGCGATCGTAGTCGCAGCCTTGTTGATGCTGCACAATCGTGCAGTCTACGTCTTCGTTGTGTTGGGGGTGGCGGTAGAGATTCTCGGCCTGTCACTCGTCGCAAAAACTCATCTAGCAACTAACGAGAAGCAAGGATGAATATTGCGCCATATGTTTCCGTCGTCTTTTGGACTGCTCTACTCTTTCTTATCCCGTTCGCGCTAGCAGGAATTGCTCTGGTCAACACCGGCCTTGGACGATCGCGCAGTGCGTCGCACGCAATGGCTAGCACAGTGTGCGCAATATCGATCTCCGCATTGATCTACTTTGTGAGCGGTTTCCATTTTGAGTCCTATACCCAAAAGTTACAGTCATTCGGAGGAATCAATCACGGGATGACTGGGCCAGCAGGCTTCTTCTTCGCCAACCTGGACGGTCTCACTGCTTTACCGGCAAGTCTGGGTTTGTTGAGTGTGACTCTGGCCTCTCTAATTCCCCTCGGCGCAGCCGCAGACCGCTGGCGATTACGAGCAGTATGCTTCTCAACAGTGATCTTCGCGGGCTGGATCTACCCTGCCTTCGGCTACCTAGCTAGAGCGGCCTTCTTAGCTAAACTCGCTTACCTCGGTCAGCACGTCGTATTGGGTCAGGGGTTTGTCGACGCGGGCGGCTCCGGCGTAATCAACGTGACGGGCGGCCTGACGGCACTCTCCATCGCCTGGCTTCTCGGCCCGCGACGCGGCAAGTATTCCGAGCAAGGCTTACCAGCAGCAATTCCTGCGCACAACGCTGTGTTCGTCCTGTTCGGTTGCATGCTCGCTTGGGTCGGATGGCTGGGTTTGAACTCGGCAGGGGCAATGCTCTACACGGCAATGCCGCCCGAACGTTCAGTTCTAGTTGTGATCAACACAACATTTTCCGCTTGCGCTGCCGCTCTCACGGCCGCCGCAGTCACTCGCATCCGCTTTCGCAAGCCTGACGCGTCCCTCATTGCGAACGGATGGATGGCAGGACTCGTTGCCAGCAGCGCCGGTTGTGCGACGCTCAAGCCAGCGACTGCTGTGCTTACAGGCTTAGTCGCTGGTGCGCTCGTGGTCTTCTCGGTCGAGTTCCTGGAATTCAGATTGAAAGTTGACGACCCGTGTGGGTCGGTTTCTGTTCACGCCGTCTGCGGGATCTGGGGACTGCTTGCGGCGGGAATTTTCTCCGATGTATCGGGCCAGTTCATGGCTCAGTTGGTCGGCGTCGCTACCCTGCTCGGCTTTATTTTCCCGATGACTTACGGCCTAAATTGGCTGCTCAACCGTTTCATTCCTTATCGAGTCTCAGTCGATGGGGAACGCCAAGGATTGGATCTACACGAACTCGGGGCGGATGCGTATCCGGAGTTCGTCGTGCATACGGATGAATTTATGCAGCGGTAGTGGTTCGGGAGTCGTGAGCCGTGGTCCGTGACTCGTGGTTTGTGTCTCGTAGTCCGTACTTCCGGGCGAATTCCTTGCGCGGGCCACAGCATCACGAACTACGGATCACGAGCCACGAATCACGAGTTACGTTTCACTTCGCAGCAGAGGCGGGTTTCCCCTGCTCGGCGTTCAGCCTTGCCAATGCCTTCTGCGCATCCTCGGCATCGGGGCCGTGTGGCAGTATCTTCAGATACTGCTGATAATACTGGACCGCCTCACCTGAATGGCCGGTCTTGTCAAACGATTCTGCCAGGCGGAATTGGGCGACGGCATCGTTGGGCTTGTAGACCAATGCCTCCTGGTAGCGCGAAATCGCTGCCTTATAGTTCTTCTTCTTGAAGTAGTAATCACCGACTTCGACGTCCTTCGCCGCTTTGTGCGGGTCCCATGGGTGCAGTTCCTGCACGTCGGAGCTTTCAGCGTTCTGGTCGGTCGGGATACTGCTCATCGGGTGATTCTTCTGATCATTCTTCGGCGGGCTCAGATCGACGCGGGTGTCTTTGCTAGAGCTTTCCTCGGTCGCTCGCGCATTGTCGGATTTCTTGTCCTGGCTTTGCGAAGGCGCGTCGTCCTGCGCGAGGGCAAGGGTTCCGAACGCGATCAATATTGCACAGCTAATTGAGATCAAAAGATAGCGCATGGTTCTTGTGTGCGAACTGGGCACAGTCCCCGCCTTTTAAGAGCTTTTAACCGCAGAGATCGCTAAGCATTCGCTGAGGACGCTGAGACTATTTTAATCCCGCTGAGGTCAGTAGCGCTCCACGCGAGATCCCTCACTCGGCTGAACTACGCCGAGTTTGGGGATGACAAGAGCGGGGAGGAAGCGGGACATCCGAAACGACCATAAGGTTCTTGGAACGATGATCCAGCACACGGAAGGCGTTCTTTTACGCAAAAAAAAGGCCGTTCCATTTAAGGAACGGCCTGTTGGCGAAGTCCTCCGGGGAGGAGGGAAAAACGTTACATGGAAGGCGGCGTTGAGCCCGCGGCGGGCTGCTGAGTTGCGCTGCCGCTGTTCGACATCAGCTTCACGTCCACGCGGCGATTTGCTGCACGGCCTTCGCGAGTGTGGTTGTCCTGTACCGGCTTGTCTTTGCCGAGGCCGATCAGGTAAATCTTGTGGGCCGGGATGTTGTACTTCGAGCTGAGGTACTGAATGACCGAATCTGCACGGCGCTCGCTCAAACTGTAGTTGTAGTCAGCCGGACCAGTCGAATCGGTGCCGCCTTCAATGGTCAGAATGTAACCCTTGGTGTTGGGAACACTCGCCGCCATCTTGTCGAGTTCGTCCTTGGCCTGTTTCGTCAAGAAATCCTTGTCAAAGCCGAAGTGAACCGAGGTCTCGCTGACAACCTTGTAATTATCGAGATTGGCGACTGCGTCAGAGAGCGCCCCGACGCGGTGCACGGCGTTGTCAGCCAGCTGCTGGGCCTGAGTAGCCTGTTGTCCGGCGGCCTGGGCCTTTTGATCGGCCGCGGCAGCGCGGGTGTTCACGTCTTGAATGCCGGCCTGGGCGCGGGCATCGACGTCTTTGATCGCCTTGGTGTTCTGTGCGGTCAGATCATCGAGCTCGTTGGTCTTGTTAATGATCGGCGTGGTCTGTTGTTTCACATAATTCTTGCTGGAGCAGCCGACCGACGCCGCCATGCTGGCTGCCAGCGCGAGTACTAACGAAGTGCGATTCATCTTGGGAGGACTCCTTCCTCACTAAATTTCCAAACCCTGGGCAACAGTACCTGAGATTTCTGTGCCTGGGACCCGAAGCGCTGGGGCGCATTCAAGTCGAAACTTGGAACCCGCTACAAACGGGCGGCTTGTTCAGCCTGAACTTACCAGAGCACGAGTCGTGCCAACTTCAAGCCGCCGGCAAGCACGCCATAACCCGCTCACCATACAAGGCTTAGATGCCTTGCTAGTGTAACTCTCGTTGTATGTAGAAGCTCAAAGTTGAGGAAAATTTTATACGGTTGTTGATGCCCGGGAACAGTGGAATCGTTGGAGATCAGGATTTGACCGTATGCAACTGATTGCACAGCTCATCAACCTGAGTTCTCGCGTTGGGTAAACGCCCGGTCAGAACCGATCCACTAGAATAGAAGCAGGAACTTCCGCAGACCAGGCGGTCAAAGCCTCGGATTTCAGCACCGTCCCATGGATCTACAGCAGAAAATCCGGTCAATTCCCACCCAACCTGGCGTGTATCTCTACAAGAACGCCGAAGGTGAAGTGATCTATGTCGGCAAAGCTAAGAGCCTGCGCCAGCGGGTGAGTTCTTATTTTCATGAGGGGCGTGTAGCCGATGCGAAAACGGGCACCCTGCTGCGGGAAGCAGTCGACGTTGATTACATCGTCGTCGCCAACAACAAAGAGGCGCTGGCGCTCGAGAATCACCTCATTAAGCAGAAGCAGCCCCGGTTCAATATTCTGCTGCGCGATGACAAGACTTATCCATACATAAAGCTGAGCCTGGGTGAGAAATTTCCACGGGTGTACGTCACGCGGAGGTTGCGCAAGGACGGCAGCGTGTACTTTGGCCCGTTCTTTCCTGCCAATCTGGCGTACAGGATTGTTGATCTGATTCACCGCAATTTTCTCGTTCCTTCCTGTTATGTCGATTTACGACGGTTTCACCCCCGCCCGTGCTTGCAGTTCTATATTGGTCGCTGCCTGGGGCCGTGCGTTGAAGGGCTGACCACGGCGGAGATTTACACGGAGGCGGTACACGATACGAAGCTGTTCCTGGAAGGACGGACGACGGATCTATCGAAATCTTTGCGCGAGCGCATGGCCGAGGCCTCTGAGGCGCAGGAATTCGAGCGAGCAGCGAAGTACCGTGACCTGATTTCGACACTCGAGCAGTTCCAGGAAAAGCAACGAATTGCCGCCGCAGAAGGTGATGACGCCGATGTATTCGGGTATCACTTCGAAAATGGCATGCTGGCGGTGAATTTATTCCATATGCGCGGCGGGCGCGTGCTGGACAGGCGCGAGTTCTTCTGGGAGGACCTGCCGGAGTTTGAAGCAAGCGATGGTCTCGCGGGAGCGGGCGCTTCGGCCAGTCACGTCGAGCTTCACTCGACAGCCGAGACCGATGTGGAGCTCCGCTCTGTGGAGAGAGCAGGGACCCCAGCACCCCCACCCTCCTTTAATCCCGCAGAATTCTTCTCTTCCCTCCTCAAGCAGCTCTACATCGGACAGCCGTATGTACCGCGAAATGTTTATGTGCCGCTGGAGTTCGAAGATCGGGAGATGCTGGAAGAGCTGCTTTCTGAACAAGCGGCGGGCGAGGTTGCCCGCCCTAGACGTGTGCATATAACTGTTCCGCAGCGCGGCGATAAGCGTTCTCTCATCGACCTGGCCGGCAACAATGCCAAACAACTTTACGACCAACGTTTCCGGGTTATGAAGCCAAATGCCCGCGCAATTCAGGAAGCGTTGCAGGACGTGCTGGCTCTGCCAGAAGTCCCCAAGCGAATCGAGTGCTTCGATATTTCGCATATTCAAGGCGCGGAGACGGTCGCCTCGATGGTTGTGTGGGAAGACGGAAAGATGAAGAAATCGGACTACCGCAAATTCATCATCCGCAGCGTCGATGGCGTTGATGACTTCGCCTCAATGCGAGAAGTGGTCACTCGGCGCTACAAACGCATGCAAGAAGACAAAAGAGAAATGCCAAGCCTCATTCTCATCGACGGTGGGTTAGGCCAGCTGCACGCCGCCGGCGAGGCGCTGAATTCGCTGCAGATCATCAACCAGCCGCTCGCCTCGATTGCTAAGCGCGAAGAAATTATCTACGTGTACGGACAGGAAGATGAGCCTATCGTGCTCGATCATCACAATCCGGTGCTGCACCTGGTACAGCTTATTCGTGATGAAGCTCATCGGTTTGCCGTCACATTCCATCGCAAACGTCGCCAGATTCGCGACCGCTCCACTGAGCTGCGCGAAATCCCCGGAATTGGAGAGCGCACCACGCGCCGTTTGTTGCAACACTTCGGCAGCTTGCAAGCCGTGAAACAAGCTGATGTGGCGGCCTTGTCAGCAGTAGTCACTAAAATTCAGGCTGAAGCCATCCTGCAACATTTTCAGAAATAGCACTGGCCGTATGGGGACGGGCTTCCACACACGTGCAGATCGAGCGCAGCTCGTGTGAGGAACGGCATCGTGCAGGGCGCACTAGTGAAATCGGACGATGCGGACCTCAACGGCTGAAGCCCCTGCTTCTCGCTTTCTCGGCACGACTGAAGTCGTGCCCTTACCGGCTGTGCTTATGACGATTGCGTTTGTGGAGTGCCGCGCCAGCTATGTTAAATTCGCTAGCCATGCCTTATCGAACTTACACCATCACTCTAGTGCTCCTCGTTGCGGTGACCGCCTTCGCCCAGGACCGCCACACTGCGCGCTCCATGGTCGTCAGCAAGTTTGGAATCGTGGCCACAAGCTATGTGCAGGCCTCACAGGCGGGTGCTGAAATTTTGCGCAAAGGTGGTTCAGCCGTCGATGCGGCTATCGCGGCCAATGCTGTCCTGGGCGTTGAGGAGCCGATGATGAACGGCATCGGCGGAGATCTTTTTGCGATCTACTGGGACGCGAAGTCAGGCAAGCTCTATGGTCTGAATTCGAGCGGTTGGGCGCCCCAGGCGCTCACGCTTGCGCACCTGAAGGCTAAAGGCCTGACAGAAATTCCGTTACGATCGATTGACTCGGTCACCGTTCCCGGCGCCGTTGCAGGCTGGAATGCTCTCCACGAACGCTTCGGCAAGCTGCCGCTGAAAGAAGTTCTTCAGCCCGCAATCTACTACGCGAGCCAAGGGTTCCCCGCCGGAGAACTCGATTCCGAATATTTCAGCGACGCTCCAAAGGTCTTCGCCGACGATCCCGAAGGCCAGCATACTTACATGCCAAACGGCAAGCCGCCCGCGCTTGGGGAAATCTTCCGCAATCCAAATCTCGCGAAGGCACTCAGCTTAATTGCACAGCAAGGAGCCGAAGCCTACTACAAAGGCGAAATCGCACAGGCAATTCTTGCGACCTCGCAGGCGCATGGTGGGACAATGTCCGCCGCCGATCTCGCGGAGTTTAAGCCTGAATGGGTCGAGCCGATTTCAACTGCGTATCGCGGGTGGACCGTTTATGAACTTCCGCCCAACGGTCAAGGGATGGCTGCGCTCGAAATGCTCAACATCATGGAGACAATTCCGGCCTCTCCTGATGGTCCGCTCAGTGTCGGCGAACTGCACAAGAAAATCGAAGCCATGAAGCTGGCGTACGCGGATCTCGAGCATTACAACGCAGATCCGCGCTTTGCAAAAGTCCCGGTCAAAGGATTGCTTTCGAAAGATTATGCGAAGCAGCGTGCATCACTGATCGATCCCGCTCGCGCCAATTGTGACGTTCCATACGGCACACCGCGCAGCGATACAACTTATCTGACCGCTGTTGATCGCAACGGCAACATTGTTTCCCTGATTCAAAGCAATTACGAAGGGTTCGGTTCAGGCATTACCGTGCGCGGCATGGGATTCGTACTGCAAGATCGCGGTGCACTCTTCTCGCTCGATCCGAACTCGCCCAATGTGATCGCGCCGCACAAACGACCGTTTCACACCATCATTCCGGCGTTCATGGAAAGAGGAGACCAGCACATCGGCTTTGGCATCATGGGTGGAGCGAACCAGCCGCTGGCGCACGCGCAGTTCGTCTCGAACGTCGCGGATTATGGAATGAATATCCAGCAGGCACTCGAGACCGCACGCTTCACCGTGCATTCCGAGCGAGGATGCCACATAAACATTGAATCGCGCGTCGCTCCCGAAGTTCGGGAGAAGCTCACCGGCATGGGGCATCTTCTCAACCTCCATCAGGAGTACGCGGACGTGATGGGACGCGGCAACGCAGTAGTTCACGACTCAAAGACCGGGATCAATTACGGCGCATCTGATCCGCGCGCGGATGGCTCCGCTGAACCCGAGCCGCCGCCATCTTGGCAGTGAAATGTGAGTGGTGCTAGGTGAACACCGCGATCTTCCCGCTCTCCTGATCTGCGCTGGAAAAATCCACTCGCTTAAAGAGTGTCTTTTCTAGTCTCGGGCAACACGTCGCGCAGAAACTTTTCCGGAAAGTGTTTCGCAAATAGCCGCGCTCTTTCAATCGGCGTCTTCTCGCTTCGCAGTAAAGCGATCTGAATCTCGCGTCGCAACGACCACTTCGCGTGTTTACTCGCGAGTCTAAATAGGACTTCGGGTGCAGCCGATTTCATTAGCGCTCGTACAACCAATGCCTCTGTAAGTTGCGGATTTTCGAGTGCTGGCGAAATCACGCGAGCATCAGGCTCCTGTAATAGTGCCGCTGCAACGCGCCCCGAAGCACGACGGGCCAAAGTAATCTTCTGGCCGGCGGGGATAGCCTCCAATCGCACGATGATTTGTTCTTCGGCAGCTCGTTTTATGTCGGCGGCTATGTTCGGGGTTAGCGTCACCTGCATAAGGTCGAACGTGAACAGCCGCCTGAGCAGCGGAATGGATACGTGCCGCGGAGTCCGAGTGTGCTGAACCACGCCGAGCAGTACTTTGCGACTCTTAGCTGCAATTGGGCTTCTCGCCAGACGCGCCAATGTCTCGGAGGCGGTGTCGGCGGAATTCAAGAGTGCGAGCGCGGCGTCTTCGGTAAGCTCTGCGGGGGTTTGGAGCTTGTCCGCGGATGGTATGCCGAGGGCCTCCGTATTCACGTTCGAGTTGGATTCAGCAGTCATTCTCTTGTCTTTGCCTTGGCGACAAAGTCCGTGCCCGCAATCGTCAGATATTGCGGCTTTCAAATTTTTCTAGCGCATTGTAATGCGCCGCGGGCGGGATCAACCATGCGGTTTACATACGAAGCATTTGGATATCTCACCTTCAGTTCTCGCTCAAACGAAGACTTCACGTGATCGCTGCTCGTAAAGACCCCGCCGTGAATCGCAACCGCGCAGGAGTCGTCGGCAAATAATCGGTTCGCCACCGTTTCAGCCATTCTCGCCAATTCGCGACCCCCGCGATCCAATATTTTGCTGGTTATGTCATCTCCCCTGTCCGCGGCCGAAAGCACCAAAGGAAACAAGATCGAGAAGTCGGGGCCAGGAGTCGCGTTCAAACTGACGATGAAGTCGTCGAAGTCGTTTGCTCCGAGGCCTGCGGCCAAATCGTCGAGCAATGGAAGATTTTCGCCGTGATCTTTCGCCCGAAGCACAGCACGCACGGCTTCCAACCCGATCCATGATCCGGAGCCCTCATCTGACACCAAACATCCCCAGCCGCCGGCGCGTGCGATCTCACCGTGTGAATTTCGCCCGTAGGCGATTGCACCGGTGCCTGCGATTACGAGCACTCCTGGCCCTTGGCCAAAGGCGTCTTCAAATGCGATTTCAACATCGCCGCCGATCTCGACTTCGCCGCCGACAACACTCGCCAACAACTGCTGCATCACCCGAGCAATTTCCGGGCGCCCAGCTCCGGTAACACCTGCGCAGGTTTGCGAGATTTGACTTGGCGAAATTCCTGCCTGCACGCAGGCCTCGTGAATTGCAGCCGAAAGCGAGTCTCGAGCGCACGCCTCGCCGACCTTTTGCAGCTTGCAACTCGATGAACTTCCGCGTCCACGCTCGGATTTTTCGTCGCCGATA
This sequence comes from Terriglobales bacterium, assembly GCA_035279425.1. Classification (GTDB taxonomy): domain Bacteria; phylum Acidobacteriota; class Terriglobia; order Terriglobales; family Acidobacteriaceae; genus Gp1-AA145. The sequence continues at coordinate 169,425 of DATEHT010000016.1, read as the reverse complement.
ATGCAGCGTGTCTTTGTGCCGCCGCCGTCGAGTCCGAGAAAGAATGGCACTCAAAGATTTTACCCGTGTATGACTGATGCGCCCCGTTACTTTGGCCCATCAAGCGGGTCAACTGTGGTGCATTGCGGGACCTTGCAAGTGAAGCACCGGACTAAACCCGTTCAGATTGCGAAACGGATAGATTGTATGTAGCCGCACGAGGCCAGAATGCAAAATCACGCGCTCAGATTCGTTTTGCTGATTGGCGTTGTCAGCTTCTTCGCCGACTTTGTCTACGAGGGCGCACGCAGCGTAAACGGCCCATATCTGGCAACGCTTGGCGCAAGTGCAGTGCTGGTGGGCACGATCGCTGGTCTAGGCGAATTGCTCGGTTACGGATTGCGGCTGGTTTCAGGCCCTCTGAGCGAGCGCACTGGGGAATTCTGGCCGATGACAATCTTCGGCTATGTCGTGCAGATGGCAGCAGTTCCTCTTCTTGCGTGGGCGCCAAACTGGCAAGTCGCAGGATTGTTGATCGTTCTCGAGCGCGTGGGAAAGGCCATACGCAATCCTCCTCGCGATGTAATGTTGTCCCATGCGTCGAAAGAAATTGGCGTTGGCTTTGGATTCGGGCTGCACGAGGCGATGGACCAGGCAGGCGCGCTCATTGGCCCTTTGGTCATCGCTTTCATCCTGGCGCGACAGGGCAATTACCGGACCGGGTTTGCGGTGCTGGTTATCCCGGCAATCCTGACGCTTTGCTTTCTGCTTGTGGCTCGCGTTCAGTGCCCGAAGGCAGAAGATCTTGCAGTAGAGCCGAAGCACTTGGAACGTACTGGCCTTCCCCGAGTTTTTTGGATTTACCTCGCCGGTGCGGCGCTGGTTGCGGCCGGTTTCGCGGACTTCTCGCTGATTGCCTTTCACTTCCAGAAAGCTTCTGTCGTGCCGAGACTCTGGATACCAATTTTCTACGCTATTGCAATGGCTACCAGCGGCTTAGGATCGCTTATATTCGGCCGCTGGTTTGATCGTGCCGGAATTTGGATTCTGGTTCCGTTGACCATCATCTCCGCGGCTTCAGCGCCGCTGGTATTCCTCGGCCATTTCTGGTTCGCGCTTTTCGGAGTTGGCCTATGGGGGCTTGGTATGGGAGTCCACGAATCTATTATTCCGGCGGCGGTTGCCACCATGGTGCCTCAGGAACGCCGCCCTTCAGCTTATGGATTTTTCACCGGTGGGTACGGTTTGTTTTGGTTTGTGGGGAGCGTGATTATCGGCAGATTGTACGAGATCTCAATACCTGCGCTACTCGCCTTTTCCGTCGGCGCACAATTGGTCGCAATACCGATCTTCTTTGCAGTTAGAAAGTCGCAGTCGGCTCATTAGTTCTCTCTTCCAGACCTTGCCCGACTAGGCAAGACTATAATTAAGTTCTCCCGAACTCTCGACTACTTGCGTCGAAAAACGTCGCCTATGGATTCACATACTCCTGTCGAACCCGGCAAAAAAAGAAAGCGGTTGATTCTACTGCTCGCGGCGGGCAGTTTTCTGCTGTTCGCGATTTTGCTGAGCGAGTCGTCGTTCGACCTGCCGTTTATTAACCCAAGCACAACCGAGCAGACGGTCTTTCTTGCAGCGCTCTCGGCGTTAGTTTTTTTACTTTTTGTCACGCTCACATTTGTGCTGGCGCGCAATTTGATCAAGCTGTTTGCCGAACGGCGGTTGGGAGTATTGGGGTCAAAGTTTCGTACCCGGCTCGTCGTCGGTAGCCTGCTGCTCTCGTTTTTGCCTGTGATCGTGATGTTCTGGTTTGCGTATGGCCTGATGAACCGCTCGATTGAGCGCTGGTTTTCAACCCCGGTCGAAGAGGTTCGCCAGGACACCGCGCTCATGTCGCAGCTATTGGCGAAGTATGCGGCTGAGAACGCGCGCGCCGAGGCGGTTTCGATTGCGAACGAGCCAGAGACACAACGCGCCTTCGAGGGCCGGAATTTTTCGGGTGTGTTGAACGAATTCCGCAGCCGCGGGGCCACGCTGCAAGGAGGGTTCGTAATCGCCATTGTTTCCGGCGACGCCGAGGCAAGTTTCGGATTGCCGGCTCCCTGGCCGTTGCTCAAGTCGAAGCTTCCTCTTCCTCCGGCTTCGGAGCCGCAGCACATCGCCTGGAACGGAGTGGAATACGTTCTGGGTACCGCTCCCGTAGGAGACTCCGGAGAAATTCTGGTTGCCATGCCGCTTCCCAAAAATTTCGCGGATGCGCAAAAACAGCTTGAGGCAAGCCAACAGCGCTATCTGGAATTGGCGCGTGAGCGGCGTACGGTTCGTCGCACATACATGGTGTTTCTGTGGTGGATCACCGGAATGGTGCTTTTCGCGAGCATGTGGCTTGCGCTTTATCTTTCGCGTCTGGTGACTCGTCCTGTCGTCGCACTGGCCGAAGCAACTCAGGAGATTTCGCGCGGCAATTTGGATCACCGGGTGGAAGTACCGGCTGCGGATGAACTCGGGGACCTGGTTCGCTCCTTCAACCAGATGGCTTCTGAGCTTGCAGGCAGCCGTCGTAAGCTCGAAGCCGCGAGTCAAGAATTGAGTGCCGCCAATTCTGAGCTCGAGCGACGCCGCCAGCACATCGAGACGATTCTAGAGAGTATCCCGACCGGAGTTCTGTCCCTTGACGCGCAGTTCTCGGTAAGTCACGTGAATCAGGCTCTGTTGCGGATGTTGCATCCTTCGGAAGCGCCACAAACACCTTCGGTCTTGATCGGAGCGCAGCTGCGCGATCTGTTTGCGCCAGAAGTATTCGATGAACTGGAACACCTGCTTCGGCGCGCTGACCGTATGGGCACGACGACGACGCAAATGGAGTTCATCGTCAACCGCACGCGGCTTAACGTAGCGGTTACTGTTGCTACCCTCGAACACCAGCGGCGGCGGATTGGGTACGTGCTGGTATTCGAAGATTTATCGGATCTACTGCGCGCGCAGAAACAGGCAGCTTGGCGGGAAGTCGCCCGCCGGGTGGCCCACGAGATCAAGAACCCGCTGACGCCTATTGCTCTCTCCGCCGATCGAATTCTTCGGCATCTTGATCGCGGGAGTCGGCCGGATGCCAATTCGGTTGAAGTAGTGCGCAGTTGCGCGGAGACCATTTGCGGATCGGTCGAAACCGTTCGCAATCTAGTCAACGAATTCTCGACCCTCGCGCGTTTCCCGGCCTCGCAGCCGCAGCCGGCAAACATCAACATGATCATCGAGAGCGCATTGGCCATGTTCAATGGGCGGGTCGACGGCATTCACATGCGCAAGTCTTTTTCGAGTGATTTGCCGCAAGTGATGGCAGATTCTGACGCGATGAAACGGGCGATTGCGAATCTGGTCGACAATGCTGCCGAAGCGGTGCAAGAGTCTCTAGTGAAAGAGATCGAGATCTCGACCGTGCTCGTTCCGAGCAGCGACGCTGTCGAAATTTCAGTCGCCGACAGCGGCCCGGGCGTCACGATGGAAGACAAAGAGCGGCTGTTCCTGCCATATTTCTCGACCAAGAAACGCGGCACCGGCCTGGGGCTCGCGATCGTAAGCCGCATTATCGAAGACCATCAGGGATCGATCCGGGTTGAAGAAAACGATCCCACTGGCGCGAGGTTCATTATCGAGTTGCCAGTCGCGGCGACCACTCACTCAAGCCACCATGCTTAACGTTCTGATCGTCGACGACGAAGCGGCCATCCGCGAGTCTCTACAGGGAGTCCTTCAAGATGAAGGCTACAAGCCGGCAAGCGCCGAAAGCGGTGAGGCCTGCCTGGACGCGCTACGCAGGAAGGCCTTCGATGTGGTGCTGCTCGATATTTGGCTGCCGGGAATGGACGGTCTGGACGTGCTGCAGAGAATTCGGGAGCTCGAGAACCCGCCGGAAGTCATCATCATTTCTGGCCACGCGACCATTGAGACTGCGGTGCGGGCGACGAAACTAGGCGCGTTCGATTTCCTGGAAAAGCCGCTCTCAATCGATAAGACCCTCATTTTGCTCAACAACGCTCTGCAGGCGAAGAAACTGCGCCAAGAAAACAAGGAACTAAAAAAGCAGCTCACGCCGAAGAGCGTGATTGTCGGCGACAGTGTGCCGATGAAAGCATTGCGGCAGCAGATCCAGGTAATGGCCCCTACGAACGGCCGCGTATTGATCTTCGGGGAATCGGGAACCGGCAAGGAATTGGTGGCACATGCGATTCATGCGCAAAGCCTGCGCAAGGATGAAACCTTTCTGGAAGTGAACTGCGCCGCGATTCCAGAGGACTTGATTGAGAGCGAACTATTCGGGCACAGAAAGGGATCGCTTCCATCCGCGATTGACGATAAAGAGGGCAAATTTCTTAAAGCAAATGGTGGAACGCTGTTTCTCGACGAAGTTGGCGATATGAGTCTGAAGACTCAGGCCAAAGTTTTGCGCACCCTCGAAGAGCAGAACTTTACGCCCGTGGGGGGCGATGAAGCGGTAACGGTTGATGTCCGGGTGATCGCATCGACCAATAAGGACCTGGAGGAAGAAATCTCCCGCGGCAATTTTCGTGAGGATTTGTTTTATCGGCTTAACGTAATTCCCTTCTCGGTGCCGCCCTTGCGTGAACGCAAAGAAGATATTCCTCTACTCGCCGAACATTTCTTGAAGGAATTTTCTGGTCAGTATGGCCGCCGGGCACGGGAAATCACAGACGATGCGGTTGAAGCGCTCATGCGCTATTCCTGGCCAGGGAACGTGCGCGAGTTGCGGAATGTGATCGAACGCATTGTGATCATGAATCCGACCACCGCGCGATTTGACCGCAAACACCTACCGGCACTCGTTTATCGCGATGGTGCGCGACGCGGCGGGGATTTTCTTACGTTACATCAGGCGCGTGCGGCGTATGAGCGCGATTACATTTTGAAAAAGTTAGATGAGAACCACGGAAATATCAGCCGCGCTGCCGAGGTCCTCGGACTGGAACGCAGTCACCTGTATCGGAAGATGAGGGCCTTAGGAATCGCGCTGAAGGAATAGCGGCTACTTCTCGGTGCAGACCTCTGGAGCTCTGTGTCCTCTATACCGAGGGACTTCCTGGCAAGACAAGATGTTCCAACTGTCGTCGCCAATCCAGTTCTTCGACAAACCCTCGTGACTCGCGCCAGTTCGCCCGGACTTTGACAAATAATTCCAGAAAGACCTTAGTCCCGAGCATCTTCTCTATTTCCAATCGCGCTTCTGTGCCGATTTTCTTGAGCATCTGCCCACGGTGGCCGACAATAATTCGTTTCTGCCCCTCACGCTCGCAATAGATGGTCGCCGCAATTCGGGTCAGTCTCGGGGCTTCTTCGAACTGGTCGATCACCACAGTCGTCGAATGCGGTACTTCTTCGCTGGTGGCGAGTAGTACTTGTTCGCGCACCAATTCAGCCGCCATGAACCGTACCGGCTGATCGGTAATTTGGTCTTCAGGAAAATATTTTGGCCCCTCGGGCAGAGCTTCAATCAATTTGTCGATCAGCACATTCAGCCCTTCCCGCTTGCGCGCTGAAATCGGAATGATTTCGCGAAATTCGTGCAGCTTCGAATAGGTCTCGATCACGGGCAGCAACTTTCGCTTTTCTCCGCGCAGTAAATCAATTTTGTTGAGGAGCAGGAAAGCCGGTGTTTTCGCGCCTTTGAGCAGGTTCAGGAGGAACTCGCCTTCAGCGTCTTTTCTCGCGGCGTCAGTAATCATCAGCACCAGGTCGCATCCGTTCAATGCTTCCCGCACTTCGTTCATCATCTTGCGCCCGAGTGAAGTATCAGGCCGATGCACTCCCGGCGTATCAATCAGGACAACCTGCGAACCCGACCTCCCTTTTCGCTTTGGAACGTGAATCACGCCGAGAATGCGATTGCGCGTAGTCTGCGGCTTTGGGCTGACAATCGCCAGCTTCTCCCCAGCGAGGGCATTTAGGAGTGTGGATTTCCCGGCGTTGGGTCGTCCGATGATTGCAGCAAATCCAGAGCGGAAGGACATTCTAGATCAACTTCATCTGCTGGGAGTTAACGACAGAAATTCTGACTCGCTCAACTTTACGATCGGTGGCTTGCAATACTTCGAGTCTCAAGCCGTCCTCTTCAACAACTTCGCCTGTCTTCGGAATTCGTCCGGCGAGTTCGCTCACTAAGCCTGCCACGGTTGCGGCGCCCTTGGTATCGGGCCGCACGCCCAGCAGTTCCTCCAGCCTGTCAACATCCATGTTTCCCGGGACGAGATAAGAGGTCTCGCTTTCACGCACGACCTGCGCGATTTCGTGCTCATCGCTGATTTCACCGACGATTTCTTCAACCAGATCTTCGATCGTGACCAAGCCCGCAACTCCGCCATATTCATCAATGACGATCGCCATGCGTGCCTTCTGCCTCTGCATTTCGCGAAGAAGTTCGCTTCCCAGCTTTGTCTCAGGAACGAACAGGACATCACGCCGCATGAGCGATGCCACAGCACGGGTGTGCGCTTCGGCATCCGGCACCTGGAGCACATCCTGGGCGAAAACGATTCCTACAATCTTGTCGAGGTTCTCTTCGAAGACGGGCACGCGTGAGAAGGGACGAGATCGCAGCAGCTCGATGAACTTTTCTACCGTGGTCTCGGACGAAACTGCCACCATCTCCGGGCGCGGCTTCATCGCCTCGCGCACCGTCTTTTCACTGAACTGAACCACCGACTGGATCAGGTCACGATTACTCTCGTCGAGAATTCCCTCCTCTTGCCCAGCTTCGATCAATGCATCGACGGCTTCCGCTTGCGTTTCCGGAGGGGTTTCGATGTGCTCGCGTGTAAGCGACGCCACCGACTGCATGAATCCTAAGATCAGCGTGATGGGCAGCGACATGTAGATGAGCACGCGCAACAGCGGCACCCAACGCAGCAGCCACTCGCCTTTGGTCCGGGAGAAAAACACGAAGGGCAAGAAGCGGTTGAACACGATGACGATGAGAATCAGGCTCAGTACAGCTTCGAGAATTTCTTCGACGGTCCAGGCTCCCTCCCCGAAGAGGGCAAAACCAATCACGAGTGCTACCGCGGCCATCAGCAACGGCGTGAGTACGGACACCGACAGCGCTGCACGGGAGCGGCTGACCTTCAGCTTCGGCTCAACCTGCTGCTCGAAGGCGTCAATGTTGTCCTGAAAATCACGCGAAAGAAATTTGCCGATTTCCGCGTATAAGCGATCGACATACGACGACAGAGTCAATAATCCGAACAGAACCAGCAGCGTAATGGCGATAACGAGGTTCATGTGCGGGAACGTCGCGGGTTATGAGCGGTGCGTCGTGTGCCGGAGTTCGTCGCGGCGCGGCGTCGGATCGCCGGACGCCCTGCGACGGACGACGAGTTTTCCTGAGCAACGCTTCTCTCAATCAGACCTGTTGACAATCCAAACTTCTCCCTTAGTTCAGTCTCTTTCTCTTCCATTTCGCCCTGATCGTCCTCATGATCATATCCCGCAAGGTGCAGAATCCCGTGCAAAATTAAGATTCGAATTTCCTCAGTAACCGAGTGGCCCAGCCTCCGGGCATTACGGGATGCGATGTCCAGAGAAATGGCGATGTCCCCGGTAAATCCGTTCGATTCTGCGGCCGGGAAGGAGAGAACATCGGTGGCGGAGTGTTTGCCTCGAAAACGGGAATTCAACCGGCGGATCATCAAGTCGCTTGTGATCAGCACGCTGACTTCGCCGCGCAGACCAGCCGCTTTGCGAACAGCTCGAACGAAGTCCTCCAGACCCCCCGAATCCAGTTCCGGAGCAGCCGGATCGAAAACAACTGCTTTACGCGCTTTGGCCATTGTTCATTCAGCACGCAGACACGGAGTCCCTGAGCAATATCTTTCCTACCGCGAATTATCCTTGTCTCAGTATCTCCGTGGTGATATTTGGCATAACTGCAAAAAGAGGAGCACGCCGGTGGCGCACTCCTCATATAAAAGCAAACGTTATTCCGGACGGTGCGCTACCTCGGGTGTTTCTCCGTATCCGTTTGCGGACCGCGGATCGAGCAAGTCCATCTGTTGGTCACTGGCGCGATTCTTGTGCTCGTCATACGCGCGAATGATTCTCTGCACCAGATGGTGCCGCACTACGTCCCCCTCGTCGAAGTAAACGAACGACAGTCCCTGCACGTGTTTGAGCACGTCGATAGCCTCGAGCAGTCCACTCCGTCGGGCGTTCGGCAAGTCGATCTGCGTAATATCACCAGTAATCACCGCCTTCGAATTGAAGCCGAGGCGAGTCACGAACATTTTCATCTGTTCCGAAGTCGTATTCTGAGCCTCATCGAGAATCACGAATGAGTCGTTCAAAGTTCGCCCGCGCATGAACGCGATGGGTGCTATTTCGATCACACTCTTTTCGAGATAACGATCAACTCGCTCCGGGTCGAGCATGTCATAAAGCGCGTCGTACAAAGGCCGCAAGTACGGATCAATTTTCTCCTGCAGCGTTCCAGGTAGGAATCCCAGCCGCTCGCCGGCTTCGACTGCCGGCCGCGCAAGAATGATTCTGTTCACGCGCTTCGAGATCAGGGCAGAGATGGCCATCGCGACCGCAAGATAGGTCTTCCCGGTTCCAGCCGGGCCGACGCCAAATACCATGTCGTGCGCTTCAATCGACTCGAGATATCGCCTCTGGTTTACGCTTTTCGGCTGTACAGTTCGCCGTCCGAGCGAGCGTTGCCGCCCAGCTTCTACCAGTCCACGAAGGGTGGCCTTTGGGTCGGCAACCAGCACGCGCAACATGCTGTTGAGGTCTCCGTTGGTGAACACATGACCGCCGCGATGCAATTGATCGTAGTCGGAAAAGACTTGTTCAGCGCGGGCCAGGTCCCTGGGAGTTCCTTCAAGTTCTATGGAATCAGAGCGGAGGTCGATGTTGATGTTAAGGCCATCTTCGAGCACATGCAGGTTTTCGTCTCGCGTGCCGAAGAGCGTTTCAATGTTGGGGCTGATTTCAATACTCTTCTTCATTCAGTTTCCGTTTTCCACGTACCTCGGGCGCAGTTGCGCAATCGCACTCATTAGATGTTTTGTGTGGGTTTGAAGAACGCTGTAGAACGTCCTTCCACGGATTGTACTTCGCCGCATGAGTTGGGCAGATAAGAATTCTGTTTAAGAGCGTACCCAACCGCTCTGGCGAGAGTCAACCAGAATACCTCGCCCGTTGACCCCTGGTAACCTGCTCCGTTACAATCATTTATTCACACCCACCGGAAGTCCGCTGGGAATCCACAAAAGGCATTTATCCGAATGGCAAATCATTTTTCTGCCCTAAAACGCGCCCGCCAGACCGAGCGCCGCACTCAGCGCAACCGCAGCAACACGTCTCGTCTTCGCTCAGCTCTGCGCGACATGCGCGAGGCGCTTGCCAAGGGCGACAAAGCGGCCGCTGAGCAGGTCTTCCGCCAGACCGCTTCAGCGTTGGATAAAGCGATTCAGAAGGGCGTGATCCACGAGAACACCGCTGCCCGCTACAAATCCCGCCTGAACGCCAGACTCGTAGCTCTGAAGTAGATCCAGGCAAGAATACGAACTGTTTGGGCCGGATATTCCTTTCCGAGACCTTGCTTTCACGAAAAATTCAGAGGGTGCCCCGTCCTTGTCTCGCCAATTGTTCGCGACAGGACGGGGATGTTGACGTTCGCTTTATGCTCGCCACTGACCACTAGCCACTGACCACTTCTTTCCTGTACCCTTTCGCCGCTACCCTTCGGAGGACCTTGCGCATGCTCTACGCGGCCGGCGATTTCTCATTTCCCACCGACTTCCAAACCAACTTCCTGATGCTTTTGCGATGGATCCACCTTGTCGCCGGCATCACCTGGATCGGCCTTCTGTATTTTTTAAACCTGATCGGGATTCCGTTCTCGAAGGAGATCGATCCGGCAATTCGGGCAAAAGTCATGCCGAACCTGATGCTCCGGGTAATGTGGTGGTTTCGCTGGTCGGCTTTGGTCACCGTCCTAGCCGGTCTCGCGTATTGGGGGAGCATCGTCAGCTCAGACGCGCAAAATGGCGGCGCGTCGGCTGGTCGACCGCTCTGGAGTTTCTTTCTTACCTGGACCGTGACTTGGGCCATCCTTTATGCCCTGCTGATTCCCGGCAAAGGCCTGCTCAATAAGGGCTGGTTTCTCGCGATTCTCTACTTTCTCATCGTTGCGCACTCAATGCATTTCTTCCTGCACCTGAACCGCGGCTCCTGGGAAAGTAATCGCCTGCTCGCGATCGGTATTGGCGGGGGCATCGGCTGGATGATGCTCCTGAACGTTTGGGGCGTGGTGTGGCGCATTCAGAAACGCCTGATAGCGTGGACCAAAGCTAACGTCGAGAACGGCACTCCCATGCCGGAGAAAGCCGCCCGCATGCAGCGTATGGTCTTCCTGACCGCCCGAGCGAACGCCTGGCTCTCGATTCCGCTACTGTTCTTCATGGGGGCGGCAAGTCATTACCCGATGTTCGTACGTTGATGAGCGACGCAGGTCGTGGAATAGCCTTCCTTGACCCCCTCCCATAAATATGGGAGCATTGGGCCATGAAGACTACGCTGGAGATTCCGGATGCGATCTTCCGCCGCGCGAAGTCTGTCGCCGCTGAACGCGGCATCCCCTTGCGCGAATTTGTCACCGAAGCGGTGCGAGACAAACTAGAAACCAATGCAAAAACTATCGAGAAACCTTGGGTAAAGCTGGCAGGCGGCCTCAAGCACTTGCGCAAAGAGACACAACGCATTAATCGAATTATCGAAGAGGAGTTTGAAAAGATCGAGCCTGAGGACTGGGAGTGATTCTTGACACCAATGCCCTCTCGGCCGTAGCCGATGATGTGCCTGGCGCGGTGAAGGCGTTTAGGGGCGCAGACGTGATTGCCCTTCCGGTGATTGTCTTGGGTGAGTACCGCTTTGGCATTGCGCAGTCCATTCGGCGTAGTCACTATGAAGCTTGGCTAGCAAGACTTATTGGCGCATCGCGAGTTCTCGACGTAAACCCGGAGACCACGCTGCATTATGTTGAGGTTCGACTCGCTTTGAAGAAACTGGGAAGACCCATTCCCAGCAACGATGTTTGGATTGCCGCTCTCAGCCACCAACATTCTTTACCTATCCTCAGCCGTGATCGCCATTTCGACCTTGTGGGAGGCGTTACGAGATTGTCGTGGTAGGGGCGCAGGAACAAAAAGGAGGAGCAGAGCGCTCCTCCTGAGTAATTAAGTACTTTCCGTTTATCTAAAAGATAATTTTTCCGCCGAATTGCAGACGACGGCGGCCGATTCCGTCGGTATTCGTGTTCCCGGCGAAAACGTCGCCACCGTTCCCGTTCAGGATGTTGGTGCCGAAGGCTTGAAGTCCGGGGAGGATCTGTGTGCCGGCATCATTTGCATTCGTATCCGGCTGACCAAGCCACTGGTGATTGAAGGCATTGAAAGCCTCTGCCTGCAGCTGGAAGGTAAGTCCCTCGCGTATCTTGAAGTTCTTGAATACCGCCAAATTTACTGTGCTGATAGCTGGGCCGCGTTCCGTATTTCGTCCCAACGGCGAGAAAGGCGTACCAAAGAATTGCTCGGCGTTTAAGTCGTTAATGACGAAGTGGGCTTGGTTCATCCCTATTGGGCTACCGGTGGCGAGGCTGACAAGTCCGCAGCCTGGAGCAGCCGGATCAGTACATTGTCCAACTGAAGTCAGGGGGGCGCCTAAATTACCGATGAAGGGGCGGCAAGCATCGATGCTCGAAGCCCCCGTGAAATTAGTCGCATCGCACAAGCCTTGACCTGCGTTTTGCTCCACCGTCCATGGCTGACCGCTGCTATAGCGGTAAGTTCCGTTGATCTCCCAACCGCCCAATAAGCGCCCCATCAAACCACTCTGACCTTTGCCGATCGGCAAGTCGTAAACCCACAGGGCGGTGAAGTCATTGGGGAAATCGTACAAGCTATTTCCCCGCTCAGCTCTTGAAAGATCGAACGGACTCTGGGCAATCGCATTGACCGTTCCTGTCTGGCTCGAGAATGCCTCCGAAGTGTTATCGATGTCGTGACTCCACGTGTAGGAAAGCTCGCCAGTGAACCCATGCCAATTCTGCAGCCTGAATTGAGACTGCAGGCCGTGGTAGATAGAATAACCAGTATTGGCATATTCCGTTACGTTCCCGAAGTTGCAATTCGCATAGCCTACGGGATTTCCGAACTGGTCCTGCCCACTCGTACCGGGCACGCCAGGCGTAGTGCATGCGGTCATGTTAGCTGGAACGAATTTGCCAAAACCATTCTGAGTGAAGGCAAGCACATCCGGGTTACCGTTAATTTCCTGATAGTTACCGATGTCGTGGTTCCCAACATAGCGGATTTCGAGGGCCATATTGTTAGTAATTTGCCGCTGAATTCCCAGGTTCCACTGCTCGGAATACGGGTTGCGGAAATTGGGCCCGAATTGAAGTTCACTCGATAATCCTGGATTCCCGCCGCTTGGCACCAAAGGAAACAGAGCATTGCCTATGCTCGTACCGTCCATGGTCGCGACATTGGGAAGTCCTGCGGGATTTCCGTTCTGAAAAACGCCAGTCGCATTACTGAATGGCGCTGTCTGCTGAACGTTGGTCGCCAGATTGTAATAAGCGAAGTCGTAGGCAATGCGGAATCCGCCGCGAATGACTGTTTTATCCCTGCCTAACAGGTTGGGAAGCACGTGTGGCGTCCATGCGAATCCAACCACCGGCCCGTAATTGCGATAGTGATTTGGCAATTTAGGAACGGTTGTCAGATTTAAGGGCAGACTCTGGTCCCACAGATGATCCGGGCCTTTTTGTTGAGCAACACTCTCATCATGCAGCAGGTTGCTGGCTTGCTGATAGAACTCCCATCTCAAGCCCAGGTTCAGAGTTAAGTTGTCTCTGACCCTCCAGTCGTCCTGGTAATAGAGCGCCAAGTCATTCTCTTTGAAGCGCAAGACCGGTTGTCCGAACACAATTTGGTTGATAAGCGGAGTATTCGCAATGAACGAATTGAAATCAGGATAGAGAAATACTCCGTTATTTCCAAATAAGCCGTAGTTAGGCGAACGCTGCTTGTCGTACTGCCCACCCCACTTCATTACATGCTTACCGTGAACGTACGAGGCATTGTCCTGAAGTTCGTAGACGTTGATGATTCGGCCCTGTGGAAATACTTCGAATTGCCCTACGGGCATGAAATTCGTGTCCAGAATTGTTACCTGCGGTGGACATGAGCCCAGGTCGGATACGTTGCAGTTCGCAAACCCGCCTCCCTGAAATAACGAACTGGAACGCGAATATCCGAAGCGAATTCCGTTCAAGAGTGATGGAGAGAAGGTGTGGGTGTAGTCCAATCCGATCTGCTGGCCGCGACCGGGCACATTCACCACTTGTCCTGCTGCCGCAGCTGCGGAGCCAAGAAACGCTTCATTGACAACGGATGTTTGCTGGAAGATGTAGCGACCAAAAAAGCGGTCTTTGTCACTGATTTGGTAATCAATGCGTCCAGTGGCCTCATAGTCATTGAAAGGCGATTGCAAAAAGCGTTCCATCGATCCCATCTCGATAGGGGCGGCAGGTCCGAAAGTATTGGCTGCGACTGTTACATTTTGGACATTGCTGAATTGTGGATTTCCAAATTTAAGCATTGCGGCCCCCCACTGCTGCAGCATGGTGACGGCCGGGTCACCAGGAAATGCCGCTGCCAGTTGTTGGATTCCGTTCGCGGTCGGAGTCAGAGCCGGTGCAGAATTGAAAGGCGAACCAGACGAGCGACTGCGTTGCAGATTTGTCGACCCGAAGAACCACAGCTTGTCACGCTTTATGGGACCACCAACGGTGCCGCCAAACTGGTTCTGCACGAATTGGGGTACCACGGGTTTTGCACAACCAGTACTGGTGCTCTGGCCAGGAGCGCAAAATCCCAACAGCGGCGACTTCTCTTGGTTCTCCAAGGAATCGAAGGTGTCGCCTTGCCAGAACTCGAATCCGGTTCCATGGAAGGAATTGGTGCCGCCCTTTGTGATGTAGTTGACGACGCCGCCCAAATTTCGGCCGTACTCCGCGTCGTAGTTGGTTACAACTTGCAGTTCAGCAATGTTGTCTTGATTGCCAAAAAAGATCGAGGGCCCACCAATCGTGTTGTCGTTATTGTTTTGCCCGTCCAGTTGGTAGTTGTTGGAACGGGCCCGCTGGCCGTTGATCGACAATTCGGCGCCATTGTTGTTGCTGAAGGCTCCGCTGCCCGCTGTCGAAACTCCGGGTGTGAACAGCACAAATGAATCGTACGTGTTCCCCAACGGGACTTCCTCGACCTGCTTCGAATCAAAGGTGACCGAGAGTTGATCGGTCGTGCTTTCGACTAAAGGCGCAGTTCCTTCAACGGTGATGGTTTCAGCCGTGTTGCTTACCTGGAGAGATAAGGGTCCGAGCGATGTGTCCTTACCGACTTCAACAAACACTCCGTGAATTTCGTAAAACGCGAACCCTTTGGCGTCGACATGGACATCGTAGGCACCGGGCGGGAGCGACGGCAGTTGCACTACGCCTCCGGTGGAACTCGTCGTGGTGAACACTCGGTTGGTTGCAACCTGAGTCGCTCGTATGGTGGCGCCGGGAACCACAGCGCCCTGAGGATCCAGAATAGTTCCGGATATTGAACCTGTTACGATTCCCTGACCAAACGCCAAAGCGCTGGCAAGAAAAATTAAGCAGCTAACGCAAAAGATTCTGCCCGTTCTCATCTGTTTCCTCCAAAGAAGTTCAAAGTCCCGCCTCACTGGTCAGGGACTCGCACAGTTCTACACCCTCAACAATCATGGGAATCTCTGAGAACAAGGTATCGAGGGTTTTCTTAATTTAGGAGATGCAAGTGTGGTTCCAATAGTCGGCACACACGTATGTTTGTGTTTCTCAAGCAGCTTAGTACGACTATACGGCCTTCTTATGACAAGGAATTTACAATTCGATTACTAGAAAACGGATGCAATGCGCAGTAAATATGAAACTTGGAATGGAAGACGTTCTGGCGTTCGAACCTCGCGGTGCCTCGGCAACGGGTCAGTCGATAACCAGCGCAAGGCAAAAAAAAGAGACCCGAGAAATCGGGCCTCTTTTGAATGAGCAGTTACGAACAGTTCTAGAAGGTAATTTTTGCGACCAATCCCAGCGTTCTGGCACTGCTCGAGAACACCGACTTCGGATCGTTGAATTGGGATTTTGCCGGGTTTACGAAACTCTTAAAGCTTCCGCCTGTAGTGTTAAACCCGCCTACGTCATTGACCCCCAGCCCTGCGGCCGGATTGACGCCGGGGATGTACTGAGGATGGTTCAGCAGGTTAGAAGCTTGAGCTCCGAAGTGGAACTTCACCCGCTCCGTAATATTGATCTCCTTGTAGAGAGAGAGATCAACATTGTTGGTCGGCCGGGTCGAGAGGGTGTTGCGCCCAGTATCGGCTAGAGCGCCAAATCCGGCGGTAATGTATCGCGCGCTCGGGTTTTTTGCTTGATAGGCAACCACCTGCCCGGCGTTCGGCCCAGCGGTGGCTGTCAACGCAGTAATACCACTTCCGGTGCCAGGTACTCCCGCGGGATTGAAGATCACACGATCACCAGCCGAGTCGATGTTCAGATTCGAGTCCTGATTGGACTGAACCGTCACGAATTCAGGCGATTCGTACGTGTAAATGGGACTGAAGTTCCAGTTTCCGATAATGTTCTTCATGAGCCAGTTACTGTTCTTAAAGAACGGCAAATCGTAAACCGCGGCAAAGGTTAAGCGATGCGTGCGTGACAGGGCCGAGGTAGCTTTGTCCTGATTGAAGTTGAAGAAGCTCTCTGGCCGGCGTGGTGTGAGGTCGGTTGAGTGGAAGTCAGCCGTACTGTTGTCAATGGTATGGCTCCACGTGTAAGCGGCTTGGAAGGTCAGTCCATTGCTGAAACGACGACTCAGACTGGTTTCCAGACCGTGATAGGTTGACCACCCAGCGGGAACAAAGGCGGTAAGAACACTGCCGTTAAACCCGGCCGCGTCCATAGGAGCGTAGATGGGATTGAGAGATTCCAATGCATTAAGCGAGTTAGGAAGCGAGTTCAACGTTGCTTGCGATGGAGCCTGAAAGTAAGTCGGCAGAGCATTCTGTGCCGTCACCGGCGAGACCAAGTTGATGATGTCCTGGAAGCTCAGGTGATTGCCGCGCGTGCCCACGTAATTGATCTCAGCGGTATAGTCCTTTCCGAACGAGTGCTGTACGCCGAGGTTCCAGTTGACCGAATAAGGATCCTTAACTTGCGGCGGGATCCAGTTTCCGGTGAGAGCCCTGGCCGTCGCCTGATCGGGAATTGTCGTAATGCCGCTCCCGCCTCCCTGCAATGCCCCGCCGGCTATAAAGCCGGGAGCGGTTGCCGTCGGGTCGACGCTTCTTGTGGCACCAACCTGTGGAGGCACAGCTAGGATGCCAATGTTGTCGTAAAGAGTGTCATAAGCAAGACCGAAACCAGCTCGGATAGAGGTATTACCACTGTTTCCGGGCGAATACGCAATGCCAATTCGGGGTGCCCAGTTGTTCTTAGGCGCCTGCGGATTTGTGAACACCAGCGGTTGATTAACCTGCGGAACAATGATATCGGGAGCATTTGATATCAAATTCAGACTCTGCCGGTTTTCTCCGATCGGAGTGGTTGTGTACTCATATCGGATCCCCAAGTTTAAACTCATGTGCGACGTAGCCTTAAACGTATCGTTTGCAAACCAGTAAACGGCTTTTTCGTTGCCGTAATAAGTGGTGGAACCGGAGCTACGCTGTCCGAAATTGTCCGGGGTAAAATCGTCCAAGAACATCTGAGTGTTGTTCCACTCATAATCGCCGCGAGCTCTTTGCGTGAAGGATTGAGGCGATATATACCAGCGGTATTCACCACCGAATTTGAAGCTGTGACGACCCTTGGTGATGCTGATGTTGTCGACGACCTGATAGAAGTCCTGGATCGTGAACTGAGGAGCGTTATCGTCCGGACCGATATCAAGGCCACCACCCAAATCAAACAAAGTCACGTTCGGAAAAACATCCAAACCTGGATATTTGAAATTCCCGGCCGGAACTTGCTCATTAAAGCGGTTGAATCCAAGCCGGAATTCATTCGTGATGTTTGGAGTAAAGGTGTGAAATTCACCTAATGTCGCTACATAGAAGCGAATTGGCTCGGTGGTGAAAAAAGCGGAGAGCTGCGGAACCGTGTCCAGAAAATCCTGGCGATTCATGATGAAACGCCCACGCAACTGATCCCTCTCGGACATATTGAAGTCAATACTTTGAACAAAGTTCTCGAAGTTATCGAAAGCGTGCGGAACAAGGGAAATGTTGCCAATTTCAACCGTACCGGCTCCGCACCCTCCATTTGCCGGCGCGCTGAAAGTATTAAACTGCGCGCCGCCTTCACTTCCGGGCATATGGCCGTCGTACTGAATGCAATCGGTTTTCCCCGGTGCTACCGGTACGTACTGCTTGAATATGGCTAGATTCGTAGCACTGACATTCGGGTCAGCCGAGATCGCAGCTAGGCCGGCCGCAGTTGGAGTCTCAACAGTTGGCCCACCCAGCGCGGTAAAACCGTATGGCTGACGCTCGAAATCGTCAAAGAAAAAGAGCTTATTCTTGATGATCGGGCCACCGAAAGTAGCTCCATAGCGATTAGAGTCCAACCGTGGATTTGAAGTTAGCCCCTGCAACACCGCACTGTTATCAACGGCGTCGAGGGTTTTGTTTCTCATGTATTCGTAGACCGATCCATGGAAGCCGTTTGTACCGCTCTTTACCGTCGTGTTGAACTGGCCGCCTGAGGAGTGTCCGAATTCAGAGTTAAATTGATTCTCGAGCAGAGTAAAGCCTTCGACGGCATCGTTCGGAACCTGGGCAAGAGCGCCGGTCACGGTCTTGTTGTTGTTGTCAACGCCTTCGATCGTGAAATTGTTGTCGCGCGGGCGTTGACCGCCGACGGATGGCCCCATGCCATCACCCATCGCATTGGCGTTAGTCACGCCAGGACTCAGCAGGGACAAATTCAAAACACCGGCGCCAAGCGCACCGGTACCGGTAATGCCAAGGCTAGATGACATTACGGTGTCATAGTTACTACCCAACTGCGCGGTCGAGGTATCGACCGGTGGCGGGGTTCCGGCAACTTCGACGGTGGTTGAGCTGCTGCCAATCTCCAGCCTTATGTTCGCGGTACCCTCTTTATTAAGCTCGACCGGTACATCGGCAAGAGTCGTGCTCTTGAATCCCTGAGCGGTCGCGGTGATGTTATAGCTACCGACAGGAAGATTAGAGAACAGGTAGTCACCGGTGCCTTGGGTCTTTGCTGTGGCTGTTTGCCCAGTGGCAATGTTTACCGCTTGGACTGTTGCTCCGTTAACTGCGGCTCCGGAGGGATCGATGACTTTCCCGGTTATGTTGCCGCTGATGGCCTGTCCATAAGCCAAGCTAAAGGTGAACGCAACCAGCGCAAAGAGCGAGAGCGTCCAAGCATACGCCTTAAAGTTGAGAACGCGATTCATGCAGTTTCTCCTAACCAAAGAAGATCCGAGAGTTTGTACCGACGAGTTGTCGATGATGCACACAAATGTCTACTTGTGTAAAAATAGCAACTCTTATTCCAAATGGAGGCTAATTGTAAATTGTTCATCAGCAAACGCTTACGTTTGTCGATGACAAACGTCGAGGCGCGGATATACGCAATTCAGAATATATAATGGTTGGGACTATACGAAATACTGTAGAAACGCAGGCGATAGCATGTAGCTGATTTTTGAATTTTAGCCGCACCATCGGATCGAATATGGGGAGAGCAGGCGGCGTTCCAGCCGGTCAGGTGGTCTCAACCCACCTTTTTAACGATCGGCGTGTTCATCTTATACTTTCGTTCTACGACATTGCCCGATTGGTCTTTTACGCGCAGCGTGAACGTCGGCAAGTCGCCTTCCTTCCCAGAGACCTGGTGAGAGACGGCTACCGGTAAAACCCCGTTCAGATTGCGCTCCCGGTAGGCGGTTTCGTAACGATGCCGCTTAACATTCCAGGTGAATACTCGCGCTTGATTGTAATCAAAGGGGAGTCCGTCTTTCGGTTCGGTCAAAAGCATGAGATATTGCGGGACTTTCTTGTCGGCGTCGTTCACTTCGTTCAGAACAAAACAGCCGACGATTCTCTGACCTTCGGCGTACTGCGCCACGTCGAGCGGGACATCGAGATCGATCATGCGCGCAAGCACCCAGCCGACGCGTCCCTGAGAATCGCGGGCCAGCCACCAATCCTCCATAGGTTTGACGAGCTTCGCGCTCGCTTCCGGAACCGCTACCGAAGCACCGGGAAGGTTCTTTTCGACTGTCGCACGGCGTAAGAGGGATATCTTTGCTCCCTCAGCCAGTTGGTAGAGGTGATCGGTATCGCGCCCCGGCTGGACGTGAAGATTGGTGTCATTGCGCGTGGTGGCGGTGCCTTCGACAGGCGCGTCTTTCTCCTGTTGCGCCATGGACTGGAAGGCGTCGAACACTTTCTGATTTACCAAGTAGCGCTGCTCGACCCAACCTTCTGCTCCGTTCGCCGTGCGGACCTTTGCAAAGCGCCGCTCGCGATCGAGGACCTCGACTCGGTCACCGTTCTTAGCGGCCCCTGTTTTGTTGTAAACCTGCGCCAACTGATCGCGAAGGGTGACCTGCGGCGCTGAGACGTAATCGACTTCAAGCACACGCTCGCGATGGCGACCGCAGGCGGAAAACAGCATCGTTGCGCAAAGGATGACGGACAGCTTCTTGGATTGTATTGGCACCGGTTTTGAATCAATATAGCGCAGAGAAAAACGGCTGCCAGTTACGAAGGGATGTTCCGGCGCGGTCTGTGAGTTCTTCCGGGCTACGGTTGCTGTTGGGTGATGCACGTATGAAAAGCTTAACCACAGAGTTACACAGAGGAACGCCACAGAGGATCAAATCGCAGTTAAAGAATGCGTTCGTGCGTGTAGCCGCTGGCGCTCAACGCTGACAGCAGCTCTGCGATATGGTCGGGCCCGCGGGTTTCCATGGTGATGTCGATGGCAGTATCGCCGAGGTTCACGCCGTAATAGGCGCGATCGTAGGAAGTTTCGACAATGTTCGCGCGGTGCTGCGCAAGAATTCCGGTCAGGCGATGCAGAGCACCAGGATAGTCGGGCAGGTGAACGCGCAGACGGACCAGACGTCCGTCTTTGACTAAGCCACGTTCCATGATGCGCGAGAGCAGGCTGACGTCGATGTTGCCCCCGCAGACGAGTACAGCAACTCTCTTCCCGCTCAGCGAAGTTTTGCGATTGATGAGGGCTGCGATTGCTGCCGCACCCGCACCTTCGGCCAGAGTCTTCTCGCGCTCTAATAGAAGAAGGATGGCGTTTGCAATTTCCTCTTCATCCACGGTCACGATATCGTCGACGTATTTTTGGATCAGAGGCAGCGTCTTTTCGCCGGCGCGCCGGACGGCAATCCCGTCGGCAATGGTCGCGGCGGGACTCAAC
The DNA here is from genome assembly GCA_035279425.1 of Terriglobales bacterium. Classification (GTDB taxonomy): domain Bacteria; phylum Acidobacteriota; class Terriglobia; order Terriglobales; family Acidobacteriaceae; genus Gp1-AA145. Next base: position 148,877 of record DATEHT010000016.1, on the reverse strand, counting down.
GTCACCGGATGGCCTTCAGCAATGGCAACTTTCATCGACGGCAAGCGGGCGGGCTGAACTCCGATGACCTTAATGCTGGGTTTACTCTCTTTTACTGCGCATGCGACGCCGGCGATCAATCCGCCGCCACCAATCGGCGCAACCACAGCTTCAATATCAGGGACTTGATCCAGGATCTCCAGACCCATGGTGCCCTGGCCAGCCATCACGACTTCGTCGTCGAATGGATGAACGAATGTCATCCCAAACTGTTCACTTCGATGCGTGGCCCTTTCACAGGCTTCATCGTAGTTCGCGCCATGCAGGATCACTTCTGCGCCATAGCTCTTAGTTGCGGAAACTTTGATCAGCGGCGTGGTGAGCGGCATTACGATCTGCGCGCGTATGCCATGCTTCCCAGCATGGTAGGCGACACCTTGCGCATGATTTCCCGCGGAAGCCGCGATCACCCCACGTAAGCGCTCTTCAGGAGTGAGAGTAAGCAATTTGTTCAGAGCGCCGCGCTCTTTGAATGCGCCAGTGCGTTGCAGATTGTCGAGTTTGAGGTATACCGAATTGACGGTAAGCTGAGAAAAATTCTCAGAGCGCGCGCAAGGCGAAAGATAAATCGAATCGCGAATTCGGCCGAGCGCCTCGCGAATGGCACCGAGCGTCACCTCGGTAGCCTTTGCTAGCTTAGTTGGCATGAGAACGGGTCTAGGCATTGTGAGGAGAAGCTGTATTGAGACCTTCGTGTTACTTCGTGTCCCTCGCGGTTGTTCTCTTTTTTAACCACAAAGGACCCCAAGGTTCACGAAGGGCAAACTTTCTTATGCCGAGACCAGATCGCGCCGTGATCTCGCCTTGGGAGCAGCTTTAACGGATTGTTTGCTCAAATAGCTATCGACCGACGCAGCGGCCTTGCGCCCTTCCGCAATCGCCCACACCACCAACGATTGCCCCCGGCGCATGTCACCTGCGGCGAACACTCCCGGAACTGACGACATGTAGTCAGTTCCGGTTTCAACATTTCCGCGCGCATCGAGCTTTACGGCAAGTTGCTCGATCATTCCCGTGCGCACCGGGCCGGTGAATCCCATTGCGAGCAGAACCAGATCTGCGTCCATCACAAACTCGGTTCCCGTGATCGGTTCGAATTTCGGGGGAGTACCAACTTTGATTCCGTGCAACTGCTTGACGTTTCCGTTTTCGTCGCCGGTGAACTTTGTCGTGGCGACAGCCCATTCGCGAACGCCACCTTCTTCGTGAGCGCCTTCGACGCGCAACTGCATTGGCCAAAGCGGCCACGGAGTAAGCGGCGAGCGGTCCGCCGGCGGCATCGGCATAATTTCGAATTGATGAACCGAAGTTGCTTTTTGGCGATGAACCGTTCCCAGGCAATCCGCTCCGGTGTCGCCACCGCCAATAATAATGACGCGCTTGCCGGTGGCCAAAATATCCAATGCTGGATCAAGCTCATCGCCGTGGCAGCGCTTGTTCGACTGCGGCAGGAACTCCATCGCGAAATGGATCCCCTTGAGTTCCCTGCCCGGAACGGTGAGGTCGCGGCCAGCTTCGGCGCCGCCCGCGAGGAGAATCGCGTCAAACTCTCGTTGCAAATCTTCCACGGGCACCGAATGGCCGACATGAGCATTGGTTACAAACTTCACGCCCTCGGCTTCCATCTGCTCAAGACGACGGTCGAGTACCTGCTTTTCCATCTTGAATTCGGGGATACCGTAGCGAAGCAGTCCGCCGATGCGATCAGCCTTTTCGTACACTGTGACCCAATGCCCGGCGCGGTTAAGTTGTTGCGCTGCGGCGAGACCTGCCGGACCAGATCCGACAACCGCAACTTTCTTGCCCGAGCGGAATTTCGGCGGCTCCGGGCGAATCAGGCCTTCTTCCCATCCGCGCTCGACGATGCTTTTCTCGATTTGCTTGATCGTTACCGCAGGCTCATTGATTCCGAGCACGCAAGCCGCTTCACACGGCGCCGGACAAATTCGGCCGGTGAATTCGGGGAAATTGTTGGTTGAATGAAGTTGACGCAACGCTTCCTTCCAGCGCCCGCGGTAGACAAGATCGTTCCAGTCAGGAATGAGGTTGTTGACCGGACACCCGGTGTGGCAGAAGGGCACGCCGCAATCCATGCATCGCGCGCCCTGCGCGCGCAATTTTTCTTCGGGAAAATCCTGGTAGATTTCAAACCAGTCATTCACCCGAACCGCAACTGGACGCCGCGTGGCCGTCTCGCGACCAAATTCCATGAAGCCGGAGGCTTTACCCATGTAAAGCCTCCACTAACTCCGGAACAGGCACTGGCTGGCCGGGAATGTATTGATAACGGCTGCGGGTCACGCCGAGCACGCGCTTGAACTCGTGCGGGAAAACTTTGATGAATCTCGGCAGGCTCTCCGCCCAATTGTCGAGAATGTTCTTCGCGCGCTTGCTTCCGGTGAGATCGTAGTGCTTCTTAATCAACCCGCGAACGAGTTTCACGTCGCGCGGCTCGATCACTGGCTCGAGATCGACGGATGCGAGATTGCAGCGCTTCTCGGTGAAGTCGCCTTTCTCATCGAAGACGTATGCGATGCCACCGCTCATGCCGGCGGCAAAATTCCTGCCACAAGAGCCGAGCACGATGGCAAGACCATTGGTCATATATTCGCAGCCGTGATCGCCAACACCCTCGACGACCGCAGTCGCCCCGGAATTCCGGACCGCAAACCGCTCGCCTGCGACCCCACTGAAAAATGCTTCGCCGGTGGTTGCGCCATAGAGGACGACGTTGCCGATCAGAATGTTTTCTTCAGCTGCGAACTTTGAAGCCTTTGGCGAATAAACTATCAGCCGTCCGCCCGAGAGCCCTTTGCCGACGTAGTCATTGGCATCGCCTTCGAGCGTCATGGTCACACCGGAAGCCAGGAACGCACCGAAACTTTGGCCGGCGGAGCCTTCGAACTTGATGCGAATCGTGTCTTCGGGCAGACCGCCTGAGCCGTATCGCCGTGCGATTTGACCGCTGAGCATCGCACCGACGGTGCGATGCACGTTACGGATCGGGAAATTCATTTCGACTGGAGTTTTGGCCTCAAGTGCCTGTTTGGCGCCGGCGATCAGCTCATGATCAAGCGCTTTCTCGAGTCCGTGATCCTGTGCTTGGACACAATGCCGCGCCACGCGCCCGGGCAGCGGAGGATTGTAGAGAATGGCGGAAAGATCGACGCCGTGGGCCTTCCAATGATCGACTGCCGGCTGCACGTCGAGCATGTCGACGCGGCCGACCACTTCGTTGACTTTGCGGAAGCCGAGCTCGGCCATGTACTGACGCACCTGCTCGGCAACAAAGAAGAAGAAATTGATTACCTGCTCAGGTTGGCCGGCGAACTTCTTGCGCAACTCGGGATCCTGCGTCGCGATTCCAACTGAGCAAGTGTTCAGGTGGCATTTGCGAAGCATGATGCAGCCCATCGCGACCAGGGGTGCGGTGGCGAACCCGAACTCTTCCGCGCCCAACAGGGCGGCGATCACAACATCGCGGCCGGTTTGAAGCTTGCCATCCGTTTGCACGCGGATGCGGCTGCGCAGATCGTTCATGAGGAGAACCTGCTGGGTTTCGGCCAGGCCAAGCTCCCACGGAATGCCTGCGTGCTTGATCGAACTTAGAGGCGATGCGCCGGTTCCGCCACTATCGCCCGAAATTAGCACGACATCCGCGTGAGCCTTCGCCACTCCGGCGGCGACAGTTCCTACTCCGATTTCGGAAACGAGCTTCACCGAAACCCGCGCCTGCGGATTCACATTCTTTAAGTCGTAAATCAGCTGTGCGAGATCTTCTATCGAATAAATGTCGTGATGCGGCGGCGGCGAAATCAGCCCGACACCGGGAATCGAGTGCCGCAGACGGGCGATTATGTCATCAACTTTATGTCCGGGAAGCTGGCCGCCTTCGCCCGGCTTCGCGCCTTGCGCCATCTTGATCTGGAGTTCGTCGGCATTAACGAGGTAGTTGGTGGTCACGCCGAATCGAGCAGACGCGACTTGCTTGATCGCACTGCGACGCCAATCGCCATTCGCATCCTTCTTATAACGTTCTTCGTCTTCTCCGCCTTCCCCGGTGTTCGACTTGCCGCCGATCCGGTTCATAGCGATGGCAAGGGTCTCATGCGCTTCTTTGCTGATCGAACCAAATGACATGGCGCCTGTCGTAAATCGCTTGACGATTTCTTTCGCCGGCTCGACTTCCTCGATTGACACAGGCTTGCGCGCCTTCTTGATCTTCATCAAGCTACGCAATGTTGCGAGGTTCTGGTTTTGCTTGTCGATCAGATCGGCGTATTCCTCGAAGGTCTTGTAATTGCCTTCGCGCACACTGTGCTGCAGCTTGCTGATGGTGAGCGGGTTCAGCAGGTGATACTCGCCGTTCACCCGGAAATGGTAACCGCCGCCAACCGCGAGTTCAGTGTCCGCATCTGTCACCGTACGGAACGCGAACTCGTGTTTCAGTTGTGCTTCGCGCGCTAGCACGCTGAGGCCCACGCCGCCGATTCGCGAGGTGGTGCCGGCAAAATAGGAGTTCACGAGTTCTTCGTTGAGACCGATGGCCTCAAACACCTGCGCGCCGCGATAACTTTGCAGCGTGGAGATGCCCATTTTCGAGAACGTCTTCAGCAGACCTTTGTTGACGGCCTTAATAAAGTGCTGGACGGCGACATCGGGAGTCATTCCGCCCGGAAGGTAGCCGCGTGCGGCCAGGTCTTCGAGGGTTTCGATTGCCAGATACGGATTGATTGCGCTTGCGCCGTAGCCGATGAGCAATGCAAAGTGCATCACTTCGCGAGGCTCGCCGGATTCAATGATCAGAGCAACCTGCGTACGCGTTTCCTCGCGGACGAGCAAGTTGTGCACGGCAGCGAGCGCGAGCAGACTTGGGATCGGCGCGTAGTTCTTGTCTACACCGCGGTCAGAAAGAATCAGCAGCGTGTATCCGGATTTCACCGCGAGCGATGCGCGACGTGAAAGCTCATCGAGCGCCGACCGCAATCCGGCCTCGCCATCCTCCGCCCGAAATAAAGCCGGCAGCGTGATGGCAAGTAAATCGCCTTGCGATACCCGTCGCAGCTTCTCAAGATCGCGATTCGTCAGAATCGGCTGCGCAAGCTTCAGTGTGTGGCAGTTCTCCGGTGTCTCGTCGAGAATGTTGCGCTCTGTTCCGATATAGCTGATGAGCGACATCACCATCTCTTCGCGAATGGAATCGATCGGCGGATTCGTGACCTGCGCGAAAAGCTGCTTGAAGTAGTTGAACAGCGGCTGCGGCTTGTCGCTCAAGCAAGCAAGAGGTGTGTCAGTTCCCATAGAGCCGACTGGCTCCTGGCCCGCTACGGCCATGGGCTCGAGAATCATCTTCAAATCTTCATCGGTGTAGCCGAAGGCGCGTTGGCGGGAGAGGATGGTCGCGTGATCAGACGCGTGAACGCGCACCGGCTCCGGCAACTGGTCGATCGTGATTTGATTCTCTTTGAGCCATTGCTCGTATGGCTGGCGCGCCGAGAGCCGCGCTTTGATTTCTTTGTCGGAGATGATGCGGCCTGCGACTGTGTCGACCAGGAACATCTTCCCCGGCTGCAAGCGGCCCTTGCGCTTCACTTTTTCCGGAGGAACAGAGAGAACTCCGGCTTCGGAGGCCATGACGACAAGATCATCGTCGGTGACAACGTAGCGCCCGGGACGAAGACCATTGCGGTCAAGGGTCGCACCAATAACTCGACCATCGGTAAATGCGATCGCCGCGGGTCCGTCCCACGGCTCCATCAGCGAGCAATGGTATTCGTAAAAGGCGCGCTTCTCCGTCTTCATGTGCGGATTCCCGGCCCACGCCTCAGGAATCAGCATGGCCATCACATGGGGGAGGGTGCGGCCTGCCTGAAGCAGAAGCTCCACTGCATTGTCAAAACTCGCCGAATCGCTGCCACCGGGTTCAATGATTGGAAATAATTTTTTGATGTCATCGCCGAAAAGCTGCGATTCAAGAATCGATTGCCGCGCGTGCATCCATGCGACGTTACCTTTTAATGTGTTGATTTCGCCGTTGTGAGCGACATATCGATAGGGATGCGCCAACTTCCAGCTCGGGAAGGTATTCGTCGAGAAACGTTGGTGGACCAAACATAGCGCGCTGGTCACATCGGGATCGGAGAGCTCGCCGTAAAAATTCGCGATTTGCGGAGCGAGCAGCAAGCCTTTGTAGACGATGGTTCGACAGGAAAGTGATGGGATGTAGAAAAATTCCTTATCTTCTATTTCGGACTCCGTAATTTCATTCTCGGCGCGTTTACGCACCACGTAGAGCTTTCTCTCGAACGCGTCTTCATCCATTTCCGGCGGACGCCCAACGAAAATCTGTTGAATATAAGGCTGCGAAGCACGCGCAACGCGACCGATCGCATCACCGTCCACCGGCGTGTCGCGCCAACCTAAAACGGTCAAGCCTTCTTCACGGACGATCCGTTCGAGCACGCCTTCGCAGTTCAGCCGGGGATGCTTTTCGACCGGCAGAAAGGTCATGCCGACCGCGTACTCGCCCGGAGCAGGCAAGCTGAAGCCCAGCGTCTCGCACTCCCGCGCAAAGAACTTGTGTGGAATTTGAATCAGCACTCCCGCGCCGTCGCCAGTTTCAGGATCGCAACCGCAGGCGCCGCGGTGCGTCAGATTGATCAGGACCTGGATGCCCTGCTCGATAATCTGACGGCTCTTTTCACCGCGCACACTCGCTACGAAACCGATTCCGCAAGCGTCATGCTCGTACGCCGGATCGTAAAGACCCTGCGCCAGCGGCAAACCGTTATTTGTCTTCCAAAGCTTCAGAGGAACTCTCTCCGGCGGGACTCACAGGCGAGCAGACACACCATAACCTGTATATATCTTTGTTACAGCGACTTGGGGTGAAAAGTACAATTCAGAATTTCGATTCGGCGGATGGAAAATTTGGGGCTATTGGGGCGCGCCTTCGACGCAAGCAGATTGTAAGACATTCTCACATACCCCCTTACTTCGTGGTAGTATGTAAGACATGAGTAGCACTCGTGTTACGTTCACTTCCAAGGGTCAGGTCGTAATTCCTTCCGAGTTGCGCCGGAAACACAATATCCGCGCGGGCACCAAAGCCGCAGTTTTTGAAGACCCATTCGGCCGGATTGTTTTGCAGCCGATCACTGAAGAGTACATCGACAGAATAGCGGGGATGTTTGGGCCGGGATCGAACTTGCTCGAGGAGTTCATAAAAGAACGTCGAGTTGAAAAGAGGAGAGACAAGTTTTGAGGACCTATGTTCTCGATGCGAACGCTTTGCTGACTCTCATCGACAACAAGCCTGATCAGATAAAGGTGAACTCGCTGCTCAAGGAGGCCTTACGTGGTCATTCACAAACGCTCATGTCATCGGTTAATTTCGCCGAAGTCTATGGATTACTGGTGCGGCGTCACGGTAAGGACACCGCACTGCAGAGCGTCAGCGCGATAAGGCCATTACCGATCCAACTGGCGGAGGCTACTACTCAGCGATGCCTTCACGCCGCGGAGATCAAGGAAATATATAAACTCTATTACGTTGACGCCTTTGCCGCGGCGCTCGCGATCGAGCACAAAGCCACCCTCGTCACCAGCGATACCGATTTCAAGAAACTCGGGCAAAATTTTCCAATTCTCTGGCTGCGCACGACTTGAGAACACATTTTTAGATTCTTTCCATCGAAAAACCTCCTTTCAGGAAGGCCTCCGGTTCAGGTATATTGGAGTGTTATGACGTCCACGTTCCAGACGATCATGTCCCCCCAAACGACGATTACAGGGACACGAATTACAGTCTGGCGTGGGCGTTGAGCTAAACCAAAGAATTTGCTCAAAACCCACGGCCAGGAGACGGGTCGTGGGTTTTCGTTTGTTTTGAGCATTCTCAAGCGAGCATAGCTTCTAGCGCATCTGGTCGACGACGGTGGTGCACTCATGATTGTTATGAAATTCGGCGGTACGTCGGTCGAAAGTGCCCAAGCGATCGAGCGCGTCGCCAAAATTGTTTCCACACGTCGCAATCAATCACCAATCGTAGTGGTAAGCGCAATGGCCAAGGTGACTGATCAGCTTGTCGCGATTGGGCAACAGGCGGCTTCCGGCGAATCTGAGACAGCTCTTCAATCTGTCCAAGCGTTACGACAGCGTCATTTCACTACCGCCGATGAACTGCTTGGGCCAAAGCGCGCGGCCAGTTTGCGGCCAAGACTGGTAAGCCACCTCGCAGAGCTAGAACGATTTGTGAACGGGCTAGCCGCAGTGCGGGAACTGACACCGCGCGGAAGCGATTATTTGCTGTCATTTGGAGAGTTGCTCTCCAGCCTGATCGTTGCCGACGCGTTCACGGTTCGCGGACTGAACGCCGCATGGGTGGATTCACGGATGTGCGTAGTAACTGACACTACCCACACCCGCGCGGTCCCTCAGATGGATGAAACGCGAGAGAACTGTAAGAAGAAAATTGCACCCGTAATCGCGAAGAGACGTGTTCCGGTAATGGGAGGCTTCATTGCGGCAACGTCGGCGGGCGTTACCACAACGCTCGGCCGCGGAGGATCGGACTATTCTGCTGCCATTGTGGGCGCCGCGCTCGATGCCGATCGCATTGAGATCTGGACCGATGTTGAAGGGATGATGACGACCGATCCGCGTCTCTGTCCGGATGCCAAGACGATCAAACGAATCAGCTTTAACGAAGCCGCCGAGCTCGCGTATTTCGGCGCCAAGGTACTTCATCCTGCGACTCTACTGCCCGCAATCCACAAAAACATTCCGGTTTATGTGCTGAATTCGCGAAATCTTAAGAGCACGGGCACACAGATTACGGCACAAGCGCCGCCAAGCCGCGATACATTCCGCGCGATCACTGCGAAGACAGGAATCAGCATCGTGAACGTGGTGGCTTCGCGCGGGGTGATGGTGCATGGTTTCTTGCGTTCGGTTTTTGAAGCGCTAGACCGGCACTCAATGCCGGTGGACATTGTTGCCATCTCGGAAGTCAGCATGTCTTTCACCATGGAAACCAAGCGTCTGCCGAAGACGTTCCTCGAAGAACTCGAGCAGATTGCCGACGTAACGTGTGATGACAAGCAGGCGATCATTTGCCTGGTGGGCGAGGACATTCACGGTAAACCCGGCATCGCCGCCAGCGTATTCAACACGATCGCTGAGGCAGACGTTAACATTCGCATGATCTCGCAAGGAGCTTCGGAAATTAATATTAGTTTTGTGATTCAAGAGGCAGATGTTCCGAGAGCGGTGCGGCATTTACACCAGTATTTTTTCCCGGCGAATTCAGCTTCAGCGCGGAAAAAAAATGGAACAACCAAAACGGCTGTGAATGGGCGCGGAAGTCTGGCCAAAGGAGCCGGCGCGTCGAGCGCGACAGTAATTTAAGACATCAGTTAGGGATCGCATACTCAAAGAAATTATGAAGCCGGTTGCCAATCTTTCAGACTCCGAAGCCGCTCGGGCACCGCACGAGACCACGCGAACTCTCAACGTCGCGATCGTCGGCTTCGGGACTGTCGGCAGTTCAGTCGCCCGCATTCTTTCGCAGCGCCCAATGTGCGGGCTTCGCCTGACACATATTTGCAATCGCAACATTGAACGCAAACGAGTGGATTGGCTGCCTTCCGTCAATTGGACAGAGCAAGTAAATGAGGTGCTCGATTCAGATGTTGACGTAGTTATTGAACTGATTGGCGGGCTCGAACCTGCCGGCGATTGGATTCGTCGTGCGCTTAAGACCGGCAAATCAGTGGTCACGGCGAATAAGCAGCTGATCGCGCGCCACGGTCCGGAGCTGGTGCGTTTGGCAATTGAAAACGGCCGGCACTTGGCGTTCGGCGCGTCGGTCGCCGGCGGAGTTCCGGTCATCTCTGGTTTGCAGGAAGGCTTGGCTGCCGACGAGCTTGTGGAGCTATGCGGAATTCTGAACGGCACCTGCAATTACATTCTGACCCGCATTGAGAGCACCGGGATTCCGTTTGCAGAGGCGTTGCGCGAAGCACAGAAACTCGGCTTTGCCGAGGCCGATCCGACCGAAGACATAGATGGACTCGACGCGCGCGCGAAGCTTGCAATCCTGGCGCGCACGGGGCTTCGGGTCGGCGCGAACCTGGAAGGTATTCCCGCGCGAACGATTTCCACGATAGAGCCCATCGATTTTGAGTACGCCAAACTTCTCGATTGCACGATTCGCCAGCTTTCGCGGGCAAAAAAGAATTCCGGCAAGCTGTTCGCTTCCGTGGAACCTGCACTGGTACACACGTCTTCGCCGTTGGCGAAGCTCGAGGGCGGGCGCAACCTGGTGATGTCAACTGGCAAATTTGGTGGGGAGACGGTCTTCGCCGGGCACGGTGCCGGAGGAAATCCTACGGCCGTCGCAGTTGTCTCTGATCTGATTGCCATCGCGCGCTCGCGGCAGGTGAACGGAGCCGCGCTCGAAGAGGACGTTCCCGAACTGCCCGTCAGCAGCGATTTCGTTTCGCGACATTATCTGCGCTTCACGGTTCAGGATGAGCCGGGGATCATTGCCTCACTTGCAATTATCTTCTCCAAGCTCGGGATCAACATCGATTCCGTTTTCCAAAAGCCGGGATATCCGTCATCGAAGTTGCCCTTCGTTATCACGCTCGAGCCTTGTGCCGCATCTCTGGTTGATGAAGCAGTGAAGCAGATTGCGCAGCTCAAGTTTCACGTCCAGCCCTGCCTGAACTTGCCGATCCTTGATAAGTAAGCCCCTGGATAAGTGACCCTGGAATAAGTAACAACGATAAGTAACGACGACAAGTAACGAGCCGAGAGCCATACCTCGCCTGATATCATTCCCTCGAACAGCGCAAAAACATTTGGAATCAGACGTCCAGGCCCGCGACATCACGTACTTGTCCCCATCAGCGCCTGTCAGTATGGGCGACTGGTGGTTCGATGTTGCGACCATCGATCACTTTTGGATACGTCGTCGCTTCGAAGTGATGAAGCGTTTGGCGGACTCAGTGGTTCGAGCGTCGCGGGAGATTGCCGAAATCGGTTGCGGGAATGGTTTATTGCAGAAAAGCATTGAAAACCATTATCAGCGGTCAGTTGTTGGATTCGATCTCAACGAAGTAGCTCTTCGAAAAAACGTCAGCAGCAGCCCGCTTTACTGTTATGACGTTTTTGAACAAAGGCCCGAATTTTCTGCGCACTTCGATCTTCTGATTTTGTTCGACGTTCTCGAGCACATCGAAGATGAGTCCCGGTTTTTACAGTGCGCAAAATATTATCTGGCTGACTCCGGTACTCTTCTCGTAAACGTGCCAGCAATTCAGTGGCTTTTTTCCGACTACGACCGGGCGGCAGGGCACGTCCGCCGCTACTCTCTGAAGCAATTGACTCGCGTTGCAGAGCAAAATGGGTACGACGTCCAGAACGTCACTTACTGGGGTCTACCTCTTTTCCCGTTGTTGCTAGTTCGGAAGGCGCTCAGGCTGGAGACCTCAAACGGGTCGGCTGGATTTGATGCCGGCAGTTCTTTGATGAATGATCTACTTGCTGGCCTGTCACGATTCGAACACCTACCACAACGTTTTCTGGGCACATCCGTAATGGCAGTCTTGAAAGCTCGTCGCATCAATCCCTAGTTTCAGCGTCCGGCTGATTGTGCTTTGGCTGCTTCAGGGCCGTGCGCATCTTTGTGGCTGCTCCCGATCCCGGCATTCGCGATCAGTTTGCGCACAACATAATGTGGACGACCTTTTGCCTCTTCATATATGCGGCCGACGTACTCGCCAATAATTCCCAGAAAGAATAGGTTCACGCCCGAAAGAAATGTAATTGCCAGGATCAGCGCAGTGAATCCTTGGGGCGTGCCACGCCAGACTTTCACATAGACGGAGTAAATCGAAAAGGCGAACGAAACCCCAATCGCCATTGCGCCTACGAGAGTAGCCGCTCGCAATGGGACGATGGAAAAAGCGAAGATGCCGTCCGAAGCAAGCTTTAGCAGCCGCATTGGACTGTATTTGGTCTCGCCGGCGTAGCGCGCATCGCGCTCCACCGAGACGCCAATCTGACGAAATCCGACCCAAGTGCGCAGACCTCGCAGGTAGCGATTGCGCTCCGGCATCCTCTTGATCTCATCGATCACCCGGCGCGACATCAATCCGAAATCGCCGGCGTCGAGTGGTAATTTGGTCGAGGAGAGCGTCGCCAGCATCCGATAAAACATCCAGTAGCATGCGCGCAACCACCACGATTCCTTGCGATTGACGCGGCGAACATACACCACGTCATATCCCTGGCGATAGTGCTCGAGCAGTGTAGGAACGGCCTCAGGCGGGTCCTGAAGATCGCCATCCATGAGCACCACAACATCGCCAGTGGCTTGATCCAGGGCCGCGCCGAGTGCGATTTGGTGCCCGAAGTTTCGCGAAAGTGCAACCGCCTTGATGCACGAATCATGCGCGGCAGCGTTTTCCAGAATTTCCCAGCTTCTGTCGGAGCTGCCATCGTCAACCAGGACAAGTTCGTGAGGACCGCCGGGGATATCGTCTAGGACAGCCGTTGTTCTGCGCAGCAACTCAGGAAGCACGGCTTCTTCGTTGAAGATGGCAATCGCAATCGATACACGAGGCGTGGTGTTCATTTGCGCGGCCTTCCCTTGAAATACAGCATGTTCCACAAAGTTATGCCCGCGCCGGTCAAGGGATAAGACTCAAACGCGACCGGCTGAAAAATGCTGCAGAAAATCTCTTCCCATTCCTCGCGCGAGCGCGCAAACTGCCCGCGATCCCAACGCGCCAGCAGTCGTGAAAGCGATGGCTCCGCCGGCATCATCAATTCAAGAATGTGCACATGCCCGTCTTCGGCAAGAACGGTGCTGACGTGAGTAAGAATCTTGTAGACGTCTTCGGAGGCGAGATGGTGTAGGAAACTGTTGACCAGCAGAAAATCGAAAGATGCGTTTTGAGTTGGCTTATAAGTTCGAACATCACACGCAATAAATGGACGGCGAAAACGGCGGCGTGCATCTTCAATGTAATCTTCGTTGATGTCGATGCCCAGGTAGTCCGTATGTGCGAAGTATTTTGAGTTGGTTCCCGGCCCGCACCCAATATCCAGAACTTTACGCACCGCTCCCAGGTCGTTGTGAAGAAGGATTGGCGCAAATTTCTGCTCGGCAAATGGCGCCTGCCACGCCCGGTACAGCCAGGGTTGTTCGAGCAAGCGTTCCGTCAACCTGTTCACAATCCAAAACTCCTGTCGCTTATGAATGAGTTCCCAATGCCCTCAGCTTCAATGTTTGGTTAATTCCATCAGCCAGTTGGGATTGATCGGGATAATGACTTTTGTTCCCGGAGCAGCATTTTGGAATCGCTGCGCGAATACCCTGAACTTAAGATCCACGAAGGGCGGATAGCGAAAGTCGCGACAAACACCAATCGGCAGCAGAGCCAGCAATAGTGCTGCACAGCAGCGCAAAGCCCTGGGTGATTTCTTCTGAATGGCTACAAACAAGACGGCCGCCAAAAACGCAAGCATGGGTGCGAAATAGTAGCGGTTGCCACAGCCGGGGATGTTAAGCCAGAACCACTGTGGGCGATCGGGTGGTCCGGCAAGCGGATTGAGGAGCTCAAGCGCGAGCACCGCGTACTCGAACAGGATGAACAGTTTCAACTCGATCGGTGCACTGCGAAGCGCGTAAAGAAGGAAGCCAAATCCGACCGCGCACGAGGCCATTTCAATCAGGAGAAGCCAATGAGACCGCAGGAGCCAACTTTGCGAGTTCAGCCCCAACAAGGAAGAGAAAAATATCTGTCGACCGAAGATGCCGGCAAAGTAATGGAAATTTACTCCTAGCGTGCCGCCGTTCAAAACCGGCGATCCAGAAAATCCGAGATGGGCCGCCTGCCGTCCGTGCCAATGCAACAGCACAGAGATGGACTGGATGGCCGTTCCCGGAAGCAAAAAGCCGAAACAAGCGGCTGACCAAATTTCCCCTTGATACCACCACATTAAGGCGGCAACTGGGAGAAGGAAGAGGCCGGCTGGGCTGCTGACCGAAGTCAGGACCATCGTGATGGCATCGAACCACTTCCAGAATTTGTTTTGCGCCGGTTGTGCCAGCAGAAGCAAGCAAGTCAACAGCGCCTGGTGCGACTGGAAATTCGTGGCATTCGCATGGATTTCATAGCTATTCGGAAGTGCAAGGTAGACAAGCCCTGCGAACACCCGAACCGGAAATGAGATCCGCGAGAATCGCGATGAAAGAAATACGTTAACCGGCAGCAATTGGACGGTGATCGCGGCCAAGGTCATCAACAACGGTGCCCAGGCAAGTGGAACAAGCTGCGCCAGCAGTGCCACTACTCTTAGAAGCGAATGGAAATAGCCGCCGTAAGCAAGGACTAAAGAGTGCAACCCAAGCTGGTAAGCGTCCCGGTAAAAGAACGAACCCTCCTCGGCAAAAAACTGAGGATTCAGGATGGCGTCTGGACGGCGGGCGAAAACGAGCAAGAACCCCGCGGCGAACACCAGCAGATGAAACCGCGCTCCCTCAATAGGGAATCGTCGCCGAATTGTTTCGGCATGTGGGACGATAATTGCTGGAGCCGGCGCGCTCATTAGAGTCTGAATTTTCGGGAATTTGTAGTTTCTCGCCAGATTCTTACATCGGCGAATGCAATCGGATACTCGTTATCGTGGACTGGCAGTAACCTTAGTTTTGGGTTACTGAAATGGATGCGCAGCAGATCGTCGCCCAGCGAAGCGCTGTTTTGGGGTCAATCTGAGCATGGTTCGGCGGCCTTGCACCTCAAGTACCGCTATGGTAACTTCTATAATTGTCCCGTTGAAGAAAAAGGGATTAGTGTGGGAGTTGAGGCTTCGGCATTGACTCTCGCCTGCTGGCGTAGCTCAGCTGGTAGAGCATCTGATTTGTAATCAGAGGGTCAGGGGTTCAAATCCCTTCGCCAGCTCCAGAAATTGCAGGAACTGAGCGCTCGAGTTTTCGGGACCGATTTGCAGGGCGGCAGACAGCTTTTCCATCAGCACTCCATAAGGGAATTTTCCAGATGAGTTGTTAGCGCGGGTTTTTCTTCGCGCACTTTCTGATCCCAGTTGGCTGGTCGCAGATTCGAACGATGGTTGCGGCGTGTCTGAAAGAGCTGAGCTGTGAGCGATGAGCTATGAGTGAGCGGCACAGAGACTGCTCGGTGCTCGCAGCTCAATGTCCACCGCTAATGCACAGGTGGGTGAGTGGTTAAAGCCAGCAGACTGTAAATCTGCCCCTCTCCGGAGGTACGAAGGTTCGAATCCTTCCCTGTGCACCAGTTTTCGCGAGTTAGGTTGTGACAAAAAGATTAGTACTCGCGCTGACAGCTTACGTCGCATTGGCAGCGCTGGCGTTCGCGACGTTAACCGATCCGAAAATTCGCGCGGCGACGCTGGCAATTCTGGCGATGTTCGCGGTGAAGACATGGATCAGGCGCGGGGATGTGATGCATCCTGGCAATCAGGGTGAGAGTGATCAGTAACTTGAGCCGTTTAGCGGCGTGTGAGCCCGCTGGCGAAATCCCGAGCGGAGTCGAGGGAGCCGGTGAGGGATTCTGAGTAGCACGGAAGTTAGGGCCGATGTAGCTCAGTTGGTAGAGCACTCCCTTGGTAAGGGAGAGGTCATCAGTTCAATCCTGATCATCGGCTCCAGAAATCTGAGGTGTTCAAAGATGACCGGTTGGTGGCTGGTGATCAAGTGGTCGTCCATAGGCGTCGCAGGGCTGTACTTGGTTTTGCAATGTGCCGTGATCCTACTAGCGTTCCGCCGCTCGGATAGCGACTTCAAGCGCCGTTGCTACGCAGTCTTGATTGCAATGTGTCTAGCGGTTCTGATCGCGAACAGTATTCGCGATATTTTTGAAACGGTCTTGGCGAGAAGGATTGATATCGCGATAGTGGGATGTTCAGGTGTTGTGGCGATAGCTTTCCTTACTAGGTTGTTGGCTCTAAAGAATGGGACTTTGCTTAGAATGCGGGAGTAACTCAGTGGTAGAGTCACAGCCTTCCAAGTCGAGGCGCTTGGCGGGCGTTTGAGCCCGCCGCCGAGATCCCGAGCGGAGCCGAGGGACCTCAGAGCGAAAGGCAGCAGTGGGAATGCGGGAGTAACTCAGTGGTAGAGTCACAGCCTTCCAAGCTGTTGGTCGCGGGTTCGATTCCCGTCTCCCGCTCCAGAAATTGAGGTGCGCGGGCGAGGCGCCCGCGCCACGCAAACGAAATGTTTGAACAGGCGACCATCAAGGTTGAGAAGGAAAAGGAATTCGAGGAGCTGAAGAGCGCGATCATGCGCGCTTTCGCTCCTGAGGCCGTTGAAAAGTATCTGAAACGGGTTTTGAAATCAGGATTGCGGATTCGCGATTTTGATTCGGTTCTGACCAAAGGCGTCCTGGAGCAGGTTGGCGCGACAGGAAAAAGGCAGAGCGCAAAAGAATTGTTTGAAGCGCTGACATTGACTGATCGGGCGCAGATGAAAGAGTTTTATTTGTTCAAGATCGAGGAAGTGGGGCCGCAACTGAGGAAGAAGTATCAGAAGATTTATCAGTATTACTGACAGCGTGTGCTGATGTTCGTCGCGCCGGTTCGGGATCCCGGCGTTACAGCAGGATTCTCACCCTGCCGCAAGCGTCAGGGTTCGGAATGACAAAGAATTTAGGTTTGAGCTAGTAGCTAAAAGCTAGGAGCTAAGAGCTGATTTATGGCAAAAGAGAAATTTGAACGCAATAAGCCGCACTGCAACGTGGGGACGATCGGTCACATCGATCATGGCAAGACCACGCTGACGGCGGCGATCACCAAGGTTCTGTCGAAGCACAATCCGAAGATCCAGTTCCGGTCGTTTGATTCGATCGACAACGCTCCGGAAGAAAAAGCCCGCGGAATCACCATCGCGACCGCGCACGTCGAGTATGAGACGGCGAACCGCCACTACGCGCACGTCGATTGCCCGGGCCACGCCGACTACATCAAGAACATGATCACGGGCGCGGCGCAGATGGATGGCGCGATCTTGGTTGTCGCGGCGACCGACGGTCCGATGCCGCAAACCAGAGAGCACGTGCTCCTGGCTCGTCAGGTTGGAGTGCCCTACATCGTGGTCGCGCTGAACAAGTGCGATGCGGTCGATGATCCTGAGCTCCTCGACCTGGTTGAGCTCGAAGTGCGTGAGCTGCTCAAGTCGTATCAGTTCCCTGGCGACGATGTTCCGGTGATTCGTCTCTCTGCGCTGGGCGCGCTGAATGGCGAAGCCAAGTGGGAAAAGCAGATCGACGCACTGATGGAAGCGGTCGATAAATCTGTTCCGCAGCCGCAGCGTGAGCTGGACAAGCCGTTCCTGATGCCGATTGAAGATATCTTTTCGATCTCGGGCCGCGGCACGGTGGTGACCGGCAGAATCGAGCGCGGCAAAGTCAAAGTTGGCGAGGAAGTGGAAATCGTGGGCTTCCGCGACACCAGAAAGACGGTCGTGACCGGCGTCGAGATGTTCAAGAAGCAGCTCGACGAAGGCATGGCGGGCGATAACGCCGGACTGCTCTTGCGCGGTATCGGTAAAGAAGACGTCGAGCGCGGCATGGTGCTGGCGAAAGGCGGATCGATTACTCCTCACACCAAATTCAAAGCCGAAGTCTATATTTTGACGAAAGAAGAAGGCGGAAGACATACGCCGTTCTTCAAGGGATATCGTCCGCAGTTTTATCTGCGCACGACGGACGTGACCGGAGTAGCGGAACTGCCATCAGGCACCGAGATGGTGATGCCTGGAGATAACGTGGCGCTGGTGATTGAACTTATCACGCCGGTGGCGATGGAGAAAGGCTTGCGTTTTGCCATCCGCGAAGGCGGACACACGGTCGGTGCGGGAACGATCTCGGAGATTATTCAGTAGGAGCCGTCGTGAGTCGCAGGCCGTGAGTCGTTTGGAGGGCCGACAGATAAATCGGATCGTAAATGCGTGACGCATTTTGGATTCTCGGACTTCTCCTGGTGTTTGCGATCGGAGTAGCGCCGTGGTCGTCCATATACGAATTCGTTTGGAAGGAACGCAACAAGAGGTACAAGTCACGTGAAGACGTGATTTAACGGTCGACAGAAATACATAGGTCCTTCGGCGGAAGCCGCCTCAGGATGACATGCTTTTGGTTTTGGGTTTAGCTCAAAGCTGGAAGCTAAGAGCTAGGAGCTTTGCTTATGCCCCGAGAGATCATTACATTACAATGCGGTGACTGCAAAGAGCGGAACTATTCGACAACGAAGAACCGCAAAACGACGCCGGACCGGCTGGAGCTGAAGAAGTTCTGCCGCCGGTGCCGGAAGCATACGCCGCATAAAGAAGTGAAATAATCTGGCGATCGGGCGATCTCGCCATCGGGTGATCTGAACTTCACCCGATGAATCGATCATCCGATCATCCGATCAATTCAGGGGCGTAAGCTCAACGGTTAAACTGCCGGTCTCCAAAACCGGACTTGGGGGTTCGAATCCCTCCGCCCCTGCCAGAGTTTTAGAGGGAACAGAGGCTCATAGGTGCTGTGATGGGAGTTGGAGCAGGAACAAAGAAGATGGCGAATTCAATAGCGGCGACAGAGAGCGGAATTGGTGGAATCAAGTCGTGGCCGGAGCGTATCAAGGTTTTTTATAACGACGTGCGCACCGAAATGCGCAAGGTCACAACGCCTTCGCGCAAAGATGTGCAGGCGACGACTACAGTCGTTCTGATCGCCGTGTTCCTCTTCGGTCTATATTTCTGGGTCATTGACAACGTGATTGGCCGTGGTGTCGATTACCTGTTCCACATGTTCACGAAGTAATAAAGGATTTAATCATGCAGGACGAACCAAACAAAGAAGCTACGGACGAAGTCATGCCCGAGGGTGAAGCGGCCACGACCGTAGCCGAACCGCCGCGCAATCCGAATATGAAGTGGTACATCATCCACTCGTACTCGGGATTTGAGCGCAAGGTAAAAGAATCGCTGGAATCGCGGGTTCATGCCTTCGGGCTCGAAGGAAAAATCGGCCGCGTGTTGATTCCCACGGAAGCGGTCACAGAAGTTCGCGGCGGCAAGAAGTATACCGTTGAACGGATGTTCTATCCCGGCTACGTGCTGGTGGAAATGGACATGGATGACCACGTTTGGCACGTGGTGAAATCGACGCCGCGGGTGACGGGGTTTGTTGGCACCGGGCAGCAGCCGACGCCGCTTTCGGAAGAAGAAGTTCAGCATATTGTTTACAAAGCGGGTGAGTCGAAGGACAAGCCGAAGCTCAAGGTCAAATTTGAGAAAAACGAAAAGGTGAAGATCACTGAAGGGCCGTTCGCGACATTCGAGGGGATCATCGATGATGTCAATGATGACAAGGAAACGGTTAAGGTGATGGTCACGATTTTCGGACGATCGACGCCGGTGGAGTTGGAGTTTAAACAGGTGGAGAAGCAGGCGTCGTAATGGCGAATTTCAAGTTTACGATTTGGAATCCGAACTCGCCTGAGGAAGTGGATGAGATCGACGCAGTGGTGGATACGGGCACGGCGTTCTCATGGATTCGTAGGGAGCGCTTGGATCGCCTGGGTGCGCAGAGGCTGCGGAAGCTCCAGTTCCGGGCCATCGACGGCTCGATCATTGAACGTGATACTGCGGTTGTGTGGGTTGGGAGCTATGGCCGTAAAGTGCCGGATATTGTCGTCGTAGCGGAAGCCGAGGACAAGGAACTGATCGGTTCGTATACGATCCAAGGACTAGGCTTGGCTTACGATCCGGCGCAGAGGAAGCTGTTTCTCACCGAGATCCCGGCATTGGCATTCATCGAGAGTCTTGGCTAGAAGCTAAGAGCTAGAAGCTAAGAGCTAGCAGCTAGGAGCTATGAAGCGATGGCGAAAAAAGTTACTGGTTCAGTGAAGTTGCAGATCGCGGCGGGCAAGGCGACGCCCGCGCCGCCGGTTGGTCCTGCGCTCGGACAGGCGCAGATCAACATTATGGAATTCTGCAAGCAGTTCAATGCGCGCACCAGCCAAAAGGAACTGGAAGGGCTGATCATTCCGGCAGTGATCACCGTTTACAACGACCGCTCGTTCACGTTCATCACCAAGACGCCGCCGGCTTCGATCCTTTTAAAGCGGGCGGCAGGAATTGCCAAGGGCTCGGGTGCGCCGAATAAAGATAAGGTTGGCAAGGTCACGCTGAAGCAGGTCGAGGATATCGCTAAGCAGAAGATGCCGGACCTGAATGCGGCATCGGTGGATGCGGCGATCAGGAGCGTGAGAGGAACGGCCCGGTCGATGGGAATCGAAGTTGTTGGATAAACGACAGCTTTTAGCAATCACCTGTGCGGACTGAGTTGCTAATTGGCTAGTAGCTAGAGGCGAATAGCTGGTATCGGATAGTTGGGTATTGTCCGGCGTATGTATTGGCTGAGACCAGCCGCGAAGCGGCGACATGTAAATAACCCAGGGCGTAAGCCCTGGGTAGGCTAGCAATTGCGACAGAGTCCGGCAGGGACGGCAGAAGGCAGATTCCTCACCGCTGAAGCGGTTCGGAATGACATAAGTCGAGAACCACGGCTGATCGGAACAGGGTTCAGCGGTGGGAGACGGAGAATGAACGAAAGATGAAAAAATCAGGAAAAAATATTGAGAAGGCGAGGAAGGCGGTCGAGCAGCGGCCGTATGCGCTCAAC
This sequence comes from Terriglobales bacterium, assembly GCA_035279425.1. Taxonomy (GTDB): domain Bacteria; phylum Acidobacteriota; class Terriglobia; order Terriglobales; family Acidobacteriaceae; genus Gp1-AA145. The sequence goes on along the minus strand of DATEHT010000016.1, from coordinate 128,118 downwards.
GATGCCGTCCCTCTTTTGCAGAGTGTCAAGTTTGCCAAGTTCGACGAGACAGTCGAAGTGACCATGCGGCTGGGCGTCGACCCGAAGCATGCCGACCAGATGGTGCGCGGCACAGTCGTCCTGCCGCACGGGTTGGGGAAATCGAAGAAAGTTCTGGTGATCGCTTCCGGAGAAAAGATTCGAGAGGCCGAGCAGGCGGGCGCTGATTTTGTCGGTGGCGAAGAGATGGTCGAGAAGATCAACAAAGAAAATTGGACTGACTTCGATGCGTTGATCGCGACTCCCGATGTGATGAAGTCTGTGGGACGCCTTGGCAAGGTGCTTGGCCCGAAGGGTCTTATGCCAAATCCAAAGACCGGGACCGTGACCTTCGACGTTGCGAAAGCGGTACAAGAAGTGAAGGCCGGCAAGGTCGAATTTCGAACGGACAAGACCGCGCTGGTGCACGTGCCGGTTGGTAAAATTTCATTTACGCCCGACAAGCTGGTCGAAAATGCGACCGTGCTGATCACGAGCATCATCAAGGCGAAACCGGCGGTGGCGAAAGGAAAATACGTGAAGGGCGCTTACCTGAGCTCCAGCATGGGACCTGGGATTCCGTTGGACACAAGTGCACTCGAAGCGGCGGCGAAGGCATAGAACTTTCACGAAGGGAAAAGCAGGTTCCTATCCCTGTCGCAAGCGCCAGGGATCGGAATGACAAGGAAAAAAGATTATGGCGGTTACGAGAGCAAGAAAGATTGAACAAGTTGAGAAGCTGGGAAAAGACCTGCAAAACGTCTCGACGGTAATTGTCACTACGTATACCAAGCTGACAGTTGCGCAGGACTACGAATTGCGTAAGGTGCTTCGCAGTTCGGGCGCGAAATACGCGGTTGTCAAGAACACGCTGGCGGAGCGCGCTTCGAAAGGCACAAAAGTTGAGGAAGCCCTGAAGGGCTTATCCGGCGTGACTTCGATCGCCTATACCGAAGGCGATCCGGTATCGCTGGCGAAGGCACTTTCGAAATACGCAAAAGATAATCCGGAGTTCACCTTCAAGGCAGGCGTTGTCGAAGGCCGCGTGATTTCGATCAAGGAGATCGACGCGCTTGCGACCATGCCGTCGAAGGAAGAGATTTACTCGAAGCTTCTGTTCCTGATCAACGCTCCTGCGCAGCGGCTTGTCACGGTGATGAACGCAGTCGGACGCGACTTGGCGGTCGTCATCAACCAGGGTGTCGAGAAGGAGAAGTTTGCGAACAACGCGCCTGCGGGTGCGTAGAGATTTTCTCGGCGAGCTCCGTTCGCTTCTCGGCGTTCTCTGCGGTAAAAAGCTTTAACGTAGAGCTCGCAGGGCCAACGGCGGGTTCGCAGAGACGAGTTTGGTTATCAGGTCAAGGGTTGCGACGAATCGAATCGCGGCGTTGTCTGGCGCGGCGAAGAGAATTGAACGCACTGGAAACTTGTTCCGGATAACAATGAATGACTGACTGATAACTCAAAAAGTGGAGAACTGAAATGGCGGACTTGCAAGTATTGGAAGATCAAATCGTAGGGCTGTCGCTGCTGGATGCGGCGCAGCTGGTAAAGAGACTCGAAGAAAAGCTCGGAGTGTCTGCGGCGGCCGCGGCGCCGGTGGTGGTTGCGGGCGGCGGTGCCGGAGCCGGTGCAGCTGCGGCTCCTGCCGAAGAGAAGACCGAGTTCTCAGTCGTGCTGAAGGAAGTTGGCGCGAATAAGATCAACGTCATCAAAGCGGTTCGTGAAGTCACCAGCTTGGGCCTGAAGGAAGCCAAGGACCTGGTCGACGGTGCGCCGAAGACGGTAAAAGACGGCGTATCGAAGGAAGAAGCCGAGAACATCAAGAAGAAGTTCGCGGATGCCGGAGCGACCGTAGAAGTGAAATGACCGCGTTTAGCAGGCCCGTTAGGCGCCTTCCTGGTCAGTTGTTCAGGGCAGGCTAAGATCTGAGCCTGCCTGCGGTCATCGTGACCGACTGAGCATAAACGAAGGAGGACGGGTCGAAGGATCTCCTGCGTGCTCATGGCTTTAGGGGACACCGGGGCTTTGCCGATGGCCCCAAAACCCTTAAGAGTTGCCGGGGAGAATTGTCCAACCCAGACGGCTTGAGGTAAGTACAAAATTGGTTCGGCTTGCAATTTTTTGACCACACACTTGGCAGAACAGGAAATCCGGTGCTATTATTGTTACTAACAGCACCGCTTCCTACTTCATCCAGGTAGCGATCTCCGCATTTTGGACCCAGGGAAGCGGAGCAGAGACCGCAACACGGATTGGCAGACTGTCCTGCGGGCGGCAGGACGGGAACAGGCATACTGAGCGCGAAAACGACAAAATTCAAACGGCCATGCGCCGCGAATGGCGCCTGAGGGACGCACTGTCTCTGCAGGGCGCATCTTTGCGTCTTTAAAAGCACTCGGCAATCGGCACTCGATGTTCAACCGGTGCAACTGAGTGTTCGCTGTTAACTGCTTCTCCCGCCCATGTTTCGCTTTGACGCGTCGCTTTGACGCATCGCTTTGAACGCAGCCCCTTGGCTGCACAGAAAAGTGGGGAGTAACTCCGAATGTCTAAGAAGAACGGGTTTCGCCATCGTTTCGATTTTTCAAAAATTCCAGCAACCATCCAGATTCCGAACCTGATCGAAGTGCAGAAGCGGTCGTATGAGAGGTTTCTGCAGATGGACCGTCTGCCGAGCGAGCGCGACGACGGCGGTTTGCAGTCGGTATTCCAGTCGGTGTTTCCGATCACCGATTTCCGCAACGTGTCACAACTCGAGTTCGTCGATTATGCCATCGGAAACTGGGAGTGCAAGTGCGGACACCTCAAGGGCCTGCACCACCTGCGCACGACTTGTAAGAACTGCGGATCGACCGTGATCACTGATCCGTTTCATCCCGGCGATGTGCTCTGCCACAAATGCGGAACTTACAACGCGAATACACCCGATTTCTGCAATAAGTGCGGCGACCCGGTGGGCCTGCAACTGAAATACGACGTGGCCGAATGCGAAGAGCGTGGCATGACGTACTCCGCGCCGCTCAAAGTCACCATGCGCCTGACGATTTTCGACAAGGACGCAGAGACCGGCAATCGCTCGATTCGCGACATTAAAGAGCAGGAAGTCTTCTTCGGCGACGTTCCGCTGATGACGCAGAACGGCACGTTTATCGTGAACGGCACCGAGCGCGTAATCGTCAGCCAGCTGCATCGCTCTCCGGGCGTGTTCTTTGAGACCGCGAACAATCGGACATATTTCCTGGGCAAAATCATTCCATACCGCGGATCGTGGGTAGAGTTCGAATACGACCAGAAGAACGTGCTCTACGTCCGTATCGATCGCAAGCGCAAATTCCTGGGCACGATTTTTCTACGCGCGCTTGGTCTGCGTTCGAGCGAAGACATTCTGCGCACGTTCTATACCGTCGATCGTTTGGTAATTCGCGATAAGAAGCTTTTCTGGACGCTTGATCCGTCGGGCGAGAAAGCCACGAACCTGATCGGCATGAAGCTGGCGCACAGTATCAAGTCGAAATCAGGCGACGAGATCGCGCACTCAGGGCGCAAGATCAACCCCGCCATCCTGAAGGAAATTCAGAAGGCGAAAATCAGCGAAATCGAAGTCGATGTCACCGACCTCGAAGGCGCATGGGCTGCGGGCGATATCGTTGATACCACTTCGGGCGAAGTAATGCTCGAAGCGAATACAGAACTCACGGCCGATAAGCTCGGGAAGATCCTCGATTCGGGCGTGGTGGAGATGAATCTCTTCTTCCCCGAGCGCGATGATGTGGGCACGGTCATCAGCCAGACGCTGAAACGGGATTCGGTTAAGACACCGCAAGAAGCGTTGATCGAAATTTACCGCAAGCTGCGCCCAGGCGACCCGCCAACGCTCGACACGGCGACCGCTCTCTTCCACGGAATGTTCTTCGATCCGCGAAAGTACGATTTTTCACGCGTGGGCCGGCTGAAGTTCAACATCAAGCTATTCGAGAACAGCGATGCAACCACGCTCGATAAGCGGACACTCGATCCGGACGACTTTTACGCGACCATTCGTTATCTGCTGAAGCTGCGCAAGAACATCGGCATGGTGGATGACATCGACCATTTGGGCAACCGCCGCGTTCGTGCGGTGGGCGAGTTGCTCGAAAACCAGTTCCGGATCGGCTTGGTGCGAATGGAGCGGGCGATCAAAGAAAAGATGTCCGTCTACCAGGAAATGTCGACCGCGATGCCGCATGACCTGGTGAACGCGAAGCCGGTGATGGCCGCGATCCGCGAGTTCTTCGGTTCGTCACAGCTTTCGCAGTTCATGGACCAGACGAACCCGCTTTCGGAGATCACGCATAAACGCCGTCTCTCGGCCCTTGGGCCGGGTGGTTTGTCGCGTGAGCGCGCAGGATTCGAAGTCCGAGACGTTCACCCGACGCACTACGGCCGCATCTGCCCGATTGAAACGCCGGAAGGTCCAAATATCGGATTGATTTCATCACTGAGCTGTTACGCACGCATTAACGATTACGGATTTATCGAGTCGCCGTATCGCCGCGTGAAGAACGCTCGCGTGGTTGACTATGTCAGCGTCGTGAACGCCGGCGACAGCGATTACAAAGCCGGAGATCACATCGAGAAGGCCGAAGCCGAGAAGGTGAATGCGGAATTGAAAGAACGCCGCAAGCGCCCGGCAGAGCTCGAGCCATTCTCGTTCTATCTTTCCGCGTGGGAAGAAGACCGGCACGTAATTGCTCAGGCGAACATCGAACTGGACGATCGGGGCCGCATCATTGGCGACCTTGTCAACGCTCGTAAGGCCGGCAACTTCGTACTCGTCAGCAAGGATGAAGTTGACTACGTCGACGTCAGCCCGAAGCAGTTGGTTTCAGTTGCGGCATCGCTGGTGCCATTCCTGGAGCACGACGACGCAAACCGCGCGCTGATGGGCGCGAACATGCAACGCCAGTCGGTGCCTTTGCTTCGTGCCGAGGCCCCAATCGTTGGGACGGGAATGGAGGGCGTCACCGCGCGCGATTCGGGTGCAGTGGTCCTCGCGCGAAGGAACGGCCTCATCGATTCGGTTGATTCCGAGCGCATCATCGTGCGGGCCGAGGGCGAACATCATCCTGGACAGCTCTCGCGCGAAGTGGGCAGCGACATTTATCAGCTCACGAAGTTTAAGCGCTCGAACCAGAACACCTGCATCAACCAGAAGCCGGTTGTTCAGAGAGGGCAGCGGGTTACCAAAGGCCAGGTGATTGCCGACGGGCCCTGCACCGATCACGGTGAACTGGCGCTCGGACGCAACGTGCTTGTGGCGTTCATGCCATGGCGCGGCTACAACTTCGAAGACGCAATCCTCGTTTCCGAGAAACTGGTTAAAGAGGATTACTACACCTCGGTCCACATCGAGGAGTTCGAGATTGAGTCACGTGACACCAAACTTGGGCCGGAAGAAGTCACGCGCGACATTCCAAACGTGAGCGAGTCGACGCTGCGCAACCTGGATGAGGCCGGCGTGATCCGCATTGGCGCGAACGTAAAGCAGGGCGACATTCTGGTGGGCAAAGTTACGCCGAAGGGCGAAACCCAGCTTACGCCGGAAGAGAAGCTGCTGCGGGCGATTTTCGGTGAAAAGGCCGGAGACGTTCGTGATGCTTCGCTCTACTGCCCGCCGGGAATCGAGGGCGTAGTTGTCGATGTGAAGATCTTCTCCCGTAAAGGGCAAGAGAAGGACGAGCGGGCGAAGGCCATCGAAGCGTCGCAGATTGCGAAACTCGAAAAGAATCTTTCCGACGAGATTCGAATTCTCACGGACGAGAGATTGAAGCGTCTTGAGAACATTCTCGGTGGCAAGGAAGTGCAGGCCGACCTGCACGACGAGCGCACCAACAAGCGCCTGCTGACTAAAGGCAACATTCTCGATCGCGACACGATTGAGCGCATCTCCACGCGGAACTTGAAGCGTATTAAGTATGCCGACAAAGACCCGCGGGTGAATGAGCAGATCGACGAGATCGAAGAGATGACCTCGCGACAAATCGACGTGCTCAAGAAGATCGTCAACGAGAAGAAAGACAAACTCACAAAGGGTGATGAACTGCCGCCGGGCGTGATCAAGCTGGTCAAGTGCTACATCGCCATGAAGCGCAAGCTCAGTGTGGGCGATAAGATGGCAGGCCGTCACGGAAACAAGGGCGTGATCGCTCGCATCCTGCCGGAAGAGGACATGCCGTACCTCGAAGACGGCACGCCGGTCGAGATCGTGCTTAATCCGCTTGGCGTCCCCTCCCGTATGAACGTCGGGCAGATTCTCGAGACGCATCTCGGCTGGGCGGGTCACGAGCTGGGCGGAAAAATCGCCGCGCTGCTGAAAGAGAACTCGCGCGAAGAGACGGTTCGCCGTGAACTGAAAGCGCTGTTCAAGGGCACAACGCTTGAACAGGAAATCGCCGAAGTTCCGGACGACGAGCTCGGCGCAGTCGCCGAAACGCTGACCCGCGGCGTGTTCACCGGGTCGCCGGTGTTCGACGGATCACGGGAAGCTGAAATCAAGGCGCTGCTGAAGAGTTCCGGGCTGCCAGAGTCTGGCAAGACGTACTTGTATGACGGCATGAGCGGCGACAAGTTCGAACAGCCGGTCACGGTCGGCTACATCTACATGCTGAAACTCTCGCACCTGGTGGACGACAAGATTCACGCACGGTCCATCGGTCCGTACTCGCTGATCACGCAGCAACCTTTGGGCGGCAAGGCGCAGTTTGGCGGACAGCGCTTTGGAGAAATGGAAGTCTGGGCACTCGAAGCTTACGGCGCGGCTTTCATCCTGCAAGAGCTGCTCACGGCGAAGTCTGACGACGTTTATGGCCGCACCAAAATTTATGAGGCCATTGTCAAGGGCGAAGCTGCAATGGAGCCGGGGGTGCCTGAGTCGTTCAACGTCTTGATTCGTGAGCTGCAATCGCTCTGTTTGGATGTCGAGCTGATCAAGGCGGGTGATAGAAAACCGCCGATTAGTGCGGCACCCGGAGATGGCTTTGCTGCGGCATCGCGTCCGCGCGGTGTGATGCTCGAAGCTGATTAGCTCTGTGCGTTCGTCTCTGTGGAACCCGGTGTTCTCTGTGGTGAGGTTTTAAAGGCCCACCACAGAGCGCACAGTGAACACAGAGAAAAGCCACGGAGGAGGCACGTTTTGAAGGAGAAGGCTGATAGCTTTTTGCTCCCGGGATGTCAGCCTGACATGAGATCACTGGCCTCTGACCGCTAGCCACTGATCACTTATACGGAGCCGCTGGCGGCAGCGAAATTGCCACAGAGTTGGAGGAAATCTTGTTCCGTTCGAGCCCTTTTGATCTGGCAAACCCGATCGCAGATTTCGACGCTATTCGCATCAGCCTGGCCTCTCCGGAAAAAATCCGCAGCTGGTCGCATGGCGAGGTAACCAAGCCCGAAACCATCAACTATCGCACCTTCAAGCCGGAACGCGATGGCCTGTTCTGCGCGCGCATTTTTGGTCCGGTCACCGACTGGGAGTGCCTCTGCGGCAAGTACAAGCGCATGAAACACCGCGGCGTGATCTGCGACAAGTGCGGTGTGGAAGTCACGCTGTCGAAAGTTCGCCGCGAGCGCCTTGGACACATCGAACTGGCATCTCCCTGCTCGCACGTGTGGTTCTTCAAAGGACTGCCGAGCCGCATCGGCCACCTGCTCGACATTTCCCTGCGCGACCTCGAAGCGATCCTATATTTCGAAGCCTACGTCGTAGTCGAGCCCGGCGACGCGCCAGTGAAAGAGCGCGAAGTAATTAAAGATGAGGCGAAGTTCCGCGAGCTCGACCAGCAGTATCGTCCGGCCGGTTTCCGCGCGGCTATGGGCGCCGAAGCCATCAAAGAATTGTTGAAGCGCATCGACGTCGAGTCGCTCAGCACCGAACTGCGCGAGAAGATGAAGTATGAGACCTCGCTGCAGAAAAAACTCAAATATGCGAAGCGTCTGAAAGTTGTCGAAGCATTCCGCAAGAGCGGCAACAAGCCGAACTGGATGATTCTCGATGTGATTCCGGTCATTCCGCCGGAGCTTCGTCCGCTGGTTCCACTCGATGGCGGCCGTTTTGCAACCTCTGACTTGAACGACCTCTATCGTCGCGTCATCAACCGCAACAATCGCCTAAAGAAGTTGATGGACCTGCACGCTCCAGAAGTCATTGTGCGCAATGAAAAGCGCATGTTGCAGGAAGCTGTCGACGCCCTGTTCGACAACGGCCGCCGGGGCCGCGTGCTGCGTGGCGCGAACAATCGTCCGCTGAAGTCGCTCTCTGACACGCTGAAAGGCAAGCAGGGACGCTTCCGCCAAAACCTGCTCGGCAAACGCGTCGACTACTCCGGGCGTTCGGTCATCGTGGTCGGACCAGAACTCAAGCTGCATCAGTGCGGCTTGCCGAAGAAGATGGCTTTGGAATTGTTCAAACCGTTCATCTATCACCGGCTTGAGCAGACCGGCCACTGCACGACCATCAAGCAGGCAAAAGAGATGGTCGAGCAGCAGGAATCGATCGTTTGGGACATCCTCGAAGAGGTCATTAAAGATCATCCGGTGCTTCTGAATCGCGCTCCAACCCTGCACCGCTTAGGTATCCAGGCCTTTGAGCCGGTGCTGGTGGAAGGCAAGGCGATCAAGATTCACCCGCTGGTTTGCACAGCATTCAACGCTGACTTCGACGGCGACCAGATGGCGGTACACATTCCGCTGTCGCCGGAAGCGCAGGTCGAAGCGAGCGTGTTGATGCTGTCGTCGCACAACATTCTTTCGCCCGCTTCAGGTCAGCCGATCACCGTCCCCACGCAGGATATGGTGCTTGGCCTCTACTACCTGACAAAGGGCAAGCCGGGTGCGAAGGGCGAAGGTCGCGCCTTCGCGAACATCGACGAAGTCCTGCTTGCGTTGCACGCGGGAGAAGTCGAAACGCTCACGCCGATCCGTCTGCGCTACACCGGCGAGGTGATCGACCTTGTGACCGCTTACGACGATCAAGACATCGTCCACACCGAACCAACGAGCTACGACCGCGCGTTCCTGAACACAACTGTGGGCCGCGCGATCCTCAACGATCATCTTCCGACAGGGATGCCGTACATCAACGGCCTGCTCAAGAAGAAAGGCATCGGGCAGCTGGTCAGTTTCTGTTATCTGACCTACGGCCTCGAACTGACCGTAAAGATGCTCGACGAGGTTAAGGAACTCGGCTTCAGTTACGCGACCCGAGCCGGATTGTCGATCGGAATCGACGACATGGTCATTCCCGACAACAAGAAGACCCTGGTGCGCGATGCCGAGAAGCAGGTGGTCAGCGTTCAGCAGCAATATCTGGACGGCGCCATCACCGACGGCGAACGCAAGAACAAGGTCATCGAAATCTGGTCGGCAATTACAGAAAAGGTTTCCGACGAGATGTTCGGTCAGATGCAGCAGCGCGACAAGGAAGGCATGATTAATCCGATTTACGTCATGGCCGACTCCGGCGCACGCGGATCGAAACAGCAGATTCGCCAGCTCTCCGGTATGCGCGGTCTGATGGCGAAACCGTCGGGCGAAATCATCGAGACGCCGATTACTGCAAACTTCCGCGAAGGTTTGACGGTGTTGCAGTACTTCATCTCGACGCACGGTGCACGTAAAGGCTTGGCCGATACCGCGCTGAAGACGGCCGACTCCGGTTACCTGACTCGCCGACTAGTTGACGTTGCCCAGGATGTCATCATCAGCGAATACGATTGCGGCACGGTCGATGGAATCTTCGTGGCCGGAATCGTTGAAGCTGGCGAAATTATCGAGCCGCTGCGCGACCGAATTGTGGGCCGAGTGGTGCTTGAAAAAATCAAGGACTACGACGGCAACCTGATTGTCGATATCAACCAGGAAATCACCGAGGACTTGGCCGGCGCGATTCAGGCCGCTGGTATCGAACGGGTCAAAATCCGTTCCGTTCTCACTTGCGAATCGAAGCGCGGGGTTTGCGTCATGTGCTATGGACGCAACCTGGCTTCGGGCCGTCTAGTCGAACTGGGTGAGGCCACCGGCGTCATCGCCGCTCAATCCATCGGCGAACCTGGAACGCAGCTTACGATGCGTACCTTCCACATCGGCGGTACGGCGTCGCGAGTTTCGGAGCAGTCGCGTCTCGATGCCAAGACGAACGGTACGGTCCGCTTCATCGGCTTGCAGACGGTGAAATCAAAGTCTGGCGATCTTGTGGTTATGAACCGCCAGGGATCGATTGCGGTCGTCGATGACAAGAACCGCGAGCGCGAACGCTACTCAGTGATTTACGGCGCGAAGGTGAAGGTCAACGACGGTGATCAGGTCCATCTCGGGCAAGTTATGGTCGAGTGGGACCCGTACACGTTTGCCATCCTTACCGAAATCGGCGGCGCGGTGCAGTTTAAGGACCTGCAGGAAGGGGTCACGCTGCACGAAGAAGTCGATGAAGTCACGGGCTTGTCGCGTCACGTGGTCGGTGAATCACCGGACGAAAAACGGCAGCCAGCGATCGTCATCAAAAGCGCAAAGAGCAGCAAGCGTTACCTTATGCCGTCGCGCGCTCACCTCATGGTCGCTGAAGGAGACACCGTCTATCCGGGTGACATTCTGGCGAAGATCCCGCGCGAAACCACCCGTACAAAAGACATCACGGGCGGTCTGCCGCGCGTGGTCGAACTGTTCGAAGCCCGCAAGCCGCATGAGACTGCGGTCATCAGCGAAATCGATGGCACGGTCAAGTTCGGCGAGATTTCGAAAGGCCAGCGCAAACTGTACGTGACCGCCGACAATGGCACCGAGAAGGAATACTCGGTTCCGCGCGGAGTACACGTGAACGTGCAGGAAGGCGAGCGCGTGAAGGCGGGCGAACCGCTCATGGACGGCCCGCTCAACCCGCACGACATTCTGGCCGTGCTCGGCGAGAAGGAACTGCAGGCTTATCTGGTGAACGAAATCCAGGAAGTCTACCGCTTGCAGGGCGTTACCATCTCGGACAAGCACATCGAAGTCATCGTGCGTCAGATGATGCGCTGGGTGAAAGTCGAAGACGTGGGCGATACGACGTTCTTGCTCGAGGAGCAGGTGGACAAGTTCCGCTTCCGCGAGGAGAACGAACGCGTGATCCGCGAGGGCGGCAAGCCGGCGACCGGCAGGCCGTTGCTGCTCGGCATCACGAAAGCGTCGCTGGCGACCGACTCGTTCATCTCGGCGGCGTCGTTCCAAGAGACCACGCGAGTGCTTACCGAAGCCTCAATCCAGGGCAAGGTCGATCACTTGCGCGGCCTGAAAGAAAACGTCATCGTCGGACGCCTCATTCCTGCCGGCACCGGCATGGAGTACTACCGCAACGTGCGCCTCTCGCCAGAAATGGAAGAGGCGGCCGCCAAGGTGCAGGAGGAAGTCTCGCAGGCTTACGAAGAGGCCGAGCGGGCGCTCGAACTCATGCGTACCGAAGGCGAGACGGAGGAACTCGCAGCGGAGTAATTGCGAAACCAAGAGGGCGGATGAAAGTTCCGCCCTCTTATTTTGCCCTCTGTGGCTTTTCTCTTTGTGACTCTATGTTCTCTGTGGTTTGTTTTGAAAATCTCTACCACACAGACCATTAAGTTTCACAGAGAAAAGCCACAGAGAATTCGTTTAAACGATGCATGCTAATCCCCAACGAGTGCAAAGCGAGGAACCTTTACCCAGTCTTCGCTTGATTGCGCAGCCCCGCCAATCTACTCTGGCACCGTTAATGCTGCGCTTTTTACATCTCGTCGGGAAATCGATCTGGCGTGCGTTTGACCATGACGCCTTCGCCATTGCCAAAGCCTCGGCCTACTCTTCCATTCTTACTTTCTTTCCCACATTGCTGGTTGTCGGGTCGGTACTTGGAAACGGCAACAAGACGATGCGCGACTATTCGCGGGAAATTTCCTACGCTCTCGAAAGAATTCTGCCGGCGGGATTCAGCACGGTGCAGGCATATTTGCGCGGCAACACCGGTCGCTCGGTGGGAGTGCTGATCACGACTTCGCTGCTGGCAGTCTGGCTGGCCTCAGGGGTGATGGTTTCCTGGATGGACGGCTTTCGCCGTTGTTACGAATTGCCGAAAATCTGGGGTCTGGTGAAAGAGAGACTGATTGCATTTTCTCTGGTTATCCTCGCCGGAATTCCCTTGGCATGCTCCACGATTCTAGTGGCGTTCGGCAGCGAGATCGAAACCGATGTGCTGCTGAGCACCAATCACGAGATTGGCAAGTACGTGCTCATTATGTGGATGGTAGTGCGTTGGGTAATTGCAACCATGACCAGCGTCGCAGTGATTGCCCTCATCTACCACAACGCAGTGCCGCGTACCCAACCGTGGCACAGCGTGCTTCCCGGCGCCAGCCTCGCAACGGTAATGTGGTTCATCGTAACCATCATCTTCGGTTGGTATTTACAGCATTTCTCCGATTATGGCGTGATCTATGGTTCCCTGGGCGTGGCCATCGCGCTGCTGGTTTGGATGTACATGATCTCGCTCGTCATTCTGATCGGGGCGGAATTCAACGCCATGTTGTTTCCGAGATCGACGCTGGGAAGCGAATTGACAGGCGTTGCCAATTCCAGGTAAGCGGTTCACCGGCCCAAGAGTTACACAGAGGAAACCACCGAGGTAAGCTAGAATGAGTCGCAAACCTGAGTTCACAAACATCCTTTGTGGCTGCGCGATTCGCCTTTGGAGGCCCACGACTGACGACCGACGACCGACGACTTCATGGACAATCCCCCTGTGCCTCCGATCCCCTGCACACTCGCAGGGCGAAAATCATCTGCACAATTGGTCCATCCTGTAACACGGAAGCTCAATTGCGCGAGCTGATTGCGCTTGGCATGGACGTCGCCCGCCTGAACTTTTCGCACGGTTCGCACGAAAACCACGCGCGCACAATCGAGTGCCTGCGCAGCGCGGCAGCCGCTGAAGACCGAAGCATATGCATTCTGCAGGACCTCTCCGGACCGAAGATTCGTACCGGCATGTTGCAAAATCATCAACCGGTGGTATTGAAAACAGGCGGCAAAGTTACAATTACGACCCGCGACACCGAAGGCACTGCGGAATTGATTTCAACTACGTTCAAAGGTCTGCCGCGAGAAGTCAAAGACGGCTCCCGGATTTTGCTCTCCGATGGAAAAATCGAACTACATGTGCTCAACGTACATGGCGAAAATATCTATTGTGAAATTCTCAACGGCGAGGTGCTCAAGGAGCAGCAGGGCATCAATCTCCCTGGCGCGGCGCTTTCGATTCCTGCCCTGACTGACAAAGACCGCAAAGACCTCGAATTTGGCCTTGATCATGGCGTTGATGCAATTGCCCTGTCATTCGTGCGGTCCGCCACCGATGTGATTGAAGCGAAGAAAATCATCGTATCTCGCAAGCTGGATGTTCCTGTGATTGCCAAGCTCGAAAAGCCGCAGGCTATCGATCGATTGGAAGGAATTCTCGAAGTTTCGGACGGCGTCATGGTTGCGCGCGGCGATCTGGGCGTGGAGATGCCGCCGGAAAAAGTGCCGGTCATTCAGAAGCACGTGATCCAGCGCGCTGCCGAATTTCGCAAGCCGGTGATCATCGCTACCCAGATGCTGGAATCGATGATCGAAAATCCGCGTCCGACGCGCGCCGAGGCGAGCGACGTAGCTAACGCGATCTTCGACGGCACAGATGCAGTCATGCTCTCGGCTGAGACGGCAACCGGCAAATATCCGAAAGAAGTCGTACGCATGATGGCGAAAATCGTGGTCGAGGCGGAGACCAATATGGCGGAATTCACCCAGCCGCGCCGCCGCCGCAAGGACCGCATTCTCTCGATTTCGGAGACCATTTGCGAGTCGGTTGCGCATGCCGCCGAAGATCTCGACATGGCCGCGATCGCGGTTTTCACTGAAAGTGGGAACACAGCACGAATGATTTCCAAGTATCGGCCCAAGTCGAGAATTTATGCCTTCAGTCACATTCCGGCCGTGTGCAATCGCATGAACTTGCTGTGGGGTGTGCAACCGATGAAGCGAGTCCACACATTGAATGCCGAGGAGATGCTGTTAACTGCCGAGCAAGAATTGGTGCGGACAGGAAAGCTTCGGTCGGGGGACGTTATGGGTGTGGTGGCCGGAACACAAATGTCAAGCGGCTCAACGAACTTCATGCGGTTGCACGTGGTGGATGAGGGCTAAACCTGTGGCGAACGATGAGGCTAGAAGCAGGAAACTAGTTGGTGCGAGGATCAAAATCCACCTTTACCACTAACTTGTCCCAGGTGCCGGCGGGAGCGTATTTCCATTGTTTGATCGCTTTAATCGCCGCCTGACCGAGTATTGGATTGCCGCCGAGCAGTTGGGCATTGTCAACGTTGCCGGCAGGGCTGACGGTCACTTCCACCCGCACCGCTCCGCCGATGAAATTCTTTTTGAGGGCGTCTGGATATTCCGGCGAGACCCGTGTGATGAGCTTTCGATCAATCGCGTTCTTTCCAGACTGTGAGAATACTGGAGTTACTGACACGACTGTGAAAAGCGCGATGAGGCCTAGAATCAGTGATGCGCTGCCGCGTCTATGTCCGTTCATCTTTCAGTCGACCTGAACATACGGTAAAACGGCATTTAACTCAGCCAAAAGCAAAGTCCTCGAAACCTGCACAATTTCTGGGAACGTGCAACATCACAGGGAGGGAGTGCTAACGCCGAAGACACGGAACACGGCATATCGACTGCGTCGTCCATGAATGTTAGCAAGTTCCGTCCAGTTTGCCAGCGGGAATCGGCTTCCTCTGCTTACCAACGTAACGTCGGCAGAAGCGGTCTGAAACATGAGCACGCATTGGGGCATGTTACCTGCCAGACACGTGAAAGAGCGATAATCGTGGCCGATGCCCAACGTGGAACCATTTTCTGAGAACTCTGTGGATCCGCCGGTCCGCGGATTCTTGCACGCAGCCCCTCCTTCAGCGGATGTGCTCGTGCTTACTCATGGAGCCGGAGGTAATGCGCAGGCTTCGTTACTCGTGAGCCTGGCCGAGGAATTTGCGAGAACAGGGCTGACGGTGCTGCGATGCGATTTGCCGTTCCGGCAGGTTCGCCGTTTTGGACCGCCGAGGCCGGGCGAGGCTTCGCGCGACCGAAATGGGCTGGCAAATGCAGTAATGGCAATGCGGAAGCTATATTCGGGCAGAGTTTTTCTTGGCGGTCAGAGCTATGGAGGTCGGCAGGCGAGCATGCTGTGCGCGGAGCAGAAAACAGCGGAAGGATTGCTCCTGCTTTCTTATCCCCTGCATGCGCCGAACCGGCCCGACCGGCCTCGAACAGAGCATTTGCCAAAGCTGAACGTTTCGGTGATGTTTGTACACGGCACGCGTGATCCGTTCGGTTCGATTGAAGAAATTGAAAACGCTCGCAAGCTGATTCCTGAGCGGACTCTGTTGTTGCCCGTGGATAATGCGGGACACGACTTGGGGTTCAAGGGAAAAGCTAAGCGGGAAAACTTGCCCAGTGAAGTGGTCTCGAAGTTCAAACAACTGTTTAGCTGAGCCGAAGCAGGTTCCCACTGCTGAAGGACTTCGGAATGACAGCGCACGTCGCGCCCCACTCCTGATCACCTTCAGTTTATAATTCAGCGTTTTAATTCTTATTTTGAGGGAGCTGAGACATGGCCCAGCCGACGATGGCTGCTATCCCAGGACTCAAAGATACCTACACACAACTGAAATCGCGCATGGATAAGGCGGTTGACGATTTTCGCAAAGCGCTGGTTGCCACGCGTACCGGCCGAGCCTCAGTTCACATGCTCGACGGCGTGAGCGTTGAAGCCTATGGAGCACAGATGCCGCTGAACCAGCTAGCTACCGTACACACGCCCGAGCCGCAATTGATCACGGTACAGCCCTTCGATCCTACTCAGCTTTCGACGATTGAAAAAGCCATACGCGGCGCCGAACTTGGGCTGAATCCAATGAATGATGGGAAAATTATCCGCGTGCCAATTCCGCCACTGACGGAAGAGCGCCGGCGCGAAATGGTAAAACATCTGCATAAAGTTCTGGAGGAACATCGCACAGCCATTCGCAACATCCGGCGCGATGGCAATGATGCAACGAAAAAAGCGCTGAAAGACAAGAAAATCACCGAAGATGAAGACAAGCGGGCCACCGCCGAAATTCAAAAGCTGACCGACGACGAAATCAAGAAGATGGAAGATATGTGCAAGGCGAAAGAGAAAGAAGTGCTGGAAATTAAATAGGACCGCCGTTAATCGTTACTTACAAGCAAGGAGAACGCGATTTATGGAACGAAAGGCAAGTGCAGTTTGGAAGGGTGGGTTGAAAGATGGCAAGGGTGAATTCTCGTCGCCGAGTGGAGTGTTTTCACATACGCCTTATTCATTCAGGACTCGTTTTGAAGATGCGCCGGGAACGAACCCCGAAGAACTGATTGCGGCGGCGCACGCAGCGTGTTTTTCGATGGCACTTTCCGCGCAACTCGGTGCTGCGAATCTTACGCCGGAGAGCATTAACACCACAGCGAACCTGACGATGGAAAAACAGGACGCCGGCTTTGCGATAACCAAGGTTCATCTGGATGTTAGCGCACGGGTGCCAAAAGCGGACGATGCTGCATTTCAGAAAGCGGCAGAAAACGCGAAGGCGGGGTGTCCGGTTTCGAAAGTATTGAACGCGAAAATTTCGATGACAGCGAAGCTGGAGAAGTAATCGGCGGCATTGCGCGGGTGCGGGCCCTCGACTGGGCTCAGGGCGGGCTGCCGCACCGCACCAAGCCCGTTTCATCGCGCGATTTTTTTGTGCGGGCATGGAGTGCGGCCCGTACGCAATCCTGAATTCAATAGAAATCTGAGCAGCTCAGGAAGTATCCACACCGCGGGCATTTGAGCTTACAGCCGCGATCGACTAGTTGCGCGGAACAGTTTGGGCAAAACTGCGAGGCGTCTGGAGCCGCCGCATTTTTGGAGCGATCAAGTTTTTCCAGGCGGACCGAAGATTCTTGGTTTTTTTCATCTCGCAGAGATTCCGGCATTTCACTTCATCATACAGCGAGCGGATTCTTCCTTACTCACACCAATCATTGCGTTCCGCGCTTTGTAAAGTTTTGAAAATTTAACCGCGAGAGCCGCTTCCAGCGCAGTTTCTGAGTCACATCCCGTTTAGAATCATCTATTCTCACTAGTCTCGCCTATGTGGATTGTTGCCCTAGCACTTCGTCGCCCTTACACATTCGTCGTAATGGCGTTGCTAATCCTGATACTCAGTCCGATCGTAATTGACCGCACGCCGACCGACATTTTCCCGAATATCGACATCCCCGTCATTAGTGTGGTGTGGCGTTACCAGGGACTGTCCCCTGAGGAAATGGCGAACCGCATAACCACACAAACCGAGCGCGGGCTGACCACTCTGGTGAACGACATCCAGCATATCGAGTCCGAGTCGGTCAATGGGACGGCAGTGGTGAAGATATTCTTTCAACCAACCGCCAATATTCAGACCGCCCTGGCGCAGGTCACGGCGATCTCGCAAACTGCGATTCGCCAATTGCCGCCCGGAGCGACGCCGCCGCTCATCATTCAATATTCGGCATCGACGGTCCCCATTCTGCAAATCGGCTTAAGCAGCAAGAGCCTTTCCGAGCAACAACTGAATGACCTCGCCTTGAACTTTCTGCGAACGCAGCTCATCACTGTGCCCGGAGCCGCGATTCCGTATCCATATGGCGGTAAGCAGCGCGTGGTCTCGGTCGATCTCGATGTACCGGCGCTCCAGGCCAAGCACCTGACGCCTGTCGATGTAGTGAATGCCATTGGCGACCAGAACCTGATCCTGCCCTCGGGAACGGCAAAGATTGGGCCGCTGGAATATCAGGTGGAATTGAATGCCAGTCCGCTCGAAGTCTCCGAACTGAACGATCTTCCAATTAAAACGATCAATGGCGCGACCATTTACGTCCGCGATGTGGCGCATGTGCGCGACGGGTTTTCGCCCCAGACCAACATCGTCCATCAGGACGGAGTTCGCGGGACACTGCTCAGCATTCTCAAGAACGGAAATGCTTCGACCACCAGGGTAGTGAAGGCAGTACAGCAGATGCTGCCTCGAATCCAACAATCGCTGCCGCCTGGACTTGAGATCAAGCAATTGTTTGATCAGTCGTTGTTCGTTCGCGCAGCCATCCAGGGAGTGCTGCGGGAGGCGCTGATAGCCGCCTGCCTGACCGCGCTAATGATTCTCCTTTTCCTCGGAAATTGGCGCAGCACGCTGATTATTGCAACCTCGATTCCTCTTTCCATTCTGACTTCGATCATTCTGCTCAGCGCCCTCGGTGAAACATTCAACATTATGACTTTGGGTGGACTGGCATTGGCCGTCGGAATACTAGTCGATGACGCCACCGTGGAAATTGAAAACATCCAGCGCAATCTCCACATGGGGAAAGAGCTGAAGCAGGCCATTCTCGATGGCGCCCAGCAGATCGCGGTCCCGGCGTTCGTCTCCACGCTCTCGATCTGCATCGTGTTTGTGCCGATGTTCTTCCTGACGGGAGTTGCGCGTTATCTCTTCGTCCCACTGGCGGAGGCGGTCGTCTTTGCCATGTTGGCTTCCTATCTGCTCTCGCGAACACTGGTGCCCACAATGGCCATGTACCTGATGACGCACCACGAGCATGACGCCGACAAGCCTAAGACCAGCAAACTTGGGCATCTGCAGGAGCAGTATGAGCATTGGTTTGAGCGAAAGCGCGAGTCCTACCGCAACACAATGGAATCGGTGATGCACCATCGCGCCGCGTTCGTCACCGTTTTCCTGGCTTTCTGTATCGTTTCCGGCGCTCTGATTTTATTTCTTGGCCGCGACTTTTTTCCCGCGGTCGATGCAGGGCAGTTCCGGCTGCACGTGCGCGGACGGGCCGGGCTCCGCATTGAGGAAACCGCAAGGCTGGTCGATTTGGTCGAGCAGGAAATCCGGCGTGAAGTTCCGCACGATCAGATCAGCACAGTCCTCGACAATATCGGCCTTCCCTACAGTGGAATTAATACAAGCTACAGCAATAGCGGAACTATTGGGACGTCGGATGCCGAGGTGCTGGTTTCTCTCAACAGAAATCACCGCCCGACTGAAGAGTATATTCATGAGCTGCGCGAGAACTTGCCGCGCAAATTCCCGGGAATTGAATTCTTTTTCCAGCCTGCCGACATCGTCAGCCAAATTTTGAACTTTGGCCTGCCGGCGCCGGTTGATATCCAACTGGTTGGCAAGGATTATGCGAGCAATTACTTCACCGCCCAGAGCATCGCGAACCGCTTGCGGCGTATTCCCGGCGCCGTCGATGTTCACGTCCAGCAAATGATGGACCTGCCTACCTTGCATCTCGACGTTAACCGCGTGCGGGCGCAGCAGGTCGGCATCTCTGAAAGAGATGTTGCCAACAACCTGCTGGTCTCATTGAGCTCAAGTTTCCAGACCACTCCCTCGTACTGGCTGAATCCACAAAATGGGGTCACGTACGACGTTGCAGTGATGAGTCCGCAATACCGAATTGATTCCATGCAGGCGCTCATGAACACACCGGTAAGCAACGGGAGTTCCTCGCCGCAAGTGTTGGCCAATCTTGCCGAGGTAAAGCCGGAGATGACACCGGCGGTGGTCAATCACTACAACGTCTCACCCGTCGTGGACGTATATGCGAGCGTCGACGGACGCGATCTGGGCGGAGTGGCAGACGAGATTTCTAAAGCAGTCGAGCCATTCCGAAAACATTTATCACGAGGAACGGATCTTGAAATTCGCGGCCAGGTTGAGACCATGAAGTCTTCATTCAATGGTCTGCTGTTCGGCTTATTGATGTCGGTCGTCCTGGTGTATTTGCTGATCGTGGTCAACTTTCAGTCGTGGCTCGATCCCTTCATTATCATTACAGCGTTACCCGGTGCGCTGGCCGGAATTCTTTGGATACTGTTCGTGACGCACACGACCATAAGCGTTCCGGCACTCACGGGGGCCGTGATGTGCATTGGTGTTGCAACCGCCAACAGTATTCTCTTAATTTCATTCGCGCGTGAAAGAATGGACGAGGGGATGGATCCCGTCCAGGCCGCGGTAGAGGCAGGCTACACCCGCATGAGACCCGTGATCATGACGGCGCTGGCAATGATCATCGGCATGGTGCCGCTGGCCCTGGGACTGGGCGAAGGTGGCGAGCAAAACGCGCCGCTTGGGCGCGCGGTCATCGGCGGGCTGACGTTCGCGACCGTCGCCACACTGTTCTTTGTTCCGGTCGTGTTCAGCATTTTCCATGGGAGGCGGTTAAAACGCGCATCGTTGGCCGAGGAACAAACGTCTAACTCGTAGGTCATTTCGCATCAAGGACTGAGATGGAGCAACAGCTTCTGGAAGACGAACAAAAAGAACGAACGCCTGAGCAACATCGGCAAACCAGAGGTAAGGTCTATTTGCTGGCCGCAGTGCTGGCATTGATATTCATCGTGATTGCCGGCGTCGGAATCATGACCAGGGTCTCCGAGCGCCATGCTCTAGCTAAAGAGACGGACACGCAGGCAGTTCCTTCCGTCGAAATCATCCATCCCACGGTCGAACCGCCGCAGTCCGAGCTGACCCTACCTTCGACCTTGCAGGCGTACATCGAATCACCGATTTATGCTCGCACTACTGGTTATCTCGGCCGTTGGTACAAAGATATTGGCGCAAAGGTGAAGAAGGGTGATTTGCTTGCTGATATCGAAACACCCGAAGTCGATCAGGAATTAATGCAGGCGCGCGCCGCCCGCGATCAGGCGGAGGCCCAACTGAAGTTGGCCCAGACGTCCGCCAAGCGCTGGGAGAACCTGCAGAAAATGGATGCAGTCTCACAGCAGGAGACCGACGAACGCAACAGTTCTTACACCCAGGGTGAAGCTAACCTGAACGCCGCAACCGCTAACGTCAGGCGACTGGAGCAGATGGAGGCGTTCAAGCACGTGTACGCGCCCTTCTCAGGGGTCATCACGCGGCGAAACACTGATATCGGCGCGTTGGTGAACGCAGGCAACGGCGGACCAAACCAGGAACTTTTCGTAATCGCGCAGATCGACCCGATAAGAATTTACGTCAACGTGCCCGAGGCAGACTCGCCTTCGATTCACTCTGGCGTACATGCCGATATTGAAATTCCGGAGTTGATCGGGCAGCGTTTTGCCGGAAGCGTAGTGCGCACCGCGGATTCAATCGATCCGGCGACAAGGACGTTGAACACAGAAATCGATGTGCCGAATCCGAAGGGGCGGTTGCTTCCCGGTTCATACGCGCAAGTGCATTTCGCCCTCAAGGAGCAAGTCCGGCGGCTGGAGGTTCCATCGAATGCGTTGCTATTCCGCGCTGAAGGGCCGCGGGCCGCGGTGGTTGGTCCTGACAGTAAGGTACACCTGAAGCCGGTTACGATAGGACGAGACTTTGCTACTACAACCGAAATCGTGGGCGGGTTGCAGGAATCAGACTCTGTTATTCTCAGTCCGAGTGACTCCCTCGAAGACGGTCAAACCGTGCTCGTGGTACGTGGGGGTCAGCAGCAGTGAAGTTGCGGGTTGCTCTTCTTCTGCTGCTGTGCTCGTCTGCATTCGCCAAGGGCCCGAAATACGCGCCGCCAACCGTGGCGACGCCACCAAGCTGGCAGACTCCCGCGCCGTGGCAACAAGCCGTTCCGCTCGACTCCCTGCCCAAAGGCGCGTGGTGGGAGTTTTTTGGCGATACTGAACTCAACCAATATGAGCAGCGCGCGCTGGCCAACAATCAAACGCTACAGGCCGCCATCGCTCGATTATCTGAGGCGCGCGCCAGCGCTCGCGTAACCTCCTCTGGTTTATACCCCGAATTGGACGGCGGGATTCGAGCAACGCGCGCACGGCTTGCGGGAAACCGGCCAACCAATGGCGCACTTATTCCGCCACGGGCGGTCACACAGAATGAATTCACCATCCCCTTCACTCTGAATTACGAAATCGATCTCTTCGGGCGCGTTCGGCACAACGTTGAAGCAGCGAACGCCGATCTGCAGGCTTCGGCAGCCGACCTTGAAAATGTGCGTTTGCTGGTCACTTCTGAACTGGCTGCTGACTACTTTCAGGTGCGTGAACTGGATTCGGAAATTGCCGTAGTCCAGAAAGCCATAACCTATCAACAGCAGGCATTGACACTGGTCCAAAACCGCCACACGGGTGGCGCAGCCTCCGGGCTTGACGTTGCGCAACAGCAGGAAGTGCTCGATTCTTCTATTACCCAGCTTTCACTGCTCCAGCAGCAGCGGTCGCAATATCAGCACGCGCTGGCCATGCTACAAGGCTTGCCGCCTGCGCAATTCGTCGCTCCAGTTAGAGGGCTTGAGACACAACCTCCCGCCCTCCCTCTAATCCTCCCATCAGAAGTGCTGCAAAGGCGTCCCGACATTGCCACGGCTGAGCGCGACACGGCTGCGGCGAATGCGCGCATCGGAGTTGCACGGGCAGCGCTGTATCCGAGCATCACGCTAGGCGGAAGCGGCGGTCTCGATAGCCATGCCATCAGCGACCTGTTTAACGCGCCAAGCTTTTTCTGGTCGCTGGGGCTTTCTGCGCTTGAACCCGTGATCGCTGGCGGGCGAAATCGTGCGCAACTTGAATTTGCCAGATCTACGTACCAGGAGACCGTTGCCATCTACCGTGAAACTGCGCTCACCGCATTCCAACAGGTGGAAGATGCTCTTTCAGGATTGACGACTTTGGCCGCGGCTTACCAGTCCCAGCAGCGCGCAGTCGAAGACGCGGAGCGATCGTTGCAGCTCGCGAACGCCCGCTACACCGGCGGCCTAGTAACCTATCTGGATGTAATCACCGCGCAGGAGCAAGCTCTCACCAACGAGCGGCAGGAGGTGCAACTCTTGGGCCAGAGAATGACAACCTCGGTGTATTTGGTGAAGGCGATTGGCGGCGGTTGGGACAGCTCGAGTCTGTCTGCGATAGGAATCAAGCCGAGTCTGAGGCAAGCGGTGCAACAATGATCGCGTCTTCCTGAGCAAAATAAAACGACGGGTTGGATGCCCGTCGTTCAAATTTGAGCTCGAATCCTCTCAAAAGCCCGGCATGAACGAATAACCGATCGAAACAGCAAAACGGGATGCGTTCGCGCCATTAAATTCTACGTTGTTATGAATCGCGTAGAAGTGGGCTTCGGGACGGATGAATGCGTGTCCCCAGAAGTAATAGCGGATGTCGGCGCCTAAGTGTCCCGCAAAGTGATTGCTGCTCTGGTAATTCGTGCAGGACGTAAATCCGCAGGTGTAATAAGGAGTGTAAAAGCGCAGGTCCTCGCCGCCGATCCCAGCCATCAGGTCTGCGCCAAACTTCTTCCCAAGCTGGCGGCCGTAAACAGCGTCGAAACTATAAAAGAGAGGCCGATAAGGCGCCTGAAACAGGAAGTTCGAGCCGTTTTCGGTGTACAACGCCCGGCGAGCACGCCACGCGACATCGACTCCGAAACCGAGGTGATGCTTCAGAATAAAACGGCCGCTGAAGCTCGGATACAAGCCGCCGCTGAGCGAGGGAAAAACGTTACCATTGCTATCCTGTGAAACTGCCGGCGCTTTCACAGTGCCAAAACCGAATGCGCCGTGGAACTCCTGCGCTTGAACTGCGGTAACAAAAGAAAGAGCTGCGGCACAAAGGCAAAACGTTAATAGCTTTCTCAAGAGAATCTCCTGCAGAGAGATTTATTCAGTTTGTTCCATCTTTGAACCCAAAACTTGCATTATAGTTGCGTGCCCGAATATGCAAAAGTTGACGTCGAGTTCACGATGACCCAAAGTGGCAAAATATTTACAGAAGCTTACATACTCTGTTTCATACCTGCCGCTCGGTTGCGCCGACTACCCGATCCTGCTCTGGACGGAAATCGTTTGAGGGCCGTGGCAAACTACGGCCAGAGGCAAACTACGTTAATCTATTAGGTCATGCCCGAGAACACTTTCGACATTGTGAGCAAGATCGACCTGCAGGAGGTTTCAAATGCCATCCAGCAGTCGATGAAGGAAATAGTTACCCGCTTCGACCTGAAGGATTCGAAGTCGAACATCGCCATGGAGGGCAAGGACGCCATCGTGATGAGCTCGATTGATGAATACAAACTAAAAGCAGTGAACGATATTCTGCAGCAGAAATTAGTGAAACGGGGAGTACCGCTTAAAGGGCTGACCTATGGCGCAGTTGAGCCTGCGGCAGGCGGAACTGCCCGCCAAAAAATAACTATGCAGCAAGGGATTCCGGTTGAAAAAGCCCGCGATATCGTGAAGATCATCAAGAATTCCAAGAAGAAAGTTCAAGCATCCATCCAGGGGGATTTAGTGCGCGTCAGCGGCAAAGACCGCGATACCCTGCAGGACATCATTGCGCTTTTGCGGCAGCAGGACTTCGGAATTGATATGCAGTTTACGAATTACAGGACGAATTGAAGGCGACTTCAGGCTTTAGGCTTTAGGCTTCAGGCTTTAGGCTTCAGGCTTTAGGCTTCAGGCTTCAGGCTTTAGGCTTTAGGCTTCGGGTCACTTAGTATCCGACACAGACCACCTAACGCCTGAAGCCCAGAGCCTGGCGCCGACTTCGGATCTTACTTGAGCACGCAAACGGTCAATCACGGAGTTGCCATCAACGGAGCAGAAGTCTTCGAGCTTCTGCGGGAAGACCTTGCGGCCATTGAGCGCGAATTTGGCCGGGACACAGTGTCAGCTGTCACCGCCATCACTGAAATAGGTGAATACCTGCGGGGCGGCGGCGGCAAGCGAATTCGTCCGGCGCTGCTTCTACTATCCTCGAAACTCTTCAACTACGAGGGCCGTGGGGCAATCAAGCTTGGCGCAGTAGTCGAAATCATCCACACGGCAACTTTGGTGCATGACGACATCATTGACGAAGCCGAGATCCGGCGGGGCCGGCCTGCCGCCAACACACAGTGGGGAAATTCGAAGTGCGTGCTGGCCGGTGACTGGCTTTACATGCAGGCGTTTAAAGTTGCGGTGCAGGAGAGGAATTTCCGCACTCTTGACGCACTTATCGAACTGACCCAACAGATGGTCGAAGGCGAGTTGCTGCAAATCGAAAAACTTGGGCGGCTCATCTCGCTGGATGAGTACTTCGATCTGATCTATCGCAAGACGGCGTGCTTGTTTTCTGTCTGCATGCGATTGGGCGCGATTCTTGGCGGCGCGACCCCCGAGCAGGAAGAGCAGGTCGCTCGTTATGGACGCAACTTAGGCATGGCGTTTCAAATTGTGGACGACGTTCTTGATCTGACTGCTTCAGAAAGCGTGCTCGGCAAACCGGTCGCGAGTGACTTGCGGGAAGGTAAGGTCACGATGGCGGTGATCCATGCTCTCGGCGGATGTACTGAGCGGGAAAGAGGGCTGATTGAAACAGTCGTGCGAGACCGGGCATTCAACGGCGTCACTCACCCGGAGATCCTGAGCGTGCTCGAACGGTACGGCTCGCTCGATGCCGCGACCGCCTGCGCGCTTGAGTACGCTGCCTCAGCCCGCAAGGCAATCTGCACCTTCCCCGACTCCGAGATTAAACGCGCCCTGCTCTGGGCGCCGGAATTCGTTGTGGCGCGAGAGAAGTAATAGCAGTGCTGCTGCCGCTCGTAAAAATCTCATCGCGGCATTCGCACGTGTTGACCGTTTGCCACGAGTATAGGTAAGCTGAACCTACAGTGTTTATTGCGACACAGTTGCAACTAACTTCCCGCCTTCGTAAAGGTGGCAAAAAGCGTTGGGCTAGGTAGCCGCCCGGGATTCCCGCCTCGCGATTTTTTGGATTTGCCGCGAGACATGGAATTGCAAGCGTGTTGCGACTAAGTCGCAACACCAAGTTACTCTTCGGACGACCGTCTTGATTGTCAAAAACTGGATTTGCTCCCTTGGCTCATACAGTTCCGTGGGAAGTTTAACGGAACATCTTGGCAAGCTGTCCTCTTGCCTATTTGCGCTTGTCTTACTGCTGGCTGCTTCGGCCGCAGCGCAAGAAAGCCCTTACATGGTAACGTACGATCACTACCTGGAAGAGCCCGGCAATTTGGAAGTTGAATACTTCTCTACCTTCGGCACAGAGCGCGCTGGGAACGATTTCCACTCCTACTGGATGGAATTTGAATACGGCGCCAAAGCTTGGTGGACTACAGAGTTTTATGTCGATGGTCAGACCACTTTTGGCGACAGCTCCCTTCTCACCGGCTTTCGCTGGGAGAACCGCTTCCGCTTATTGCAAATCGAGCACTTCGTCAATCCAGTGCTCTACGTCGAATATGAGCAGAAAAGCGGCGCGGACAAGATCACAAAGGAAGTGGAGGGCCACGATGTGGAAGCCGCTTCTGTGGACCCGAATTCCATTGCGCACCTGGAGACAGATCACGAACTGGAATTCAAGCTACTTCTCTCGAAGTCATTTAAGGGCTGGAATGTGGCGTTAAACCCGCTGTTCACCAAAAATCTCTCACCCAGTCAGCCATGGGAGTTTGGATACGCTCTCGGTGCTAGTCGGCCGCTGGCACTGAAGGCCTCGCCCGATTTTTGCAACTTTTGCAGGGAGAACTTTATCCTCGGGGCGGAATTGTACGGCGGCTTGGGCGACGCGGACAGTCCCGGACTGAACGAAACCTCACACTATCTCGCGCCGGCGATGGCTTGGAACCTTCCTTCTGGCTGGACGGTCCGCGTGTCACCCGGGTTCGGGCTGAATGACAATAGCCGTCACTTGCTGCTGCGTTGGGGACTCTCCTATGAGTTTGACAACTTCGGCGATGCACTCAAGAAGTTCTTTGCGGAAAAACAATGAAGAGGGTTTTCAGTATGCGTGCTCCATGTTTGGCGGTTTTGGCGGCCATAGTTGTGATTGCCTTCTCTGTTCCCATAGCTTCTGCACGCGACGAAGCCGGCATGAACATGGAACATGACCATCTTCATCATCACCACGAGGAAGTCTTTGTAAGAGTGCCAGAGAAAGCGCGACTACGTTCCAATCCACTGGAGAAGGATCCGCACGCAATTGCCGCAGGCAGGAAGTTGTTTGGACAACATTGCGCCGAGTGTCACGGCGCGGTGGCCGAGGGCAGCCATAGAGCTCCCAATCTCCACGCGGAGGAAGTGCAAAACGCAACGCCCGGCGCCATCTTCTGGATACTCACCAACGGCATCGTGCGACATGGCATGCCGGTCTGGTCGAAACTGCCCGAGCCGCAACGTTGGCAAATCACCATGTACATCAAGTCGTTAGGTCCTGGAACCACGGGAAACGAGGGTTCTCCCGACAAAGATCTCGGGAGCAACAATGCCTCAGGCAACAGCCACGTTCCAATTTCGCCCCTTCTAATCCAAGTGGAACACCTCTTCCAACGGTTGCATTGCGCGGTCAGGTAACAGTCCCTGCGGCTGCAGAAAAAAATCCTTCATCTCACGCTGCCAGCGCTCGTTGACCTCACGCGATGCCATTCCGGCGCGTGCCCTGTCGAAGTCCTCGGTTTCGAGATAACCAACGAGCATCCCGTCGTCACGCAGAAAGAGAGAGTAGTTGCGCCATCCGGTTTCTCTGAGAGCCGCCAACATGTCAGGCCAAACTGTTTTGTGCCTGCGCTTGTATTCATTGAGGCGGTCCGGTTTCACGTGTAGCACGAAGCAGATTCGTTTCATATTTTCCCCATCCTCGAAGAATCCAGGCTTGAAAGTTCAGAAAAGTTTGTCATTGAAGATTGCTGACTCGCGAAAGACAAAAAAAGGCATGACGAGAGTACACGGCAATATTCCACCAGGTCACGGCATTTCTGGAGAGATTCGACATTCCACATTGCAAAATGAGAAGTAGCGTTCGCGTGGCAAGATCGAGCGCGAATGCAAGCACGTTATTCCTGTTCACAATCGCTGGTTTGGAGCGGATAGCCCTACGTAATCTTCATTTCTCATTGCGAAATCAGCTCAGGCTCCTGTTTCCGGTTGACAGTCTGTTGCAAGCGGTGGGAGCATCCGCTCGCAAGCAACCTTCGCGGGGCTGTGAAAGCCATTTGTACGCTGGAATCGCGGCGCAGCGACTCTGCGACACCTCTGGGACGAGGAGGCTTCAAAATGTCTACTAAAAAGCTGAGTTTTTCACTGGTCGGCTTCGTGCTGCTCTCAAGCGCTTTTCTGTTGGGCCAAGCGGGCGCAACTGGAACGATCCTGGGCACGGTCACCGATAATACCGGCGCGGTTGTAGCTAACGCATCGGTCACCATCACCAACATTGCCACCGGGGTGAACAATCAAACTAAGACCGGCTCTTCGGGCGACTACACCGTACCCTATCTAACACCCGGGACATACAGAGTCACCGTGGAATCGCAAGGCTTCCAGAAGTCAGTAGTCCAGAACATTAGCTTAGTCGTAGCGCAAGAAGCGCGCGTTAATTTCAACCTGCGGCCCGGCACGGTATCGGAAAGTGTAGAAGTCCAGGCGAGCGCCGTTTCACTCGATACCGATAGCTCCGCAGTCTCGCAGATCGTCACACAAAAACAAGTTGACGAACTGCCCCTGAACGGCAGGAATTTCTTGAATCTGCTTTTCATAAGCGCTGGCGCGGTGCAGACGGTTGGCGAACAAGGTCAGATGCGGCAGGGTGAGGGCAATGCCATCAGCATCAACGGCGGAAGGCCGGAATCGAACAACTATACTTTGGATGGACTGACCAACACGGATCAGGCACTCAGCACACCGGCGCTCATCCTTTCTCAGGATGCGATCCAGGAATTCAAGATCGCAAGTGAGACTTACTCTGCCGAATACGGTTACAGCGCCAATCAAGTGAACATCGTGAGCAAAAGTGGAACCAACGACCTTCACGGCACTGCGTTTGAGTTCGCTCGCAACGATGCATTCGACGCACTTACACCGACTCCGTTCCAAACTCCAACCAAGCTGGCTTTACGGCAAAACCAATTTGGCTTTGTGGTCGGCGGCCCTGTGTACATACCGAAGCTCTACGATGGCCGCAATAAGACTTTCTTTCTTGCCAATTACGAAGGATGGCGGATCGGCAACGGATACCGGGTGAACGGAATCGTCCCCACTCCTGCTGAATTGAATGGGGACTTTTCCGCAAGCGGCTTGCCCGCATTTGATCTCACCCCGGGATCGCCCTGCCAAGTAGCACTTACCTCGAATGTCCCTTTGCCTTGTATGCCGGGTGATCCTTCGACTGGCGCGCAGTTTGCGGGGAATGTTCCGGTGGTCTCCCGCCTAGCTGCAGTTGCTTTGCAAAACAACCTGTTTCCCACGCCAACGCCTTCTTGCGTTGCGAATCCGGCGTCCTGTGCGGGAGGAAATTATCAAATTTTCCCCACTCTGCCAAACAACAGCAATCAGCAGACATACAAGATTGACGAAGATATGGGGCACATAGGACGTGCGTTCTTTCGCTACACTAAGGCAAACATTTCCTTTGAGAATCCACAGAACCTCTCTCCAACATTCAGCATTAACCAGTTCACGCAGGACACTACCAGTTGGGAGGTCTCGCACACCATCGCCCTAGGCGCGCGAAATGTAAACAACTTCCGTTTCGGCTTCCTGCATGCGACGGCAATTCAGGGAGCGCCAGCAACTTCCAGTAGCGCGATCACGGCACTGGGCGTAACCGGTATTTTCACCACCCTGCCTAGCTACGCTCGTGGGTTTCCGACTATTGGTTTCCCCACGCCGCTCGGGACGTTTGGCAGCCCCGGCAACAATCCGACTACCAGTGATATTCCGACCTGGGAATATGCTGACTCTCTCACCATGAATCGAGGCCGGCACACAATCGATGTGGGATTCGATTACCGGCGATTCGTCCAGAAGAGAAATCTTTCGACGAATTTTCTCGGCGGCTACTCGTATACCAATAACAACATCTTGAACAACAACACCGGCTGCACTACTCCTTCCGGGTTCTGCGGAACCGGCAACGCGATCGCTGATTTTCTGCTTGGCTACTACAACGGCGCGAATACGTTCCAACCCGGCCCCTTTAGTAAAGCCAACATTGCCGGCAACCTGAACCAATACCACTTCCTGTACTTCGCACCGTATGTGCAGGATGATTGGAAAGTTAACAATAGACTGACGCTCAACCTAGGGCTGCGCTGGGATTGGCGTAACGTGCCCTATGAAGAGAACAATAAGATGTTCTGGATCGACGACCAGAACTTGCCAGGAGAGTCGGGATTCACTGGTGGCGGCCTATGCTTCGCGAATCCTGCGTTACAGAATGACGGCGTGGCTCCTGCTGGTAACGGGTTCTACCGGTATTGCGGTCGCCGGAACCCGGCCGATAGCTCCAAGACTCCCTTTGCTCCTCGTATCGGATTCGCATGGCGGCCGTTCGGTGGAGGGAATACGGTCATCCGCGGCGGTTATGGAATTTACTGGGACTCGTTTGAAAGCCGCGAAATTGATGATTCAGGCGATCTATATCCGTACGTGGAGCGTACGAGTTTGAGCCCGAACTCGCAGCCCACGAGCGTTGCGCCGAAGCTTACGGATCAACTCTTCCCCTCGCTGACTTCGATTGTGCCTGTGACCGCCCCGAACACCCAGTTCGTTGCAGTGATCATTTCCGATCACCCGCACAATCCGTACGTGCAGCAGTACACGTTGTCAGTGCAGCACGAACTTGCCCGCAATACGACTCTCGAAGTTAACTACGTCGGGAATCGTGGCATCCACCTGCTTGATCGGATTGACTTGAACACCCCCCCGCAACTTGTAGGAGCACAATTGGCCACATGCCAAGCGGCATTTGCGGGACTTCCGGGTACTAATGGAGCTTACCTCGCAAACCACTGCCCATTTTTCGCACACCAACCGCTGCCGAACTTCGCCATCCCAGGCCCACTCGACAGCTCCTGGACTGGATATTCCAACTACAACGCGGGCAACGTGAAATTGGAACATCGCGGCAGCGATCTGGCATTGCTCACGGTTTACACCTGGGCCAAGAGCATGGATGATAAATCGGCAGCCGCCGGAATTGGCTCCGCTGGCGGTGGCTTTGCGGGCCACATGGATGATCGTAATCCTTCGCTCGACTACGGTCCTTCGGATTTCAGCGTCAAACACCGCTTCGTTAACAGCGCCGTCTATAACTTGCCGGTGGGACGAGGAAAGAAATACTTAGGCGACATGAATAGGGCAGCGGACGCGGTGATCGGTGGCTGGCAGCTGAGTGCCATCACCACCTTCCAGACTGGCTTCCCATTCTCCGTCTTTGCACCCGATCCGGGCGCTTACCTGAGCTTCAGCATGCGCGCGAATCAGGTGGGCGATCCAAGCCTCCCCAACAAGAGCATCAGCGAATGGTTCAATACGGCAGCGTTTGCTCAACCGGCTTTCGGCGAATACGGAAATGTACGCCGGAATACACTTACGCAGCCCGGCATCAACAATTGGGACATTGGACTCGATAAAACTTTCCGGTTCACAGAAAGAGTCGGGTTCCAGTTCCGTGTGGAAACCTTCAATACGTTCAACCACACTCAGTATGGAATCGATCCAACCGTCGCGGCGTCCGGAGGCCCAGGGCAGAGTGCCGTCGATTCCAATATTGCAGACATTGGCATCGGGCAATTTGGAAAAGTCACATCCGCCCGTCCTGGACGCATTCTTCAATTCGGAGGAAAAATTATTTTCTGAAGCAAAAAGCGATTTGCCACCATTCAACAAATCCCGCCAGTCCCACCACTGGCGGGATTATTTCTTAAGGTAAACTCACAGCGTGAAGTCTTCGCCGAGAGCATTTTTCAACACACTCATATTACTTTTTTCGGTCATACAGCTCTGGGCCCAAGGGACTGCAGACCGCCAAACGAAGTACGCGGAGGCACAGCAAGCACTCGCCGCAGGCAAATACGCCGAAGCTGAAACAAGGTTTCAGGACCTTGCAAAAGCCGAACCGGCCATCGCCGAGATTCACGCTAACCTCGGGCTGATCTATTTTGAAGAGCGAAAATTCGATGCAGCGGTTCCGGAACTACGACGGGCTCTGCAATTGAAACCGTCACTGACCAATTCTCAGTTCATTCTTGCGATGTCGCTCTCTGAACTCGGCCATTACGCCGATGCCCTCCCTGGTCTTGAAAAGGGGTTCCGTTCCTCGAATCCTGACATGAAGCGCATGTGCGGATTGCAGCTTGAACGCACTTACACAGGATTAAAGCGAGATAACGACGCGGTCAAAGTAGCGCTGGAAATGGAACGGCTTTATTCAACCGATCCTGAAGTGCAGTATCACGACGGAAAGATTTTCGGCAATTATGCATTCCTGACCATGCAGAAGCTCTGGCAAGAGCCCTCGGACTCGATCTGGAAACATCAAGCCGAAGCGGAGGCACTCGAAAGCCAGGAATCCTTCGATGCAGCCATTGGCCAATACCGTGAAGTGCTGGCCCGGGATCCGCAACACCCCGGGATTCATTATCGGATTGGGCGCACGCTGCTGGCGCGGTCGGAAAAGGCAGGTTCTGCGGAGGATGCACAGAGCGCCGCGAAGGAATTTGAAGCCGAGCTGCAACTTGCCCCAAACCCGAACGCTGCCTATGAGCTTGGCGAAATCAACCGTAACGCGGGACAACTCGAGGATGCGCAAAAATATTTCGAGCTGGCATTAAAGGACCATTCGGATTTCGAAGAAGCGCAATTGGGATTGGCAGCTACACTGCTCGCACTGCAAAAGCCGGAGCTCGCACTGCCTCATCTGCAAAAGGCAATCTCGTTGAACCGCGACAACGAAGTTGCCTGGTGGCGGCTGTCACAGGTGGAACGCGCCTTGGGAAATTCAGCCGAGCAGAAGAAGGCGCTCGCGGAATTCCAGCGCCTGCACTCCGCGAACGCGAGCCAGGAAAACTCGACGAGCAAATTGTTTTCGCCGAACGAGGTCACGAAACAACGCGTGGACTCAAACGCCGAGAAATAGTTCAGGGTTGCGGAGCTGAAAATGAAGCGAATAGACCGCCGTAGATTTATCGCGAACTCTGAAGGACTCGGCGAAACGGTACAAGGAAATCATCGCTTCGCAAGGCGCGACGCTGTAGCTAACATTCTCAGCATCCGAACCAGAAGAGAGTCGCGTGTGCCCACGGTGCGGCTCGGTGTAACTCAATCCATGATCAAGAAAAGTTCCCGCAAAACAAGAACGCAAATGCTGAAAGCCAAATTCTTAGTGTGTGCTCTCTTATCGTTGTTGTTCACGACGAGTGCTCCTGCACAACCGGCCGCGGAAGCACAAGGTCTGTGGCATGCACAATGGATCACCTCGGCAAGTGCGCCGCAAAGAGATGCTGTTGTGTTGCGCTTCAGAAAGGTGCTTGACCTCTCGCAGGTGCCACAACATTTTGTTGTCCATGTCAGCGCCGACACTCAATTCATTCTTAGTGTTAACCAGAAAGAAGTCGGCCGCGGACCCGCATTAGGTGATCTGGCCCATTGGCGGTATGAAACATACGATTTGGCATCGTTTCTCCATGACGGAGAGAACATGATAGCCGCCACCGTGTGGAATTTCGGGACACTTACGCCCCTCGCTCAGATCAGCGACCGCACGGCTTTTGTGATGGGAGGCGATAATGAAGCCTCACGCGCCGTCGATACAGACAAGAGCTGGGAGGTCGAAGTAGATAAGGGAATCGACGCGCTGCCAGCCCCATCGGCAATGGAAAATTATTATTACGCTGCTGAGCCGGGAGAGCGCATCGATGGTACTGCGTTCGATTGGTCATGGAATGAGGCGCATTCTCACAACGGTAAATGGGACAAAGCTGCTTCGATCGGAAATGCCATCGAGCGCGGGGCCGTGCTGCAAAACATCAACTGGCAACTGACGCCGGACTTACTCCCGCCAATGGAAATGGACGCAACTCCAATCGGGCGAGTCGTGCGCACCACTGGAATTCAAGTCCCACCCGATTTCCCCGATTATCAAATTGAAATTCCTGCCCACAGCAACGTTACGATTCTGCTGGATGAATCCCATTTAACGACCGCCTATCCGGAATTAACTGTGAGCGGAGGAGCCAGGAGCACGGTCCGCCTCACCTATGCCGAGGCGCTCATGGATGACAAAGGTGAGAAAGGCAATCGCAACGAGGTCGCCGGCAAACACATCGTCGGCATTGTCGACGAGTTTCTGCCCGACGGCTCCGCTTCCCGACAATTCATGCCTCTAGCCTGGCGCACCTGGCGTTACCTCCAACTGGATATCAACACTGACGACCAGCCGCTTCGCATCGATTCTCTACGGTCGTGGTTCACCGCATATCCGTTTGACGAACGCGCACATTTTGAAACCGACGATACATCGCTCGCTCAGATTTGGCAGATCGGCTGGCGCACCGCTCGCCTGGACGCGCATTCCACGTACATGGATACACCGTATTGGGAGCGAATGCAGTACATCGGCGACACGCGGATTCAGGCCCTGATCTCCTACGTCGTTGCCGGCGATGACCGCCTCCCTCGCCAGGCGATTCAGGCGTTCAACGATTCTCGAATTCCGGACGGGATTACGCGCAGCCGCTATCCATCTTCAGTTACACAAATCATTCCGACATTTTCTCTGCTGTGGATCGGAATGGTGCACGACTTCTGGATGTACCGCGGCGACGCCGATTTCGTCAAAGCGCAACTATCCGGCACTCGAACTGTCCTCAATTGGTTCCTCGCGAAGCAAAGACCCGATGGCCTAATCGGAAACTTGCCCTGGTGGCCTTTTGTCGATTGGGGTAAAGACTTCAGCTTCGGAGTGCCTCCACAGGACCCAGATGGTGGATCTTCCATTATTACGCTGCAATTCGTCGAGGCACTTCGCAACGCCGCAGCGTTCGAATCTGCATTAGGAAATAAGGCTCGTGCACAAGAGTACAGTGAGGCAGAAGTTCGAGCCGTAAACGCAATCCGAAGGCTTTGCTGGAACGAACGGTATCATTTACTTGCTGACACGCCTGCCCAGAAACATTACAGCCAGCACGCGAACATTCTCGGCGTTTGGCTGGACGTGATTCCCCAAGACCAACAAAAAGAAGTATTGAACAATATTCTCTCGGCGAGTGATCCGCGCTTCACAGCGTCCCGGCAGCTGCCTGAGATGACAACCGCGACTTACTACTTTCGCTTTTATCTCGCTCGTGCAGTAGAACACGCCGGAATGGGAGATCAATACTTGAACTTGCTTAAGCCCTGGCATGACATGATCGCGTTGGGATTAACAACCTGGGCTGAACAGCCCGAGCCTACTCGCTCCGATTCGCACGCGTGGAGCGCTCATCCCAATTACGACTTTCTGACCATTGTCGCTGGAATTCACCCGAAGACTCCCGGCTTCTCGACCATCGTCATACAACCTCATCTCGGCTCATTGCGGCATTTGGCGTCATCCATGCCGACTCCCAAAGGCGCGGTGGAGGCGGACTACACGGTTGAAGGATCTGGTATGCGTGCTGAAATAGATTTGCCTGCGACGGTAACCGGAGATTTGATGTGGAAAGGCAAGACTCTGAGGCTGCATGCAGGACATCAGCAGCTGCTGCTACCGTAGCAAATCACAGGCTCAAGGAAGCGTCACAGCCGCAACGCTGAAGCCGTTCAAGGTGATCTTGTCGGAACTCAACCCAACCGTGCTCGGCGGATCGAACCCAGTGGTCTGATCGGCATACTCCATCTTTCCGCCGCTCGCGCCGGCGAGTTCGACATCCTGCGCGTGCTCGTCTTTATTCACCAGCAGCACCCGCTTGTGTCCGTCCTTCGTAATCACCGGCATCGCATACACATATGGGCTCCCCGAAGATCCCGCGTCTCCCATTTCCACGATCTTGTCGCCCGGGCCGAAATTATCGTGAAGCAGCTTCAGCACCCAGAAACGCGGATTCGGCTTGCCATTGTCCCAATCAACCATCGAGACCGAAGGAAATTGCGTGGGATAGCCGACCAGTTGCGATTCCCCAGCCACGTCGATTCCCATCTTCGTCATCTCGCCAAACAAATATGCGTACATCGCGCCAGTGAGGCTCCAGTAGGAGTTCGGGATTGGCTTGGTCACGTGTCCGGGCTGG
This sequence comes from Terriglobales bacterium, assembly GCA_035279425.1. Classification (GTDB taxonomy): domain Bacteria; phylum Acidobacteriota; class Terriglobia; order Terriglobales; family Acidobacteriaceae; genus Gp1-AA145. The sequence continues at coordinate 91,936 of DATEHT010000016.1, read as the reverse complement.
CCTTGAGCGAGGTCGTCGGCAGAAATCGCGCCCAGTTCATCAATTGTAGTTCGCGTATTCGGCGAAAGGCGCTTCCTGATCTCCTCCACATAGCGCACCGTATTCAAGAATCCGTCTGCTTGCGCAAAAAACGTATAGTTCTGGATCTCCGGCGTTTGGTCGGGAGTAGGGATAGCATAAAAGTGATAGGAGATAAAATCCAGCGGAATCCCCGGCTGATGGTTCTTGTGATCGAGAAAATATTCGAAATATCGAGCATCGAGCGAGGGCATCGCGAGCGCCATTCCCACAAACTTCAAATCCGGTTGCACCTTGTGCATGGCCGTGACCACCGCGTCATATAGCCGCGTGTACGTTTCCGGCGACATTTTGTGCTCGAACTCAACTTCGTTCAGCACCTCCCAGTACGGAATCGAGTAGTGATAGCCGGATTCGTGCCGCTTGCCCAAATCGTCCGTGAATCCGCCTTGCGTGTACCATGCGAGCAGCCGCGCATAATACTCGGCGACTTCCTTGCAAGTCGGATCGCGCAATTCCGTGCCTTGTTCGTAGTCCCATGTCACCTGATTGGAATCGGACGGATACGGCACCGGCTTATCGGTCGTGTACATCCACTGCGGAATCGTGCTGAAATTCAGAATTACGGAATGGCCTTCCGTCGCTTCGAGGAAGTCGATTGTCATGGGATCAATCAGCGAAAAGTCCCATGAGGTCTTGCCATTCTGTGGAGGATCGAGTTCCGCAACTCCGAGCTTGGGATACGGCAACCAGGGCACATAGCGCACATAGTCTGCCCCCAGCTCGTGAACCGCCTTATAAGCGTTGTCGTGTACCGGAGTCCCCCGCCGTAAAGGCGGATTGACGACGATCTGCAGGGTGGGGCTCGTCTGCGATGCACGCACAACCTTGTCCCAGTTCACACCCATCTTCACTTGCGCGTGCGCGCCTAATGTCATCGAGAACACTAAATACAAGGCCAGCCGAAATCGTGCTGGGAAAAGCGGATTATGCATTGGAAACGCCTCCCGGTGCGCAGAAGAAGGTCAGCATAGTGCCAATCTGAATAACCCGCAATGATCGAACATCGGAGAACCGGGCGTTGCGCATTGCGAAACAAGAAATATTCGCAAACATGGCTGAATTTGCTTTCTAAATTCACTGCTTCCACGGCCAAAACGCGATTTCCGATTCAGAATTTTCCGGTATCGTTTATCGGGCTCTTCTCCCTAAGAGCCCTCGCGCGACTTCGAAACTTGACGCGCAGGTGGAGTTGGTGTGAACATCGGCGACGCTCAGCGTGGAACGCGACATGGGCGGCACACCTCCAACAGAAGTTCTGAAAATCGGCTTGTTCGGCATCGGCCTTGATGCTTACTGGCCCCAATTCGAGGGTTTGCGAGAACGACTGCTTGAATACATTAGAGTGGTTGCGACCCGCCTCGAACGTCCCGGCGTTCACGTAGTCAATCTGGGGTTGGTGGATTCGCCCGAAGAAGGTTTGGCTGCTGGACATGAATTTCGCCGCGAAGACGTTGACATAATTTTCCTCTATGTGACGACATATGCGCTCTCGTCCACCGTGCTCCCGGCTGTTCGCCGCGCGAAAGTTCCTGTAATTGTTCTAAATCTTTCGCCTGCTGCTGCCATCGACTACACGTCTTTCAATCAGCTGAAGGACCGCACGAAAATGACTGGCGAGTGGCTGGCATATTGTCAGGCCTGCCCGGTTCCGGAAATCGCGAACGTTTTTAGTCGTTGCGGTATTTCTTTTTTTCAAGTAACCGGAACTCTCGATGACTCCTGGGCGGAGATCGACGAGTGGATCGAGGCTGCCCGAGTTGTTCACGTAATGGAGCACAACCGGCTCGGTGTCATGGGGCATTATTACGACGGCATGCTCGACATTTATTCCGATGTGACCTTGCAAAGCGCCACGTTTGGCGGGCACATTGACATCATCGAAGTCGAAGAGCTAGCTTCGCTGCGGCGCGAAATCACTTCCGACGAAGTTCGCGCGCGAGTGCGAGAAATCGGAGACAAAATGGATGTTCAATCCGATTGCTCGCAGCCGGAGCTTGAACGTGCCGCAAGAACTTCCGTAGCTCTGGACCGTTTGGTCGAACGTCACCGACTCGGCTCCCTTGCCTACTACTATCAGGGGACCGGAAACCTGGAGAACGAAGATGTGATCAGCTCCATCATCCTGGGTACGAGTTTGCTTACCGCGCGCGGTATCCCAGTTGCAGGGGAATACGAAGTCAAGAATGCGCAAGCCATGAAGATCATGGATTCTTTCGCCGCTGGAGGATCATTCACCGAGTATTACGCCGTCGACTACAACGATGATGTTGTTCTAATGGGCCACGACGGACCTGGCCACATTGCAATCGCTCAAGGCAAGACTAAAGTCAGACCGCTGCAGGTTTATCACGGCAAAGTGGGGCGCGGGCTGTCGGTAGAAATGTCCGTGAAGCACGGGCCGGTGACTTTGCTCTCAGTGGCTGAAGCGACAAATGGAAAACTGAAACTGGTCGTTGCGCAAGGCGAATCCGTTGCCGGCCCAATTCTTGAAATCGGGAACACGAACAGCCGCTACCGCTTCCCAATCGGCGCGAAAAATTTCGTTACGAATTGGAACTTGCAGGGCCCTGCTCATCACTGCGCGGTCGGAGTCGGCCACATAGCCAGTAAGCTCAAAAAGCTTGCTTCGTTGCTCGGAATTGAGTGCGCATCCGTGTGTTGACCCGCAAAATGAGTTTCTCATTGCGAAACATGATTGAACCGTTGACATTCGAGTTTTGCTGGTGCGACCATCCGTCGCAGTTCGAGAGTTCGATTGAAACCTGCTCGATTTTTTGCGGACCGGCTTGGCCGAACTCAATTCGCGAGGAGATTCATGAAAACACCACGAAATGTTGGGCGTTTATCGCCAATTATTCTGATCCTGCTCACAGCCTCGATCTCAGCTCAAACGTCTTCCGATTCGCTGAAGCAAGGCTTCGAGAATCCCCCAAACGGCGCCAGACCGCGCGTGTGGTGGCACTGGATGAACGGCAACATCACGAAGGAGGGTATCAAGCTCGACCTCGAATGGATGCACCGCGTAGGGATCGCCGGTTTCCAGAATTTTGATGCCGCCCTGCAGACGCCTCAGGTTGTCGATAAGCGCCTCGCGTACATGACTCCCGAATGGAAGGATGCATTCAAATATGCGATCGGGATCGGCGATCAGTTCGGCATGGAAATGGCGATTGCCGGCTCGCCTGGCTGGAGCGAATCTGGAGGACCATGGGTGATTCCCTCTCATGGAATGAAGAAATATGTGTGGAGCGAAACTGCGGTCAATGGCGGCCAGCCATTTGCCGGACAGCTTGCTCACCCTCCCGAAACAACGGGTGCCTTTCAAAATATGCCAGTGCACGTGGAGTTTGGGCCGGTGCCGGCCGCGCCTCCACAGTTTTACAGCGATTCTGCGGTCGTTGCGTTCCGGGTTCCGTCAGGAGAGATGCCGGATGACAACGCTCAGCCAACCATCACTTCCAGCGGTGCAGGACTCGACGCCGCAATGCTCAGCGATGGAGATCTCGAAAAAACCACAAAGCTGCCGATTCCGGCTAAAGTCGGGGACGAATCATGGATCCAATTCGAATACCCTTCCCCACACACCGTGCGGGCAGTCACATACGTGACAAAAGATCCTGGGTTCGTCGAAGAACTTATGTCGGGAATTTCAGCGCCAGAGAAGACGCTCGAGGCCAGTGATGATGGACAAAACTTCCATAAAGTCGCAAACCTGAGCGGCGGCAGGGGACCGGAACATACCGTTTCATTCGCGCCAGTCACCGCCAAATACTTCCGCGTCGGCTTTAAGCGCAATCCACCTCCGGTAATGCCGGCATGGGCGGAGGGAATCGATGCTTCTTCATTTGGGCCCGTGCCGCCCGGACCTGCGTCCTATGAGGTAGCGGAGCTCACACTTCACTCCTCGCCGCGAGTGAACCACTTCGAGGAGAAAGCTGCGTTCGTGCCGGAACCAGATCTCTACGAATACGCAACTCCCGAAGTCGATTCAAATCTCGCCATCCAGAAATCCGTCGTCGTCGACCTCACCTCGAAGATGAAGCCCGACGGAACGCTGGACTGGACACCGCCTGCCGGCAAGTGGGTCGTGCTTCGTTTCGGGTATTCATTATTGGGGATCACGAACCACCCGGCTACGCCGGAAGCGACTGGTCTCGAAGTAGACAAACTCGACCATCGCTTCGTGAAGGACTACTTCGAGAAGTATCTCGACAGCTACAAGGAAACTGTCGGCGCCGACGAGATGGGCAAGAAAGGCATTCAGTACGTGATCAATGACAGCTGGGAAGCCGGTTCGCAAAATTGGACCGACAACATGCTGACTCAATTCAAGACGCTGCGTGGTTATGACGCTACTCCGTGGCTTCCGGTGTTAACTGGACGCATAGTCGAGAGTGCTGCGGCGAGCGATCGCTTCTTGTGGGATTTTCGAAAAACTATCGCCGACTTAATCGCTAATGAGCATTATGGCCAGTTGGAAGCAACCCTCCACGAATGGAAGATGGGCCACTATGGAGAATCGCACGAGGACGGACGTGCCTTCGTGGCTGATGGTATGGAAGTGAAAAAGTTCAACGAAGTGCCGATGAGTGCGATGTGGACACAGCGGCCCGGAGTAAACAATGTCCAGTACGACTACAACGCGGACGATAGAGAATCCGCGTCAGTTGCCCACATCTACGGCCAGAACCTCGCGGCGGCTGAGTCGATGACCGCGGCTGCCGCGCCGTGGGCGTGGTCTCCCGCGACGCTGAAGCCAACGGCCGATCAGGAACTTCTGAACGGCATCAATCGCTTCGTGATCCACGAGTCGGCGCACCAGCCGCTTGTCGATAAGGCCCCCGGTCTCACGCTGGGCCCATTCGGACAATGGTTCAATCGCAACGACACCTGGGCGGAGTACGCCAGCCCTTGGGTCAACTACTTGGCCCGCTCAAGTTACATGTTGCAGCAGGGGCATTTCGCCGCCGACCTCCTGTACTTTTATGGAGAAGATTCGAACCTTACAGCAATCTTCAACCATAAGGCTCCCGACATTCCGGCTGGCTATGCTTTCGACTACATCAATGCAGACGCGCTAATTCACGAATTGAGCGTTGCGAATGGTCAAGTCGTCACCAAAAGCGGAATGCAATACAAGGTGCTGGGACTCGATCCCTATAGCAAGCACATGTCGCTTCCGGTACTGCGAGCAATCCACACATTAGTTGAAAACGGCGCGGTTGTATCGGGACCAAAGCCGATAGATGATCCCAGCCTCGCTGATGATCAGAGCGAGTTTGAAAAGCTTTCGTCGGATCTATTCGGCGATGGTTCCGGTGTGCACAAATTTGGGAAAGGTATGGTGTACGCCGGAGAGAACCTGGCTGCAACCTTCAACTCTCAGCATCTACAACCCGACTTCGATTACGTTAAAAATAGCAGTGACTCTGATGTGGAGTTCGCGCACCGTAGAGTAAAAGGCGAGGATATCTACTTCATCGATAACCGCAGCAACCACGGCGAAATGATTGATGCCACATTCAGGATAACTGGAATGCAACCGGAGTTGTGGCATGCCGAGACCGGAACAACCGAACCCACATCATTCAAAATCGCCGATGGCCGCACGATCGTGCCGCTTGACTTCGAATCTTGGGGAACGGTGTTCGTGGTGTTTCGTACCCCTACTCATCAAAATTCGCATGTGCTTCCGGAGACAATCGATACGAAAGTTGCAACAATATATGGACCTTGGAACCTCAGTTTCCAGTCAGGCCGGGGCGCGCCCACCTCGATCACTTTGAACGAACTCAGCGACTGGAGCCAGAATGCAGATCCAGGTGTGAAGTACTTCTCAGGCGTTGGAACTTACACGAAAACTCTAGACGCGTCGCCGGATTGGTTCAGAAAAGGGGCGCGACTGTGGCTTGATCTCGGAGAAGTGAAAAATCTAGCCGTCGTTACCGTGAACGGGAAGGACTTGGGCCAAACATGGCACGCTCCATATCGTGTCGAGGTGACTTCAGTTCTGAAACCGGGCAAGAACGACATCACTATTAAGGTGATCAACGCCTGGGTGAACCGGATGATCGGCGACGAGCAGCCGGGTGCTACCAAGATCACCTTCGCCGACGTAAAGCCGTACAAGGCGACCTCGCCTTTATTGCCTTCGGGCCTGATTGGACCGGTGACGCTGGTTCGCCAGGACGCCGAGTAGACGTGCGACACTGAGCCGCAGAGAATTGTCGCCCATGCCAGTTCGAATTTGAACTGCCATGCATGGAGGCGTTATTGTGTTCGGCAGAATTGCCCATTAATGCCATTTGGATCTGCGTTCTCCGCGCCACAACAAATTCCCGGTGTCTGGAAAAGGAAAAGATACGTGCGCAACGTGTTTGCTATCGGAATTATTGCTGCTCAAATCTTGTTTTTCTCGGTTCAAGATGAATCGATTGCGCGCCAGACGAATGAGTACTGGGCAAATTTCGCGAAATCGGGCGATCCCAATGGTGACACGCTTCCCAAGTGGCCTCGATATATGAAGGCAGACGAACTCCTGATCATCGAGTCAGCTGGGCCCAAAGCTGAACCGGCCCCATGGAAAGCACGGCTGGACTTGGTACAGAAGCTGGCTGAAGGCAAGGAGAAATCGGCCGCCGGCGGAACTAAATAGGATCATTGAACTTGGTGGCCCTGGTCGGGATCGAACTTGAGCCGTTTTCGCGGCATCCGAGCCGCGAGGTGAAATTCTGAGCGAGCCTAGCGAGTCGAAGGACCGGGAATAAAATTGGTGGACCTGGTCGGGATCGAACCGACGACCTCTTCCATGCCATGGAAGCGCGCTCCCAGCTGCGCCACAGGCCCACGTGTTTGATTTCAATTACTTAGGACGGGTGATCAAGCATTCCAAGCCAAATCGTATCAAAGTTAAAGAACGCGCGCCAGCGTCGGCGATTGTTGTGCCTGCGGTTCCAAAGCGGAACGAAGATTCCGAACTAAATCACAATTCCTGCAGAAGTCTCTCCGATACGTGGTACTCGTTGTTGAAAGGGGAATTAGGAAGAACCGTGACCCTCGCAAAGGAGCCAACTCGTTGCCCGCAGCAAATGTCGTAGTCGATTTATCACATCACAATCAGGGGCTGGACTTTGGGCAAATCAAAACCGCCGGAATCCTTGGAATCATTCATAAAGCGACGCAGGGCACCACCTACCTGGACCCGAGCTACGGAAAACACAAAGCAGCCGCCCTCGATCAGGGCCTGCTATGGGGCGCATATGCGTTTGGGACCGGCGCAGACGTCGTTGAGCAGGCCCAGCACTTCCTGGATGCCGTAGAACCTGACAACCAGACACTGCTGGCACTCGACATCGAAGCGAATCCACAAGGGCCCAGCATGAATCTCGAAGAAGCGCGCGGCTTTGTGACTCACATAAAGGAAGCGACCAGCAACTGGCCTGTCCTCTATTCCGGCTACTACATTAAGCAGCTTCTCGGGTCAACTCTGGATCCGGTGCTCGCGCATTGTCCACTATGGCTTTCGCAATACGGTCCTACTCCGGTAGTGCCCGTTAATTGGCAGACCTGGACTCTTTGGCAATACACAGATGGAGCGGCTGGCCCTGAGCCTCATGAGGTCGCCGGGGCAGGTCTCTGCGATCGTAACTTTTACAATGGCGAGATAGCAGATCTCACTGCGAACTGGGGCTCTTCTCTGCAATTGCAAGCCAAAGCACAAATAATCTGACAATTAGCACCTCAGACTGTAATCAAACGCACTTCGCAGTGGAACCCGAGTTGCGAAACCTGTGAAAATGAGTATGCTCGAAGAGAACCAAAATGAACTATCCACGCCTGCTTCCAGTGATTTGCGTTTTGTTTCTGCCGGCATTGTGCGTGGCACAAGCACCAAACAACCAGTCCGGCCCTCCTGTTTCGTACACGTCAATCTCTGAATTGAACCAGCTGCTCGGGAACCTCGGCCAGATGTCACAGCAAATGCAGGGCGATCTCTCTCATCTGCGCATTGAGAAATGGAAAACTGACTCTGGCACCAAGCACCAAACGGAAGGCGACGTCGAATCAATTCAACGAAATTTGCAGTCCGCGCTTCCGGCCATTCTTAACGATTTGAAAAACTCGCCTGAGAGCACGGCAGTAACTTTCAAGCTTTATCGCAATCTCGACGCCCTTTACGACGTGATGAGTTCTGTTGTGGAGTCTGCGGGCGCCTTTGGAAGCAAAGACGAATTCCAAACTCTCGAGAGGGACCTGGGGTCGCTCGAAGATTCTAGACGCGCGTTCGCCGACCGAATGGACAAAATCGCGATTGCGAAAGAAACGGAAATCGGCCAACTGCGCACCGCGTTGCAAACTGCCCGTGCAGAAATTCCCCCCAAGAAGGTCGTGGTAGACGACAACGCGCCTAGTCCGCCACCGAAGAGGTCGACTAGAAAGAAATCCGTGCCGAAACCGCAAACGGCAACTCCGCAAAGCAAACCGGCGCCGCAATCTGGCCCCCAGTCGCCCCAGCACTAGCGTCCGCAAACTACTGCAGGCCAGCAACTTACAAGTCGGGAACATTCCGCCACGGCGCGGCGTCTAACCATAAAGAGGAAGATTGCCTCTGGAATATAATTAAGGAGTTGCACGTCGTGGCAGGAATGGCGGGGGCAGCTAACTTGGGAGAACTCGCAGGCGCAATTGGAATTCGCGCTCAGGAATCCGCGCTAATTCAGGAGTTGAAGGCGGGTTCGGAAGATGCCTACGCATGGCTCATTGGCGAATTTCACCAGCCAGTTTATAGTCTCGTCTATCGCATTCTCACCGATCCCGCTGACGCAGCCGACACCGCGCAGGAAGTCTTCCTTAAAATTTTTCGCGGAATGAAACATTTTCATGGCGAGTCATCGCTGAAGACATGGATTTACCGCATCGCCATTCACGAAGCTTCGAACCGGCGCCGTTGGTGGTTCCGGCACAAATCTAAAGAGACTCCAGTTGAGCAGAACGAGGGCGGATCGGATCGCTACACTTTTGCCGATGCAAATAGCGCACTGATCGACCAGCACAAATCACCATTCGAAATGGTCGCCGATCACGAAATTCAGGCGCGCGTAGAGTGCGAGTTGAGGAACGTGCCGGAGCCGTACCGCACCGCCGTGGTTCTGCGGGATATCGAAGACCTTTCATACGACGAGATCGCGGAAATCACCCAGGTTTCACTCGGCACAGTTAAATCACGCATCACGCGCGGTCGAGACGCTTTGCGAAAGCTATTAAGTGAATACGCGAAGGAAGTCGGCCCAGAGCTCGGGTTCAGCAACAACGAGCCAAGTCGAGCAATCGGCGCTGGGCGCAAAAGAATCGAGGTCATGCCGTGACGTGCACACAATCGAAATCGATATTGTCCGCATATCTGGACGGTGCGCTGACCGGTAAGCAAATGCACTCTCTTGATCAGCATTTGCGGCAGTGCTCGGAGTGCTATCGGGCGTACGATGCCCTGCGCCGCACGCAGTCGGTGCTCGCCAAGCTTGGGCCGGCGCGTGTTCCCGCTGATCTTTCGCTGAATTTGCGGCTCGCGATTTCGCACGAGATTTCGCGTTCCCGGCAGTCCTACTTCCGGGCTTTCCTGTTGCACGTGGAGAATGCGCTGCACGGCTTTATGGTTCCAGCTACGACCGGAATCGTTGCAACGGTTCTGATCTTCGGTCTGGTGGCCGGAATTTTGGCGGTGCCGCCCTCGGTTCATGCCAACGCCGCCGATGTGCCGTTGACCTTCGGGACCGAACCTGAGTTGCAGCCTAACAGCTTCGGATTCACCATGGGCCCAATCAACGGCGATTCTTTGCTCATTGAAGCGTACGTGGATGCGGATGGACGGGTCTTGAACTATCGGATACTTTCAGGAGCGGAAGATCCAAAAAATGTTCACGAACTCCGAAGTATGCTGCTTATGACGACGTTCCGTCCGGCTACATGGATGGGCACTCCTCGTCCAAGCACGGCCATTCTCTCCTTCTCGAAGATCAGTGTTAAGGGTTAACGGTTCTTGTTGGACTTTTCCCTAAGCAAAACTGGGGTAGGGGATCCTAAAGAAGCGGTAAAAGTTGTTCGCAGTCCGCTCACCGATCTCTTCCGTTGATAGTCCGCGCAGTTCGCCAATTTGCCGCGCAACTTCCTTCACGAATGCGGGCTCGTTGCGCTTTCCGCGATAAGGGACGGGCGCCAGAAACGGCGAATCAGTCTCAATCAGCATGCGATCAAGTGGGACTTGTATTGCCGAGTCGCGGATCTGCTGCGCTTTCGCAAATGTAACGTTCCCCGCAAATGAAATCATGAAGCCCAGGTCGAGCGCTCGCTTTGCGTGAATCCACGTCCCGGTGAAGCAATGCAGCACGCCACCGATTCCGGATGACTGCCAGTGCTGTTCAATCAGCGCAAGACAATCCTCCCATGCGTTTTCGCTGTTGTCAGAAGGCCTGCAATGAATCACGATCGGCAGCTTGACTGAGCGGGCAAGCTCCATCTGGCGAATGAATATGCTCTTCTGCGTCTCTCTTGGTGAGTGGTCGTAATAATAGTCGAGGCCGATTTCTCCCCAGGCGACGACCTTTTTCTGGCGAGCGAGTTCCTCCAGCTGGCTGAAGTCTGAGTCTTTCGCCAGTTGAGCTTCATGCGGATGGATTCCTATGGTGGCGTAAATCGTTTCGTACTTGTCGGCAAGCTTGACCGCGCAGTCGAGCGTTCCAGGGCCATCACCCGTGCCCACCGCGAGCATGTTCGTAATTCCCGCCTCACACGCGCGAGAAATCACTTCATCGCGGTCGGAGTCGAAGCGAGACCCGTCGAGATGGCAATGGGAGTCGACGTACATCAGCAATGGCCGTGTCACGGACACTTCTGTCTGCGCAAATAGCGGCGATCCGTTGAAGATCCGGCGAGTGTCGGGTGACGGCGAATTATTTCAGTCTCGCCCCTGCGGGCACATCCTCCAAAAAACCCGCCAGTACGGGCTTTTCACCTTCTAGCGATGCTGCGACAATCATTCCGTTGGATTCGAGTCCGCGAAGTTTTCGCGGCGCCAGATTGGCCACGATCACAACTTTTCGCCCGACCAGCGTTTCCGGCGCATAGGCTTCAGCGATTCCGGCGACGATCTGCCGCACTTCATTTCCGAGATCAACTTCCAATCGCAGCAGTTTGTCTGCACCTTTTACTTTTTCAGCCACCTTCACCTGCGCGACGCGAAGCTCTACCTTGGCAAAATCGTCGATCGAAATTTTGCCATCGTTGCTTGCCGTCGCTGCCGGCTTGTTAAGCGCGACCGATCCTTGCGTCGCCCCCTGCCCAGCTCCAGGCTGAGACACTGCCGGTTGTGCCTCCGTTGCCACAGCTGCCGTTCGCGGCTGGTCTTCCATTCCCTGCATCCTTTCTATCGCGCTCTTATCAGCGCGCGGAAACACCGGCTCGACCTTGCCCAGCTTCGTTCCGAGCCTTAGTTGACCCCACTTCAAATCTGAAAGAAAGCACTTCGAAATGTCTCCAAGCCCAAGCTGCGCCCAAATTTTCCGCGTTGCATCCGGCACGACCGGGTGCGCCAGCGCAGTGACGATCCGCAGCGCCTCCGCAGACGTGTAGAGCACAGTAGCCAGCCGCGCACGACTGTTCTCATCCTGCCTTTCGGCCAGAGCCCATGGCTCGTTTTCGACAATGTACTTGTCCACGGCCGCAACCAGAGCCCACGCAAGTTCAAGCGCGCGCGAAAATTGGAACTGTTGAAACAGTTCGTGAAACTCCTTGATGGCATGCTTCGCAAGCGCTGCGATCATGTCTTCTGCTGCCGTATGTGCGGCGGCATGCGAAGGATACGGCACCTCGCCTTTGAAGTAGCGGGTGATCATCGCCAACGTTCGGCTGGCTAGATTGCCCAATCCGTTCGCTAGATCTGAGTTGTAACGCTGCACCAGCGCGTCAAAAGAAAACGATCCGTCTTGCCCAAATACAACTTCTCGCAGCAGGAAATATCTCAGCGCGTCATTGCCGAGGACGTCAATGATTGTTTCCGCGCGCACAATATTTCCCCGGGACTTCGACATCTTGTTCTCTTCGAACAACAACCAACCATGCGCGACGATCGATTTCGGCAAAGGCAAGCGAGCTGCCATCAGGAACGCCGGCCAATAGACACAGTGGAAGCGCACGATCTCCTTGCCAATCATGTGAACGTCGGCCGGCCAGAATTTTTTGTACTTCGAGTCATCGGGAGAACCGTAACCCAAAGCTGTGATGTAGTTCGTCAACGCTTCCAACCAGACGTAAATCACATGTTTGGGATCATCCGGAACCGGAATTCCCCAAGAAAAAGTCGACCGGCTGACAGACAAATCCCGCAATCCGGATCGGACAAACGCAATCACCTCGTTCCGGCGTGTCCCGGGGCGGATGAAATCTGGCTGACCAGTGTAGAGTTGCAGCAAAGGCTCAGCAAATGCAGAGAGCTTGAAGAAATAATTTTCCTCCTTCACGGTCTCTGTTGGGCGGCCGCACTCAGGGCATTTTTCGCCAGGACCGATTTCCACATACATTTCGTCAAATACGCAGTATTGACCCGTGTAGCTTCCCTTGTAGATGTAGCCGTTGTCGCGGATGCGTCGCCATAACTCCTGCACGCCTCTCTTATGCCGCTCCGACGTCGTGCGAATGTAATCGTCGTAGCTGATTCCCATGCGGTCCCACAGAGCGCGGAATTCGGCGGAAACTTCGTCGGTAAATTTCTGCGGTGACTTTCCGGCGGCCTCGGCTGCGCGCTGAATCTTCTGCCCGTGCTCGTCTGTGCCGGTGAGAAAATACGTTTCCGATCCCATCATGCGCTCGCGGCGCACAATGGTGTCGCAGGCAATCGTGGTGTATGCATGCCCAATATGCGGACGTGCGTTCACGTAATAGATCGGGGTCGTGATGTAGAACTTGTTTGGCATAAATCATAACCACGAAGGACACGAAAAATCACGAAGGAAAATCAATAAGATTTTACTTCGTCTTCCTTAGAGTCCTTTGTGGTTAATTGCTCTTCCAGATTGCAGATATTCCTGCACCGCTTCTTGCATGACCAGCTTTAATGGTACACGCTGCTCGCTGGCGATGCGGCGACAGTCCTCGTATTCCGGCGCATAGCTGGTGACGCTTCCGTTCATACTTGCGATTTTGATTCGTACATCACCGAAACGGGTGGGCACGGTTTCCCATTTGCGCGCCAGCGCCTGCCGCTTTTCTTCCCGGCGGCGGACGCCCAATGTCGTCGTCTCGGCAAAAACTATTCCCAACATTTTCTCTTCGTCTTCAGGTTTTGTGAGAACGGTCAACAATGTTCCGGGGCGGCTTTTCTTCATCTGTACTGGCGTTGCGAAGACATCGAGCGCCCCGGCTTCGAGCAGTCGGTCCATCACGTATCCGAAAACTTGCGGATTCAAGTCATCGAGGTTCGCTTCCATCACGCAGATTGTCTCTTCCGCAATATGCGTGGCGCGAACACCCTCGCCTGCGGTCGTTTCGGCGGCAGCCTTGCCGATTGTGATGCGCAGCACGTTCGCGTGCCCGCGAAAATCTCGCGTTCCAGCACCGTATCCTGATCTCTCTATTTTCATGGGTGGAAACGCAGCGAATCGAGTAGCGAGCGTACTCACGATTGCCGCACCGGTCGGGGTAACTAGTTCGGCTTGAAGTCCAGACGAATACACCGGAGATCCCTGCAGCAGCTCAACCGTTGCCGGCGCTGGCACTGGAAAAGTTCCATGCGCACACTCAATCGTGCCTCCCCCCACGTTCAACGGTGAACAGACGAATTCGTCCACTCCCAGCGCCTCGGCGCCAACGGCGGCGCACGCAATATCAACGATTGCGTCTACCGCGCCGACTTCATGGAAATGAATTGTCTCAATGGGAACATTATGGATTTTCGATTCCGCGGCGCCGAGTTTCTCGAACATCATGGCAGCGGTCTTCCTGGCAGTTTCGCTCAGCCCGGCCTTTGTGATCAGCTGTCGAATCTCTACCAACCCACGCCCGTGAAGATCATGGACATCAGCATGTTCCTGCTCGCTATTCGGCTGGGAGTGTTCATGCGCGTGAGCATGTGAGTGCCCGTAAGGTGAATGGTGGTGAGGGTCATCGTGTGAATGCGAATGCTCGTGTTCGTGTAAGTGCATCTGTGCGGCAGCGGGCGTCCCGGCGGCGCCCTTCGGCGCCTGATCATCCACAATCACATCAACCTTCGTGGCACTGATCCCGCTGCGATTAACTCGTGAAATCTTTAGCCTCGCGCCGACGCCCAGTGCAGCCACGGTGGTTTCGAAAAGCCCGGGCGAGACTCCTGCATCGATCAGCGCACCAAGAAACATGTCGCCGCTGATGCCGGAAAAACAATCTAGATAAGCAATGCGCATGGAAGATCGTCGTGTCGTTTGGTCGTGCTTCCTGAGTCACGACTTCCTGATTGTAAAGGTTCTCTTGTAGTCTGCGTGGGGGAGCATTCCCCGCTCGCAACCAGGGAGGCCGGTTTGGCGCGCGACGCACGACCGACCACGCACGACGAGTTTGTTAGAATCACATACTTCTTCAACCACTCAGAGGACACGTGTATCACCACCTCGAACGCCAACTTGCGCAGCATATTCGTGGCTTTTTGCAGCGCAACTACGGCCTAAAGCTGGAAAAGATCGTTATTGAACAGCCTCCGAAGGTGCAGTTCGGAGAATATGCTTTGCCGCTTGCCTTTGAGCTCGCAAAAAAACTTCGCAAGGCTCCGCGAAAGATTGCAGAAGAGATCGCTAGCGGCACTGGACCCATAGAAGGGTTTGAGAAGCTCGAAGTTGCTGGGGCGGGATACATCAACGCGCGGCTGGACCGTCGAGCGCTTGCCGCGGCCGTGGCAAAGGATGAAGCGTTACAGGCAGAAGCTCCCGATGGAAAAATTCTTGTTGAGCACTCGAGCATCAATCCCAACAAGGCTGCGCATATTGGACACTTGCGCAATGCGATTCTTGGCGACACATTCGTTCGGCTTCTGCGATATGCCGGGCGCCAAGTCGACGTCCAGAACTACATCGACAATACCGGCGTACAGGTCGCGGACGTGGTTGTCGGATTTCAGCATCTTGAAAAGAAATCTCGCATGGAAATTGAGCATCTCGCGAAACAGCCCAGATTCGACTACTACTGTTGGGATCTTTATGCGCGAGTTTCGCAGTGGTACGAGCAATCGGCCGAGAACAAGAAAGTCCGGTTGGATACGCTGCACGAAATCGAACGAGGCGGAAACGAAACCGCCGCGACCGCTGATTTGATTTCAACTGCCGTCTTACGCCGACATCTTGAAACCATGGATCGACTCGGCATTGAGTACGACTTCCTGCCTCGCGAAAGTGAAATTCTTCACCTCCACTTTTGGGATGCAGCCTTTGAGAGGCTGAAAGCTGCAGGCGTTCTCTATTTCGAGACCGAGGGCAAGAATAAAGGCTGTTGGGTGATGCGGCGGGCTGGAACTTCAAAACCCGTAACCGCAGAGAACGCCGAATCTCCGGAGAATAACCTCCCTGAGGAAGATCAGAAAGTCATCGTCCGCTCAAACGGCACCGTCGGGTACGTCGGGAAAGATATTGCCTATCACATGTGGAAGTTTGGCCTGCTGGGGAAAGACTTTGGATATCGCAAGTTCTATCTTTATCCGAATAAGCACCAGTGCTGGATTTCTTCCGAGCACGGCGAGTCGGACCATCCGCACTTTGGGAATGTCGCCGAGATTTACAACGTCATCGATGCCCGGCAGTCAGAAGCGCAGAACACAGTGACCGAAGCATTGCGGGGATTGGGGCATAACCAGGCCGCAGATCACTACACGCATTTCTCGTATGAAATGGTTGCGCTCACGCCGCGTTGCGCAGCGGAACTGGGATATGAACTTTCTGAGGACGAAAAGGCGCGTTCGCACATCGAGGTTTCAGGGCGCAAGGGCTTTGGGGTAAAAGCCGACGATCTCATCGATCAGCTGATTTCTTCGGCGAAGAGCGAAGTTGACTCGCGGCATCCAGAGCTGCCGGATTCCGAGCGCCGCAGCATTGCCAAACAGATCGCGATCGGGGCGCTGCGCTACTTCATGCTGAAGTACACCAAGCCGTCCGTAATCGCATTCGATTTCAAAGACGCGCTCAGCTTCGAAGGCGAAACGGGACCTTATGCACAATATGCGGTGGTTCGGGCGACAAATATCTTCCGCAAAGGAAGCTTGGATCCCGAGAGTTTCTCGAAAGAACCCTCGGCTACATATTCTGAAGAGATGGCGAGATTTCTAGTAGGGGAATCCAATGACGACCTCTGGGAGCTTTGGCTGGCGGCATCAAAGACCGCATACGTAATCGACCAATGCATCGCTCAGACTGAACCGGCCTATCTCTCGAAGCATGTGTTTCAATTGGCACAAATGTTCAACACGTTCTACCACCGCTATCCGATTCTCGGCGAGACAGATGAGGCAAAGAAGAAATTTCTGCTGGCGACTGCCGCAGTAGTCAGGCGGGAGTTGATTCGGGCCTTGGGTGTGATGGGAATTGAAGTGCCGCCGGTGATGTAGACGCTGGTAAAAGCAGGTTCCTCGAGTGCACCGAACCGCTCTGGCGAGCGACTCGGTTTCGCTCGGAAGAACATCGGGGTTTGATTACGTGGACTGGCCAAACTCTCTCGCAAACTCAATCAAGCTCCTCACCGCAATTCCCGATGGCCCCTTTGCAATCCACGGTTTGTTGTCGTCCATCCAGGCCGTGCCCGCGATGTCTAAATGGATCCACGGCGTATCTTCGGCAAATTCTTTGAGGAACGCGGCCGCAGTGCAGGCGCCGCCATATCGTCCTCCGGTGTTTTGCAGATCGGCGATCGAGGAGCGCATCTGTTCGAGGTAGTCGTCACCCAGCGGTAAGCGCCACATTCTTTCACCGGCTTCACCAATCGCCTTAGCGAATTTCTCATACATCGCGTCGTCGCTGGCAAATACGCCCGCGTTCGCATAACCAAGCGCAACTACAACGGCGCCCGTCAACGTCGCGGCGTCGATTAAGTGCGTGCAACCAAGCTGCCGCGCATAGCACAGACCATCCGCAAGCACCAGGCGTCCTTCGGCATCGGTATTGATGATTTCAATTGTCTTGCCCGACATCGCTGTTTGAATATCTCCGGGCTTCTGAGCCTTGCCGGACGGCATGTTCTCGGTCGCACAGACGATGCCAACGACCTTCACCTTCGGTTTGAGCAGCGCAATCGCGCGAATCACACCGATCATCGTTGCGCCACCGGCCATGTCGTATTTCATCTTTTCCATGCCGTCAGCGGGCTTGATCGAAATGCCGCCGGTGTCGAAGGTTATCCCTTTGCCGACCAGTCCCAGTACTGGTTTTGCGGGTGCTCCGGCCGGCTCATATCGCATCACGATTAATGCTGGAGGTTCATCCGACCCCTGCGCGACTCCCCAGAAAGCGCCCATCTTCATTTCCTTAATTTTGTCGGCATCGTAGACCTCGCACTTGAGCCCAACTTCCTTGGACATTTCTCGCGCTCGATTTGCAAGAATCGTTGGCGTCATCTGGTTCGAGGGCTCGTTCACCAGCCCACGCGTGAAGTTCTGCGATTCGCCAATGATTCGGGCTTCGTCGAGCACGCGCTGAAGCTTCGCCTGATCGCCCGCTGCAACAACGGCCAATGAATCGACGCTCTGGTTCTTGCGGTCGCTTTTGTAAGTATCGGAGTCGAAGTTGCCGATGAGCGCGCCTTCGACGATTGCTTTCACGGCGTCTTCTCCAGGGATTTGTTCTGGCGCCACAAACGTCAGGCTGCGAAGATTGCGCGGCTTCAATGCACGGACGGCAGCGCCAGCTACCTTTCGCAACTCTGCCGATGAAAAATTCTTCGACTTTCCACCCCCGATCAAAAGCAGGCGCTTGGCTTTCATTCCCGCAGGTTTGTGCTGCCATGAGACTTCAAAGATCTTGCCGGTAATGTCGCCCGACGAAATCAGGTCGGCCGCAGCCTGCTGCACAGATTTGTCTGAAGTGGAAACAACGGCTTCGGTCTTGGTCTTGTCGCCGCGATCTAAAACCACCACGGCGAGGCATTCGGTTTCAACTTGGGAGGCAGGGGAAAGAGAGAGTGTCGTCTTCATAATCGGAACAAATAGTATGAAAGGCAAAGCGCAAATTGCGCAACTCCCTGGGAGCCCCATTCACCGCAGAGACACTGAGAAACGTGGTGAAAAGCTTATCCAGTGCCGATTCGAAACTGGCGCCTGATTTGTTGCTCTTCTCAGAACCAAAGCTGATATATTTGTCGAAATCCAGCCACTGATCCCAGTCACACTGGCCACTGATTCAAGGAGCTTTCCATGGCAGGCAAAAGCGTTAATAAAGTTATTCTCATTGGCAATCTCGGCAAAGATCCTGAGGTGAAGTACACGCCGCAGGGCACGCCGGTTGCAAAGCTAACCCTCGCAACCAACGAGCGTTACAAAGACAAAGACGGGCAGTGGCAGGACCGCACCGAGTGGCACAATGTGGTGCTTTGGCAACGGCTGGCGGAGATTGCGGGCGAGTATTTAAAGAAGGGAGGAAAGGTTTATATCGAGGGCCGGCTGCAGACCCGTTCCTGGGACGACAAGCAGACCAATCAGAAGCGATATATGACCGAGGTGGTTGCGAGTGACCTTGTCTTGCTCGGCGGGCGCGGCGAAGGCTCAGGCGACTCAGGCGGATACTCACGCGGTGCGTCTGCTGGCAACAACAATTTCGACCAACGCGTGCCCGAGCCGGAGCCAGCAGGAGTAGCGGCGTCAACTCCTATTAGCGACGAAGATATTCCGTTCTAAACCGATGCTGTGGCGCGGACATTCCCGTCCGCGCTGCTTCCCCTCAATTCTCCAGGGTCAGCGGCGCAATATAATGGGATGACGGAAAATTGGCCATGTCCTCTCTTGCCTCTAAAACCTGTGTTCCCTGCCGCGGCGGAGTGCCTCCGCTGAAGGGCAAAGAATTGGCCGAGATTCATAAACAACTGCCGGATTGGGCGCATTGGAAAGTGGTCAACGAGCACCACATTACGCGCACGTTCACGTTTCCCGACTTCAAGCAGGCGCTTGACTTCGTAAATCGAGTGGGCGCTGTAGCTGAAGAGCAGGGACACCATCCCGACATCCTACTGACTTGGGGCAAAGCCGAAATTACGCTGTGGACGCACAAGGTCGATGGCCTGACGGAAAGTGACTTCATCATGGCCGCGAAAATGGACCAATTACTTGGAGGCTAGCACTGAACCGTGCTACCTGCAGACGGATGGCTGGGTGCGTACTCGAATAATCTCTATTGAGGGGTTTACGCGCCCAATACCTGTTGCAGATGCGCCGCAATCTGCTGGCCATGGAAGCGGCCGTTCTCGATGAAAATTTCATTGGTGCGCGATCCTGCGACGATTACCCCAGCCACGTAAACTCCAGCAACGTTGCTCTCCAGCGTGATCGGGTCGCATACTGGCCGACACTGTTCGGAGGAGAGCTCAATGCCCACCGAACGCAAGAATTCATAGTCCGGGTGGTAGCCGGTGAGCGCAAAAACGAAATCGTTCTTAACTCGTTGTTCGCCTTCGGGCGTTTGCAGCACTACATGATCTGGCGCAATCTCCTCCACACTACTCCTGAAGTATGCAGTTATCTCGCCGTTTTTGATTCGGTTCTCAATGTCGGGAAGGACCCAATACTTCACATGTGAGTGCATCTTCGGTCCGCGATGCACCAGCGTCACGCGAGCACCATGGCGCCACAAATCTAAAGCCGAAATCGCGGCTGAATTTTTTCCCCCTATCACCAGCACATCATTGTCGAAGTAGGGGTGCGGCTCGCGATAATAGTGAAAGACTTTGGGCAAGTCTTCGCCCGGAATATGCAGCAGGTTCGCTCGATCGTAATAGCCGGTTGCAACAATTACCTTGCGACATACATAGTCATATACACGGCCTAGGCGATCGCAGGTGGTGATGTGAAACCTGTTGTTCTCGCCAGTAACGGTTTCGACTCGCTGATATTGGCGAACATCAAGCTTGTAATGCTCGCATACTTTTCGGTAATACTCGAGGGCCTCGAGCCGGTTGGGTTTGGGATTGGCCGAGCTGAAAGGAATATCGCCGATCTCGAGCAGTTCCGGCGTAGTAAAGAAAATCATGTTTGCCGGATAGTGAAAAATGGAATTTACCAGGCAGCCCTTGTCGATGCTGACGACCTTGAATCCCGCCTTTTGTGCCTCAATCGCGCACGCAAGACCAGTGGGCCCGGAGCCAATGACGATGACGTCCGCTTGCATCTCCGGACGCGCCTGAAGCTGCGGCTTCGGCAGCGTGTCTGGAATTAACTTCGTAGACAAGATGTTGGTCCTAAGAAGAAAGTGCGATTCTAGCACGCGAAAAACTGCGGCTTTAGGCATTAGGCATTGGACTTCAGGCTTCTATGCATTTGTGACTTAACCAGAAGTGTTGGGCTAAACCCTAGACCCTTGAGCTGCCTCTTGCGTTGCTATAATTTTTGGTTCTCCAGGAGCACTCATGCCTACTGTGACCCACTCCGCAACCCGCACGGAAAAAGACTCCCTTGGCACGAAAGAAATTCCTTCTGACGTTTATTACGGAATCCAAACCGCGCGCGCGGTCGAGAACTATCCGATATCGGGGATGCGCGCACATCCCACGCTCATTCGCGCATTCGGCATGGTCAAGGAAGCCGCCGCTGAAGCGAACCGAGAATTGGGGTTAATCGACAAAAAGCTTGCTGACTCGATTATTCAGGCGGCACAGGAGGTTGAGCAGGGGAAGTGGAACAAAGAGTTTGTAGTTGATGTCTTCCAGGCTGGCGCGGGCGTCAGTTTCCACATGAACACGAACGAAGTGATCGCAAATCGAGCGGTCGAGATTCTTGGTGGCACGCTCGGTGATTACTCAAAGATCCATCCCAACGATCACGTCAACTACGGCCAGAGCACAAACGACGTATTTCCAACCGGGATGCGGCTCGCGGCGTTGCTGGAACTGGAAGAGTTATATCCGGTGCTCGATTCGCTTACTTCGGCGCTCGAGAAAAAGGGTGCGGAGTTTCACGGAATCCTGAAGTCTGGCCGTACACACATGCAGGATGCGGTACCGATGCGACTGGGCCAGGAGTTCGCGGCTTACGCCGGAGCTATTCGGCGGGCAGCAGAAATGGTTCGATCCAGCGCGGACCTGCTTCGCGAACTCGGTCTGGGCGGCTCGGCTGTGGGTACAGGGATCAATACGCATCCTGACTATCGCGAGAAGGCAATCAAGAATCTGGCCCGTATCTCGGGCCAGAAGCTCGTTCCGGCGGACGACATGCGCTACGCGATGCAATCGAACCTGGCAATCGCATCGGTCTCATCCGCCCTGCGCAATCTTGCTTTGGAAGTAATCCGCATCTCGAACGATCTCCGCCTGCTCTCTTCCGGCCCAAACACCGGGTTCGCGGAAATTAATTTGCCTGCCTTGCAACCTGGGTCTTCGATCATGCCGGGAAAGATCAACCCGGTCATTCCTGAGCTCGCGGCGATGGTTTCATTCCAAGTTGTCGGCAATGATGTTGCCGTCGCAATGGCGGTGCAGGCCGGCCAGCTTGAATTGAACGTCATGATGCCTACCATGGCTTATAGCGTGCTCCAGTCAATTACGATCCTCACCAACATGCTGCGCCAGCTTGATAAAAAGTGTGTGGCCGGCATTACCGCGAATGACAAGCGCTGCAATTTTTACGTGCAGGCCACGGTTTCGTTGGCGACGGCTTTGAATCCGTACATTGGTTATGCAAAGGCGGCTGCGATAGCGAAAGAAGCCGTGGCGACCGGACGCTCGATCATTGAAATTGCCCGCGAAAAAAAGCTGCTGAGCGAGCAGGAAATTGACGAAATTCTCGATCCCGTGCGCATGACCGAACCTGTGCGTCCGCTCGATGCGGCGAAGAAGCGAGAAGAGATCAAGGCGAAGTAGTCCCCTGCCGCCGGGGAGACAGCAGGGGCCCTGATTCCGGCGAGAGGTCTCGACTTCCCTCCGGCATCCGGTATTGATACGTGTGCTGCAGGCCTGAAGTTCAACTTCGAATCCCGCGAACGATAGCGGTTTATCTGATAAGCCGCTCGTCGAAGGAAAACGCAACCGGCTCTCCGACGACGAGCCGTTGGAAATCGGCGTGGGCTGGATTGAGAAGAAAATTACTTTCTGCCGGGACAAGAGCGCTCGGCACGCGGAGCGCGACCGAGCTGGCTTTTTCGATCCACTCGTCTCCGATATTTCTTAGCTGAACCGGAGCCGGCTCTGCTCGCCAGTTGCGTGGCAGAGTAGCGCGGTTCAGTTCCTCGACGAGCTCATCCTCGATGTCCACGCTGATCAGGACATATTTCTCGAGTAAGTCCGGAACTCCAAGGTGGACCAGCAACTCCAGAATTGCGAGCGACTGGGCTTCGGAAACGTATACGACAGCGTTGCCGGGGCGGTTCCACCGTCCCCCGTACTTCTTCGCTCCAGCACCACTAAAAGCGGTTTTTGCATGTCGTCGCTTGGCAATTCGCCAAGCGCGAATACTCACGAGAAGACCCCGTGCTCCAAACGGCCCAGCATGTTTTCTACTTCACGCGCGCCCAATTCGGTGCGGGAGTATTCCAGCGGCGTTTCGCTTTCGAGCGCCTTTTTCGGGGTGGTCAGCCATTTGAGCGCGCCTGTGCGATCTCCTTCGAATAAATCGACTGCCTGCTCGAACACGGCAGAAATACGGAGCAGTTTCTCGGACTCGTCTGAGGTCAGTCGACCGGAAGCTTTGCGTCGAGCAAAAGTTCGAGGCGGCAAGCCAATGAGCGAAGCAATTTCAGCGAGCCGGATGCCGGACCTTGCTTCCAGGGCACGCATGGCGTCGAACGAAAAACCGTGCCCAAGCTGGCGAATCAACTCTCCAGAGGACTCCGCCTTGACGCCTAACGCTCGGGCGGGCCAGTGCTGTGATGAAGCCGGGTTCGTGTGTCGCATGGAGTAAATGATACGAGGGATTTGCCACTTTGTCAATTATTATGTGCCTGTTGGCATAACCCCGGCTCTCACTTCTCAGCCACTTTTCCGAGCGCTGGATATTCGTACACTCCGCGCCCGCTTTTCTTTCCGCGCCTTCCAGCCTTGACGTATTCCACCAGCAAAGGCGCCGGGCGGTATTTCTCGCCGAGAGTTTTGTGCAGGTATTCGAGAATGTGCAGACGGGTATCAAGGCCGACAAGATCGACCAGTTCGAACGGGCCCATTGGATGATTGAGTCCAAGTTTAACGGCTTTATCGATGTCAGCCGCCGAGGCGATCCCTTCCTCCAGCATGTAAAAGGCTTCGTTACCGATCATGGCGTTGATGCGGCTGGTGATGAATCCGGGCGACTCTCTGATCACCACAACTTCTTTGCCCATGCGGCGGCCGACTTCTCTGGCCGCAGCTATCGTCTCGTCATCGGTTTCAAGAGCTCGCACAACCTCGATCAGCTTCATCTTGTGCACTGGATTGAAGAAATGCATGCCGAGGCACTTCTTCGGCCGGTAAGTCACGCCAGCAATTTCAGAAATACTCAGCGAAGAAGTATTCGAAGCGAGAATCGTTCCCGGGCGGCAGATCTTATCAAGAAGTGTAAAAATTTCGACCTTCGACTCCATCTCCTCGGGCACGGCTTCGATTACGAGATCAGCTTCACGCGCGGCTTCGTCGACGCTGCCCGCGAATTCGATCCGCCCAAGCGCCGCGTTCGCGTTTTCGGACGAGAGTTTTTTCAACTCCACTGCTTTGTCGAGGTTGGCCCGAATTTCGTTTTCGGCTTTATGCAGTGCGGCGGGAAGCAGGTCTTCGAGGACCGTCCGGTACCCGCCGAGCGCCGCCACATGCGCAATGCCGCGGCCCATAATGCCGGCGCCGATTACGGCGATCGTCTTGATCTCGGCCACTATTTCTCCAACTGGCCTATTAATTCCTTGATGCGATCGCTGGCATTCTTCAAGCTTTCGGCGAGGCGCTTCTTCTCGTCCGCATCGACCGCTGGAAGCGAAGCCTGAATGCGGCGGATTGTGGTGGTGATGTCATCAACGTAGTTAATGAGACGGATGAGTTCTCCCGTAGCTGCCATGAAATTCGCTCCTGGTGCCACCAAAGTGATCACGTGGCAAATTAATCATTTTCAACTGCTCTAGCGGTTTAGTAAAGACACGAAAAGAGGCCGAGAAGGTCGCACGGTTGTACTTTGACTCACACACTACTCCGCAGGATCGTAATTCAAGTTCTGTCCCAGCCAGCGCTCGACTTCGCGGACGCTGATGCCTTTGCGCTCACTGTAGTCGGTAACCTGATCGCGCTCAATTTTGCCGAGAACAAAATAGCGCGATTCCGGATGCGCGAAGTATAGACCGCTTATACTCGATCCCGGCCACATCGCGAACGATTCCGTGAGCTGAATCCCTGTCTTCGCCTCGACGTCGAGTAAACGCCAGAGTGTGCCTTTCTCCGTGTGGTCCGGGCATGCCGGGTATCCTGGTGCGGGTCGAATGCCGCGATATTTTTCGTGAATCAGGTCCTCGTTGCTCAAGTTTTCTGAACAACCGTAGCCCCATTCGTCGCGTACGCGTTTGTGCAGGCATTCGGCGAAAGCCTCAGCCAGGCGATCGGCAAGGGCTTCCGCCATGATTGCGTTATAGTCATCGTGCTTGGCTCGGTAGCACTCGCAAAGCTCCTTTAACCCAATTCCGCTGGTCACTGCGAACGCACCAATATGATCACGCAGCCCGGTTTCTCTCGGCGCGATGAAATCAGCCAAAGACCGGCAGGGCTCGCTTCCCTCTTTATTGGCCTGCTGGCGGAGGAAATGAAATCGTTCACGTAGTTTCCCTCGCGTGTCGTCCGCATATAACTCGACATCGTCGCCCACGGCATTGGCAGGAAAGAACCCATGCACGCCTCGGGCTGTGATGAGCTTCTTTTCAATGATGACATCGAGAAGCGCGTTGCCTTCTTTAAATAGCTGGCGTGCTTGAGCGCCCTGTTCTTCGTGGTCAAGGATTCGGGGATAAACCCCTTTCATTCCCCAAGCGTGAAAAAACGGTGACCAATCGATGAACTCACGCAGTGTGGCTAGCGGAAAGTTGTCCAGCACGCGCACTCCGCTGAAACTCGGCAGCGGTATGTCCCCGGCGCGCCATTCGATCGGGGTACGCCGCGAACGGGCGACTTCAATCGAAACAGTTGGTTGCTTTGGCGCGGCGTGAGCTTTGCGGACCGCCTCGTATTCAGCGCGATATTGCGCCACGAACCTTGGCTTGTTCTCCGCGCTCAGTAGGCTGGTTGTGACAGGCACTGCGCGGCTGGCGTCAACAATGTGAACGACAGGCTCACTGTAATTGGGTGCAATTTTGACCGCGGTATGCCGCCTGCTGGTTGTCGCCCCGCCGATCAGCAGGGGCAGTTTGAAGCCGTGTCGTTCCATCTCGCGGGCGACATGCACCATTTCGTCAAGAGACGGAGTAATCAGCCCGCTTAGTCCGATCAAGTCAGCATTCACTGCCTTGGCACGTTCGAGAATCTTTTCTGCTGGTACCATTACGCCCAGGTCGATCACTTCGTAGTTGTTGCAGGCGAGGACGACTCCCACAATATTCTTTCCAATATCGTGAACGTCGCCTTTGACCGTCGCAAGAATAATTTTTCCTTGCGCCTTCACCACTTCGCCCGCCGCAGCTCTCGCTTCTTTCTCGGCTTCCATATAGGGGGTTAGCTGCGCCACGGCTTTCTTCATCACGCGCGCGGACTTCACGACCTGGGGCAGGAACATCTTGCCCGCTCCAAAGAGATCGCCCACTATCCCCATCCCAGCCATCAGTGGTCCTTCGATCACAGCCAGCGGTCGACCCAACTTCACTCGCGCTTCCTCGGCATCGGCCTCGATGTGGGTATCGATGCCCTTGACCAACGCGTGCGCCAGGCGCTCTTCGACCGTGCCGTTACGCCACTCTTCAGCCTTCTTTTCGCTGGTAGCTTTGCCTACGCCCTTTAATCTCTCACCATACTCGACCAAACGTTCGGTAGCGTCCGGGCGCCGGTTCAGCAGAACGTCTTCGACCATCACCTTCAATTCGGGTTCGATCTCTTCATACACTTCAAGCATGCCGGCGTTCACAATTCCCATATCCATTCCAGCCCCGATAGCGTGATACAGAAACGCGGAATGAATGGCTTCACGAACGACGTTGTTACCGCGGAAACTAAAAGAAATGTTCGACACGCCACCGCTTACTTTCGCGTTTGGCAGGTTGGCTTTGATCCAGCGCGTTGCATTGATGTAATCGACCGCGTAGTTGTTGTGCTCCTCCATGCCGGTGGCCACAGTGAGGATATTTGGATCGAAGATGATGTCTTCGGGAGGAAATCCGACGTCGCCAACTAGGATTCGGTAAGCCCGTTCGCAAATCCGGATCTTGTCTTGGTATGTCGCGGCCTGACCTTGCTC
This sequence comes from Terriglobales bacterium, assembly GCA_035279425.1. Taxonomy (GTDB): domain Bacteria; phylum Acidobacteriota; class Terriglobia; order Terriglobales; family Acidobacteriaceae; genus Gp1-AA145. The sequence goes on along the minus strand of DATEHT010000016.1, from coordinate 65,271 downwards.
ATCGAAGGCCATTACAACCGTTGCAGCGCCGTACTTCAAAATAGTCGCCGCATGCTCGCGAAATTTTTCTTCGCCTTCTTTCAGCGAAATCGAATTGACAATGCCCTTGCCCTGCAAGCACTTCAATCCTGCCTCGATGACCTCCCACTTCGAGGAGTCCACCATAATGGGGACTTTGGCGACTTCGGGTTCGCTCGCCAATACCTGCAGGAATCGCGTCATTGCGGTGACGCCGTCAATCATGCCCTCATCCATGCAGACATCGAGCACGTTCGCACCGTTCTCAACCTGTTGCCGGGCAATGCTTACCGCGTTTTCATATCTACCATCTTTGATCAGCTTGGCGAACTTCGGCGAACCAGCGACATTGGTCCGCTCGCCAATCATGATGTATACGCCTTGCTGTTGGGTGAAAGGCTGAGAGCCCGAGAGACGCAGCGGTCTCCACTTCGACGCGTCCGCGATGCCGCTCTCGGATACGCTCACGCTCGACTCTCAATCTCGCTCGGGCGAACAAAGGATGATTCGCTCAGTTGCGCGCCAATTTTTCGCGGAGGCTTGCCCTCTAGCGCTGTCGCGATTGCCGCGATGTGCTCAGGAGTGTTTCCGCAGCAGCCGCCGGCAATGTTGATCAACCCGCCATCTGCAAAACCTGCGAGATAACGCGCCATGTCTTGCGGCCCCAGGTCAAAGCCCGTTTCAGATAGCGGATTCGGGAGCCCGGCGTTGGGATAAGCCGAGATCGCGACGTTCGCTTTATCCGAGAGTTCCTCCAGAAATGGATACATGAGATCGGGCCCGAGCGAACAGTTGAGGCCTACCGACAGCGGTTTCACGTGCCGCACCGCATTCCAGAAAGCCTCGGGAGTTTGAGCCGAGATCATCGTCTCGCCTCCGCGTCCCACCGCGGCCGAAATCATCACCGGGAGTTGCCTGCCTTGCTCATTGAAAACTTCACGAATGGCGACCAGTGCCGCCTTCGCATTAAGCGAGTCGAAGATGGTCTCGACCAGCAGCAGATCTACGCCACCGGCAATCAGCGCGCGCACCTGCTGAGCATAAGCGGCCTTCACCTGATCGAACGTGACCACACGAAAGCCTGGATCGTCGGCATCGGGCGAGTTGGAAAGAGAGACCGTGAGCGGCCCAATCGCTCCGGCTACAAAGCGCTGGCGCGAGGTCTTGGTTCCAACACGATCAGCCCATTCCCGGCACTGGCGCGCTGATCGTTCGTTGATGTCCCAAGCCAGACCTTCTAGATATGGATCCCCGATGATCTTCGAATAGAACTCGGGATCCTTGCGGCCGCCATGCTCGCGCGGATCTTCGACAAAAAATTCGCTTTGTGCGATGCTCGTGGCGCCGAAGGTGTTCGTCTCAATGATGTCCGCCCCAGCTTCCAGGAACCGGCGATGAATGTCGCCGATGATTTCCGGTTTAGTCAACGAGAACAGGTCGCCATTGTTAAGAAGACTTTTCTTCGCGTCCTTGAATCGCTCCCCCCGAATGTCGGCTTCCTTCATCCCATAGGTGCGGATCGTCGTACCCATCGCTCCATCAATGATGGCGATGCGGTCTTCGAGAATCTTTTCAAGAGGATGAGGTTGAGCGGTTTTCATGGCTTTATCTCATTGATTTGATGACTTCGGGCAGTCCTCGATTCCACGCTTGTCCCAGCAAGCAATTCCTAATGGCCAGAAGCTAGCAGTAACAGCTGCTTTATACACAAACGCCGGCCCGTTTGTGGACCGGCGTAAGAATTTCGGCAAAACTTGTTGAACTCTTATTCTCCTGGAGCCACTTCCGCCGGGGCGCCGCCGATCACTTCAGCGGTGTTGAACACCGGGTTCGCTCCCAAGTGCGCCGGCCTCGCCGCGAGCAACTGCTCTTTGCGGTAAATCAGGTTCGTCGCGTTAAACGTCGCCAGCTCAAATCCGTGCCCATGAGTGATGGCGTCCGTGGGACACGCCTCAACGCAATAGCCGCAGAAAATGCAGCGGTTGTAGTCGATGTTATAGACCTTAGCGTAACGCTCAGCGCCGCTGATGCGGTTTTCGGCCGTGTTCTCCGCCGCCTCGATATAGATGCAATTTGCCGGGCAATTAGCTGCGCAAAGAAAACAGGCTACGCACTTCTCCAGGCCGTTCTCATCACGCTGCAATACGTGAACACCCCGAAAGCGCTCCTGAAAACGCGCACCGCGTAGTGGTCCTTTGCCGTCGGGGTAATTCTCTACAACCGTCGGCTTGAACATCTCTTTGAAGGTGATGCTCATTCCCTTCGCTATTGCAGTGATGTTTTCGAGGATCGGCATATGCATCTAGTATAACAAGCGGGGATAACTCGCCCCGCCCGGCAACTTAGACGCGCCCCGATTGGAATCGAAGTTAGGGCCTCAGGCCAGCAGTGTAGCTGCCTCTTTTGCGTGGTAGGTAAGAATAATTCCCGCTCCGGCTCTGCGGATCGAAATCAGCGACTCTATGATCACGCGGTCCCGATCAATCCAGCCATTCCGCGCTGCGGCCTCGATCATCGCGTACTCGCCTGAAACCTGGTAAGCCGCAATCGGCACGTCAAAGCGCTCGCGCGCGGCAGCGATCACGTCGAGATATGGCATCGCCGGCTTAATCATCACCATGTCAGCGCCTTCTTCGATATCAAGGGCGATCTCACGCATAGCTTCGCGAAAGTTTGCCCCGTCCATCTGATACGATCGGCGATCTCCGAATTGCGGCGCAGAATCAGCCGCCTCGCGAAAAGGACCGTAAAAGGCCGAGGCGAATTTCGCGGCGTAAGAAAGAATCGGCGTGTTCTCGAATCCGGAGTGGTCGAGTGCCTTGCGGATCGCGGCAACTCGCCCGTCCATCATGTCAGAAGGAGCAATGATGTCGATACCAGCCTGTGCCAGTGAAACGGATGTTTTGGCGAGCAATTCAAGCGTCTCATCATTGAGGATTTCGTATTTGGGCTGAATTTGGCCGGCGATCTGAGCGGCAACCCTGTCGATCAGTTTTTTCTTGTCCTCTGGCTTTGCAACCATCGCAGTCGTCCCAAGGACCCGAGCGGCAGCCCCCAATGATTTTGGCGAAGGCGTTGCTTTCACCACCCCGCAATGCCCATGCGACATGTACTCACAAAGGCAAACGTCCCCCACGAGCAGAAGATCAGGCACTTCGCTCTTAATGGCACGAGCAGCCCGCTGCACGATTCCGTTTTCTTCCCAAGCGCCGGTAGCGACTTCATCCTTCTTTTCCGGCAATCCGAACAGAATAAGTGCCGGTATGCCCAGCGAATGCGCCTCGCGCGCCTCCTGCACTGCTTTATCGATCGATAAGTTGAAAACTCCTGGCATGGAGCGCACTTCCTTACGCATGCCCTCTCCCGGACAAACGAACAGGGGATAGACAAAGTTCTCCGGGGAGAGCCGTGTCTCCCGCACCAGCGAGCGCAAGGCCGCAGTGCTGCGCAGACGGCGAAGGCGGGTAACTGGGAAAGCCATGAGCAGATTCTAGCAGGGCTGCCGACCATCGTTGCTCCGTCTCGACAGCATTATTTACTTACATTTTTCGGCTAACATGCAGTGGTGCGTGCATCTCTGCAAAATTGGTCCGCCCGACTGCTTGAGTTCGACGATTTGCGAAAGCTCGTTCGTGGCTACATTGCCTCAGATTTGGGGCTGGCAAAGATCGACGACCTGACCCCCTCCACCGATCCCGCCTGGATCGAGTCGCAGCAACAGCTCACGGCTGAGATTCGCGCGTTCCGCCGTGGCGGAGGGAATTTCGCATTTTCCGATCTACTCGACATTTCCCAGTTGCTTGAGAAATCTCGAATTTCCGGGGTGGCGCTTGAAGCAACAGAAATTCGCGACGTGATCACCGTCGTAGACCGCGCAGCGGAATGGCGTGAAATTGCCTTCAATCCTCCGCAGTCACTCCGAAGCGGATGGCCCGCAGTGCGTGAGCTCTCGAACGGCATTGCAGATTTCACAGAATTTCTACGGTCCTTTGGCAATAAGATTCTCCCTGACGGAACGCTCGATGATCGCGCATCCCCAGCGCTAGCCGGCATTCGGCGGGAGATCGAGAAGCAGCGCCGCGCGATACAGCAGTCTCTGCAATCTCGCTTACGTCAATTGAGCGAGGGCGGAACTGCGCAGGACGAAGTTGTAACGCTCCGCGGGGATCGCTTCGTGATTCCCGTCAAAGCCGAACACAAGCGACGCGTGCAAGGAGTCCTGCACGGGGCAAGTTCGAGCGGACAAACGGTTTTCATCGAACCGCTTGAGACCATTGAGCAGAACAACGAGCTTGTCCGCCTGTTCGAAGAAGAGCAGGCCGAAGTCCGGCGCATTCTGCTTGCGATGACGACTCGGATCGGAGAGCAGGCCACCGAGATTTCCACGGCCGCCGAGGTCCTCGGCGAGCTCGACTTACAGTCAGCAAAGGCAAAATTTGCGGAAGAGTACGAATGCGTTGCGCCGGAGTTCGGAAACTTTGAGGGTGCCCCACCCTTCTCGCGTTCTATGCGACAGGGTGGGGACGTTGACTTTCGGTCCGGACATGCAGAGCTAAGCCTGCGCGCGGCCCGTCACCCACTACTCGAGCGCAACCTCAAAGCCAAAGGCGGGCAAGTCATACCCACAACCATTGAGCTCGATCAAACCAATCGCGAGCTCATCATCACCGGACCAAATACTGGCGGGAAGACCGTCGCCCTCAAGGCCACCGGTCTTCTGGTACTGATGGCGCAATCGGGAATTCCAGTACCCGCAAACCAGCTGAAGATGCCGGTTTTCGACGCCGTTCTCGCCGATATCGGCGACTATCAATCTATTGAGCAAAATCTCTCTACCTTCTCCGCACACGTCACTAATATTGACTCCATCTCTCGCAGCGCCACCAGCCGCTCCCTGGTGTTACTAGACGAACTTGGTTCCGCCACTGACCCCGAAGAGGGCGCGGCCCTCGCCGTCGCAATCGCTGAACATTTCCTGCGAGCCGGATGCTTCACCATCATTTCCACGCACCATACCTCGCTGAAAGTGTTTGCCGCGAACACTTCTGGAGTGGTCAACGCCGCGGTCGGCTTCGATGAAGCTACGCTCAAGCCCACATATGAATTGCGGTTAGGCGTTCCGGGCGCCTCTGCCGGAATCAACATCGCGCAGCGACTGGGATTGAACCCGGAGATCGTTCGCTCCGCCCGTTCGCGCTTAAGTACCCAAGCGCGAGATGTAGGACAGTTCCTCGACCGGCTTCATCAGGAATTGCGGGATGCACAAGCCGAACGCCTCCGCCTGCGCGAGAAAGAAATGGAACTCGATCGCGAGCGCTCGCGGCTAGATTCTGAAGGAAGACGTGAGCAACAGCAAAAATCCCGCGAACTGGAAAAGAAACTCGAGGCTCTGTTTCGCGACTTCGAATATCACGCCCGTGAAACAGTGAATGCGATTCAAGACCGGGCAGCAGCGCAAAAGCTTTCGAAGGATGCCGAGCGCCGCATCGCAAAACTGCGACGTGACTTCCGTGGGCAGTTTGACTCAACTGTGGTGGCACATGCCACAGGCGCCGACCGCGGCGATCCCAGTGCGCAGCCCGGACTGGTGGAACACGTTTTAGAAGGCGATCTGGTGAAGCTGAAATCAGTCGGACGAAACGCCCGGGTTGCGAGGCGGCTGGATGACAAACACTTCGAAGTGGAAGTGGGCGCGATGAAGATGCGCATCCCGCGCGAAGACATCGCCGAGGTCGTGACCCACGCCTCTGAAACTCCACTAAGAGCGGCCAAAGCCAAGGGCATCTCGGTGGCGCTCGAAAATGACGAGAACGTGCCATCCGAGATCAACGTAATCGGCCAAACCGTGGATGATGCCACTCGCGAAGTTGAGAAATTCATCGACCGCGCCTTCCTCGCGGGCCTGCCCCAAGTGCGCATTGTTCACGGCAGCGGCATGGGAATCTTGCGGAAAGCGCTCCGCCAATTTCTGCAGAAGCATCCCCACGTGGAATCCATCAGCGAGCCGCCGCAGAACGAAGGGGGCGCAGGCGCAACCACGGCCGAGTTGCGGCTCTAGGCACAAACCCGGCATGTGAAAACCTGACTGGGTGCGGGATTGCGGGCCCGGGGGAGCCAAATTCGGCATCCGGCGCGGATTTTCACAGTTGACAACGCGACAAACGTGGAGCTAAATAGCTTCCGGCGAGTTTCCACGCTCAAGAAAGTTTGCACCGCCGTCAAGGACCGCGACGGACGGGGCATCCGAACCTCAGGGTAATTGAGGAAAGGAAACCCTCCCCAGGAGCTACGATGAACAAAGCTGATCTCATTGACCGGATCGCGGCAGGCTGCAGCATCAGTAAAACGCAGGCTGCGAGCGCAATCGACACAACCGTAGAAAGCATCACCGGCGCGCTAAAGAAAGGTGACCGTGTTGCTCTGATTGGTTTCGGAACTTTTTCCACGTCGCAGCGGAGAGCGCGCAATGGCCGCAATCCGCAGACCGGCGCGACCATCAAAATTGCTGCCCGCAAGGTAGCCAAATTCACTCCCGGCGCGGAGCTGAAAAAAGCTGTCAACCGCGGGAAGTAACTGGTACGCAGTTTGAGACGGCAGCGGATCGGCGCTGCCGTTTTCTTTTATATGGACTTGCTGGGCAGTGATTCGCAATACTTTCTTTCGCCGTGAAGGTCTTCCAACTCTCGCTGCACCGTCGCTGAAAGTTTGTCCATATCACGAAAACTCAACCCCGCCGTTGAAATCGGCTCGCCCACCCGCATTTCAAGGGGTCTTGGCTTAATGTGGTAGGTGTCCATTGGGAGCAGTTCATAAGTTCCGACGAGGGCAATTGGAACAACATCCACCTGAGCTTTAATAGCCAGGAAGAATGCACCCGGCAGAAAAGGTTTAATAATTCCGTCCGCGCTGCGCCCGCCTTCGGGGAAGATCACCAGCGGCATGCCGTTTTTCAAGGTGCGCACCGCCGATTTGATCTGGCCAACCGATTTCGCTGGATTCTGCTGATCGACGCACACCTGCCCTGAGCGCTTCAGATGCCAGCCCACTATCGGATAAGACAGCAATTCCTTTTTGTGAACGATCCGAAACTGAAAAGGCAAACAAGCGTAGAGAACTGGAATGTCGAGTGCCGATGCATGGTTCACCGCATAGACGTGCGTCTTTGATGTATCGATCTTCTCCATGCCGATCACCCGCACCGGGGAAAGGACGGTTCTCATAATCAGCCTGGACCAGGTGCGCGCGAATCGATGCAGGATGCCGCCATCTTTATCAAAGAAACCGAACGGGATCGAAGCCAGCCCGAACGCGACCGTATAAGCCCAGATCAGCGGATCAAAAATGAAATAGGAACGCAGTCGACTGAACAAACCGTAACGCTTTGTGGTTGGGGTGGGAGTCTTCGCCGGAGGGGATTCGATCATACTGCTATTTTGCATCCACTGAAACTCCCAGAGCGCGCATGGCTTCTCCGACCACGTAGATGGACCCTGTCACCACCAGAACGCCGTCTCTGCCGGCAATTTCCCGAGCGCGTTTTAGTGCGGATGAAACATCAGTGCCGAGTTCGATTTCAGCCTGCGTGCGTGATGCGGCGTCTCGAATTTCTTCGGCGCTCGCCGACCGGGGATTTTCCGCGCGGCAGACGATGATCCGTTCGGCAATCGGGAATAGAATTTCGGAGATTTCTGCGATGGCCTTATCGCGGAGGGCTCCGAAAACAAAAATTAAGCGCCTGTTTTCATAGTATGCAGAAAGCGTTGAGCGCAGCGCCCAGGCTCCCGCAGGATTGTGCGCGACATCTAAGACAACCTCGGGCTCAACACTGTCCCCAGGTCTGACCTGAAATCTACCAGGCCACCATGTTTCACAAATCCCTTTCTCGATGGATTCGGGTGTGACAGGAAAGCCTTGCTCGCCGAGCTCCACGGCGGCACCGATCGACAGCGCTATATTGCGCAACTGGTGCCGGCCCACGAGGGGCGTTCGTACGACTATCTGCCGTCCCATCACTTCGAGCGGGTAGCTAGCGAGGATCCTTTGCTCCGCACCTTGCAAGGCTGAAGAGTTTCTGGTCATCAGGTCCGGCGCTGCTGGCGTCAGTGGCGGCACATATGGAACCGCGCTGATCGCGTTTGCATCCTGCTCCAGGACAACGCGACCGATCACGTCATTGGCGGCCGAGCTCTGCGGAAGTGTGACCACCACTCCACCCGGGTGAATAATTCCCGCCTTCTCCCGCGCTATTTCCGCAACGGTATTTCCGAGGAACTTCTGGTGATCCAAAGAAATATCAGTGATCACGCTCACCCGCGGTTCAACAACGTTGGTTGCATCGAGCCGTCCGCCCATGCCGACTTCGAGCACCGCAACCTCAACTTTGCTGGTTGCTAAATGCTCAAATGCCATTGCCGTCAGCATCTCAAAAAAACTGGGATGCCACGGCAGTTCACGGTCTTCGACCAGGCGCTCGGCGGTGCGCTCGACAAGGTCATGCAGCAGTGCGAATTTGTGGTCCGAAATTTCTTCGCCGTTAATCCGAATCCGTTCATTAATTCGAACAAGGTGCGGAGACGTATAAAGTCCAGTACGCAATCCGGAAACTTGCAGAATTGAGGCCAGGGTCGCTGCTGTAGAGCCTTTGCCATTCGTACCGGCGATCAGCACACTTGAAAATTTTCGCTCCGGATTTTCAAGCGCGCGAAGCAGCACCCGCATGTGCGCGAGATCAAATTTGTGCGAGGGTGTCGTCGCGAGCTCGTGGCCCAGCGCATACATGCGCGCGACAGCAGTTTCATAGGTGACCGACATGGAGGAGTTGTTGGTCGTTCGCCGCTGGCCAACAATCATTAGGTTATCAGCTTTGGATTTATGCTAATTAGCGCCGTTTAGCTCAATTTGTGCAGCCTGGAAAACCCCCACAGTACTGCATATGCCACGACCCAGGACGAGTGACTCGCGACGCAGCCTTAAGCCGACATTGCCGCCGCCGGCGCCATAAACTCCAGCGCGCGCGAAATGAAAGACTTTAGGTCCCTGCGGTGAACAATCGCATCAAGCATCCCGTGCTCCAGCAGAAATTCACTACGCTGAAATCCAGGTGGAAGTTTTTGGCGAATTGTCTGCTCAATCACTCGTGGCCCCGCAAATCCGATCAGGGCTCCCGGCTCCGCGATATTCAGATCACCGAGCATGGCAAATGACGCTGTGGTTCCGCCGGTAGTCGGATCGGTTAAAACCGAAATATATGGAACTTTCGCTTCATCAAGTTTCGCTAAAGCGGCAGAGATTTTTGCCAACTGCATCAGGCTCAGCACTCCCTCCATCATGCGCGCACCGCCCGAGGCAGAAACGATAATTAACGGTTGTTTGCTGGCGAGGGACTCTTCTATAGCCCGCGTGATCACCTCGCCGACAACCGCTCCCATGCTGCCGCCGATGAAACTGTATTCCATCGCGCTGGCAACAACTCGCCGTCCATTCAAACTGCCACGCGCGTTGATTACCGCGTCTTGCAACCCCGTTTCCTGCTGCGCTTTTTTTAGCCGCTCCGAATAGGGTTTGAGATCGATAAATTTAAGAGGATCGGTAGAAGAGAGGTTCTCACTGAAAGTCTGATACTCGCCATTGTCGAACAGCTGCGCCAAACGGGTACGCGCATCGATCCGGAAGTGCTTGTCGCATTTGGGGCATACGTTCAGGTTCTCTTCCAAATCTTTTTTCCAGATGATCTGCCGGCAGTTCTCACACTTCACCCACAAACCCTCGGTACGAATTTTCTTCTCGCCCGAAGCATCCAGCTCACCGGTTTGTCGTTTGAACCAGGACATCGTTATGAAATCACTAAATGTTGCCGCAGACACTATTCTGTCCACGCGCGAATCATCATATTACAAGCTTCGACAAAAAGTGCCAGCTAGCCACCTGAAAACGGACGCGCCGCGGTGGTTTCCGTCCTGATGATACTTCCTCCGGCGCGTGCAATGTTGAGAGCGCCGCGGCGGCGGCCGTCACGGGTGCGGTAGAACTCGAGATCGCGATACATGTCGCAATTTGCGCAGGTGGAATTCAATCCGGCAGTTCCGAAACTCGAACGTAAGCGGCGAATCTCTTCACCGGCCCAGATATCCGCGAGCGACGTTTGCAGAATGTTTCCGATACTCAGGTCTTTGGTTGCATCCATGGCGGCAACGCAATTGCACCCGAGAACTGTTCCGTCCGGCAGAACAATCGGGCCGTTATAAGTATTGACGCAAGATTCACGTCGAGATGCTACGGTCCGGAGTTTCATCGATGCGGGCAGAATCTCGCGGGTGATACGGCCCCCTGCGGAGGTGAAGGACCATGTGAAGTCGAGCTGCGGATGATGGGCGAGAATGGGCTGAAAATCGGGATCGGCCAGAACGCTTTTAAGTGGACGGTCCGGGCGCAACGCAATGGTGATCGCTACCGGCGAGCCTAGATCCGCGTTGCGGCTGACCAGTTCAAGCACGTTACTGCGCATCCGCTGATATGACGCGTTGCGGTACACGCGTCGATACATCTCCTGATCGAAGCCGGCGGTGCTCACATTAAGCGCAGTGATGCCGGACTGCAAAACAGCGTCAATGCCGAATTTATCCAGAAGAATGCAGTTCGTGGTCAGCCAAATGCGGTCGATCTGCGGAAGCGAACGAAGATAGCGGACACGGTCGAGGAATTTGGGATCGATGAGGGCATCGCCGACGATGGGAGTGAGTCCGACGGAACCGCCGCCAGTGGCAACGTAATCGCCGATGGCCTTGCCGAACACTTCATCGGACATGAATTGTGTTTGGCGCTGTTGAAATTGATAGGGACAAAAAACGCAGTTGGCGTTGCAGAGGTTAGTGAGTTCCAGATGTAACTCGAACGGCCGCGAAGCCATTGCGTCGAGTGTTTTCTGCAGCGGATAAATTCGGCCGAGGAAAGCGTCGGCCTTGCGGGTGAGGACTCGCGTTACTTTCTCTCGAAAGAGACTGCTCAAGTCAGTACTCGATTCCTCTTTGGGCCATCACGCCTTTTTCGTAGGCGTGTTTGACCTGGCGCATTTCCGTAACCGTATCGGCCAGCTCGACAATCGCGGGATGAGCGTTGCGCCCAGTCAAGATTACATGAACCATTTCGGGTTTTCTCTTCAGTGCCTCGGCGACTTTTTCTGGATCTAACATGCCGTAGGTGATGGCATAGTTGATTTCGTCGAGGATCACGAGGTCCCACTCGCCGGACTGAATGGCTCGTTCGCCCTCAGCCCAAGCTTCTTCGACCATGCGAACGTCTTCGGGATCGGGCTTTTCGGCGCCGACTTTGACGAAGCCTCGGCCCATTTGCCTCATTATGAATTTATCGCCGAACGCTTTCGCGGCGTCGAGCTCACCGTAGTGCCAGGAGCCCTTTAGAAACTGCAGCATGAGCACGCGCATGCCGTTCCCGACGGCGCGCAAAGCTGTGCCCACGGCCGCAGTGGTTTTGCCCTTGCCCGGACCGGTGTTGACAATGATGAGACCGCGGCGAACGTCAGGCATTGAAGGATGATTGTACTGCGGGTGTACTTTGTGTGGAATTTGGTAATTGAGTAATTTGGTAATTGCGTAATTTGTAGTTTCGTACAGATCGTCGTTGTAGGGTTGAAATGCCAAATTACCCAATTACGAAGTGAATTTAGACGACACCATCGTAGCAGTCGCAACTCCTCCGGGGCGCGGAGGAATCGGTGTCGTGCGTTTGGCGGGGCCGGAGGCGAGGGCGATCGCAATGCCGATGCTGCGTCTGAAGCACGAACTTGAGCCGGGGCGGGCAATATTCGGGGAACTGATCGAGGCATGCGGGTCGGACTCTCTTCTTCGGCAAGACCGGATCGACGAAGTCGTCGTCACGTATTTCGCTAAACCGCATTCCTACACCACCGACGACATCATTGAAATTTCCGCCCACGGATCGCCGGTAGTTCTACGGCACATTGTTGAGCTTGTCCTCGCACGCGGCGCGCGCCTCGCTGAGCCCGGCGAGTTCACGATGCGCGCTTTTCTCAACGGCCGCATCGACCTCACCCAAGCCGAAGCCGTTCGTGACCTGATTGAATCGCAAACTCTGCACCAGGCCAGGGTTGCCGCGCAGCAACTTGAAGGTGCCCTTTCCCGGCGCCTTCAGCCGATCAAGCAGAAACTCGTTGAGCTGATCGCGCTGCTCGAAGCCGGCATCGACTTCGCCGAAGACGACGTCTCCGTACTTCCATCAGAGCAAATTATTCGACACATCGCAGCAGTTCGCGAGCCGCTTAAAGAACTGTCACGATCCTTTGCGTACGGAAAGCTTGTTCACGAAGGGCTGACTCTCGCGATTGTCGGCCGGCCCAACGTCGGTAAATCCAGCCTGTTCAACCGTCTGGTCGAACGCGAACGCGCCATTGTTACAGCTACTCCGGGAACCACGCGCGATTTGGTCACTGAAACCGTTGCGATCGGTGGAATTCCCGTGAAGTTGGTCGATACGGCGGGAATACGTCGCGCGCTCGACGAAGCCGAGAACATTGGGATCCAGAAATCGATGGAGGCGCTCGCCGACGCGGATTTAGTTCTGGTTGTTCTCGATTCCTCGCAGCCGGTCAGCGATGAAGACAGAAAATTGCTCGATCAAATTACGCAGCGCACTGCGATTGTGGTCGAGAACAAAGCGGACCTGCAATCCTCAGGTGGTTCGGACGCTCTTTCTGGACAGACTGCCGGCAATAACGGCCTGCGTACTTCCGCCTTAACTGGAGAGGGGATCCCTCAATTACGGGCCGCAATTCTCACTCATGTTAGCGGGGAATCAGGAACAGCTGCCGAATCCGGCTTCCTCACAAACGCACGTCACGCCAACTTAGTACGCGATTCGCTGACGGCTTTGCAGAATGCGGAATCAGCCGTGCCCAATCGCGTTCCACACGAGATGATTTTGCTTGATCTCTACAGCGCGCTGCGGCCACTGGACGAAATCACCGGCGCGACAACGAACGACGACATCCTCAACCTGATCTTTAGCAGATTTTGTATTGGGAAATGAACGCGGCACCCGTTGGCCCGCAAAGAAAAGCCAGCCTCAGGTCTAGTGTCGTAGCACCCACATGATCCAGCCGGCAAGAATTAACCCGCCCATAAACATGGCGAAGCAATAAAGACCGTAGCGGACCTGGTCTCGTGGATTATCACGGACCGTGATGCCAAAGACCACGGAAGAAAAAAGTGAGAACAACAAGGCTGCGTTGAAATGTGAGAGGGCCATCAGGGTTTCTTACCGATCGCGATGTGATAAGCGTCAGCCACGCTGATAAAGTTCAGCAGGCCGGCAACAATGATGTACTTAGTTCCGTAGTCCGCGGTCGCGTGAGGCACGATTGTATGACCCAAATCCATTGCGCGGCTCACGATATACATTCCACCTGCCCCCAGGTCGCCGATAAAACCCAGAATATCGAGAATGTCACCGCCATTGGGCTGGTAGATACGGCCGTCCATCAACAGGCCTAGCACGAACATGGCCACCACGGACATCATCAACAGCAGGCCGCGAATCCAGCGCTTTTGCGCAAGGTGTCCGGCGCCGGGAATGAGCCATGCCACGGCGGGCACAACAACCGACATTGTGCTTGGTGCTGCGGATGCAGGCTTTGCAGGAACCGGTTCTCTTCTAGTCGGAGTAGTTGCCATATTCAACGGTGTGGCAGGCGAGGCGCCCTAAACAGAAATACACGATCAGATGATTACGACTTCATTCTGCATTCTACCAGTTACTTCAGCCCCGCCGCTCCGGATCAACATGTTGATCTCGCTGCGCACGCCTAGTTCTGGGAAATAAACACCCGGCTCGATTGAAAACAGGCTGTTCGGCAGAATGCGGCGTTCATCGTGGACTTCCAGATCATCCATGTTGGCGCCGTTTGCGTGGACTTCCGTCCCGATCGAATGCCCAGTGCGGTGGACGAAGTAGCTTCCAAGCCCTGCCAGTTTCAATTTGCTTCGCACCGCCTGGTCGACCTGATATCCAGCGATCGTCTTTCCCGTCCCAATTGATTCCTCGACGAATTTCGCCCCGGCGTCCCGCGCGTCACGTACCGCCACGAAAAGCTCCTGCACGCGATCAGACGGTGCTTTACCGATGAATCCCGTCCATGTGATGTCGTAATACACCGCGTTCGGCTCTTTCTTCTTTGCCCAAATGTCGAGCAGGACGAAATCTCCTTCACGAATGGGTGCCGACTTGGCGCTGCTTGGACCGTAATGTGGATCGCCGCTGTTTTTATTGACCGCCACGACTGGAGGATCGGCGGCCGTCAGCTTCTCGCGATGGAATGCTTCAAGAATCCACTGCTGGATTTCGTATTCGTTCGTACCGCCGTTCCGCGCCCGTCGTCCGATTTCCTGGAACGCGGCAGCGGTAATCTTATCCACTGCATCGCGGGCGGCGAAATGGCTCTTGATCTGTTGTTCACTCAAAGTTGCTTCAAACAATGCGACTAAATCGCCCGAACTGACGATATTTTTCCCGAGTCCTCGAATCAGATCAATCGTTCCGCCATCGACCAGCGAAATCGTAAAGATGCCATTGTTTGGCGAGTACTGCATGGCAACGTCCCGATGGTTCCCCAGCAGATGCTTGAGCCCGTCAAACAATTCCTGCCACGCCGAATAGGAACGCTTTTCTCCGGGCAATGAATCGAGATGTCCTGCCTCAATCTTGTGGACCAGTTTTCGTGGCTCTCCATCGGCGGGAATCAGGTAAAACCAGCGGCGAGTGACCATTAACTGGTCGGGGAGTCCAAGGACGCGATAAGCAATCGGATCACGGTGGTGATGATCATAAAAAAGCCAGGCGTCGAGATTGCGTTCCTGCAAAGCAGACTGAATCGCTGGGAGGTTCATAGAGAAAAGCTATTCTAAACAAAGGACATAGTTTCGGCGAGTGTGACCTTTCACAGGGACGGAAAAAGAAAGTTCAGTGGGATAACACGGCCAGCAATCGAGCGGAGTTTGGACCGTCAGGACGGTTCTGCCCGTGTTATGGATGCGAGCTGCAACGAAATAGTTGCATTTTTTGATTCCCTCGGCGTAAGATGAACCCGAATGCGAGACCAGCATTCGGTTCTGTCGTAAAGCTGCCCGTTACTTCCTGGGTTCGAACTAACGAGTTGTCTCAAAAAAGGTAGAGGCGGCAAGATTGCCTCTAGCCAGCTCCGGAGAGACTCTATGTCCTGGTACGCGTACTGTATTACCGAACATCACAATCACACCAACGGAACACGTAGCCGTCGGCCATTCATATTAGAGGGCATTCAGGGAGTGAATGGGGCCACCGTTCTCAGCTATCCCAGCGGCGAATTTGCCGTGGTAGTCAGCGAGTTCGACCGCAACGCCGGCAATCTCGAAGAAAGGCACGTTTTGGAACACGCACGCGTCGTCAGCGTGTGTTTTCGGCAGGGGACAGTGTTGCCCTTCCGCTTTGGGACCATTTTCGACAGCGACGACTCGTTACGCCAGGCGGTGCGCGCAAATCGCCGCGCATTTGGCGAAAGCGTGGCGCGGCTGAAGGGCAAGGCTGAAATGCACGTCAAGCTCTTGGTAAAGGACGGCACTCTTAAGGCTCTCCAGGACGTTCAGATTCCGGACACAGTCGGGGGCGAGTATCTGTCGAAGTTACGAGAGAAAGCGGCCGCCGACCGCGAGCGGCAAACCAAGGCGAAGGCGCTTTCGGTCCAAGTCCATCGCCTCTTCAACCCGCTGGAGGAAGAAGTCAGTTGTAAGCGGGTCAACACCGACGGAATGCTCCTCGATATAGCCCACCTGATCGATTCCAAATCCGTTGAAAAATATCAAAATCGCTACAGCAGTGCTCTCAAGCAGTTGAAGGACTGCGAGATTTCGGTGAGCGGGCCGTGGCCACCGTATCACTTCATGCCGGGGAAGCTGCGAACCGTAGCGTAAGATTGGCCTGTGTGGGACGGGCGCACATCGCCCGCCATCATGATCCACTTAGTTAGAAGCCACGATACCGCGCGAGATCTTCGCTTAGTGGCCGTTGGTTGTCAGCGCCAGCGATAACAACGCCTTCTGCTCGACATCGTGCGCCTTAGCTGACCCTGTGGCCGGACTCGGACTGGCCGAGCGCTTAACCGAAAGCACTGAGCGCGCGCCGGCCAGGTGGCGTAAGCGAGGCAGCATATAGTTGAGCGCCCCCATGTTCGCAGGCTCCTCCTGCACCCACACGATTTCGCCGTTCGGATGCCGATGCAGCTCGGCGGTGAGCTCAGCCTCAGGAAACGGGTATAACTGCTCAATGAAGGTGATCGCGACCCCGAAATCTTTTCGCTTTTTGCGCTCCATCCGGAGTTCGTGCCCGATCTTCCCTGTGCAGAGCAAAACTCGCCGTGCGTCTTGAGCCTCAAGATCAGGCCTGACTTTCAGGAAGCTTCCCTTTGAGAATTCGCCGATAGGAGATGATGCATCCGGATGCCGCAGCATGCTCTTTGGCGTGAAAACAACTAGTGGCTTACGCCAGTGCCGGAGAGCTTGCCGTCGCAGAAGGTGGAAATATTGCGCCGCACTCGAAGGTTGGCAGATCTGGAAATTATCGCAGGCAGCCAGTTGTAAGAACCGCTCGATACGAGCGCTCGAGTGCTCCGGCCCCTGTCCTTCATACCCATGCGGCAACAGCAGCACAAGGCCAGACAACAAGTCCCACTTGAATTCTCCCGCAACGATGAACTGATCAATGATTGCCTGCGCGACGTTTGCGAAGTCTCCGAACTGTGCCTCCCAGAGAACGAGCGTTTCTGGATAATCACGGCTGTAGCCATATTCGAACCCGAGCACGCCCGCTTCAGAGAGCGTCGAGTTGTATATCTCGCAGCGCGCCTGATTTTCTGAAACGTGCTGTAGCGGAACGTACTCCTGCTCGTTTTCAATATCGAGCAAGACCGAGTGACGCTGATTGAAGGTTCCCCGGCGGCAGTCCTGGCCGCTCAATCGTACAGGAGTCCCGCCCTTTACCAGGCTGCCAAACGCGAGGGCTTCGGCCATGCCGTAATCGACCGCGCGCTTGTCGTTGCCCATTTCCGCGCGCTGCTCAAGAAGTTTGGCGACCTTGGGATGAATGTGAAATCCCGCAGGAAATGTTGTGAGCCGCTCAGTCAAACTCCGCAGTTCATCAGGTGAAACAGCGGTTTCGACTTCGTACTGAGGCTTGTATCGCCGGCCGACGTAGTTATCCCAATACCCCGGCAATTGCCGCATCATCGGTTTCTTGCGAATGTGCCCGGCACGCTTTTGTGCCGCCTCGAGTTCCGCTTTAATCGCGTCGGCACGCGATTGAGCATCTCCAATACCTGAGTCTTCCGCATAAATTTCCCAAAGCGGCGGATGCTCCTTGATCGCCTTGTAGAGAAGCGGTTGCGTGATAGTTGGATCATCAACCTCGCTGTGCCCATGCCGGCGATACCCAATCAAATCAATAACAACATCGCTGCCGAACTTGTACCGATAATCCAGCGCCAGACGCCCGACTCGAACCACCGCATCGACATCTTCAGCATTGACGTGGAAGATCGGAACACTCTGGCGCCGCGCCAATTGCGCCGCAAATTGCGAAGAGTGCAGCTCGCTTGGCGTGGTCGTGAACCCGATCAGGTTGTTCACGATCACGTGGACCGTGCCACCGACGCTGTAGCCCGGCAGATCAGCCAGGTTTAGCGTCTCGGAAAAAACCCCTTGGCCGGCGAACGCTCCATCTCCGTGCACCAATAACGGCAGAAATTGCTTTCCGCCGCCTTCCCCTGCGCGATCTTGCTTGGCACGAGTGCGGCCGACTGTCACGGGGTCAACCGCCTCAAGATGGCTCGGGTTTGAAACCAGGTGAATGTGTATCTTGGCGCCACTTCGAGTTACGTACTCACCGGTTGCGCCCATGTGATATTTCACGTCGCCACTGCCAAGAACACTGCGGGGATCGACGTCTTCAAATCCGGCAAACACCTCTTCCGGCGCGCGTTTCGTCACATGAACAATCACATTCAACCGCCCGCGGTGACTCATTCCCAAGACCAGTTCCACGGCGCCATACTGGCCAGCGCCTTCAAGAATTTCGTCAATCAGTGGGATAAGAGCGGTAACGCCTTCAAGCGAAAAACGCTTCGTTCCTAAATATCGCTGCTGCAAGACAAGTTCGAACAGATCGGCGCGAATGAGCAGATCGAGCGCGCGGCCCGGATCCACTGCAGGCTGCGGTCCTTCGATTCGCTCCTGAATCCATCGACGTCGTTCCACGTCAGGAATATGCATGAATTCGATCCCGACGGTGCTGGAATAGAATTTGCGCGCCTCTTCGGCAGACTCGCCTTCAGCAGCCAGTTCGGGATGTGGCAGTGGTTGGAAAAATCCCAGTGGGTCGAGGTCAGCTTCTAAATATCCCCACTGGCGAAAGAGGTCGAACACTCGTTCACGTTCGCTGTTAGGTTCTTCTATGAGGGCGGCTCCGGCTCCATTGCCGGACCTTGATTCTCGAACAGACGATTGTCGAACAGGCGTTTGTCGGCTAGGCATAAAACTATTACTAGGATAAAGGATGCTGAGGCGGGCGTGCTTGATTCGCGGGTGACTTTAGTATGGCGCGGGTCACTGAAACCGGCCAGAATTCAAATCAGCCTCAGTCAACGCTCGTTCTACTGGCAATTGAGTCTTCCCCTGAAGGAAATCTAGCAAGTTCTGATCCACGGTCATAGTGAAATCCCGATTAGCGCCCGATGACCATTCGTAACCATCTGCAAACTTCAGGAGTATCGCTGCCCGAGCGGTGAATCCACCGTGACGAGTTCTGAAACCGTCCACCACAGCAAGCCGTCGAGCATCAGGATACAGGTGTTGCACACTGGCCCACGAGGCATAGCCGCGAACCTTTATTCCATCGTCATGAACTGTGGTGTGCATGGGGATAGCGACAAGGGTTAGTAATCCGATTGGCGCGACGAACAGCAACGCAATCCAGCGCAGGACCTTCGTTGTATCGAAACCAGCGCGCATATTAGTCCATAGGACATATGCTCGAACTGTTTGCACGTTGCCAAATAATCGCCACAACGAAAGGGATAACTCCCAGCAAAGAGCGAGTGCTCCGAGTCCGGGGAGGAACCACCAGATGGCAGGCGACGGCAGGAGAATGAAGCGCGCCGGTCCTTCGTGATAAGCAAAGGATAAATTCAGAGCAACAAGGGTCTGATGGGTCGCCCACACAAAAATGGCCCCCACTAGCACCATGCCGAAGCCGACTGCCCACCGTACAGACCGAAAGCGGTCATTGAGTTCTTCAATCGAAACACCTTTGGGCAGTTCAGCGGTACGTGGGGGAGGAAAGTAGCGTCGTGCGAGAGCAAAACCAACCGCGACTGCAATAAGGACAACGAAGTGGGGCGAAAGGCGTTCAGTCATCAAGCAGGTCCGGCCGACGTTTGGGCTCAGGCGTAATTAATCTTCGCGCTGCGAATTGTAGCGAGTGTGCACGCCGCCTCTAAAAACAGAATTGCCCTGGAATGAACCAGGGCAAAGTTGAACGTCAGATCAGTCGAAAACTTAAGGCCAGCGCTTGGCGCTGTCTTCCCATCCGGCGGCTCGGGCTACTGGAGGCGCGGCCTGGGCCACGGCAGGTTGCGGAATTCTGATCGGCTGCGAAGCCGGAGCAGCAGTCGTGAGCGTTGGCTTGGAAACAGCCTCGGCGGACATTTCTTTATCATCCGAAAGCAAGGGCGCGGCTACGCGCAAAGCTTCTACTTCCTTTTCCAGACGCGCCAGCTCCAATTCCTTCTGGCGGAGAACCTCATAAACATTCTTCATATTTGGGCACCTGTGAGAAAAACTGCCGGGCAAACCTGATCGAACTTTATGCAGCTACAAAGCATTTGTCAAGAAATAAGCGGGAAAATGGCACGGAAGCGCCATGCTGGACAACGAATTGGCCACGATTTCTGACCCGCTCGTTTCGCAAAACCGCCGCGTACTGTACCCTGATTGCTCATGCGATTCGTACTGATCGGTTCCCTGCTGTTCTTTGCGCTGTTATCTGCGGCGCAGTCCCCCGTCCCCACGCCCGACGATTTTTCCGGCATGTATTCGTTCCTGCGAGATGGAGAATTTGTTCAGATCAGCGCTGAAGATCAGGGCAAAGTGAGCGGTTTTATCTCCCGATATGGCGACTCCGACAGCGACAAGGACACTTTCCTCGATCAGTTCTTCGAGTCAGGCAAGTTGGCAGGAAGTCGTCTGAGTTTCAAGACGAAGCCAGTTCACGGCAGTTGGTTTACCTTCGAGGGAGCCATTGCTCGCGGACCGGGTAAGACTCCGGACGAAGAAGCATATTACGTGATTCGCGGCAAGCTGTCCCGTTTCCAGATGGATGCGGAGCAGAAAACGACCCAGAGTTCACAGCAGGTGGAATTTAAGTCGTTTCCGAAGGATGGAACGCAATAAGCGCGAGCTATGAGCAGCGAGCGCCGAGCAAGCAGGATATCGAACAAAAGCTGACTTTGCTCACAGCTCGTCTCTCATCGATCGGAACTATTTGGCCGTCACCAGCGAGTGCGTGATGGCGTGAACTGACAGCGCGATCCGGTTTTGCACACCGACCTTACGCATCAGCTTGGCGACGTGAGCTTTCACCGTACGCTCTTCGATTCCCAGCGCTGACCCGATTTCCTTGTTTGAACGTCCGGCGACCAGCATTTCCAGGACTTCTTTTTCGCGATCAGTGAATGTGACTCGGCCGGCGGGGAAAATGCGTCCGGGAGAGTTACTCACACGCTCGATGAACATGGAAAGCACGCGGCGAGGTGCCCAAACCGAACCTTGATGCACGATGCGAAGCGCCTGAACAAATTCTGAGGCCGAGGCGGCTTCATCCACATAGCCCTTGGAGCCCGAAGCGATGGCTTTCAGAATGCTTTCTTCGTCCATGCCCGCGCCGGTCACAATGATCTTCACATCCGGCCGCGACGCTTTAAGGCTGGCCATCACATCGAAAAGATTTTGGCCGTTGCGGTTCCCAAGCAGGACCAGATCGATTTCCGGCATGTTAGCAAGCTCCGCCAAGCTAGCGGAAACGAGTTCGAAATCTGGCTCGGAATCAAACAGGGCGCGGAATCCAACAAAGCGCAGCGGATCGCTTTCAACCACAGCGATGCGAATCGCGTTCTTGTTGGGTGTTGCCTTCATCGCGGTTCCAGCTTTCATAACTGTGCGTGTCCTTGGACGTAGGGCTGTGGTTAGCATATATTGATCCGCTGCTGATGCAAGGTTCCGTAACGCTCGGCGAATTACGGGAGTAACATACATAGCAACAAATCTCCCTGAGGCTGAAACTTCAAACTGATGAAAAACAACCGTGTTGTTGCCATTGTTGTTTCGACGTTGTTGATCGCTCTAATTGCCGCCGCCCAGACTACCTATCAACCAAAATTCAAAGGCGATCCCGCACGCTCTGATTCAGAAGCCAACGCGCTTGGCTATTTGCGGACCTTCCTGCGCGCGCAAAAGCTATACAAGAAAAAGAACGACCACTACGCCACTTCACTGCTCGAGTTAGTGCATACCGGGACCTTCACGCGTCGCATGGCAACAACCGAACAGGCTGACTACACGGTGAAGTTCACTGGACACAAGGAAAAAGATACGTTTGAAATGGTAATGATGCCGAAGCAGCAAGACCCCACTCACCGATCGTTCTTCGCAGATCAGGAAGGCAAGATTCGAGCAGATGAGCAGAAAGTGGCGGACGCAAGTTCGCCGATTTTGCGGGCCGATCAATAGCTGCATTCTGGACAGGCGCACCCTCAGTAAAACTGAAGCCGCCTTAGCTGGGCGAGCCGGGCTTGATCTCCGTCGCTTTCCCGCCGTGGAAGCTAATCGTCAACGGCTTCCCGCCGTTTGGATAGTCAAGTGTTCGGTCGATTTCGTCTCCGCCCGACTCAAGCAGCCCAATCCCAATTGCGCAGTCGACCTGCAATTCGTTCATTCCGGATTTCACTTGATGCTGATCGATAGCTTGCCACACATCCGCAGGCCAGTGCTTATAGAGCTGGTGTGGATCTTCGATGTAAAACATGTCGTCCGAGAAAAACTTGTAGTCACCTCCGCGCTCCTGTCCAATCGGTGTGGCAAAGGTTTTGCCGGCGTTGCCGAAAACGGCAAGCACCTGCCGCTCGCCGGGGTCCTCGGGAGAGACTCCGGTAACGACGTCTTTTACTTCGAGCCTCTGCAACGGTCCTAGCTTTCCGGCTTCATGAGAAAACGTGACGTGGTGCGTGGCGAAGTCATACGCGTAGTAGGGGTACGCATATCCGACTTTCACCCACACCGGCTGCTTCATCAGCTGCTTTGCAGACTTCACATCGTAGGGATACAGCTTCTTGGGCGATACGTAGTAATCAGGATTGAGTAATGGCTCTGCTTTTTTCGCGGGCACAACCGACGCCTCGTGCCGCTCGTAAAGAATAATTCCCAGCCGAACTCCCGCAACCAGGATTGCCAGGAGCAGGACGATGTGAATCTTCTTGGTCATCGCTGGGTAGGATAACAGTCCGCTTGAAAGTCAGCCCTTCTCTGCGGACTCGGAATAATCTCAGCGAACTCTGCGGTTAAAAGCTTCTTTTTTGCGTGGCAATCGAATTGAGCTTTTACTCCATGCTCGAGCCGAGCGGGTTGTAGCGGTACTTGTGGCCATCCCAGAAAATGGCCGATGTCATCTCGTCGCCGCCAGCTTCTTCCACGTAGATCGCGCTCACGACTTTATTTTTCTTCATTTTCATCCGCTTGACCGTGATGGTCTTGATCGGAAGATTAATGATGACAAACTTCGCGAGCGGCGTTGCCGAACGCCATGCTTCAGGGCCGGCACCATGAATAATCAGCACGCAACCGCCGCGCAGCTTCGGATCATCGGGCGCGAAGCCGGTCGTGATCTTCGGATTGCCATACCCGTAAAACGAATCCATCGGATCGACGACACGATAATCTTTGTCCCCCTGATCAACCAACGGGTTCTTGCAGTGGGCGACCATCACCAGGTCATCAATCCCATCGCCGTTCATGTCCGCTACCATTGGCGGCCAGGCTGCTTCGAGCGAGCAGGTATCGCCGAACTGCTGATGGACAAAGTTATCGTCGAGAGTGAACGTCTTGGCTGGGTTAGTTTGCGCAAACCCCAAGCCACCAGTGATCAAAGAGACAGTGAGCACAAAAAGAGAAATGCGGGACGACATGAACTTACTGTAGTCCCGCGTTCGCGCTATTAGCTAGACTGCGCGAGTAACGAAGGTCACACGCTCATTTTGTGATGGCGAGGCTGCTAACGCTTCCGACCTCGGTATCAGTTAACAATACAAACGAATTTGGCATTGGGGTGAACGTCCCGGTATTCGGATCGACCGAATAAGTCTCCACCCCGACGGTGCAGCTAAAGCAAGCTTGCTGGTTGCTGGTCACTGCCCACAAAAAGTCTCCTGTAGGGCTGATAACCGGCCAGTCGCCCGGCCCTTGCGCCGAGATTTGCGAAATTGCGCCCGTGCTCTCATCAATCGAATAAACGCCGCAGTTGTCGTACATGAACTTGCCGGCGCTCGCGATCGTCATGTTGTCAGGCCCGGGAATTCCGATCGTGCCGCTAACAGTAGTGCTGCCGCACCCGCCAGAATTGAATGGCGAAGCAGCCAGGGGGGTGAGGGCCCCCGAGGTCTGATCGATGCTGTACCCGAAAATCTTTGTTGAATTCTGAGTCTGCAATTCGTAAAGATAGGAATTAGTCGGAGTAATCACGATCGTCCAGGCATCCGTCACCTCAGTTCCACCAAACGGAGAACCTGCGATCGGCGTGAGTTGACCGCTGCTTTGGTCGATGGCATATCCAAAAATCCCCTTGCTGGTTGAGGCATAAAGAAAATGGTTCGTCTGGTCGACAGCCATTAGAGTTGCAGGCTGTGAGTACCCGGGAGAACTTGGGGCAGCGGCAGCAAATGGAGATCCGGCAATTGGGATTAACGTACCTTTGCCCGGTTGAATGCTGTACGCGTACACACTTGAGGTGCCCAGCACATAGAGAAACTTGCCTTGATTATCCACAACGTCCGCCGTAAAGCTCTGTCCAGTCGCATACGAAGCTATTGCCGGGCCAGGTGAACCACTCGAGCGGTCAATCGCATATACGAACAGTCCGCCTTGGGTTCCACCGTTGTAGCCTTGTGCCGTTTGATAAATAAACGAGCCAGAAGGATCGATCGCCATCGTCATGGGATTAACGTTATCGGCCGAGCCTCCCTTCTCCACAGTAAGTGCTCCATTTTTCTGGATCGCAACGGCATATGGCCCACCACCAGGAAGGGGATTGGCGTACAAGAACTTCGCAGCGCCGGTCTGTCCTGCGGCCCCGGTGCCCTCGCCATATCCGGGGACGGATTGTGTACCGCCGGATCCCGAACCGCCTGACCCCGAGCCTCCGCTTGTTCCCGATCTGCCCGTTGAAGTTCCCGCGCAACCGGTCAGAAGAACGAGAGTTGATAAAAGTACGATGAAGCCGATGAATTTCTCCAGGCGAAGCATACGGTCTCCGGATCGAAAGATGGTATTGCTCGAACGCCAACTTGGATTGGGCGGTTCTCGCCGAAGTTGGCCCGAGCGCCGCACCTGATGCGGCTTTTCAGGTATCTTCCGTGGTTCTTTGGGGAGCTTTACTTAGCTGGAGCGACTTCGAAAGTGCTCCCAGCCATGCGGTTTCAGGACTGAGCGGGAGCCATTTTCATCGATTAAGAACATTTGCTTTCGTCGAGTGATTTCGCCGATGCAAGTGATGGGAATTCCTTCGAGCAGCGAAGGTACGCGACTGCGCCGAGAAGCGGTAAACAACAATTCATAGTCCTCCCCGCCGTGAAGAGCGAGTTCGAGCGCAACGAGCTTCGCTGCTCCACCAACTCGCGCCCGTGGAATGACCGTCGCCCAGAGTTCCGCTCCGACTTCGCCCCGTTCGCAGATATGGCTCAGGTCTGTGGAAAGGCCGTCGCTGGTGTCGATCATAGAAGTTAGAAACCCTGCTGAGCGAAGCTTTTCCCCGGGCGCAACTCGAGGCATCGGGAAAAAATGACGTTCAAGGTCCCCTACTGCGAGCTTTTTGTTCGCGCGAAGTAGTTTGATCGCTGCAGCTGATCCGCCCAGCGTCCCAGTCACGTAAATTCGATCTCCCGGCCGCGCACCCGAACGCAATATTGCCTCCCCCCGCGGCACCGAGCCCAAAACCACGACATCTGCAAGTACGCCATTTTGTGATTGCGCTGTGTCGCCGCCGGCCAGAGTCACGCCAAACTCGCGTGCAAGCCTCAAAAAGCCTTTCAGAAAGCCTTCAGTCCACGATTGAGGGAGATCAACCGGAACGGCCAGCGACAGAAACGCAGCGGCGGGCTCGCCCCCCATAGCCGCGATGTCGCTCAGCCCCCTCGCCAGACACCGATGACCCACCGAGGCGGAAGGGTGCCAGTCACGCCGGAAATGTACTCCCTCCAAACTGAAATCTGTCGTAACTAGAAGATCCATATCAGACCTGGCCCGCAGCACGGCGCAATCGTCCCCAATCCCGGTAATCAGGGGTAGGGTGCCAATTTTTGATAACAATTTGCGCGATCTGCCATTTTTAGGCGCAGTGCGGCTTCGGGCGGCGATCCGGGAAATCAGCTTTCTTTCAGACAACGTTTTTTCAGGCAATTTCAAGCGAGAACAATGATATGCGGCGAACGGCGTAGATAGAAGCCAAGCGCTACAGCAGCATTGCCGGGGCAGGTACAACCTACCTTTTTACCCATACATCTAGGAATTGATTCCACAAGCCGTAACTGACTCAGGTAGAATTGAGGCAGCCAGTACTTTCGTCACCTCGTCTGGTAACCGTAACTGGCCCGATGGTCAGCAGGTAATTACCTGCCGTTTGTAACCCAAAAGGGCCTTCTGTGTCGTTGACACTGGGAACCAGCTTTGCTACCGTTACCCAAGCAAAGTTCCCGAAATTAAATTTGTGAGCTAAGTCCAGCATTCGCTTTAGGTTAAATGCTCTCGTTCGTTGATCGGTTCTGAAACATCCGTTTTTGGAACTGGCGGCATTGCGAGCGCTGGATAGCTACAGCACGGAGGCCTGGAAGGCATTCCCCGTGCTGATGTTCACGGTGAACGGCGGGGAAAGAAATATTGCGTAAACGCTTCTACATACTTTTCGTGGCCCGCGGCGATGACGGCCAGCTTCGCAAGATCCCCATTCCAGTGCATTACCTTTACGTTTTCGTGGCCGGGGCGGCAGTCGGGCTTTTTGGGCTGACCGGGATCGCGCAGTCATACATGCGCATGCTGGTAAAGACCTCGCAATATGACCAACTGCGTGCCGAAAAGGACGACTTATCGACCCGCTACACCCATTTAGAGCAGGTGGCGAAAGAGCGTGACATGCAGGTGGCGTCGCTAGGCTCCCTGGCCAGTGAAGTTTCTTCGCTGTATGGACTGAAGCCCGACCCGGTGCTTACTGCGGCGGCTTCTTCAGACACGGTAGAAGATGACCAACTCAGTTCGTCTCTCGACCGCCTTTCTACCTTGAAAACCACGGCCCTTACGGGAGCCACCACCGCCGGGTTAACCCTTGGCCTGCACAACGTGACCACGGCTGACTGGGTTCGTGCCAACTCAGCTCCAAACCTCTGGCCGGTTGAAGGATTCATCACCGGTGCCTTTGGCGAACGCATCGATCCATTCAATGGCGAGGGCGCGTTCCACTCAGGCGTAGATATCGGCGCAACCATCGGACAGCCTATCATTGCTCCAGCTGATGGCGTCGTGACTTTTGCCGACTTCATGGGCGGCTATGGCCGCGCAGTCGTCATTGAACATGGTCACGGAATCAGCACCCGTTACGGGCACCTGAAGAGCTACGCTGTTTTCCCGGGAGAACACATCCATCGCGGGGACACCATCGGCTATGTGGGCGACAGCGGGCGCAGCACCGGTCCGCACCTCCATTATGAAGTCCGCATTAACGACGTTCCCGTCAACCCGCACAAATATCTGCGCACTACCTATGCCCACGTCGGCGGCTTTGCTGCGGGCAGCTAGCCGAAGCTCACCGGCTGTACTGGTTTCTTTTCTTCTCCTCATGCCGATCCATGCCAAGCTGAATTAGACGATCGATCAATTGCGAATAACTTACACCGGAAGCCGCCCACAATTTCGGATACATGCTGATCGAAGTGAAACCGGGCATGGTGTTGATCTCGTTCAAGTAGATTTTGCGCGACTTGGGATCCATGAGGAAATCAACTCGCGCCAGCCCTGAGCAATCTACCGCTCGGAATCCGGCAATCGCCAGCTCCTGAATTTTTTTTGTTTCAGCATTCGACAGCTTCGCTGGAATGATGAGTTGCGAACCTTCATCAAGGTATTTCGCCGAGTAGTCGTAGAACTCCGCGATGGGCACGATTTCGCCGGGAACAGACGCCTCGGGTTTGTCATTCCCGAGAACAGAAATTTCGATCTCCCGCGCCTTGTTCTTCCTTCCTCCCACTCCTTCTTCGATCACGATCTTGCGGTCGAATTTCGCAGCTTCGTCGATCGCCGGACCCAGTTCCTTGCGATCATGCGCCTTCGAAATTCCAACCGATGATCCCAAATTTGCCGGCTTCACAAACACCGGATACTTCAACTGGCTCTCGATCAGCTTCTGAAATTTTTTTGGCTTAGATTCCCAGTCGCTTCGCAGCACAGTCACATGCTTCACAATTGGCAGAGCGGCCGCGCGAAACAACGACTTCATAATGTCTTTATCCATGCCGGCGGCCGAGCCAAGAACCCCGGCACCGACATAAGGCAGATCAGCTAGTTCGAGCAGGCCCTGGATCGTGCCGTCTTCGCCGAAGGTGCCGTGCAGCACTGGAAAAATGACATCAACGTTGATGGCGCGATCTGTGGCGCGGCGCGCCGGAGAGGCTCTCTGGAAAGGGGCCATCGCCGTGCGGTGCGGCTCGGGCGGGACAACAACCGATTCGCCGTTCTGCAGCACTGCCGCTGCAGGCGTAATTTCAGGGTCGCCAGCGCGTAATTGCTTGTAACTCTCGGGCGGCTTTCCATGCAACAACCGCTCGGCATCCGAAGCAGTCAGCCAGCGACCGTCTTTGGTTATTCCAATCGGAACGACTTCATATTTATTCGGATCAATTGCCCTAAAAACCGAGGCAGCCGACAGCAATGAAATTTCGTGCTCGCCGCTGCGGCCGCCAAAGAGAATACCCACTCGCAATTTTTTCATTTCAATTCAGTGTGGAGTCGAGGCCGGAGGCCCGTCAATCGCAGAGCTGATTCCTGACGTCGTTGGCCCGTCGGGCGTGATCTCCACATAATCCAGGGGCGCGGGTTCGCTTCCGTCGGGAGTGCCCTCAATCTTCACCCCATCGCCGGGCGTTAATTCAACCCCTGCAATCACGTATCGCGTCGATGTGTGTCCGTTCATCTTGTCCGACGGAAGATGATCATCGGCCACCCAGGAGCCTACCTCACGATCATTCACCAACAACTTGTAGCGAGACACACCGTTGTTCAGATCGAAGTACTGCACTGCAATGTCATAGCGCCCGGAAGCCCGCTCGAAGTTAAAGCTGGCGGCACACGAACTCTGTCCGAAACAAGCGACTGCCTTCCCACCGGATGCAGTCTCCCAAGGAATGACATCGACGGGCGCATATCCCGAAAGCTGCATAGCTTCCGCTTCCACTCGATTGCGATCGTGTCCCACTCGGCCAAGTACGTCGTCAATTCCCGATTCACGATGAAACCAGTTCACGATGGCATCGCGCCAAACAATCGCGTGTCCCGCCTGATATTCGAGACGCCTCAAGGTCTCGTTATAGCGTTCTTCATCCACCAACCCGCTTAGCGTTTTCCATTGCGCGACCAGCCACGCGGCCTGTAAGGCGCCCTCATAATGCGAGTCGTAGATGTACTGAATGACCGTTTTATCCTGGTGGAGCATGTAGGTGTACGGAACATGATGCATGAACAAAACCAAATCATCCGGACAGTTCGTTAGCGGCTCATATAGCTGCTGCACCGCAGGCGAATATTGACCGATGTATCCCGTGCCAGTCGCGATGCTCCGGTCCATGCCAATTCCCTGCTGGTCCGCGCGATGCCACTGCCCCCAGCCGTTGTTCTCCGACGACTCGATTCCGGGTCCATAATGCGGACCGGTAATATCAGTCAGGGTCTGCGCGCCAAGCGGCCCGGTGTAATGCACGTAAATTCGCCACGAGTGAAGCAACATAGTTGAAGTAGTCGTAGCCACGCGCGGATCATTGCCAAACGTAAGTTGCGTCCAATCGTCAGCGATCTGTTCGGAGGTTAAATTCGGATTCCACGCCAGACGTGCATAGCCGTACAGGTTCGCCATTGCGAGCGGATGCCCCAGCCAATTCTCGTCAAGCCCGACGTTGACCACCGCGTTGAATCCGGCGAGTGGCCGATGCCAAACTTTGCCGGAAACAATCGCCTTTACCGGCGTCACGCCCTGCACGTGCATGTCGAAGTCGAGCATCTTCTTCCACATGGGAATGAGAAAGACGAGATGCCTCTGCTGACCCGTGTATTCCTGCGTGACCTGCAACTCAATTGCCTCATTCGTGTGCTGCATTGCGCCAAAGAGCGGTGAGGCAGGTTCTTCGGCCTGAAAATCGATCGGGCCATACTTGATTTGAAGCACGACATTATCTTCGAATTGGCCGTCCAGCGGATGGAAGTAATCGTAAGCGGCTCTCGCACGATCCGCTTTCATATCGTGCCAATCGAGATGATGGTTGTAAACGAATGCGCGATACATCAGCACTCCGCCATGCGGCTTCAGCGCTCGCGCGATCACATTGGCGGCATCGGCAGCAGTTCGGTGATACTGCGAGGGGCCAGAGCGCCCCTCGGAATCGGCCTTGACCACAAATCCTGCAAAATCCGGGATACGTGTGTAAATTGCATCGGCAGTCTTCTTCCACCACTCCGCAACCTGCCAATCGAGCGGATCGAATGTCTTCAGCCCGCCGACAGCAATCGGGCTGCTCAAATCAACCGAAATCGCGAGCTTCACACCCCAGGGTCGAAACACATCC
Source organism: Terriglobales bacterium (assembly GCA_035279425.1). GTDB lineage: Bacteria > Acidobacteriota > Terriglobia > Terriglobales > Acidobacteriaceae > Gp1-AA145. The sequence goes on along the minus strand of DATEHT010000016.1, from coordinate 35,054 downwards.
GCAACCCGCACAAGTTGGGGCAACATTTCAGCACTCAGGATTCGCGGATCAGCATTCACATTGTTGATGGCGCATGCGTTGATCCCAATCGACGCCAGCAATCGCGCATATTCTCGCGCTCGAGTCAGATCGCCTCGGACGTTTCCGTTGTCGAAGAAAATCGAGCGTCCTGCGTAACCCCGTTCGATGCTGCCATTCAGGTTGTCCCATTGACTTGCCCAACGGATGGGAGCAGATGGGTTCTCTAAATAATCCAGCTCCGAGACGTCCTTCTCCTCAGCAATTCGCGCTAGAAAAGAAAAGACTCCGTAGAGAACTCCACGATCATTGCCACCAACAATCAGCCAGTATTTCGAACCGCCTCGCTGAACTGTTTTTAGCCAAAAGCCGTCGCTCGTGATCGAGCCGAAGCCTTGGACCTCCGGAAACGCACGCCGCATGTCTTCAGCGCGCCCGAGTAGAAGCGAAGCATGACCCGCGAGCTTTACGATTTGCAACTCGGGAACCGCGGTGGTCAGCTCGTGCACTGCGCTATTTACGACCTCACCTGAGCTGAGCACGCGAATCTCATTGGGCAGCGAGTTTGCCTTCCACTTTTCCGAAATGTGTTGTGCTGAATAACGAAGCCAGCCCTCTCGAGCGGTTTCGGAGAGAGCTAAATGACAGCACGTGAGGAGAATTGCGAATACGAGCCAGGTAGAGCGTCTCATCGGCCTTCAAGATACACTAACCGTAGAACAGGACAGAGAGCCTACAGAAACGGGAGACCCGAGGTTCTTGCACCACAAAGGGCACGAAGGTGCACGAGTCTCTGAGGACAAAAGTCTGCTTCGTGGTCCTTCGTGTCCTGCGTGGTGAAAAATCTTTGGAGGCGTCTCTACGCCTCAAGTCAATGCTCAAGCGCCCTCCAGGTCCGCCGCCGAAATTTCCCATCGGCAACATGCCGCTGGCCGCCGACGATCCGCTTTCGGTTTTCACGAAATGGGCACACGAGTACGGTGACATTTTTTATTATCGGGCCGCCTGGCTGCACGTTTACTTCCTGAATCATCCCGATCTCATCGAAGAAGTTCTCGTTTGCAACCCTCGCAATTTCCTGAAGGATCGCGTCGTCCGTAAGAGTCATTGGTTCTTCGGCGAAGGCCTGCTCACCAACGAAGGCGACTCGTGGCTTCGCCAGCGCAAGTTTTCTGCGCCGGCATTCCATCGTGAGCGGATTGCTGCATACGCGAAGGTTATGACCAATTACGCGGAGCAAACGGCGGCTTCTTGGCGCAATGGTGAAGTTCGTGACCTTCATCTCGACATGATGCAGCTCACCCTGCGCGTAGTAGTGCGGGCGCTTTTCAACCTGGAGTCAGAAAAAACTCAGCAGATTTCCGCCGCCATGAACGTGATGATGGGTAACGCGACCGGCGTGCGCATGCTGCTTCCGCCCATAATGCGCTACCTGCCGATCCCTCAGATGGTCCGTGTGCGTCGCGCCGTTGCGAATCTCGATCAGATCGTTTACGAAATCATCGCGCAGCATCATGCTGCGGCCCGCGACTCCGGCGATCTGCTTTCGATGCTGATCAGCGCTCGCGACGAAGATGGCACCCGGATGTCAGACAAGCAGCTTCGTGACGAGGTGCTCACGTTCTTGCTCGCGGGTCATGAAACCACCGCGCTTGCGCTCACCTGGACCTGGTATTTGCTTGGGCAGTATCCAGAAATCGAGCAGAAGCTGCAAGAGGAACTCGATCGCGTATTGAGCGGCCGCGCTCCGGAATTTGCCGACATGGCTCGATTGCCGTTTACCGAACGCGTAATCAAGGAATCCATGCGCCTCTATCCACCGGCATGGAGCCTGGCGCGGACGGTGATTTCGGACTTCGAGCTTCGCGGTTATACGATTCCGGCCGGAGCAAACGTCGTCATGAGCCAGTGGATTATGCATCGCCATCCCGGATATTTTCCCGAGCCGGAGAAGTTTGATCCCGATCGCTGGCTGGCAGATCGCGGGAATAAACTCCCGCGCTTCGCTTACTACCCATTCGGCGGCGGCCCCAGGCAGTGCATTGGCGCGGCATTTGCAATGATGGAGGCCACGCTCTTGTTGGCCACGATCGCGCAACATTTTCGCCTGCGTGTAGTTCCCGATCACCCAGTCATTCCGATTCCCAGCTTCACGCTGCGGCCGAAATATGGAATGCGAATGACTGTCGAATCGCGTGGAATTGCAGATCGGGCAAAAGCCGTAGCTGAGTTCGAAAATGCCGGCGGCGGCTCCCGCTAGCTCAGCTCGGACCAGAGTATCCGACTCGCAAGGGACTACAAATTTGCTTCGGCGACGTAGGCAATCTGGTCTTTGTAGATAAAGAGGTTCGGCTGGCCATCGCGCGTGAGGCGCAGCATATTGCGATCGTAGTATTCGATCCATCCGTTGACCACTTCGCCGTCTAGCAGCTTGATTGAGACTGGCCGTTTTTGATCCACCAACAGTTTCAGAAGGGTGGCTTCCTGGTTAGTGGATTCGGGCGGAGGCGATTTGGGTTTGTGGATCGAATCGGAGAAAGACATACTCCGAATTGTATTCGGAACTGAGACATTAAAAAAGCCGCCACTCAGAAGAGCGGCGGCCGCTGAGCAGAGAAGGAACTAAAAAGTGAGTTTCATTTGGAACTCGATTGCACGAGGTGCGCCGAGCGCGTTTACGCCGGAGCCCAAGCCCAAGCGCATGAAGTTTCCTGAGGCGCCGTGCTGGAGTGCGCTGGTGGTTCCATTCGGAGAACCCACACTACCATCGAGGATCGTGCTGAACGGGACGGCAGGCCCGTTGAAGTTAGAGAAATTGAATAAGTTGAAGAAAGCGATTCCAGGGCGCAATTCAACTCGTTCTCTGATTTTGTAGGCCCAGCTAAAGTTCATGTCGAAGGTCCGCAACCAGGCTTGGCCAATTGCACCCGGAGGCGCCAACTGGAGTGGGCAAAATGTACCCCCGCATCCAGTGACGTTGCCACCCATAACGCCACCTAGTTGCTGGAGCTGGGCAAGCGTCATCAAGCCATTATTGATCAAGACTTGGCCCGCTGGAGTCGCTTGGCCGACCAGGTTGTTGTTGAAGCTTGTGATCCGTTGGTTCAACCCGTTCACGCCGAAACTGCGGCCGAATGCTCCAATGTTGGTTCCGGGGAGCAGATCACCTACTCCTCGGTTGCTGACGCCCCCGTCACCGGTGCCGTCACCCGTGACATCAGTCTGGAAAATGCCGCCCGCCAGCCCGCTTATGGGGAGCGTGACGGTATCAGGCAATGGACTGTCGAAATGCGATGTAAATCCGAGCTGGAATCCCATTGGCAAATCCATATACCCACCGAATGAAAGCTGGTGAGTACGATCTAGCGCATTGGGACCAATGAAGTGCGATGGATTGACAAAGTCAGTCGCGAAGGTGCTGAAGTCGTTGTCCCTCGCGGTCGCGACATATCTCGAGAAAGAATAAGAGACCTGCAGGTTTAAGTGCTTAACTTCCCTGAATGGGGTGGCGACATCTTGCTTCAAAGTCGCTTGCAAGCCGTTATACACCGAGCGGCCTATCGGGAATAACATTTCGTTTCCGCCTACCGCGCTATTGATTCCAGGAAATGCAGCGTTGGGACATGGGAAGCCGCCACATAGAACGTATCCCGAATCAAGGCCATTACCCGCGTAGTCTGCGATAGTAGCTCCCTTACTGATCGCACAGTTCGTATCCGCGGCACTCACTGTCGCATTGCAACCGGTAAACGAACCATTCGTCGCCGCAATGGCGGCCTGCGCATTAGCCAGATTAAAGTGGCTGGCAGCACCCACCTGATTCGTATCGATAATGAGGAAGTTATGCGTCGATACATTGCGCAAGTAATCCGCAGTAAAGACCATACCCGTTCGGATTTGGTGCTGAATTCCGAAGTTCATCTGCACAGAGCGCGGAGACACGTAGTTTGGCGCAAGAAGTGTGGTGCTAGTGACCGCCGTGTCAGCGAGAGCCGAACCGATGTAGTTGAGGTTAGTAGCCGGTCCGGCGGCAACTGTTGCTGCTTGAAATTGCTGCTGTAGCTGGATTATCTGGGAAGCCACGCTGCCTATTGCCTGATTGGCGCCGCAGAAGGTTGGAGTCACCGTGTTTCCATTCGGGAAAGTCACAGGGACTGCGGTGCCATTCTCACAAGCGGGGGCAAATCCAAGGAAGAGTCCTTTCTGTAACCTTGCTCCCGGATCAAACAGAATGTTGTTCCAAATCGAGTTCTCGTAGAAGATGCCAATCCCTGCGCGAAACACGGTTTTACCGTTCTTGCTCGGATCCCATGCGATTCCGAACTGTGGAGCAAAGTTGTGGTTGGGCTGTCTCACCCGGTTTTCGAGACCCTTGTAGAGCTGGTTGTCGAATTGAGCGAGTGCTGGAAGTGGCCCTAGATCGCTGTCCGTGCGGCCTGTATCGCGCACGTACCGTAAACCATAGGTTACGGTGAGGTTCGGTTTTACCTTCCAGGAATCTCCGAAGTACCAGGAGAGGCGGTTATCCGGACCTACTCCACCAGCAGGGAAACCAAACGCTGGCTTGACGGAGAAGAATCCTACGCCGTTGCCCAACGTGACATTTTCAACCGGGTAGTTAAGTGGGTTGGCCGCGCCGCCCGAAAAGGTGTTAAGGGGAGTGGCGTTCGACGGAGAGTTCACTGCCGGCGCCAAGCCGAGGAACGTGGCAAAACCGCCGCCATAGATGTGGTTGTATCCGCCGCCGAAACGAAAGATATGATTCTTGTAGAGTTTGCTGCCGTCGTACTTGAGCTGACGGTCGGACTGCATGGTCGCTTGGGGTGCGAGAAAGTTAGGACCGGAGCAGAATGGATCGGCGCCTCCGGTTAGGCAGAATTGATCGCCGCCGATGGCGAGCTCAATTCCGGGAGCAGGGTCGAAGATACTCGAGCCTGTCACGGCGTCTGTAATGCCATTCTGGAACTTCATATAACCAAAGCGAACTGAGTGAGTAAAGCTGCCCGTATTGAAGTCCACCCCGACCACGTGGTCTCTTGCATGATCAACATTGGCAAATGGCTGAAAAGAATTAGGAATGAAAGGCAGAACACTCTTGTTCTGATTGAAGCTGAAGCGGTAGAAGATCTTGAATCGGCTGACCTGATAGTCCAAACGTCCAATGGTTTCGAGCTCGCGGAAGGGCGAGTTGAAACTTCCCGAAGGGAACGTAACTCCTGGCGTCGGTGATCCCGATATGATCGGATCAAGCAAGTCTTGCTTGCTGCGCTCGGCGTCGATGAAAAAGAAGAGTTTATCTTTGATGATTGCGCCACCAACATCTCCACCGAATTGATTCCTCTGGAAGTAATTCGTGGAATCGCTGGGCAGAGCCGCATTAAAACGCTGGTCGCGGAAATAATAGAAACCCTCTCCATGCAGGCTATTGGTACCTGATTTGGTGGTGACGTTAACCGAACCTGAGGAAGTCAACTCGGTTGAGAGGTCGAGAGACGATTGCTGCAATGCAGACTCCTGAATCGCACCCACCGGGATATTTTGGGTAGTTGTCCCGACGTTTTCATCGCTGACATCGACGCCGTCAACTTCGATACGTGCGGTCCGACCGAAGCGGCCACCGAAAGAAACGGACGAGAAACCGTTCTTGGTAGGATCAAACGTGCCGCCATCCTGCATTTGAACACCCGGTTCAAGCTGCGCGAGGTCGAGGAAGTTACGTCCATTAATCGGCAGGTTCTCAATCTGCTGACTAGTGATGACACCTTGAACGGTCGCTTGTTCCGTGTTTACTTGCACGTCCGAGCCCTGTACCTCGACAACCTCTGACTCCTGACCTACTGACAATTTGAAATTTCCTGAGGAGGTGACATTGACCTGCACCACTACTGGAGCTTCCGCGCTCTTAAAGCCCTTTGCCTCTACCTTCACCAGGTAGTCACCCGGAATCAGAGCACCCGATGCGTACGCGCCGGCGGAGGTCGTGCTTACAGTAAAGGTCTGGGCGGTTCCGCGATTTGTAACCGTAACTCGGGCACCGGGAATCACGGCCCCGCTTGGGTCCGTAACAATGCCCTGGATACTTCCCGTGGAGATGGTGGTTTGGGCCAAGACCGGCAGGGTGAGCAAAAATAAGATGAGAAGGGCGAGAAAGCAAATGCTAATTCGAGTCATGTACGCGGAGAGCTTCATAGGGGAACCTCTATTTAAGTTTTGATCTCTTTTGAGAACTTGGTTTTGAGTTCTGGGGAACTGAAGAAATCTGATAAAGCCGCCGCGCGGAGTTGCGCGTAAAGAATTGATCGAATTGGCTTGCGGTTCGCAAGAATCCTGAGCAATCTACGCCAGGCAGACGAACCCGGTCTGCAAACGTACACTTATGAGTTGCTGTTGGTGATGCAATCAAAGCACCACGGCAACCTATCACAGTTCTGCCTTTATGCTCAAAGATTTACACACATTTACAGTCATGCGGGCTGGCGCTGAAAGTTAGCTCCAACTATGGAATTCAGAATTTTATTTCAAAATACGGAGAAGTAAGCTAGGTCGATGACTAACCGCCCAATCACAGTTACGGGAATCGGATGGCTTTTTGTGGTTGGATGAGTCAGCGCGTTTGCGGTTCATCTCAATGAGCTCAGGGGAAGCGCCTTTCAGGGGGAAAACGTCTGGATTTTCGTAATCGAGCTGGTTGCGGTCATTGCCGGGGTATTTGTGCTTCGCGGCAATAGTTGGGCGCGGTGGCTTGCGGTGGCCTGGATGGCGCTGCACGTCGGAATCAGCTTGTTCGACTCGCGTAGTAAACTGGCTATCCATCTGGTGTTATTCGGCTTGATCACGTATGCGCTGTTTCGCGCGGATGCGCGAGCGTATTTCAGGCACCGGGAACAAAGCGCATGCTGAATGATCGATCGGTCCCCGAGACGCACTCAAACACCAGGTTCCTCGGCTGCATGTCGCGTGCGTAGGGCGAACGCCAAATAACAGCGCGTAAACCATCCAGGCACATGGACTATTCGCTGGTGAAGTAGTCGACGGTGACCGGGTTTTCGAAGAGTGAATAGTCACGCGTCACCACCGTGATGCCACTTTCGGTCACGAAATATTTCTGGCGATCGCCTTCGGGGTCGAAGCCTATGGTGGTGCCTTCCGGGATGTGAACATCGCGGTCGATAATAGCGCGCCGAATGTGGCAATGACGTCCGACGTTGACGTGAGAGAAGAGAATGGTCGAATCAACTTCCGTGTAAGAGTTCACGCGAACATCGGGCGAGAGAACACTGTAACGTACGGTACCGCCGGAGACGATGCATCCGGCAGAGACGAGCGAGTCGAGGGCCTGGCCGGTGCGCCCTGGTTCTTCGAAGACGAATTTGGCGGGCGGATATTGGCGCTGATGGGTGCGGATGGGCCAGGCTTCATCGTATAAGTTGAAGACCGGCGAGACGGAAACCACGTCCATATTGGCTTCGTAGTATGCCTCGAGCGTGCCGACATCGCGCCAGTAGAGCGCTTCCTTCTTATTCTCGTCGACAAAGTCGAAAGCGTAGACCCGATAGTCGTCAACCATCCTCGGCAGAATGTCTTTCCCGAAATCATGGCTGGAGTGCTCGTCCTCGGCGTCTTTGAGAAGGACGGGAATCAGGACGTCGGTATTAAAGAGGTAGACGCCCATCGAGCCGGGGACTCTGTCCGGATTCCCTGGGACGCGAATTTTTGTGAACGTCGGTTTCTCCTCGAACCCCGTAACCCGGTTGTCGGGATCGACCGAGACGACGCCGAAGCGGTAGGTTTCCGCAGGATCGATTTGAATTGTGGCCAGGGTTACGTCGGCTGCTGAGTCGATATGCTGCCGCAGCATGAGGTCGTAGTTCATCTTGTAGATGTGATCGCCGGAAAGGATGAGAACATAACGGGGCTGCTCCGAGCCGATGGAATAAATGTTCTGATAGACGGCGTCGGCGGTGCCCTGGTACCACTGGTCGCTCACGCGCTTCATCGGTGGGAGGACTTCGACGAACTCCCCCATTTCTCGCGCCACGATGTTCCAACCTTCGCGGATGTGCCGGTTCAGTGATAGTGCTTTGTACTGGGTCAGGATGTAGACTTTGCGCAGATCGGAGTTGATGCAGTTCGAAAGAGTTACATCGATGATGCGGTAGATGCCACCAAAGGTGACGGCGGGTTTGGCGCGATCACGGGTGAGAGGGTAAAGGCGCTCTCCAGCTCCGCCGGCCAGCAGGACTCCCAGAGTATCTTTCATCGGTCTACTATGATGAGCAATCTGCGCCCACGGAACAGAAGTGGAGCTTTTTGCGCGGTAATACTAGCACACAGAATTGAGAAAAGACCAAACGCCCTGTTTCCTCACCTCCCGCTATCGCAGCTGGAGCTATCGAACAAAAACTGTGAGGAGCTTTGCCATTAGGAATTTCCATTTACTATTTTATTAATATGCAATCGAAGCAGATGCGACGGTTCGTGTTCATGGCCATTCTCTTGTCCGCCTGTGGGACGGCCAATGCGCAGCACAGCCGAGCAATGTTGAGTTGGCAGCCGCGCAGATTGTCGAATGGTTCGCCGATCCTGTTTCAGCTCGGGGTCAAGGGAGATGTCGAATCCGTCTCTGGTGAGTGCCTGGGACACAGCTTCGCCTTCTTCCGCGGCACCCACCCCGGCGCATGGTACGCGCTGGCGGGTGTTCCCGTGCAAACTCCGGCGGGAGTTTACACCTTACGAATCACAGAGAAGTTCGCGAATGGGCATGCTGCGCAAGTTGAAAAGCAAATAAGGACCTTCACCGCGGTTTACAAAAAAATTCCGATCCGGGTCGCCAAGCAGTTCACTGAGCCGAGCCAAACCCAACTGGCAACGATTTCTGTCGATAAGGACGTAAAAGAAAAGATTTTTTCGGAGATCAGCCGACAGAGGCTTTGGTCCGGGCCGTTCAACGCGCCGGTTTCTGAGCCGGTATCAGATTTATTTGGGACGGAGCGCGTGATCAATGGAGAAGTGAAGAGCCGGCACCAGGGGCTGGATTACGCCGCTCCCGCGGGAACACCGGTGCGGGCTGTGAACCGTGGAGTCGTGATCCTTGCTCGTCCGATGTTCTTCGAGGGGAATTTCATCGTGATTGATCATGGCCAGGGTTTACTCAGTTTGTACCTGCACCTGTCGGAATTCAAGGTCAAGGAAGGCGACGAAGTGAGCGGCGGGCAGGTGATCGCGCTGAGCGGAGGAACCGGAAGGGCGACGGGAGCCCATCTACACGTGGCGATTCGCTGGCAGGGCGTATATTTGGACCCAGCCCTGCTACTCAGATTGCCGATACCTGCGCTCTGAATTTCTCATCTTGTTCCGTTTTCGTAACAAAACGTCTTCGCGGCGCGAAAATTCTCGATTTCGTGAGAACCTGCGGACGCTGATCGTCAGGTGTGGCGTGGGGAAGCGCGCGATTTCTGCCGGACGCACCAGCTATCGGGAACTTGGAGGACCCCCCTCGACAGGTTCCCGATAATTTTTTGGTATTGAGCGCAGCAATCTCCGCCGGTGAAGAGGAAACTCTGCTGCTGCCAAATATTCAACTTACTCCATTTTGAAGGTGAATTTATCGAGATACACCGTGTAGGGCTTCATCTGCCTTGCGCCGTCAAGCTGATAGTTGACGGTGATGCCGTGCCACGACGTCGTGGTCGGCGGTTCTTTGTGGTTGATGGCAGCCGTCTTGCCGTTCAGAGCGATGGTCTTAAACAGCAACTGATCATCAGAGGTCCGCTGGACGACGAGGGTCAAATGGTTCCATGCGCCGCTGACAGGATTACAGGGAACGGCGGTCGCCATCCACTTTTTACCCGTGTCATTGTAGATGTCCCATTGATGCCCGCCCGCGATTCGGCACTCATGGCCCCAGATGAACTTCTTACCATTGACAAACTGATTGATATCGAATTCCAGCGCCTGCGAAACACTGGCGTCTGAAATCCAGAAATATACGTCATAGGTAAAGGTGTGGAACTTGGGGGCTAGAGTGTGGCTCGTATCCGGCAATCCCTGCGAGGAGAAGTTGCCGATAAGGTGGTTGTTCCAGAGCACGTCGCCCCACTGCATGCTGCCGCTGCCATAGTATGACTTCGTCGAAATGCCATCCATTGATGGGGAGCCGACTTTAGGAGTCCATGACCACTTCAGTTGAGACCCGGTTGATGTGCAGCTTGCACAAATACCCCAGCTGGGTGGAAGCAAGGCGTATCCCGACCAGCCTTTTTGCGACTGCAAATTGGTGACGGTCATGGCTGAGCTTGACGCAGGCGGGCTTGGATTACTGCTGCCGCTGACGGTGATTTTCACCATCGCCTTTGACGATTGACCGCACCTGTCCCACTCTTGAACAGCGATGTTGTGAACTCCTGAGCCGAGGCTGAGACTTTTATCCAGCTTTGCTCCCGAAACTACGTAGGCGAGCACTCCAGAAGAGGTGTAGATTCCCATCGAGTCAACGCCACCCTTGCAGGCGGGCGAATTTGCAGTGGCCACGAAGTGCACGCTAGAACCTGAAGAGGCGCTGCCGGCCTTCGTGACAGTCGCCGTGGTAGGAGACGACACAAAAACTCCCGCGAACGACGGCAACGAGATTAAGACAAAGAGGCAGAGGGCGGTGTAAAACTTCTCAATTGTCATCCGAATCTCCAGCTTAAAAATTGAACTCGCCTGCGATCACATATCGGAAGTCAGGTCTTTGTCGCAGTCGAGTGTTCGATTGAGCAGAATTCTAGGAAGGCATCTACTTACCTTAAAGAGAAAACGACGCACCAACGACTCACAAGTTCATTACTCGAGTGCTCAGGGGAGTTGGATTAAATGGAGATGTGCGAGAAAAGTGTGTTTCAACTCGGGGCTGGGTATCAATGGCTGCGCTGCGTCAAATAGCTGCGACTCGTGCGTGTTCTGCCTCGGCTTCGACGGCAACACCGTCGCGATAGCTTACAGTCCTTCCTGAAATTGCAGGCACGCGTTCGCCGGGGACGATGATACCGACGAGATTCAGAGGGTCAGCGGCGGAGATCGTGATTGTTTCTCCAGAAGCAGGAAGTTTGCGAGTGGCGCGCAGGGATTCGACAGCAATCGGCAAAGCGAATTGCTCGCCGAGGAATCCGTCGACAAATCGTCCGCCGCGAATTTCGCCGCGGGCTTCGAGTTGGCGGAATGCAATCTGCAGTTCGCGCCATTTGGGAAGATTGCTTTCGCGCGCGAGCAAATCGCGAAATACCACGCCATAGCGTTTCAGAAGCATCCAGCAGACGGCCGCGATTCGGCGTTCGTGTTCAATGGCGGAATCGTTGTGCAAAATCGCCCACCGTCCGGCACTATGGCGCGGACGAGCGGTGCGCTGATTGCCTTGCCCGGCGCGACGTTTAGGATTGATGAGTGCGCGAAGATTGTCGAATCCATCGGCGGTAACGAGACCGGCTGCAACCAATTCCCATAAACCAGTTTCGATTTCGGCCTTCAATTTTCCGGTGGCGCGAACGACGTCGGCGAAAAACGACGCGCCGCGCTGCCGAAGATACTCCAGCACCTGATTCGCGACCGGGCTGAGCCCTTGCCCGTCAGGAAGCGCGGAGTGTGGCGTCATCCAGTCGGCCTCTTCGCGAACAAAGAATGTGATTGGTGCGACGCTGGTGGGAATCACCCGGCGCTTGCCTGGACCAGAGCCGTTGTTGCTTTCAAGAGTCGCAGGATGCGGCGACAGCCGGCCCCAGCCGATTGCTCCCGTGAGACAAAGCTGGTCGAGCCATGCCGGATCATAGTCGGCAATGCGCCGCACAAGCACCTGGCGCTCCCATGCGTTTGCAGGAATTTCAAATCCCTGCAGCTGGCGCACCACTTCGAGCGTTGCGCGCTCCCCTTGCACTTGCGAATCGGGGGCGATGTGCTGCCAGCGCAATAGCCATCGCATGAACTGCGCCGGCGTGACCGGCTCAACCTGCTTGCGAAGCGTCGCGACGGTGAGGCGATGAATTCGCGCAAGCAGGCGGCGGTCACACCATTCGGTTTCCTGACCGGCTTGCTGGGGCGCGGGCGCTCCCGCCCGCGAGGACGCACTTGTAAACGAGCCGCGAAGAATCGAGCCGCTCGCCTCCATGCGGAGCAGGGCCTTTTCGATCTCAGTGGCCGGGAGACCTAGAAGTTCGCCGAGTTGCTGCGCCGTTACTGGACCGAGGTGCGACATCCATCCGGTGACGAGCGCGAGGAGGGCGTCATCGTGGCTAAGCTCCGGCTGCGAAAGCTGCGGCGGAGCAGTTTCGAAGCTGGCGTCCGGAAAGATGGCAGAAAAAGTTGTGCTCCGTTCGGTGGCAAGCCAGTAGCGTTTGTTGTTTGCTGTGGCTTCGAGGATGCGGCCTGAGCGTTGGAGCGTTTCGAAGAAGAATTGCCAGTGGGGATCGGTAAAGTTCGTTCTCGAGCTTAGCTCGACCGAACGGGCGAGGACGCCCGCCACCCCACCCTCATTTATAGATATCGGGAACGCAATCAGCGTGTGCAGGACGTCATGTAATTCATCTGCATCGCGCACATCCGGCCAGGCTTCGGTGCGGACCTGTTCGATGGCCGCGGGATCGAGTTTGCCCACTTCTTCGAGAACAGATTCCGGCAAAATGCGGCGCATCTCGACCGCACGCGCGCGCCGTTCTTCGAGTGGAGCGTCATCGAGGTAGGCATAAGGATTCGCGTTCAGGATCTCGTGCGAGAACTGCGATGGCACGGGAGTGTCGACCGCAACGCAACAAATGCTCCCATCTTCCATGCGGCGCAGAATTTCTTTCACCCCCTCGACGTCCATGGCTTCGGTGAGGACGTCTTTCATGACTTCCTTCACCAGAGGATGGTCGGGAATCTGAATGTCGCCTTCGATATTTTCCTGACAGGCGGCAACGTCTGGGAAAACGGAAGCGAGCAAATCGTCAGAGCGAATACGCTGAATTTGCGGCGGGACTTTTTTCCCACCTTGAAAACGCAGCAGGGCGAGCGAACGGTTCGCGTCCCACCGCCATCGAGTGCCAAAAATGGGGGACGCCAGCGCGGCCTGTTCAAGCGTGGGCTGCACGGATTCCGGGCTGAGGAAATGAAAAACATCACCGAGAGGGAAGCTGTGCTGCTCGGCAAGCGCGATGTTCAAACCATTATCTGTCGCTGCCGCCTGAAGCTCGAAGTTGAAGCTGCGACAGAAGCGCTTGCGCAGTGCGAGTCCCCAGGCCTTGTTGATGCGCGCGCCGAACGGAGCATGGATGACGAGCTGCATGCCTCCGCCTTCATCGAAAAATCGCTCGGCGATGATGGTGCTTTGCGTGGGAACGGTGCCGAGAACGGCGCGGCCTTCGACGATGTATTGGATCGACTGGCTGGCGCCGGACTCATCGAGGCCGCACTCGTCATAGAGCCAGGAGATCATTCTCTGTGTATTTTCTCTGTGTAACTCTGTGTTCTCTGTGGTCGAGGCTTTTTCAAAACCCACCACCGAGGACGCGGGGTTATACGGAGTAACGCCAGCGAGATGATCACTGATCTCGCGGCGCAGTTCGGCAACGTGGAGTGAAAGCTCCTGCGTACGCGCTGGAGCTTCGCCGAGCCAGAACGGGACGGTCGGCGGGGCGCCGTGCGCGTCTTCGACCAGTACGCGGCCGGATTTCCCTTCCACTCGGCGAATGCGCCAGGAGCTATTGCCGAGCAGAACGATGTCTCCGGCGTTGCTTTCGACCGCGAAATCTTCATCGAGTGTGCCGATCGCAATGCCCTCAGGTTCGGCGACCACGCTGAATAGCGCAGTTTCGGGGATCGCGCCACCGCTGGTGATTGCTGCCAGACGAGCGCCGCGACGGGCCCTGAGTTTGCGATTCACGCGATCGTGATGGAGGTAGGCTCCGTATCTTCCTCTGCGAGCGGCAATGCCTTCGGAGAGCATTTCGACGATGGAATCGAAAATTTCGCGGGTCAGATTGCGATATGGGTAGGCGCGCTTGACCAGAGAGAAGAGTTCGTCTGAGTCCCAGCCGGAATCTTGATCGTGTGGCGCGAGCGCCTCGCCAGCGAACTTCATGTCGCTGGTCGAGCTGCGTTCGATCGGACGGGCGAGGGCGCCCGTCTCCACATGGACACTGCTGGTCGCACAAGTGGCAACGATCTGCTGTGCGAGCACATCGAGCGGCGAGTCAGGAATGATCAGCCGGTCGAGGTCTCCTTGCCGAATGGCACGAACCAAAGCAGCGCATTCGAGAAGGTCATCTCTGGTCGTAACAAAGAAGCGCCCTTTGGGAACGGCCCCTCGCCAGTGGCCGGAGCGGCCGACGCGCTGCAGACCTACGGCAATCGAACGCGGCGAACTGATTTGAATGACGAGATCGACGGTGCCGATGTCAATACCGAGTTCGAGCGACGCGGTCGCGACCAGGACCTTGATCTCGCCCTTTTTCAGCTTTTGCTCCGCCGCAAGGCGCAGCTTGCGCGAAAGGCTGCCGTGGTGCGCGGCGACATTTTCTTCTCCCATGCGCTCGGCAAGATGATGGGCAACGCGCTCGACCAGCCGCCGGGTGTTGACGAAAACCAAAGTCGAGCGATGCTGGTTTGAAAGTTCGACGATGCGGTCGTAAATCTCGTCCCACATTTCGTTGCTGGCGAGAGGACCAAGCAGAGTTGCGGGAACTTCGATGGCGAGATCAAGCTTGCGCTTATGGCCCACGTTGACGATGACGGGATCTGGGCGGCCGCTGCCAGCGAGAAAGTGCGCGACCTCTTCGATTGGCTTCTGCGTGGCAGAGAGGCCGATGCGCACGGGAAACCGATTCGTCAGCGCTTCCAATCGTTCTAGAGAAAGCGTAAGGTGCGCGCCACGTTTGTCATCGGCCACCGCGTGAATTTCATCAACGATGACGGTCTCAACATCGCGGAGAATCTTGCGGCTGCTTTCGGCAGTGAGCAGAATGTAAAGTGACTCAGGTGTCGTGACCAGAATGTGCGGCGGACACTTGAGCATGGCGCGGCGCTCGTGCATGAGCGTGTCACCGGTACGGACGGCGGTGCGGATTTGCGGCATCAGCAAGCCGCGCTCGCCAGCCATCTGCAGAATTTCCCCCAGCGGGACTTCGAGGTTCTTCTGAATATCGTTGCCGAGGGCCTTCAACGGAGAGATGTAGAGAACTTCAGTGCGGTCGCGCAGATCGCCCGCAAGGGCCTTTCGTACCAGACGATCGATGCAGGCGAGGAACGCAGCAAAAGTTTTACCAGAACCGGTGGGCGCGGAGATCAGCGTCGTGCTGCCGGCGAGAATGTGCGGCCAGCCTTGCTCCTGAGGCTCAGTAGGCGTGCCGAATTTGGCCGTAAACCATTCGGCGACTAAAGGATGGGCCCAGGAGAGAGAGGACATCTGTCCATTCTAATTGCTGACCTCGATTGTTCGCAATTTGTTCGCCATGTAGGTCTTGAGACAGTTTGCGAACGAACCTGATAAGGTCTTACTTTAACTCTGACCACCTACCTCTGATACAATGTGGGTAATATGAACACGCTATTTACCACGGTCAGTTCTAAAGGTCAGATTGTGATACCCGCGGGATTGCGGGAAGAGCTAGGAATCACGGCGGGAACCCGCGTTGCGATACAGCGCGACGAGGATCGTATTGTGTTGCAGCCGATTACTGAAGAGTTCATCCGAAGCTTCCGAGGGTGCCTGAAAGGGACAGATTCTCTGGTCGAAGCTCGTGAGCGTCAACATCGGCTGGAAAAGTGACCAGGCTCTACGTTTTGGACGCGAACGCCGTACTCAGTTTTGTAGACGATGCCAAGGGCGCCGAACGCATCCAGCAACTGCTAACAGCAGCTCTCCGCGACAACAAGCGACTGTTGATCTCGGTCATCAACTGGGGTGAGGTTTTTTATGTATCTTGGGAGCGGCGCGGCGAAGAGGCGGCGCGAAGGACGATGGCGTCGTTTTCCCGCTTGCCCGTGGAGATTGTACCCGTCGACACCGAGCTAATTTCAAAAGCCGCCGAAATCAAGTCGGTCCACAAAATTCCTTACGCTGATTCGATTGCCGCAGCTTTGGCCGAACTCCGGGGGGCAACCTTGGTCACTTGCGATCGAGACTTCGAAAAACTCGGGCGTCGAATTCAAGTGCTCTGGCTTGCCCGCTCCTAAGGCCGCCGCACCTTTGGCTCATTCATTTTTGCCTTCCCTGCTCCCTTCTGCGAAACTGGCCTCACGCTTTCTCATCATCATGGGCCGAATCCACGTCCTTCCCGAGCACGTTGCGAATAAGATTGCCGCTGGCGAAGTGGTGGAGCGGCCCGCGTCTGTTGTTAAGGAACTCCTGGAAAATTCCCTCGACGCGGGTTCCACACGCATAAAACTTCAGGTTGAAGCCGGCGGGAAGAAGCTCATTCAAATCACCGATGACGGCTGCGGCATGGTGCGCGACGATGCTCTGCTGGCCTTCGAGCGGCATGCGACTTCAAAGATCAAAAATGCGGAAGACCTGCTGAACATTTCTACTCTGGGCTTCCGTGGCGAGGCATTGCCTTCGATTGCTTCGGTCTCGCGCTTGCGCCTGGAGACACGCGCCCCCGACCAGGATTCCGGGACGATCGTTGAAATCGCCGGCGGAAAGATATTTCGCGTCGAAGAAGCCGGACTACCTGCTGGAACCTCGATCACCATCCGTGATCTCTTCTTTAATACGCCGGCGCGAAAGAAATTTCTGAAAACGGAATCGACGGAGCTTTCGCATATTGCGTCGTTGGTCACGCATTATGCGCTGGCGCATCCAGACAAGCATTTTGAGTTGCACTCGGCGGCGAATGCCATGCTGGTTGCGCCACCAGTGGCGAGCTACAGCGATCGGGTGTATCAGGTTTTCGGCAAGGAGACTCTCGACCAATTGATTTCGGTTGCGGCGGAGTTGCCGCTGGCGCACGTGGGATTGCCACAGCCACCGCCGTGGAGACGGAATGAAGAGGAGGAGCGGGTCTCGCGGAAGCCTGGATTTCTTCGACTCCATGGATTTGTTTCGAAGCCCGAGATTCAAAAGCTGAATCGCAACTCGATCTACACCTTCGTGAACGGCCGCCTGATTCGCGACCGGCTGATCCAGCACGCGTTGACCGAGGCCTACCGCAACATCCTTCCGCCGACTGTGTTTCCGGTGGTGCTCTTGTTTTTTGAGATGCCGAACGAAGAAGTTGACGTGAATGTGCATCCTTCAAAGACAGAAGTTAGATTCCGGCAGCAAACCGTAGTGCACGATTTCCTGCGAGAGTCGGTGCGGGCTGCGCTGATGAAGGCGCGTCCAGTGCCACAATTTATTACCGAGATTCGCGCACACCCAACAGCTAGCCCATCGCTGACTCCTGGCGCGAGAGCAGCGGAAGCTGCTGCGTCAGCGCGAGTTCTCTATGGGCAGACTGCCCCAGCGGATTTTGCACTGCAAGTGCCGCCGCAACCGGTGATCAATGAGCGCTTGCATTTTGCCGAGGCAATTCCCGTCGAGGCGAATGCGGCGGTCCCCGCAGCAAGGTTTCCGAGACAGACATTTGGGGGCGCGGTGCCGGAGGCAAGAGCAGATGGTTGCGCACCGCCAATTGAGGAACAGGATGCAAGCGCAGCTGATGACGCGCCCAGCCTTTCATCATTGAAGCCGCTTGGGCAGCTGCGCGAGTCGTTCATTCTGGCGGTCAACCACGATGGCTTATGGATCATCGACCAGCACGTCGCGCACGAGCGGATTTTGTTTGAAAAAGTACTCCGGCAGAGGGCACAACAGCAGGTGGAGAGCCAGCGGCTGCTGGTGCCGATCGTGATCGAGCTAACTCCCGGTCAGCAGGTCGTGTTTGCGGAAATCTCAGGCGAGCTGGAGAAGAATGGATTCGAAGCCGAGCCCTTCGGCACAAGAAGCATTGCCATCAAGGTTGCTCCGGCGGGAGTGGAAGCAAGCGATGTGGAAAAAATGTTACACGAGCTGCTCGATCAGTTTGCCCACGAAGATCAGGCGCTGAACCTCGACCAGATTCTCGGACGCATCGCGGCCTCAATTGCCTGCCACGCAGCCATCAAAGTCAACATGCGGCTCGAGCAGAACAAAATGGAGTGGCTGATAGCGGAGCTGGCGAAAACCGACTGCCCGATGTCCTGTCCGCACGGGCGCCCGGTGGTTCTGCGATACTCGATGAAGGACATACAGAGGGCGTTTAAGAGGCTCTAGGCTTTAGGCTCTAGGCTCTAGGCTCTAGGCTCTAGGCTCTAGGCGTCAGGCTTTAGCATTGGTTTTAGGTTTTCGCCTCTAAAGCTCATTCTTCCAATGATTGGTGACAAAGAAGCTGGGACCTAAAGCCTAAAGCCTAAAGCCTAGAGCCTAAAGCCTAGAGCCTAGCGCCTAGCGCCTAAAGCCTAGAGCCTAGAGCCTAGCGCCTAAAGCCTAGAGCCTAAAGCCTAGAGCCTGATACCTGAAACCGACTTCATGACTTCCGACGATCTCATCCAACTTCGGCGCGAGAAGTGGCGCGTGAACGGCAATGCCGTACGCACACTCGATGACGCACGCGGGTTCATCGAGTCGGTGGGATTCTGTCTGATGCTTCCGCTTTCGACGCCGCTGCTGCTGCCCACATTCATCGGCGCCTGGTCGGGATCAGATGACAAATTACCCACACAGAAGCAGGCTTACACCGACCGGCGTGTAAAAGATGCGACTGAGCTGATGGTTCGATTGCTGCGCGATAAATCAGCCTACGAAGCCAACCTTTTCGACGAAAACAATGCCTTTTTGCTTTCGGCTCCGGTGTTTCCTTATTTTTATGCGCTCGTAGGCGAGCGAAATCCGCGACAGGCGCCGAAGCCGAGGCCAACGTCTGCGTATTCGCAGTTGGCGTGCGATGCGTACGCGATCATTCATCGCAAGGGACCGATTTCGAAGCTGAAGTTGTTCGAAGAACTGGGGAAAGGAATTTCCGTGCCCGCGCTCGACCGGGCACTGGCGGATTTGTGGTCGAAGCTGCGAATTACGCGGGTCGATTATCACGAGCGCGAAGGCGCGTCGTGGGATGTGCTGCAGCGCTGGGCGCCGGATGCAGTTTCAGAAGGCGTGAACTGCTCGGTTAATGCGGCGCTGTCGGCGCTGCTTTCGAAATATCTCGATTGCGTCATTGCCGCTGATCAGCAGGAGATCGAGTCGTTCTTTGGCAACTTCGTGGCGCGCTCGCGAGTGCGGGAAGCGGTGAATGCCCTGCTTGCGGCGAGAGAGCTGAGTTTTGTGCCCGTAGGGAATCGGTCGCTGATTCAGGTTACCCAGGCGCAACCGGCGAGAAAATCGGGGACGAGATAGATGCTTTCTGTCGAACGGGATGGTTTTGCAATTGTTCCGGACGTTATTCCCGTCGCAACGATTTCTCAGCTTACGGAATCTCTGGCAGATTCGTCCGCGCGACGTACGCGTGCAGGAATGCGAAATGTGTTGGGAATCCCAAAAGTTCATGAGCTGGCGATGCGACAAACTCTACTTGACCTCGCAGAGGAAGTCCTTGGCCAAGCTGCTACTCCGTTTCGTGGAACCTTGTTCGACAAATCCGTCCATTCAAATTGGCTCGTCGTATGGCATCAGGACACGGCGTTGCCAATACGTGAGAAACGAGATGCCCCTGGGTGGGGACCATGGTCGGTAAAGAACGGGGTAACATGCGCCCATGCACCGGCGTCGGCTCTTGAAAAAGTGCTAGCGATTCGGGTGCACCTGGACGAGTCGAACGCAGATAATGGCCCACTACGAGTTTTACCTGCGACTCATAAATTCGGAGTCCTAAGTGACGATCAAATTCATGACCTTGCGAATAGCAGGGGATTTTTCGAATCTCATGTTGGGATGGGCGGAGCTTTGCTGATGCGCCCCTTAATTATTCACGCGTCCTCAAAGGCGAGGTCGAACGCTCCTCGCCGTGTTCTGCACATCGAGTACGCGACAAGCCTTTGTCTCAGCGATCACTTAGAACTTGCAGTAGATAATCCCGTAGTCGCCTGAACCGTTCACGAGATCAATGTCAAACGAGAACGACAAGCATGACAAAGCGCTCGGCCTCAACCAGCCGATTTGCCGGCGCGATTTCTTGAATTCAACCTTGCTGGCAGCGGGTGGGGCCCTGCTCTCTCCACTAACGCCGCAGCAACTTCTGGCCTCCGCCAACGAAAACGATTGGACCGGATACGGCGGCGTTGGCGATTACGCGAACTCGAACGGCAACACGCTCGAAGTGATGACCGCCGGCCACCAGATTCGCAGCGGGACCTTCGATAATTCGCTTCCTCAAGACACCATCGACACCGGCGAGGTATTTGATTGCGTTGTTGTTGGCGGAGGAGTCAGCGGACTTTCCGCCGCCTTGTTCATTCAGAAGTGCGGCGGCGAAAAACTTTCCTGCCTGGTTCTCGAAAATCATCCGGTTTTTGGCGGCGAATCAAAACGCAACGAGTTCCTCGTCGATGGCCACCGAATCATGGGTCCGCAAGGCGCTGACCATTTCCAGGTTCCGCTTCCGCACAGCTTCATGGCAAGGTTTTTTGAGCAGATCGGGCTCGATTGGCGTGGGTTCGAATATCAAAAATGGGCTGGGCCTTCTCCTGAAATTCCTCTGGGCAACAGTTTTGAAGATGCAAGAGGACCCGATGCGCTTTATTTCGGCGCCAAATTTGGCGAGAAGCCTGGGAAGTGGCTGATTGATCCCTGGAAGAAAAATTTGCAGGGGGCGCCGATTTCCGAAAAGACACGCGAGGAGCTGCTCAGGTACAACAATCAGCCGAAAACTGGCTTGCCCTTTGCCTATCCTGGCGATGAAAAATCGCGCCAGCTCGATAGCGTAACCATTGAACAATACTTGATCGACAAATATCGGCTCAGCAAAGGAACCATTCAGACCTTCATGGCTGAAGAAGGCGGCGGATTCGGCGCGGGCCCGGATGTGGTTTCTGCATTTTGTATTTACGCCTTCGATGTCGACCCATCCATGGACGAGCCGCCGCTTTCCTTTCCTGGCGGAAATTCCGGGATTGCGCGACACATGGTGAAAACGCTTGTGCCGGACGCGATTCCCGGCCCTAAAACACTCGAAGCCGTGTGCCGCAATCCCATCAACTTCGCAGCACTTGACCGCCCGGGCCAGCAGGCGAGAATCCGTTTGAGCAGTACGACGGTTTGGGTGAAGCATGAAGGCGAGGCTTCGAAGTCGAATTTTGTTACCATCGCGTACACACGCGAGGGCAAAGTTTATCGACTGAAGGCGCGTTCCGTGGTGATGGCAGGCGGGTGCTGGACTTCAAAGCACATTGTGCGCGATCTGCCGTCCGAGCATCGCGCGGCTTACGATCAGTTCTATCGTTCACCGTGCATGATGGCGAATGTCGCGTTGCGCAATTGGCGCTTTCTGTACAAAATGGGGATCTCGGGATGTCAATGGTTCGAAGGCATCGGCAGCTTCACTGCGGTCCGAAAGTTTCCGACATTTTCTACCGACCAGAAGACGATCGGGCCGGATTCTCCGGTGGTGCTGACGCTGAAGGTGCTGTTTCCGCACTACGGTTTGCCGCTTCAGGAGCAAGGCAATCTCGGCCGCGCGCAACTTTTAACGACTTCATTTCGCGATTACGAACTGCAGATTCGCGCGCAACTGACGGATATGTTTTCCGCTTCTGGATTTAGCGCCGAGCGTGACATCGCCGGCATTGTTCTGAACCGCTGGGGGCATGCCTATGTCAGCCCGCAGCCGGGATTCTTTTTCGGCAAAGATGGCAAACCTGCGCCGCGGGAAATTTTGCGGACCGCGCCGTTCGGAAGAATCGCGTTCGCAAATACCGATTTGTCCGGCACGCCCGACCATCGCACCGCGATTGGCGAGGCGCATCGGGCAGTCAGTCAATTGCTGGATCGAGTGCTGGCGGAGTAAAACAAATAAGTCCTCACGACAGAAGACACTCTTCGACTTCGCTCAGGGCCGAACCCAGAGGGGAAGGCCCAAAAGAAGAGTCACTTTAATATTTTGTCACACGTCACATGTACCGGAGGAATCGTGATTAATCGTCGTAGGTGGTTGCAGGCGTTAGGTCTTGCGGTTGGCGCTTCAGCGAACTCGAACGTTCTGCATGCCGTTCCGCGCACAGAAGGTGAAGCTTCAGCCCATCCAAACACAAAGCCGCCGCTCCCGCTTTCCGATTACGAGCCGCGAAGCATGCTGCACGCGCAGCAGACGAGCGTGCCACGCGCGGCCTTTCCGGTTATCGACGTACACACGCACATCACTGTCTCTGCAAAGCAGAGAAATGGAGTATCGCTCTCAGCCAAACGTACCTACCTGGGCCAGCCTGACGAGCTTCTCGCGGTGATGGACCGCAAAAATATTCGCGCCATGGTGAATTTGACCGGGGGCTATGATGATGGCCTGGTTGAAGTCATCTCCAAATATGACAAGGCACATCCTGGACGCTTCTACAGCATGACCGAGCCTTGCTATGAGAAATTCCTCGAGGCGAATTATCCACAAATACAGGCCGATGAAATTGAACGCGCCCACAATGCCGGAGCCAAGGGTTTGAAAATCCTGAAGACGCTCGGGCTTTACTTGCGGGAGAACATCACATCAGGAAAGCTGGTGAAGATCGACGATCCGCGGTTTGATCCCATGTGGGATGCCTGCGGGCAACTGAACATGCCGGTCGCGATTCACATTTCTGATCCGGTTGCGTTCTTCACTCCTACCGATCGCTTCAACGAACGTTACGAAGAATTGAACAATCATCCCGACTGGTCTTTCTACGATCACGACTTTCCAAGCAACGCGGAACTGATCGAAGCTCGCAATCGCATGATGGCCCGTCACCCGAAAACGCAGTTCATCGTTCTCCACGTTGGGAATTTCTCGGAGAACCTCGATAATGTTTCGGAAAACCTGGACCGCTTTCCGAATATGGCTGTCGATATCGCTGCGCGTATCGGCGAACTAGGGCGGCAGCCGCGTAGATCGCGCAAATTTTTCGACCGCCATCAGGACCGGATTCTGTTCGGAACTGACGCCACTCCGCACGGCGATGAATTCCCGCAGCAGGTTTTCAACGACAAGCTGTACGAAATCTATTATCGCTTTCTCGAGACTGAAGACGAGTATTTCGACTACGCTCCCGCTCCCAAGCCGCCGCAAGGCCGTTGGCAAATTTATGGCCTGGGATTGCCGCAATCGATTCTGGAAAAGGTATACAACCAGAATGCCGCCCGGATGTTGCACATTACCGTATGAACTGTCGTCACTCGCGATCACTGATTCTCCTGCTATTGCTCGCAGGCTGCTGCCCGCTAATGCCGGCGCAGGCAGTGATCAAGAGCGTGTGGGCAGAAGGGGACGTGTCAGTCGACACCAATCCTAGCTCAGCATTCTGGCGTGGTGCGCAGCCGGTATACATGGAGTCCGACACGCACGGAAAGCCTGTGCCGAAATATCGAACCGAGCTGCGCACGCGATGGACGAAACAGAATCTCTACTTCCTTTTTATATGTCCGTACGAGCAGCTCAACCTTAAGCCGAATCCTTCGAGCTCAAGCGAAACCAACCAACTGTGGAATTGGGACGTAGCCGAAGCTTTCATTGGTTCGGATTTTAAAGACATTCGCCGCTACAAGGAGTTTGAGATTTCGCCGCAAGGAGAATGGATTGATCTGGATGTCGATCTAAGCAAGCCTCACCACGAGGATGGTTGGACCTGGAACTCCGGTTTCAAAGTTTCTGCGAGGATCGACAGCCCCACCCACATTTGGTTCGGCGCGATGAAGATTCCGTATTCGGCAATCGATAGCCGTCCAGCAGCCGCCGGCAACACCTTACGCATAAACCTTTTCCGTAGCCAAGGGCCTGGCCCGAACCGGCAAGAGATCACCTGGCAGGCTCCAATGGCTGACACGTTTCATGTTCCGGAACGCTTTGGCTTATTGAAGCTCGTCAAGAAGTAGCGGCCATTCGGGATTCGCAGCCAAAAAATCCGGCATCATAGTCTCGCAAATGATCGTCGTCATCTCTGATCTGCACTTTGAGGAAGAAGCCTCTGACGTCATCCCCGGGCGTCGAGGGCGTGCCGGGGTCAATTTTCGGCGCAATTTAAACCCGCGCGCTTACCAGAATTTCATCGCTCAAATGGCGGAGGAAGTGGAACAGCGCAGAATAGGAGATTTTCAACTTGTAATTGCCGGAGATCTGTTCGACTTCAACCGCACAACTTTGTGGTTTGAGGACGAACTGCGGCCTTACTCGGAGCTTTCAAAGATTCACGGCCAGTTGGAGCAAAAGATCTTGCGCATACTGGAAGCAACCGCGAAAGAGCCGCCGGTCGAAAAAGCGCTTGAGGTCTTTCAATTGCTTTCACAAGGTCGCTACCGGACGGCGGATTCGTCGGGTGGTGAAGAGCGTGATTTTCCGGCAAACAATATTGAGATCCACTATTTGACAGGCAATCACGACAGAGTAAGCAATGCGACTCCGGAAATTCGGGGACGAGTACGCGAGTTGTTGGGACTGGGTGGAGATGCCGCCTTTCCACATTACCTTTTAGCCGACGATCCCGCAGTGCTTGTCCGGCACGGTCATGAATACGACGACAACAACTTCGCAATCAACCTTGAAAAAACGAAGACAATTCCATTGGATATTCCGGAGCAGGGGTATTCAGAGGCGAATTTTGGCGATTACATAACCATCGATATCGCTGTGCGTCTGCCATATCTTTTCCGGCGCAAGTATGGCGACGAGGAGATCCTCAACCACCCCTTGATGGTGCAGCTTTATCAGCGGCTGCTGCAATTCGATGATGTGCGGCCCCAATCGGCGCTGTTTGACTATTTGCTCGACGATTCAGCCGGCAATTACTCGGCTGAAGAAGCATGGGAGCGGGTGGTGCCCGTGGTTGAGGATATTCTGGATGAGATCCATGACCAGCGATTTTTCCGCTACTGGCTGCAACTTAAGGCGAAACCGTGGGCGCCGGCTGAACTGGAGGCGGCGCGCGGCCTGCTCAAGCTGGGCGGATGGCGGAACCGGGCATCACGCGATGCGGCGCGGAAAATATCGCACTTCATGTTGGGCGGGGACACCGCGCGACCGGAACTGATCGCGCAGCGCGAAAAACTGGTACAGAAGAAGAAAGTCCGGCTGGTGGTGGCCGGGCACACGCATAATCCGGAAGTGTGCCTGATCGGCTCGGATGAAGAAAGTGATCGCTTCTATATCAATACCGGAACGTGGAGAAATCGCATACCGTCGACCCCCGACGAACGCACATTCGGAAGAATAAAAGCACTGACTTACGTGATGCTCTTTTCGTCAAAGGAGGACAGACGGCTTAAGAAAAGCACCTCAGGAACGTTCGATTATTGGACGGGATACACGCAGCATTTCGAGCAGGACCAAGAAGACGATTAGTAAATTGAATTGGCGGATTGACGATAAGTCGGTGATGCAGAAAGTTGGAACCTGTTTTCTCAGTCTCGCCGAGTAAATCTTTGTTCGGAGTCAATTCGGTTCCCCAGAAAAGCAGGAAACACTGCTCGGGAAGGATTGGGGGCTCTTATGTACGGCATTCTTTGATGCCGCTCTGGGATTCACGTACGGGAGAGTGCCTACGAAATCATTCTGAAGCTTGCAGAAGGCTCAGCAGGAACTCAGACCGGGCTAAAATCAAGTCGGTTCGGTCCTGAAGCTTGCGCGCCCGTTCAATCGCATTTTCCGCGTTTGCGATCAAAATGGAGGTCGTCTGCTTCTCCTCTACCGCGAAGTCCACCATGTCAGCAATATAACATTGTCAGAAAGCTGACGTTTGTTGGCGCTTCACCCTTTGTCGGAATGGTTCATCTGAAGTCCATGCCGCAAAAACGCCGACGCGAGAATTTACTCCTAGCAGCACTGCCTGAAGCGGAACGCGAGCGACTCGATCCATTCCTAACGCTCATTGAAATGCAAGTCGGAATGCCGGTTACGGAACCGGATGAGCCGATTCCATATTTGTACTTCCCCTACGATGCAGTGACCTCGACGACGCAGGAGATGAGTGATGGCTCAATGATCGAAACCGGACTAATGGGAATTGAAGGCCTGGCCGGCGTTCAGGTTTGGCTCGGACAGCGATCAACCGCGGCCACGACCTTTGTGCAGGTTCCTGGGACCGGCCACCGGATGGCAACTGAAGACTTCATTCGCGAAGTGAGAGACAATGCGGCCTCACCGTTAAATGATCTCGTCAGATCATACGTGCATGCATTTTTAGTCTTGACTTCGTTGGTTGCAGCTTGTAATCGGCTCCATCCGATTGATCAACGTCTCTGCCGTTGGTTGTGTATGACTTACAACCGCGCGCGGCGCACTGAGTACCCTTTGCGGCATGAGTTTCTCTCCCAGATGCTAGGGGTACAACGGCCGACGCTTTCGACTGCAGCCAGCATGCTGCAGCGGGCTGGACTCATCACCTACCGTTACGGAAAACTCACAATCACCAACCCGGACGGTCTGGTTACGGGCGCCTGCGAATGCTACGCATTGATGGAATCTCAGTTCGACAAAATCTTTGATCAGCCGTGGCGGGCCCGAATCACCTTGCCTGAGGCCTCTGGACACTCCTCTAGCTATAAGTGAAATGTCGGAAACCTGACTGAGTTCCGCATCGGAAAGTATTAAGGTCATTTCATGTACACGCAGCCCAAGTCTGCCGACATCCTGTTACTCAGAGCGGAACGAATCGCGCAACGCAATTTGGAGTGTGTGGAACAGACCAACCGGCGTCTGCAAGAGAGTCTTTCGGTTATCCTTTTTTGCGCAGAGGTAAGTCGAATTAGCGCGATAGCGGGGCGGCTCGCGCTGAGTGGCCGTACCATTCGTTCCAACTGAGCCGTCGTATAGCCCCTTTATCGATCGTCCGGAGCTAAATGCTGCAAGAGGCGGCCAAAATTAGCTGCTTGCTTCGGCAACACGCCTGTTCATCAGAAGTCCACCGACGATCAGCAAGACAAAAACACCTCCAAATAAGAGAAGCCATCCCCAGTATTGAGTTGGGTGCCGGAACACTCTGATGACGTGTCGGCCGTAGAGATGCGCGATTATTGCGACACAGGTATAACGGAAGCCGCGCGCGAGCGTCACGGCGCTCAAAAATTTCGCAGTGCGATATTTGCCTGATGCGCCAGCCGCCGCGAAAAACAAGCTGGTCGGCAGCGGAAATGGAATCGCACAGGAAGCAACCACAACTCCCATTCCCCATTGCTCGAACATCTTCAGCAGCCGGGAGATTCGCTGGCCCCCGAACTTGCTATTGAGGTAGGCTTGTCCCGCCTGGCGTGCGAGCCTGAAAGTGATGTAGGCGCCAATTACCGCCCCTGCGGTTGCCGCCACCGTGTACTCAAACCAGGGATTGCGGGGGCTCACGACCAGAATGATTAAAAGAATGTCAGGGCCGCCGAAGGTGGGTAGCGGCGTGCCATCGAGAATCGCGAGGAAGAAGAGTCCGAACGCGCCAAGGTGCCGGAACGCGGCAAGCACCTTGTTGCGATTAGCTCTTCTGGTCTGAAGCAGAGATAGCAGCACTCATCAACTCCGCTTGATGATGAACACGGTTTTATCGTCGATCAGGTCGAGATCGCCGCTTTCGCGATAACGTTCGTCCACTTGTACGGCGTGGTCGAGCAGGGCATTGCAGATATCTTTTGCCGATTTCCAGAAAACTTCGCACATTACGGCTTCGAGCTGCTGGCGAGTTTCATCGTCGCTTCCGTCGTAGACTCCGTCGGTGTAGAGAAAGACAATGTCTCCCGGGCTCATCAGCGTAAGCTCGCCAATATCGGAGAAATTGGCAGGCCGCGCGCCCGACTGCAATGAAAAATAACGATTGCGGTCCGGATGGTCCTCGGGAATTTCGAGGCCAAGTTCAGTGAACTGCACCATGCGGCTGCGATCAATCTCGACAAACTTGCGAAATTCGGCGGAGAAGACAAGCGGCGGCGGATGCCCGAAATTTACGAAGCGAAAATGGCCGTTAGGACGAACTTCACCGTAGAGCATAGTGGCAATCTCACGAGCGCTTTCGTTCTCGCTTCTGCCGAGCGCGTTGCGCGCCGTGACCGACTGCGCCAGGCGCAGGTTCAGCTGTTGAAAGAACTCGGGCGTGGTCTTTCCATAGCGATCGAGGTCGGCGAGCATGAGAGCGTGGAAAGTATCGTGGACGGTCGAGGCGATCTTCGCCGAGATGATGCCATGCCCCTGAGCATCGACGAGAAGAACTCCGGCGGTCGTATAGAGTTCGTGCAGGTCTTCAGCGACGCGCACCTGCTCCGAGCTGCGCGCATCGCGGTACTCAGTTTCCATGGTGGGCTGGTAATGCGCTTTCGACTTCAGCCAGGCGACGTGGTCATCAACGGAATTGCGCGGGGCCGCGCCGGGTGGGAGTGGCTCAAGGAACTCCCGCGACAATTTCAGTGCACGCTCAATGCGCGCGTCGATGTTGTAGCGTTGCTGGAAATTTATGTATTCGAAGAGATCGCCGCCGACAGTTCCGGCGGGAACAGAATTTCCGTACATCTCGATCCCGGGAAGGTGCGGGATGACGCCCTCGACGGGCATGAGCCGCTTGCGCAGATATTCGTCGATGCTCGAGTCGGCAGGGATTCTCGCCATGAGTTCAATTTATCGTGTAAGACTGGGTTCAGGGCTGGAGCCGACGAGCGGACTTGAACCGCTGACCTGCCGATTACGAATCGGCTGCTCTACCAACTGAGCTACGTCGGCTTGATTCGATTCTAAATGTGTGCGGGAAAGGGCGTAAAGCTCACGCTCGCACTTCTCGCAAAGGCGGCGAGAAGTGGGCACCCGGCTGCGCAACACGCAGGAGACCGCGCTCAAGCACTACGTCGGAACCGTGGACTAGAACGGCGTCGCAGCGTTCAAGCTGTTCGAGCAGAACAAGGGATGAACTTTGTCCGATAACGATTATGATTTTTGTGAATGCCTCTTACGAAGTCGCAACGCCTCACCTTGATGCAGGAGATTGCTGCACGTCTCTCCGGCGAGAGTGCGGACATAGTGGATACTACGCTCGTCGAGTTTGGGCTACCGACTAGCGAGCAGTGGGACGGAAGCTGGTCCGGATACGTCTTAAAGCACATTACCAAGGCGAGCGACTCAGTTTTGATCGAGTTAGCACAGCATGTCGGATTCGAGCCTGAGTTTGTAAAAGCTCCTCCTCAAACTTCTGTTCTAGTAGAGGCTCCATTCTGGAAGAAGCGCATGTTTCGCCTCTTCCTAAGTCACCTCGCGTCATATCGAAAATATGCAGCCGATCTTCAAAACGAGTTGCTCGCTTACGGTATATCAGCCTTCGTCGCGCACAACGACATAGAACCAACCTCAGAGTGGCAGACACAGATTGAAATTGCGCTCGCGACCTGCGATGGCCTTGTGGCGCTGCTACATGAGAAGTTCCACGAGAGCAAGTGGACCGACCAAGAGATCGGCTTCGCGATGGGGCGTCAGGTTCCAACGTTTTCGGTCAGACTCGGAGAAACTCCGTACGGGTTTATCAGCAAGTTTCAAGCGTTCAACGGAAACGGCAAAGCGCCTGTCACCGTAGCTGGCGAGATATTCGACTCCTTTCGCAAGAACAAACAGACGCAGCAAAAAATGGCGGACGTTACCGTCTCGATGTTCGAGGGTGCTTGGTCGTTTGGTGACGCGAAGCGCGTGATGGGGTACCTAGAGCAATTAGAGATTTGGGAGCCTTCGTTCTCCGGTCGCATCGAGACCGCTGCGACGCTCAACGATCAAGTTGAAGGTTCGTTCGGAGTTCCAGATCGCATCAAAAGGCTCGTGAAGAAGTGGAAGGGGAAGGTGTGAATCAAATGACTTCTGGCACCATCGAGCATCTACAGCAAGTCGAGCGAGCGATTGAGGAACTCAAGCAGGTTCTTAATACTTGCTCGATTAAGGACGATCTGCGCAACCTCATTCTTATCGGAATGATAGATCAGCTGATCGAGCATCACGCATCGGTGTTGCAGCTCATCCGGTCTGAGAAAGTTGGTTCTGCCTTCGCGCTCTCGCGTTCCATCGTCGAGGGATTGTATCGCGGTCTGTGGATTAACTTCTGCGCGACGGACACCGAGGTGGAGACATTCGAAAAGGAAGACAAGCTACCACTAAAAATGAATGGACTGGCTAAGGCTATTGACGACAAGTACCGCGCTGAAGGTTTCTTTGAGGACTTACGGAAACGCGCTTGGCCTCACCTGTGTAGTTACGCGCACACGGGAATGCTGCAACTTGGTCGAAGGTTCACAGGACGCGCGCTCAAGCCGGCGTATCGCGACTCGGAGATCGTCGAGATCACCACGAGCGTCACGACTTGCATCCTGACAATGACTTCGAAATTTCTGGCGCGTCTGAACCTTGGCGAAGAATCTTTGAAAGCTGAACGGCTCATCAACACCTTCGGACCGGCTGCAGAGCTTCGAGAAGCGCAAGCAGCAGGTTCACAGGAATCTACGTAGGCACACCTTCGCGAGCGAGATCGAGCGCAGGCTGCTCGGCGAGATCGACGCGCCTGAGAGCGAAGGAACGCGACTCTCGCGTATCGCTCGTAAGTTGTTGATTCTACATCGCAAGTAGCTCTCGCAGGCACCAGCTAACGGGCACTAATCAAGTAAGTTGCTGATCGCGCAGAGACTTACGAGTGGTGGCTGGTCGATACAGTATCTACCGGTCAAGAAGTTGCTCCAGCTAAAACGGTCGAAACTGACGGAGGCTAGCAGCGTCGAGTGAGTGCTTTCCGGAGACGCTTGTACGTCACATCCAATGTCTCGGGCAAGACGCGACACTCGGCGATCGAGGTCATGAAGCTGGTGTCACCCACCCAGCGCGGCAAAATGTGCATGTGGACGTGCCCGGCGACTCCGGCTCCGGCGGCACGGCCAATGTTCATACCCAAATTAATTCCATCCGGCGAATAAACCTGCCGCAGCACCCCTTCCATCTTCTGCGATAGCGCCATCATTTCATTCGCCGAAGACTCCGGCAGCTTTTGTAATTCGTCCGTATGGGTAAAGGGCACGACCATCACATGGCCCGAGGTATAGGGAAAACTGTTCAGAATAATGAAGCAATTCTTCCCGCGATAGACGATCTTTGCTTCTTCATCGGAAAGCTTGGGCAGTTCGCAAAAAATGCAAGCGTCAGATTTGCCGTCGCTCTTTGAAGCGGCATTAATGTAAGCGTAACGCCAGGGAGTCCATAGGTAATCCATATTTAGATCTGGTGATCGGGTCATCGGTTGACCTAAAACTCAGCGGCGGTTTGTAGGATGCGAAGCCCGACGGATGTGGCTGACCGAAGCAACTGCCGACCTAAGACTTGAGACTCAGGAGATCGCGGAAGGCGCTGAAACAATCGAATTATTCGAAGGGCAAACCGCTTTGTCCTGGCTCTAAGCTCTTCCTGTTTGCTCCCATCCATAAATCTCTTCAGATCGCCCGATCACCAGATCGCCCGATTATACGATTGTTAATATCTGCGCTCCTCAATTGACACCTTTTCCGAGCGGTTGTTATAGTCGAAGAGTCCCGTTGGGATTCGGGTTCGAAGTTCACGACCGCTGGCTTTGTCCATCCGCCCGGATGGGCCAACATAAACTCGGTAATAGTAACCAAGTCTCGTCCAGCAGTTCTGTAACCAGCCCGCATCTCTGACACCCTCTGAGAGGCAAACGACCTTGTTCGACGACGCCAACACCACCTATTCCGAGTCAACCGCCACCTTAACCGAACAACAACCAGCAACCGACACGCAAAGCGAGTCCAGCACTCGGGACGAGGAACAAAAGCCCGCCGCCGACGACTTTGCTTCCGCACTCGAAAGTTTCACCACTGAAACCGAGGAGATCGAAGGCGAAGACCATGTGCTGAAAGGCACGGTGGTCAAGCTGACGCCCACGCACGCCGTGATCGATATCGGCGCGAAGTCGGAAGGCATGTTGCCGATCGCTGAAGTCAACGATCCCGAGGGCAAGCCGAAGTTCCAGCCGGGTGACGAAATTTATGTCGTCCGCGACAAGGGCGAAACCGAAGAGGGATACATCAATCTCTCCTACCAGAAAGCGCAGAAGCTGCGCGCGTGGGACGAGATCGAGAAGGCGTACAGCGAGAATCAGCCGATTAAAGCCGTCGTTGTCGAGCGCACAAAGGGCGGCGTGACCGTCGATATCCTGGGCGCGAACGCATTTCTGCCCGGCTCACAAATCGATCTTCGCCCGGTGCGCAACCTGGATGCGCTCAAGGGACAAAGCTTTGAAGTAGCCATCGTCAAGCTGAACAAGAAGCGCGGCAACGTCGTGGTTTCGCGCAAACAGTTGCTGGAGCAGGAGCAGAACGAGAAGCGGTCGAAGCTGCTCGATCACTTGCAGGAAGGCGCGGTTCTTACAGGCGTCGTGAAGAACCTGACCGAATACGGCGCATTCGTCGACCTGGGTGGAATCGACGGGTTACTACACATAACCGATATGTCCTGGGGCCGCCTCACGCACCCGCGCGACCTCGTGAATGTCGGCGACCAGATTCAGGTAAAAGTTTTGAAGTTCGACGCCGACAAGCAGCGAGTATCGCTCGGATTCAAGCAGCTCACGCCCGATCCTTGGCTCGATGCTGAGGCACGCTATCCAGTCGGGGCGCACGTTCATGGGCGCGTAATCAGTGTGACGGACTACGGTGCATTCGTGGAGCTTGAACAAGGAATTGAAGGCCTGGTACACGTTAGCGAGATGACGTGGTCGAAGCGCGCGAAGCATCCTTCGAAGCTCGTCAGCGTGAACGACCAGGTGGAATGCGTCGTACTGAACGTCAATCCCACTGAGCGCCGAATTTCTCTCGGAATGCGGCAATTGGCGGCGAATCCGTGGGATTCGTTGATCGAGAAATATCCGGTTGGCGCAACCGTCGAAGGCCGGGTACGGAACCTGACCGATTTCGGGGCGTTCATCGAGATCGAAGAGGGCATCGACGGTCTGGTCCACGTCAGCAATTTGAGCTGGACAAAGCGGGTGAAACATCCGTCAGAAGTGCTTAAAAAGGGGGATCGCGTAAAAGCCGTTGTGCTTGCCATCGATTCCGATAAACGTCGCCTCTCGCTCGGCGTCAAACAGCTTCAGCCCGACATTTGGGAGTCGTTCTTCGATCAGCACCGCGTGGGCGACATCGTTCATGGCAAAGTTTTGCGGGTGGCGACATTCGGCGCATTCGTGGAAATCGCCGAGGGGGTAGAAGGCCTGTGCCACAATTCCGAGGCAGTAGATGCCAACGGACAGCCGGCGCGCCTGGAACCGGGTGCAGAAAGTGACTTCAAGATCATCAAGATGAGCCCGGAAGAGAAAAAAGTCGGGCTCAGCATTCGCGCAGCAGGAGAAGAAGCGTCGCGCTCGGAAGTTGAGAGCTACAAGCAGCCGTCATCGAGCACCGGCTCGACCATTGGTGAATTCGTTTCCTGGAAGCGCGCGGGGAATGAAAACGCATAAATAAGGCTTCAGGCGTTAGGCTCTAGGCTTCAGGCATTGGGCTTCCGGATATAGGATCTAGGCTTTAGACGTGGTTCGTGTTCGCATTCTTATGTTGAAAGCCAAATGAAAGGGCTCCAAGTTCGATAGGAACTTGGAGCCCTTTCGCATCCTGAAGCCTGAAGCCTAAGGCCTGAAGCCTAAGGCCTGAAGCCTAGAGCCTAAAGCCTAAAGCCTGAAGCCTGAAGCCTGAAGCCTGAAGCCTAGAGCCTAGAGCCTAGACCCTGAAGCCGCTGTTCCCTACTTGCTCGCTATCCTTGCCCACTTCGCCAGGTCCTGCAGGAACGGCATTGCTCCTTGCGGCGAGCTGACGCTGGTTAATGATGTCGAAAACGGTTGCAACTTCCCGTAAAAGATGCGGGTGCTTTCGCGATCCTGTTTCACGACCGCTCCGTTCAGTTCCAGTCCTGCAAAGACTCCTCGTGCACGGGAATAGCTGAGCACCTGCGCGCGCATCTTCCAATCGGTATCAGCAGCCGCGTGACGCCCCACCGGGCCGGCTGCCACGGTCGCGTCGGCGCCGAGCTTGAACTTGCTGTTAAGCAGCTTTTCCATGCCCTTGTTGTTCATTATGAGCATGACAAGGTCAACCGCCTGCCCGCCGATCTGCAAGCCAAAGCTTCCGCCCTCAATGCGGAAAAAGGCCGGGTCGCTCCATCCCTTTGCCGTGCGGCAGCTGGCCACCCCACGCCCGTATTGGGCACCAAACATGAATCCCGCCTTTAGCATGGAAGGTACGACGGCAACGCATTCGGCCGACCCCATGACCTCGTCAGGGATACCCACGTCCGGCGTGGACTGAATCTCTTCCAGAACACTGGCAGCCGCTTTCACGCGGTCTGCAGCCGGGTTATCGTCCTCGTCCGCGGCCAAACAGGTTCCGATCAGGCCCAATAGCAAGAGCAGAAGTGTCAACTTTTTCATGAATTTACGCCTTCCCGAATGGATTTTCTTGCCTCTATCCAGAACACCTGATTGTAGGAAATTACTCTGTGGAAGGGCCAAATAATGTGGGCATTCAGTATCTATTCTGTTGACCATTCTGGTGCTTGGAGCAGGCCATTCCAGGCAAAAAAATTCGGGGTCAGCAATGGCGGCCAAGCCGCCACTTCTAACCCCGTCTCCCAGGTTCTGTGGTAGGTAAAGCGAGTATGCGCTAGCGTTGCCTAGGCCACAAGATTACCGGGGTCATTGTCCTTTAGTAACTAACCTAAGTAGTTGAATTTAAGAGAAATACGCCGGGAGGTACTCAAAAACTGGGGTGCCCCTCGATAAGAGCGAAGGCGTTGTCAAGACATAGTTGTCCTGGCGGTGCGTAGCACCGGGTGAGTTTGCCAGAACGGTTGAGGACCAAGACCCTGGAAAATCTCACGCGGAATCACTTCTCGGTGGACTCGTCGTTC
>DATEHT010000015.1:0-70441 GCA_035279425.1 Terriglobales bacterium | reverse complement strand
TGGAACGACGAGTCCACCGAGAAGTGATTCCGCGTGAGATTTTCCAGGGTCTTGGTCCTCAACCGTTCTGGCAAACTCACCCGGTGCTACGCACCGCCAGGACAACTATGTCTTGACAACGCCTTCGCTCTTATCGAGGGGCCGCCCGCGTCGAGAATGGCGAGCGTCGGCTGCACGACCTCTTCGAAGCTTTTGGTTCCATAAAGTTTCAGCAGGGTGACGACCGCATCGATGGTGCTCGGGACGGCGGCCGCCTTGACGTCGCCATCCGGAATTCCATGTTGCATATACCAGGCGATGGCTTTGGGATCGCGCGGCGCCTCGCCGATTCCTTCGATCAGCTTCACATTTTTGCGGTCGGCGTTGTAAACCAGAATGGGAACCTCACCTCCCACGCAGAACGCGCCTACATACGTCACGGAGAGCGCCAGCAGAGTTGCGGCGCCGGCATCGGCAGCATTTCCGTCCGCTTCCAGAATCTTGATCCCCGCCGCAGTGGCTGCAGGCCTGCCGGAAACAACCACGCCCTGACTGCCGACAGCGACACTCGGTTCGTGTCGATGGGGCGGAGTCTTGCTGTACTGCGGCCAAGCGAAAGGCGCGAGCAAAAGAATCGAAATGAGCTTGCGCATAAGAGCTGATCACCATAAACGATTGTGCAGGGAAGCCACAAGCGCGACAATTTCGCGCGAGCTATTTTGACTCGCGCTGCTTGCGAATTTCTTCCAGCAGCTTCTTTAGATAGCGGGGCTGGCTCTGGCTGTTGGAAAAGGCAATCTATAAAGATTTGTTCTTAGATGTTCTCAAAACTGAGAACGACAACAGCTGCGCGGCTCCGAACTAGCCGTTTCGTGCACAGTCTACTCGCAACTTTAACGATCCAGAAGATTTCTGGAACGGAATTGCGGAGGGTTTTGGTTGCGGGGGTGGATTTGAACCGCCCACCTTTGGGTTATGTGGGAAAAACATACGAGAACGGCATACGACCATGGCACATCAATTGCAAGAAAGTGTTAGTAACCATCCGAGTCCAGATCCCCCTTTCGCACCGTTTCGCACCCTGATCACGGACAAAAAGCGGACAATTTGGCGAAACGACACCCGAGAAGAACGAGCCGGGCGTGAAGAAGCAGATCAAGAGGTTCTTTGAAGGGGCAAGCGGGGCGATCAGTTCCGGGCGGTGCCTGGACAGAAGCACACTTAATCGCCACCTTAACTCGGGCTTTAGGATACCTAGTGTTCATCATTGAAACTGGCCAGCCGTCGCCAAGACGAGTCGCATCACGGGTTCGGCCACCATTAACAAAAGGTCGGCTTTCTCGGTGTTTGCGGCATTGAGCTGGGCGAGTTGTTGCGTCCTCCATTCCTTGGGCGACGCTTGAGATCGGTGCAAATAGTCCAACGCAGCTAAGCCGGTTTTTCCGACCATCGCAAGCTCTTGGGAAAGAGGCTCAACTTCGCGCAACAGGAATGATTTTTCTAGAATTGGCTCAAGTTTCGCGCCGTTCTCGCTCCAAGTGGTCAGGAATTCACGAATTGACGCCTCCGCTTCGTGGTCCTGAAACTTGCTTTCGATGTAGCGTTGCACCAGGTTTCGAAACTTTCTTGCCGTTTCGCTTTCGGGATTAGCGTCGTCGACCAGCCGATTCATTGGCGCTCTGAAATCCCAGACGCCCTTAATGCTATCCATCCGAGAGTAGTCCTTCGTCGGCTCAACAACTGCAGCTAGCGTGCGCAGTGCTTCGATATTGTCCGTTCCGGCCATTCGGTGCAACATGGGTATTTCATGCGATCGATGAGTTAGGCCGATCCATTCAAGCCGCCAGCTCAAATCATCGAGCCTCGCGTACATAGAGGAAACATCTGTAACATCCTGAGGAGACCACAAGCGTTCGGCAATTGCCGCGGCTCGCGGCCATATGTGTGAATCAATGTTCTCGGGACTAATCCACTCTCCCCACATGCACGCCTCTCCGCCAAGAATCCGGCTTTTCTGTTCAGGAGTTAGAGTGGACGCCGCACCAGACATTGGATCAACCGCGTAATGTCTCGATGCCGGCCACATAAGATCGAGATAGTAACCGAACGAAAGAATTCCGCTGTAACCCTGTTGCGCGGCCGTCGCGAGTGATTCCTGTCCTCGCCACGACTGCACAACAATCGTCTTCGGCAAATCCGGACGAAGAATCTCGTCCCATCCCACCATGATTTTGTGGTGCTTCCCCAGAATTTTTTCGA
The DNA here is from genome assembly GCA_035279425.1 of Terriglobales bacterium. Lineage (GTDB taxonomy): Bacteria > Acidobacteriota > Terriglobia > Terriglobales > Acidobacteriaceae > Gp1-AA145. The sequence goes on along the minus strand of DATEHT010000015.1, from coordinate 68,203 downwards.
GGTGCTGATTGAAATACGCCTGCAGTTCCCGGTTATTCTTCATGCCGTGAGAACGCATGAAGTCCTGGATTTTCGGATTCTCGTTCCACGGTTTGTCGCCAACCTCGTCTCCGCCAATATGGAAATAGGCATCGGGAAAAAGCTTTGCCATTTCGCCAATGAACCTATCCAGAAATTTGTACGTTTCCTTTTTGGTCGGATCCATGACCGTATAGGGCGCGGCGGGATCGATTTTGTAAGTGCCGGGAGTGCTGGCTAATTGGGGATATCCGACAAACCAAGACAGACTGTGGGCTGGCATGTCGAACTCGGGCATGATGCGGATACCACGATCGCGTGCATATGCGATGAGGTCGCGAATGTCGGCTTGCGTGTAATACAAGCCGTCGGAACCCATTTCGTGAAGCTTTGGGTAGCGCTTGCTTTCGACGCGGAAGCCCTGATCGTCTGACAAGTGGAGATGCAGAACGTTCATCTTCACCGCGGCCATTCCATCGATGTTGCGCTTGACCACCTTGACAGGGATGTAGTGACGGCCTACATCAATCAACAATCCTCTCCATGCAAAGCGCGGTTGGTCATTGATGACAACAGCGGGAACAGAAAATCCATTTTCGCCGGTTTGCACCAACTGAAGAAATGTTTGCAGACCGTGCAGAGCGCCCAATGGATTTGCTGCTGACAGTGTCGCACCGGTAGTGGTAATGCTGAGTTGATAGGACTCATCCTCACCCAACTTCTGCACTGGATCGCTTCCGCGTTCTACTCTTATCGAGAGAGTTGGGTTTTTCTTGTCGGAAGCCGCCTCGAAAAGCATTCCCGTTTGTTTAGAAAGCTGCGCGAGAAACCGATGTACTCCACGATCGAGAATCGAGTCCCGGTGCCCTGAAGTCACGACCGAGAACGACCGATCTATCAGCAACTGCCCCGAGCCGAGTTGCACGCTCGATGGCATGGGCATCAAGTTGAGTTGCGGCTGCGTTTGCGCTACTGCGAGCGAAGAAACCAAGAGTAGAAGGACGGGCAGCAATTGCTCTCGCATAAGTTGAAATCAGCATAACCTGCAAGTTTGGGCAAGTGGAAGCCCGCTCTTTCCATGACCCAAGTGAAATCACAGTCGTTTGGGTCTGGCAACGTGAGCGAATAGGTATGTGTGACCGCGCCAGGTAACCATTGACATCAGCGATAGCAGGTGGCGTGATTTCTTCGGTCGCTCAGGCCCGCAAATTCAAATAAGTCGAATAGGCTTCGTCTTAATTGCGGTAAACCATTATCACCCTCGGATAACGTCAGACAAACCTTGTCCTGTTTGGTCTTGTTCGGAGCTATTTCCAAATTAGCTTGTAGTATTGCGGAACTCGACGTATTTTGTTGAACGGCTTTTCCGATGTGAAGTGGAACCGAGTTAAGGAGATCTTAGTGATGAAGAATCGTCGTTTTTCGCGCCGTGAATTTCTGCATTCGACGGCAGGAGCTGCGGGCGTTTCCGTCGCAGGCAGCATCATTCCGCTTTATCCGCAGCAGATATTTGCCGACACAATGGCGCCCAGTGACCGTGTGCGGTTCGGGATTATCGGCGTCGGCATGGAAGGAACGAATTTGCTCTCCACGGCAGTCCAGCTTCCGGGAGTTGAATGTGTCGCGGCTTGCGATCTATACGACGGTCGGCACGAACTCGCGAGAGAAATCGTTGGGAAACCGATTCCCGTCACCCGTCGGTACCAGGAGCTGCTCGACAACAAAGATATCGATGCCATTGTGATGGCCGTACCCGATCACTGGCACAAGCAAATATTTGTGGACGCTGTCACAGCGGGGAAAGACGTCTATTGCGAGAAGCCCATGTCGCATAGCGCTGCCGATGGTGTGGCGATGGTCGAGGCAGCTAAAAAGAGTGGCCGGATCACGCAAATTGGCGCGCAGCGCACTAGTTCGGTTTTGTGTGCGAAGGCGAAAGAACTCTATGACAACGGCGCCATCGGAGAATTGAGTCTGGTTGAAATGACTCTCGGCCGCAACGATCCTACTGGCGCGTGGGAGTATCCGCCGCCCGCCGATTTATCGCCGCAAAATCTCGATTGGGATACGTGGCTGGGAACAGCCCCCAAGAAGCCATTTGATCCCTACTTGTTCGCACGTTGGCGCTGCTGGAAGGAGTATGGCACTGGCGTCGCAGGCGATCTCATGGTGCATCTGATCAGCGGGATGCAGTTCGTGCTTGGGATCAATGAGGCTCCAAAGAGAGCTTCGTCATTTGGTGGAATTTACCGTTGGAAAGATGGGCGCAATACTCCTGATGTGCACACGGTGTTATTCGAATACAAAAATATCCCGATGTATATGCGTCTGACCCTCGGAACCGAAACAGCCGAGATCACACGATTCATGGGCGCGAAAGGAATTATCGAGCTTACGGAATTTGGCGTGGCTCACAGTCCGCAAGCTGGCGTTGATCTCGCCCCGAGCTATTACTGCTACGCTCTTCCTGCGCGTTTGAGAAATCCTTATTTTAAGCACTGGCACGAGGAGCACGATCCAAAGCCAGGACAAGAGCCAGCTCCCGAAACCGTTTCATATAAGGGAGATGACTACGACGATCTCCGTCCGCACATGTGGAAATTCTTCGAAGCGGTAAGGTCCCGCAAGCCGCTGCTGCAGGACGCAGTCTTCGGGCATCATGCGGCGCTCGCATGCCACATGGCTAATGAATCCTATTACCGCGGCAGCCCGGTTTACTGGGACGAAAGTTCGCAAACGATTAAATCTGGCGAGGGACGCACATCATGAAATTTCATCGTTTTTTTTCGTTCGTTGAAGTCGTTACGCTGCTCGTGCTAGCCGCTGCATTCGCGCAAAACGCCCGTGCGCAAAAAAATTCTTCAAACGACGAAAAGCCGTTCCTCGGAAGGTGGGACCTGACGCTGAAAGCTCCCGATCGCGAATATCCTTCGTGGCTGGAGTTATCACGCAATCGCGATCAACTGAAGGCGGAGATGGTCGGTCGCTGGGGCAATGCGCGACCGCTCCCGAAAGCCGAGATTTCTGATGGCAAGCTGACCTTCGTTTCGCCAAAGCAAGAAGAGTCGAGCAAAGAGGACATGGTGTTTGAGGGAAAGCTTGAGGGCGACCGACTGAGTGGAACCGTAAATGGACCAGATGGCACGCAGTGGACGTGGACCGGAGAACGCGCGCCATCGCTCGCTAGAACCGGGACTCCGCATTGGGGAAAACCGGTTCAGTTGTTCGATGGAAAAGATCTTAACGGTTGGAAGCCGGACAAAGAGGCCTCGCCCTCATGGACAGTTCAGGATGGAACCCTGGTCAGTCCGGGACACGGCCCTGAGCTCATCAACAATTCAAAATTCGAAGACTTCAAGTTACATCTCGAGTTCAACTGCGGACAACAAGCGAACAGCGGTGTTTATTTGCGCGGACGCTATGAGGTCCAAATTGAAACCAACTCAATTCAGGAGCCGCCAAGCCATCACACCGGCGGAATATATGGGTTTATAGCGCCGTCGCCGGAATTGCCGCGAACACCGGGCGAGTGGCAGAGCTTTGACATTACGCTGATCGGTCGGACGGTAACCGTGCTGCAGAACGGACAAATGATCATTGATCATAAGGAAATTCCTGGGATCACTGGCGGCGCTCTCGACAGCCATGAAGCTTTGCCCGGCCCGATTTATTTGCAAGGGAGTGAAGATGGGCATGTAAGTTACCGGAATATTTTGCTTACGCCTGCGAAGAAGTAATATTACTGCGCTGCTTTGAGAATTCTGCATAACTAGTATGTGTGTGTTTCCACAATGTTGCCGGAGAGTGTTCGCAGCGGCAGTGTGTGTTGGTTTTCTTGCGTCGATCCACTTGCGGGCCCAAACATCCGACAAGCCGCTTGCCGAAATTACGCACGCCGATCAAGTCCGTCAACTCAGCCCTGAAGAAGCCGCGCGAGGTTACCCGGTGCGCATTCGCGGAGTTATCACGATGGACGCTCCGGCGCCTGATTTCTTCATTCAGGACGCAACTGCAGGGATTTTTGTCGAGGGCAGCGTCTCGCCAAGATTTCCGCACCTTGTCGAGCAATTGGTCGAACTCGAAGGAGTGACAGGTCCAGGCAAGTTCGCCCCCGTGATACGTGAGAGAAAGCTGCGGGTGCTTGGCGCGGCAGCGTTGCCCGTAGCCCAACTGTTCCCGTTTTCTCAGCTCGCCAATGGGCAGCAAGACAGTCAGTGGGTGCAAGTGCGCGGCATCGTGCGATCTGTGGCCATCGATCGCAGCTCGTGGCCTGGGACGACCCTTGCGATTCGGGTCGCTTCCGAAGGCGGACAGTTCAGCGCCCGCGTTCCCATCGATCATGAGCAGGATTTTTCTTCCTGGGTCGACACCGAGGTGCTGATCGAAGGCGTATGTGGAAGCCTTTATAACGCGAATCGCCAGCTCACCGGAATTTTGATTTATGTTCCACGTCTGAGCTTCATCAAAATTGAAGCGCCCGCGACAGAAATTCCCGTAAGCGCCCTGCTGCGCTTCTCGCCTGGAAAAGGATCACGCCATCGCGTCAACATTCGTGGAGTGGTCGCCTATCAACAGCCGGGCAATGCAATTTTTCTTCAGGTGCAGGGCAAAGGCCTGCACGTACTCACGCAGCAAACTACACCTCTCGATATTGGCGACGTCGTGGACGTGCTGGGCTTTCCGGCGATGGGAGATTCGGCGCCGATCTTAGAAGATGCTGTGTTTCATCGCCTCGGGCATCAGCAGCCGCCGCAACCGATCAAGCTGGATCTGTCTTCGCCGTGGGAACAATTCGACAGCTCGGTTGTAACTACAGACGCCACACTGCTGGACCGTCAATTACAACCTGACGGTCTGCGTCTGCTTCTGCAGAGCGGCAGCGTACTTTTAGACGCGGCACTGCCCCCAGAAGCTTCGGTGGATCGCCTCTTCGCCATTCCGCTCAACAGCAGGCTTCGCGTTTCCGGCATAGGTGCAGTTCGTAGCGGAGGTCTGTGGCAGGTGCCCGAGTCTTTTCGAATACTCTTGCGTTCGCCTGATGACGTGGCAGTGCTCAGCACTCCTTCGTGGTGGAACCTGCGCCACACCTTGTGGCTGTTGGGAGTGACTGTTGGAGTCCTGTTAATCGTGGTGGTGTGGGTTGTTGTGCTCGGCAGGCGAGTGCGTAGCCAGATGCAGGTCATTCGACAAAAACTGCGCCATGGCGCCGTTCTCGAAGAGCGCAACCGGATCGCGCGCGAACTTCACGACACGCTGGAGCAGGAGCTTGCCGGAATCACGATGCAATTGGATCTTGCTACTGATTGTTTCCAGCAGGCGCCAGGAATTGCGCAGCAAGCGCTCGAAGCCGCGCGCGACATGAGCCGCCACAGCATGATCGAGGCTCGTCGCTCGGTCTGGGATTTGCGCTGTCAATTGCTGGAAGACGGCGATCTGGTTTCGGCGATAACGCGAATCGTGCAACCGCTCGCCAATCGCGATTCCGCCAAGGTAGACGTCAGAATTGAGGGAGAGCCGGCCCGCTTGCCCGGGCAGATTGAAATGAATTTGCTGCGAATTGCACAGGAGGCAGTGGCCAACGCACTCAAACACGGCCAGGCACGGCAGATAGAAATCGATTTGCAATACGGTCAGAAGGCGGTGTGCCTTACAGTCACAGATCACGGGAGTGGATTTCCGGCTTCTCAGGGACCTCGATCGGGGCACTTCGGATTGCTCGATATGCGTGAACGCGCGCAGTCGATGGGCAGTGAATTGAAAATCGATAATCGGCCGGAAGGCGGAACCCGCGTTATTGTGAGAGTACCGCTCGAATCAACCGAAACAAACGATGCATCATTCAAAGCCAATACGTATTCTGGTGATTGACGACCACTTCATGGTGCGGATGGGACTGTCGTCATCGCTGAACGTGGAGCCTGATATCGAAGTGGTGGCTGAAGCTGCGACGGGCGAGGCGGCGATCGAAGCCTACCGCAAGGTTCGTCCTACACTCGTGATGATGGATCTCCGGCTTCCGGGCATGAGCGGTATTGACTGCACCGCCGCAATGGTTCGCGAGTTCCCCGAGGCACGCGTCCTCATACTCTCCACCCATTCGAGCGAGGAGGAGATTTTTCGCGCCATCCAAGCCGGAGCACAAGGTTACATCGTGAAGAGCATCGTCCGCGAAGAACTGCTGCGGGCAGTTCGGGACGTGCATCGCGGCGGGCGATATTTTGATTCTATTGCCGCTTCGCACATGGCCGAGCGACAGTCGCATCGCGCGCTGAGCAGCCGGGAAGTAGATGTTCTGCGCTTAGTCGCCAAGGGCTTTGGTAATCGGGAGATCGCAAAGGAATTGGATATCGCCGAAGTCACAGTTAAGCTTCATGTAAGCCACACGCTCGAAAAGCTGGATGTCAAAGATCGCACCCAGGCGGCGACGGTTGCGCTGCAGCGCGGAATCATTTCGCTCGACTGAATTCACCTGGACTCAAACGTACATCTCAGAACTGACGTGATTCCCGGAACTCTTTTCCGCCAAAGTCCTTCTTGCTGAATACGCCACACGCCCGCGGCACGCCCTATACGAAAGTACAGTATTGACAAGGCCCATGCAGTTGTTTTTTTGTATTAAGGCCGTTTTAGTGTGTCGTGACGTAAATAAATTTTGACTGTAAGCGCCGCGTTATTACGCATCGGGGAGGTCTGTATGTCCGCTATTTTTCAGCGCGCAAAACTAGAGTTATTGCTCATCCTGATGGCATCGGCCGTTTGTCTCACGACGAGTACGCTAACGGCACAGGTCACCTCCGGCACGATCTTCGGATCCGTAAAAGACCCTAGCGGAGCCGTGATTCCGAGCGCGACGGTCACCATACATGGTCCCGATATCGGTCTGACTCGAGTCGTGACCTCCTCCTCCGATGGATCGTTCGTCGCACCCAATCTCCCGCCGGCGACCTACACCATACAAGTCGAGGCACAGGGCTTCAAAACGCTTGAGGCGAGGCGGGTAGTGCTGAGCGCGGCCGACAACCTCAACGCCGGTGATTTCGTTCTACAGGTCGGAGCAACAACTGAAACCGTCAGCGTTACAGCCGATGCCGGGCAGTTACAGCTGCAGTCGAACTCCGGTGAGCGATCTGATCTGATTACTGACCGCCAGCTCAACGACGTCGCGATGAATGGACGCAACGTTCTGGATTACATGAAACTGATTCCCGGCGTGGTTAGTACGTTTAGCGGCGCGGTGTCAGGGACCGGCGGATTGGATGAGATGAATATCAACGGAACTCGCGCCAACGAGCACGAGTTCACAATCGATGGTGCCTCCAACGTTGACACTGGTAATAACGGCGGGACGCACGTCACGATCAACCCGGACGCGATCCAGGAAGTAAAGGTCCTCACCTCAAATTATCAAGCTGAGTATGGCAAAGCCGCCGGTGGGCAAATCGCGGTCACGACTAAGAGCGGTACGAACGAATGGCACGGCGATGGCCGTTTTTTCCATCGCAATGAAGGCTTAAATGCCAATGAGTGGTTCCACAAAAAAAATCAGTTGAATCCATCTGCGGGGACAGCACCCACCAACAGTCCATCACTGTATCGCTACAACTATTTTGGTTATCAGTTCGGCGGGCCGATTAAAAAGGACAAACTGTTTGTGTTCTGGAGTCAGGAGTTCTATCGCCAGCTGATTCCGATCACGGGAACGGTTCAGTTTTATACGCCCACGGCTGCAGAGAGGAAAGGTGACTTTTCACAATCCGTGGTGCCTGGGAATGGCAACTCCCCAATGCCTGTCGAAATCTCCGGTCCTGGGATTTCGAACAATGTGATCAGCCCGTCGGCAATCAATCCGCAAATACAGAAAATTCTGAACCTGTTCCCGTTGCCAAATGTCGGTGGGTTCGGTGTAAATGGACAGAACTATAATTTTTCGGAAGCGATTTCGGCGCATGCTCCACGGCGCGAAGATATTCTGCGCGTCGATTATCAGCTCAACACCAATAACCGTCTATTCGGACGTTGGATCCACAACGCCGAGACTGACACTTCTCCCTACACTCCGTTTCCGGGACCGTACGGTATTTTCGCTTGCTCTACTGCGATTGAATTCCCCGGTGGTTGCGAACAGAAGCACCCGGGCTGGAACTTCTCGCTTGATCTGGTCAGCACCATAACGCCGACCCTGTTGAATGAGTTCTCCATCGGACCGAGCCATACCCTTTCCATAGCAGAGGCTTTTAACGGGAATTTGTCGCGCGGCAAGAACGGCATCACTCTTCCGTTGCTCTATCCTGTGGGCGCCGACCAATCTATTCCTGATTTCAATCTCAGCTTCAACGGCGCCAATGTTAGTTTGCCCGGCAGCTACCTGGGTGCTACGCCCTGGCACCAGGCAAATACCACGATCAACGTAAATGACAACGTCACGAATGTTCGTGGCAAGCACACCATCAAAGTCGGGATTTTTTATCAACGTAACCGCAAAGACCAGATCGCATGGGGCAACATAAATGGCGTGTTTAATTTCAGCACGGCACCAACAGGCAGCGCGACGTGCGCGGGCGGTGGCACTTGCCAGCAAGGCGACCCTTTCGCGAGCGCGCTGCTTGGGAGTTTCGACGGATTTAGCCAGTCGACTGCACGACCTGTTGGCGAATTCCGGTATAACCAGCTTGAATTCTATGGACAGGACACGTGGAAAGTTACGCAGCGCCTTACGCTTGATTACGGCATGCGCTTCTCCTGGATTCCGCCGCAGTACGACGCCAAGAACCAGATTGCACTCTTCGATCCGTTTTCTTACAGCCGAGCGAGCGCGGTGACCATAGATCCGAATAGCGGGAATATTATTACCGCTGACGGAGGTAATCCTCTGGATGGCATGAGGTTCACAAACCACAACACGCTCCCGCAGGGTGGCTGGGACGATCGCGGCATTATGCCTGAACCGCGTTTTGGCTTTGCCTATGACATATTCAGCTCTCACAAAACAGTTCTGCGTGGTGGCGCCGGAATGATGCACGACCGTGTGCAAGGGAATTTGATCTTCAACACGGTGTTCAACAATCCTGCGCTGGTTCAATCAGCGTCGGTGGGAGCAGGGACAGTTGCGGGTCTTTCTACGTCACAAGGGTCCTTCGGAAATGGTGTGCTGGGCAATATTGTTGGTGCAGATCAACATGGACAGGTACCTACAGTTTATAGCTTTAGCCTTGGAATTCAGCAGGAACTTGCCAAGGGCACGACCCTAGATATCGCTTACGTCGGAACGCTTTCTCGTCACTTGGTGACCTCACGCGACATTAATGCGGTTCCTTATGGCACAGCGTTCACCCGTGCCGCTCAGGATCCCAACTGTGTGGACGGTAACAATAACCCGGTGTTTCCAGGGGGGGTGGTTCCAGCAGTCCAGCCGGGTTTGCAACCGCAATATGCCGCCGCCGGGTATAGCTTCAATGGATACTGCGCATTCGGATTCAGGAGCTTTGCGACGAACTCCGCCTTCTTCGAACCTTATAAAGGATATGCGCAAATGTCGTATTTGGAGTTCAACGGAACTTCCAACTACAACTCGTTGCAAGTTTCGTTTCAGCGACGGTTCGCCCGAGGGTTCACTTTTGGCGCGGTTTATACATTTTCGAAATCACTGACTACCGCGAACTCAGATCAAGACATGCAGGACCCATTCAACGCTCTTCTCGATTACCGGGAGGCTAGCTGGAATCGGCCACATGTGTTTGCAGCTAACTATGTCTACGACATTCCCGGTGTTACAAAACATTTTGGCGGACCAAAGTGGCTTTCCTACATCACAGACAATTATGAACTCAGTGGCGTTACTCAGTTTGAATCTGGAACACCGTTTGATTTGAACAATGGCTTCTCTTTTCCACCGGGCAGCATAACCGGTTCAGACGAGTACGGCGCGATCCCGTTCTATTACAGCGTCGACGCAAACGGAAACCCGCTGATCCCAAAAATCGGTGCTCCTAATCGCGGCACGCGTGATGCCTTTCATAATGGTGGGATGCAGAATTGGGATTTGTCTTTATTCAAGAACATTCCCATGGGTATCAACGAGAATCGTTACATCCAGCTGCGTCTCGAGGCGTTCAACGCATTTAATCATCCCAATTTTAATGATAAGAACTACAGCGCGAACTGGAATGGTCCTTGGCCGTATGTTGCTGACCCGACCACCCCGTTGAGCGTGACCAAAGCTTCCAACTGGGGCACATACTCAGATACTTACAATGGCGTGGGCGGTTTCCGAGTCGTGCAACTTGGAGCGAAGATATATTTTTAAATAGAAGCTAAACGAAGTTCCTTCACATAGTCGGCTGTCGATCGCCACGCGCAAGCGCACTGGCTGTCAGGAACGGTGGTGCTTCTTGTGGGAAGCGCGTTCGGAATGGTCCCAACGAACTGCGCGGAGATTCAAATCCACCCCATCGGCCTGCTAATCTTCTCTTTGAACCTAAGAAGGAGAGCCGTGAAACACCTCATTTCCGTATTTTTTCTGCTCTGCTCCGCATTCTGCCTGGCGGCACCTGTCCCGACTGATTACAACCTAAATGTTCACGTTAGTTCGACGAGAATGGTACGCCATGGGAACTCCGCCTATTACCAGGACTTAACAGTCATCATCGACAGTAAGAAATATGAACTGGAGTCGCTTTCCGAGCCGAACGTGCTGCTAATGCTCGGCGACTACAAGGCAAGGATCGTTGAAGACCGCCACGGAGCTGGAGAGTACGAATCCTGGCGAGTATATGAATTCTTGCTTCCCGACCACAGGACAAGGCAGTTCGTTGTGGTTGGACTATCAGAATGACGCAACCCTAGACGAGGGGTGCACGGCGGAGTTGAGTCCCGGTCACGTCATCGAGGCACTTGATTTATAAGAAAACCAAATGCGCTTCTGAGCAGCTGATCAAATCAAGCGAGATCTATCGTTCACCCCGATCGAATTTTCTAGCTGGTCCCCACAGGTGAAGAGAGGCATTCGACCTTTTGAGAACACGGACAAATCACGGACAAAAGCAAAAAGCACCCAAAAGTGGGCGCTCGTAAATCCATTGATAAAGTTGGTTGCAGGGGGTGGATTTGAACCACCGACCTTTGGGTTATGAGCCCTGAGCTTTTCGTAATTTCAACAACTTACAAGACGCGGGTGGCTCCCAGAAACTTTGTAAGTGACGTTTGGGAAGCATTATTGGACAGCTAAAGGACAGGCGGGCGTACCGCTCTTTAGTCGACGCGTTTTCACAAATCATCGGCTCGGCGCGGCGAGATCACTCCACGTTGTTTGCCTCTGCCCCGACAGGGCAGAGTTCAACAGAGGGTGGCGTCATCTTTTGGGGAATCATCTCTGGGACGACATGATCTCGCGAGTGTTGCATGGATCAATGAGACTTCTTGCCGTAGCCCGGAATCGAGGACCAAAATCTATAGTAGGTCATTGGTGCTCGTAGTTGTCTCCGAGTGGTGTGTACGTGCCCTGTGCGGGTTTATGGAAGCAAACTCATTCCTAATTCCATGCAGCCTCGATTTGCTCGAGGGTCTTTCCTTTGGTTTCCGGCAAACGCGCTTTTATAAACAGGAAACCCGCGACGCAAATTGCGGCATATATCCAGAACGTCTTTGCAGCACCTAGTGAGTGGTTAAAAAGGGGGAAGGTATAGGTAAGGATGAAACTCGCGATCCAGAGTGCCGTAACGGCGACCGATATCGCAGCTCCACGGATACGGTTCGGGAAAATTTCTGAGATGACGACCCAAGTCACGGGCGCTAGCGACATCGCGTAACACCCAATAGCAGCGACCACGAAGACGAGCATATGAACACCACGACTGTGGACATAGTAGAAACTTCCCAGGCAGGTATAGATGATTGCAAGCCCAGCGGACCCGATGAGCATCAAGACCCGTCGTCCGTACCGATCCACAAATCCGATCGCAACGAATGTGAAGACGAGATTGACCGTTCCCGTAACGACGATGTTGAACAGAATGTCGGACACGTTATACCCGGCAGCAGAGAATACTTCCTCTGCGTAATTGAAGATCACGTTGATGCCACACCATTGCTGCAGCACGGCGAGAACAATCCCGAGAGACAGCACCTTCAACATCCGACGCTCAAACAAAACGCGTATATCCAGCCGGCGGGCGTCATTGACGATCGTTGCTTCAATCTCGTGTAACGCCTGCGTGCCGTACGATTCGCCACCGATTCGCGACAGTACCCTCTTAGCCCGTTCATACGCGCCATTTTTCGCGAGCCATCGTGGACTCTCGGGCAATAGGAACATCGAAATGAAAAAGAGTAGCGAGGGTATCGCCGTCACAGCGAACATCCAGCGCCATCCGACTTGCCCATTCCATGATTGAAGGATCTGTAATGATGTGGCGTTAGTGGGAACTGGTTTTGCGATCAGCCAATTGGTGACCTGCGCCAGCAAAATACCGACCACGATTGTCAACTGATTCAGAGAAACTAGTTTGCCTCGATACTGCGCTGGCGCCACCTCCGCGATATACATGGGCGAAAGACTCGACGCCATACCAATTGCAAATCCGCCGAGCATTCGCCAAGGCACAAAGGCGGCGAATGATGGTGCCGTGCCCGTGCCGATGGATGAGACGGCAAAAACCAGCCCGGCCACGATGAGCAGCCGCTTCCGACCAAATCGATCACTCAGCCAACCGGAAACGAGCGCTCCAACGAGACAACCAACCAAGGCGCAACTCATTGCCCACCCTTGTTGAGCAGGGTCAGTCAAATGAAAGAATTTCTCGTAGAAGGGCTTGGCGCCACCAATCACCACCCAGTCATATCCGAAGAGCAAACCGCCGAGAGCAGCCACTGCAGAGATGGCGAAGATGTAGGTAGTATCAAAACTCTCTGCACGGGTCGTGACCGTCATCTCTTGTTTCGCAACGCCGATCATGGGAAATTACCCTTTTCGTTTCAGCCCTTCACCTTATTGCCGTACGGTTGCCGCAGTAGCAACGCGAGCGAGTGACTCGATCTCTTGTTGCGCAGCAATGTGATTGCAGTCAAGCGAGAGCACTTGATTCAGCAGTTCCGTAGCACGTTCGGGATTCCCTAATCCGAGTTCGCTGAGCGCGTGCAGGAAAAAGCAGTCCACTTGGTTCCTCTTCTGGAGGTCATCTTCGAACAGCAATAAATTCGGGAGAGAGGTAGCGAAGTAATCGATCTTCACATCCGCGTCCATCTGCTTCTGAGCAAACTCGCGCATTTGCCTCAGCAGATTTGTCGCTTCCGTTTTGTGGTGAAGGGCGTCAAGACTTTTTGCGCGATAGTAGCTCAGCCAAGTAATCGAGATGTCATCGTTCGCCGCTTTTGTCCAGCACTGGCGTGCCTCGTCCTCGCGTCCAATCTGCGAGAGAGCGCACCCCGCGAAATAATCCAGGTGGGTTTCGCGGGTGAGCAAGTGTTTGCCTTCTCCGAGGTCCTGCGGATACTCTCGCGCCGCAGAAAAGTGCGCTAGAGCTTCTTGATATCGGCCACTCTCCAGAAGCGAACGGCCAAGTAGAATGTGGGCCCACACATACTGCCCTGAAACTAAGCCCTCTCCACCCTCCCAGGGATTGAATCGCCGGGACATGAGCATTTCCAAAGCTTCTTCTGCACGGCCGAGTTGGTTCAGAAGCGTTATGAACTCGACAGTCAGATCGTCTCTTAACGAGACGAGATGTGGGTGACTTTCCAGGGTTGCAAGACGTTGACTTGCGCATGCCCCGGTGCGCTTCCGCAGCTGATCCGCTTCGTACAGCAGGCGAGCATCTGCGGGATTCGCTTTGAATGCATTCTCGTATGCGTCAAGCGCAGCATCCGCATCTTTGCGCACGTTGAAGTATGCGATACCAAGATTTCGCCAAGAAATAGAAAAACATGGCTCGATCTGAACACTCGCCTCCCACTCGCGGATTGCCTCTTCGTAACGTTTCTTGTCGTAGAACAGATTGCCTAGATAATAGTGGGCTCGGGCATCAGACGAGTTTTTGGCCAGGGCAGCCTGAAGTATGACCATCTCTTCGACCCGGCATGGAAAGCAATAATCTGGCGAGGCCTTTCCGGCATCCCCCCACTTTGCAGCCGCTGCTGAGTGGTTGCCTTGCCGGTCCGCGCAATATCCGGACAAATACAGCGTCATTGGATGGCCATGCCCAGCCTTGCTTCCTTGTCGTGAGAGAAATTCTTCAGCCTCATCCCAGAAGCCCGCTGCCGCGAAGTCAAAAGCCAGATCCAATTCAAGTTGCGACTGAACTCTTTCCTCGACCTCTGATTCCGCGGCTTGGCTCCGGACTCCAGGGTCCGCGGAAAGAATCCCAAGTTCGTATCGGGACCAAACATCGAGCGCGTCGAGATGTTGGGTTTCTCTCGCATAAAAGGCTGAGTTTTCGGACGCGCGTATGCGCCGGAGAATGGTAGTGCGAAGATTGCGGGCGTTCAGATTATCGGAATTTGTTTTTAGCGAGACTTCCAAATGCTGGAGCGCACGATCGAATTCCAGACACCGGCAATCTATTGCAGCCAAGTGATAGTACGCGGCAGACTGCCATGCGTAGTTCCATGTCGCTTTGTAGAAAGCCGCGTACGCTTCCTCTAAACATTCCTGATACTCGAGGGAAAGTCCGAGGTAGTAATATGCATCCCCTTCGGCCGGATTCGGATTTCGCCTGGTTAGCCGCTCAATGGCACGGCGGAAGTGCTCTTCGGCTGCAGAGAACTGCCCCCGTTTTAGCTTCACCACTCCCAGAGCGATGTTGCACCTGCTGTCCAGTGGATCGCGTTGCAGAGCTTCTTCCCAATACGGCTCTGGATAGCGCGTGGCATGTCTGTACTGCTCTAAATGCAGCCCGGTGACGTACAACTCATCGTTGGAAGCAATCTCCTTAGGCGTGGGAGGCTCCGTGGCTGGTGCAGGAAGAGAAGTCTCTGTCTTAGATAATTTTGGTTGGGTGTACTGGATGATCTCTTGCCCGTCACTCGTAAGCAAGCGCACCGAACAGTCACTGGTGTTGCTGATTTCCCGACGATAAGGCCGGCCAGGCATCAAATCGCAACGGTCATCGAGGACGGTTTTGCCGCCGGATGTAACCAGCAGCTTGGCTCCTTTGAAAGGTTCCGTAACACATACGCCTATTTTTACGTTTCCATCGGTTCCTTCTACGTTGACGGCAGCCGACCGATTGGCATTTTTGGCGGGGCCGATCTGTTGAATCGGATACCAGAATTGACTCCAGGTTCGGGTCTCGTATGGGTGCAGCCAAGAGAAGTCGGGCTGATTATCCGTAAAGACGCCCGCCATCAGTTCAATATAAGGCCCGTCAGCATCCGTTAGATTTCGGTCCCAGGCATATCCGAATTCGGCGTTCCCCCATGTCCACAGCTTTTTTCCTGGGGCAATGTGGCGGTTCGCAAAATGTACAACACCGGCGTTCGTCCGATAATCGTAGCCGCCAAAGAAGTCGTAATCCGATTCCGTAACCATGTAGGACGTCGGCACGGGAATGTTCTTGTACCAGGAGATGTCGACACCTTTTCTGTAATCGACACCGTAATAGAAATTGCGGGCGATCGGGAAAGAAGAGATGGCGCGCTTGGCGTGGTCAGCAACGTACGTCACGTCAGGCGGAAAAAATGCCTGGTACTGCTCGTGTACGCGAATCCCGACATTGGCCCACCACAAGAATGTCTGAACAAACGGAGTTCGGTTGTATAACCGGACTTTCGCTTCGATATACGATTTTCCCGGATGCAAGCAGATGCCGACCATACCCTTCATCCGAGTCATGGGATCATGCTCGCTCAGCCAGACCGTGGTGCCGCCATCTTCACTGTGCTCGATCGAGTGTTGCACCGGCATGTAAGTTGATGGCCGGTGGTGTTGTGGCCAATTGAATTCGACGCCGCCTGAAATCCACGGCCCTAGCAATCCAACAAGGGCCGGCTTGATCACGTTCTGCCGGTAAAAAAAGTCATATCCGTTCGTCTTATCTTGCCCGATGTGAATGCGCCCCCCAATTTCCGGGAGGATCATCAAGTGCAGATATTCATTTTCAATGAAAACGGCTTTGTATGATTTTGCTAACTTTTCGTTAGAGACACGATCGGTGATCGGGTTGGGATACACTTTGCCACTACTTCCCTGGTAAACCCGCTTTTCAAAAAACATCGGGTTCTTATCTGGCGTTTGTTCTGGGTAAGTGGGAATCGTGATTTGATCTTCCCAAGCCTTTACCGTGTTGCGTTCCGACTTCGTCACTGTTGCGTCTCCAATACGGTTTTACCGATCCCACACAGCCGTGATCACTGACTAGACTCCTTCAAACGTGATTCTGTTCCGTCTCGTATTCAGTCGTTCGGCTCTAACCGGCGACGACACCAGGGATCGCCAAAGTATGCGGCGAAGTGCCTGCGGAGATTGACAAAATGCCGGCCCTATCCTTCTTGTCGTTAACGTACACGGTAGAGCTTAGCCCGGCTTCCGCACGACTGTCAAACAAAAAATTCGATTATTTAAGACCGACCGCTAGGAAACGCGGGCATGCTTATTCTGCTGGGTTGGAGTGGATATCCGATCCAGGAAAAGCTCCAGATTAGATCTCATAATAATGTGGGGGTTCAGCTTGATTTGGTGGGGAGGGCACTTTCCTTCCGCTAAGAACTTGTATATGGCTTCGAAAGCCATCCTTCCCTGGGCCTCCGGCCGCTGATATATCGTCGCCAGAATCCTGCCCGATTTCAGGAAAGGTACGAGCTGAGCAAAGAGATCGGTAGTGACGACCGCAATGCGACGTTCTGGGTCAAGTTCCTCGAGAGCCTGAATGACGGTCACCGAGTTCGCTGTGCTCACGTACAGGGCTTTCAGCGAACGGTCATGCGCCAATAATTTTCGCGTCTGATTGTAGGCGGCGCTCTCATCATCGTGAGTTTCGATCACAGCCGACAATCCCAGCGAGCCATTCAAGGAGTTCAAACTCTGTTTAAACCCGCGCACCTTTTCAGAGTGGTCAATTGTTGAAAGATCGCCCGTGAAAACAGCAACTGTACCCGGCTCGCGCACCGTGAGATGTAGGAATTCCGCCACCATTGCTCCGCTTACAAACGGATCCGCCGATACCGCTGTTAATCGCTCTGTACCTGGTGCATCCGTTGAAACGCACACGACGGGAATCCGCCTCTGCGCAGCGCGTCGAATCCATATTTTTAATTGCGCCGGGTGGCCAGGGGCAATAATGATTCCTTTGCTGCTGTCCTCAAGGGCTTCTCGGAACAACTGCTCGTCGCCCTCGCCGAGCGCGGAATGCGTACGAAATTGCAGATCGACGCCCGCCTGAAAGGGACTAGCGGCGTCACGAATGCCACCGCGTACCGCGTCGAAGAACGAGGCAATTCTGGCGGGAAGATTCACGGACACCCGAACCTGCCGGGGCGCCTTCAAGTAGCGTGCAGCCAGGTTGGGTCTATAGCCCAGCGTCTGGGCCATTTTCAGTACCCGGTCTTTGGTGATGGCGTTTATGCCACCGCGACTATGTATGGCCCGGTCGACTGTACCGATTGAGATTCCCAAGGCTCGAGCAATGTCCTTGATGCCGACAGGCCTGCCGCTCCTATTGTCCTCAATGAGAGAGGCTTCCTCACCCGCTGCTGGCGGTAGTTCGGGAACGTTTTTTGGCGTTCTTGCCATACAATTCAGTTCCTGAGCCTTAATTTACGGGTACGTTGACGGAACTCAGTATACTCGCAATCGATTCAGCGCAGAATAGCCGGTATCACAAGCGTGTATATGGACCTTGGGTGAAGATGTGTGCTGACCAGCCTCTTATTTTCCTTATTCCCGAGCCTGACGCTCTCCAAATGCTGCTTCCAGTCAGGCACATCGGAACCCGGAGCGGTGGTGGTTGCGATCACTTGAACTGTGTCACCGAGGGCAGAGAAGGGCGAAATGTCGAGCGTCTTCTCCGCAGGAGTATTTCCGCTCACTTCAACCACCACAAGCTTGCGCGAACTTCGATCATAGGCGGCAACCGAGTTTGCGTCGTCAATTTCAATCCGCTGGTATCCGGCGCGAAGATAACGCGTAAACTGCCCGTAAACGTAAAACTTGCGATTGATCCGGACGAGAGGTGTTTTCTCGGAACTCGGTTTATCGCGCGTATCAATGTAATTGGCATTGATCAAGCCCCACCCATAATCGGGCACGTCCGGCTCCACTGGCTGCCAATAAACCCATGCGCTTGGTCGAAGTTCTTTTAGATCGCGAATGATGGTTTGCGCCATCGTGTACCCAGACGCGTCCCCGTCTCCATACTCGGACTGCCATAGACGTTTGGTCCCGACCACGCGGCGCAGTTCGGCGCGATTCGGTCCTCGATATGGCTCGGTTCCCTTCGAGTACCCGTGCACATTGACAAGCCCGACGAGCTCGCGGGTCGGTGCATTGTATGCATTCCAAGTGTTCAGCCCCGCGTCCATGTTGTTCTCGTCCGCCGCAGCTACAACAACGTCATTTAGGTGTACTTGATCTAGAGCTCGCCGAAGGCTGTCAACAATTTTTTGCTGCGTCACGATATCGAAATGGCACCCTTCCTGGCGTCCGGGATATTTCCACCAATCCGCGGAAGGCTCATTGAGCGGCTCCACTGAGTCGAAGTTGATCCCCCAATGGTCTGCTGAATGCCGCGCGACCGAGGCGAGATAAAAGGCAAACCGGTCGTAGTTCTCCGGAGCGAGACAGTCGCCACCAGTATCGCTACCCGAGGTACTGCGGTTCGCATTCATCCACCACATTGGTGAATCGGAAAACATCTCGAACACGTTCGCGCCGCGCGCCCGTGCTCTCTGCATCATCGAACGCTGATTCTCGTCCACCGACCAATTCCAAGTTGTTGGATCTCCACTATTCGGATCAGGCCAATAGCCGTGAATATCCATTTGCCATTGCAGCGTTGGTCCCTTGTTCTCTTGCGTCTGATTGATTCCGCCGCCGCCCACGTTGTAGCGAACAATATTGAGTCCCAGTCCGGGGTAACCGTCCCTTGACTTAGTTGTGTAGATCAGATCGGCGTAGTAATCCGCATTCCCGGTGCCGCCGATTGCCCGTGCCCACCAGGCCAGGGAACTACCCCATCCTTCCCACTGACCGAGATTCTTAGTCGAATCGATTTTTATTACATCGGTCTTTGACGAACCCTGCTGGGCCCGCCCGTGAAATGGATAGATTGAGCCGGCTAAGAGCAGGAATAGGACTTGAAGAAGATGACGTTCCATTTGGCGATGGACAAGCCTCACGCTATTGCTGCTCCGAATCCGATTTTCGAATCGTGTATACGAATTGCTGAATCTGGGCTTGTTGTTTGTTAGTTGCATCAGTCTCTGTCTTGCGTAGTCGGTCGAAGTTCGTAAATTCTTCTTGCGCACGCGCGATCTTGCCTGCCCGCGCCAAAGCTTGTCCCAATCGATAATGGAAATTGGCTGAGTTTGCGTTCACCTTCAGCGCACGCTCATACTGCGCAATTGCTTCTTCGTAGCTATGCCGCTCCGAGTAGAGGTTTCCAAGCTGGAAATAAGCATCAGCATAATTGGGATCAAGGGTGAGGGAACGCTTCAGGAGCGATTCAATCTGGTTGGCCAGTTCCGGGTGTGAGTCAATTTCATTTCCTCTCCACAAACACAGGGCAAGATCATAGTTGAGTTCTGCCCGCATCATCGTGATCGAACTCTTGGTGTGATTGTTAAGGAAGCTTTGAAGACGGGAACGAATTTCAGCGGCCAAATCCGGTGATGCACCATCGCATGCTTTACCGAGGAATGTAAGCGGCAGCGGATCAGACGGCGCCAGATCGGACGCCTGGAAGTAGGAGCGAACTGCGTCGTCCACTTGTCCGGCGCCATAAAGCGCGATCCCCAGCCCGTTGTGCAGCTGCGGCGACTGAGGGAAACGTACTATCCCAGCCTTGAATACTTCGATCGCGGCAGCAAATGTCTGATGCAGTATGAGCTCGGCGCCCCAGTTAAGGATGTTCTGTTCGCTCGGGTCCATGCGCGCTGCCTGCTCGTATTGCTCGGCAGACGAGAGGTAATTCCGCACCTTTTCCTCGACGTCGCCCAGCAAGCTGTGGAGTTCCGCAGAGTCTCGCAGGGCTATGAGCTTGTGGAGCTGTTCTCTTGCCTGGTCGAACTGCCCGGTCTGCTGTAGAGCGAGTGCCAGATCGTATCCATTGTTGTAAGCCGATGGATCGATTTCCTGCGCACGTTTTAAAAACGGGATAGCGTTGCTGATTTTTCCAACTTGAATGTAAAACTCGCCGAGGTTGTGATTAGCATCGTAGCTCCCCCTCTCCATCTCGGCCACTTTCTTGAAGTGGACTTCCGCTCGATCAGCTTGACCGAGCGCGAGAAGATTGGTTGCCAATCTTGTGCGCGCTTCCGCTGCTTCAGGCTTTAACTGCACAGCCTTCGCTAGAAACGCATTCGCCTCTTGATGCTTGTCTTCGGCGACGTAAACGAGCCCCAAGAGCTCGTTGACATCAAAGCTGTCAGGTGCGGACTTGACCAGAGGCTTGAGCACACTTTCTGCTGCAGCGTATTGCTGTGCTTGGTAAGCCGCGAGGGCAGCGAGGAATCGATCCTTGGCTACGCTCTCCGTTTGTCCGCAGTCGGTGCGTGAGGGCGTAGTTTGTGATGAAACCGAAGCCCATGCCGAAGGCTTGGCACTAAGCAGCAATAGTAATATGCACATCAGAGGTGCGCACCGGATCGAAATCAGAAATGTGCCGAAACCTGTGGTCATCATCACACCCAAAGACGCGGAGGACCGCTGTTCACCTCGATTTCCATCCACCATTGCACAGTGCCATAGCCGGGAAGGGTCGCGCATTCGTTGCGATCAATCGCCTCTTTCAGAGAATCGGGGCGGCCGTTACAAGGTTCGAGAGCAATAGTGAAGTCCTTGGCAGCCCGGCCTGCGGGCCATCCACCCTGGCACACCCAAATACCAAGGTACGGAACAGATCTGGCGTCGAAACCCATCGTGATGCTCTCATTTGCTCGCGGCAGGAACATTCCACAAAATCCTTCCGAGAGCCGAGACGTAAACAGCTTCTCAGCGGTTCCACCAGTTGCGAAAAAAATCTTATTGAGTTCGACGATGCGGCCAAAGCGGTCAGTAGCTTTTGGCCAGGTACATCGGTCGCCTGCCTTTCCCAATCGCTCGTCCTTGGACCAACTGACCTCCACCTCATGGACTTCCCGCGGCAGAATGATTTCTGCTTCGGGTTCGACCCTGAGCAGTGGGTGCGCGGACCACAGAAATTTCACAGTTGATTGGTTTAGGTTTTTAACTTCGTAATCCATTCTGACTGTGTTCACCTGCAGCTGTACTTTCTTCATCAAGAGAAGAGGCAAACTCCTGAGCGTGGTAGTGCAGAGGATCTGCTCTCCAATAATCTCGACCTTCGATGGCAGAGACCAAACATCGCCGTGATCCGGCAATTGCCCGGCTAGGAATGGCTCCTCTGGGTATAAGCATTCTGCGACCGTAGGCACACACTCATCGAAGCCGCACCTATCATAATCTTCAAACTTCGCGCCATACGAGCGTAGCTGATATGCCCGCTTTGGTTCGGCCGATTGCAGGAGAAACTCGTGCCCGCTCTCGAGTCTGGCGAGAGAGACAATCTTGCCTCCCAACTCAGGCAAAATGGCTAAACGAAGGAAGCCATTCTCGATTACCACAGCTTCAAAGCCGTCATGCATCTCATGTCGAATCGAGCAACTCTGCGTTTTCATCAGGTGTACTCGGGCCGTGGGCATCGAAGCTCGCAGTAACAATTGCAAACCTCTGATTTTCCGGTCCCTGTCTGAAATTTGTTCGGGAGCGGATCATTGCAAGCGATCAAGCTCGACAGCTGTTGCGTCATAGTCGCCTCGCAATCGAAACTGGACTCCGTGGTGCATGAGATAAGCACCACTGGCTTTCTCAATTTTCTGTTCGAGTTTCTCGTCGATAGTAGTGACAGAATAATTTGCATCTTCCGCCAAACCCTGCAAATGGAGGAATGGCGTGCTTCGCCCAAATTGCTGCGAGTGCAAAAAGGCAAACACTACGACTCGCCTGCTGTCTTGGGACACATATTCCACGGCGCTGAAATCCGATTCCATCGGCGAACTAAGGCGATATAGCTTGCCGTCCTGTACCGTCCCCCGAATCCGTTTGTAGAAAGAAATCATCGTCGTCGCAACGGAATTGTCGTCATCTGTCCATCGGTTCAAATTACCGCCAATACCCAGAGACCCTGTCATTGCGACTAGAAACCGGAACTTAAGGGGTGTGGCCCGTCCATTGACGCCGTTTGGCACATCCGTTACCCACGACATCATGATGTGGGGAGTGTATGCCTGGGTGAAACCATGTTGGATCATCAGGCGATCCAGAGCATCGGTGTTGTCCGATGGCCAGACTTGATCGACACGTTGCAGCATTCCCAAATCCACACGCGCCCCGCCTCCTGAACATCCTTCAATTTCCAACCGCGGGTGCTTGGTGCGCAGGCGATCGATAATGTCATATAAGTTCTGAACATAACGCACCCAAATCTTCTTCTGATCTGCGAGTGGCGCCTCGGGCCAGCCCGGCTCAGACCAATTGCGGTTGTAATCCCATTTCAGTAAGGCGATATCGTTGTCCGTGAGCAGCCGATCCAGCCAGGAGAAGATGTACTCCTTGACGTCGTCCCGAGCGAGATTCAGCACGAGTTGGTTGCGGGCTTCTATGCGAGGCCGCCCGGGGAAATTCATGACCCAATCCGGGTGCTTCCGATAAAGATCGCTGTCCGGATTAACCATTTCGGGCTCTACCCACAGGCCAAAGTCCATGCCGAGACTGTGGACGCGGTCGATCAGCGGCTTTAGCCCGCGGGGAAACTTTTGCGGATTGACGTACCAATCGCCCAGCCCGGCATGATCGTTGTTGCGCTGCCCAAACCACCCGTCATCCACCACGAATCGTTCGACACCGAGGCGCGCGGCTTTTTCCGCCAACGATATCTGCCCAGCCTCGTCCACATTGAATTCCGTGGCCTCCCACGAGTTGTATAAGACAGGGCGAAGCCGCGCATGAGGACTTCGCGGCAGTATCTTCTCGAGTTGAAAGCGGTGCAGGATTCGTGAAGCTTCGCCGAGTCCTCCGTCCGTAAAACCGGCAAAGAACGAGGGCGTTACAAGAGATTCTCCGGGAGCGAGGCGGTAACTAAAGTCGAAGGGATTAAATCCGCCTACGACTCGGTATTGATCGGAAGAAGTGCGCTCGATGGTGAAACGCCAACTACCACTCCAGGCGAGCTCGCCGAACCACACCGGCCCGTGATTCTCATCGGTCTCGCCCACACGCTCAATCGCAAACCAGGGGTTCGCCTCGTTGCCGGTACTGCCGCGTCTGCTCTCAATGATTCGCTTCCCGACCTGCAAATTCTCGCTCTGGAGCTGCCATTCTCCTGCCCATCGCCCGGTAAGGTAATTCAGTCGATAAGCGTTGTCCGGTGGAAGCGTCCAAGTTGCGGACTGTGCGCTCTCCAATGTGACCACTTCCGAGGTGCGATTTTCTATGCGCGCCGAGCGTTCGATTATTCCGTTGTCTGCGTACGCGGAGTAATGCAGGTGTACCAGGAGGGCGGATCCTTCGTCCTTCAGGGTGACCTCAAGGTCGTTATTCTTGATCGTGTGCTCAAAGTAGTGCAGCACGACCTCGCGATTTCCGTTCGTGAAGGTAGCTTTCAGCGCGGGCTCCACGTAGAGTCCTGCTCCCCAGCCGGGGTACTCTTGTGGGGTGGTGGTGGTACTCAGGTCAAACGACGCCCATCCACGCAAGGAGTGCGCGGCGCTGAAATCTTTTGCCCCCAGCCGTTTTCCCCAGTACAGATGTTGCAGTTCGCCGCGTTCATTTACGCCAAGCGCATAGGTTGCTTCGCCGCTCTGCAAAACCCACAGCTTTTGGTTCTCGATATAGACGATAGGATCAGCTGCATGGGCGAGAAGCGGTAACGGAAAGGGGAGAATTACGGAGACGAGCAAAAATGCAACGACGGTACTCAAGCGGAGCTGTCGCAACGCAAATCGCAACAATGGTGCGATCTCATTTGCGATTCTCTTATTCCTGCGTCTTGGAACGATCATTTGGCGGTCACCGAAAGATTATCGAACTGCGTGTGGTCCCACTCAGTTCCAAGCGCAAACATGCCATGGATATGCGCAGCATCGTCGGCAGAAATCAACATCTTTCCATCTATGATTCCTTCTATGTGCTTGCCGTGGAAACGCAGTTCAAGGTGATGCCACTGTGTCCGATCGATTTGGGCCGCTCCTGCGCCGAGAGTGATGATCGGGCTCTTAAAAGCTGCTGAGAACAACTTCCAAGAACCGTCAGGCGCCACCGAGAAGATATAGCCACTCGGCCAGCGCGCTTTCTGGTCTTGAAATACATCTGCAGAGTCGATGCGCCCCATCAGAACGGCGGGAGAGGCGGAAAGAAAGCGAACATCTGCGGCAACAGTGTAATCAGTCCAAGCCGAGTCTCCGGCCATGGTGAATGGATCTGGCAGCGGGCCCCATGGGATCGGCTTTGCAGTGATGACCTGTTCGAGACATTGGCCAGGACGCCCGACACAAGCATGCACCTCAAAAGCGCCGTCCTGATCGGAGAGATATTTGGGAGAGCGGTTTTTCTCGGTGCGCTCGAAGGTCTCGATGTAGGGGATTGGAAAGGGTCTCGGCGGTGGTGGCACGGCAGTACCTCTGCCTTGTCCCCTCGTCGTAGTGAGCGAGTAAAGCGATTCGGGGGCAAAGGTGTATGTGAAGCCACCGTTGGTTGGGTGGATCACAGCGACACGTTGGAAGACGTGCGTGTCATTTGTCTCCCATACATACACGTCTGAAGCGGCGAGTCCTGGCGCGATTTTGAATTTGACCATCTGCGGGTCGGACGCATGGATGGTCTCGAGCACAACGCTCCAGTTCTTGTGATCGGGAGAGCGCAGTGCGACGTAGCTGCCGTTCTCCGGAAGCTTGCCCGATGAGGAATCGAGATATTGCCACCCAGGCTGCGCAAACTGAGTGGTATGGGCGGTTGCCCAAATTGTTCCTTGTACATCGTAGTGACCGGACCAGGGCGTGTTTGCGTACATCAAGCCAGAATTTGGAGCGGCAAGATTATCGTAGTAGGAAGTGATAGGGCTCCAGATTTCAGTGGCCGTCAACGATCCTTCGAGATAGTTCTGATTGTAGAGATGCGCAAGGATACGTCCGCCGACTGGCCAGTCACGGCTGAGATAGGGGCCGCTGCCGCTGTTCGGCTGGTCCTCCGATGACCACAGCGGTTTCCCGGTCTGGCGCGCCGTATCGGTGGTCGTGATCTTTCCGTTTACAAGGGGATAATGTACGCCGATGACGCTGACGATTTCGGCGAGAGTCGGGTCTTTCAGAATTGCGTCGGCAATTGCCCACTGTCCCTCTCCCTCTCCGGAATACTCATCGCAACACACAATCCGCGTTGAAAGATGATGAGCTTTCAGCTGCTGAGCTAATTCCTTGATGTAAGTAACGTCGAACACCTTTTCGTTCCAGATTCCTGCATATTGAATATCGAGATCGTGATCGTTTCGTGCCGCCTCAATGAACCGAGCAACATAATCGGCCATTGCGGGGGTGTAAAGCGAGTCCTTTCCCACCCAACCCGGCGCGCCCCAGGGGAGTACCTCCAGGACGATGTGCGGATTTCGTTTTTTGGCTTCCTCCATCAGCCACCATTCGTATCCTCGGTTTGTGCCATGGTCTGAAGGGGTGCGCATAAAGCTTGGCTCTGAGCCGTCGGTTGAATTAACGTCCGCTCCAATCTCGACCTTGAGGTGTTGAAGCGCCGCACCATAGCCAGGCTTAAATAAATAATCAAGAATCTGGCTGCGTTGCGGTTCCGGATAATCGATTAAGAGGCGCGAAGAAGCGCCGGCGCTGAGGGCGCCGATACCGTCGAAAACCCTTCCTGTGCTGTTCCCGTCCAGGACAATTTCGGTTTGCTGTCCCTGCAGCCGTGAAGTTGAGCAGCCGACGACGGAGAAATACAAGATTATTAAAGGACAGACCGCTTTTAACTTCCGGAGATTCATTACTCGAATCGAAGGTATGATCTTCGTCATCAAGAGTTTCTACGATCTTCTGGCGGGCTGTCCATCAGACAAAATCGTGACTGAGATCTTGTCTGCGCCAACATGCCAGCTCCCGAGCGTGGGCATTCGGCATGTAACCGAGAGCCTCAATCGCAAGCCGGACTTTCTGTTCTGTTTCTGAACTCAGCGCGCGAGTCTGATTCATTACGTATGAAACAGTGGCGGTCGATACGCCCGCCAATCGGGCCACATCGCGGATTGTGGGTCGACCGGAATGCAACTGCACGTTGTCACCTTTCTGCGGCATGACAGGAAAAATCGTGCGCGGGAAGAGCATGAGAGTTCTTCCCGCGCATTGACTTACCAGTAGAACTTCAGCGCAAACTCAGTCTGGCGCCCGTTGCCGATTGTATTGTTTATCGCTCCAAACGGATTGCCAGCAGTATTGTTCAAGAAATTCGAGTTCCCAATAGTGGTCCCAAAATTGGGATGGTTCAAGAAGTTGAAGAACTCGGCCCGGAACTCGAGATTGGTTTTTTCCGAAGTCTGGAATTTCTTAAAAATCGAGAAATCCAGATCGTTGTAAGCCGGCCCATGCACCTGGTTCCATGGAGCTCCTAGGGGGCTGAAATCAGTCTGCCCGATTGTCGTTGCCGCTGGAGGTTGAACAAACGCCGCGGCATTCAGGAACGGACCAATCCCGTGCGGCCCTTTGCTGGCGTAGGGATTTACTCCCTTCGCTAGCGGAGCATAGCACTGGAAATCACCAGTCGTAGTTGCGTTAGGACATTTGATTGTGAGCGGAAAGCCATCCTGCGAAGTGACAATCCATTGCGTGCTCCATCCACCGATGAATGCATCCGCCACTCCTGACATGTTGTTGCCCACTGCCCGGTTCCTGCCAATTGGCAATTGCCATATTCCGCTGGCGTGGAAGATGTTGGGAACATCGTTGCCGCAGAACGTGTAATCCCTGGTCAAGCCGAATCCAGCGAGGGTTGGCGCGCGATTGAACTGATTCTCCGATAGGCCGAGAATATTCTTGTAGTCGTCCTTGCAGACGGACCGCGTGTAATCGGCTAGGACATTCAACCCCTGCTTGAATCGGCGCTCAAACGTTATCTGCACAGAATTGTAGTAAGCCGATCCGTTGGGAGTCAGATAGTCACTGTTCTCACCAAAGTCGGGAAACGGAAGATAAGGTGTTTTGCTGGTTCCTGGTGGAAGAATCAGGTTTGGGATATTGCGCTTCTCTCCGTTAAGCAGGTGATGCGTGTTGTTACCGAGGTATGCGACAGTTATTGTCTGACTCTGCGACAACTGATATTGCACCGATCCGTTCCACTCCTGCGTATATGCGGTTTTCCACGGACGTTGGAAACCGACTAATCCCAGGCCCTTCGGGCTAAAGTTCGGGCTGGCGGGATCGGGGTTCGCAGCTGTGAGACCGTTTTCCAGAGTCGCATATTGCGCGTTGGGATAGGTTAACGGAAGAATGTTGCCGTTTGGCGCGAAGAATGAAAGGTTCGCGGTAAAAGGATAGTTGTAACCTGGATCCGGAGCTCCACCCAGATTTTCAAAACCACCATAGAACACGCCGTAAGCGGCACGAACGACGAGTTTTGGCGTGAACTGATAAGCCAGTCCAACCCTCGGAGCGAAGTTCGTTAATGGCGTCGTGAAAATACTGGAAGCGCTCAGATAATTGAGTGCTATGCCGTCATTAGCCAATAAAGAACCAAAGGCCGGCGACAACGTGGCGCTCTTCTGTTGCGAGAGAATGTCATATTGGGCGCCCACGCGGTTGACCGAAGGCATGACGAGGCCGGCCTGTTTGCCGCTCCCTTCACCCAAGCCTCCGAAGATCTCCCAGCGCAGGCCCATATTCAGAGTCAGTTTTGAGGTAGCCTTCCAATCATCCTGGAAGTAAGTGCCCCAGTAGTGGCGCAAATCATCGGGCTGCGTGATGTTTGAAGCAAAAACAGAATTTGCTCCACCAACGTTGTTCACCCCACTCGCGACGGTGCTTGCTGTCGGAGTGAGGAGGATGTCCGCAGCTCCGACGCCGCCAGTTGTAGCACCGCCGACACCAGGAGTCATGCCCGTATATCCACCGAATGAGAACTCTCCACGGGACCAACCTGGGTCAATCCACGGGAAGTGCATCCTCTGGTACTCAAACCCTCCTTTGAAACTGTGCCCGCCGTGAATCTTGGTCAGATTCTCTGTGAATTGAATGGTGTCGCTGCCGCGCCGATTGGGGCTGGCAAATGCGCCGGCACCAAGTGAAGTCAATCCGCTGATATCAATTGTTGGCAAGCCGCCGTTTTCGGCAGTTTGTGGGATGCCCTGGATACCGTACTTAGCCGGAATCCCGTTAAGGAGGGAGCTTGGAGGCTGCGACGAAGTATTCAGCCGGCTATATCCAAACCGCGCCTCATTGACCAAAGTGCCCGAGAACGTGTGAGTCTCACTGGCGGCTATGTTGAGCGAGCGGTCAGTAAAGTCGCCGCCCCCGAATCCGGTATTATCGCCATCGCCTGTGAAATCGCCGGGGAAATTCGCATGTCTGCGGCTATAGCTCACTCGCCCGAACATTTGATCGTGCTGGCTGAGGCTGTTATCCACGCGTATGTCGAAATGATTGTTGTCATCCGGCTTGCTGCGGTTCACGAAATAATTGTTTGAAAAACCAGGGCCGTTCGCGGCGGGATAAAGCTGCAGCAGCTTCAAGGCGTTCGGATCGACGCGGCCCGAAGGCAGCTGATTCATCAGGTTCATTTGCGCGGCAGTGGTGAAGTTGGTCATTCCGGCGATGCTGCCACCGGTATAGAAGGGATCGCGCACATAGCAGGTTGGTGTTGCGTTTGCGCAGCTGGCTGTTAGGCCGGTTACGGAATCAGCCGAGCCATTGTTCAGAAGACGGGTGGTTGCTGGATCGAATATTGTCGCGCCATTGAACGTGCGCCCAAGCACATCCGTAAAGGTTGCGGCGGTGGAAGAAAAGCGATCCCGGTAGTCTAAAAATCCGCTCTGAGATTCAGCAAGGGTGGGAACCGTAGGATTGTGTAGGGAGCTTTGGCGAATGCGAGTCCCCTCATAATCGCCAAAGAAGAACAATTTGTTCTTAATAACAGGTCCGCCAACCGACGCACCGAACTGGTTCTGACGGAGTTCGCCCTTCTTCTTCAGTTTTTCGGGTGTGAACCACTGGTCCAGGCTGGTCGCGTCGAACATATCATTTCGCAAAAATTCCCATGCGCTTCCGACACAGTCGATTTTCTAAACGGCGCGGCGTATGCGAACTTGCCTCCCCCAGATGCCATCCTTGTCAAGAAAAAAATGAGGCACCAATTCAGAAAAACGGTTAGGCGCTGTGGAAAGATTCGCAGCGAAGCGCATCAGAGGGCCACTCATTCGAAAAACTAGGAATATTTTGTCGGAGGGAGCTTGCTAAATACCGGTAATGCAAGGAAGTGCAAAACTGCCACCTAGGATCGGAAGAGCGGCGAAAGCACCTGTGTACGTAAACGTTCGGGACGGGGTTTGCAGTTCGTCAGGTAAGTGTTGCAGGGCAAATGTGCTGTCTTCGGCGCGCGACAACGTAGAACCTCATTTCGCCGGTTCGTCGACGGGCAAAACCTGATCGGGCTTCACATCCCGCAGGATCTGCCTAATTCCGCTCGGCCACCGGATCTCCACCCCCTTAATGGACACCTGAGAACCCAAGCCGAAGTGCACTCTTTTGTCGCTTGAAGACAGATAGCTCGCTGAGGTTGATACGGTTGCGTACTGCTCGCCCTGTGCAGTGACGATTTTCACGACCGCGCCGATGGCATCCCGATTGCTTTGGTGACCGACAAGGTTGAGCGTTAGCCAATGATTTTGAGTATCGGTTTCATTTCGCAAAATATGGATCGGACCGCCGTTCTCCGTGACGACCGCGTCGAGCCTGCCATCACTATCGATGTCGCCGATCGCCAGGCCTCTACTCACCCAATGTTCCTGAAAAACCGGGCCAGACTGTTTGGATATTTCAACGAAGTTTTTCCCAGTGTTGCGCGCCAGCAGCACAGGCTCGCGATAGTGAAGTTGCGGATAGGTGAGTTCTATTGTGTCCATTACGTGCGCTTGGGCAACAAGGAGATCCTTCCATCCGTCATTGTCGTAATCAATGAACCGCATTCCCCAGCCAGAGTGGAGAGAAGTGATGGAACCTAAGCTGCTGGTATCGCTTGTATAAGCGAAGGTGCCGTCGCCATTGTTCCGATACAGGGCATATTTCTGGTATGCAAGATCGGTGACAGCGATGTCGGGCAATCCATCGTTATCGTAATCAGCCGAATCAGTACCCATCCCGGCGTAAGCGTGCCCATCCCCGTCAACACCGACGCCAGCAAAGAGCCCGACTTCTTCAAAAGTGCCGTCTCCTTTGTTCTGATACAGAAACGCCGGAATTGAGTCGTTCGCGATGAAGATATCGATGTGACCGTCGCCATTGAAATCTGCGATCGTAATCTCAAGCTCTTTTCCAGGCTTCGCGAAGCCAGCTTGCTGGGTGATCTCGGTGAAATGTCCTTTGCCGTCGTTGTGATAGACGAGGGGAGCAATCGGCTGGAACTCGTCAGGATGGCAGAAAGATCGGTAACCTTGCTTCTTTTCACCGCACCAGATGTCGGTAAAGTCCCACTGCAGGTAGCGCAACACTATGAGATCGAGCAGTCCATCTCCATCTAGATCGACCCATGCTGCGCTTGTAGACCAGCCCCCTCCGCCTACCCCTGCTTTCTCTGTCACATCTGTGAAAGTACCGTTTCCGTTATTGTGGTAAAGGTGATTGCCGCCATATCCGCTGACGAACAAGTCTTCAAATCCATCATTGTCATAGTCACCGACTGCAACCCCCATTCCGTAGCCAGCGCCCCGTAGACCGGCTTTTTCGGTCACGTCCTCGAAAGATCCATTGGATTTCTGATGGTACAGACGATTCCAATACTTCGGGCCCGCTTTTTGTGGCATGAATCCAGGAGGGGATGGGTCATTGATCTCAGCCCCATTCACGACGAACAGATCGAGCCGGCCATCGTTGTCATAATCAAAAAGCGCCACGCCAGATCCCATCGTTTCGAGAAGATACTTCTTCGAGGTATGGAGTGCGGCATGCTGGAATTGCACTCCAAGGCTTGAGGTTACATCAACGAATTTCGCCGGGGTTGGCGCAGTCGTCCGGGAGTCCTTAACCTGCGCGTTGGCCGTACAACCTACCAACACTGCGATCGACGCCAAACGAACGCCGGTGCTCGAACAATGTAGCTGCGATTTCAAATTGGAATCCCGAGCCTGGCTATTCCTCCTGATCGCGCATCGCGACTGCGAGTTCATAAAACTCTTTACGGGCTTCAGGAGAAATTCCTTGCGATTGTTTCCTTCCCTCCGAAGTCGAGGCAGCGTCGAGGACCCCGTTGATCTTCTGGAAATCGAGCGCGCCTTGCGGAAACATCTCCATGCAGCGCCTCAGCACTTCCCGCGCATCAGACAGACGCCCTTGCTCGTAATAGAAGATTCCCAACGTGGCAGCAACTGCTTCGCGCGAAGGAACGAGTTCGGTTGCCTTCTTCAATGAATTTTCCGCATCGTGTTCGTCACCGCGGAGCACCGCCACAATCCCAGCGGCCCAATACAACACGCCAGAATCCGGTATGCGCACCAGCCCGCGCCGTGTAGTACGTTGTGCGGCATCCAGATCGGCGGCGCGAACCTGTACATCCGCCAACGACGAATAGTATTGATCATTGTCCGGCGCGACATCGATTGCTTTTTGCAAAGACCGCGACGCGTCCTCGTACCGATCTTGGCGCATATAAACATCGCCCAGTAAACCTAGGTATGAGCCCTCGTTCTGGCCAGCCACAGATACTTGCAGAAGTGACTTCAGCGCGTCTTCGTAGTTGCCAACCTGGAAGTAAGCTTCGGCCAAATTGTATTTAGCGTCATCCGAAGAAGGGTCGACGTTGAGGGCGGTTTGGAAGTGCCGAATCGCATCGCCATACAGATGGAATCGTCCCAGCAGGACTCCCGTACTTAGCTCGGTTCGAAAATCTCCACCGCTGACAGCATCCAACCGCTTCACGACCTGCATAGCGTCATTCGTACGACCGGATTCCAGAAGCGACTCTGCAAGCAAAGCAAGATTGCGAGGGCGATCCGGGTGTTGCTGGACCTCGGCCTGCAGCTCACGAAGGTCCGCCTCCTTCTGCTGTTCCGACGTTAGGGTAGTACGATGCTCCAAGTAATCGAAAAAATGTTGCAGAGGATATGGCGCAGGCTGTGGACTCTTCGAAAGCGTTTTAAAGATATTCATGTCACGTTCCGCAGCCTCTGTCCGGTGAAGATCTCTCTCGGAAATTGCGAGCTTGTAGTAACCCTGCGCCGGGTTCTCAGTGACCTCTACAAAGTGCCGGAACAATGGAACAGCTTCGTCGTATTTTTTTTCGTCCATCCTTAAGCTGCCTAGTTCAAACACAGCTTCCGGATAATCCTGATCTAAGCGCACGGCCCGTTGCAGATATCGATCCGCTTGCGGATAGTCACCTTCTTTTCTGGCAATGAAGCCAAGATTGTATAGTGCAGGAATGTTATTAGGATCATCATCAAGGCTCTGTTTTAAATATCGTTTCGCGTCGTCGTACTTCCCCATGTGCCGATAGCAGAGACCCATGAAGACATAAGATCTGGGCGAGGGATCCAACGAGACCAATGTCTTAAACTCTTCGATGGCTTTGTCCACTTTGCCCACTGTGAAATAGCTTTCACCCAAGGCCGCGTGGAGATCGGCGCGTTTGGCATCGATTTTCAGACCTTCATTGAGTAATTCAATTGCATCCTCAAAAAATGACTGCTTCATACTCAACTGGGCGATCAGGAATAAGATATCCGTATTGTTGGGTGCGATCTTTCTGGCGCGCACGAGCAGCTCCAGTGCGTCAACTTCCTTTTGCATGCCGGCGTCGGTCCTCGCTAACAGGTACAGCGTGTTGGCGGAATTAGGTTGCAGGCGTAGAGCCTGATTGAGTGTTTCCTGTGCTTTCGCAAGTTGTCCGCTCAGCAAATAGGCTTCGCCGAGATCATGCAACACTTCGAAAGTGTTCGGCTGTAGGGCATTCGTCTGTTCGAATTCGTAAGCAGCTTCCCGGAATTGTCGGTGCGAGGCCAGCAACACACCAAGAGAAAAATGAACCCTGGTGTCCTTTGGGAACGCGTGGGAAAGTCTTTCAGCCGCGGCGATACCATCCCTTGACATACCGGCATCCAGGTATGCGCGAATCGTCATCAATCGGGTGGTCCGATCAGGCGAGGGAATTCGTAAAAGAAGAGGTAAGGCCTCCTTCGATTTGTTCTCTTCTAACAAGAGATCGGCGAGATTGTAGTTTGCTGTTTTGTTCGTGGGCTGCAGTCGCAATGCCTTCTTTAAAGTCTGCACAGCAAGTTCAGGCTTATTCTGCGCTCCGAAAGCCGTCGCAAGATTGACCAGGGTCTCTGCGGAGTTCGGCGATATCGCCAACGCCTGTTGGAATTCCTCGACTGCTTCGTCAAATCTGTCTTGCTGGTTGTAAATCACACCCAACAAGTTAAGGCCCGCCACGCTGCGTGGAGATCGGACCAACCCACGCTTCGTCAATTCAAGAGCCCGGTCGAGATTTCCTTGCGCAAGAAGATGGCTTGCCTCCTCGAAATCACTAGAGAGCGCAGCGTCATGAGAACTCGACGGACGGACATTGGCTTGGGGCGCTGCCGCGGAACCTTGGATCGACAGGAAAAAAACTAAGAGCAACCTGAGAAACATAGGGGCATCACCCATACTCATCTTCTGTTTATTTTCATCCAAGTGGATATCCGAACAAATTCTCTCGAATTCGGGCCGTCGCCGCTTGTTCGTCCAACGAAGGCTCCGCGAATCACTGGCTGACAGGGATCAACTGCCAGTGCTCATTGTTCGCTCCTGGAGCGTCCTGCCACTGATCAACCGCGCCCGTAGTGCCGTTGACCTCAAGATCGAGGCTGCTGGCTGCATTTGAAATCCTGTAAGTTCCATCCGTCTGCTTCGTGAACCACCAGTACTCATTCCAGCTTGCGGCGCCTCCGTCCTCCCACTGGTCGACCTTGCTGCCGTTTGTGTTGGCATATCCCGGATCTTCCAGGTCCAAACCGCTGTTTAGGTTCACGATGCGGTAGGAGCCATTTCCCACGGCGATAACATTCCATCGTTGGTACGTCGCTCCGCTGTCAGCCGTGATATCGACGGTCCCCCCATCCGCCAAGCTTCCGGAGTTCACCTCGAGGTCCTGATTGGCGCCGACACTACTGCTGCTAGAAACGTCAATCCGGTAAATTCCCTGTCCCAGTTCAGTACTCGCTCCCACAATGTCGATGCGATCGGCAGCGACGTAGTAGTTGGTCGATGCAGGATTCTTCAACCCGGTAACCCGCACTTTCAGAGTGTGAGTCGTATTAGCCAGCGTAGGCGTGGCAAACAGGAAAACGTTGTCGCTGCGGGTCGCGGCGTACTCGTCAAAGTACGTCTCCGCTCCCCCATCAACGGAGAAGGCCAGAATTCCGGAATTCGGCGACATCGAAGCGTATAGCCTAGCCTGGGTGCCGCTGAACTGCACGCTGTAGTAGTCGTTCGTGTTCCCGCTCCAGTGATTGTCGTTGTTGTAGGCTCCCGTTTGGGTGTTGTAGTAACCCCAACTGCCCACATAGTTAAACTGGTTCAATCCCGTCCCGGTGGTGTTGTCGTTGATAGTAGTCGCCGATGGTGCGTAAGTCGCGCCACTGATGACGAAGGTGCTTACCGAATTGGCGTTGGCGGTGTAAGTGAACGAGCCACTTGAGATCTTCGCTCCAGTCACACTTGCCAAGTTCTCGGTCGCGGAAGTGCGGTAGACGCTCACGGAGGAGCCGAGACTGGAGAAATTGTTAAGGTTGTAGGTGTTGCTTTGGTTCGTGGAGTTCCAGTTTTTGGTGACGATCACCAGCGTGTGAGTTTGCTCGTTGAAAGCCGCTACCGAGTTGGAATCGGATATAGCGATGAAGCGATAGCCTGGGCGGATGAAACGGCTAAAGTTGGCATAGGCGTAGTACGCTTCGTTCATCGTGTAGCTCTGGTTCGTGTAATCGATCGTGAGGAGACTGGGATAATCCGGTTGCCAAATGGAAAAGGCGACCACGTGACTTTGGTCAATATCGGCCATGATCTGGTTCGATATGTCCTTGCCGGTTTTGTCGGAGGAACCCCATTCGCTCATCGTGACGGCCTTGCCCCACAACATTCCTTCGTTGTACAGAGCAACGCTCCCGGCGGGTGAAGAATAGCCATGCGTGTTGATCCGCCCGAAATCGCCTTGAGTGGTGCCATCGTAGTTATAAAGCTCCGCCGCAGCCGTACTGCTCGACCAGTTTCCCGTACCCTCTAAGAACTCGTCCATCGCAGAGATCCCTGTCGCGGAAAGTCCCTTGTTGGCCAGTGCGGTGGCAAGCGACTGGATCATGGTGGCTTGTTCGGATTGGTTAAAGCCACAGCCCTCCTGCTTCGCGTCGCCCGCTGTCCACCAGTTCTGGCCTGGCTCGTTCAAAGGATCGATGTGGTGAAATGTAATGCCCCAGTTCTGCGCGAAGTGCTGTGCCACCGTTGCGAGGTAATCCGCGAATGTGCCGCTTCCCGAGCCGGAGTAGGTCGAGGCCAGGTTCGGACCGCCATTTGACCCTCCCTGACTGGTTCCGCTGACCGTCATCCAGTAAGGAGGCGAGTAGCTGACGGCTTCGATTAAGTTGGCGCCATAGCTCTGCGCGCCTTGCGCCACCTTCCGCTGCGCGGAATCCGCGGTCCAATCATAGGTCCCCTGTGTAGGTTCATAGCCGCCGGTTGCATGATAACTAGGCAAGATGCAGGACATGGTTGGGTTAACGTCAATCCGATCTGCTGGAACCCAATACCCGCTCGACAACGTATCCTTCGTGCCCGTAACCCGCACTTTAAGCGTGTGCGTTCCGCTGGCGGATAATACGGCGAGAAGGATTCCTGAGTTTACCGTCGACATGGCCGGAGACCCCGGCTGGGAGAAGTAGCACGGTCCGGCAAGCATTGTCAACGTACACGTTAATTACACGTTATATTTCCTGGGACTGGAAGGCATTTCTTTTAAATTTTAATTTCAAGTATGCCTTGTATTATCATCAGACTACAAGTTGTAAGAAGCAGTTATGGGCAACACCAAAAACGGACGTTTACCTCGCGTGTTTGACGTGTACGATAACCTCAACAACAACCAGTACGGACTAGTCTTTGCTGCGTACATTCAGAGTGAGGGCGCAAACTGATCAGAAATCAAGGCCTTTGAAACGTCGCAGATTAAATGTTCTGTTCACGGTCTCCATTGTTTTGGCCGGCGTCTGCCAAAACGGCCCGCTGAAACATATACCTCTCCCGACAAGCAAGATTCTTGCGCCGCCGGCGCAGGACTTATGAGACAGCGTGAGCGGGCACGAAGGACTGTGGAACGACGCCGAAGTCCTGAAGGGCATGTCAGCTCATGACGAACACGCATTGAACAATGACGCCTATCGCGGCTCAATTCTTTGAACCGCAAGTCACAAATGTATCGAAACGGCATGGCCGCCATACTCGATTGTTGCGTCGAATCCTGATGCGGGTGCAACTCCGACTCCGTGTCCAGCTGTGACCCGCACAATGTGAAAGGTCCTATGCTCCAGCATGCCGGGAAAATTACCTTTGCGATCTCCGATGCTAAGGGTTGCGGTTTTATCATCCCAATGGAGTGGAATAGTCGAATACGCTCCGTGCTCGTAGTCATAACTATCGGCTTGGTCTTCATATAATGTGAAATCGCCATTGGCCCCAGAATAAATTCGGAGTTCAATGGGATCTTCTTTGGCTGCGGCTGATTCTGCGCCTGGGCCGAAAGGGACGATGGAGCCAGCCCTGGCGTAAATTGGAATTCTATTCAGTGGGGCATCAGCAGTGACTGTTTGGCCACCAATCGCGCGTTTGCCGGTCCAGAAATCGATCCAATCAGCTCCGGAGGGCAAATATACCGATCGCTGAGTTGCTCCTTCTGAAATAACTGGATTAATGAGGAACGCCGAACCGAACATAAACTGATCTGATATTTGCCGCGTTTTGGGATCAGAAGAAAACTCCAGAGGAAGCGCCCGCATGAGCGTTTCGCCCCTGTTGGTAACACCCCAAGCAGCCGAATAAATGTATGGCAGCAAGCGATAACGCAATTCATCGTACTCGGTGAGGACCTTTTCTACTTCAGGCCCATAATTCCAAAGCTCCGCGTTTGATTTGTATCCATGGACGCGGAAGATCGGACAAAACGAGCCATATTGAAACCAGCGAATCAGCAGCTCATGGTAGGTTGAGGAGGTGTACTGATCTTCTGGCCGAAAAAATCCCCCAACGTCTGTGGTCCAATAAGGCAGCCCTGACATGCTGAAGTTCAAGCCGGCGGAAATTTGACGCTTTAGCGTGACCCAATTGGCCGTGATATCTCCTGACCATGAAGCGGCGGCATTTCTTTGTTGTCCGGTAAATGCCGACCGAGTAAGAATCACGACCCGCTTTTTATTAGTGGTCGAACGTTGGCCCTCGTAGATGGCTTTGGTCACGTACAGCGGGTACGCGTTGCGAACCGACTCTCCGCTACCAAGAAATGTCTGTTTGCCTTTGAGCGCATCGAACTCCGGCTCGCTTGCGTCCATCCACCACCCATCAATCCCGTCCTCGAAAAGTCCTCCCTTCAACTCCGCCCAGAATGCCTTTTGGGCTTCGGGATTAAAGAAGTCCGTCCACGGTGTTCCCTGAACAAGAAACCCTTTGGTGGACATTCTTTTGTAAACGTCCGTATCTTCACCGAATTTGGACCACACAGAGATCATCATGTGCAGGTCTTCGGCGTGAAGCTGATCGAGCATTTTTCTTGGGTTCGGATAGTAAGTTTCGTCGAACTTCATTGCATTCCAGCCATACTTGCCCCAGTACTGCCAATCCTGCACTAAGGCATCTACAGGAATATGCCGCCTTCGAAATTCCGCAGCTGTATCAAGTATTTCTTGCTGGCTGTGATAACGCTCGCGGCATTGCCAGTATCCATAAGCCCACTTGGGAAACAGTGGCGCTTCACCGGTCATCTGACGGTATTCAGAGATAACCTGGTTCAACGCAGGGCCGTAAAAAAAGTAATAGTCAATGGCTTGGCCAACTTCGGAGCGAAAGGTGGTTGTGTCCGAGGGAGGCCGGACTGCCAACTGCACGCCTGCTTTCCCGCCATGGGCAACAACTTCGTACTCATGATTCGCCTCGAGATTCACTGTTCCCGATGCTGATGTAGGGGTCCAGAAATTCTTGATGTCAATTACGCGCTGGCCGTCCACATCGAGAGTCAATTGATCGTGGTTATCGCTGGTGAGAATAAAGCCATAATTGCCCTTTGGGCCCGTAGTAAATTTACCTTTGCCCGTGGTTGGGTCGATTGCGATGGATTCATCAGCAGGATTGAAGTCGGTTAACGAAGCATTGTTCCAGAGAATGCCAAAGCCTTTGCTTGACAGCAGAAATGGTACGGAAATGTTTGTATTGGCCTGAGCCAAGCGAATTGGAACCTCGCGAAAATCGAAGATGCCTTCTTGATGTTGTCCCAAACCGTACAAAGCCTCGTCCGAAGGCGAAATGAAAGTCTGTTGAACCTGCCAAGTTTTGGCTTCGAATACGGAAGGCACCTCAAATGCTTTGCCACCCTGCTTTGGTTCCGCCAACAGAGTTTCCCCGTCTTTTGAAAGGAACTTTATGGCGCCAGTCGCGGCGTTGATGGTTATTGTGAGCGCCGGGGTAGAAAGTTGCGCGTCCGTTTTTCCAACGTGGACCTGAACGTCGTTCGCCCGGCACGGTTGCGTAACGACTGGAACCTTGGGGTTCG
Organism: Terriglobales bacterium; assembly: GCA_035279425.1. Taxonomy (GTDB): domain Bacteria; phylum Acidobacteriota; class Terriglobia; order Terriglobales; family Acidobacteriaceae; genus Gp1-AA145. The sequence continues at coordinate 28,998 of DATEHT010000015.1, read as the reverse complement.
GGATCTCCGATGTTCTGGCGGCCACTACATGCACGATGCGATCTCCACACATTTCAACTCGCATACTTCCAACCGTGGTTTGAAAGGTGATGCCATTCGAATCGGAATGGGATTGTTGAATCGCAAATTGAGACTCGCCTGCGGCCGACACTGCTGCAGTAGAAATGAGAGAGAAGAAGAAAAACACCGTCATTTTATTGATCATTTTTTGTGTCGCTGTGAGATTGTCCTTTCACATTTGGCACTGAAATTACCTGTCGCCAGGTGCGCAAGCGGATCGTTATTGAGGCTCGCTATTTTCTTCACCTTCTTGCATCGCAACCATTGCCTTATTCAATCCTTCGTTGTGCAGTCGCTCCGATATCTTGAGGGCCTGCTTCGCTGAATCGCGATCCCCAATTTTTAAATAAAGCCGCCCAATCTGATAGTGCACCGCGCCGTCCTTATCATCTGGTAATGCGAGCTTTAGCTCTGCAATAGCTTGTTCTGTGCGGCCCGTCTGGGCGTACACCTTACCTAGCAACGCGTGCACATGGGGGACGTATTCCGGCTTGGTCGTGAGACTCTTCTTTAGGTAAGGCTCGGCTCCGGCAAACTCGTGCCGAGCGCAAAGGATTTCTCCCATCACCGCGTTGAGCTCTGGGTCGTCGGAATTGTTCTTCAACACGGATTGCGCTACACGAAGGGCTTCCTCGATTTGATTATCTCCAAGCAGCGTCAAACATAAGCCGAATAGTGCGCCAGTGTCGTCGGGCCGAAGCGCCAGTGCCTTCCGGTATTCTCGTTCGGCATCTGAGAAGAATTTTCGTTCTCGATAAATGTCCCCCAACAGGACGTGCAATTTCGGCGAACCTGAATCCATCGCGCTCGCACGGTCCATGGCTTTTGCTGCCAGCTTCTGCGCTGACTTCGTTTCCCAGTACAATCCTTCAGCTTCCGTGCCATTACTCAGAGCCATCTTTGCCCCGGCATCAAAGGCGTGCTGGTAGTCTCCGGTTGAATATGCGCAGAAGGCCAGCATGCGGAGTTCCGTGACGGGGAGAGCCTCAAGACGTTTCGATAGCCGACCAGTGCATTGCTGATATTTTCCTTGGGCATACAACTTCTTTGCTTCGATCCGACCTTGCGTCGGTGTGGAGAGCTTTTCAATAGTGAAGCCCCTAGGCGTCGAGTCCGGGCTTTCGCCATCGAGGCCATTTCGAAATATTTGAGTTAACTCTGGCGACAGTCCTCGGTTCTCCTGGCGCTGTTCCAGGGTGTGGAGGAACTCGGCACGTTTTGGGTCAACGAGTCCAGCAAGGAACAACGCTGCATTTGCTTGAAGGAAACCGACGTCGGATGTCCATATCCCCTCAAGTTCGTTAGTAGCTTCTTCGTCCTGATCTTGGTCAACATACAACCGCGCGAAGCCTAGCTTCGCCATTAGTGAGCCGGGGTTAGACTGCAGTTCAGATTTCAGTTCACGTTCAGCACCAGAGATATCTTGCCGATTGAGCAGAGCGAACGCAAAACTCGCGTGGATCCCTGGAGGCACTTGTGGGAATGCCAAAGCCTTTCTGTAGGCATCGATGGCTTGAATAAACTCATGCTGCTCAGAAAAATTGTCCGCTACTAACGCCGGGAAGTAGGGTGAATCCTTATGTCGAGACAATAAGACCCGAGCATCCGCCTCGACCTGATCCAAATAGCCCACGCCAAGGTGGTACCAAATATCCGGATCCCGTGGATTGATTTGTTCGGCATGCGAATAGGAGGCTATGGCCAGGCGCGTTTTTCCCATTCCGGTATAGGCTTCGGCAAGGCTTACCCGAGCATTGATGTCGCTAGGTTTCGAGAAAGCAGCTCGCTTGAGATACGGGATGGCAACGCTGAAATGTTTTTGCTTTACATACTCGCGGCCAAGAAACAGATTCGGGGCGAACAACTGGGGCTTCAATCGAATCGCTTGGCGAAAAGCCTCAACCGCTTCATCATCCTTCCCGGTCTGGTAGTACATCAAGCCTAGATTGGCTTTCAGTTCGGCGATTTCGGGGTGGATAGCGACAGCTTGACGATAAAACTCGGCAGCCGTACTAAAATCACCCCTGGCCTGGGCTTGTTGCGCCGAGGCCAGGAGCATTTCGAACGAAGCCTGCGACTGCGGAACGGCGACATCCGCTAGCAGGCACACCGATAACGAACAAAGAACAAGATTGGCAAAAACTCTGTTCACACTTCACCAGTAGAGTCTCAGCGCAGCCTGCATGATCCTCGGCGCCCAAGTCTGGTTGATCGTCCCAAAATTTCCAAGTGGAGGTGCAGGGCCGAGAGCGGTGTTCGGACTGTAAAAGTTCGTGTGGTTGAAAGCATTGAACATGTCCATACGGAATTCAAGCCGTGAGCGTTCGACGATCTGGAAGTTTTTCTGAATACCGATGTCCCAGTTGTTGTAGTGGGGCGCGCGGAGATCGGAGAAGTATCGTGGCGCATTCCCCAGATCAAATTGCGGCGCCTGCGCGAATGCGGCTGTGTTGAACCACTCCGTAATGCTGGGATGAGCAACATGATAATCGCCTACAACGTTGGCATGCTGGCCAACGCCGAATGGGTTCGAGTTCGGTTCGCTGATACTCAAGGGGAAGCCCTGCTTGAAGGTGAAAATTCCTGACATCTGCCATCCACCCAGGATCTGGTTTACGACTCCGCTCATGCCGGGGGCAAACTTTTTACCTTTCCCCACCGGGATCTCGTACACATAGCTCAGCACGACGCTATTGGGAGTGTCAGAAAGATCGACTGACTTTTCCGCAGCAAGGTTGTAAACGTTCCGAATACTCTCGCCCGAGGAAGTGGCCCAGGTTTCCGGTCCGGCAACGTTGTCAATAAACTTGGAGAACGTATAAGACGCTAAGAGAGTCAGTCCTTGGGAGACTCGGTGAGTGTAGTTAACATCGAGAGCATTGTAATGCGATGCGCCAGCCGGATCATCCAGCTCATTGATATTACAAAATTCCGGATGCGGCCGGAGTAACTGGCCTGCCGCGACAGTTGGGTTAGCGAGACCGCAGCCGCTCGATGCAATATGTCCGAAAAACGGATTCGCAACTTGCGCCGTTAACGCACTGCCCATGGAGAAGTATTTTGGATCGAGCTGGTTAAGATTCAGACCACCGTCGATTGTGTGCACGGTGTGGTTGCCTACATATGTAATGTCGATTACGTCGTTCCCGGTGGGGGCGTACTGTACCCCATACATCCATTGCTGATCATAAAAGGTCTTGCGATTCGGGTTTACGGCGTTGTCGCTGAACCCTACGTTCGTGAGTGCACCCTGAGAATTTCCAACGATCGGTACCGGGCCGCTAGGGAACGCATTGCTCAAAGTGCATCCCGCACATGGAGTTAGCCCGCCATCCAGTGACGACACAAACGGAGTCGTAGAGTTGTACCCTTGAATATTGGGGCTATTCAGGAATTGGTTCGGGTAGAAGATGCCGTATCCCCCTCGCATTACAAGTTTCGGCATGAGCTGATAGGCAAAGCCAATGCGCGGAGCAAAATGTTTGTAGTTCGCATTGTATTGGCCACGGTTACCGGAGCTGGCGAATTGAACCGCTCCGGTGTAGTTCGTGCCGTCGTTAACCGCGGTAGTGATCGGATTGATCACGTTGTAGTTGAAAGTGGTAAGCCGATTCTGATAGTCCGTCATCGGAGTCTGGACTTCCCAACGTAAACCGAGGTTCAATGTGAGTTTTCGAGTCGCCTTCCAGTCGTCTTGCAAGTAAGTTCCATAGAGCCACGTACGCGAGACGTTAAAGACGGCTACGCCGGTACTGCCGCTGGTGGGCGTCCCCACCAGCATGGATGCGAACACATTGCCGGTATTTGCCGTGGGACTTGTGGGATCGGGGCCTGCGGTAAATGCATTGTCAAAGTTAAATTGCGTGGGCGCGATACGACCACCGTTCTCTTCGATGGCTACTTGCATATACCCAAAAGAAAACTGATGGTTTCCCCGCATTTTGACCAAGTCAACCGAATCACTCACGGCGCTGCGAGGAAACCTGGCCTCGCCGGCTCCCTGCAATGGACCTTCAGCTATAAAGCCCTGTGGAACAACGATGGTCGGAAATTGGGCTGAGTTCGGGTCTATGAAAGCCGGAAAGCCAAGGGTGGAGGGCTGAAACCCGGCACTTTGCATGTTGTTGCCCTCAATCCATTTCATCCCGCCCACATTCACGCTCATGGTGAAAGTCGGACTGAACACCTGACTGAGGCCAATGCCTGCATCCCAACGGTTGTTAGGATTAACTTGGCCCGGGCCGGCAGGATCGCTGGCGCCAAAGTAGTCTGGCGACTCTCCTTTGAACTCTCGTTTGTACGAGTACCTGCCATAGAGGCGCGTCGCATCGCTAAAGTTGTGGTCGATGCGGCCGCTAACCTCATCCGAGTTGTTGCCCGCAGCGCCGGTGCCGCCCCAATTATTCTGTAGACCGCCGTTAATTGTTGCGGGATAGAAATTGAGCAGCTTACTTCCAATGGCGTTGATCAGGTTCCCGGCGCCGCCTGCCACATAGGGGGAATGGTAGGTTGCCAGATTATTTCCGGGAATTGGGTCGCGTATAAATGCCGTCGCAGACCCTCCACAAGCGGATGCTACTGTACGAGTAGAAAAAGGATCATAGAGCTGACCTGCCAGAATCGGCCTGCCGCATGCGTCGGTTCCACTGTTGGCACCGAGCTGGGCGGAGAAATCTCCTGTCCGGTAATTGGCGGTAGGTACCGTACCCTCCGTGGCCAGAGGGTCGTTCTCTCGATGCCCTTCGTAGTTGAAGAACCAGAAGGTCTTGTCTCGACGCTCGTAAACATGCGGCAGGAAAACTGGGCCTCCTAGCGCTACGCCAAACTGATTGCGATGTGAGTTCGGACGGGGAAGCTTAGGCGTGGCGTGATTGTTGAAGTAAAAATTCGCATCCAGGTCGCCGTTGCGAAGATACTCATATGCCGAACCGTGTAAACCACTGGTGCCAGATTTGGTCACCACATTAACGACGTTTCCTGTGCTCCAACCATATTGCGCGCTGAACGAATTCTGTTGGACCTTGAATTCTTGGACGTTGTCCGGCGATGGAACATACATTACTCCGCCCCAGCCAGTGGACGTGTCCCATGCGCCATCCAGGAGGAATGCCGTAGTTCCGAAATAGCCGCCGCCGAAATTGAAGAAAGAGACGTCCTGGTCGGCTGTGCTTTGTTCCCCGCCTCCTTGAATGAGTTGCTGTTGCGACCGATTATTGACCGAAGAGTTCAGTTGCACAAAGGTGAATACATTGCGCAGGCTCAGTGGCAGTTCCGTAATTTGTTTCGTCGAAATTTCGTCACCCACGTTCGCGTTGTCGGTCTGCAGTAATGGAGCTTGTGTGGTCACCTCGATCTGTTCGCTCGTTCCGATGGTTAACGTAATATCTTGAGTCGCGGATTGACCGACTTCGAGCGTAATCCCTTGCTGCCGGATGGTTTTAAAACCAGACGCCTCCACGCTCAACATGTAAGTCGCGGCCGGAAGGAGCGCAAAAGAGAAGTTGCCTTGGGCATCAGTTTTAAAGGTTCGTATTACGCCTTTTTCGGGACTGCTTAAGGTAACCGTGGCGTTCGCGACGCGTGCCCCGGTGGGGTCCGAAACCGAGCCCGAAAGCGCGGCTGTCGTGGTAGCGGTCTGGCTGTGGGCAAAGGGTGCGGATGCGAAAACCGTGGCAAAAATCGCAGCCGACAATAAAAGCAGGGAAACACTCCGAAACCTGGGCATCGACGGGGCCCCCTCTCTTCCCGGATAGAATTAGGTACCGTTAACTTTACCGAGTCCGAGCATTCTAGTCTTGGCATACTACAGGTTGTCAAGCCTTTTGTTGTAAAGCCATTTCAAATTTGAATGTCAATCGCCAGAGGCTAGATTTCTCTTTATGTTGGAAGACCTAGAACAGGCGCTTGACATTCGAGTAGCTGCCGGTACAGTGATCGGTACTTATGTAAGCTACGTATTCCATACACCCGAGAAATTCTTACAATCCAGTGCACTCGAATGAAATAACGGAGAACCCATGAGCCACCGGCTTTTACTGGCTATCATCTTCTTGATATGTATTTCGACTATCAGTGCTTCAGCCCATCCGGCGAAGTCATGCGCCGACTTAATGAATTTCAAGGCTCCCCACGTTGAGATCACACGAGCGGCAGCGGTACCGGCCGGGACCACTGAAGCAATCCCATGGAACCAAAATCGCACGGCAGCGCTTCCCGCCTACTGCAAGGTTGAAGGTGTAATCAATCGCCGCGTCGGCGTGGATGGCGAGGAGTTCGGAATTAACTTCGCCCTGGCAATGCCTGAAAACTGGAACGGAGACTTCCTGATGCAAGGTGGAGCAGGCAGCAACGGCGTCGTAATGCCTCCGTTGGGTCTCAACGCCGCAGGCGACACGCCGGGGCTCATTCGCGGATTTGCAACCGTTAGTACAGACACAGGCCACACAAGCCGCCATCCAGGATTCGATTTCGGCTTTGTGAAGGACCAGCAGGCGTATTTGGATTTCGCATATCTGGCCAATCAGGAGGTTGCTGCTGTAGCCAAGCAAATCATCGCAGAACATTACGGAAAAGCGGCTGCGTTTTCGTATTTTTCAGGATGCTCCACTGGCGGCCGCGAAGGAATGATTCTGTCGCAGCGCTACCCGACAGCCTTTGATGGAATCATCTCCGGCGATCCAGCCATGCGTACCGGGTTGTCAAATTTGGCGATTGGCAAGTGGATTCCAGTTGCATTCAATCAAATTGCCCCGAAAGACTCCGATGGGAAGCCGATAATCACCCAAGCCATCACGGACAGCGACCGCAAGCTGATTTCCGCAGCGCTGTTGAAACAATGCGACGCGAAAGACGGACTTGCCGATGGAATCATCTCAGACCCGCTTGCGTGCGATTTCGATCCCGCCGTTCTCACCTGCAAAGAAGGACAGAGCGGATCATGCCTAAGTTCGGAGAAAGTCTCCGCGATCAAAAAAGCGATCGACGGTCCAAAAATGTCGGACGGTGTTCAAGTCTATCCCGGGTTCCTGTATGACACGGGCATTACTGCTACATCGGGCATCCGTGGAATTCTTGTGCCGGGCCCAGGAATCTTTGGACCAGCAACAACGGCAATGGAAGTTAACGTCGAGAAGGAGGCGCTGTTAGATGCGCAACCGCTTGTTGACTCCATGTCAACCAATCTCACGACTTTTTCTGAGCACGGCGGGAAGCTGATCTTCTACCACGGCGATAGTGATCCGTGGTTCTCGCCGCTTGACACGTTCAACTATTACAAAGAAATGGCTGAGGCGAATGGCGGCTTAGAGGCAGTCTCTAAGTGGAGCCAGTTCTATTTTGTTCCAGGAATGTCACACTGCGGCGGTGGACGGGCGCTTGACAACTTCGATCTTTTGACCCCGATGGTGAACTGGGTAGAGAAAGGAGTTGCACCGAGTTCCGTGCTCGCGACCGGAAAGGCATTTCCGGGAAGGAGCAGGCCCCTCTGTCCATTTCCTAAGCACGCCCATTACAAAGGACAGGGCGACACTGAGGGCGCCAAGAACTTCGAGTGCCGGTGAGTTTCGAAATATTGTGTATGAAACTCATTGCTGCACCGCGGCTCTGTCGTTGGGATCGATCGCAGAGATTCGAGCGCCCCAGCAGTCCCTGATCATGGTAATTTCAATGCCCGGGACGAATTATCGGCGGGGAGTGCGCGTCTCTTTTTTGTAGCCAACAGCTTTTGAGATCCGGCGTAGAGTCGATCTCCTTACGATTAGTTCTGGCTGCAAGATGACGCTTTCAGGCTTGAGCGGCATCTTCGAATTTAAAATTCGCAGCGTAAGCCGGGCAGCTTCTTCGCCGATTCGTCGGCTATGTTGATCAATGCTGGAGAGTGGAACGCGTAACGAATCATCGTAGTGCAGGTTCCCACAGCCGATGATTGCAATATCCTCTGGTATTCGTAGTCCTTCGTCCAATGCGCAGTTCATCGCGCCCATGGCCAATGGATCGTTGAAACAGAATACTGCGTCGGGCCTTGGCTTGAGTTTTAGCAGTTCGCGCATGGCCTCGGTCCCACGCTGTCTGGTCTCAACATCTCCCTTTGGTTCGGCAATGATGTACTCGTCAATTGGTTTGAGGCTGTTTTGCGCCAACGCTCGTCTGTACCCGTCAAGGCGGCGCACACCAGGACTGGTTTCAGGCCCACGGATGTGGGCGATCTTTTTGCACCCGATATCAATCAAGTGTTGTGTGGCAATCCTGCCAACCGCTTCATCATCCACACCTACGAAGTTCGGTGATAAGCCAGGGAAACTGCGATCGATTAAAACATAAGGCGTGCTCTGTTTTTCAATGCGGAACAGTACGTCAACTGTCGAACGGCAGGAGGCAACAATTAGCGTATCCAGGCGGCGTGCCAGAAGGTGGTTTATTTCTTGTTCTTCGAGCTCCGGGTCTTCGTCTGAGGACGAGACAATAAGGTAGTAGCCGCTGTTACGCAAAACCTCGGAAAGGGCCTTCGCGATCTCCGCAAAAAAAGGATGAAGGAGATCAGGAACGACAAGCCCTACCAAATAAGTACGCCCGGTAACCAAGCTTCGTGCAGCGAGGTTTGGACGATAATCAAGCTCCTTGATTCTGGCTAGAACTCGCTCGCGAGTCTCATCCCCAATATCGGGGTGGTTGCGCAAGACTTTAGAAATCGTAATCACTGAAACCCCAAGATCTCGAGCGACATCTTTCATTCGTAGACTCATAATTTCCACTCAGTATACAGACCACCGAAAGACTGATTAAACGATGACTTTATCGAAACGGACACTCTGTATTCGAAGTTCTGGCTTCTGGAGCTACCGAACAACGATCTCTAATCCAGCCCTTGACACCGTTAACTTTACCGCATATCTTGCGAAATGCTATTTCATAACTCAGCAGCCTCTCCCAGTTCAGGCGCTTCCCGTGATTTTCGAAAGCTTAAGCAAGGAGAGAATGGTTAAACGTTGAGAGCCCTCCTACTTCAAAAGCCAGGCCAGGTTTCGGTCCAAACCATTCCTGAGCCCCTCGTCTCCGCTGGAAATATATTGTTGAAAGTTCGAATGGTTGGATTCTGCGGCAGCGACTTGAACTCCTTTCGTGGCTTGAACCCGCTCGTCTCTTATCCGCGAATTCTGGGGCACGAAGTCTCGGCGACGGTCGTGCACGGGAACGGGACAATTGCCGCCGGTACCGACGTCGCATTGAACCCTTACACAAACTGCGGCAGATGCGCTTCCTGCCGACGGGGGCGTCCCAATGCCTGTCAATTCAATGAAACCCTCGGCGTCCAGCGCGATGGAGCTCTCACAGAATTCATCATGATGCGCCCGGAAAAGTTGTATCCGGCGAGCCTCACGACCAAGGAACTATGCCTGGTTGAGCCCCTGACCGTGGGATTTCATGCAGTGGCTCGCGGTCGGATTAGTGCCGAGGACACCGTTGCAATCTTCGGCTGTGGCGGAGTAGGGCTGGGCGCGGTTGCTGCTTCAAGTTCACGCGGTGCCCGCACAATTTGTATAGACATAGATGATGAAAAGCTCGCGCTTGCGCGCCTTGCGGGAGCATCCGACTTTATCAATACTCGACGCGAGTCATTACACGAGCAACTTTCGAAACTAACGGACGGATGCGGTCCAGATGTAGTGATCGAAGCGGTCGGAACCCCAGCGACATTCCGCGCGGCGGTAGAAGAGGTCGCATTTACCGGCAGAGTTGTGTACATCGGGTATGCAAAGGAAGCTGTGAGCTACGAGACTAGGCTTTTCGTTCAAAAGGAATTGGATATTCTCGGCTCCCGGAACGCGCAGCCCGAAGACTTTCAGGCGGTCATTAAATTTCTCGAAGCGCGCAGGTTTCCCGTGGATCAGGTGGTGAGCGTAATTGTTCCGCTCGATGAGGCGCCACAAGCATTGAGGTCGTGGAGCGAGAATCCGTCGAAGTTTAACAAAATTCTGGTTTCTTTGGATTGACTGCCAGGAATTCATGCACACATACCAGGTTGCTGACAAAAGTGCCGTGACAGAAGGGACCATAAAAGAGCGCCCTTCGTTGTTCCCATCCGGTCACTTGGTCCCTTTCGTCCTCGTCACCGTACTCTTCTTTCTGTGGGGAATTCCCAACAACCTCAACGATGTGCTGATCCGCCAATTCATGAAATCGTTCGCTATCTCCCGATTTCAGGCGGGATTGGTGCAGTCCGCCTTTTACATGGGGTATTTCCTGCTAGCGCTGCCCGCAGCTTTCATCATGCGTCGGCTTGGTTATAAAGCCGGCTTTGTGATTGGTCTTCTTCTATTCGGGTTGGGGACGTTCTTGTTCTGGCCAGCCGCGCTTTTAGGTCGATATGAATTTTTCTTATTCGCGTTGTTCGTGATTGCCAGCGGACTTTCATTTCTGGAGACTGCATCGAATCCTTTCATTGCGCAGCTGGGCGACCCTGCGACTTCTGAACAGCGGCTCAATTTTTCTCAAGCTTTTAATCCTCTTGGCTCGATTACGGGCGTGCTGATTGGCACGGCCTTCATTTTTTCAGGGATTGAACTCAATCCTCAGCAGGTGCACTCATTGCAGGCGCAGCACCTGTACAACGCCTACCTTCGATCAGAGACTCTGCGGGTTGTTAAGCCGTACATGGTGCTCGGGCTGGTCGCAATATCTTGGGCTCTCCTGATCCTGCGCACGAAATTCCCCAGCATTCAGAGCGAACAGGAGACAGAAACTGACCGCGGCCATTTCAGGGAGCTGTTCCGATTCCCGCATTTCTGGATGGCAGTTCTGGCGCAATTCATGTACGTTGGCGCCCAGGTTGGGACCTGGAGTTACTTCATCCAGTACGTTCAGGAGTTCACTCACGAGCCGGAAAAGGTTGCGGGATATTTTCTTACCGGGACGCTTGCGGCCTTCTTAGTTGGAAGGTTCAGCTCCGCATGGCTGATGCAATTCGTTGCGCCGAACAAATTGCTTGGTTGCTATGCCCTGGCCAATGTCGTTCTGGTGGCATTTGCGGTGTTGCGCCCGGGTTGGCCCGGCTTGTGGGCGCTGTTTGCAACCAGCTTTTTCATGTCGCTTATGTTTCCAACTATTTTTGCTCTGGGATTAAAAGGGTTGGGGCCGAATACAAAAATCGGAGGATCTTTGATCGTTATGGCAATCGTCGGTGGCGCAATTCTGACGCCGATTATGGGGTTGATCGCCGAGACCAACATAGCTGCCGCCTACCTTGTGCCCTTGACCGCGTACGTCCTGATTGCGGGATATGCGCTTGCCGGTGCAACCTATCACGCCAACGCCACAGCAGAACAACGGGTTTGACGAAAGGACAACATGCGTTTGCATCATTCAATTCGAAAACCTGCTATCAATTTGGTCATTTTATGTGCGTTATTTGTCTCATTGGCATCGGTTGGGCAAGGTCAGAGTCCCACAGCTCCAACGGCTTCCGAAGATCCAGAAAAAATAGACCAGATTTGGCAAAAGGCGAGCAGCAAATACGATACGCAACGAAACGCGCTTCTGAAACAGGTGGACGATGTTGATCACCAGGGTCCATTCCGTCCTGATTGGGAATCGTTGCAAAAGTATGAAGCACCCGAATGGTATCGGGATGCGAAGTTCGGAATTTTCATTCACTGGGGCGTCTACTCAGTCCCTGCGTTCGGCAGCGAATGGTATCCGCGAATGATGTATGTGAAAGATTCTCCGGAATACAAACACCACATCGAAACTTACGGCCCTCAGGACAAGTTCGGTTACAAAGATTTCATTCCCATGTTCAAGGCCGAGCACTTTGATCCGGCCGCATGGGCCGAGCTGTTTAAGAAATCCGGAGCAAAGTACGTTGTGCCCGTAGCCGAGCATCACGATGGCTTTGCGATGTATGACAGCGGATTGAGCGACTGGACAGTCGTAAAAATGGGGCCGCATCGTGACACTACCGGAGAACTGGCGAGAACCGTTCGAGCAGCGGGTTTGCATTTCGGCGTGTCATCGCATCGCGTAGAGCACAATTTCTTTTTAGGCCCCGGGCGTACGATTGCCTCTGACGTGAATGACCCGCAATATGCCATGTTCTACGGGCCAGCCCATACCTGGACGATGAATTCCGGGGGTACTCCCCTCAACAACGATTTCACCTACGTCTCACAGGCGTGGTCGAACGATTGGCTGGCGCGAGCTTCGGAGCTAGTTGAGAAATACCATCCAGATATCGTTTATTTCGACTGGTGGATCGGGCAGGCTTCCGTCCGTCCGAACCTTACGAAATTTGCAGCGTTCTACTACAACGATTCTCTGAAATACGACGGCCACGTGGGAGTCATCAACTACAAGGATTACGCAATGCAGGAGCACTCAGGAGTCCTTGATATCGAGCGTGGCCAACTCGGCGACCTTCGCCCGCTACCGTGGCAAACCGATACATCTGTCAGCAACAAGTCGTGGGGGTACATAAATAATGACACTTTCAAATCGCCAGAATTTATCGTTCATCAGCTCGTTGACATCGTTAGTAAGAACGGCAACTTGCTGATGAACATCGGCCCTCGCTCGGACGGGACGATTCCCGACGAAGTGCAGCAAGTGCTTCTTGATGTGGGTAGCTGGTTGAGGGTCGATGGCGAGGCAATCTACGGAACGCGGCCGTGGCGCATTTACGGCGAGGGTCCGACGAAGGTTGCGGCCGGATCGTTCCACGATACCGACATCGAGCATTACAAACCCGAGGATTTTCGCTTCACAACCAAAGGCAGTGTTCTCTACGCAATAGGACTCGCTTGGCCGACGAGCGGGGAGGCCGTGATTCATTCTGTTGCGCTGGGCGTGGGCAACGAACGTGTTAACTCCGTGGACCTGCTGGGCAGTGATGCCAAGCTGCAATTCGAGCAACGTGCTGACGGTCTGCACGTGCAACTGCCAGGTCAGTCCCCTACTAAATATGCGTATGCGCTTCGGGTGAAATTTGACGTGGCCGCACAGTAAGAAGCCGTTCTTAAAATGAATCTGGAGCTGAAAAACAAGGTTGTATTAATCACTGGGGGCGCGAAAGGCATTGGCGCCGCTATTACTAGGCTGTTTGCCGAAGAAGGCGCGATTCCTGTCGTTGTAGATCGTGATGCTCATGCGTGCCGCCTGTTTAGCTCCGATATCGAGAGCGACGGCCTGAAGGCGAAATTCATTGCACAGGACCTCTCGCTAGCCGAAAACTGCGAAGCGGTAGTGCAGCAGGTTTATTCAGATTGTCAGCGCATCGATGCGCTGGTTAACAATGCTGGAATTAACGATAAGGTCGGCCTCGAAAACGGCAGTCCAGAGGAGTTTCTATGTTCTCTCCAACGTAATCTTCTGCACTACTTCAATATGACACATTATGTGCTTCCGCATTTGAAAGCCGCTCGTGGTTCCATCATAAACATCAGTTCTAAGACTGCGATAACTGGCCAGGGCGGTACTTCGGGCTATGCAGGTTCGAAGGGAGCAATACTTGCATTGACTCGAGAATGGGCTACGGAATTGCTGGACTACGGTATTCGAGTGAACGCCATTGTTCCCGCGGAGGTCATGACTCCTCTTTACGATCAGTGGCTCCAAACATTTCCAAATCCGAATGAAAAATTGAAATTGATCCTTTCCAAAATTCCCATGGGAAAACGCATGACCACTCCGCAAGAGGTTGCGGCGATGGTGGTATTTTTGGCTTCGGACCGAGCCGGCCACATAACTGGCCAGCACTTATTTGTAGATGGTGGCTATGTGCATCTGGATAGAGCTTTGACGTAACTGAATTTCACGTTTGGATCGTTACAACATGTCACGTCGATACTGTTTGACTCTAGATCTAAAGAATGACCCCGACCTTATTGCCGAATACAGAAGGTATCACGAGAACGTGTGGCCTGACATTATTCAGAGCATCAGGGCTTCCGGGATTACAGAAATGGAAATTTATCTTCTCGGGACGCGCATGTTCATGATCATAGAAGCGGACGAGAAGTTTACTTTTGAAAAGAAGGCGCAAGCGGACCGAAGAAATCCCAAAGTACAACAGTGGGAAAAGCTAATGTGGAAGTTTCAGCAAGCCCTTCCGGAAGCTCAACCTGGCGAGAAATGGCTGGTGATGGAGGAAATTTTCCGCTTGCCGGAACGGGGTGTCGAAGCACACTCGCCTGTGAAAGATATAGAGGTTACACCGAGGCGCTGAAATCCATCAGAGTCTGGAGTAACTGGTTTGTAGCGTGATCGGCAACAACCGCTTGCAAATAAACCCGAACGGCTCTGTCGAGAATAAAGGTCCGATTCCAATGAACGTTCGCCAAATTGCAAAGTTAGCAAAAGTGTCAACTGCGACCGTCTCGCGAGCGATCAACCGTGTACCCACGGTGGATCCGGTGCTCGCAAGGCGAGTGTGGAGAGTAATTGACGAGGTCGGTTACTATCCGAACACGCATGCGCGAACCCTCGCTCGCGGACACAGTCGCATTGTTGGTGTCATGGTCTCGGAAACTATTAATCGCTTTTTTTCTGAGATGGTGCAGAAGTTCGCAGAACTATGCGCACAACACGATTACGACCTACTTCTAAGACCCATATCTCAAGATTCGCGTCAGCTTGATATCGCCGCCCGGAGGATAATCGAGCGAAGAATAGACGGAGTGGCAGTTCTAACGTTTTGGCCGCAAGAGAGACTGATCGAGTCTTTCCTTTGTAACCAAGTCCCGGTATTCGCCATTGAGAGTGCATCAACGGCACCGCAACTGAGGACACTCTCCATCGATTACAGTCATGGTATTCGTCAAGCTGTACAGCACCTCGCGGCGTTGGGGCACGCCCACATCGCCTTCGTTGGCGGACCTAGGAATTTCAGGAGTGCGCTAGAACGCGAGATTGCCTTCGAAGCCAGCATGCATGAGATAAATCTGCCTCCGCAGCAGATTGTCGGTGGAGATCACACGATGGAGGCTGGGATGGCGGCTATGTTAGAGTTCTCCCGCTTGCAGGATCGTCCTTCAGCCGTAGTCTGTTCTAATGACACAACAGCAATCGGGGTGATGCATGCGGCGTTTGATCTAGGTCTTAGCATTCCACGAGATTTATCGGTTATTGGAGTCGATGACATTCGCTTATCGCGGTTTATGAGTCCTCCGTTAACGACTGTGGAACTGTCACAGACCGAGATCGCGAGCGTAGCGTTTAGGGAGCTGCTCGGATTGATGGAAGTTCCGAGCAAACCATCTTTGCCTGTGACACATTCGATTAAGACAAATCTGATACTTCGCAGTTCTACCGGTCTAGCTCCCGATCGTGCCAGGCAAATGGAAGTGCACCGGATGTGCCTGGATGATCGCAATAGCGCAAGTCACTGCGGATCGTAGTTGACGGTTGTACTGATCTCAACTTGGCAGCGAGCCTCAAGCAGTCTACGTTGTGTCACGTGTAGTGGAACGACGTTAGAAAGGCATTTCAGATCAACTGGAGGTCAATGGTACAGTGAGTTCACAAAACGCGAAGAGAAATGGCTGGCGGCTTCCATTCTTGGCTGTAAGTCTTCTTGCGATTGTTCCTGCTGCAAGAACGCAAAATGCTCAATCACAAGCAACTCAAACTCAACCTATCCATGTCGATATCGACCTGTCAAAGACCAGCCCTCCGACTTCGAAATACGAGTTGGGCATGTTTATTGAGCACATCGGTCCACTCATTTATCGCAGTCTATGGTCTGAGATGGTTGACGACCGCAAGTTCTACTTCCCGATCACTTCAAAGGGACCCGAAGCTGAAGGGCGACGGGGCGGATTCCCCGGAATGCAGCTTCGCCAGTGGCGGCCAGTCGGCCCGGACGAAGCCGTGGTGATGGACAAAGAGAATCCATTCGTTGGTGATCAGAGTCCGCGCGTTCAGCTCGATAGCTCAACTCCACATGGAATCGAGCAATCCGGTCTGGCGCTAGTAAAAGGCAAGAGATATGTCGGCCACATTTATCTAAGAGGCACACCCGGCGCAAGCCTCAAAGTCAGCCTGATCTGGGGAAATGGCGCGGGCGATCGCCACACGATTCCAATCTCCGCACTCACTGATACTTACAAAAAAGTCCCGCTGATCTTGACCTCGAATGACGATGCTGACAAAGCGACATTCCAAATCACCGGCACCGGCACAGGTAACTTTCACATTGGCGCCGTTTCGCTGATGCCTGCGGACAATGTGCATGGCTTCCGTCCGGACACGACAGCGCTCTTGCGTCAACTTCACTCCGGATTCTGGCGACTTCCCGGCGGCAATTTTCTTTCCGATTGGAGCTGGTACGACTCCGTCGGCGATCCCGACAAACGTCCGCCGATGTTCGACTACGCATGGAATCAAATGCAGACGAACGACGTCGGTCTCGACGAATTCATGACATTGTGCAAATTGATCGATGTAGAGCCCTACATTACCGTGAACGCTGGCTTTGGAGATGCGCACTCCGCCGCTGAAGAAGTCGAATACATGAACGGAGCTGCAAGCACGCGACTTGGGGCCATGCGGGCGCGCAATGGGCATCCCGAGCCTTATCACATCAAGTTCTGGAACATTGGCAATGAGCCGTACGGTTCCTGGCAACTCGGCCGCACCGATCTGAAGTACTACGTGCTGAAACACAACGAATTTGCGAAGGCCATGCGTAAAGTTGATCCGTCGATCACGCTGCTCGCTTCGGGCAACATGCCGGAAGCGATGGACCTTACCGGAGAGATGCGCGCCAAAGATGTCGATAACCTCAAAGCTGTCGAAGGCACACCTGAGGACTGGACGGGCGGTTTGCTGGAACACAGTTGGGGCAATTTCGACGGCATCACTCAACACTGGTATGCGCGCTCCGGCCGGCACTTCGACATTGAAAAAGCCAAGAAGCTGCCGCTCGACGCGCCCACCGACGCAGGATATGACAATGTAGAGCAGACTCCACTCGAGTACGCCCGTTATCCCGCGAACATCGTGCACTTGAAAGCGCAGGAATGGCGACGCTATCAAGAGCGGTTTCCTGCGATTCTCGACAAGAACATCTTTTTGTCGATCGATGAGTATGCTTACTTTGGCGGAAACTTCAATCGAACCCCTGACCTGAAGCTGGCCCTCGCCTATGCCATGACATTCAATGAGATGCTCCGGCACACGGATTTTCTCACCATGTCAGCGCACACCATGGGTGTCTCAACGCTCGACTACACGCCTACGGCGGCCACAATGAACACCACCGGATTGATCTTCAAGTTTTACGGCGACCACTTTATTCCAGGTTCAGTGCCCGTTGACGTGTCCGGAAACTCGCCCCAACCTGCGCCGAAGTATCCTATCGGCGGTGATCAGCCTGAGGCAAACTCCGGCAGCCCGACGTACCCGCTCGACATGTTTGCGGCGCTGAGCCCCGACCATAAATTCCTCACTCTAGCGGTTATAAATACGACGGAGAATTTGCAGAGATTTGATTTGAACGTCGTTGGCGGGCAGCTGTCAGGTAAGTCACACCTTTGGGAGTTGACTGGACAAAGCCTTGATGCTGTCGACAAGGTTGGCGAGCAGCCGCAGGTCGCAGTGAAAGAGATTCCGATCAATGGAATCCCGCACCCGCTTTCGGCGGCGCCAATCAGCGTCTATATCTACTCGTTCGAAGTGCAGTAGCTGACTTGATGAGCTGATACCCCGCTCCGCAAGGTTTTTGCGGAATGGGAGAACTGCGAAGGAGACCAAGGCAACATGAAATGGATTTGCATGGCGATACTGGCCGCGGTCTTCGGCCAACGCCCACTGGCCTTTGGCGATCAGTACATCGGAGATCTGAAGCAGTATCGCGCGATCGCGATGGATGTAGGCGATCAAGATGGCTTACGGTTCGACGCTACAAAGTTGCACAATGTGCTGGAGAATTATGGGATCGCAAACAGCTTTGAGATATATTCCGGCACGCACACTAGCGCCGTTGTGGTTCGATTCCAAAACTACGTAATTCCGTTCTTCAGTAAGAATCTCTGTTTTGAAGCAGGCTGTCGCTAAATACCGCGCCTTAAGGGAGAAGAGATGAGCTATTTCGGGAGAGTCACGCTGGCAGTTCTGATCATTTGCATGTTGTTCCTTAGCGCCGTTGCGCAAGATAACGCCAGTGTTCCCTACATGAACACTAGATTAACGCCGGAAGAGCGCGCGGCGGATTTGGTACACCGCATGACGCTGGAGGAAAAGGCCTCACAATTGGTGAATCAGGCCCGAGCAATTCCGCGCCTAAAAGTTCCAGCCTACGATTGGTGGAGCGAGGCGCTGCACGGCGTCATCGCCGACGGCACAACCGAATTTCCCGAGCCCATTGGGCTTGCTGCAACATTCGACACTCCTCACATTCATGAAATGGCAACCGCAATCGGGATTGAGGGCCGAATCGTCCACGAAAATGCTCTGCAGGATGGAAACTCAGGCTTTTTCCGCGGTCTGGATTTCTGGGCGCCGAACGTCAATATATTTCGTGATCCACGCTGGGGACGTGGGCAAGAGACCTATGGTGAAGATCCCTTTCTGAGCGCTCGCATGGCGGTTGCGTTCGTTACAGGTATGCAGGGAGACGATCCTCATTACTATCGCGTGATCTCCACGCCCAAACATTTCGCTGTTCATAGCGGCCCTGAGCCCACCCGTCACTTCGCCGACGTGGACGTCAGCAAGCACGATGAGCTAGACACTTATACGCCAGCGTTTCGCGCGGCGGTTGTTGAAGGGCACGCGGGCTCAGTGATGTGCGCTTACAACGCGATCAACGGCCAGCCCGCCTGCGCAAACGAGTTTCTTTTGCAGCACACTCTTCGTGGCGCATGGCAGTTCCAGGGATACGTGGTCTCGGATTGCGAAGCGGTCCGCAATATCTTTCGAGACCACCACTACCGGCCGAGTCAGGCCCAAGCCTCGGCGATCTCTTTAATCCGTGGTATGGACAATGAGTGCATCGACTTCGCGGCGAAGGTCACGGACGATCATGACTACAAACCGTATGTCGAGGCAGTGCAGCAGGGCTACCTTCCGGAGAGCGCGATGGACACCGCGCTCATTCGATTGTTCACTGCGCGCATTCGGCTCGGGATGTTCGACCCACCGGAAGCCGACCCTTACAGCAAGATCGACAAGAGCGAGCTCGACAGCTCCGCGCACCGCGCACTCGCCCGTCAAATGGCGAACGAATCCATGGTGCTACTGAAGAATGATGGCGTGTTGCCGCTGAAATCCGTCAAGCGCATAGCGGTGGTTGGGCCCCTTGCGGACCAAACCGCCGTTCTGCTTGGCAACTACAACGGAACTCCCACGCACTCCGTCAGCGTGATGGAGGGAATGAAGGCAGAGTTTCCCGACGCGAAGATCACGTACGTCGCAGGAACTCAGTTCCTTTCTGGTCAGGGAGATCCGGTGCCTGCTTCGGCCCTGACTACACCTGATGGGAAACCAGGGCTAAAAACTGAATACAGTTCCAGACCAAGCTTTGACTCAAAACCAACTCCCCTTACGACCCGAGTCGAATCGGCTCTGAATCTCAATGAGAACAATCTTCCGGATCAGGCAAAAGGAACCCATGATTTGTTCGTGCAGTGGACCGGGTTCCTTAATGCCCCTGCCACGGGCGACTACTTGCTCGGAACCAAGGCGGATGGGTTTTCGCGGGTTTCGGTGGACGACAAACAAATAGCGCAATCGTGGAGCGGTGGATCAAACGTCGGACGGGTTCACCTGCAAAAGGGACGCCAGGCGAAGCTCGATGTGACCTATGGCCGCAGAGGAGATGGCAAGCCTGACGCTCAACTCATCTGGGCCCCGGTGAACAACGCGCCTGACCCGGCGGCAGTTACTGCAGCAAAAAACGCTGACGTTGTGATCGCGGTCGTGGGAATTACCAGCCGACTTGAAGGCGAAGAAATGCCGGTGGATCTACCGGGTTTCAGCGGAGGCGATCGCACCAGCCTCGATATCCCACAACCTGAGGAGGATTTAGTGCAGGCAGTCGCCGCTACAGGAAAGCCTCTGATTGTGGTGCTGATGAATGGTAGCGCGCTCAGCGCAAATTGGGAGAAGGCACACGCAAATGCGGTTCTCGAAGCATGGTATCCCGGCGAAGAAGGCGGGGCGGCAATCGCTGAAACCTTGAGCGGTAAGAACAATCCCGCCGGACGTCTGCCAGTCACATTCTATAAAGATGTCCACCAGCTACCCCATTTCGAAGATTATTCGATGAAGGGCCGCACTTATCGTTATTTCCAAGGCGAGCCGCTCTGGCCATTTGGATATGGCTTGAGTTATACAACCTTCAACTATAGCGATCTCAGCCTTGGGAACGCGACGATTAACGCCGGCGATCCGCTCGATGCTTCGGTAACCGTCACTAATACCGGGAAGGTCGCGGGAGACGAAGTGGTGCAGCTCTACCTGAAATTTCCTGATATCGCCGGCGCGCCGATCCGTGCTCTTCGCGGTTTTCAGCGTGTGCATCTCGGTCCGGGAGCGAGCCAGAAAGTGGAGTTTCACTTGAAACCGCGAGATCTCAGCATGGTGACAGACGCGGGGGACATTATCATCCCGGAGGGGAATTACACGATCTCAATCGGTGGTGGACAGCCAAACAGCAGTGCTCCATCAAAGGGCGGCAACTTCGAGGTAAAAGGCCAGCTCACGCTGCCAGAGTAGGCGAGTTGAGACCTAGCTGATGTGAACCTATTTTGACGTTCACGCCAATACTCGAGTGCTGCGCTTGTTTAGCTCCTAGGTTCTAGAGTCCTGTGAATCAAGGCGTGTATGCAGAACCATTGAGAGAACGCCACTGCTTGTAGCAGTGGCGTTTATTGGTTGCGGGGGGCGGATTTGAACCGCCGACCTTTGGGTTATGAGCCCAACGAGCTACCAGACTGCTCCACCCCGCGAATTGATGATAGCAACCGTGCTAGACAGCGTCAAACGCGCGAAGGCTTATTGTTTCAGCTTCGGCCGAGCGCACGCGTCCACGATTTTCGTGGGATCGATTGCGGCACTGTCGACTTGCTCTTCAAGAATGCGGCCATCTTTGCCGATGAGGAAATTCACGCGACGAGCGGCCTTGTATTTATCGACATAAACGCCGTACTTCTTCGTGGTCTCGCCTCCCCAGTCGCTCAACAGCGGGAATGTGACACCGATAGAATCGGCGAATGCGTGATTGGCGAACGGGCTATCCATGCTCACACCCAAGACCTGGGTGTCTGCAGCTTCCAGCTTCTTCAAGTTCTGCTGGAAGTTTTTCATTTGCTGCGTTCAACCACCGGTGAAAGCGAAGACATAGAACGCGAGTACCACCTGTTTCCCGCGATACTGGTCCAGGCTGACCTGCTTCAAGTCATGACCGTCGAAATATTGCATCTTGAAGTCAGGCGCGAGATCGCCGACCTTCGGCATAGTTGCAGTCTCCTTATTAGTTGCCGTGTCTGCGGCGAACGCACAATGAGAAAGAACTGCGGCCAGCAATGCCACTGTGAAGAGCAGTTGTTTCATAAGAGTTCCTGAGCAGCGAGTGTACATCCCACATTTATGTGTGGTCAAATTCGGAGACAATTTCTTGACGTACCCGAGAGTTGAATGTTGTCCATCATTCAGCAATTCTTCGTTAGCAATTTGGAGCGAAGCACAGCTTAAATCCAGAAAGCCCCAATTATCACCGACGAAGTCTGCGCCCCTTAGCGCGTTCTCAGGGACACAATTGCGGAGCGAAATCAAAAGCATTACATTCGCAATTAACCATGAGTCTGGCAACGCTCAACGACATTTTTTTTATCATCGCCGCTCGCGGCGGTTCGCAGTGCATGCTGCAGAAAACGAGCGCCGGATGGATCCCCATATCCAGTCGCGAGTTTGCGGGCAAAGTTTTTGCGGTGGTTCAGGCACTGCGGTCATGGGGAATTTCGAGCGGCGACCGAGTGGCGATTCTGAGCGAGAACCGGCATGAATGGGTGGTTGCCGATTTTGCCACTCTGTTGCTTGGGGCGGTGGTTGTCCCGATTTACACCACATTGACACCAGACCAAACCGCCTACCTGCTGCGCGATTCCGGGGCGCGCGCGATTTTCGTTTCTACTCAGAAGCTTCTGGAAAAAGTCCTCTCGATTTCACAAACCACAAGCATAGACAAGATCGTGGTCATGGACGATGTTGAGGAGTCACGCGCAATAAAAATGTCTGAGTTGATGGCGCAGACGAAAAGCCAACATGATGCACTAGGGCGTGATGTTCAACCCGAGCAATTAGCCACCATTATTTATACCTCCGGCACGACCGGCACCCCCAAAGGCGTCATGCTCACGCACGCCAACCTGGCCGCGAACATCAATTACTCGCTTCGCGATTTCGGATTTTCAGAAGGAATGTGTTGTCTTTCGTTTCTGCCCCTTTCGCATGTGACTGCGCGTTCGGTGGATATGGGGATGTTGTATAGCGGAGTGACGCTGGCCCATTTACCGCAAATCGATCAGCTTCCGCGAGCGCTGATGGAAGTCCGTCCGCATGTTTTGCTGAGTGTGCCTCGGGTGTATGAAAAAGTTCATTCGCAAGTGGAATTAAATGCTGCGAAGTTTCCCCAAAGGCAGATATATCACTGGGCATTGGATGTTGGCCACAAGCATCGGCCGGAAATTCTCGCCGGTAACTCTCCAAAATCCCTCGAATGGAAACTTGCCAACAAACTTGTTTTCTCAAAAGTTCGCGCCGGAATTGGAGGACGCGTTGAATGTTTCATTTCGGGGGGGGCGCCGCTGGGCCGCGAACTGGCTGAATGGTACGCGGACATAGGTATTCGGATTTATGAAGGTTATGGGCTGACTGAGACTTCTCCGGTAATTGCGGTGAACACCCCCTGTGCGCACCGGCTAGGCAGTGTGGGCAGGCCACTCAAAAATGTAGATGTGAAAATTGCGGATGATGGCGAAATCCTGGTGCGGGGCCCATCCGTGTTTCACAGCTATTGGAACAAGCCAGACGAAACGCGCGCTGCATTCGTGGATGCCTGGTTCAAGACCGGTGACATTGGCCGGATTGATGAGGATGGCTTCTTGTACGTAACGGACCGCAAGAAGGACCTGCTGAAGACATCCGGCGGGAAATTCATCGCACCACAGCCCATCGAGAGTTCGTTCAAACACCACCCGTGGATCACGGAAGCTATCGTGATTGGCGATAAACGAAAATTTCCTGCTGTGCTCATCATTCCAAACTTTCCCGCCGTTGAAACGTTTGCCCGCGCCCAAGGCCTGACGTTTTCGTCCCGACAAGATCTAGTTGCGCTGGACGGTGTTCAGGCCCGCTATTCCGAAATCGTGCAAAGCATCAACAGTAACTTGGCGCAATTTGAAAAAATAAAAAAGTTCAGGGTGCTGCTTGAAGAGCTTTCCTCAGCCAACGGGACCGTTACTGCCAGTCTTAAGCTCCGCCGACGGGCGATCGAGGAGCATTTCAAGCGCGAAATCGAAGAAATGTATGCCGAAGCCGAAACTCGCACGCCAGCGTGAGCTGGAGCTGTTCCCCAAATCGGCGGTCTGTTCCGATTTACAATTACTTCATGCATGATCCATTGGTAATTGCTGGACGTGAGTTCCATTCGCGTCTGATTGTCGGAACCGGAAAATACAAATCGTTTCAGGAAACTGCTCGCGGGCTTGAGGCGAGTGGGGCGGAGATCGTGACGGTCGCCGTTCGCCGGGTGAACCTTGATCGCAGCAAGGAATCGCTGCTCGACTACATCGATCCGAAAAAATATTTTCTGCTCCCGAATACCGCTGGCTGTTACACGGCCGATGAAGCCATCCGTGCGGCGCGGCTTGGACGCGAAGTAGGTATCTCCGATTGGGTGAAGCTGGAAGTGATTGGCGATCAGGCGACGCTCTACCCCGACGTTCAAGCAACACTTGAAGCGACTCGGGTGTTGGTGAGCGAAGGCTTTACGGTTTTGCCGTACACGTCGGACGATCCGGTATTTGCGAAAAGATTGTTAGATGCCGGTGCCGCCACGATTATGCCGCTAGGCGCTCCTATTGGAAGCGGGCTGGGAATTCAGAATCGCGCGAATATTCAGATCCTCCGCGAAATGATTACTGGTGTACCGCTGATCGTGGATGCGGGCGTGGGAACGGCATCGGATGCGACGATCGCAATGGAACTTGGTGCTGACGCCGTGTTGATGAATACGGGAATCGCGAACGCTGCAGATCCGGTGCTGATGGCGGGAGCGATGAGGCACGCAGTGGTTGCCGGCAGGGAAGCTTACCTTGCCGGAAGAATGAAAAAAAAGCTCTATGCCACGGCAAGCTCTCCGCTTGAGGGCGTGGTGCGGTGAAGTCTATCAGTGAAAATCGTGAGAAACGGTTTGGGCGCGGGTGATATTCAGCGGTGAAACATTCAGAGCTTTGACCGAAATTACTCCATCCTGATTTTGCAGAATCCCATCGATCAAAAGAAATTGCTCGGTCGAGAGCAGCAGGCGATTCTGCTGAAATAGATCCGGAGTGACGATGGCGTTTGAAACTCCGGTTTCATCTTCAAGGCTGAGAAAAACAAAACCCTTTGCTGTACCTGGACGCTGGCGTGCGATTACGCCGCCGGCGGTGCGGACCTGGCGTCCGGTTGGAAGCGAGGGGAGTTCGATGGCGCGACAAACGCCGAGTCTGTCCATGCGTTCGCGATGGTAGGACATAGGATGTGGGCCGATGGTCATGCCAGTGCCGCGGAAGTCGGCGACCAGGCGTTCTTCGTCAGTCATTATTTGTAGTGGAGATTTGTTGTCGGGCGCGTGGGTCTGTTCGAACAGAGGGCCCGAGGGGTTGGCGGCAGCGGCGGCGCTCCAGAGGGCGTCGCGACGATGAAAGACCTTTTCACCACGGAGGCACTGAGACACGGAGAATTCATTATTGACGGTTTCCTCTGTGCCCCTGTTTCTCCGTGGTGAATTTTTAATTGAGTTCAATGCGCCGATTTCGGCAAGGGTATTCAGTTCGTGTTTTTGCAGTTCGGACACGCGGTGAACCAGATCGTGAATCGAAGTAAAGGGAACATTTTTTCGTGTTTCGGCGATTGCGCGTCCGGCTTCTTCGTGCAAGCCGCGAACGTAGCGCAGGCCGAGGCGGAGGGCAAGACTGGCGAGTCGTGCGTCCTGCGTCGTGCGTCGTGCGCAGAATGAAATATCGGTCTTGATGAATGGAGTGTGCGTAGTAACGGGTGCCGTCCCTCCGGGACTTACATCATTTACGCTCCTTTTCCCAGCGCTAAAGCGCTGGGCTAAGTTCGACCGCTCCTTCGGAGCTAGATGCTCGTCAGTTGCTGGGGAACGATGACCGAGGAGTTGCTGGTTTTCGCCAACGACCAACGACGCAGGACGCACGACATCTTGTTGCTGAGTGCTGAATGCTGAGTGCTCCAACGTACACTCCCACTCCGACTTGGTAACATCAATCGGCAAGACTTTAAGTCCATGGCGTTGCGCGTCTTTGACAATAGTTGCGGGGCTATAAAAACCCATGGGTTGATTATTCAAAAGAGCCGCAGTGAATGCAGCCAGGTAATGGCATTTCAAATAAGCGCTGGCGTAGGCGAGGAGAGCGAAGCTAGCGGCGTGGGACTCGGGAAAGCCATAGAGTGCAAACGAAGTGATCGAGAGCACGATCTCTTCCTGCGCATCGGGTGAGATTCCGTTGCGCGTCATGCCGGCACGGAGTTTGGATTCGATTTCCTTCATGCGTTTTTCTGAGCGCTTGAACCCCATGGCGCGGCGCAGCTCTTCGGCCTCGCCGCCGCTAAAGCCTGCAACCGCCATTGCCATCTTTAGTAACTGCTCCTGAAAAAGTGGCACGCCCAGAGTTCGCTTGAGAACCGGCTCAAGCGACGGATGCGCGTAGCTAACATCTTGCCGCCCTTGCCGCCGCTCTAAATAAGGATTCACCATTTGCCCGACGATCGGGCCGGGACGGATGATCGCGACTTGCACGACAATGTCATAAAACTTTTTAGGTTTCAGACGCGGCAGGCATGACATCTGCGCGCGGCTTTCGATCTGGAACATTCCGATTGTGTCGGCTTTTTGCA
Organism: Terriglobales bacterium; assembly: GCA_035279425.1. Lineage (GTDB taxonomy): Bacteria > Acidobacteriota > Terriglobia > Terriglobales > Acidobacteriaceae > Gp1-AA145. The sequence goes on along the minus strand of DATEHT010000015.1, from coordinate 2,823 downwards.
GAGTTGAATAGACTTCGGGGTCGTCAGCCGGCAGGTGCGCAAGGTCCACTTTTTCGTTGTAATGATCGCGGATGAGATTGATGGAATCTTTGAGCACGGCCATCATACCGAGCCCGAGCAGATCGACTTTGACAATGCCGAGATCGGTGCAATCATCTTTGTCCCATTGCACGACTACGCGCCCGGGCATGGAGGCAGGCTCGAGTGGAACCACAGAATCGAGCTGGCCCTGGCAGATCACCATGCCGCCAGAGTGTTGTCCAAGATGGCGCGGCAAATCCTGAATGGCTTCGCATAGCTCAAAATATTTGCGAATGCGCGGATGGCGCAGATCGAGGCCGGCGTCACGAAAGCGGTGATCGAACGTGTCGTTATCGTCGCGGTATTCCCAATGCGCAACCGCGGCGGAAAGTTTGTCGAGCGTTTCGAGATCGAAGCCGAGGACTTTACCGATTTCGCGTGAGGCCATGCGGCTGCGATAAGTAATGACGTTGGCGGTCATTGCCGCACCGCGCTCGCCATATTTTTCGTATAAGTGTTGAATGACTTTTTCGCGTTCGTCTCCGCTCGGAAGATCGAGATCGATATCGGGCATTTCGCCGCGTTGTTCAGAAAGGAAACGTTCGAAGAGAAGCTCCATGCCGACGGGATCGACGGCAGTGATGCCGAGCGAATAACAGACAGCGCTGTTGGCGGCAGAGCCGCGGCCTTGAACCAAAATATTTTGTTCGCAGCAGAAGTTGACGATATCCCAGACGATCAGAAAATATCCGGGCAGGTTTAATTTTTCTATCAAAGCGAGTTCGCGTTCGATCTGAACGCGGGCTTTGTTTTGTAATTCCGTTGAGCTGCGGCCGTAGCGGGTTTCAAATCCCTCGCGCGTTCGTTCGCGCAGGAACGACATCATGCTTTCGCCTTCTGGCACGGGATATTTGGGGAATTCATAACCCAAATCCTCGAGCGTGAATTCGAGCCGGGAAGAAAGCTCAACCGTATTGGCGATTGCTTCTGGCAGATCGGCGAAGAGCTTGGCCATCTGTTCAGGCGATTTCAGATGACATTCGGAGTTTTGTGTAAGCAGGCGTCCGGCGGTGCTCAATGTGCAGTGATTGCGAACCGCGGTGAAAACATCGCACAGTTCACGCGCATTTTCCGCCACATAACGCACGCCATTGGTGGCGAGCAGTGGCAACTTTAGTGAACGGGCAATCTCTGTGGCGGCACGGTTGCGAAGTTCCTGCTCCCGATGAAAATGTCGCTGCAACTCGATATAGACATTTTCGCGCCCAAAAATGTAGAGAAGGCGTTCCACTGATCTCCGCGCAGCTTCGATTCCGCCTTGTTTGAAGGCGAACGCGAGAGGACCGTCGTCGCCGCCGGTCAGGCAAATCAAGCCTTCGGAATATTCCTGGAGTTCGTCCTCAAAAACTGCGCCTTCGTCTTTTCCAGAGGCGCGCAGCTTCATTTTTGTAATGAGGCGACAGAGGTTTTGGTATCCGAGGCGGGAGGAGATGAGGAGGGGGAGGCGGGACTTACCACGGAGCCACCCTTCGGTTTCGCTCAGGGCAGGTTCTGGTACGGAGGAAACCTGGTGATCGGGACATAGGGTGATCAAGTGATCTGTTGATTGGCCAATAATGTGTTTCTCAGTGTCGCTGAGTCTCGGTGGTGAAAACTGATATGTAATTTCCGCTCCAATATGCGCTTTGATTCCGGCTTTCACTGCGGCCATGTGGAAACGCGCTGCACCGTAAACACCGTCACGGTCGAGTAGCGCCATTGCTGGCATCTGCAACTCGGCACAGCGCGCGATCAGATGGTCAGGCAGCGAAGACCCCTCGAGGAAGCTGAAAGCGGAGCGGGAGTGTAATTCGACATACATCGGGGAAATCCCGGTCGGGTGATCTGGCGATCTGAAAACCGATCACCCGATCATCCGATTCAATCAGTCATACTTTCCTTCCAACAACCACCGTCCTGAGATCAGATCGTGAACCAGGCGGTAGAGAATGATTCCATCTTTTTCCTGCAGTGCGATGTCCCATTCGTCGCGCATCCATTCATCGTGTTCCCACCAATCGCCCGAAGAACGCCACGGTCCGGCCGACCAGAGAACCTCGCCGGAGATTTGCCGGCCCTTTAAGGACCGAACATGCGAAAGTCGGCCTTTGCTGTAATTCACTCGCACGTGAATTGGCGGACGGAAAATTCTCAGACCGCTGACGAGACTGTCGGTCAGATGATCGAGCCCGGGATGCTCACATTCCGCCAGACGTGCGAACACTTTGTGTCCGTTCCCAGTTGGATGGGCGAGGCGTCGGTCACCGGACAATTTGTTTTCTGACGGTGAAAAATGCCGCATCTCGAAAGCTTCGCGTCGGTGCGTGTCAAGCAGCAAGGGAGAACCGGCACGTCCTTCACCCACAATGCCATTAATTCTTGCCAGCGTGAGCTCGAGCTTTTCAGGCTCCGGCGAAGAAGGAACAAAAAATCCGTTCTGCCCGGGCCGGGGTTTTGCCGGCTCAATGTGCAGATGCACTTTCGTGATTGGAGCGCCGGGAGGATTTGCCTGCAAATCCAACTGAAGGAGTTTGAGAAAAATCTTTGCGTTGAGTAACGGGAGGGGAAGATGAACTGTTCGTCGAAAAATACCCAGGTGCTCAGAATTCTCAGTTCCACCCTTCGCCAAAAGCAGGCGAAAGGGTGGGGCAACCTCATCTGAGGGCAATCTTCCATTATCGAGGGTCAACTCCAGCCGCAACTCCTGTGCGGCCAAAGCACGCCCTTGCAGACGCGCGCACAATTGCTCCAGCATTCGGTTCA
>DATEHT010000014.1:0-3871 GCA_035279425.1 Terriglobales bacterium | reverse complement strand
ATCGAGAACGCCCGTGACGGCCGAAAGAATTTCGTCCCGAATCGTTGCGAATTGCGCCTTGAGATCGAGAAACGGTAAATTTCCCTGAAGCTTCGCAGTTTGAACGGGAACATCCAATGATTTCACGCTTGATTCCGGCATTAAGCCTCCATTAATTTTTAAGTGGTGTTCGGTGTTAGCGCGCCTCAGGATTGCTCAATCCAAAGGGTGTTTTGCGACACTTGCGGATTGCGCGCAAGGTGCCAGGGGAACAAAGAGACTGTCCAATACACTCTTCAATTTCCTCTCCCGTTCTTCCAAAGAGAACATTTCATGAACTCGTCTCTGTACTTTCAGCCGGTCGGCATAATTCGCGCCGAGAGCGACCGCAACGGCGTTAGCGATTTGTCCAGGAATCGCACTTGAAATGCGAATTCCCGTGTCGCCTGTGACCTCAGGAAGCGCCCCTTTGTTCGTTGTCACCGGTATGCAGCCGGCGGCCATCGATTCGGCGACGCTCATTCCGAATCCCTCATGCAAACTGGCTTGAACATATACGCTCGCCTGGCTGTACAGCTCGGTGAGCTCGTCGTCGGTGACAAAGCCTCGAAATTCCACGTTTGTGCCAGCCTCTTCGCGCAGTTCGGCGATGCTATCGTCTTGCCAGGTCCCGGCATGAACAAATCGAACATCCGGAAGGAAACTAGCCGCTTGAATAAATGGGAGAAGCCCTTTTCGAAGCAAATTTTCACGGCAAACATTCCCGACGGTGAGAGCCATCCGCGTGCGAAATTCCCGCGCAGGACCACTATTGCTGGGGATGCCGTGGTAAATGGTGGATACCTTGTCGGTTGGGACGTGGGCAATTGTGATGGCCTCTGTCCGGGCCGAATTGGAATTGACAATCAGGTGAGTCGCGAGCCGCATCACAGCCCTGGCAAGCAATCTCCGCGGGCCTCCTCGCTGCGATCCGTATTTAGCATCAGGCACATTTGCGGTGTCATATCCGCCCACGACAACTACCGAAGGCTTTCGTTGCAGGCGAGCAGCCAAAACCGGGAAAAAAGAGTGCCAGCTCGCGAACCAACAGAAGACGAGGTCATGTCTTTTCACTTCAAGCCAAATCTTGATCAAGCTGAGTTTTCGCCGAGAAGTCTCGCACCGGACAGTTACGGCGTACTCTTTTGCGAGGAGTTCACAATCCACTTTAACGAATCGACTGAGAGCGTTGTGCACGACCAATACGGCTCGTGCTCCTTTACCGTGGACGCCGGCAGCGGTTATAGGCTTCATCGCGACCGCGCTAACGCGGAGCGTTCCAGCAACGCAGGACTAGTCACAATTCCCGCGATCCAAAAAAACAGAGCGAAGAGTATGACGCGCGTCATAATGAATTCGAGGATGACGCTAATGGGGCCTCCGCTTAGGCTGGCTGCCAATGGGGCGATCACTGCGTACAAAACGATTGCTTCTATTCTTCGGGGCCGTTGTTCGATAAGTTTCCTATACATGAAGCGCAAAAATCGACCGGTGACGATACCGCCGAGGAGAAGACCCACGACTCCAAAATTCAGATATAGTTCTCCAGGTAGCGATGGGGAGTAGTAGACGTCGCCAGCGCCTGGAGCTCCTGCCATGAAATCTTCACCGAATGTTAGGCTAAAGCTTAGCGGTTTTGCGGGCCAGAGCCAGCGAGGAATGTACCAAGTCAACAAATCGGAGAAAGATTTCCCCATCAGCAGCGGCTGCCCATTGCGCACGGAATCCAGAACGATTGCAAAACCATCAGTTCCATAAAAACGGCCCACGATCGTTTCGAGCAGCACGACCGGGTTTTGATAGTACGAAGCCACACCCTGTTCAAACTGGGAAGCTTGAGCTCCGGTGGATCGATAGGCATAACCCGCCGCAAAAACAATCAGCACGGCAGCACCCAGCGCCACCAGAGGCCTCCAGGTAATGCGGCGATAACAATAATGCCGGACAATCAGAAACCCAATTAAGGGAAACAACAGTGCGCTTTTCGAACCACTCAGCAGGAACTCAACAAAAAATAGGGGAATCGACAGAGCCGTCAGAATGAGATAGCGGTTCTTCTTCATCAGAATGTAACCGAGAAGATTAACCAGGACCGCCCAATGATTTGTCCAGATCAGAGCTTGAACCCAGTAAAGACCATGTGTTCCCGTCGTTGCGACATATGTTGGATCAAGGCCGATTGCAGAGAATCCCCCAAGAAAAAAGATCATGAGCGCACAACCGATATAGGAAAACGCCAGAGCAATCGAGGCGGCGACGCCTAATTGGTTCAGATTTCTCAAATCTAGCCAGGACTGAGCTTCTCGCGAGCGCACACTTTGCCGCCGACTAAGAAGCTGCGGCACCCAGATATAGCCGGCGTAGACTGAAAGGAGCAGACCACCTGCATACACAGACGCCAAACTGCTGATATCCGCAAGTGAATCACTGGTTGGGTTGTAGCTAACTCCAAGGTAATGCGATAAGCCAAAAGCATTCATCAATCCGTATAAGCCAAACATAAGAAAATAGTAGGCCACGAACAACAGTAGGACATTGGCAATATCAAAGCGAGAACCCGCGATACGCATGGGCCAAATCACACAGAAACAAATCACGCAAACCATAACGACGCTGCCGTAAAGACCCAACCATGCGCTCAAGGGTCCTGCAAAACACACAATCAAGAGCGAGGCCGCGCTTGAACGCCAGAAAAACTGCTGAGATCGAACCTGAACCTCCGTGTGAGGGAGTGGCTCGGTCATGTCTCCCTGATCTTTCGGTGGGCGGGCAAAGCTAAAATATTCCCCTTCGGCAAATCTCGCGAGCCTAACTTCCTTACCTTGCCCCAGCGCTGATCGATCCAATGAAAGCTATACCCAAGCGTTTTGAGCCACGCGCTAAGCTGTTCCCCCTTCTTCTTTGCTTCTGGCCAAAGGTCCGAGTCAAATTCGAAAATCAGGCTCGGGAGGTATCGATGGATAATTTCGGCAGCTCCGTCCAATACAGCAAAATCATTGCCATCGGTGTCGGCCTTAATGAGATCACATCTTTTCCAGTTGCCGATCACACGATCAAGTGTTTCGACCTGGACCGTAATAGGAGTCCCCTGAGGTCGAGCTTGTTGAATAAGAGTGGCCGTGCCACGGTTTGGCGAACTGATCGGTGGAAGATAGAACAATTGCGCACCGCATTGTGAGGACAGTGCGATGTTGTAGGTTTCGATATGTTCTGTGAAATTGTTCAGCGCCAGATTCTGCAAAAGCCTGTCGTAAACTTCCGAATTTGCATCGAACGCAGCAACGCGGCCGCCGCTCCGTACAGATTGAGCCATAATCAACGCATAAGCTCCTACGTTCGCGCCAACATCTACCGCGAAGTCACCCTCGTTAAGCAATGACTCAATCAAACGCCCGGTGGGGTGGCCGTAGTGTCCCAAAAAAAAGATGCACCACTCAATATACGAACTAAGATCGCAGTGAATCCGTAGACCAAGATCATACTCTGTCGTCAACTCGATTCGCCGCATCCCCTGGAACCACTCGGGCGGAAACAAAGTTCTTAGAAATCTTTCCCAGCCCGGAAAATGCACTAGACGCGTCGCCCACGAACTCTTCGCAACCATCAGGCTCAACCACTTCTCACGATCTGTTTCATCCTCCCGCCACCGCCCATGCTCCTTGGTCTGCGTTGACCCGACTCCGTGAACTTGTTTCGTAACTCTCATATTCATTTAGAGAATTCCCTCAGCGTTGGAAGAAATTTCGACTTCTAAGGAGACTGCGGTACCCGCACGCAGGATTCTGAGGACTTCAAAGCACGTCAAAATGGCCAGAAGACCCGCCGAAGTGGTGAAGGACCACAGAACACCCTC
>DATEHT010000013.1:0-9047 GCA_035279425.1 Terriglobales bacterium | reverse complement strand
TCCGGTGCGGGATCGTTTCGTGATTTCGTTTGAAGAGGTATTGGTAGACGCGAAAGTTGCTGTCGAAGAGGCGGAACGCCGATTCAAGTCGCTTCGTCAAGGTGTCGAGCGCGTTCACGTCCAGGCACTCGTAGTCAACTCCATGCACTTGAAGGATCACGCCCACATCGCCGGACTTGGTGAGGAATGCGTGCGGGTCAATGAAGCCATACAGGTTGATCTGCTCATTGAGCGCGCCTGTCTCCGTGTACGGGTTCAGGAGTTTCTTCAGATTAAGCATTCGAGGCTCTGCGAATCGTAATCGGGCTGAATTTCGTTGGGTCGTATTGCGTCTTGAATTTGGCCGCTGATAGCAGGAACCGGAGAATCTGAGGATCAGTATTCGTTGCCCACCTTGCGGCGAAATAGAGCAGCGCGAACATCAAAATGCCGCCAAGCAAGCTTGAAAGCATGTTGAACGTCGCCGCGCCCATGCACATGGCGAAGAAGAACAGCTTGCGCTCCACACCGAGAACTGTAAGCGGGCGGTGGAGCGCCCGATAGACTGGATTGATTCTGCGTTTCGATGTCATGGGGCTGACCGAGAATCACGGAAACAGCCAAGCCATGAAGTTCACAGCGGCGATAGCCATACCGACGCCGAACAGCACACCGGCAAGAATTCGCTTTGATCCGCCTTCACCAAAAGCGAAGGTCAAACCTGCGACCACAATCGAAACAAGCGAGAGGCCGCGAGCGATGGTGGTCGTGAACGCCTGCATCAAAACGTTGACGGCGTTTTCCCAGGGCGAACCACCTTGCGCCTGAGCAAATGCGGCTGATGCGAAGATGAGTGAGAACGAGAGAAGCGGCAGTGAGCGACGGAGCGTGGCCTTGATAGCGGGCCAGCGGGAGACAATTGTCTTTTGCAGGAATTTCTTCATTGCCGACGAGTTCCTTTCGGAGAATTGAAGGCAAGCTCTCGCCGGATTTCGTCGAATTACGCAGTGTGAGCGCGGAGTCAGATATTGGGATTGCGGCGAGCCGCCGCGAAGCTGCTCCGCGAACTACACAAGTGCGCTCATTTGCCGAAGTCAGGCTTGGGAATAGTGCGAGCGAGTCCTGTTTAGTTGTGGAGAACTGCTGCGCTTTCGCCGTGACCTGCCGTGGCGGAATATCCAGCGAGAGTTGCCTTCTACTCTTACCTATAGCCAAATTCCCGGTGGACATGCTCAAAGGAAAAGTGCTCGCAGTTTTTGAAAGATTTTTTCTCTGCTTCCGTTCCACTGATTTCACACGCTTTGGCAGTTTCATTTCGATGACGTTGCCTCCTGCTGCTTCCTGCAATTTCTTCATGATTCTTTGTATGCGCATGTGTACGGCTTTGGGCGAGAGCACGGTATGCGTATCAGCGGCTTCCTTGGCGACGAAGCCATCCACCTTGATTTTCAATAACAATGCTCGCTCGAATGCGGAGATGATCTCTCTGCGAACGCAGTAATCGAGAAAATCTTCGAGCAAGGATGCGGGTTCGAAATAAGCGTCCTTGGATGGTTCGGCTGCGCGTTGCTGCTCCTCACGAAAGCGATCCTCTTCAAAGAGCATGAGTTGCTCTTTTCTGGCCCAGCGCAGCGTGTTGCGGTGCAAGCTACGGGCCAGCGCGAACGAAAGCTGCCCACCGAGCAATCCTGCGGCGGTAGATGACGCGAGTTCGAGGAACAGCAGAAAAGTTTGCTGCGCAATGTCCTCAGTGGCGAGTTCCTGAAACCAAGCACGGATTTCGCGGTAGGTTCGATGAATGGTCGGCATGAAGGCGAGCACCAAAACAGACTGGCTCATCTCGGGATCACCGATATCTCGTCCCGCCTCGATGATTGCGCGGAGCACTTCACTTGGCGATGGCGAACGGTACTCGCCGCGCTTTTGCGCGTGTAAGTGGCCGATGAGCGTGCGGGCATCCGTAAAAGCAGCAAGCACCGGCGACATGGTCGTGATCTTACGAAAACGGTCGGGGCCGGGGGATTGTTCGACGGCAGTAAAGAGATTCCGCTCGACCCTGCAAATGTGGCAATGGCAATTCAAATTCTCTCGCATGAATGCGTCTCCTTAGAAATGCGGTTCTGGTCCGAATCGAATTTAGGAAAAAAATGAATCCAGTGAAACGTGCTGCTCTCGCGTGAATCCCGTGTCAGGATGGAACGGATTTGCGCTTCCGCACGCGCCGGTGGTCCAGCCTTGAGGAATCGAGCGGGCGAATGTTTGTTTTTGAAGGAGTATGAAGAGAACCGACTGCGGGGCTGGAACGTTTTGCCATAACGATCACGGCGGGTCCGTCTTTCTCCGAACGCCGATGGATGTTATGATAGGCGAATAAAAAGCGAATTGTCAAGCCGCCCTTCACGTGCGAAATTAGGGCGGCGGAACCAAGAAACAGGGAGGTTGGTCATGCAGGTGAAGTCCTTCACATACCAGAAGAACTTCTTCGGAACGTACAAGCGCGGGTTTCTAAATCTTCAGAAGATGGATGACCACATCGCGAAGATGCTCAGCGAAGGGTGGGAAATACTCACGCAAACGTCACAGGCGGGAGATTGGAGGACGCTTTTGCCCTTTGCGAAGCGCGACTCAATAACGATCTCTTTCCGAAAGCAGTAGTTGTCAGACGGCTCATTTTCTTCGCTGCGGGTGTCGATTTCCAGTAGGAAATAAAACAAGGCTTGTGAGGGTGTGCCCTGTTGGTGGCTTGAAATCACAACTTGTGATTACAAGCTTAGTTTGAGGTGACAATCTGGCATTTCAAGATTGAGGTCCCAAATTGTGACCTCATGCGGAGACGCTCCCTAAAAGGGAGCGTCTCCGGTCTGGGTGAGTGTGGAAAGTGTTTGGGCGACCGCGCCTGAGCCGGAAGCGACTGCCTCCGGCTCCTTCTCGGCGCGATTCAGCTTGCGAATCGAGTCGGCGCGAATCTGCCAGACCGTGTGCTTCACAGTCGTGGCTTTCTTGCCTTTGCCGTATTCGCGCTCGTAGCTGCTGCTGACGAGCGTCCCTTCGACCAAAACGTGATCGCCCTGGTGAAGCGATGCTGCAACGCGCTCGCCCAAGCTGTTCCAGGCGACCACGCGATGCCATTCGGTTTTCGACGCCCACTCGTCGTCCGCGTTCTTCCACGACCGCTGTGTAGCGACGGAAAGAACCGTGAACGCCGCGTCATTCGCACGCGCTTGGCGTCGCTCTGGGTCTTTGCCGATGAAACCGATGATCTGAACTGAATTGAGGTACATTTTCGAATCTCCTTTTTCTGCCCCTTTGCTTGGGGCTCCCGGAAGCGAGTGGAGACCACTCCCAAAGCGAGCGGCTGCTTTATGGGAGGGACCCGCGCAGTTCGGGAGGAACCGAGAAAGCAGAAGCCGCGAAGTGCGCTCTTTGCATCCCGGCTACGGGACTGCGGGCGTGGGAATTCTCCCGAAGCAGCGCCCAAGCAAATGCGCGGCAGAAAAGGACAAAATGTGCGGCATCAGTTCATCTGGTTGAGGTGAAGGCACAGCGACGTACCTGCGAATATGGGCGAGACGAAAACCGCACTTCCGCAGCGCATCATTCAATGCCTGCCTCAAACTGCGTTGGACGTAGATGGCATGCTGATCTTCGACTCTTCAAATACTGTACGAAGCGAAAAGCTGTGCGTGGCCGGCGTCGAGAGCAACATATAAGTGCTGCCAAACTCCGATTCGACACTAAGCCCGGCCCGTTATATGTTGAGTAACTGCACTTGCAGATGCCGTTGTGAGCGAAGTATTGTGAGGTTGTCCCGAAACCATTGCAACGGGCGTGTGCGCAAAGGCCACTGCAACCGCCGCCTTTGGTGAGTGCGGGCTAGTTTGTAGCACACACTGGGACGTAAGGCATTCCTCTAAAATGGCCTGGCATTGGATCGCGGACGCGTTTGAACAACTTCCAGGTTGCAGTGATCTTCTTTTCAAAAACCTGTGGACAGAGAGAAGGATTCGTTTTCAGGGCGCTGATGCCGCATTTGACGACATTGATGAATACAGCGCGCGACTGATTTGCGCCTATCTTAGTACACGCCTCCAGCATCCCTTGCTCATCTTGCTACCCGATTTGGACGTGCATAGGCCTCCCCTCCTGTTTGCGACCGCCATCCTTCGATACTGGGGGCATTCGCTACGGAGATCTTCCCTAACGGGGAGGAATACGATTCTTTATTTCGGCTCAACTGTAGGAATACGCGAGCACCTGCGTCGGGTCAGCGTGCAAGGATTGGGATTTAATTTAGCCGACGTGTTTCGACCGCAAGATGTTACGGCAAGAAGCGGTAGGGAAAATCAAACATTCCGATCCTCTCCCGAAAGCATCGGTCAAGATTCGACGCTACCACTCGTGAAGACGATATATGCCCCCGCCGATCCGGTATTCATTATGGAGCAGGAGAAGCCTTCGCTTGTTGCGATTGATGTGGGCCAAGCGGGTCGGCTACCGTGGCTGGAACCACTCATCGAGTGTCTGACTAATACGGGCACGCAGGCTGTCGCGTGGGGACAAAATCCTCTCTCGGGTTGCGCGGAAGTTTTAGCCCGAAAGGGATCAGTATTCTCTTGGCCTACACCAATTACGGCGGTGCAGAATGATGCTCATCCGTCAAAGAGAGTAGAAGCCTGCTTGAGCCCATCTGTGACAACGCGTGTTCATCCTCTGACACTTCAAGGTGAACTAGTCGAGAAGATGGATTTCGCAATCCGTCAGAGCTATAGGCATCTTATCCAGGCATCTTCGAGAAGGTCAGGACGTTTGGGAGGTGATGCGACACGGCTGCACTGGCGCTATCTGAGGTCGCTGGAGAGATTGTGCGTTCCATTAGATTTGTACGAAGCGGAAGCGCCGCGATTTTGGGGAATGAAGTCATTTGGGTACTTGGGCTCTGCGTGTGATCGGTTCCGAAGTGCGTGTGAAAATGGCGACACTGATTTAGCCGCGGACTTGAACTGCGCAGCGGCAACACTTGAGAATGCGCTGGAATTGTTCAGGGCTGACGGTCCACCTCTCTGGAAAGCCTTGAGCAATTTGTGCATTGAAGAGCCCACACCTGGAGAATTGCGCATAATTACGTTTACGAACCAAGCTCGAAGGCACTTGTTTCTTTTTGCGTTGCTAGCGAAATTCAATATCACCGAGGAAGACCTACGCGAGTTGCGAATTCGAATCATCGACCTTGAACAGGCCCGCGACTTGGTCAATCGGCATCGCGGACGTGATGGGGTCCGGGGTAATGGAGGGCCGACAAGCGAACGGCTGTGCCTTCAGTTTCAACTCGTGGGACTGCCGAGTAATCTAGGGATGCCGAAGCTCCTGCCATTGCTGCTTGAGCCTGACCTGCAAGTATTGTTGTATCCCCATCAACTTCCTGCTCTGCAACGTCTCACCTCTGCCTGGAGGACACAGTTAGGGCCAGACTTCGAGCGTATCGAGGGATTGTTAGGTCAGCTCTCAGGTTTGCGACCGCCCTCAGAGAAGAGTTCGGCAAACAGGAGAATTAATGTTGCGGGGACCCTATACGTAAATACCGGAACAGCCACAGGATTACCGGCGACACGCCATAGACCAGTGTGGCAACCCGTTGATGCGAGCGCCGAAATTGACCATTTGCTTGACTTGGACTCTGGCGACGAAGATCTAGGTGTGGAATCGATCGGAGTCGACGACAGTGCCGAGGGGAATCGAACGCCTGAGGATTCGGGAGAAGCCTCTTGGTGTGACAGCGCAGTCCAGGTCGAGTTTGAAGAGAGTTGGAGAATGATGCTCGCACCTAGTGAAACCATTAACGTAGTCACCGAAGCCGGAGGCACGCACAAGGCTGATGAACGACACGTCACCGCTCTCAGAAAAGGGGATCGTGTTGTGGTCATTCACGGGCAACGGCGGCAGAGCCTGTATGACCTAATCATTGCGCGGGTACACAGGAATCCAGCGTTTGAGTTGCATATCGCTCTGATTCGGCGATGGCGGGAGGATTTTGGAGTTGCGTACGATCACTGGCGGCAGTATGGCGTTCGGAACTTGGATGAATTGCTGAACCTGCTGCGCCAACGCGGTAGCATGCTTACCTCGCCGTTTACGTTGAGGCTCTGGCTATGGGGAAGGACTCTGTGCCCGGATGACATTGAAGATTTGCGAAGAGTCGCGGAAGTATTGGACATGGGGTTTGTTCAAGAACACTACAGGCGAATCGGGGTGGCGGCGGCGAGGTTACGCGGACTGCATCGAGGTCTCTCGAACCGGCTCAATCATTGGCTAGATAGACAAGCGCAAGGATCATCTGCGACGGACTGGGACGAACAAATTGATTCAGAGCTTGGCTTGAGGTTCGCGGATTTCCGCAATTCTCTTCTAATTCTGAGGGTTAATAACGTCCAAGTCGTGAATGGCCCATTTCTGAGGAATGGTTTGGGCAGACTGGAAAGGTAAAGATGCGATGAGCAACTCTCACTACGACCGCAATCGTGAGGAATGGATGCTCGCCGAGTATCTTGTGGAAAGGATCTGTGGCAGAGCCACTGGGCGAACCGAAGATGAGTGCTTGCGAAATCATCCACGTGATGTTTATTTCCTTGGAAACCTTCGCCCGAGGCCCAATCCAGCGGCGCAGCAGCGCGCCGAATTGCATGAGCTACAGCGAAAACTGGCTCCGATGGCATTTGGTGCCGAATTCCTGGTGGACGGAGATGCGGAACCCATCGCATTTTCCGTGACGCTCAAATGGGCTTGTTACTACCGAATCTTTCCGACACTAGCGCAACAAAGAGAACATCAACTCCACCAATCGGCTGGAAGTGAGGATGAGCAATTGGGTGTTACTTTAGGCCCACAAACGCCAAGTGCGGATTTGGCTGCTGGAAACGGCACGCAGAGTCAGCCGGGTGGTGGTGAGGGAGATGAGAGGGACGAAACCGAGGAGGAAACTGCGGCTGATCGGACACGAGGACGAGGTCCTCACGATTCACTTTTCATCAGGTTTCGGAAAATTGCGTGTGGGGCAACTGGAACAATCCGACTTGAGCGCAATCAGGATGGCCAGTGGGTAACAGATGTTAGCAATTTGATGCAGGTCCTTACAGCGGAGATTAATAGAGCGCGACAGGTCGTGTTAGATGATCCTGAGCGGATTAGAACAACGACTTCCCCCGAGAGACAAGTTCAGGTACCGGAAGGTGCGCTTGCCTCAGATGTGGCCTTTCGTAGGTTCTTAAGCTCCTTGCCGACCGAAGTTGTTCCGTCCTGGGGATGGGAAGTTCGGGCCGTAATGCGCCCAAGTGGCTTGGAGCATACGGATGGGCAGGTTGTGTCGATTCAGTTTCTTAATGTGTCGCAATCGGACGAGCGGGCACACAACACGGAGCCGTTTTTGTTTGATCCGATTGCGGGCTTTTCGTTTCCTGATGATGGTGTACAGCCTTTTGAACTGGCGCTTGCCCCGCGTGGCTTTCGTTATGATCGGCACATTTGGGGGCATGGATTCAATTGTGCAGTAGAGCGTGTCCATTCGGCTTCCGGGAGTACGTTTCGGACGACATTCTCGCCGGTATTTCGTCAAATGCGTTACGTGACCCGGTCAAGGCCCGTTGCGCGGTTCTCTGACCTAGCTCGTGACCCAGTTCCGATCTTGAATGGAATTGTTCGAGCTATGGAGGAATCGCGGGGCTTGTGGGAAGAATGCCGGCAGCGTTATGCCCAAGATCATCGTGATTGGGAATCACGATTTGAGGACGAGTACGAGCGCGATCGACTTCGTTTCGAGGATGAGGTCGCAAGGTTCCGCCGGGGCATCGAACTCATTCAAAGTAGCCCGGAAGTATCTCTCGCATTTCGCCTAACGAACGAAACCTTTCTTCGCATGGGCGAGCATAATCAGCCCGAAAAACGAAAAGAGAGTTGGCGTCTATTTCAGATTGTGTTTTTAGTTACACAAATTTCATCTATTGCTGCACTTTCGGAACCCGATTCATCTTCGACTGCCGAGAGGCGAGCAGTGGATATCATTTACTTTCCCACGGGAGGCGGAAAAACGGAGGCGTACTTGGCCACCGTGGTATTCCACTGCTTTTTTGACCGCCTTCGCGGTAAGTCAGCTGGGGTGAGCGCATGGACGCGGTTTCCCCTGCGTCTGTTAACGCTTCAACAGACGCAGCGAATGGCAGATGCGATTGGAATTGCCGAACTGATTCGGCAAAGTCAGACAGATCGCCGCCTCAATGGGGATGGCATCGATGGATTTTCTGTCGGTTATTTCGTTGGTGCTGAAGCCACGCCAAATGAGATTGTTGATCCAAATAGGTACCGATTCGCGGGCCCAGAAGACACCGTGATATGGAGTCAAGCGACAGATCCAGAAGCAAGGCAACGGTGGAAGAGAGTTGTTCGGTGTCCTGCTTGTAAGACTCCGACTGTGCGAGTTGATTTCGATGTGGTGGCTGTGCGAATCGTGCATCGCTGCACGTCCGCAACGTGTGCGTTCTCCGGTGGAGAAATTCCTGTCAGGGTCGTCGACAACGAAATCTATCGCACCCTGCCCTCCGTTGTTGTGGGAACAATCGATAAGCTGGCTAGTTTAGGAAATCAGAGGAAGTTGGCGCAAATATTCGGACAAGTGGATGGCCGTTGCTCCGTTCACGGGTATTACAAGGTTCGCTGCTGTCAGAAAGATTGTGGTGATCAGAGCCGCTTAAGGCCTGGCGTCCCACGAGGAGTCACAGGTCCAACACTCTTCATTCAAGATGAATTGCACTTGCTGAAGGAAGGGCTTGGGACCTTTGACGCCCATTACGAAACCTTCACGCAAATGTTGTGCCGGAGGTTTGGACAAAGAGAGCCACTTAAAATCGTTGCTTCTTCTGCGACCATCGAAGCGTTTGAATGGTAAGCGTCCGGGTGTGGCCGTCTCGACGGATTATGTTGAGTTAACGAAGATGAGCCGAGTGGACGCTTCCGACATTTCTGGTTGTGTCCACTTGGGGGGTAAGTGGACACATCGGATCGGGCGGTGGTTAAGAGGGGGC
>DATEHT010000012.1:0-212158 GCA_035279425.1 Terriglobales bacterium | reverse complement strand
AAGATCGCGACCTGCTGAAACCCAGGATGAAAATCACAACCTATAATCAGCATGACGTTGGCTCCTTTGCCGAGCCTTGGTCGATTTCGCAGCTTCCAACTTACTCTGCGATCGAGCCAACGTCGTTATGCAATCAAACCGCTTTGCGGTGAGGAATCTGCTGGTCGAACGGGACAAGCAGATTCCGCGTTGCTCGCAAGCGAGGCGCCTCAGAATGACTTGAGGTTTGGTTATGTGGGAAGGTTCAATTGTGTTCAGCGTCACGCCAGATCCCAAGAAACCTGCACTGCGGAAGGGGTAGAGAAGCCAGAGCGAATCGAACGGGTCTCGCTGGTGAGTGCGCGGGACTTTCGCGATGACGCCGCTTCTTAGGAAGGAAATCGGCCCAACGGGTCCTACCAACCTCTTGTCTGCAGCATCTGGGCTTCGTCCATTGCGGAGACGGCGAGGCCTTTCATCGCGCTAGGCACATCGGAAGAGACTTCAAGTAATACTTTAGGGTCGTTGTAGTGGGTGGCGGCTTTCACAATGGCCCGAGCGCGCTTCTCGGCTTCCTCGGGAGGAGCCAAGGCGCAGGTGTCGTCGTACGGGTGGTTCGAGACAGAATGCACGCAGGATGTGCGCTTGCCCATAAAAATTCCTGAGCCGACGAAGACGGCTTCGGCGCCGAGCTGCATCACGAGCGAAGCATCAGCAGGGGTGGCGATTCCTCCGGCAGAGAAATTCGGTACCGGCAGCTTGCCTTCTTTCGCGACGAGCTTCACAAGTTCGTAAGGCGCCTGGAGTTCTTTGGCTTTCGCGTAGAGTTCCTGCTCACTGAGCACGGTAAGAATTTTCATGTCCTGCACGATCTGCCGGATGTGCTTCACGGCGTGGACGACGTCGCCGGTGCCGGCCTCGCCCTTGGTGCGGATCATGGCTGCCCCTTCGGCAATTCGCCGCAGAGCTTCGCCCAGATTGCGCGCGCCGCAGACGAATGGAACTCGGAACGCGTGCTTATCGACGTGGTGGGCTTCGTCGGCAGGCGTGAGCACTTCGGATTCGTCGATGTAATCAACGCCGAGCTCTTCGAGAATCTGGGCCTCGGCGAAATGGCCGATGCGGCACTTCGCCATCACGGGAATTGATACGGCAGCCATAATCTCGCGAATTTTCTTCGGCGATGCCATACGCGCAACTCCGCCTTCGGCGCGGATTTGCGCGGGCACGCGCTCGAGCGCCATTACGGACACTGCGCCGGCTTTTTCGGCGATCTCGGCCTGGTGGGCGTCGGTTACGTCCATAATGACGCCGCCTTTGAGCATTTCGGCGAGGCCGGTTTTCAGGCGAAGGATGGTGTTGGAATCAGTGCCGTTTTTCTGGGACATTGTAGGTACCTTTTCGCAATAGTGCCGAGTGCGGGCTGATATCTATTTTACAGCGTGAGTTGGGTTTGCGAGGCGAAAAGCTCTTAACCGCAGAGCGCGCAGAGAAAGAATGCAGAGGATGCGGAGAGAGACCTATTTCCCCGTATTCAGCAGTGCCGGGATGCAGGTTGCGTAAGGTCCCTGTTTGTTCATCTGTGGTGAACAATTCGGGATGACACGTGCGAGGCCTGTAACCGGCCCATAAATATAGAAATACTGGGCGGTAAGTGACTCTTTATGCATCGACTCCCGACACGACGAGAGCCCGTGTTCTCGACCACTGCACCTGCTCTACTCGTCCAACAATGTATACCCACGCGAGCGCGCCGCCGATGCAGATTCCAGCCGTAATTGCAAACGGAGCGAGAAACTTTCCGGTGTGCTGCAGGACGACTCCGGTAAGTGACGGCCCGGCAATTCCAGCGAAGTTGGCAAAACCGTTTTGCCAGCCATACCACTTCCCTACCGCTTCGGGTCCGGCGAGCGTTTGTGGAAAGGTGTAAAGGCCGGGACCGGTCATGCCGCAGCCGAAACCTGCGGCAAGCATCCAGGGCCAATAGGAATTTCCGCTGGCCAAAACGCAGCCCAGCAATCCGGCAGCGGCCATGAGGAAGCCGATGACCATTGCGGCCTTGCGCACAAACGTGGGGGCATAGCCTTTTACGATGGCGAAGTCCTGGAGCCAACCGGTTGAGACCGCCGAAATCGCATCGACGCCATAACAGACTCCGGCGGCGACGGCCATGGTCTTGATAGTGAGGTGGCGCTCGCGGACGAGATAGGTGGGCAGCCATGTGAGCAGAAAGTAAAAAAGATAATTCGTGGCGAAGTGGCCGGCGCTGGTGCCCCAAAACGAACGGTGCCCCAGGATGTCACCGAAACTGGGTCCGTTTTCTTTTTCGCGCAAAGTTTGCACTGCGCCGCGCGGCATCCATTTGGCCCACGCGGGAAGCCAAAGCAAGCTGATAAGTCCAACGGCAATGAAAACCCTCCGCCAGCCGAAGTCCGCCATCAACAGGCCAGCGCCGAGAGTGCCGATCACGTTTCCCCATTTCAGTCCGGACATGACGCAGCCGCTGGCGAAACCGCGATAGTGTTCCGGCAGATTCAAGGCGAGAATCTTCGATCCGCACGGGAGCGCCACGGCTTCGCCGACCCCGAGAATGAGCCGCATCCCGAGCAGCAGCGCGAACCCGCGAACGATTCCCGTGCTCGCGGTGGCTATGGACCAGAGCAGAAATCCGGCCAGAAGAACATGATTGGCATTGATGCGATCAATCAGCCAGCCGATCACGAACTGCATCGCCGTGTAAGAACAAAAAAATGCTGAGAACAGGACGCCCAACTCGCTGTCGGAGAGATTGAAATCGTGCTTGATCAGCGGTCCGGCAACGGAGATATTTCCGCGGTCGATGTAGTTGATGATGAAACTGATGGTCAGCAGGCTGAGCGCGGGAAGGAATTTTCCGAGAGGGCGCTGCTCGTTCTCCGAAACCATAAGACCGTGGCATTGTGCGCCGGAATAATGGTGGATTGCAAGGGCGATTGCTATGCGCGGCGCAGGAACACGCGATGGGGATCGATGATGACGAAGACGCCGCGGGCGCGGGCGAGCACCGTGCCCTTGTCATCGACGATTTGGGCGGTGCGGATGAGACGGCGTCCGCGCTTGGCAAGCTCCCGCGACTCAACGCGCAATGGTTTGCGGAGTGGCACGGGACGGAGGTATTCCACTTTCATTTGCGAAGTTGGGGCGATCACCTCGCGCAATTTGCTCAGCTTGCTCATAGCTTCATCGAGAATTGTGGCGATGATTCCACCGTGGCAGTAGCCGGGAGGGCCGGTGTAGCGGCGGGAAAGCCGGAAATTGGAGACAACCTGTTGGCGCTCGTCGTCGAGAAAGAATTTCAGGTGCATTCCGTGCGAATTGTCTCTTCCGCACCCGAAGCAGAAGTTTTTCGTCAGTGGATGGGCTTTGGTTCCGTGGCCCGCGCCGGACTTTTTCTTCGCCATAAAGCGAGAATTGTACCGGAGCGCAGAAACCTAATGGCCTCGGGTATGATCTAACACGTTTGCTGCCAATCGGGATCGATGGGTCCCGCAGGTCGGACCATTTCTTTTGGAGGAACTCGGTGAAACGAACGACAGGCTTTCGGTACGCGAATTGGATTTATTTTGGTTCTTGCCTCATCTTGCTGGTTGCGGCGTTTTCAAACCTTGCGCTCGGGCAAAGCGGTGCGGGCGCGGCCACATTCAAGTCGAAATGCGTTCTCTGTCATGGAGCCGACGGGAGCGGAAACACACCCCTCGGCAAACAACTTCAGGCTGCCAATCTTGGCTCTAAAGATGTTCAGAAAAAAACCAACGCAGAATTGCATAAAATTGTTCATGACGGGAAGACGAACATGCCTCCCTTTGGCGATCAGCTCAGTGATGCGCAAATCAACCAGGTGATCAAGTACGTGCGCTCGTTTGCCAAATCCACGAAGTAGCCGGCGCTTATGCCCGTAGTGTCTCCGCCAATTCCGATTGAGAAGCCGAAATCCGGCCACGGCGGTGGCGGGGTACACCCTCCAGCGCGCGGTGGTGGTGGCGACAATGGTCCAGGCGACGGCTCCTACGACTACGGACGCCGTCTCTATCGCGCGAGATTGGGGCTGCTTCTGGCGCTCACCTCGATCTGCATGTTGTTCGTGACCATGACGGTGATCTTTTTCTTTTTTCGCCATGGCACTGTGACTTTCGATGCGCGCAGCGGCAACTATATCCGGCAGTGGGTGCCGGTGGAGCTTCCGGTCCGTCTTCTGCTGCTGAACACACTTGTATTGTTGGTGAGCAGTTTTACGATCGAGATGGCGCGCCGCAAAATTGCCCGCGAGATGGTGCTGGATCCGGTGAGATCAATCGCGGGAGTCGCATTCGACCGTGAGCTCGGGGTCCCGTGGCTCGGAATCACCGTTGTTCTTGGGATGCTCTTTCTTCTAGGCCAGTGGGCGGCGTGGACCGCGCTGCAGGCCCGAGGCTTCCATATGTTTACAGGAGTGCCGAGCCCGTTTTTCTTCATCCTTACTGGTGCGCACGCCCTGCACCTGATGGGCGGCCTCATTGTGCTGCTTTACGCAGGAATAATTTTCGCCTTGCACCGCCGGATTGAGCACCGCCGCATTGTGATTGAAGTTGCTGCCTGGTACTGGCACTTTATGGGCGTGTTATGGATCTACATCTTTGCGCTCCTGCAACTCGGCCGTTGAGAGTCGGCCGATTTACTGCCTTATAATAAAAAGATTCGCCAACGCTCGCGGAGCCGCCTGACGGCCATCTCGCGGGGCATGGTCGATTTTCCGAAGTTCCCGATGCCTGAGATTTCTAACGACAGCATTGTGGTGCGCGGCGCGCGTACTCACAACCTCAAGAACATTGATTTCGAGATTCCGCACAACGCCTTCACGGTCGTCACCGGCGTTTCGGGATCGGGCAAGTCTTCGCTCGCTTTCGATACCATCTACGCCGAGGGGCAGCGAAGGTATGTGGAGTCGCTGTCGGCGTATGCGCGGCAATTTCTTGAGCGGATCGAGAAACCAGATGCAGACCACATTGAAGGCATTGCCCCGGCGGTAGCGATCCGGCAGAAAAATACGACGCGCAATCCTCGGTCGACGGTAGGAACCGCAACCGAAATCTACGATTACCTGCGATTGCTTTTTGCGCGCGTGGGCAGAACTTATTGCGTGAAATGCGGCGCTGAGGTGAAGAAAGACACGGTCGATGAAGTCGCGGAAGCTGTGCTGGGTTTGCCGGAGGGAACTCGACTGAATGTTTTGTTTCCGCTGAGGGGGGCGGCTGCTTGTGATGTCATTCCGAATCACTTTGGCGGTGGTGAATCTGCTGTTCACGAGAGAAAAGCAGATTCCTCGCGCCTGAAGGCGCTCGGTATGACAGCAAAAGGGGGTAGGGGTAAGCGGAAGAAAAGTTCTGAGACTGAGCAAAATTCTGATGCAGTTAAGTCGCGTTTGTTCGAGCTGCGGCAAAAGGGATTCAATCGCCTTTATCAGAACGAACAGATATTCGAATTCTCGACTCCGGAGTCGCTGCTCGACGTCAATTTCACTGAACCAGTATTCGTGCTGGTGGACCGTTTAGCGGTTTCAAGTGACTCGCGAGCACGCATCGTCGATGCCACGGAAATTGGCTTTCGTGAAAGCGGAGAGGTGATTTTCCAGACTGCTCCACGAGACGAAGAGAGCGCGCGGCAACTACGCTTTTCGCAACGATTCGAATGCAAGAAGTGCGGCACGAAGTACGAGGAACCGGAGCCGAGGCTTTTTTCTTTCA
Organism: Terriglobales bacterium; assembly: GCA_035279425.1. Taxonomy (GTDB): domain Bacteria; phylum Acidobacteriota; class Terriglobia; order Terriglobales; family Acidobacteriaceae; genus Gp1-AA145. The sequence goes on along the minus strand of DATEHT010000012.1, from coordinate 206,420 downwards.
ACAATCCGTTCGGTGCGTGTCCGCGCTGCCAGGGATTCGGGAATACGATCGACTTCGATCTGGACCTGGTCATTCCAGATAAATCGAAGTCGCTGGACGAAGGCCCGATTGACCCGTGGACCAAGCCAAAATATCGTCCCTACGCGACCGAGATGAAGCGCTTCGCGCGGCAAGTTGGCATTCCACTCGACGTGCCCTGGGCGGAGCTTGATCCGGAACAGCGACAGGTAATTGTTGACGGCGCCAAGAAATTCCCGGGAATTCGCGGATTTTTTGAGTACCTGGAACGCAAGAAGTACAAATTGCACGTCCGCGTGTTTTTGAGCCGCTATCGCGGCTATACATTGTGCTCAGAATGCAATGGGAGTCGCCTGCGAGTGGAGGCGCGGCAGGTAAAGATTTCGGGAAAGAATATTTGCCAGGTATGTTCGATGATGGTGGAGGAGGCGGCGGCATTCTTCAATGCAGTGCAATTGCGCCGGGAAGAAACCGAGATTGCGGAAAGGCTTTTAACTGAAATTCGCACACGATTGCAATTTCTAATCGATGTCGGACTGGAATATCTGATGCTGGACCGCTTAACTTCAACGCTCTCCGGAGGCGAAGCGCAGCGGATTCAGCTTGCAACGTCGCTGGGGTCGCGGCTGGTGGGGACTCTTTATGTTTTAGATGAACCTTCAATCGGGCTGCACAGCCGCGACACGCACCGCCTGATCAATATTCTTCATGGCTTGCGTGACCTCGGCAATACAGTCCTGGTCGTAGAACACGATCCGGATGTGATGCGGGCGAGCGACCGAATTCTCGATCTCGGGCCCGGCGCCGGGGAACATGGCGGAAAGGTAATCGCCAGCGGCAACTATGAAGAGATCAAACAAACGCCGACATCGTTGACAGGGCGATATCTCGCGCATGAGCTGCGGATCCAAATCCCGCCGAACCGGCGCAAACCCGGACGGCAACGGATTACGATTCGCGGCGCGCGTGCACACAATCTGAAGCAAATTGACGTGACCGTGCCGCTCGGAATGCTGGTGGCAATCACCGGCGTTTCGGGCTCGGGAAAATCGACGTTACTGCACGACGTGTTATATCAAGGCCTACGTGCGCTGAAAAACCAAAGCAACGGAACACAAATCAGCTCGCCGGCTTTTGATGAAATTATCGGGGACGAATTCATCGATGAAGTAGTGCTCGTCGATCAATCGCCTATCGGGAGGACTCCGAGATCGAACCCGGTGACGTACATCAAAGCGTTTGATGGAATTCGCGAGTTGTTTGCCAGCACTCCGGAAGCGAATAAACGCGGATTCACGGCTGGGCATTTTTCCTTCAATGTTCCGGGGGGACGTTGCGAAACCTGCCAGGGCGACGGAACGGTTGTCGTCGAAATGCAGTTTCTCGCCGATGTGGAGTTGATTTGCGAAGAGTGCAAAGGCAAGCGCTTCAAACCTGAAGTGCTGGAGGTCCGGTACCGCGGAAAGAACATTCACGAAGTGTTGGAGATGACGGTGCGCGAGGCGATGCATTACTTCGCGAATTCGCCTAAAGTCGCCGACAAGCTGCGCATGCTGGATGAGGTTGGTTTGGGCTATTTGCGTTTGGGTCAGTCGGCGACTACGCTTTCCGGCGGCGAGGCGCAGCGGGTAAAACTTGCCGCGCATCTGCACCCTGCAGCGGCGGCCCGTGGGATGAGGCCGGAAGCAAGGCGGCGGATTCTCTACATTTTTGATGAGCCGACGACGGGGCTGCACTTCGATGACATTAGTAAACTACTCTCGGCTTTCCGGCGTCTTATTGAAGCAGGGGGCTCTATTCTTCTGATCGAACACAATCTCGAGGTGATCAAGACCGCCGACTGGGTGATCGATTTAGGGCCGGAAGGCGGCGAGCGCGGTGGACATATCGTGGGAGAAGGACCGCCGGAGGAAATTGCCGGTTTGAAGGATTCATATACCGGACAATTTCTCGCAGACGTTCTGAACGGGAACGGAGCTTCGCGTTCAAATGGGCACAAGTAAGGCAATCTGGCGCATCTCTGCGCGCATCTTGGCGACGACATTCTTAGTTCTGCTCTCATCTTTAATCCTGCTCTCTACGATTTTCGGGCAGACCACCGGAAAAACTGTGCGCCACCACACGGTCGAGGAAGACCCGAATGCGGCGCAGTTGACCGAGGCGGAAAACGATATCGGCAAGGATGACTACGCCTCCGCAGAGCCGCTGCTGAAGAAATATCTCGAAACTTATCCTGAGAGTTACGCCGCCTGGTATGACCTTGGCTATGTGTATCACGCTCTTGGAAAGAATGAAGATTCGATCGCGGCTTATAAAAAATCGGTGGCCGCGAAGCCGGACGTGTTCGAGTCAAATTTGAACCTCGGTTTAGCCCTGGCTGATTCAGGAGACCCGCAGGCGGAACAATATTTGCGCGCTGCAACCACCTTGAAGCCAGGATCAAACACGGCGCAAGGCCACAAACGCGCATGGATGGCGCTCGGGCAGGTCATTGCGAGAAGCAAACCAGACGATGCCGTCGCTGCTTTCCGCGAGGCCGCAACTCTCGATCCCAAAGATCCCACCCCTCATCTGAGTGCAGGAAGTTTGCTCGAGCAGCGGGGAGAATTGTCCGACGCGGAGAATGAATATCAGGCAGCGCTCAAGGTCGTGCCTGGCTCAACCGATACTCTGACCGCTCTCAGCAACTTCTATATGCGCGCGAAGAAATTTGATGATGCGCAAACGGTGCTGAGGAAGCTTGTGGCATTGCGTCCCAATGATGCCAGCGGGCTTTTTCAGCTCGGACGAATGCTCGCGATTGCGGGCAAGAATGACGAAGCTGCGAGCGAAATGGAGGCCGGGCTCAAACTTGATCCGACAGACAGTAAAGCGCAACGGGACCTCGCGGATTTTTACGCCGGCGCGGGAAAGTACGACGATGCTGCTCGGGTGTATAAGCAGCTATCGGCTTCGAATCCTAACGACGCGAATTTGCATTTCGGGTTGGGACGCATCTATCTGAAGGAAAAGAAACCGGCAGACGCCGAGCAGGAATTGATGAAGGCCACTCAACTCAAGCCGCAGTGGGGCGAAGCTTACGGAGAGTTGGCGATCGCAGCCAGCGAGAACAAAGACTACGTTACCGCGATTAAAGCAACGGACTTGCGGGCACAATTCCTTCCGGAAAATCCGATGAGTTTTTTTCTGCGCGCGACCGCGTACGATCATCTGCGCGACGCCAAGGACGCGGCGAAGTATTATCATCAGTTTTTGGAGGTAGCAGGCGGGAAATATCCCGACCAGGAGTGGCAGGCGCAGCACAGGCTGATTGCGATTGAGCCCAAGAAGTGATCGGACCTTGATGAATTACAGAGTGTTGGTATGCGCACTGTTCTTGCTCGCTGCGAGTCTGCTATCGCCTGGGCGGGAAGAATCGCTCGATCAACTGAGGACAAAAGCAGATGCTGCTCCCGCGGCACAGCAGATCGACCTTTGCATCGAAGTAGCGGACCGGGAACTGAAGCTGACACTTGATGCGTATGGAGCAAACAAGACTCAAGATGGCCGCTCAGCCATCGATCAGATTGTGACGTATTCGGACAAAGCCCGCTCTGCTGCGATCCACGCTGGAAAAAAGCAAAAACATACGGAGATCAGGATCCGCAGAATTTCGGAACGGCTGCGGGACCTGAAGTTAAACGTGGATCCTGACGATCAGCCGATCATCCAGGCCGCGATCGATAAGCTTGAAAGCTTCCGCACAGAGTTGTTGAAGAGCATGTTTGGATCGAAGCGATGACTCAGAAAGCGTGGCTTCTTCTCCTATTGATAACGATTGCGGGTGTTGCAAGCGGCGAGACGCATCACCGCGATCCATTGACCGATGCGGAAATAGATAAACTTCGCGATACGGCGCAGGTTCCCGAGGAACGGTTGAAGCTGTACATCGAATTTGCCCGTGCGCGTCTGGACAAAATGCAGCAGATTCATGCCGATCCAAAGGCAACGGACCGGGATGCGCACACTCGTGATGAACTGCAAGAATTTCTTGATGTTTATGATGAATTGAGCACAAATGTCGATACTTATGCCGATCGCGGCTCGGACCTTCGAAAGGCGCTGAAGCCGGTAATCGAGGCAGACACCGAGTTCGGAGCGAAAATTCGGGCGTTTAAGTCGTCGCTGGGAAACACGCAGGAGGCGGGTGACGATGACTTCCTGATCGGCAGCGCGCTTGAAGCAGTCGATTCGGGAGCGAAGGACCACCGGGATCTGCTGGCGGAACAAGAGCAGACGTTCAAGAACAAGAAGAAGCGAAATCGTAACGGCAGTTCGCAGCAATCCGAATAACTGACCGTGCTACCCTGAGCTAGCGTGCGCGACGGGCTCCTAGAACTTTTCCAGGAAACATACCGCGAACTCCGGCCGCGGTCTCCCATGCCTGATTTAGAAGTGGAATTCTTCAGCTTCGCAAACATCAACAACACAGTTCGATTGCGTGACGGAAGGCTGCTGGTGCGGGTCTCGGATTTGCTCGAGGGTGCCCCGAAGTACGTGCTGCAGGCGATTGCTCACATTCTTCTAGCGAAGATGTTTCGCAAGCCGGTTGATCCTATGCACGCGGTGCGTTATCGACGATACGTGTCTTCGCGCCATATGGCGCAGAAGGCGCACCTGGTGCGACAACTGCGGGGGCGAAAGCGGATCGCGTCAGCACGAGGACGGGCTTACGATCTGGATGCAATTTTCGAGAATCTGAACGTTCGATTTTTTCATGGACTGCTGGCACGGCCGCAAATGACCTGGAGTGGCGAAAGGGCCCGCAATCGATTGGGACATTATGATCCGGCACACAACGCGATCGTGATCAGTCGCGTGTTCGACCATCCGCGAGTGCCGCGGTATGCGGTGGAATACATCGTCTACCACGAGATGCTTCACCTGAAACATCCGGTCAAGCTGAAAGGCAGCCGGCGCTGCGTTCATTCTTCGGAATTTCAGGCGGAGGAGCGAGAGTTTCCGCAACTTGCGGAGGCGAAGAAATATCTCGCGATTCTGTAGTTTGACGGGCCTGTTCTGCGGCAGATATTCTTAAATACAGGTCTCTACTTGCGACTCAGTTGCAACTAACCGGGAGCTCCATTCATTGCTGCAAGCATTCATTATTACCCTGCGTGAAGGGGTCGAAGCTGCGCTGATCATCGGGATCACGCTGGCTTATTTGAACAAAATCCACCGGCAGGACCTGCGTAGAGCAGTGTTTTTCGCGCTTGCGGCCGCGTTCGTAGCGAGCATCGGCGTGGCCATTCTTCTCTCGCGTTTCCAATTGAATGAGGACCTGTTCGAAGGTTGGGTCATGCTGATGGCGGCAGTGTTTGTCGCCACGATGATCGTGTTCATGATGAGGACAGGAAAGAGGATCAAGGGTGACATTGAAAGCAAATTAGGTACTTTGGCCAGCCGCAGTTCGCAGTTGGGGATTTTTCTTTTTGTGTTTCTGATGGTGCTGCGCGAGGGCGCAGAGACGGTACTGATGATTGCCAGCGTTTCACTTGAAACCAGTGCCCTGCTGAGTTTCCTGGGCACGTTGCTGGGAGTTCTTGCCGCGATCGTCTTCGGCGTGATGTTCGTCAAGGGAAGCGTGAAGATCAACCTGCAGAAGTTTTTCCGCGTGACCACGGTCATTCTGTTTTTCGTTGCGGCGCAATTGCTGGTCTCTGGATTGCACGAGCTTTCAGAGTATGGCGTACTGCCATCGTCAAAAAAAGAGATGGCCCTGATTGGGCCTATTGTCAGCAACGAGTGGTTCTTTTTTGTGACGATTCTTGCGTTGGCGGCGTTGATGGTGCTGTTTGAAGCGCGCAGGCGGCAACCGCAGGCGCTGCCGGAATCTGCGGCTGAGAAACGCAAGGCGCTATGGACTGCTCGCCGGGAACGGCTGTGGATGATTTCGGTTTACGCAACGTCGTTCATTTTTATTGTCCTGGTGACGGCGGAATTTATTTATGCGAAGACCGTAAATACCCTGTCACCTGCCACGCAGGTTAGTTTCACTAACGGTGCAGTCAGCATTCCGCTGGCTCAAGTTTCTGACGAGGACCTTCATCGGTTTGTGGCCCACGAAAATGGGCTCGACGTACGGTTTCTTCTTTACAAGAAGCCGGATGGGAACGTTGTTGCTTTGTTCGACGCGTGCGAAATCTGTGGTGCTGTGGGCTTCATGAAAGGCCCGAATGGGCTGGTGTGCAAGAATTGCGCTTCTCCGATCAACGCGCAATCGGTGGGGACGCCGGGAGGGTGCAATCCGGTGCCGCTGCATTCAACGGCGAATGGAGATGCGATTGTGATTCAGGAGGCTGATCTCGCGGGGCGGGCGAAGTTGTTTCAGAAGTAGCGTCGCCTGTTTTCGCGGGTTAAAACCTTCAACCACGAAGGGCACGAAGGTACACGAAGGAATGCGTTAAACCACAAAGGGTACAACGGTACAGGAAGTAAAACCTCCAACCACGAAGGGCACGAAGGTACACGAAGGAATGCGTTAAACCACAAAGGGTACGAAGGTACACCAAGGAAGTCACTTCACAGATAAGTAATACGAACCATGTTCGTCCGACTTGTTTACGAATCTTTTCGACGGCAGACGCGTCGCAAGTTGCTTGTGGCGGCTGCGGTGACGCTCGGGGCGGCTGTCTCTACGGCGATGATTGCCATTGCTACTGATATCGGCGACAAGATCAATCGAGAATTACAGAGCTATGGCGCGAACCTTGTGGTTACGCCCGAGGATGACACGCTTGATGTCCAAATCGGCAGCGTGAACCTTAAACCTGCCGGGGGAGCGTATTTGAATGAGGGCGATCTGCCGAAGATCAAAGGGATTTTTTGGCGCAATAACATTACGGCTTTCACGCCTGAGCTCTCGACCAATGTGAGATTTGAGAATCGCGACTTGACGCTCCTCGGAACGTATTTTTCAAAACCATTGAAATTTGGGAATGAGGAATTTAAGACCGGAGCCCGAAACACGTTTCCATGGTGGAGAGTTGAGGGAGCGTGGCCGGATGATAATTCGGAAGATCTTTTGGTCGGTAAAAGACTCGCAAGCAGGCGCGGTATCCATGCGGGTCAAGAACTTGAATTGAACGGAAAGCAGTATCGCGTTTCAGGAATTCTTTCGACCGGTGGGGCGGAGGATGATGAGATGGTCGCGCCTCTTTCCCTGGTTCAAGGCCTGCTAGGCAGGTCTGGCGCTGTGGGCAAGATATTTGTGAGCGCAAGAACGAAACCTGAGGACGCCTTCGCACGGCGCAATCCGGACCAGATGACTGCCGCGGACCGCGACCGCTGGTACTGCTCTGCCTATCCAGAGTCGATCGCATACCAGATTCAACAGGTGATTGCGCATTCGCACGCGGAGCAAATCAGGCAGGTGCAGCAGAACCAGGGCAACATACTGTCACGAATTGAAGGATTGATGCTGCTGATTACTCTGGCGGCGCTGTTTACCTCCGGGCTCGCCGTCTCGGCTGCAATGGCCACCGCAATGTTCGAGCGGCGGCAGGAGATTGGCGTGATGAAAGCGCTCGGCGCGGGACAGGTGGTGCTCTCGGCAATTTTCATTTCAGAAGCCGTACTTTTAGGCTGCGTTGGAGGAGTGGCCGGATTTTTCGTCGGTTCCCTTCTCGCGCACAGGCTGGGCGTGACGGTATTTGGATCTGCCATCGCGGTTGCACCCGTGGTGCTTCCCCTGGCGCTGGGAATCGCGGTAGCCGTCAGTTTTCTGGGCAGCGCGGCTGCGATCCGCCGTGGTGTTAAGTACGATCCGGTACACGCTCTGAGAGGTGTAGCGTGAGCGAGCGCCGCAAAGGGCCGTCGATGTTCCTGCGCATGCTATTTCGTGCGGCGGCACTCAGAAAGCGCACGGCGCTTTCAGCTCTTTTGGCGATCACGGTTGCGGCGGCAGCCGCAACTGCCATGCTGAATTTGTTTGTAGATGTCCAGGCAAAACTGAGGAAGGAGTTCCGCGGATTCGGCGCGAACATCATTGTTGAAGCCAAAACAGGGCAAACTTTCTCGCGCAGTGATTTCGACCGTATCGAATCTCTGGTTGGAAATCACGGCCTAGCGGTCCCGTTTGCGTATGCAGTGGCGCACACTTCCAGCGGACAACCGGTAGTGGTAGCCGGGACGGATTTCGACTTAGTACGAAAGCTGAATCCGTGGTGGTCGGTGACGTCGTGGCCTGTGCATTCCGGCGAAGCGCTCGTCGGAGCGAAAGCTGCTGCAGTAATAACTCCCAATAATTCACCCTTCACGCTCTTATACGATGGGCGAATGCTCCGACTCACGGCGGCCGGGGCGGTGCGCACGGGAGCGGGAGAGGACAGCCGCGTCTACTTGTCTCTCTCCGACTTTGAATCGTGGACTGGATTGAGACCTTCGATCGTAGAGGTTGCAGCTTATGGGGCGACAAGCGACGTCAGTTCCCTGCTCTCAACTCTGCAAAGAAATTTCCCGAATGCCGACGTGCATGCCGTGAGGCAAGTCACCGAAGGCGAGGCAAATGTCCTGGGCAAGACCCGTTCGACGCTGCTCTGGTCTGCGATTTTCATTATCTCGACGGCGGCGCTTTGCGTATTGGCTACGCTCACCGGCTGGCTGTTCGATAGGCGGCGCGACTTCGCAATCATGAAGGCGATTGGCGCATCTGACGGCGTGATTGCTCTATTTATTTCAGGCGAGGCTGTAGCCCTCGCATGTGCGGGAGCGCTATTCGGTTTTCTGGCAGGAATCGGAATCGCCGCTTGGATAGGGCGCGCCAATTTCCATGCTCCGGTCTCGCCCCGCCTGGATGTTTTACCGCCGGTGCTGATCGGGTGCATTCTGGTTACGCTTTTGGCCACGTTGCTGCCATTGCGATTGCTACGCCAAATTCAGCCCGCTATGATTCTAAGAGGTGAGTAATGATCCGGCTGAATAGCGTCAGCAGGTTTTTCCCGGCGAGGGCTGAAGCTCCCGGAGGCACGATTCGAGCGCTGGACGATGTGAACCTGCACGTCGAGTCCGGCGAGTGGATCGCGATCATGGGGCCTTCTGGCTCCGGGAAATCGACGCTGGTGAATCTGATCGGCTGCCTCGATCGGGCGAGCAAAGGCGAGATTTGGCTCGACTCTGAGAATGTGGCGCAGCTCAGCAACAAAGACCTAACTCGCGTGCGCGCAGAAAAGATCGGATTTATTTTCCAGCAGTTTCATCTCATTCCCTATCTCACTGCGGTCGAGAACGTCATGCTGGCACAGTACTTTCACAGCATGACAGACGAACCGGAAGCGCTCGATGCTTTGACCCGTGTAGGGCTTCGCGACCGCGCGCGGCATCTGCCGGCTCAGCTTTCCGGCGGTGAGCAGCAGCGCGTTTGCATTGCGCGGGCGTTAATTAATGATCCCAAAATCATTCTGGCCGATGAACCCACGGGAAACCTCGACGCCATGAATGAGCAGATTGTGCTCGAGCTGCTGCGGGATTTGCACAAGCAGGGCCGAACCATCGTTATGGTCACGCATGATCCGGTGGTGGCGCGGCTGGGGGACCGGCGGATTGAGCTGCACCACGGCAAGATCGCCGCGCAAGAAGTTTTCGCGATGGCCGACGAGGAGCAACTCGAGGAGGTGCTCGAAGAACTGTGGGTGCTCGAGGAACACAATCAAATTGCGGAAATCGAGCACATGGAAGTGCATGGGGCGCTGCCGGTAAGCATCGCGGTAGAAAAATTGCGCGAATTGGGACTGCTGCAAACGCAGCCGCACCCGCCGATTCAACACGACCATAAGACGTTTGTGAATCCCTGCCACGATGCGCTAAAACCCGCGGGAGTTTCGATCGGCGATGGCAGCATGATCGTGGAACTTACCGAAAAAGGCCGGCAGCGGGCGGGAGACATCATCCGCCGACATCGACTCGCCGAGCGGCTATTCACGGACAGCCTGGCAATGGACAGCGAAACCGAGATCGAACAACAGGCGTGCAAGTTCGAACACATTCTTTCGCCCGAGGCGACAGACAAGATCTGCACATTCTTAGGACATCCTAAGACCTGCCCGCATGGAGCGTCGATCCCGCCGGGGAAATGCTGTGAAGGAGAAATTCTTGCGGCAGATAGTTCAAAATGGCGAGTATTAAGGAAGAAGATTTAGTTTTCAATTCCCGCGAGCGGGTTTTCAATACGCAATGCTTCAAGTATCCGTCCATTCTGAAGATCTTCGGTATAAAGTACCTCACAGCCGGCCTGAAGGGCTGCTGATGCGATGAGAGCGTCATACCACGAGAATTGATGGTGAATTTTGATGCGGAGCGCATCGGCAAATAAAAGTGAAGATGATTGAACCGCGAGAAGAGGGCGAAACACGGTACGCAGGTAGTTGTCGGCCTCGCTTAACGGAAGAGGTTTGGCAAATTGCTTAAACGCGACATTGAAGTACTCCTGCACAACCTGGTAGCTGATCACTCCTCTCTTCGTCTGAATCGCGTGTCGCACCAGATTGAAAGATACTTCTGACTTCTTACCGAAAGTGGAATCGAGGGCATACACCAAAATATTGGTGTCGAGGAAAAACTTACCTTTCATTCATCTCATCCCGCGTGAACTTACGCCCAGCGACCACACGACCGCGAAGTCTCGCCATCAAACGGTCAAATTCTTCGACGTCGCCGTTGTTCTGGAGCGTATATTGCTCCAGCCACTCTCGGAACGCAGCATTTAGGGTCTTATGCTGTGCTCGAGCCGTTTGGCGGGCTTGATCGATGAGGTGCTCGTCGGCGCTTAAAGTTATGTTCTTCACGAAAATAGTGTACACTAAAATAGTGTAAATGGGAAGCCCTCCTAAAATCGCGGTTTTTGACTCTGGCTTCGGGGGGCTTACCGTCCTTAAAGCTTTAATTGAGGTCGTTCCCCAGGCCGAATACCTCTATTTCGGCGACACAGCCCGCCTTCCCTACGGCTCAAAATCTGTGGAAACAGTAGCAAAGTATGCCTCAGAGGCAGCGCGGTTTCTGGAGGAACAAGGGGCAGAGCTGCTGGTAGTCGCATGCAACAGCGCAACCGCTTTAGCGTTTCCCCAGATCCAAGAATCGGTTTCGGTGCAGACGGTTGGTGTGGTCGAGCCGGGCGCGCGACAGGCTTTCGCCGCATCGAGAAGCCGGAAGGTAGTTGTGGTCGGAACTGAAGCCACAACCTGCAGTCACGCCTACCAGAAAGCGCTCGCTAAACTGGACGTGGAGGCGTTCGAGAAGGCGTGCCCGCTGTTGGTTCCGTTGGTTGAAGAAGGCTGGGTGGACCACCCGGTCACCGAGCAGGTAGCAAGAATTTATTTAGCAGAAGCGTTTGCCGACGGGTTCAGTTCCGCCGATGTGTTGTTACTTGGATGTACGCACTATCCACTGCTCAAGCCATTGCTCAGGCGGATTGTTCCGAATGGGGTGGCTTTAGTGGATTCGGCCGATTCGACTGCGTTTACTGTCGCGGAGCTGTTAAAATCCAACGCTCCAACCGCCAATAGGACTGACAAATCCCGCGACTCGACTGTGATTCGATTCTTTGTTACGGATTCGGTGCAGAAGTTCCAGCGTCTTGGAAAGCTGTTCCTTGGGCGTCCCATGACAGATGTCACGCACGTGGAACTGAAGGAATGAGCCTTCGATTTCGCTGACGAAAGCTAAGAAAAAGTAAAGGCCTGACCGAAGTCAGGCCTCTGTGATGACAAATTAGATCAGTAGAGCCGGAATTGCACTTCGATGCTGGCGTAAGTTGCGACCGGCTTACCGTCCTTGGTTCCCGGCTCGAACTTCCAGGTCTTCACCGCTTCAATAGCCTTCTCGTCAAGGCCAAGTCCAAGGCTTCTGGCGACCTTGATGTCTCGTGGCATACCGTCGGCGCCAACAACCAGGCTAAGAACAACCGTCCCTTGATATTTCGCCTTACGGGCTTCTTCGGAGTATTCCGGATCAGGAGCGTACACAGCTTTCGGGGCGCTAACGCCACCGCCGATACGGAATACGCCGCCGCCAATGCCGCCGCCGCGACCTTCACCGACACCCGGCCCGGAGCCGACGCCAATTCCGCCACCATTGCCGGAACCAATTCCCGAGCCTGAGCCGGTGCCGTTCGAGGGCGGACCAGAGGGCATGGGCGCAGTCGGATTACCCAGGTTCAGCGTGTTTGCCGCCTGCAGCTTTACTTCTGGAGGCACCACTACTGTGGGCTGAACTGTGAGCTTGGGATGTTCATTGCGCACCACGATCGCCGGAGGCGTGATCTGCTGAAGATCTTGCTTTGGAATGCGCCCTTTCGGCGCCTGAAATTTATCGCGATCACCGCCGCCGCCGCCGCCGGCGACTTCCTGGCGGGCCGGCTTCATTGCCGGCACGTTGAGATCAGGCGCGACGAGTGTCACCGTCTCTTTTGGTTTCTCGACGACTTTCTTTCCGAGATAGTACGTGCCCACCAGAATGATGCTGAGCACGATAATGTGGCCCACGGTCGAGAACGCAGCGCCACTCTTTTTGTGATCGTAGAAACCCCAGATGTCCTTGACCGGAACTGGCTTCGAAGTCAGTACCAGCGGGGGCTGCTTCTTGGGGAAGAAGGTGTCCTCGAAATTCTGGACAAGCGACTTCCAAAGAGACTGCTCAGAGCCCTTTGGCATGAGCAGATTCAATTCGGGTTCGGGCGCGGAGCTTTGCGGTGGTTTAAATTCCAAGGTTGCCATATGTTACCCGAGTCGTGAATAGTAGGCCAGCCTGACGCTGTACTCTGCAGCGCCCGGCCGGCGTTTTTCTAATCTCTTAGGTGATGAGCGTCCAAATCAAGTTGCACAGGTTCGAACCTCACACATAACTCTCTGGAGCACCTACTTAGTACGTAGCCCAAATGAAGCTCCAGCTACTCCAGATTAGATGCTGTCACTCGAGAAACGTAACCTCCCGGAAATTGTACCTCGGCAGGGTAGATTCGCGTATGCTCATGTTGAAAACCCGCACCAAAGTTTTACAAAAATAGGGGCAGAAGTTTTCACAAAACTGTAAAAGTTGCGGTGAGAATTCTGTAGCCCCTTGCTGGACGGGGCTGTAGGAAGTCTGCATTCCCTTGCACAGGTTCCTCGCTTCCCGAATTAGACGCCCACATCGATGCTCCCTATAATGAAGAAAGATCAAGTGCTTGGAGCCCCCGCCGAGTGGACCTGAAATCTACGATCAACTTACCCAAGACCGCCTTCCCGATGAAGGCGAATCTGCCGCAGAACGAGCCAAAGATTCTGGAGCGATGGGCCGAAATGCGGCTCTATGAGGAGATCCGGGAGGCTCGAAAGGGCGCAGCACTTTACGTTTTGCACGATGGCCCACCCTACGCGAACGGCCCGATCCATCTGGGACACGCGCTCAATAAATGTTTGAAGGATTTCATCGTCAAGTCCAAGAACATGGCCGGCTTCAATGCGCCGTACATCCCGGGCTGGGACTGCCATGGACTGCCAATCGAGATCAAAGTCGACCAGCAACTGGGCGGCAAAAAGTTGCAGATGAAAGCGGTCGACGTTCGGCTGGAGTGCCGGAAATACGCCCAGAAATATCTCGACCTGCAGCGCGAGCAATTCAAGCGCATCGGAGTTTTAGGTCGATTCGACAAGCCGTACTCGACCATGACTCCCGAGTACGAGTCGGTCGTGCTCTCAACCTTCTATAAGTTCTTTGAGCAGGGATTCGTCTACAAAGGCCTGCGGCCGGTCTATTGGTGCATTCATGACCGCACGGCGTTAGCTGAGGCCGAAGTCGAATACGAGAACCACACCAGTCCGGCGATTTACGTTCGTTATCGGCTGGAGTCCGATCCGCGGACAATTGACGCGGCGCTCGCAGACTCGCGGATCGCGAAGGAAAAGCCGGTATATACGATCATCTGGACTACTACTCCATGGACGCTGCCGGCCTCTATGGCCGTGGCTTTTCATCCGACAGAGGAATACGTAGCGCTTGAGGCTGCGGACGGGATTTACATCGTCGCCGAAAAGCTTGCGAAGGATGTGGCTGAAAAGTGCGGCTTCGCTGATGCCAGGGTCGTGGCCAAGTTCTCCGGCCAGGTGATGGAGCACACGTACTTCTACCATCCATTTTTGCCGTGGGAGCGACGGAAGATTCTGGGCGTGACCGCAGACTACGTGACGATGGACACGGGAACGGGTGTGGTCCACACGGCTCCGTCACATGGCGCGGAAGACTTCATGACCGGCCAGCGATATAAGCTCGATCCCACATGCGATGTGGATGCCGCCGGGAAGATCCACAATGGACTGCCGGAGTACGACGGCCTGCAAGTATTCAAAGCTAATCAGCCGATCATTGACCTGCTGAGATCTCGCGCCGCGCTGCTACACGACGAGAAGCTCGAACATTCCTATCCGCACTGCTGGCGCTGTCACAATCCCGTGATCTTTAGAGCTACTGAGCAGTGGTTTATTTCGATGGAAACGCCGATGCCGGGAGGCGGGACGTTCCGCTCGCGTGCGCTCGATGAAGTCAAGAAGGTGAAGTGGGACCCGGCATGGGGCGAAGAACGCATCAGCAACATGATTGCGACGCGGCCGGACTGGACGATTTCTCGTCAGCGAGTTTGGGGCGTGCCGATCGCGATTTTCGTTTGCAGCAAATGCAACAAGCCGCTCAATGATCATGGGGTGAATCGACGGATTGTCGAACTGTTTGCCAAGTCGGGGGCAGACGCGTGGTACACGCCCGATGCCGATCATCTCGCTGATGGGGCGAAATGTTCATGCGGAGGAACGTCATTTCAGCGAGAGGCGGACATCCTCGACGTGTGGTTTGAGTCTGGGTGCAGCTACCTGGTCGAGAGCAAAAACGAAGCGAACCAGCCCTGGCCGTCGGATGTTTATCTCGAAGGCGGAGATCAATATCGCGGATGGTTCATGTCTTCCCTGCTTTGCTCGCTAGCGGCGGAGGGCAGCGCGCCTTATAAGGTGGTGGTAACTCCGGGATGGACGCTCGACGAGAAAGGCCAGGCGTTGTCGAAGTCACGTGGCAACGATGTCGATCCTGTGGATATCGCGAAACGGATGGGGGCGGAGATCGTGCGGCTGTGGGTCGCGTCGGTCGATTTTCGTGAGGATGTGGTCGGGTCAGAAAACCTGATGCAGAGGATTGCGGAGACCTATCGCGATATTCGCAACAAACTCTTCAGATACGTGCTGAGTAATTTGGAGGGGTTTGATCCGGCGAAAGATTCGGTCGCGTTCGAAAAACTAGAGGCGGTCGATCAATACATTCTTCGCAAGACCTGGGGGCTGGCCGCTGACATTATCCGCTGGTATGAGGATTTCGCGTTTCACAAGATCTATCATGCGGTGAACCATTTCGTTGTGGTCGAGCTCAGCGCGTTCTACGTCGATATTGTTAAGGACCGGCTTTACACCTACGGCAAGAATTCGCAAGGACGACGGGCTGCGCAGACTGCGCTATGGCGCGTGGGCGAGACACTGACGCGGCTGCTCGCTCCCATCATGAGCTTCACCTGCGATGAAGTGTGGCAATACCTGCCGAAGATGGAGTCACGGCCGGCAAGCGTCCACCTGGCGAAATTTCCTGAGGCGAGAGATGTGCTGGGTAACGGCGTAGCACTGGAAGATCCGAAACAGCAGGAAGACTGGACGAAATTACTCGCCGTCCGCGATCAGGTTTTAAAGGCCCTGGAAGAGGCGCGGAATAAGAAGGAAATCGGCAAAAGTTTGGAAGCTCAGGTTAAAGTCACGGCTTCGGATCCGTATTACCCGGTGCTCGAACGATACAAGCCTGATCTGCGGTATGCGTTCATTGTGTCGCAGGTTGAGCTGGAGCGCGGCCCAGGGCGAAATGGTACCGGACAACTTGCGGTTGAAGTTGCCAAAGCCGACGGCAAAGAATGCGAGCGCTGCTGGAACTATTCGACGCGGGTGGGTGAGGATGCGAAGTATCCGACGCTGTGCGAACGGTGCACGCCGGTGGTGCGTGACCTTGACGAGAACTCCGAGAATCCAGCCTCCTGATGTCATTCCGAACCGCTTCAGCGGTGAGGAGTCTGCTTTTCTTGGATCACCGGATCGTTCGCCGAGGCAAAGCAGATTGCTCGCTCGACGCTCCGCTGTCGCTTCGGAATGACAGTCTGGGAAGGGGGATATCCGCTAATCGGCAGAAAAGCAGATTCCTCGCTCCACGCTCCGCTGTGCTTGGAACGATGGTTGTCAGTAGGGCAGTGGGCTTTAGTGAGCCAGCAGGGTGCCTGCTAAAATCTAATCAGAAATGCGCAGATTCAGCCTTCTTATTGCTCTGGGCGTCCTGCTCCTCGACCGCTTTACAAAGTGGCTTGTCGCTAAGGACATTTCCCTGCACGACAGCATCACGGTCATCCAACACGTCTTCTATATCACCCACGCTGAAAACCGCGGCGCGGCCTTCGGTCTATTTGCCGAATCTCCGTCGGAGTGGAAGGTTGGACTACTGGTGCTGTTCTCCATCGTCGCCTTGGTGATCGTCTCGGCATTGCTCTGGAGAAGCAGTCAGAGTATGACCGCAACCGCCGTCGGACTCTCCTTAATCCTTGGCGGCGCACTGGGCAATTTATGGGACCGCCTACTCACCGGACGGGTGGTCGATTTTCTTCTGGTCTATATCGGCTCCTACGAATGGCCGGCTTTCAACGTGGCGGACAGCGCGATTGTGGTAGGGGCTGGGCTCTTGGTCTTCGAAATTCTCTTCGCCAAGGCACCCGCGACCGAAAACAGCGGCTCTAGGCTTTAGGCTCTAGGCTTCAGGCTCCAGGCTTTGGGTTTTAACAACAACTAACTTATGCTCAAGCAAGAATAATGGCTTGTGCCTGAACTGAGAATGCTTCGCCTGAGACCGAAAGGTTAACCTAAAGCCAAAAGCCTAGAGCCTGACGCCTAAAGCCTAGCGCCGGCTTTTTCTGCCACTAATCACTAACCACTATCCACTTGTTTTTCATGCTATTCTGCGCTCAACTTCTCTGCTTCCAGGACAGCCGTGCTCGTCGAACTGCGACTTGAAAACTTCGCCGTGATCGAGAACGTCGCGGTCGAGTTTGGCGCTGGACTGAATCTGCTTACCGGCGAAACCGGCGCGGGCAAATCGATGTTGATCGATGCTCTCGCGCTTCTACTTGGTGGTAAAGCCTCTCCTGATGTGGTTCGCTTTGGCGCTGAGCGAGCGATGGTTTCGGCGGTCTTCGAAGTTGAAGCCGGCGCGGAAAAGAATGTCTCCCGCATTCTTGAAGCAAACGGAATCGATTCTGATGATTCCGGACTGATCCTGCGGCGCGAAATCTCCAGCAAAGGACGAGTGTTCGTTAACACTCAGCCGGCGACGGTGGCGCTTTTGAAGCAGCTCGCGCCGCATCTCGCCAGCATTCATGCGCAAAATGAATCGTTGGTTTCCTTTGACGCAGCCGTGCGGCTGGAGCTCCTCGACCATTTTGCCGGGATTTCTCTCGACGAACTCGAACAGGCATTCGGAAATTGGAAGCAGATCAAATTGCGCATCGAGGAGCTGTTACAAGGAGAACAAGAGCGGTTGCGGATGGTGGATCTCTGGATGTTCCAGAAGCGCGAAATTGAGGACGCGAAGATTCAAACGGGAGAGGACGAGCGCTTCGAAACTGAAAAGCGAGTGCTCGCAAACGCCGAGAAGATTTACGGCGCGGCAATGAATGCTTTCGATCTGCTTTACGAAGGCGCAAGTTCCACCTCGGCCACGCTGCGATCGGCGCAAAAGCAGGTTGAAGAGCTGGTCCGCTACGAGCCAAAGTTTCAGGAAGCGCTCGCCTCGCTCGACTCTGCACGAATCAGCGTGGAAGATGTGGGCGCTAGTTTGAGGGACTATGCCGGTGGGATTGAGTCTTCTCCTGAGCATCTGGCAGAAATAGAAGACCGGCTGGCGTTGCTTGATCGACTGAAACGTAAATATGGACCGACGCTGCAGGACGTGATCAATCTTGGCGGGGAGGTTTCGCGCAGGCTCTCTGAGGTCGAGAACAAGGACGAAATTCTGCAGCAGCTTCGAAATGATCTGGCGAAGGCTGGCGATGAATATTTAGAACACGCGCGAGCGGTCTCGAAGAAGCGCTATGAAGCTGCGAAGAAGCTGCAGAAGTTGGTTGAATCTGAAATCAACGAGCTCGCAATGAAGTCGCAGTTCCGGATCGAACTCAGCGGGACTGATGAAGAAGGAAACTGGTCGGCGTCCGGATTCGATCAAGCTGAATATTTGATTTCGACTAATCCTGGTGAGCCGCTGCATCCGCTCCAGCAGATCGCATCAGGCGGCGAGCTTTCGAGGGTCATGCTGGCGCTGAAGGCAAGCGTGGAGTCAGGCGCGACGAAAGAGCATAACGCGGGGCAAAGAACTCTAGTATTCGATGAAATCGATACAGGAATCGGCGGCCGTGCGGCAGAAGCTGTGGGCAAAAAGCTGAAAGAGCTGGCGCGGGCGCATCAGGTCATTTGCGTTACCCATCTGCCGCAGATTGCGACCTTTGCCGATCAGCATTATTTGATCGAGAAAAAACAGGCTGCTGGACGAACGAAGACCAATGTGCGACTCATTACCGGAGATGAACGCACAGAGGAGATCGCGCGGATGCTCAGCGGCGCCAAGCTGACCGATACTTCGCTGAAACATGCTGAGCAGATGATCAAAGCCAACGCGTAGAATCACGAATTGACCACGAAGGACACGAAGTTATACGAAGGCTGAAGCTCACCCTAAGATCATTTGCCGCGTAGTTGGCATCCAAACGTAAACTTGCGCATGGCGTCCGACCAGACCATCGAAATCGAAGGCAAGCAGCTTAAGCTGACTAATCTTGATAAGGTTTTTTACCCTTCTGTCGGATTTACCAAGGGTCAGGTCATCGACTACTACGCACGCATTGCGCCAGTTCTCGTTCCACATCTGAAAAATCATCCGTTGACTTTGAAACGTTATCCGAACGGTGTAAATGAGCCACCGTTCTTTGAGAAGAATGCGACGAAATATCGGCCGGAGTGGGTGAAGACGGTGCCGATCTGGAGTCACGGCAATCAGCGGAATGTGAATTACATTTTGTGCAATGACCTTCCGACGCTGATCTGGGTAGAGAATCTTGGCTCGATCGAATTGCACCCTTCTCTTTCGGTAGCGCAGGACATCATGTGCCCTCGGTCGATTGTGTTCGACCTCGACCCGGGGCCACCGGCAACCATCGTTCAATGCTGCCAGGTGGCAATTTGGCTGCGTACTATCTTTGAACATTTCAAGCTCGAAAGTTTCCCGAAAACTTCAGGGTCAAAAGGAATGCAGATTTACATTCCGCTGAATACGAAAACCAGTTACGACGAAACCAAGCCGCTGGCGCATGCGCTCGCGCGGCTGCTTGAGAATGAGCACCCAGAGCTCGTGGTGTCCGATATGAAGAAGGCGATCCGCACGAACAAAGTTTTCGTTGATTGGAGCCAGAACGACGAGCATAAAACTACCGTCAGCGTTTACGCTTTGCGCGCTCGCGAGCGGCCGACGGTTTCGACTCCGATCACATGGGAGGAAGTTGAGCAGTGCCTGAAAAAGAAAGATGCAAACCTGCTCGTGTTCGAGTCGCAGCAGACGCTCGCACGCGTCGACAAGATGGGCGACTTCTTTGCGCCGCTGCTCAGTCTGAAACAGAAGCTGCCGAAACTGGCCGGCATCGGTGCAGGCGAGGCGTCGGCAGTGGCTGCTGGCTTGGAAATGGCCGCGCAAGCAGCGACCCCTAGCAAGAAAGCTTCAACCAAGGCCGTACCTTCACGCGGTCCTTCATCGGTCGCCCGCAAAGCGATTAAGAAGCGGAAAACGAGATAATCTCGTGGGCTTAGGACATTTTTGTGATCGTCATAAAACCTTTAACCACGAAGGACACGAAGGTACGCGAAGTAAACAAATGGAGCCTTGCATCCACAGGTCTGTAATTCCGCCAGGGCGCAGAAAGAACAATCCCGCGATTTCTATTAGCACCACGACCTGCCTTCGTGTACCTCGGCGGCGTTCGTGGTTTAAGCTTTCAGGCATGGCGCAACTGTTCGTTGGCACGTCGGGGTGGGCGTATCCGAGCTGGAAGCCGGCTTTCTATCCGGAGAAGCTGGCGCAGACAAAATTTCTAACCTACTATGCGAGCCAGCTCAACACGGTAGAAGTTAATCTCACCTTTCGTCAACTTCTGAAAGATACGACCGCGCAGAAATGGATCACGCAGACTCCCGAGAATTTTCGCTTGGCGATCAAAGCGCATCAGGTGATCACGCACATCAAGCGGCTAAAAAACACGGAGGATTTTTTGCCGCGTTTTCTGACAACGATTGAGCCGCTGGCGCGCGCGGGAAAAGTTGGCCCTGTGCTCTTTCAACTTCCGCCCAATATGAAGGTGGATTCTGGTTTATTGCAAGCCTTCATGGCAACCATTCCGCGGGGATTAGCGGCAGCGTTCGAGTTTCGACATGAGTCGTGGTTCACGGACGATATTTTTTCCTGCCTGAAACAACACAACCGTGCACTTTGCGTTGCGGAAACGGAAGAGCGCGTAACGCCTGATGTTGTGACTGCGGATTTCTGCTACTACCGTTATCGCAAGCCGGAATACTCACCCGAAGAGCGCCGCGCAATGGTTGCGCGGATTCATGAACACCTTAACGCCGGGCGTGACACTTACGCATACTTCAAACATGAGGAAACACCTCAGGGCGCGTTGTACGCCGTGGATGTGCTCAAGGAGGCGTCGAGGTCTGCAGCGGCGGGCTAGCGGGATTGTGCGGCGGAATTGGCGGTGAAAAGCGGATTCCGCGCGCCTAAAGGCGCTCGGAATGACAGACGCGTTTTTGGTGCGGTTCAAGGCGCGATCTCGCCGCATCTGCGTTTGTACTTCTCGCAGGGTCTGATAATGCGCATACTTATCTTGTGCGCGTGGAGACCAATTCGCAGGTTGTTTCGTGGTTCATCGATTATCTGAAGGTCGAAAAGGGCCTCAGCGCGCTGACCATTTCTGCTTACACTCGCGACATTGGCCAGTTCGCTGCGGTCCTAGACCGCTATAAGCGAACACTACTGAATGCCCGACGCGATGATGTGCGGAATTTCCTTCAGCAGCTATTCGCAAACTCGGTTGACGGGCGGTCGGTTGCACGGAAGCTTTCGGCCTTGCGGCACCTCTACCGTTTTCTGCTTTTGGATAACAAAGTCGAGCGCGACCCAACGCTGAATATCCCGCTCCCAAGACAATGGAAGATTCTGCCGAAGTCGTTGGGGAGAGACGAAGTTGAATCTTTACTGACCAAGCGGAACCGAAGCGATGTCAGTGTCGGTAGTGAAATTGCTTCACCATTGTCTCTTCGCGATCGCGCGATGCTTGAGGTGTTCTACGCCGGCGCGCTGCGGGTCTCCGAAATCATTTTTTTAAAACTTGAAGACGTGAAACTCGATATGGGATACGTGCTGGTGCGCGGTAAGGGCGACAAGGAACGCATCGTGCCTCTGGGGCGGTCGGCGCAGGAAGCTTTATCGCACTACTTGCGAGACGCCCGGCCACAGCTTGCGGCAAGGCGAGCATCTCCGTTTTTATTTATCGCGCGGGGCGGAAAAAGACTCACCCGACAGCGGGTTTGGCAAATGGTCGATGCAGCATCTTCGACTGCAAGGCACGCAAGTCCTCACATGCTGCGGCATAGTTGCGCAACACATATGGTCGAAAATGGCGCCGATCTGCGTACGGTGCAAACGATCCTGGGGCACGCGGATATTTCGACCACGCAGGTCTACACGCATGTGGCGCTGGATCGATTGAAGAGTGTGTATCGGAAGCATCATCCGAGGGCAAAGGCGAGGTAGTGCTTCAGCGATGCACAGAAGGTTAGTTGTCATCCCGAGCGCCTGGATTAGGACACTGCGCGGAACCTGCTGGTCCCGGACGGAAAGCAGATTCCTCACCGCTGAAGCGGTTCGGAATGACAGTTGGTTCGAGTAGAAGACGGATTCAGAACATGAGCGAAGTCCAACGAGCGGTTGCAAAATTCCTGCGCTCTCTCACGGAGCGCAACGCTTCTCCTCATACGATCAAGGCGTATTCGCAGGACCTCGAAATCTTTGCCGGGTACGTTGGATCACGGACCTGGAAACAAATTGATCACATCACCATTCGCGGTTTTCTTTCGCATCTCTATGAAAAGGGTTTGAGCAAAACATCGGTAGCGCGCGCGCTGGCGGCCGTGCGGTCGCTTTACCGCTGGCTGGCGCAGGAGGGCGCAGTGGAACAAAATCCCGCTGCGCTGGTCTCCACTCCAAAGTTGCCGAAGAAATTACCACGGGTTCCGACCATGGAAGAGATGAATTCGGTGCTCGACGGCGACATGCCAGAGACTGCCACGTTCCCGGAGCGCGATCGTCTGATGCTTGAATTGCTTTACGGCTGCGGCATCCGAAATTCGGAGCTGGTAGGAATCGATGTCGACGATGTTGGGGTGAGCGCAGAGGCGATTTTGATTCGCGGCAAAGGGAAAAAAGAGCGCTACGTACCGTTTGGGGATGCGGTCAAAGCTGCCTTGAAGTCCTATCTTCCGGCGCGGCAACTGGTTCTTTCCGAAAGCCGCAAAAGTACACCCGCCCTGCTGATCAACCAGCGCGGCGGGCGGCTCACGACGCGAAGCGTGGGCAGAATCATCAAGCGCATTGCGGTGGCGAATGGATTGTCGCCGGAGGTCCATCCCCATACGCTGCGGCATGCGTTCGGCACACACATGCTTGAAGAGGGTGCGGATTTGCGGGCGATCCAGGAGTTGCTCGGGCACGAGCGGCTTTCAACAACGCAGCGTTACACGCAGCTTTCGATGAAGCACCTGCTCAGCGTTTACGATCAAACGCATCCGAGAGCGAAGTAGTTTTAGCCCACGGGCGAGGACGCCCGTTCCCCACAACAACTCTTGTTAATTCGGGGCGCGAACGGCTGCCCGAAGTTCTTCTACGATCTCGCGCGCGGCTTTGACAGCGGCTGCGTGTTGCGTGACGTCAAAGGAAATTGCGCCCACGCGGGCGTGACCGCCCCCGCCGTAGCGCTCACACACTTTCGCGAGGTTCACGGTTGGGGGGCTTGGCGCCCAGGGATTTGATCCAACAGAAACCTTCACGCGGAATGTGCTTTTGCTTAATCCCACGCTGTAAATCGACTCAGGATGCAGGTAGTAGGGGACAAATTTGTTGTAGCCCTCGAGGTCGTGGTCGGTGATATCGAAGAACAGGGTGCCATCACGCGACTCGATGCGCTCCTCTAAGACACTAATCGATTTCTGATGCCGCTCAAGCAACGGCGGCAACAGAGGCGCAACAAATGGCGCGGCGATTACGTCAGCCAGGGACCTCGTCGCGAGCAGCGGAATCAGCCGCGGAATGAATCCGTGCTGTTGGCTTGATTCAATCACCATGGTCAACTGCATTGCCGGCTCTTTCATTTCCACGGCGGTTTTCGCATCAGGATAAAGAGCGCCGTCAATGATGTCGGTCCACTTCACTAACTCCGAGACGGCTGCGACCTTGAAGCCGAAGCGCTGCTCAGCAATGGTAGCGATAAAGCTGGTGCAGGATTTGAAATCGGGATCGTAGAACTTGCGATTGCCGATGTCCTGTTCGAAGTGGTCGGCATCTTCGGGCGAAAGAAACGCGCTCTGGTGATGGTCGAACCACCAGGTGATTTTCGGCGAGCTGGAGTATTTGAAATCGACGATTGCATTTTCGTCGCCATCGAAATCGGCTTCGTTGAATAGCGACCCAGCGCGGTGCAGCAGTCCGGAGTAGACGAACTGAACATCACTGCGAATGCGGTCCGCATAAAAACGAGAAAACAGCGCAGCCGATGATGCGCCGTCAAAACAACGGTCGTGATAGAAAACTTTAACTTTCAAGAATCACCAGCCCAAAGGCGCCGTAGCTCGGGCGTCGTCGCTCGTGCGTCCAAAACCATAGTACTGGCAGCGGTTGTTTACTCATGTCAGAATGCCCGACCTTCATGGATCAAATGCACTACCAAAAGAAAATAGGAATGACATCTCGACGAGGGTTCTGTCAAGGTACGGTCGTGCACCTCGTGGTAAGTCCAGAAAAATCAATCAGGGCCAGAACCGGCAAGGCGGTCCGCCCACCTACCGATGACGGGCAGCTCGAATCGGCTACCCTGTGCCGCTTTTACCACCAGCACGCACCAGAGAATAAAAACCCCGATCGCCCCGATACCTAAAAGCAGCCAGGCAAGCAAAGCCAGAGACGAAAAAATGACGAACATTAGTCTCAGAACCAGGGCCAAAATCACGGAACCCAATGTAAACAGCAACGACTGCCAGCAATGAAAACGAATGAGGCGGCTGTGACGGAACGGAGGGACAAGCAAGAAGACAATCGCGGGAAGTATCAGTACGTATGCGAAAGCGCTCGGCGCCTTGTCACTCAGGCCTCTCGAGAAGAGATCACCAGGCGCTGTGGAACGTCCACAGACCGGGCAGAACGCGCTGACGTCGGGCATGGGAGCATCGCAGTAAGAACAGATCATCGTCCGTTTATCGAAACCAATTAGAGATCATACTGGCCAAAGATGTTGTCGGCCAAATGCGTTAACCGTCAGGCTTGCGCAAATTGTTATTTTTTAACCACCGTCCTACAATCTGGACTCTCGCATGAAAGCCGATTCCGTCCTTCCCGCAGTAAGTTTGCGTCCACGATTGCGTCTAGTCCGGGTGTTGTCTTTCTTTATCGCAGTGGTGGTCTTGATTGTGGGCGGGCTTCTGCTGTGGTTCCTGTCGATCGGGCGCTCGGCGCTTCCACAGATCGATGGAACGGTAGCGGTAACCGGCCTTTCGGCGCCGGTCAGCGTAACCCGCGATGGACGTGGCGTACCGACGATTAACGCGACCACAATCGATGACTTATTTTTTGCCCAGGGGTACGTAACTGCGCAGGATCGACTGTTTCAAATGGACCTGCTCCGGCGTGCAGCGCGCGGCGAGCTGGCGGAAATCGTCGGTGAGATAGCGCTCAAGCACGACCGTCAGCAACGCATACTGAGCATACGGGCGACGGCGGAGAAAGGTTTCCAGAGCGCGAGCGCTGAGGACAAACAGCAATTCGCGGCTTATGCACGCGGCGTGAATGCGTACATCGAATCTCACCGCGACCGTTTGCCGCTCGAATTTCGAATCCTACGCTACGCGCCGCGGCCGTGGACAGAGGAGGATTCGCTGGCGATCGCTTATCAGATGATCGAGACGCTGAGCATCAGCCCGAAAGCGGCACTCACCCGCGAAAAAGTTCTTGCCAAGCTCGGTCCGGAACTAACAGCGGATTTGTACGTGAACACTTCCTGGCGAGATCACCCGCCGGTTCCTGCTCTTGGAATCCCGCGGGCTCCGAAAGAGAGCCGTCCAGCGATTGAGCATTCAAGACAAACGTCCGGAGCCGTGGCTGGCGCGGTTCCCATTCCCGAATTGCTGCGCCCGTGGCTTGAAGATTTTCTGCGGGACGAACCGGCGCCTCTGGGTTCGAACAATTGGGTGATCTCCGGCGACCACACCACAACTGGAAAGCCCCTGCTCTCGAACGACATGCACCTCGGACACCAGATGCCGAATCTGTGGTACGCCGCACACCTGCGATCGAGGGACTTTGACGTTGCGGGCGTGACGCTACCGGGTTACCCATATGTGATCGTCGGCCATAACCGCCGCATTGCATGGGGATGCACGAATGTAGGCCCGACGGTTGAGGATGCATATATCGAAAACTTCAATGCGCAGGGTCAATACCTCACCCCCGACGGATGGAAATCGCCGGAGGTGCGGCACGAAATTATTCACGTCAAGGGAAAGCCGGATGTGGCGCTTGATGTCGAAATCACGCGGCACGGACCGATTGTGACCGAGCTTTCTCCGGGAGAGACGCGGAGGATTGCGCTGCGCTGGACGCTGTATGACGGGACTCGGAATCCGTTTTTTCGTGTCGATTCGGCTCAGAACTGGCAGCAGTTCCGGCAGGCGTTCTCGGAATTCGACGCTCCAGGGCAGAATGTCGTCTACGCAGACGTCGATGGAAACATCGGGTACCAAACAACCGGCAGAATTCCCATACGCGCGGCGGGTGATGGAAGTCTTCCAGTAGATGGCAGCAACAACGCTCACGAGTGGACCGGCTACATTCCATTTGAAAAATTACCGAGCGTGCTAAACCCGGCATCGGGAATCATTGGAACGGCGAATGGACGCATTACGCCTGATGGGTATCCTTACTCGCTCAGCGTGGAATGGGAGGCGCCGTGGCGAACGGAAAGGATTTATCGCGTGCTCGGAACAGGACGGAAATTTTCTTCATCTGACATGCTCGCGCTTGAGATGGACATTTACTCGGAGCTTGATCGATTTGTGGCCGAGAACTTGGTCCATGCGCTTGATCACGCCAAGAATGCTTCGAAGAGAGCGCATAAAGCTGCGGACATTCTGCGCGACTGGAACGGGCAGATGGACGCAAACTCATCTGCGCCAACCATCGTTTCGAAAGCGCGGACCGAGCTCATGCGCCTCTTGCTTGAACCGAAGCTTGGGCCGGCGCCGGCGGAAGGTTGGGAGTCGACCCTCAATTGGAAGAGTTATCACTGGATGATGGAAACCATCTGGCTGGAGAATGTATTGTCGCATCAGCCTGCGCGTTGGTTGCCGGCAGGATACTCGAATTTCGATGCGCTCCTTGTGGCAGCGCTTGAGAACACGCTGAAAGACGCACCCGCGAACCTCGAGTCCTGGAAGTGGGGACCTGAGAATTCGGTGACGATTCAGAATCCAGTTCTGGGGAAGATCCCGATTCTGACTCGATGGACGGGCCCCGGCACGCAGCCGCAGTGGGGCAGCGTGTATACGGTCAAAGCCGCGGGACGGGATTACGGACCCTCGGAAAGATTCACGGCCGATCTTTCAAACCTCGATCTGACAACATTGAATCTGGTGACGGGCAACGCGGGAAATTTTCTTAGCCCGTACTACATGGACCAGTGGAAGGCCTGGTACACCGGCTACACATTTGTGCTGCCCTTTTCGACCGCGGCGGTGGAGAAATCGGCGGCGCACCGAGTAATGTTGCAGCCAAGGTAGTCCAGTTCTCGACTTAATTAGGAATTACCGCTCCGTTAGGAAAATCGGCGACGACTACATCGATCGCCTGCCCCGTGATCGTGACCTGCCCCGTGCCGTCGGAGCGAGTAGGTTGCACCTGCAGTTGGTGCCCCGACCCGAGGTCTAGCTCGGTGTCGTAAATCTGCAAAGCGCCGTTTTCACATACATAAACTACGGAGCGGCCGTCAATGGGCTTGATTCCCGTGACATCGCCATTTTGCGGTGCAGTGTAGACCGTGTTCACAGCGGTATTCACTACCGAAAGGCAACCGCGTGCAGGTGTTGAACTGGTTGCGAGCACGTCGGTACAGATTCGGGAGCCGATGAACAACTGACCATGCGGCGCAAGCACCATGTGGTTGTGGTACCCGTCGGTGATGGCCAGCGTCGCCGGAACAGCGGTCAGGTCCGCGCCGGGAAAGATCGTCAAAACCCCGCAGAGATTCGCCTGACAATCGGTGCCGCTCGAATCGGGAGTTCCCGCGACATATAAATTGCCGCCGCTCAAAATGCCGTACGTTGCTCCGGCGACCGGCACGACGGAGGTCACTGCCGGCGGCGTTGCAGCCATGTTAACGACGGCAATGCTCGCAGCCGTTCCGCCGCATTGAGCGCCACAATTCATGACGTAGGCCGTTGAACCATCCGGACTGAACACCGCCCAAACTGGCCGGTCAAAGGTTAGGCCGGGAGAGGTGGACACAGGCGTCAGAGGGTTCCCGGTGCTGATGAGAGAGGGCGCGATTACGGTCACTGCGTTTGCCGTATCGGAGATCGCCAGAATCGCACTTCCATTCGCGTTCGGAACTAGAAAATGTGCGCCGGGGATCGGAATCGTCGCGCTGATCGAATTTTTCACGATATCGATTTGAAGAACCGCACCCGCAGGCTGTCCAGTGACCGCAGCGCGAGGGACGGCCGCGAACAGAGTCGTATTGTCGGACCAAACGAACATGCTCTCGGTTGGGCCGGGCAATGTCACGGACCCTGATGCAGTTTCTTTCGCGTTGTCGACCATTGCAAGTGTGTTGCTTTGCGTTACATCACTGGTCGGACTGAACACGACCGTGCGATCGCGTTTCGGACTTTCAACCATCATCCCGGCGTTGGTGGTCGTGCCCGAAAGGTCGACGTCAAAGGCGCTCAATACGTCTTTAGTCGCATCGACGATGTTGAGTCCCGGGAAGATTGTTCCCAAGGGCGTTGGATTTAGCGGGTTCGAGACGAAGATGCGGTAGGTAAGTCCACTGTTTGTGCGGGTGGTGCTTTTGCCACCACACGACACCAACCCCGTCGCAAGCAGAATAAAGACAAAAAAAGAGCTTAAGGTTCTTTTCAACCCTGGAACTCCAAGAGCATTGCTGGATAAGAGAGTTAGATGCGAAGTGCGGATTATATCAAAGGGTGATTGCTGAAAATTTGATGCCTCAGGCTGCGCTGCTTTTATAAACCGCAAAGGACAGGAAGGCACACGAAGGAAAACCGCACGAACTAACTTCGTACTCTTCGTGATTGACGCCAGGCCACAATTGCGCACGGCATGCAAATCCAGCTTTGCTCCTGTATTCTCAAGAGTATGCCGACGGATTTTCTGGCGCGACTGAAGGCCTCGCCCATGCTGTGCGATGGCGCTATGGGCACGCTGCTGTATTCAAAAGGCATCTTCATCAACCGTTGTTATGACGAGTTGAACCTTTCGCAACCGGACTTGATTCGCGGCATTCATCACGAATATTTGCAGGCCGGCGCCGAGATTATTGAGACCAACACCTTCGGGGGAAACGCTTTTCGACTAGAACGGCACGGGCTGCACGATAAGGTGCACGACATAAATTTCCACGGTGCGAGGGCAGCAAAGGAAGCTGCAAAGAGTTTCGACGCGTGGGTGGCGGGGGCGGTGGGACCGCTCGGCATTCGCATTGAGCCTCTGGGAAAAACCTCGTTCCAGGAGGCCCGCGACGTGTTTCGAGAGCAGATTGCGGCTTTGCTCGAAGGCGGAGTCGATATTCTGATCCTCGAAACTTTCGGATACATCGACGAGTTGCATCAGGCGATCTATGCTGCGCGGGAGGTTGCCCCACAAGTTCCCGTGATCGCGCAGGTGACGCTCGACGAAGAATCGAACTGCCTGGATGGTTCGACGCCGGAAATTTTTGCTCCCCGAATCGAGGAATGGGGCGCAGACGTTATCGGATGCAACTGCAGCGTAGGGCCGGTGCCGATGCTCGATTCCATTGAACGCATCCGGGCGGCCACTTCCCTTCCGCTCTCGGCGCAACCCAACGCCGGAATTCCGCGTTCAGTCGAGGGTCGGAATATCTATCTCTGCTCGCCCGAATACATGGCGAGTTATACGCGGAAGTTTGTCGGTGCGGGTGTTCGCTTAGTGGGCGGATGTTGCGGGACGACACCTGAACATATTCGCGTGATGAAATCTGCATTGCGGATGACACAGGTACGTGCGCGGACGGCGGAATCTGCCGCGAAAGCGCAAGGAACCCCCGTTGTAGCTTCTATTCCGCTCGAACAGCGCTCACGCCTGGGAGCAAAACTGGCGAGCGGCGAATTCGTCACCATGGTTGAGATTGTTCCGCCCAAGGGAACCAACATTCAGAAGGAGCTCGAGGGCGCGAACTTTCTGAAGTCCGTGGGGGTGGATGCGATCAATATTCCTGACAGTCCGCGCGCTTCGGCGCGCATGAGCAATCAAGCGTTATCGCTGCTCTTGCAACAACAATCGGGAATAGAAGCGATCCTGCATTACACCTGCCGCGATCGCAATGTCCTCTGCATACAATCTGATCTGCTGGGAGCGGCGGCGATCGGGATAAAAAATTTGATTTGCATCACCGGTGATCCGCCGAAGATGGGTGGCTATCCGGATGCGACGGCGGTTTTTGACGTGGACGCAATCGGCTTGGTCAACATTGTGCATAACCTGAATCGCGGGCTCGATATTGGCGCGAACCCCATCGGCACGGGCACAGGATTTGTGATCGGCGTTGGGGCAAACCCAGGTGTGCCGAACATCGATGAAGAGGTTCGGCGGTTTGAATACAAAGTAGAGGCGGGAGCGGAATTCGCCGTTACGCAGCCGGTGTTTGATCTCTCCCTGTTGGAAAATTTTCTTCGCCGGACTGAGCATTTCAAAATCCCGGTGGTGGCTGGGATTTGGCCCTTGGTCAGCGCGCGCAATGCCGAGTTCATGAAGAACGAATTGCGGGTGTCCGTACCGGAGAGCATCATGCAGCGCATGACGCAAGCCCCGTCTCCGGAAGCGGCGCGAGAGGAAGGGATTGCCATCGCGCGTGAAATGCTCAGCTCTGTCAGGCGCCTGGTGCAAGGCGCACAGATCAGCGCACCTCAGGGAAAATATGCGGCCGCGGTGGACGTGCTGGAAGCGTTGGGTACGACCGGCGCGAGAGCCTGAATACGTTACTGCGAACTTAGTGCAACTTCCGCCGGCACTTCGTAGTCACTCGATACTAATTGCTTTGCATTGTTCCGGAGCGAAGAGATCTGTTGGACCTGATCGCCTGCCAACCGAGGAGTACGACCCAGAGCATATAGCTGAAGAACGCGAAGCGCGGCGGCCACCCGATGTTCACGCCGGGCCCGTAAACGCCCTCTCCGAGCGGAAATACGAAGATCGCGGAATACACAACAAAGCCTAAGAACCCAAACAACGGCAGCCCTGCCGTCCAAAGCAGCGTTCGGCGCGCGGCTGCCCATGCGGGGTTCTTGCGAGCGAGACTGAGGTTGATGGGCAGAGCTGCAAACGGAAGAAGCACCAACTGAGTGGCGCCGAATATCACGTGAAGCATCCCTCGCTTGGATAAGGGAGGATGGATTGGCATTGGGTCCGTCGTGCATATCCCAACTCCAGTCGCGCTGAGAACGCAAATGAGGAGCAGCCCCAGTCCGATGCGGCCTAAAATTCCGTGCGCCTGCGACCTCAGCATTAGGAACAACGCGGCGTAGCTTACTGCGGAAATGAGAAATCCCGCAGACATCAGCCGGCCGTAAGGACCGATCGCCCATTCGCTAATTGTGTGCCACGAAGGATCCAAGTCTGGCCTGAGAAAAATCAGGGCTATGAGTAGAAGCTGATACGTAACTATGGCTGTCATTGCCACTCGTGCTGCTTTGGTCGGGATCGATGTAGATGTGGTCGGTATTGCGATACTCGTCATAAATTTCTCCTTCCGAAGAGTGAGTTACTAGATCATTCCTTCCAGACGCACGTAGCTCGCTTCCATTCCCCGCTCCATGCCGGTGGCCAGCATGGCGGCACGAGTCTGAGTGTCAGGCAAAGTCATGCGGATAGTCATAAGTGTTCCGGAGCCGTCGGCGTCAAATCTCGTCTCGACGTGATTGTCAGGAGTTGGATCTGGCAGGTGCATGCGCTCGACGTGCACGATCCGGCTGTAAGGCTTGAGTTCCAAATATTCGCCGGTGAGGTAAAACCCTCCGCCTTTGGTGGGATTCGACCACTCGTAGCGGATTTTCCCGCCCGGACGTGCCTCACTGACGCAAACCGGCATTGTCCAACCTTCGGGACCAAGCAGCCATTTCTGAAGCAGTTTGCAATCTGTATGAGCGCGATATACCGCCTCAGGAGGCGCGGCGAAGTGTCTGGTTACGATCACGTGTGTGTCCCCTTCTGCCTTGAGCGTCAATTTGCTCATCGCTTTTCTCCTTTTTTAGTTTCTTGCATGTCGGCCAGAACTGCGTCCAACCTGCCATAGTTTTTCTCCAGTGCCTTTCGCAACATTGCGAGCCACTGGTCCATCGCTTCGACCCCCGCTCTTGCAAGGCGGCGAGGACGCCGTGTGCCGTCAACGCGATGCGCAACCAGTCCTGCATCCTCCAGCACCTTCAGGTGCTGCGAGATTGCTGGTTGAGTCATCTCGAAGGGCTGGGCCAGTTGCATTACCGTGGCTTCACCTTTAGCAAGACGTGCAAGAATCGCGCGCCGAGTTGGATCGGCCATAGCGGAAAAGGCAGCATCAAGGTTAAATTGCATACATTCGTACTTTCTTATATAAGTAATTAGTTATGTTGTCAAGGAGAATTTTTCCAGCGGGTGCGGATTCGCTGCTGTGGAAAGCGCTGATGGACTTGTTGTGCAGTACTGGCAGAAGAAATGAAGCTCAATAAATTCAATGCCTGATACCAGCACGGGATACTGCTGGAATGTGTTTCTCCCTCGGTACCCAGCACGGCACCCTTAGCCGCCCAAACGATTTTGCTACAGTCTTTTCCCTATAGAAAATACAGGTGTGGTGTGTACAATCTACGATAGGAGTAGTTCCTCGCTTGCCAAAGTTTGAAGAGTGCATTCAGCGCCTGGAAAAAATCGTCCAGGAGTTGGAGCAAGGCGAAGTGCCGCTTGAAAAATCACTCACCTTGTTTGAAGAAGGTATGCAGCTTTCAGGTTCTTGTCGGAAGGAACTGGAAGAGGCTGAGGGCAAAGTAGAAATTCTGCTCAAACAGAATGGCAAACTTCAGGCAGAGCCGTTCGAACGTTAGATTCCAGCCGAACGTGCACTTGTACGAGCCGTAACAGAATCGCGCGCGGCACAAGATGCTGTCTGCGCTTAGACCTGCCGTAGTTCGGCGACCAGCCGAAACCGGCAAATTAGGAGTTCCCCCATGCAGCACACGAACGTGGTTCTTCTCCAAAGCGATCCCAAGGTCGCTCAAACGCTTGCCGCGTTGTTAGCAGATTCGTTTCATCGGGTTCACGTCGCCAAGTCGATAGAGGAACTGCATCGCGCGGCGGCGAAGCACCATCCCAGCGCGATTGTGCTGGACCTCGAGTCAGTGCCGATGACCGAAGTCGAAACATTGAAGAAGGAATTCGAAGAGATCAAGGTGATCTGCAACCATCGAGTTGCGGATGAAGAAATGTGGACCCAGACGCTCAGTATGGGAGCCGACGATTGCTGCCCATCGTCGGACATGCGGGCGATTCTTTCTGCGGCAGTCAGGACCAATCAGATCCACAACGTTGCGGCAGCATAACCCAAATTGAATACTGCAAAAGGCGCCCAATAGGGCGCCTTTTGTTTTTATAACATCAACTAACCTGCTTATTTTCAACGTACTCACTAGTTCATTCCATGTAACAAATGAACTTTCCTGATCGTGTGTCTCTGGTAACCTGCAGCTAAAGAACACGGAATCTCAGGTAGTTCCGGCCCGCTTCGTACAGGATTCTCCTTAGGGGTACTCTCAGAAGTTGCGTTCAGAGTGGAAGTGTGTCCGCTCACGCCTGAGTTCCACACGAGGTACACGCGTGAGAAAAGCTTATCTGTTGGGAATTTCAATTTTGGTTTCAATCGCCGTGGGTTGCGGCGGCGGACACATCGGCGCCGGTCCCGCGGCGTCGGCCAAGTTCACTGCTGGAATCGCGCATGTCGCGGGCAACTACGGGTTCACCAATAACAATTACCTGGTTGAGGGTGCGCAGAAGATCAGCCAGCTCGGAAGTGATTCGATCTTCGTCTATCTGACGCCGTGGTTTCGCTCGCAATATCCGGACCGCGGACCGGCGAACTGGCCGGCTGCAGACCCGACCAGCGTCGCGCAGCTGGCGCAGACTTCGCCCTATAACACCGTCTTCCACCTTCCCTTCAAGACCATTGTGCTGACGGTCTATACGTTCGCGAACAAAGATTTTCTTCCTGGCTTCGCGCAATCGCCGGCAATGCAGCAGGCCGAGCAAAAAGAGTTTTATCAGCTCACGAAGTATCTTTATTCGCGCTTCTCTGGGACGGGAAAGACGTTCATTTTGAAGAATTGGGAGGGCGACTGGGTCGCGCTGGGAGGCCAGAACAGCTCGACTGGCGGGAACGTTCCCGAAAATACGGTCCAGGATATGATCGCCTGGCTGAAGGCGCGACAGGCCGGAGTGGCAAAAGCGCGAAACGAGGCGAATGACTCGAGCCTAGCCGTGCTCAATGGGGCGGAGGTCAACCGGGTGCTCGACTATGCGCAGCAAGGATTGACGCGTGTGATTAACGCAGTGGTGCCGCAGGTAAATGCGGACATGGTCACGTATTCGTCGTATGACTCGACGGCGGTCGGGAACGATGCGGCGTCCATGGAGAAAGCATTGAACCAGGCGCTGCAGACGATTGAGAAGCTGGCGCCGGACCCGATGAAATTGGGCAATCGCAGAATTCTCATTTCCGAGTACGGATTATTCGAGAACCAGTTGCCGAACCCGAATAACTGGCGTGCAAAAGCGATTCTCAGAACGGCCAGCAAAGCTGGAATTTATGGAGCATTTCTGTGGGACGTTTTCGATAACTCGTGCAACCAGCCGAGCGGGCAGCCGGCGGGGATAGATACGCCGATGGGAAATCCAGGGCGGCCGGGCGACTCGAATTGCAGAGGACTTTGGGCTGTGAGGCCCGACGGTAGTACGAGTCCGGCGGTGAATGTTCTAAAGCAGTATTGGTGAGGTAGGCCTTCAGCTTGCCGATTGGCGGGCGAGGGCCTCCGGCTCCCATTCGAATACGTATTTCACTCCAACCGAATAGCGCAGCGGACCGTTGTAGGTGGCGGTGTCCTGAATCGTCGCGGGATCGAAGGCAGTTATGCCCGCCGATCGCTGCCACGTCCATGAATAATTCCGTTGTTATACTCACCTCCATGCTCGAGCGAATCTTCGAAGAAGGACGCAAGCTGACGGATGCGGCGCTCGAACGCCTGATACCCGCGGCGAATGTGCGTCCTAGTTCGATTCATCAGGCTATGCGGCACAGCGTTTTTGCCGGAGGCAAGCGAATTCGTCCGATTTTGTGCATGGAAGCAGGACGCGCGGTTGCGGGCAAATTGCCGGCGGGAATTGAAGAATTGGGCGCCGCGCTCGAGATGCTGCATACCTATTCTCTGATCCATGACGATCTTCCTGCTCTCGATAACGACGACCTGAGGCGCGGGCGTCCTACTTGCCACAAAGTTTTCGGCGAGGCGATTGCGATTCTTGCCGGCGATGCGCTGCAGACCCAAGCTTACGAGGTGCTTTCGAGGTTGCAATGTCCGCCGGATGCGAAGGTCAAGATTATTGAGGAGATTGCGCGCGGCACGGGAACGGTGGATGGAATGATCGGCGGACAGGTGGTCGATCTCGAAGCGGAACGCAAAAAGCCAGACGCGGAGACACTCGAATATATTCATTTGTCGAAGACTGCGGCATTAATCACAGCCAGCGTAGTCAGTGGCGGCATCTACGGAGGCGGGACGGCGGAGCAGGTCGAGGATTTGCGCCGATTTGGACGAGCGATTGGCCTGGCGTTTCAAATTGTGGACGACGTGCTCGACGTGACTCAGACCTCGGAGCAACTGGGAAAGACCGCAGGAAAAGATGTGACATCGGAGAAGGCGACATACCCGGCGTTGTTTGGAGTCGAGGAATCGCGTAAGAAAGCGCAAGCGCTGTTGCGAGAGGCTTACGAAGCGTTGGAAGGTTTCGGCCAACGTGCTGAGACCTTGAATGGATTGGCGCAGTTTTTAGTGGAGAGGAAGAATTAAAAGCGTGGGTGACTCCGGGGCTTTTGAAAAGCTTTTACCACAGAGGACACGGAGAGCACAGAGCACTGCCACAGAGGTCAATTACGGTAAACGCTGAACCGAATTTTTCGCGGAACTCTGTCGCGCAGCTGCCTCGGCGGGCGGTTTTCAAAAGCTTTTACCACAGAGGATACGGAGAGCACAGCGAACTGCCAGGGAGATAAGGTCGAAAAATGCACAGTTCCCGGAGCAGAACTCGTCCTCATTACTCACGAGAGAGCAGCTTTCGGTTCATTCCTGGTGCTCACCAGCACCTTAACGTTATACTTACGTTCAGAGATCCTCAGATCACTTCGAGCAGTTCTCACCTGCCGTTGTCAAAGGCCGCATGAAAAAGACCGTTAATCCCCGCATTGCGTATTTTTCAATGGAGATTGCCCTTGAGCCCGACATCCCAACCTATTCGGGAGGTCTCGGCATTTTAGCCGGCGACACTTTGCGCTCGGCCGCCGACCTGGGCACACCGGTTGTGGCGGTGACGCTGGCATATCGCAAGGGTTACTTCCGCCAGATCCTGGATGCGAATGGGAACCAGTTCGAACAACCACAAGAGTGGGAGCCAGAAAGCCATTTGGCGGCCGTGGCGCCACGAGTCAGCATCGAGATCGAAGGGCGTTCAGTTTTAGTTCGCGCGTGGAAGTACACAATTACGGGAATTACCGGGGAAACCGTGCCCGTATACCTGCTCGACACCGACCTCCCGGAAAACGGCGAATACGATCAAGCATTGACAGATTGCTTGTATGGAGGCGACCAGCGCTATCGTCTGGCGCAGGAGATCGTGCTCGGGCTCGGCGGCTTTCAGCTTGTACAGAAGTTGTACGCCGGACAAATCGAAAGCTATCACATGAACGAAGGCCACTCGGCGCTGCTGTCACTCGGACTACTGGAGCGCCGGTTGGACCAGAGCTTTGCAGGGCGGTTGAAGCAGCTCGATATTGATGGCGTGCGGAACATGTGCATCTTCACCACGCACACTCCAGTGCCCGCAGGGCACGATCAGTTTCCGCGCAGTCTGGTCTCGCAGGTGCTCGGACACGAGCAGCTCGGACTGCTCGATGAAGCTGAAGCCTGGGAGCGCGATGCGCTGAACATGACCTATCTTGCGCTGCGCTTCTCGGGATATGTGAACGGCGTGGCCATGCGCCATGGCGAAGTTTCGCGGGGAATGTTTCCGGAGTATGCGAAGGAGATCAGTGCGATTACCAATGGTGTTCATGCCATTACCTGGACTTCTCCTGCGGTCAGCGAGCTGTTCGACTCTTACATTCCCGGCTGGCGCACTGACAACAACTATTTGCGATATGCGATCAGCATTCCCTTGCCCGCAATTCGCGAGGCGCACGCAGCGGCAAAGACCGAACTGGTCGCCGAGATTGGACGCGCATGTGGAGTGCAGCTTGATCCCAAAGTCTTCACCATTGGATTTGCGCGCCGGGCGAGTACTTACAAGCGGGCAGATTTGCTCTTCCAGAACCCTGAACGTTTAAGAAAGATTGCGCGCGAAGTTGGACCGATCCAGATCGTATACGGCGGCAAAGCGCACCCGCACGATGAGGGTGGAAAAAACCTGATCCGCCGGGTGGTGGGTGGCGCAAGTTCCCTCTCCGATGTGATTCGCACCGTATACGTTGAGAATTACGACATGCGGTGGGGGAGGCTGATCACCTCCGGTGTCGACCTGTGGCTGAATAATCCGCTGCGGCCGCAGGAGGCCTCGGGCACCAGCGGCATGAAGGCCGCGCTCAACGGCGTACCGAGCTTCAGCGTGGTCGACGGGTGGTGGGCCGAGGGACACATCGAAGGCGTAACCGGCTGGTCTATCGGAAGCAGCGAGCTTGCGGAAGATCAATCGGTGGAACTGGCGGCTTTATATGACAAGCTGGAGCGCGAAATTGTGCCCATGTTCTACGGCCGCCCGAACCGCTATACCGAGATCATGCGATTTTCAATCGCGCTGAACGGATCGTTCTTCAATACCCAGCGCATGGTACTGCAATACCTGGCGAACGCCTACAAGATGAACCGGGAAATGGCCTTGCCGGAAGCAAAAGTCTAATCGAAGCTACTCTGTGTTTGCTTTGTGCTTTCTGTGTCCTCTGCGGTAACGAGTTTCAAAACCGAACCACAGACCACACTGGGTTACACAGAGGAACTCCACAGAGAAAATGCCGCACCTGCTCGAAACTACGCGCTTGGTCCTTCGCGAATTTTCCGAATCCGATATTCGAGAGCTCGTTCCGCTTATTGGTGCACGAGAAGTCGCGGCTACTACGCTGCGCATTCCGCATCCGTATGAGGAAAAGCATGCACGCGAGTACATCGCCAGTACGCCGAAGGAAAACGAGCTTCGCCTGGCGATTCGATTGCGCAGCGACGGTCGGCTGATTGGCGGCATCGGACTGCATCCGCAGATGGAGAATCGACGTGCTGAGCTGGGTTATTGGGTCGGCGTACCCTTCTGGGGCAATGGATATGCGACCGAAGCGGCGCGCGAAGTCATCCGCTATGGATTCGAAGATTTGAAGCTGAATCGCATTTTCGCCGGACACTTCGAAGGGAATCCAGCTTCGCGTTCCGTGCTTCTTAAACTCGGGATGCAATACGAAGGATGTGCGCGCCAATCTGCGGTGAAGTCGGGAAAATCCATTGATGTTCATGTTTATGCGATTTTGCGTGAAGAATACGCAGGTGCGTAATTCTCTCCGAGTCTCAGTTTGTGGTACAACAAAGCGACGGCGATGGAGTTCGCCATAACCGCTCGCACGCTTCCAACGAATAACCATTGCGCGCTGATAACTCCTACCACTCGGTGAGGAGAACTGCGTGCGCACGCTAAACGACCTGCTCATAATTTCTTTGGGCGCTATTTTCGGCGCCAACGCTCGCTGGATCATCAGCCGTTTTGCGGCTAAGGTGCTGGGCCCGGTATTTCCCTACGGGACATTGTTCATCAATGTTGGCGGCAGCTTCATTGTGGGTTTTTTCATGATCTGGAGCACAGAGCGCGTGCTGCTCGACCCGCGATGGCGTCTGTTGATCGTTGTTGGATTTTGCGGCGCCTTCACCACGTTTTCGAGCTTTGCTTACGAGACCATGGCCTACTTCGAGCAGGGACAGTGGATGCTGCTGTTGGGGAATTTCTTATCCAACAATTTGCTTTGCCTGGGCGCAGCGTTAGCGGGCATGGCGGTCGCGAGGGTGCTGTAGAATGCCTGAGCGCATGGCCGTCCAGGTCACAATTTATTTGAATGAAGCCGACAAGTGGCAGGGTAAGCCACTACATCTGGCGATCCTCAATTATCTTCATGACGAAAATGTTTTTGCCGCCTGCGTATTGCATGCGGTGGCGGGATTCTTAGGACGACAACGCGTGAAGACGAGTCATCTCGTAGATGCCGGAGGCAAGCTGCCGGTGATCATCGTTTTTGTTGACACGGATGAGCACGTGAGCCGCGTCTTGCCGAAGTTGAAAGAAATGGCCGCGCACCGGCTTGTGGTAAGAGAGAACGTGGTTCTCGAGCAAGGAAATTTGGATTGAGGAATTTGGAACCGCTGGATATTCTTGCCATCGCCGCGCATCGCGACGACGTTGAACAAACCTGCGGCGGAACTCTGCTCAAAATGGCCGAGCGCGGACGGCGCACCGGCATTCTCGACCTGACGCGGGGAGAGATGGGGACGCGCGGATCCGCTGAAGATCGCGAGCGCGAGGCGGCTGAGGCGGCGAAAATTCTGCGCGTTTCCTGGCGCGAGGCGCTGGATATCCCAGATGGGCGAGTTGAGAACACGTGGGAGAACCGGCTGAACGTTGCGCGCGTGATTCGCGAGACTCGGCCGCGAGTAGTGATTCTTCCCTACTGGAAGGGCCGGCATCCGGACCATTACACCGCCTCGAAGCTCGGATATGAGGCGTGCTTTTTGGCGGGCTTGGCAAAGTTGGATATTGACCGAGGGCCCAGCAATCGACAATCAGCGTTCAGCCAAGTCGCGTCGGCGGTGGCGAGTGTAGTAGCGGGGGAAAAACAGACTCGGCCCTCAGCGGCTAAAGCCGATCACGCTGCGCCGAGTGGCGGCACGACTGCAAGTCGTGCCCTTGCTCCACACAGGCCATACAAGATCATTTATGCGACGCTGTACTACGACATTCGGCCGACGTTCGTGGTCGACATCACCCAGCAATTCGAAGCGCGGTTCGAGTCACTGATGGCGTACAAAACACAATTCAGCGATCAGGAAGCTGGCAAAGACATCTTCCCTGCTCGCGACGAAATTCGCGCGCGCATCGAATCGATGGCCCGATTTTATGGCATGCTCGCCGGAGTGACCTACGCGGAACCGTTCCTGCAGAAAGAAGTTGGATTAGTGGACGATGTGATGGCGATTCCGGTGAAGTCGATTTAAAGATTCAGCTGCGTGTAGTCGTTTCAACCTGCTGCGATATTCAAATGACGTTCAGGGTCCTCGCAAATGATGCCCGAAACTTCGCTCGGAATGACAGTTATTTTAGGTTGAGAACAGTCTTCGGCGCGCGCAGCCGTGCATCTCACAAATTGATGGGTTCGAGGCGGCGGTACTTCTTACTCGTTTTCGTGCCGATATTCGCATCGGCGCAGCAACAACCGAGCTTCACTGCCCGCAGCAACCTGGTTCCGGTTCCGGCGCTGGTACGCGACGCGAATGGAAACGCGGTGTACGGATTGCACGCGGAAGACTTCATCCTTGAGGATGACGGCGCCCCTCAAACAGTTCACCTCGAAGAGTCCGCTGAACCCGAGCCCCTTTCCATCATGATCGCTGTGCAGCGTGGGCGTAGGGCGAACCGCGAGTTCGGAAGGATTGGCACCCTGGCGTCAATGCTCGATCCCGTACTAACCGACGAAGACAACGAAGCTGCACTGCTTTTTTTCGACAGCAAGCTTGATCTTGAGGTCAATTTCACCAACAACGCCGAGAAGATCGAACAATCGTTGCAAAACCTAAACGCCGGAGACGATAGCGCGGCGGTCCTCGATGCCGTGGCTTATTCAGCCAGGCTGCTGGCGCGGCAAGGAGACGGCCGGCAATTGGTACTGCTTTTGATCAGCGAAACCCGCGATCACGGCAGCAAGTTTACCAAGCTCGACGATGCCATCCGGTTGATCGACGAGAACAACATTCTTGTCTTCGCCGTTCCTTTCTCGCCATATATTTCGCAGCAACTCGACGTGATGCGAGGCGCAAATAAAGACGAGTGGTCGCCGGACATGGACATTCTTGAGAAACTGGCAGCGGCGCGACAGGCGATGCGCAAAAACATGCCGAAAGCGTTGACGTCCTTGACCGGTGGCGAGTACGAGTTTTTTGCCACGCGCAATGGGTTTGAAAACGACCTGACTACCTTCGCGAACCACCTGCACAGCCGGTATCAATTGAGCTTTGAACCGAACGATCCGAAACCAGGCTTGCACCAGATTCGGGTAAAGCTTCGTGATCCTGAGAAAAAGTGGAATGTGGTTTACCGGAGCTCGTATTGGGCGGGAGATTCTCCTTAATTGTGGACAAGAGTCTTCGGCCTAAACGACCGGTGCTCATTCGCCCTATGCTATAATCCCTGTTCGCCTGCTTCGTTTCGAGGCAATTGCGTGATCCCCTCTGACGGAGGAATCCTGATCACGAATCAGCACAAGTCGGTTATTTGAACGCGAGGTCTCACTATGTCTGGCCACTCAAAATGGGCCACAATCAAACATAAAAAAGGCGCGCTCGACGCCAAGCGCGGCAAGATTTTTACGCGCCTGATTAAGGAAATTTCGATTGCTGCGAAAAACGGCGGCGATCCGGACACCAATCCTCGTTTGCGCACTGCGATTGCGGCTGCGAAGGCCGAGAACATGCCGGCCGACAACATCAAGCGGGCGATCCAGCGCGGCACCGGGGAATTACCCGGCGTGAACTATGAGGAATTCACGCTCGAGGGTTATGGGCCAGGCGGTGTTGCAATTCTG
Organism: Terriglobales bacterium; assembly: GCA_035279425.1. Lineage (GTDB taxonomy): Bacteria > Acidobacteriota > Terriglobia > Terriglobales > Acidobacteriaceae > Gp1-AA145. The sequence continues at coordinate 164,596 of DATEHT010000012.1, read as the reverse complement.
CTCGATATCAACACGGACAATCGAAACCGCACGGTGAGCGAGATTCGTCATGCGTTCGGCAAGAATGGGGGCAATATGGCCTCAGCCGGTGCTGTAGCGTACATGTTCCACAAGAAGGGTGACATTTCGATTCCCAAGTCCGCTGCCAAGGAGGACGATTTGATGAACATTGTGCTTGAGGCAGGGGCGGACGATCTGAAGGATGACGGAGACAACTGGGAAGTGATTACGGACCCCTCGGCTTTCGAATCTGTAGTTGAAGCGGTGAAGAAAGCCGGAATTCAACCTGCATCAGCTGAAGTTACGATGATCCCAGAAAATTATATAAAGCTCGAAGGCCAGCAGGCTACGCAGATGATCCGTCTGGTTGAGTCCTTCGAAGATCACGATGACGTGCAGAGCGTGCATGCAAATTTCGATATCGATCAGAAATTGCTGGAAGAAGTGGCCACGTAGATCTCTGAAGCGGGACGGGCAGGTACTTGGTTACCGGATTTGACCAGCAATTCGGTGCAAGAAAAATCCTTAAGATAATGAAATCCTTAAGATAATTCTGAGTCGCGGCCTTTCCCTGTAGAATTAATTCATACCTGCAGAATTGAACCTCGCGATACAACTGTCTCCACTCTCTGCCACTCACACCAACTCTCTTTGTCTCAGTAACTAACAATGGAAAGTTCATCCTGTCCTCCTATACACCTTTGTGGCGAAGAAGCCATCAGAGATTATGCATGGCTACCCCAATCGCCAATTCGTTGCGCTCAGATTCTGCTGTTTTGCCTGAACGGTTGCCCGTAGCACCGGAATCGGGAGCTGCCGACCGCGAGCCCTGGACAAAGCGCCTGTTCACCAACGTCGCTCGCCGATGCAAGAACAATTCGTTCTTTTTTCCGGCTGCCGTTCGCGGCTTTCGCACGCTGCAGAAATTCGGCTTCAATGTCACTCCAAATCATTTTTATTGGCCGGTTCCCGACGTGGCAGAACTAGAGCGCCGCGAATGGCCGATCTATGCGGCGCCACCTGGATGTAACTTCCGAATGCGCGAGCAGGTCGAGTTGGTAAAGAATGTTTCTTCGCACTATGTTCCAGAACTTAACTGGAGTGTTACAGAAACACCCGACTGCTATCACTATCAGAACGGCTTTTTCGAATGCGTTGATGCAGAAATCGCCTACTGCATGGTGCGGCACCGGAAGCCGCGGCGAATTATAGAAATCGGTTCCGGATACAGCACGCGAGTCATGGCGCAAGCACTCCGCGCGAATTTCGAACGCGATGGGGTGAGGGGTGATCTCATAACCGTTGACCCGTATCCTGAGCGGCTGCCGAAGGATGGCCTTGGAGATGTGGTGACGGTCGTGCCCGAGCGGGTGCAGCGCTTAGATCTCTCGCTGTTTGAAATGCTCGGTCCCGATGACATTCTGTTTATCGATTCCAGTCACGTGGTTGCGGTGGGAAGCGACGTCGTTCGAGAGTACTTGCAGATCTTGCCACGTCTGAATCCGGGCGTGCTCGTCCACGTACATGACATCTTTTTGCCTTCCGATTACCCGCGCAGCGCGGTGCTCGAGAACTTGTGGTTTTGGTCCGAACAGTATCTGCTGCAAGCCTTCCTCACTTTCAATCCGGAATTTGAAGTGCTGTGGTCGGCAAGCGCAATGCAACTCTCGCATGCGCAGTTGCTCGAAAAGAGCTTTCCCAACTGGAGCAACAGCTACTCGAATATGCCGCCGGCAAAGCGCCGCTTTGTACCAACGATCGACGGGCGACGGGTATGGCCTTCGAGCTTCTGGATGCGTCGCATACCGAAATGACCCGTGCCCCTTGCGAGAAATTGTTGCAGCGGCGCTAATAGGGAATTTTGTCAAGATGTCGTTGCGATAAAATCACGTTAACATTTCAACACTCGTGTGCATAATGTTGTGGAAATCGCCTCGCTCGCAGGGTTAAACGGTTTATTCCGAAACGTTTATACAAATTGCACACAGGTGAGTGCGCTGCTTGCGATTTAATTTTCGTTGAAGCAATCCTCGCCCAAAGTACGTCTCGATAAACTGCTGCTCGAACGGGGCCTTGCTGCCTCGCGCGAGCGGGCGCAAGCATTGATCCTCGCTGGAAAAGTGCTCGTTAATGGACAAAAGCTAGAAAAGTCAGGCGAGGCGGTCGATAGTTCGGCCGAAATTCGCTTACTCGGTGAAGACTTGAAGTACGTCAGCCGCGGCGGGCTGAAACTTGAGCGCGCGCTCGATCACTGGTCGATTGATGTTCGCGGGCGAGTGTGCGCGGACGTCGGAACATCGACGGGAGGATTTACGGATTGCATGTTGCAGCGCGGCGCCGGCCGTGTAATCGCGATCGACACTGGTCAGGGGCAGATCGCTTTCAAGTTGCGCCAGGACGGGCGAGTTCGGTTGCTGGAGAAGACAAACGCACGTTATCTGACGCGGGAGCAGATGGGCGAGGTTGCGGATTTTGTTGCGATTGACGTTTCATTTATTTCAGCGACGCTGGTGCTGCCCGCTGTCGTGACTGCGGCATTTCCGGACAATGCAAACGACCGTGCCGGACGAGAACTCGTTGTGCTGGTAAAACCTCAATTTGAGGTGGGGCGAGAGCTGGTGGGCAAAGGCGGAATTGTGAGGGATCCCCGAGCGCAGGAAGAAGCGGTGGAGAAGGTTAAGAGCGCGGTGCAGGGCCTGCAGCCTGCATTCATCGATGTTATTGAGTCGCCGATTCTCGGGGCTGAAGGCAACAGGGAGTTCTTGCTCTACGGACGGTTCTGAAAGGCTAGCAAAGATTTAATCACGAAGGACACGAAGTTACACGAGGAAAGACTATGGGCGAGCAGTGCCGAACAGAGTGCCAGCGCATCATGTCGTGAGTTCCGGTCCAATTTTGTACAATCTGTGTTCACATGTTCAAAGGCCCGTCTGTCTCCAAAGCTGTTGGAATCGTTTCAAAACCGAATAAGCCTGAAATCGCCCAGATTGTGCCGGGACTGGTGCGCTGGCTGATTGAGCATGGCTACTCGTTCGTAGTTGATCCCGAAACCGCTCCTCATCTGCCGGATGCGGAAATGATGTCTCGTCCGGAGATGGCGGCCCGCAAGCTTGATTTTGTAATCGTTCTGGGAGGCGACGGTACGCTTCTTTCGGCCGCGCGGGCGGTTGCGCGAGCTGGCATTCCCGTCGTAGGAGTGAATTTGGGGGCGTTGGGATTTTTGACCGAAGTCCCATTGGACGAACTTTATCCCACGCTTGAGACGATCGATAAAGGCTCGTGCGGAATCGATTCGCGGTCGATGGTACATTGCGAGGTAAACCGCCATGGAGAGAACGTCGCCAGCTATGAAGCTCTCAATGACGTCGTGGTCGGCAAGGGCACGATTGCGCGACTAAATCACTGCGACGTTTTCATCGACAAAATCTTCGTTTCGCGATATCAGGCAGACAGCCTGATTGTGTCGACGCCAACCGGTTCGACGGCATATTCCCTTGCAGCCGGCGGTCCCATTTTGATGCCCGATGTTCAAAGCTTTGTGATAACCCCCGTTTCGGCCCACTCGCTTACTCACCGGCCACTTGTCGTGCGCGACAACTCGCATATAGAAATTGTCGTAATGACCGGAAGCGATGAAGCGTATCTGAGCATTGATGGCCAAGCCGGGATGCCGGTGTTTGATGGCGATCGCATCTGCTGCCGAAAGTCGGAGTACCAGGTGAAGCTGCTGCACACAAAGGGAACGTTCTTCGAAGTGCTGAGCAACAAACTCAAGTGGGGACAGAGGTAAGAGCGGCGTCAGGCTTTAGGCTCTAGGCTTTAGGCTCTAGGCTTTGGGCTCTAGGCTTTGGGCTCTAGGCTTTGGGCTCTAGGCTTTGGGCTCAAGCCCTAACGCCTCAGCCCCCTATCGATCAATTCGTTGCGCAGCAGGTCGGAAATGGTTTCGCGGCGGCGAATCAGCTTGGCTTTTTTTCCATCAACCAGGATTTCGGCAGGCCGCAGCCGCGAGTTGTAATTTGAGGCCAGTGACATTCCATAAGCGCCCGCATCAAGAATAGCGAGAAGATCGGCCTGCTCTGTATGCGAAAGATTGCGTTCGCGCGCGAAGAAGTCTCCCGATTCGCAAACAGGCCCTACGATGTCGACGATCTCCGATTGCGTGGAATTCCGTTCCACTGGAACAATTTGATGCTCCGCTTGATACAGGGAGGGTCGAATTAGATCATTCATCGCGGCATCAACAACCACAAATTTTTTTTCGCCATTCTGTTTCCGATACAGAACGCGGGTCAGGAGAATACCTGCCGGGCCGATGATCGACCGACCTGGTTCAAGCAATACTTTAACGTTTGCATCGCGCAGGGGCTGTACGATCGCGTCAGCATACTTTCCCACTGTGGAGTCGAAATTCTGCGATCCTTTGTAGCTGATGCCCAGGCCACCGCCGGCATCAACGTATTCGATCGCGTGTCCGTCCGCACGCAATTCTTTTACAAGCTGCGCAACTCGTTTCATTGCGGCACCGAAGGGAGCGAAGTCGGTGATCTGCGATCCGATGTGAACGCTTACGCCGGCGATGCGCAGATATTTTGATTGCGCGGCTTTCGTGTACAGGGCGCGCGCTTCGCCGACTGGGACGCCAAACTTGTGCTTCTGCAAACCGGTTGAAATATAGGGATGAGTGTCTGCGGGGACATCAGGATTTACACGGAACGCAATTTGGGCGTCGCGTTTGAGCTTCGCGGCACAAACGGCAACAGCGTGAAGTTCGGCGGCACTCTCAAGGTTAAACAGCAGAATGCCGGCCCTAATACCGGCCTCAATTTCACTGGCAGTTTTTCCTACCCCTGAGAAAACAACTTTCTTCGCGGCCCGCTTATCAACACGCAGCACGCGATCCAGCTCGCCACCTGAAACTACATCGAAACCGCAGCCCAGAGTCGCGAGCAGGCGCAGAATGCTCAGGTTAGAGTTCGCTTTTACCGAATAGCAAATTGAATGGCGCACCCCGGCGAAGGCTTTTTCGAAGGCCGCAACACGATCGCGAATGGTTTTTGCCGAGTAGACGTAAAGCGGCGTATCAAACTGATCAGCGAGTCTTGAAAGAGCTACTCCCTCGCAGTGCAGCACAGAGTTGGCGGCTTTTCCGGAGGTGTAGGTGAATCCAGGAGGCCGCTCGAAGGTTTCGCTCACGCGCGGGTCGTCGTGCTCCCTTTCACTTTGATTGCCACCACGGTCTGATCGTCAAACGTCGCGACGCCTGCTGCATGATCTGTGGCAGCCTTGAAAATCGACTTCACCATCGATTCTGCGGACTCACTCGAGCACTCCGCGATCACTTTCTCAACATTGGTGCGGCCAAAGAGTTCGCCGGCCCGGTTGGTGGCGTCGAGAATTCCATCGCTGAAGAACACGAACACGTCACCGGGCTCCGCCTGGAATGTGAATTCGTCATAATCGGCGTCCTCAAACAAGCCGAGTGGAAGGCCTGTGGCCTCGATCAACTGAGGCTTGCCGTCGCGGCAATAGACTGGGCGCGGAAGGCCGGAGTTGGAAACCTGAAGCGTGCGGTTTTGTTCATCCCACACGCAATAGATCAGAGAGACGAATTGGCCGTCGATCCTGCGCTCGGCGAGCGAGTAGTTTACGGCGGCCAGCATTTCTGACGGCGAGGGCTCCATGGCAGCATGAGAGCGCAGGATTCCGCTCACCAGTGCAGCATAAATCGCAGCCGGAGCGCCTTTGCCGCTGACATCGCCGATCACGAACCCCAATCGCGATTGCGAGTAGGTCAAGAAATCATAAAGGTCGCCGCCGATGGTCCGAGCCGGCACGAACTTGGCCGCAATCTCCAGGTCGCGAAGCTTGGGGCGTGATGGCGGTAACAGACGAACCTGCAATTCGCGCGCCATGGCGAGGTCACGCTCCAAACGGCTTTCCTGGCGAGCGATCTGTTCGTAGAGCCTGGCGTTCTCGATCGCGATTGCGATCTGAGCGGCCAAAGTGGTGGTCGTCCGCAGATGATCTTCGGTGAAGAAATTTCGCTTCGTATGCTCCAGATCAAGGACGCCGATGACTTTGTCTTTGTAGATGAGAGGGACCGCCAACTCAGCCCGGGTTTCGGGATTGGTTTCGATGTAGCGCGGATCTTTCTTGACGTCGCCGACCAGAATGGCTTGTTTCTTAGCCACCGCGGCACCCACAATTCCTTTGCCAACCGGAACGTCGTGCTTGAGGTGGATATTCTCCTGAAAACGCAGCGAAAAACGATGCTCCAGTTTTTCTTCCGATGCATCGAGTAACAAGATGCTGAACATCTGGAAGTCGATGAGCTTGCTCAACAGTTCGCCAACTCGCTTCAGGAGTTCATCTAAATTCAAAATCGAAGTCAGCTCGCGGGCGATTTCATTCAGCAGCAAAAGTGTTTTTGCCTGCCGCGTCATTCGCGTGTAAAGGCGCGCGTTTTCGATGCCGATCGCCATGCGCGAACCGATCAATGTCAACAGGCGCTTGTGTTCTTCGGTGAAATGGTTTGGTTGGGTGGATTCGATATCGATTACGCCTATCACTCGATTCTTGATAATGAGCGGGACGGCGAGTTCGGAACGCACGTTGGGCACCGCTGAAATGTAGCCTGGAATGCTCTCGACGTCCTCCACCAGAACCGCTTCGGCGCGCTGCGCGGCAAGCCCAGTGACCCCCTGGCCGACTTTGACGCGCATACGTTCCGCGGTTTCGCGAGCGTGGCCTACGCTGAAGCGAAAATAGAGTTCCTGAGTCTTCTCATTGAGCAGAAGAATGCCGAAAATCTCGTAGTCAATGACCTTACGCACGAGTTCGGCCACCCGGCGCAAGGTGGTATCGAGGTCAAGTGTGGTATTGACCACATCTGCCACTTCCAGCAGCAGAGGCTCGATGCGCGACTGAGTTTCGACTTGAACGGCTGCCATTTCCACTGTGTCAATCATAGCAGCCAGAGCTGGCGCGAACTGTTCGGCAAACAGCGTGCGTGCGGAACTACTTTCGACGCGCCCGATGCTTAATCGTGGCCAGCGAGAGTGTTGGGCAGCACGCAAATATCAGGTAGATTTCGATATTTTTCGGCGAAATCGAGGCCGTAGCCTACGACGAATTCATCCGGGATCGCGAAACCGATGTAATCGACTTCTACGGGCATGGTGCGCCGGGAGGGCTTGTCGAGCAGAACGGCAACACGAAACGTTTTCGGCTGATGCCCGAGTAGCAGGCGCTTGAGAAAAGTCAGCGTCAGGCCGGTATCAAGGATATCTTCAACCAGGATCACGTTTTTTTCGCGCAGCGATTGATCGACATCCTTCGTGAGACGGATTTCGCCCGTGGAATCCCACGCGCGCCGGAGTTCGTCAGTCGGAGTGGGTCGATTGCCATAGCTTGAAACCGCAATGAATTCGAAGGTGGCGTCGACCTCGACCTGGCGGACGAGATCGCTTAGAAAAATCGCGGCGCCCTTCAACACACCAACAAAAACTATAGGCTCGCCTTTTGCGTCGGCCGTGATCTTCCTCGCGATCGCGGAAACCCGTTCGGCAATTTGATCACGCGAAAGCAGAACCTTCAGGCCGGTCATGGGATAGACATCTTATGCCATGAGTACGCACACATCTCGCACAATTTTTTACCACGAAGGACACGAAGGACCACGAAGAGGTAAATTGAGGTCCGTTGAGCGGATCGCAGGGCGCGACTAGAATGTTCGTTCATCTTCTAGCAGGCAGGTTATGAAGCTCAACGGAATCAAACTAACGTGGCTCGGTCACGCAACTTTTCGCATTCAAACTCCCAAAGGAAAGACAATTCTGATCGATCCCTGGGTGATAGGAAACCCGGCATGCCCGGCAAGCGAAAAGGATGTGAAGAAGGTTGATGTCCTGCTCTGCACCCATGGACATGGCGATCACATCGGGGACGCAGTTGAAATTGCGAAGAAGCACAACCCGAAGGTTGTGGGGATTCCGGAACTCTGCGGCTGGCTGGGAAAGAAAGGTGTGAAGAACCTGGCGGAGATGAATAAAGGTGGCACACAACAGGTCGAAGACGTGAGGGTCACGATGGTACACGCTGACCACTCATGCGGAATACAGGATGGCGATCAGTTGGTGTATGGCGGCGAAGCTTGCGGGTATGTACTCGAATTCGAAACGGGAATCAAGATTTACCACGCAGGCGATACCAATGTCTTCGGAGACATGTCGATCATTCGCGAGTTGTATTCGCCGGATATTGCGATGTTGCCGATTGGGGACCATTACACCATGGGTCCGCGCGAGGCAGCTTACGCCTGCAATTTGCTAAAGCCGAATACGGTAATTCCCATGCACTTCGCGACCTTTCCCGTCCTGACCGGCAGGCCGAGTGACTTGAGCAAACTGGTACACGGAGTGAAAGTGGTCGAGATGACGCCGGGCGAGACGATTTCATAAGCTTCCTTCCGAGTGCGGGTTAAAGCGACATCCGCGATTCGAGATTGCCTGTAGAGAAAGAACGACGAATGGCGAACACATCTGACAAGCCACGCTGGCGGATGCACGGAATTACTTCAGAGCCGGTTGAAGATTATTTGTACTCGCTCCTTCCCGAGCGAGATGAAGTTCTCATCGGGATTGAAGATGAGGCGGCAAAACGCAACATACCTATCGTGGGCCCGGCGGTGGGCAGAGTTCTGTATCAGCTCGCGCGGATTTCAGGAGCCAAAAATGTTTTCGAAATGGGATCGGCGGTCGGCTACTCCACAATCTGGTGGGCGCGCGCCGTGGGCGATGGCGGGCGAGTCATTTACACCGACGGTGATCGCAAGAACGCCGAAGAGGCACGCGGCTATTTCGAACGCGCTGGAGTTGCTAACCGGGTCACGGTTAAAGTTGGCGACGCGTTGGAGCTTCTTTCGGAGCAGACGCAGCAGTTCGACATCATCTTCTGCGACGTGGATAAGGAAGACTATCCCCGAGCATTCCGAGTTGCCCTGCCAAGAGTGCGCAAGGGTGGATTGTTCGTCGCGGACAATGTTTTATGGAGCGGGCGAGTTGCGGACCAAAAGCCGGCTGAAGCAACCACGCAATCGATTCAGGAGTTCAACCGGCTTCTGAATTCTTCCTCTGATCTCTTCACCACGATCTTGCCAATACGCGACGGGCTCTCCATAACAATGAAGCTTTGATTTGAGTTTACTGTCGCTGTTCTCTGAATTCACGTCATCTGACAAAGCGAGCTGGCCGGCAGAGCTGAGGAGCACGTATGAAAGTTGGATTCATCGGACTGGGAAACATGGGTCTGCCGATGGCGGCGAATTTGTTGAAAGCGGGCCACGAGCTTACGGTGTACAACCGCACATCTGAAAAAGCTCGGCCCCTCGTTGACGAAGGTGCGCAGCTGGCCAAGACTCCGGCGGAGGCATGTAAGGCCGACGTGGTGTTCACCATGCTCGCGGATGATGCCGCACTCGAGAAAGTTACGTTCGGCGAAGGCGGCGTCACTGAAGGTTTGGGGGAAGGCTCGATTCACATTTCCGCGAGCACAATCAGCGTTGCTCTTTCAGAGAGACTAACCGCCGAGCACGAAAAACGCGGTCAGCGATTCGTGTCGGCTCCTGTATTCGGCAGGCCAGAAGCTGCCGTGGCAGCGAAGTTGTTCGTGGTTGTCGCCGGCCCAAGCGATGCCGTTGACAAATGTACGCCACTCTTTGAGGCCGTGGGGCAAAAGACATTTCGGTTCGGCGACAAACCTTCGAGTGCGAATCTGGTGAAGCTGAGCGGAAACTTTCTGATTGCTTCAACCATTGAGACATTGAGCGAGGCGATGGCACTTGTGGCCAAGGGTGGACTCAATCAACGCGAGTACTTGGAGTTCCTGACCGCGACGCTGTTCGCGGCACCGGTTTATAAGACCTACGGCGGATTGATAGTAGACAAGAAATACACGCCCGCGGGATTCGTGGCACCGCTGGGATTGAAAGACGTGCGATTGGCGCTCGCGGCGGGAGAAGGATTGCGGGTTCCGCTGCCGCTGGCGAGCTTGATACGTGATCGCTTTCTGCGGTTACTGGCCGAGGGTGGCGACGAGCTCGACTGGTCGGCAATCTCAAAGCTGGCAGCGGAAGATGCGGGGCTGGGTTAGTTTCATAATTTCAAGTTCGGGCGGGGCCAATCCTTTCTGCGTCCATGCTGATGCAGAGGTATCGTAAGGTCCCCTTCGACTTCGCTCAGGGCAGGCTCTCGCGCGCCGGCTTCTGCGGACGCATTCGGCATGACATCGGAGAATCCCCTTCGTTCACCAAAACCGAAGCTCTCGGTCTATACTTTCGTACTCTGCTTTGTTGTTCACTCCACGAAGAGGAACGTTGATGAGAGTTGCGCGTCTTGCCTGTGCTCTATTTCTGTTCGCGATTTTGTCGCTATCTTTAGCCGGAGTTGGCCAGCAAAAGACCCAGCCGGGTGACAACACACCCGCATATCGCAATCCGAAATTGGCGATTCAAGACCGCGTCGCTGACTTGCTCTCGCGGATGACGCTCGAAGAAAAAGTCGGCCAGATCGCGCCCAGCCGCGGTCAGACAGTCCACGTTATCGATCCCACAGGAACGTTTACCGACGAAAGCGCGTCGGCAACTTTGAACCGCTGGTGGGACCCGGACCTGGAATTCCCGCCGAAGCGCGCGGCCACTCTGCGGAACGCGCTGCAACGGTATCAGATGGAAAAGACCCGGCTCGGCATTCCGCAATTGTTCATGGGCGAGGCGTTGCACGGGTTCATGGAATATGGAAGCACCAGCTTTCCGCAAGCGATTGGCCTTGCAAGCACCTGGGACCCGGCGCTGGTGAAGCAGGTGTTCACGGCCGCGGGCGACGAAGCCGGCGCAACAGGCATAGGGCAGGTGTTTACGCCGGTGCTGGATTTGGCGCGTGATCCGAGGTGGGGGCGAACCGAAGAGACGTACGGCGAAGATCCGTATCTCGTCTCTCGGATGGCTGTGGCGGCAGTGACGGGACTGCAGGGCGATCAATTTTTTATTGGGCGTGATCACGTGATGGCGACGATGAAACATTTTGCCGTCCACGGACAGCCAGAGGGCGGGACGAATACGGCACCGGGAAATTATTCCGAGCGCGTGATCCGCGAAACTTTTCTTGTCCCCTTCGAGGCCGCCGTGAAAGAAGGCCACGTGGGCAGCGTGATGGCTTCGTACAACGAGATCGACGGCATTCCGTCGCACATCAATCATTGGCTGCTCGGCAAGGTGCTGCGGCAGGAGTGGGGCTTCCCGGGATTCGTGACATCGGATGGCGACGGCTTGCAGATGTTGGTCGAGACCCATCATGTAGCGGCAACGAAGGCCGATGCCGCGCGCCTGGCGATTGCGGCTGGAGTGGATTACGACCTGTCGGATGGATCGGTCTACCGCACGCTGCTCGAACAGGTACGGCAAGGAATTGTTCCGGAGGCTGAACTGGACCGTGCGGTCTCGCGAATCTTGGCGGCAAAGTTTCGGCTGGGATTGTTCGACAACCCATATGTCGACGCCGACGCGGCAGAGCGTATCACCAACAGCGCGGAACATCGAAAAATTACCTTGAAAGCTGCGCAGGAAACAATCGTGCTGCTGAAGAACGAGAAGAACCTGCTACCTCTAGATCTCAACAAACTGAAGACGATTGCTGTGATCGGACCCGATGCCGACCAGCTTCATCTCGGCGGGTACAGCAGAAATCCACTCCATGGCGTCAGCATTTTGCAGGGAATTCAGGACCGCGTGGGTTCGAAGGCAAAGGTGGTTTATGCCGAAGGGGGCCGGTTTACCAACAAACATCAGGACTGGCATGGGTGGTTCGACGACAACGTTGAGCTGATCGGCCCAGCGACACAGCAGGACAAGATTAAAGAAGCAGTTGCGACGGCGAAAAACGCAGATGTTGCGATCCTGGTAGTGGGAGAGAACGAGAGCACGAACCGCGAGGCATGGTCGGAGCAGCATCGCGGCGACCGGGACTCGCTGGATTTGCTCGGAGCGCAAAGCCAGTTGGTGAAGGAAGTAGTGGAGACGGGAACGCCGACTGTGGTCTTGCTCATAAACGGCCGACCACTTTCGATCAATTACATTGCGCAGCACGTACCCGCCATTCTTGAAGGATGGTATCTAGGCGAAGAAGGCGGAACTGCCGCGGCGCAAGTCTTGTTTGGCGATGTGAACCCCGGCGGTAAGCTGCCGATTACCTTTCCGCATTCAGTCGGCGACCTGCCGGACTTCTACAATCACAAGCCGTCCGACAACCGAAGCTACGCATTCAGCACGCGCGAGCCGCTGTTCCCGTTCGGCTATGGCCTCAGCTACACGACATTTAAGTTCGACAACCTGCACGTCGATCCTCCACAAATTCAGAGCAGCGGAACAGCAAAGGTCAGCGTTGATGTGAGTAACACCGGGGACCGTGAAGGCGAGGAAGTTGCGCAAATGTACGTTCATCAGCGCATAGCTTCGATCACCCGGCCGGTAATGGCGTTGAAGGGATTTCAACGCATCAGTTTGAAACCAGGTGAAAAACGAACGGTTGAATTCACTATCACGCCAGATGCGCTGTCATTGCTGAATGTCGACATGCGCAAAGTGGTCGAGCCGGGAGCTTTCGACATCATGGTGGGGCCGAGTTCGGTGCAAACGCAAAAGCTCACGCTGAACGTTGTCGGCCCCGAGGGACAGACCGGCCAATCGGTGATGTCGCAGCCTCCGGCAGGCTCGGAATCCGGCATGGTCAGTAATTTCGATGATTTGAAAGTGTCGTCCAATTATGGCGGATGGATTACGACCTCAGATCAGATGGCGGGCGGGAAATCAACCGCGACGATGAAGGCGGTGGAAGGTGGAGCGGGTGGATCGAAGGGAGCGCTCGATGTGAGCGGAGAACTTATCCCCGGAGCTCAGTTCACGTGGGCTGGAGTGATGTTCCATCCGGGAGATTCGCCGGAGGACGCGGTGAATCTCTCGAGTAAGAAGACGATTTCGTTCTGGGCAAAGGGTGACGGAAAGGCTTATACGATTGCTGTCTTAACGGAGAGCAATTCCGGGGAGATGCCGCAGTTGCGGCCATTCGCTGCCGGAGCGGAATGGCAACATTATTCATTGGCGTTGTCGGACTTCAAGACTGATGGCCACGACATAACGGGCATCGCGTTTGTGCATTCCCAGCAGCCAGGAAAATTTGATTTTCAAATTGATCAGGTAGAGGTCAGGTAACGGATTTCTACTCGAACCTCGGCGCGAGTCTGGGCCGCTGCTCCACAGCGTCAATTGCACCTTTAGAATGCTTGCGTGCGCGTACTGATTTCAGCTGGCGAAGCTTCGGGGGAGATGTATGGAGCAGAGCTGATTCAGGCGCTGCGGCGGCATCTCGCCTCAGCGACCGACCTCGCGGGCGTGGACGCCCGTTCCCACACAGACACTGCTCGAGTTGAATTCTTCGGTGTGGGCGGCGAGAAGATGCGCGCTGCGGGCTGTGATCTCGTCGTGGATGCCAAGGAGCTTTCAGTTGTCGGTATCACGGAAATTCTTGGTCATCTCCCGAAAATCTGGGGACTGTTTCGTCGACTCATTTCTGAGGCGGATAAGCGCAAGCCTGATCTCGCGATTGTGATCGATTCGCCCGCGTTTAACTGGCGAGTGGCCCGCGAGATGAAGAAACGCGGCGTTCCAGTGGTGTATTACGTGTGCCCGCAATTTTGGGCGTGGCGGCAGGGGCGCGTGCGATATTTACGGCGGTACGTCGATAAAGCGCTGGTGATCTTTCCCTTTGAAGAGAAGTTCTATCGCGATCGTGGAGTGAATGCCGAGTTCGTCGGACATCCCTTGGCTATGCTTCCCCGCCCCACGATTTCACGGGCGGAATACGCGGCGCAGCATGCGCTCGATCCAGCGAAGCAATGGATCACGCTGATGCCGGGGAGCCGCATCAAGGAAGTTTTTATGAACCTCAGTACGATCGTCGACGCGAGTTTACGGCTTGGCGACGGTTATGAGTTTCTGCTCCCTGTCGCGCCCACTTTGGACCGCGAATTCCTGTGGCGAGAAATCTGTGCCGAGACCAACGACGACAGCAGATCGACGAGAACCGAACTCCCGAACATCCATCTGGTTCCAGATGCTCTGCCCGCTCTTACTCATTCTCGTGCCGCCATTGTTGCCAGCGGTACTGCAACCGTAGAGGCCGCTCTGATGGAAACCCCATTTGTGATGGTCTACCGCGTGACACCGCTCAGCTACTTGGTTGGCAGGTGGATGGTCAAAGTCCCGCATTTTGCGATGGTGAACTTGATTGCCGGAGAGAGAGTTGTGCCGGAGTTGGTGCAAAAGGACTTTACAGCAGAGAGAGTCGTTGCGGAATTGAGAAACATCCTTCCCGATGGCCCTTCTCGAAGCAAAATGATCGAGGGATTGCGAAAGATACGAATGTTGCTGCAAGCGGAAGGCTCGTCTGGGCCAGCCCCGGAACGAGCCGCTGCCGCAATAGTTCGATTGCTTGGAGGACGTTTCGATCGAAAAAGCACGGCTGAAGCCGCGAATTGAGATAAATCCTTGTAACTCGCTGTCCAACAGCATCTTTTCCCGATGTGTTTTCATCATAAAATATAGAAGTATTCGCGATCGAGAGTGGTCCGTCCAGGAGATCCCCCAGAATGTACGTTCCAACCCGGCTGCGGCGTCGCGAACTCGCCGCGTTTGTTGTTCTTGCCTCATTGCTACTTTCCTTACCGGCGTTAGCGGCCGAAAGGGTCCGCTTTCACGTCGATAACTATCAAATTGATGCCGTGTTGAACCCGCACGACCACAAGATCACTGCTCGAGCTGCAGTCAAGATAACGGCGCTCGAAGAGCTGAATGTGGCTGTGTTCAATCTGCACAACGATCTGCGATTGACAAAAGTTATCGACCAGAATGGAAAAACGCTCACGGTTGACCGTACTCCTCAGGATTCGAGCGTCCGGGTTTCACTCAGCAGCACGGTCCAAAAGGGTGATTCAACAACGCTGACATTCGATTACGAGGGAATCCTCGATTCTGCCGATGATTCGCCAGTTCCGGGCTTGAAGTTGACCTCGATTAATGAGGACACGTGTTACCTCCTCTACGCGGGAGACTGGTTTCCGGTCAGCGCGTATGGAATCGACCGCTTCAGTTCGACTATCAACGTAACGGTTCCGGCACATATGGCAGTGATCGGGAGCGGGGTGACGACAACTTCCGCGACGCCTGCGCTCAAAGGTGTTTCCACCGGCAGCGCAGAGAATAAGACCTATACATTGAAGTATGACAAGGACAGTTTTCCGGGAACCATTGTGGCCGGGGATTTCGGTGATTATTACAGCACCGAAGCTGGCATCGACCTGCACGTTTATTTCAAACCAGTCCACAAGGATTTGGCTTCCACCTACGCGCAGACTGCGGTCAAGGAATTCACCTATTTCATAACGCTGTATGGGCCTCCCGCTTCGAACGTGCTGCGGATAGTTGAGCTGCCTGATGACACGGTCCCTGCCGCGTGGGCGCCTGAGTTTGCGGCTTTGGCGGCACGAGGAATCACCCCGCGAACCAACTACCGCTTACTGGCGAATACTCTCGCGCATCAATGGTGGGGCGTTTCGGTGAGTCCGGCAACCCGCGATGATTGGTGGCTGGAGGATGGTTTCGCCAGATATTCAGAAGCGCGCTACGTCGAGAGCGCGGCCGGCTCAGCCGGATTGCAAGAGATGGTGAAGGACATGTCGGTGGGCGCGCTTTCGTATGACACGGTGCCGATGTCACAAGCGGGAAAGTTGGACCTGTTCTCTCCCGAGTTCCAATCGCTGGCAACGGACAAAGGCGCGATGATCCTGCACATGTTGCGATGGGTAATTGGAGACCAGAAGTTCGATCAAACCATGCGCGAATTTGCTTCGCAGTATGCGGGGAAATCGGCAACTGCGGACGACTTCAAGAACCTCGCCGAAAAAGATTACGGCGACAAACTGACGTGGTTCTTCTCCCAGTGGCTGGATTCAACCGGCGCGCCGGAGTTTAAGAGCAAGTACACGATCTATCGTTTGGGAAACAACAAAGGATTCCGCAGCGTGGGACAGATCACGCAGGACCTCGATTTGTTCCGCATGCCGGTCGAGTTGAAGATAGATACCGACGGAAAGACGGAAACCAAGCGCATCGATGTAGTCGGAACCGATTCGGCATTTTCTGTGGATACGTTTGGCAGGCCGCGGCGGATTACGCTTGATCCTGATAACGATCTGTTGAAGAACTCATCGGACATCAAGCTGCGCGCGGCGATTGAACGCGGACACCAGCTGGTGCTGCAAGGCGACCTGGCCGGAGCGCTTTCAGAATTCAACAAGGCGCTCGAGATCAACAAGAACAGCTCGCTGGCCCATTATCGAGTTGCTGAAGTCTTCTTCATTCAGCACAACTATCAGGCATCGGCGAACGCTTATCGCGATTGCCTGAACGGCGATGGCGACCCGCGTTGGACTGAGGTCTGGAGTCATATTCAGCTCGGAAAAATTTTCGACATCACCGGCCAACGAGAGCGCGCGACCAATGAATATCGCCAGGCTCTGCAAACGAACGACAATACACAAGGTGCGCTCGACGAGGCGAGACGGTATCTACAAAAGCCTTATGAGCAGCCTAAGGGCGGGACCGCCAGCGGAGAGCAGTAAGGTCTAATCTTAGTTCAACAGCAGTCCACATTCAGAGAGCTGTCAGCGTGGCTTCCTGCTGCGGCTTTGCTCAAAATGCATCAATCCCCGTGACACTCTGACCGATGATCAGAGTGTGAATATCGTGCGTGCCCTCGTAAGTCTTGACTGACTCGAGGTTCGCCATGTGACGGAAGATGGGATACTCATCGGCGACACCGTTTGCGCCGAGGATGTCGCGCGACATGCGAGCGCATTCGAGGGCCATCCAGACGTTGTTCCTTTTGGCCATCGAAATGTGTTGGTGCTCCACTTTTTTCTGATCCTTAAGCCGGCCGACTTGAAGAACGAGCAACTGCGCTTTTGTGATCTCAGTGATCATCCAGGCGAGCTTTTCCTGAATGAGCTGACGTGACGCAATCGGCTCATCGTGAAACTGTTTTCGGAAGAGCGAATATTGCAGGGCACAGTCGTAGCAGGCCATTGCTGCGCCGACCGCTCCCCATGCAATCCCGTAGCGCGCCTGGTTCAAGCACATGAGAGGAGATTTCAGCCCACCCGATTTCGGTAGCAAATTCGACAGGGGCACGCGAACGTCTTGCAGCGAGAGCGATGACGTGACCGACGCGCGAAGCGACCACTTGCCGTGAATATCTTCGGCGCGGAAACCGGGGCGATCGGTTTCAACCAGGAATCCGCGAACTTTATTGTCCTCGTCTTCCACCTTCGCCCAGATCACGGCTACATCGGCGATCGAGCCGGATGTAATCCACATTTTTTCGCCGTTGAGCACATATTCGTTGCCCGATTTTCGCGCGCGGGTACGCATACCGCTCGGATTCGAACCAAAGTCAGGCTCGGTAAGACCAAAGCAGCCGAGCTTCTCACCTTTTTGCATCGCCGGAAGCCAGGTATTTTTTTGCTCGTCGCTGCCGAAGGCATAAATGGGATACATAACCAGAGCAGACTGAACGCTTACGAAAGAGCGGACGCCCGAATCGCCTCGTTCAAGCTCCTGAGTGACCAGGCCGTACTCGACGTTCGACATTCCAGCGCAGCCGTAGCCCGTCAGGTTCGCACCAAAAAAGCCGAGCTCAGCCATCGGCTTTACTAGCTCGCGCGGAAAACGTCCGGCGCGATTGCACTCTTCGATGATCGGAATCAAATTGTCTTCGATGAATCGACGCGCTGTGTCTCGAACCAGGCGTTCGTCGTCATTGAGCAGAGTGTCGAATTCAATAAAGTCCACTCCGCGGAATTTAATGGCCATGGGAACTCGATTCTGTTTCCTGAGGCTTCCCTTCCGGGCTAAGCGCCCTCAAACCACAAAGGCCGCGAAGGTACGCGAAGGAAAACCCAGCACCAGGCGCAGGAAAACGTTTGACCTTAGCAGACGCAACTTTGCGGGTCAAACGAGGGTTTCTACAACTTGTAGCCGATGCGCCGCATAGGGCCGACACTCGCTTGACAACGCCTTTACACGATTTGACAGGAGCACGAGAGCGTAGCGCATCTATACTTGTGCGGGTCCCTATGCGCTTACGGCGACTGAAGTGGACGGCCGCGGTCTTACTGCTACTCTCGCTACCAGCGTTGGCAGCAACGGCCAGTGTTGCCGCGCCTCCGCTCGACCACGGTTTCCAGCTGCTTTACAACTTGAATTTCAACCAGGCACACAACGTTTTTGCCGACTGGGAACAAAGCCATCCAGGCGATCCTCTCGGGCCGACTTTCGACGCTGCTGGTCTGCTGTTTTCAGAATTTCATCGGCTGGGAATTCTGGAGTCTCAGTTCTTCGAGGACGATAAGAAGTTCGAAAACCGCCCCAAGTTGAGTCCGGATCCCGCAATTCGCGCGCGGTTCGACGCTGCCATTGAGCAGGCCCAGAATGCTGCCCGTGCGCGGCTGGCAAGAAACGCGCACGACAAAGATGCCCTGTTTGCAATGACACTGACCAGTGGCCTGGAAGCGGATTATGCGGCGCTGGTCGAAAAGCGAAATCTCACGTCACTGCACTACACGAAGGAGTCAACAGTTTGGGCGGCTGAGACTCTATCCGTGGATCACGATTGCTACGATGCGCACATCGCCGGCGGAATCAGCAAATACATCATTGGCAGCATGGCTGCACCAGTTCGCTGGCTGGTGCGGCTGGGCGGAGTCTCCGGCGACAAGCAGCAAGGAATTCAGGAGCTGAAACTCGTCGCCGACCGCGGACACTACTTGGCGCCGTTCGCGAACATTCTGCTGGCGATTGCATACGTTCGCGGGCATGACAAACAGCATGCACGCGAGCTGCTGGCGTCGCTGCGCGAGCAGTTCCCTGCCAATCCTCTTTTTGCGGAAGAGATTGCGCGGCTGGACTCCGCCCGCTGAAACTTACCTTGCAAGCCCGTTTCGCCACTTCAGGCCGAGATAGACGCAGCGATACGATTCTTCCATCAAAAATAGCCCATACGATTCATCATCCTTTAACACCCTCCAGATACATTCCTGTTGATATCGGGGGGAGAAGGCTGCTTTATACTTAAGCAGGCCGGTGATTGAGCGCTGATCAGTCCGCTAGTCCGGCTTGCCTCAGTTCCCTTCTGCTTGCCATGGCCCGTGCCTCAGTCGACAATCCGGCTTATTACATTAACCGTGAGCTTTCGTGGCTTCAGTTCAACCAGCGGGTGCTCCAGGAAGCGCAGGATGAAAACAACCCGCTGCTGGAACGCCTGAAGTTCCTTTCGATAAGCGCCAGCAACCTTGACGAGTTTTTCGAAGTTCGCGTTTCGGGTCTGGTGCAGCAGGTTGAGGACGGCTACACCGAGGCGGGCCCGGACGGCATGACGTTGCTCGAAGAGCGGGACGCCATCTCTGAAGAGGTCCATCAGTTCGTTCAAGAGCAGTACCGCTGTTGGAATGAGCAACTACGTCCACAACTTTCAGACAAGGGCATACGCGTCCTGGGTCTGAACGAGCTCGACGAAAATGCGCGTGCTTTCGTAGAGGATTACTGCGAGCGCGAACTCGACCTATTGCTCACGCCGGTGACAGTCGACCCGGCGCACCCCTTTCCGCGGGTCATCAATAAAGCTCTTTGCGTGGCGTTCCTGCTGCGTCGGCGGCGGCGTTCTTCGCTGACCTACACGGGCGTGGTGACGGTTCCGCGTGCGCTACCACGGCTTGTACGGCTTCCGTCGGAGGAGACAATCGACTTCATCTTCCTCGCCGACCTGGTCTCATTCCACGCCGCGCGAATGTACAACGGTTATGACATCGTTTCGTCTGCGGCGTTTCGGGTAACCCGGAACAGCAATCTTTATATGGCGGAAGAAGAATCGCGGAACGTACTAGAGTCGGTGCGAACGGAGCTCCACAACCGGCGCAAGGGTGATGCGGTGCGGCTCGAAATCGAGGCCGATGCCGACCCGGAAATCACCGAACGATTGCGGACGAATTTCGGACTCGAACCCTGGCAAGTGTTTCGCGTTGATGGGCCGGTAAACCTTCCTCGACTATTCAACATTTACGAGCAAACCGATCGGCCGGATTTGAAGTACAAGCCATTTGCGCCCCGCGAGCTTCGTCTGACTGCGAAGTCGCAGGATTTATTTGAAGAGTTGCGGCGCCACGATGTGCTCCTGCACCACCCGTTTGATTCGTTTGATGCCGTAGTTTCATTTATTGAAACAGCAGCCGAAGATCCGAACGTGCTCTCGATCAAGCAAACGCTTTATCGCACGAGCGAAAATTCGGCCATTGTTGGGGCACTGATTGAAGCGGCAGCGAAAAAAGAAGTCACCGCCGTGGTCGAATTAAAGGCGCGATTTGATGAGGCCTCGAACATCCGCTGGGCGCGGGATTTGGAGGACGCAGGAGTGCAGGTATTTCACGGGCTGGTCGGTCTGAAGACACATTGCAAGCTCGCGCTGCTGGTGCGAAAAGACCCCGATGGGGTTTCGCGACGTTACGCGCACCTCGGGACAGGTAACTACAACTCGACGACGGCCCGGACTTATACCGACCTGAGTCTGCTCACCTGCGACCAGGAGGTTACGGGCGCAGTACACGACGTTTTTTCATTTCTTACGGCTTATTCAGAGCATTCCAGCTACGCGCCGCTGATGGTCTCGCCGGTAAATTTGGCCGAGCACTCTCTTGATCTGATCGCGCGTGAAATCGACCATGCCCGGGTGGGCAGGCCGGCGCGAATCATCGCGAAGATGAATGCGCTGCTCGACAAGAACATCATCGCAGCTCTCTATCGTGCTTCGCAGGCTGGAGTAGAAGTCGACCTGATCGTGCGCGGAATGTGCGCACTACGGCCGGGAGTGCGGGGGATCAGTGATCGCATACGGGTGCGTAGTGTTGTCGGGCGATTCCTCGAGCATAGCCGCATTTTTTACTTCGCAAACGGCGGGCAGGACGCCATTTATCTCGCGAGCGCCGACTGGATGCCGCGAAACCTCTATGAACGCGTGGAAGTCATGTTTCCGGTGAAAGACGCGCTCTTGAGGGAACGGCTCAAACACGAAATTCTCGATGCGTATCTTGCTGACACAATCAAAGCGCGGGTGCTGCGCCGCGATGGCTCGTACGTGCGGGCGTGGCAGGCCACTGGAAAGCGTAAACCGCCAGTCCCAGGATTCAGCGCACAGGACTTTCTGCTCGCAATCGCGGAGGGAAAGCAAACTGTCGCCGCATTGCCAACTGTTCCCGAGCGAAAAGCTTCGAAGACACGTACCGGCCGGGTGAGTAAAGTCCAATGATCATTTACATCGTCAGGCACGCGAGCGCCGGGCACCACGTGGATAATCCGAAAAAGGACGAGAAACGTCCGCTGGACGCAGACGGCATTGAACAATGCGGATTCGTAGGGCGGGCACTCGCGGCTTTGGATGTTCAGCCTGACACGATAATTTCCAGTCCCTTGAAACGCGCAACCCAGACGGCGTCATTGATCGGAAACGAAATCGGGTACGAAGGAAAGTTGCAACTCGAAACGGCTCTGCGTCCGGAAGCATCATTCACTGACTTCCGCCGGATGCTCGACAAATACTCCAAGCACGAGGCAGTTATGGTGGTCGGGCACAATCCCAGTATCACAGAGTTCCTGGCGCGCATGATCGCCAATTCTGGATGTGAAGCGTTGGTTGATTTCAAAAAGGGCGCCGTGGCTCGAGTTGAAACGGTGCGGCATTCAGCCACGCTGACCTGGTTCTTTACGCCCAAGATGGCGCGAGAAATTCAGGCCTCAGGGGTCGCCGCCGCGGAAAAATCGGCGCCGAAGACCTCACGAAAGTAGCCTTTCTCTTTCTCAGCCGCCCACAACTCCAAATCTACATTCAACGGGTGCTTCGGAAGCAAGGCCAGGCTCACTGATCCTTGATGTACTTTCACCTTCACGTCTTTCAGGGCGCCGCTGCGTCCAAGATTTAGCCCCCACGCGAGCCTCAGCAGGAGCGAAGCCTTTGCGATCTGCTTTTGATCGGAAGCTGGCAGACCTTTGATGGGAGCGTCACCGACCGAGGGACGCGATTTGCCGAGATAGCGGGCAATGGCAGCGATGATTTTTCGTTGTTGCGGCGTATAACCAAGAATTTCGGAATGAGAAATAATGTAGTAAGTGTGGCGATGGCGGCCGGTGCGATTGATGTAATCGCCGACTTCGCACAACATTGCGGCGGCGGCAATCCATTCGCGGTATTCAGGAGGGAGCCGATGAATGGAGCGCATCTCGGAAAATAGGTGAAGCGCGGTTTCGCGCACCCGCTCCGCGTGATCGAGATCGACTCGATAGTGGCTAACAGCCGCGAGAATGGAATCGCGGCGCTCGGACTCAATTTGCCTGCCTGAGCGCGTGGCGTGGTCGTAATCAGCGGCCATTTGCGCAAGCAGGCCGTCGCGTAACCCCAGTGGAGAAAAACGGAATCCGCCGAGTTTGTACCGATCAAGCAGTTCGGCGTAAACCGCAGCTCCGGCAATAACGATTTCCGCCCGGCGAACCCCGATTCCCTGCACTTTTCTTCGTTCTTCGAGCGACAAGCGTGAGAGCATCTTGGCGATGCGACGCATTTGCAACCGTGTCACGGTCATCCCGCGCTGACTTTTAGTGCGGTAAAGAGCGTGACAAACCATAGCCAGCGCCTCAGCGGTGCCAGATGTCGCGATCACGATTGTTGGTTTCGCGCCGGCTATGCGCTTCGCTACGCGGCCGACTTCGCGCGAAATCAATCCGCGTACTTGCCTCAACTCCGGTTTGCGCGGTGGATCGTGATGCAGGAAATCGTTGGTTAAGCGCACGGCCCCCAGCGGAAGGCTGACGGTATCGCGAATATGTCCGTTACTTGAAATTGTCAATTCGCAGCTTCCGCCACCCAGGTCGATCATCAGCACAGGCGATGCGTTAACGCGCAGACTCGAAATCAATCCCAAGTGGATCAGGCGCGCCTCTTCAAGTCCCGAAATGATTTCAACTCGCCAGCCGGTTGCAGAACGCACCCACTCGAGGAACGCGCGCGAGTTGCGGGCGTCGCGTAATGCACTGGTGGCAACGACGCGAATTGTATCTGCGCCCGCGCGCTGGGCAGCGCGATGGAATCGGCGAAGCACTTTTACGGTCAAGGCGATGGCTTCGGGCGAGAGTAGACCGCCGCGAAAGACGGACTCGCCCAACCGCGTGACTTCGCGGTCTTCCTGAATTTCTACCAATCGGTGTGCGACAAGGCGCGAAATCTTCAGGCGGACGGAATTGGATCCAATGTCAACGGCGGCGAAGGTCGGCATTCAGCAACAGTTTAGCCGATCGCTAGACAAGTCAGAGTGCGGGTGCAGGCGTAATCGCGGATAGTAATCAAGCGACCGCCGCGGTCTGTGGAGATCGTTCGGAAGAGGAAGGCCGGCGTTTGGCCGCGATTTCGGAGACTTCCGGGACTGCTTTCTGAGCTGCGGTAGTCGGCCGACGCGTTTGGCGTAGCTGACGAGAGAGAGTCGCCAAGGTGAAAGCCAAAGCATTGCAGGCAGTGCGAAAGCGAGCGCGGCTGACGTTTTGCAGCATCGAGACGAGAGATGAATCGGATGCGCTGCCGAACTGCTTCTCGGCCTTTTGTTTCAGCTTGAGAATGTCGTGCCATTCGCCGATTGCATCTTGCGCACGTTTTAGTTCCTCTATAAAGAAGCTCGCGTGCGGAGTGTCTCCGGCCAGTTCGGCAATATAACGCGCGTGCTTGGCGGCGATCCGCGAGGCATGCAAGGCTTTTTCCGTGGTTGGAAGCTGCCCCAGCTTGGGAAGAACACTCATCGCCACTCGCAACGGATCGATGCCGTCCAGCCTGATTTCCTTCTGTTCGTGACGCAGCCGCTTGCGCAGTTCGTGAACGGTTTCCGAGGAAAATGAGTGCGCTAATTTTCGACTACGCCGCGCGTGCTCGTCGTCCAAGAGTTCCAGTAACTGAGCGCGATGATTTTGCCCGTCCGGCAGCCTCAGGTTCTTCAGGTAGGCAATCTGTACATCTAAGTCCCTCAGCTTGCCGGCACGCTTTCTTAGCTTCGAGACCAGCCTGAGCAGCTTCTTCTTGTTCCGGCTTTCAGGGGCAAGGTGATCGACCAAAGCCTCTACCCGGCGGCTATTGGTGCGGAAATGATGGACGTTTCGCGGTTCTACTTTCTTTGAGAGCCGCCCAGTGTAACGGCTCATCCGGTCGAATACAACGCGACTTTGGTTCTGCGAAACGTCGCTCCGCAGAGCACTTTCACTTGATCCTTTGGGTCGCATTCGAAAGACGCTGGGAAAGAAGATGCAAAAACGCGGAAGCCCGCAACAGGCAGCCATTGTAACATTGCGTTACCGATTCAGGCAGTCGGCCTTATGTGCAACATTCCACGCAACTTATTTGCCACTGGATAGAAATGCACGGGCCCCTTCTGCCTGTACGTCCGCAAAGGAAAACTCGAAGCTAACCTGAGAGTATTCCTTTCCGCCGAGCTCGACGTAAGGATAGACGAAATAATTCAGTGGATCGCCTGCCTGCGGCGGGTTCAATTTGAGGTCTCTGCCAATCGTGAATTGAATGCGGTTGGCATCGTGCGCCCCGAAAAAGTAGTCCTTCTTTTCCGGATGTTTCCACGCCTCAGAAATGTCGACGGGAACCCACCCGTTTTGAGGATTGAAAAACTCGGCCCAGCAGTGATAGCCGGGAATTTCGCCCGAGTTCTTGTCGTCGGGTAGCGGGAAACCGATTTCGAAACGAGCGGGAATGCGTTGCGAGCGCGCCATCGCAATAAAAAGAGAGTGAAAGTCGGTGCAATTTCCTTTCTTGGCATCGCACGCGTAAAGCACATCTCCATGGCCCCAGCCGGTGCCGGTCTTGTCATACTTCATGTTCGCGAAGACGTAGTCGTAAATGGCGCGAGCTTTCGAAAGACCCGAGTCTTTGCCTTGGGTCACTTGAGCGGCGAGTTCAGCGGGGCGGCCGGTGATCGGAACGAGCTTGTCAGGCGCAAGGAAAAGATCGAGCTGTTTCTTGTTGAGAGAAGCATCCTCGAGGCGCGGACGGTTCAGTCCGAGGGTCAAATGCTCGTGGCGCACGACGTCATAAACGACTTCGAAATGGAGATCGCCCGATTTGGTTTTTGACTCTTCAGCAAAATAGATTTCATTTCCAAAGCGCGACTCGCGAGTCTTCTTCAGCGGAAGATCGCCTTTGGTCGTGAGAACGCGCACATCCTGGTACTGGTCGGAATGCGCCGCCGGAAACCAGATGCGGACCCGCTCGCCGGCTGGAATTGCTTTGACCGTGAAGCCGTAATGGAAGGTGAAGTGGCGGGTCGCTTGGGCGAGCGCCAGGCAGTTGAATGCGAGAAAGAAAACGAAGCAAGATGCGAACTTGCGCAGCATGACCTTCTCCTGTGCGGACTGTTGCTGTTTGAGGCTTATCTTCTTTCGCCGATCAAGCGGGGAAGACACACACGGTGCTCAGGAAGGAAGCATTCAAGTAAAGCCGCGGCGGGAAATACGCATCGCGAACATGATAGCGGGTGCAAGATGAATTTGCCATGATTCGCGGCTATAGTTCGCGGCGGCCTTCCATGGCTTTCAGCATTGTGATTTCGTCAGCGTACTCAATGTCGCTGCCGGCGGGAATTCCAGTCGCGATGCGAGTGACTTTCAGTCCGGCACGACGAAGTTGGCCGTAAAGATATGTTGCGGTGGCCTCGCCTTCGACGGTGGGATTAGTCGCGAGTATGACCTCGTCCGCTTGGCCATCTTCGACGCGTTTCATGAGATTTGAGATTCGCAACTGCTCTGGGCCTACGCCGTGAATGGGCGAAATCGAGCCGTGCAGCACGTGGTAGACGCCGTTGTAGTGACGGGTTTTTTCGATGGCAGCGATGTTGGTCGGTTCTTCGACAACGCAAATCAGGCGCTGATTGCGAGTAGCGCTGGAGCAATAGGTGCACGGATCAACGTCAGTGATGTTGTTGCAAACGGAGCATAGGCGCAGGCTGGCCTTTACGTCTTGAATTGCTGCCGCTAAAGCTATGGCATCGTCTTCGTTTGAGCGCAGGATATGAAAAGCAAGCCGCTGAGCGGACTTGCTGCCAACGCCAGGAAGCTTTTTCAGCTCGTCAATAAGGCGAGCCATCGGTTCAGCGAAGCGAGACATGTCTATCGAATGATCTGGGGATCGGGTCATCGGGTGAAAAGACCCACTCAGATCACCCGATCACCAAATCACCCGATTCCTGGAATTCCCATCCCTCCCAGCATTCCGCCCATTACCGATTGCATGCTTTCGTCTACTTTTTTGCCGGCGCCATTGATGGCAGCAGCAACCAGGTCCTGCAGCATTTCAACGTCCCCAGATTTGACCACTTCAGGGTCGATCTTCACGGTCAGCACCTGCTTGCGGCCATCCATTTTCACAGTGACGGAGCCGCCGCCTGCCGAGCCTTCAACCATGGTTTCCTGCATTTTCTTCTGCAAGGTTTCGTACTGTCGTTTTGCCTGCGACATCAGTTCTTGAATATTGAATCCGCTCATATTTGCCACTCAGTTTTTTCGATAGTCGATCACGGTCCTGATTTCCGCGCCGAACTTCTCTTTCATGCGCTGCACCAGCGGCTCTTGTTCGGCGCGCGCGCGGCTGCTGCCTTTTGCAAATGACGAAGAAGGTTTTTGAGGCACGTTTACCGGGAGCGCACCGGGCAGAATTTGCAGTCTAATCGGCCGTCCTGATATTCCGCTGGCACTCGCGATTATGAGACGCTTCGCTTCGGCACTCACGGACATTTCGATCAGCGCAGCAGATGCGGAGACCATAATCAGCAACTGGGCGCCTTCGAGCTTCCATTCACCTAGTTCGAGCATGGAGCAGAGCACGCTTTGCCCTGCTTTCATGAGCGCGGTCAAAGCCGCTGAGCGAACTTCTTCTATGCCTCTCGTCTGCGGTTGGGCATCGCTCGCCGGAACCGGCTGCGGTGCAACCGCGGGAGCTGCTGCGCCCATAACCACGGGAGCACTCATGCTGGCTGCAGGCGTGGAACGCACAGGCGTTCCGCCGGATTCTGATAATGATTCTGAGCGTGGCGTTCCCTTTCGCGCCGAATCTGCGGCAAACGGAGAAACAAACGGCCGAGCCGCAACCGGCGGTTCGGGCTTTCTGGGCTCGGGTGCGACAGTCAACTTGCGCTCCGGCAGGTTTCCCTTCCCGGGATCAACACCGCTGAGCAATTGTTCAAGCGGAAGCAGACGCTGAGCATGAGCGAGCTTCAGCAGTCCGAGCTCAAGGTGAAATCGCTGCTCCTGCCGATATCCCAGTTCAGCATGGGTGCGGAGCATGATTTGCAAATGGCGCGCCAGGTCCTCTTCGCTAAAGAGGTCGGCAATTCGGGCTACACGCGCGCGCTCGTCGGAAGAAATCTGCAGCAAGGGGGAATCGGCACCGGCCACCTTTGCTACTGTCGCATTGCGCAGAAAACGGACTAATTGCCGTGCGAAATGCACTGGATTTTGCCCTTCCGAGAGCAGGCGATCGACCGCTTGCAGTACTTCTTCGCTCGAACTTCGCGCGACCGCCTGCATGATTTCCTCGAGAACGCTAGAGGGGGCGACGCCAATCAGTTGACGCACTTGTTCGGCCGACAGTCCGCCTTGGCTGGATGCGATCGCCTGGTCAAGAATCGAGAGTGCGTCACGCATGGAACCATCCCCGGCCTCCGCCAAAAGCGCAAGCGCATTGTCATCGGCCTGAATGCCCTCGCGCGCGCAAAGGTCTCTCAGCTGTTCCACAATCTGCTCGAACTTCACCGCGCGGAAGCTGAAGTGCTGGCAGCGTGAACGGATAGTTTGGGGAATGTCCTCCGGCTGGGTGGTCGCCAGCATAAAAATGACGTGACCTGGCGGTTCTTCCAAGGTCTTCAGCAGCGCGTTGAAAGCTGCATCGGTGATCTGATGGGCTTCATCGAGGATATAAACCTTGAAGCGGTCGCGAGCCGGCCGGTATCGCGCGGCTTCGCGGAGCTCGCGAATTTCGTCAATTCCACGATTGGTGGCAGCGTCGATCTCGATTACGTCGACTGAATTGCCGGCGCGAATCTCTGTACAGGAATCGCAAACTCCGCATGGTTCAGGGACCGGCCTGTCCGCCGACCGGCAGTTAAGGGCCATGGCCAGAATCCGCGCGACGGTGGTCTTGCCTATCCCGCGATGCCCGCTAAAGATGTACCCGTGGGCGATCCTTCCCTGTTCAATTGCGTTCTTCAGAGTGCGGGTCACGTGCTCCTGCCCGATGACCTCGGAAAATTTCTGCGGACGGTATTTTCTGGCGAGGACCTGATAGCTCATGGGCGGGAGATGGACTGATTATACGTGATGGCAAAACGCCCGCGGACAACGGACAATCAGCCCCGGGTTGCGCCACAAAGCCCTTGCCTGGAACCGGGTTTGGCGATACCCTGCTCTATCGTTCAAGAGAGGCTTCTATGCAACTAAAGGTAAATAGCCGGACCCTCAATGATGGAATCATCGTAGTCGACTGCATGGGGCGCATTGTATTTGGCGAAGAAAGCTCCGAGTTGCGCGACCGGGTGCGCGCTCTGATCTCGTCTGAGGCGCGCATTGTGCTGAATCTTGCCGAAGTGACTTACATCGACAGCGGCGGGTTAGGGACGCTGGTCTCGTTGTATACCAGCGCACAAAACGCTGGTGCGTCCATTAAGCTGGCGAACCTTACGCGGCGGGTGGGTGATTTGTTGCAGGTCACAAAACTGCTGACCGTGTTCGATGTCTACGACACCGAGGAGAAGGCGGTCCAGTCGCTACGAAAAGGGGCGGCAGCGTAGAGAGTTTCAGTCCCCTGAAACGCCCAGGTTCGCGTTCGGCTGAATCGTCACCAGATCGCGGCGAATAAGCTTCTGCGCATCCTGCTCGCCTAATTCGGACAGCTTGACGCGGTAGACGTGCCGCGCCAGGCCGAACTTCTTCAGCAGCCAAATTCCGTACCAGTTCAAGTCGAACTCATACCACTTGAGCCCGTGGCGGGCGGAAACCGGGTGCGCGTGATGATTGTTGTGCCATCCCTCTCCAAAGGTAAGGATCGCAATCAGCCAATTGTTGGTTGACATGTCGCGGGTGCGGAAGCGGCGCGAACCCCATGTGTGTGTAGCGGAATTCACCAGCCAGGTGCAGTGCAGTCCAACAACCGTGCGCAGGAACAATCCCCACATCAGAAACGGCAGTCCGCCGAACGCGAGCAGAATGGCACCGAGCGCGACTTCTGACACGTAGTGGTATTTCGTGATCCAGATGTGGAACTTTGACTTAGCCAGGTCGGGGACGTAGCGCGACAGGGTCTCTGTATCCTGATGCAGGCTCTTGCCCATCAGGATCCAGCCCATGTGTGCCCACCATTTGCCGTCGAGCGGAGTGTGTGGGTCGCCGTCTTTGTCGGAATACTGGTGATGAATCCGGTGTGTCGCCACCCAGAAAATCGGGCCGCCTTCGAGGGCGAGGGTTCCACAAAGCGTCAGAAAATATTCAACCCACTTCGGAGTCTTATAGCCACGATGGGTTAGCAGGCGATGATAGCCCATGCCGATACCCAGGCTGCCCGACACCCACCACAAGAAAATCGAGAGGAAAAACGCCTTCCACGTGAAAAACCAGAATGCGGCAATCGCGCCGACATGGAACGCAGCCATGAATCCGGCGGTTACCCAGTTGATTTTGTCGTCGTGGCGATTGCGTTCGAGAGCTTCGATCTCCAAGGCCGGTCTCCGTGCAGCTGGTTAATACGTCTATCGGATAACGTATCAGGAGGCCTGAGCGCGTAGCTGTAATACTTGTGTAATACGGCCGGTTTTAAATTACGGAGGTAACTCAAGCAGCAACGCTCGACGGGTTCTCTCGCCGGAGCTGCTCCGCGCGAGCACCAGGAACTCGCGATGCGAGATACAAGGGCCGTTCTTCGCGCGCCGGATAACGCTCACTAGCCTCGGTGCACGGGAGCAAGCTTCTGCGGCCTGGGAACAATGCTGTAATAGGAAATTGGCCCTTTGCTTAAGAGCGAATCAGCAATCCGCAACCAGCGCTCAAACGGGGGCTCCCATACGTCCATCTGCACAGACTCTGGAGTTCCCTGGGAAACGGGAGAAGTTTCATACCTATTGTTGAGTTCCGAGTTCATTACATCTCCTTCACAGTTAAACACTGAGATGAACCCAGAGTCTCACATGGTTGTAAGTTATTGAATCCCAAGAAGTACGTATTACTTCAGTACTCCGAAAAACGGCGGCTGAGTTCCGTAATCGAGGAGCGCTGGCCGGTTCGGGTCTAAGCAGGGTTAACGTTGCATGATGGATCAACTCTGAATTGGCCCTTGACATCTCTGCCAGCGGGTCTAGCATAGAGATATCACCTCCGATCCATTTCAGGATCGAATGGGCCAGTAGCCAAGGAAAGTCACCGCTTCTTGGTTGCTGGCCCGTTTAATTTTTGCCGTCAGCTTTCAGCCGTCAACTCTGCCGATAGCTTCTCTTCGCAAGAATTTGACTTGTGATGGAATCGGCTACAAGTCGTACTTCTTCATCAAGTGGCGGAATGAGCGGTAGGAGATTTTGAGCACGTCGGCGGCACGGGCCTGTACGCCGTTTGATTGCGCCAGAGCGGACTTCAGCAACGATTGTTCGATCTGGGCGACGTATTTTTCCATGTCCATGCCCTCCGGCAGAACAGAGCCGGGCGCAACCGAAAGAGTGTCGCCGCCAACTCCGGCCGCAGCAGCGCGGGCGCGCGGACGCTCGGCAGGAAGTTCTACGTGCAGTTCTTCTGTGGTTTCAAGAGCGACTGCGCGCTCGATCGTGTTTTCGAGTTGGCGAACATTGCCGGGCCACTCGTATTCTGACAGCACAGAGAGCGCCGCAGAGTTTACGTGCGCAATGCTCTTCCCCGCCGCCGGCGCGTATTTCCGCAGGAAGTGATTAACCAAAAGCGGCACGTCTTCGCGGCGTTCCCGAAGCGGAGGCACGGTGACGGGAATCACGTTGAGGCGATAATAAAGGTCCTCGCGAAAGGTGTTCTCAGCAACTTGCTTTTCGAGGTCGCGGTTGGTCGCGGCAATGACGCGGACATCAACAGCGATTTCATCAGTGCCCCCCACCGGGCGCACGCAACGCTCCTGCAGGACGCGGAGCAGCTTCACCTGCATGGTGAGCGTCATTTCGCCGATTTCATCAAGGAAAATGGTGCCGGAATCGGCCACTTCGAACAGGCCGCGCTTGTTCTGGTTCGCTCCGGTAAATGCGCCTTTGACGTAGCCGAAGAGTTCGCTTTCGAGCAGCGTCTCAGGAAACGCGCCGCAATTGATCGAGACAAAGGGTTCGGTTGCGCGCGGTGAGCAGGTGTGGACCGCGCGTGCGACGAGTTCTTTTCCCGTGCCGCTTTCGCCATAAATCAAAACGGTGCTTTGCGTTGAAGCCACGGTGCGTATGGTCTGCTTGAGCTTCTCCATCGCGGGGCTCGCGCCAATAATGTTGTCGAGCGAATTTCTGGTAGCGGCGTCGCGTTTGAGCGCAAAGTTTTGTCGGCTGAGGTTAACTTTCTCCAGCGCTTTGCGGATACCAAGTTTGATCTCGTCGACCAAGCCGGGAGATTTGCGAATGTAATCGGACGCGCCTCCTGCCTTCACCGCTTCTACGGCGGCTTCATAATCGTCCACCGCAGTGATGAGGATGACGGCGGTGTCGGGCGAAAGTTTGTGGGCGTGTTTCAGAACTTCGATGCCGTTGATCTGCGGCATGCGTATATCGGTCACGATGACGTCGTAAAGCGCGGATTCGATCTTGCGCTTTGCGATTTCGCCGGAGGTGACGGTCTCGACCTTGTAGCCCTCGCGGCGCAGCGTAATATCGAGCATTTCGCAGATGGAGCGCTCGTCATCGCAGATGAGGATATTAGGCATGCGCTCCTTCCGCTTTGGACTTTGCCGGCAAAGATTCCGAGAGGCGAGTGCCTTCGAAGACGTGGAACGTCATTCCGTCTTCGGCCGCCTTGTGCAGACGCACCACGAACGTACAACCTTTCCCAGCGTTGGTCCGCGCCCAAACCTTTCCGTCGTGGGCCTGCACGATTTGGTAGACGATGGCCAAACCGAGCCCGGTGCCGCCTTCGAACTGCGACTGGAAAGGCTCGAAAATCTTCTCCATCATTTGCGGGCTCATGCCTGGACCAGTATCGGAAAAACTTAGCTGCCAATCTTCGCCATATTCTTCAATACTTATCGTCAGAGTTCCGCCCTGCTTCATTGCCCGGACCGCATTCTCACAAAAATTCCAGAAAACCTGCTTCACGCGGTCGCCATCTGCGAGAACAAAGGCCTTCGCGGTTGAATATCGCCTTTCGATTTTGATCGGGATCTTTTCAGCCTCCAGCCGATGTTCGAGCAGGGTCAGCGTATCCTCGAGCAGCGGCAGCACGTTTACGTGGCTGAAGCGATACTGCTTGACCCGCGAGTAGCTGAGGAAATCAGTGATGATTCCGTTCAAGCGTTCGGATTCGCGGGTGACGATCTGCAGTAGCCGGCGGTGTTCGTCATTCAGTCCCGGCATTCCAACAAGCAGAGTCGCTGAACCGGCGATCGAAGTAAGCGGGTTGCGGATTTCGTGAGCTATGGCCGCTGAAAGGCGGCCGATTGCGGCCAGACGGTCATGCATTCGGACTTCGCGCTCCAAACGGCGAATGCGAGTGAGATCGTCGAGCGTATATACAAAACCAATGGGTCCGCGACCAGGGACTTTGAGTTCCGAAGCGATTACGCGAAAGGTCTTACGAAAATTCTGGGGCGCAATGAAGCGGATTTCGGCGTGCGATTCCTCGGCACTCGGGTGCGGAAGCGGATCCTGAAAGAGAGATGCGATAGGTTGGCCGAGTAGTTCGAGCTCTACTCGCTGCAAGAGTCTCTCTGCCGCAGGATTGACGAGGGTAATACGGCCGTCAAGCCCCGTCGTAATGAGGCCGTCACTTGCGGAGTGAATGATGTTTTCATGCAAAGCTTGCAGACTTTCAAGTGCGCCGCGAAAATATGCGAGCCGCTTATCGCTTTGGCGAAGTTTGTCTGAGAGCAGTCCGGCCAGGTACGCGACGGTAAGGTATCCGAAGAGGTTGACCAGAATAAGCGCTTGCAGCGTGCCGATGCTGGGATGCGTCGCCGAAAATGACGGAATAACCTGAAAGAATGAAAGCTCCAGTACCGCGCCGTAGAGGATGAAAGCCAGCGCTGCCGTCAAGTACGCCCACACCCGTTGCAGCAAAATGCTGGCAACGATGATGACAAGCGGATAGAGAAAATTCAGCGAGCTGTCGAGACCACCCGTCACGTAGACCAGCAAGCTGACGAGCAGCAGATCGGAGATCACCTGCAATACGGACTGCAACTTCAGTTCGTGCCAAAAATGAAGCAGGACGAGATAGAAGGCGGAAATGGTGTACGCAAGCAGGACGGTATCAGCAAACAGGCGAATGGGAAAGGCGACGGTCGTCAGCTCGGCGATGCCAAGCTCGATGCCAAGCAATACGGTGAGGATCAGGATTCTGACTTTTACAAGCCAAGTCAGCCAGACCCGATTCTCAAACGCAGATTGCATAGTCTTGTGTAGTTGCGAGTGGTACCGCGAGGAACCGGATGGTCCCTCGCGGCGCCAGATGGTTAACCAGCCAGCTTGGCGATCATCGAGAACAGCGGCATGTACAGCGAAATCACGATTCCGCCGACTGCGATGCCCAAAAAGCCGATGATGATGGGCTCGAGCATGGCGAGCATGTCTTTGGTCGCGGTGTCGACTTCGTCTTCGTAGAAGTCGGCGATCTTCTGCAGCATGGAGTCCATGGCGCCGGTTGCCTCGCCGACTCCGATCATCTGCGTAACCATGTTGGGAAACACGCCTGATTCGCGCAAAGGATCGACGATGGTGCGGCCCTCTTCGATTGCCTTACGCACCTTCATCAAACTTTGTTCAAGAACGGAGTTACCGGAAGTGCGTGCGGTAATACTCAGCCCTTCGAGGATGGGCACGCCCGAGGTGATCAGCGTCCCCAGCGTACGCGTGAATCGGGCCACAGCGATCTTCCGCAGCAGAATACCGATTACGGGGAGCTTCAGCAGGGTGTAGTCCATCCAAAAGCGGCCACGAGGATCTTTGCGGACATACTTGAGTCCGAAAACCACGCCCACAACCCCGAGAATTGCAAACCACCAAAACTGCCCGACAAAGTTGCTTAGGCCAACTACGATTCTGGTCGGCAGAGGCAGCGCTACACCTAAACCCGCGAACAGATTGGCGAAGATGGGCACTACAAACTTGAGCAGTGCGCCAACGATCAAGGTGGCTAATGTCACAACCGAGACCGGGTAGATCAAGGCCGATTTGACGGCTGATTTCAGCTTGACCGCCTTTTCCACATATGTGGCTAAACGCTGAAGAATGATGTCGAGAATACCGCCGGTTTCACCGGCCTCGATCATGTTGGTGGTGAGATCGTCGAAGATCTTTGGAAATTGACGCATGGCATTGGCCAGCGTGGCGCCACCTTCCACGGTTGTCCGGACACCGGTAAGCGCTTTTTGGAAAGTGACGTTTTCCTGGTTGGCTGCCAGAATCTCGAGACACTGCACCAGCGGCAGGCCGGCGTCAATCATGACCGAGAACTGACGAAAAAAGATGGCAATGTCTTTGGTCCCGACTTTGCCGGAGCCGAAGGTGGGCAATGCAAATTCTTTGCCCTTTTCCCGGATTGTAGGGGTCGTAATTTGCTCTTTTCGCAATTGCATAGCGAGCACTTGTTTGTTTACAGCTACTCGCTCGCCGTTAACCTTTTCACCCGACGCATTCTTGCCCGAAAATGTAAATACTGGCATGGTTTCCTCTCTCTTCTACAACTGTTCCGATTTCTGTTTCGAACGCATGACGATTAGTGCTTTCCTGTTGCCGTGGCTTTGGCAGGCATTCCGGTGGAACGACCTGCGAGACTAGCGCCGCGGTTGATCATTTCCTGCAGCTCATCCGGGTTGCTGGACCGCGCCAGCGCAACTTCGAGCGTGATCTGCTTCGCCAGATACAGCGTGGATAGGCACTGATTGAATGTCTGCATGCCAAATTTTTCCTGGCCCGACTGCATGGCCGAGTAAATCTGGTGAATTTTGTCTTCGCGGATCAGGTTGCGGACGGCTGCATTAGGGATGAGGATTTCCATCGCCATGGCGCGGCCTTTGCCGTCGGACTTCGGAAGAAGGCTTTGGCACATGATGCCTTCGAGCACCAGAGACAACTGGGCGCGAATCTGAGGCTGCTGGTGAGCAGGAAAAACGTCGATGATTCGGTTGATGGTTGACGAGGCCGAGTTCGTATGCAGCGTGCCGAAAGTCAAGTGGCCAGTTTCGGCGATGCGCAGGGCAGATTCGATGGTTTCCAAATCCCGCATTTCGCCGATCAGAACCACATCCGGGTCTTCGCGGAGAGCGGCGCGCAAAGCGTCGGTGAAGCTCTTGGTGTCAGCATGCAGCTCGCGCTGATTGACCACGCAGTTCTTGTTCATGTGAACAAATTCGATTGGGTCCTCAATGGTGAGGATGTGATCGTGCCTCTCGGAATTGATCTTGTCGATCATCGCGGCGAGGGTGGTTGACTTGCCCGAGCCGGTGGGGCCTGTCACCAGCACCAGTCCGCGAGGCTTCTCGCACAATTTCGCGACAACCGGCGGAAGCCCGAGCTGGTTGAAGTTCTTGATCTCGAACGGAATCACGCGGAAAACGGCCGAGGTCGCGCCGCGTTGATTAAATACGTTCGCGCGAAAGCGGGCCAAACCTTTTAATCCAAAAGAAAAGTCGAGTTCGAGGTGCTCTTCGAAGCGGTGCTTCTGCGAATCAGTCATCACGCTGTAAGCGAGCTGCTTGGTTTCAGCCGGCGTGAGCTGTGGCAGATCGAGTGGTACCAAGTGGCCATGCACGCGAATTTGGGGCGGCGAATTGGTGGTAATGTGCAAGTCGCTGCCGTTCATTTCGAGCATTCGTTTGAGCAGATCACTTAATGAAAGCGACATTCAGGTTCCCTTTAGTGAATTGTTTCGCGCGCAACTTCTTCCAGCGTTGTCATGCCCGCAGCCACCTTGATCAGACCGCTGCGGCGCAAGGTGATCATTCCGCGCTCGATTGCCTTCTTCTTCAGCTCAACTGCGGAAGCACCAACGAGCACGAGTTCCTTGATTTCGTCATCGACTTCCATGACTTCATAAAGACCAGCGCGGCCTTTGTATCCGGTGTTATTGCAAACGCTGCAGCCCTTGCCTTTCGTGATCTTCACGGTCTTGGCTTCCTCCGGGCTGAAGCCTTCTTCGATAAGTGTTTGCACCGGGACGTCAACTGTTTCGGCGCAGTCCTTACAAATTCTGCGCACCAGGCGCTGCGCGCAGATCAGGTGTACGGAAGTCGCGACCAGGAATGGTTCGATACCCATGTTCATCAGTCGGGTAATGGTTTCTGGTGCACCGTTAGTGTGCAGGGTGGAAAGAACCAAGTGACCTGTGAGTGCGGCTTTGATGGCAATTTCGGCGGTTTCGAAGTCACGAATTTCGCCGACGAGAATGATGTTGGGGTCTTGCCGCAAGAACGCGCGAAGAGCGGCAGCGAAATTCAAACCGATCTGCTCTTTCATTTGCACCTGATTGACACCACCCAATTGGAATTCGACTGGATCTTCCGCGGTCATGATGTTGGTATCGGGCTGATTGAGGCGGGCGATCGAAGAGTAAAGCGTGTTCGTCTTTCCTGATCCCGTCGGGCCAGTGACCAGTACCATGCCGTACGGCTTCAAGATTGCTTTTTCGAATTTCACCAGCGACTCGGCCTCAAAACCGAGCTTGGTCATATCGAGTCGAAGATTTTCTTTGTCGAGCAACCGAAGCACGATCTTCTCGCCCCACAACGTAGGAAGGGTGCTGACACGGAAGTCGAGCTGCTTTTTCTTTCCGCCGATTTGCATCTTCAGCATGATGCGGCCGTCTTGCGGCAGCCGCTTTTCGCTGATGTCAAGCTTCGACATAATTTTCAGACGAGAAGTGATCGCGTCTTTCAGCTTCAGCGGG
Source organism: Terriglobales bacterium (assembly GCA_035279425.1). Taxonomy (GTDB): domain Bacteria; phylum Acidobacteriota; class Terriglobia; order Terriglobales; family Acidobacteriaceae; genus Gp1-AA145. The sequence goes on along the minus strand of DATEHT010000012.1, from coordinate 127,272 downwards.
GGCGTCATGATCGCCTGCAACACGCCGTCAATACGGAAGCGTACGCGGAATTCTTTTTCGTATGGCTCCATGTGAATGTCGCTGGCGCCGCGCTTCACAGCGTCGGTAAGCACAAGGTTCACCAGCTTGACGATGGGGGCTTCATCGGCCGCTTTTTCGAGGTCGGCAAGGCCAAGTTCTTCGGAGTCGGCTTGCAGTTCAACATCCGCGTCGTCCATCTCGTTGATGGACTGCATCACGGTATCGAGGTCCTCGGTCTTGTCCGTGCCGTAGGCTTTTTCAATGCCTTCGAGGATTGCGCTTTCGGAAGCAACGACCGGCTCGATATTGAAGCCAGTCATGAACTTGATATCGTCCATGGCGAAGACGTTCGTGGGATCGACCATGGCGATGGTGAGCGAAGCGCCGACACGACTGAGCGGAAGGATCTGGTAGCGCTTCGCCGTCTCGTACGGAATGAGCTTGACAACCGAGGCGTCAATTTCGAAATAAGAAAGATTGATAGCAGGAACGCCGTACTGGCGAGAGAGGAAGTTGGTAACGTCCTCATCGCTGAGGAAGTTGAGCTTCACCAGGGCGCTACCCAGGCGGCAGTTCTGTTCCTTTTGAACTTTGACCGCCTGCTGTAATTGTTCTGGGGTGATGATCTTCTCTTTCACAAGAAGGTCGCCCAGTCGTTGAGACATACCCCAATCTCCGTTCGGCAGAAACAGAATCCGGGAAACGCGAACCCGGCGCAGAAGAGTGCGGCTGGGGGGAAGCTGCACAATCTCCGGTGACACAAATTGTCACCTTGATTGAGTAACCTTGAAAGTAACCGAAGTACCTTGTACTCAGATGTGAGCTATCGGAGGTCACCGGTTGCACTATTAGCTGCGGTTTTCGCGGGGATTCAGCCGGAAGCTAGCAGCTACAGAGGAGATTCAACCAACACTGAATGTTGCCAGAAGAACGTATCATCGCGATGTATTCGAAACTGTTTGAGGCTTGGGGCCCGCAACACTGGTGGCCCGCACACAGCCGTTTTGAAGTGATCGTCGGGGCTTACCTCACGCAAAACACCAGCTGGAGCAACGTTGAGATAGCGCTGAAGAACCTGCGAGGGGCACGTGTGTTGCACGTTGCGGGCGTTCGGCGGATTTCGATTCAGCGCCTGGAAATGCTGATTCGCTCATCAGGGTATTTCCGCCAGAAGGCGCGCAATCTGAAAACATTCGTCAACTTTCTTGATCGTAACTACCGCGGATCGCTGACCAGGATGTTCGCTCAACCGACTGCAGTTCTGAGAGAGCAACTCCTCTCACTGAATGGCGTAGGACCTGAGACGGCGGATTCGATTCTTCTCTATGCAGGGCAGCATCCTGTGTTTGTGGTGGACGCGTATACGCGAAGGCTGGCTGCGCGGCATGGGGTTCTCGATCAGAAAGCAGATTACGAGGAGTTTCGGGCGCTATTCGAGCGGGCCTTGAGCGGGATCGCGGCCACGGTCCCTCCAGGCGTCGACGCCCGAGACTTCTCAAATCGTATAAAAGCGCCCGACTACGCCCGTCCGCTTGCATCGCACGAACCTTCACGAATGAGCCTGACTCAAAGAACACCGCTCGCCCAAGTCTTTAACGAAATGCACGGACTGATTGTCAGCGTGGCCAAGCAGTATTGCCTGAAGTCGAAGGCAGAATGCGAGCAGTGCCCGCTCAGGTCGCTCTTACCACCAAACAGTTCGCCGCTGATTTGAAGCCTGCGCTGCGGCGTTGTATCCTCACCAACTCTGCAACTTATTCTTCATGTCCAACGAAAGACATTCGCCCGACTCCGGCTCCCGGCATTGGCACGCTGTTAGCGCCGGTTTTCTCGGTTGGATGCTGGATGCTTTTGACTTCTTCGTTGTGGTTTTTCTGGTTGACACACTCGCGACACAATTCCACGTAAGCAAAGCGGAACTGGTTTTCACAATTACGGCCACGCTGGCCACGCGCCCCGTGGGTGCGGTGATTTTTGGTCTGTTGGCGGACCGTTACGGCCGGCGACGGCCGTTGATGGCTAACGTAATCTTTTTCTCGGTAGTTGAGTTGCTTTGCGGATTTGCTCCGAACTACGCGACCTTTCTCGTTCTGCGAACGATCTATGGAATTGGGATGGGCGGCGAGTGGGGAGTTGGCGCGTCGCTTGCGATGGAAGCAGCGCCTACAAAATGGCGCGGACTCCTTTCGGGTGTTTTGCAGAGCGGCTATCCGTTGGGATACTTGCTGGCCGCCCTGGCCGCACGTTTTATAGAACCGGCATTCGGTTGGCGAGCGATGTTCTGGGTTGGAGGAGCGCCGGCGCTGCTCGCGCTTTATATTCGATCCAAGGTACCCGAATCAGAGGCCTGGAAGCAGCACCGAGCGCCGACCACGCGCGCGATCCTCGAGGTTGTAAAGCAACATTGGAAGCTGGCGACGTATCTGGTTGCGATGATGACATTAATGATGTTCCTGTCTCATGGCACGCAAGATCTCTACCCGGATTTTTTAAAATCCGCGCGCGGAGCAGGCTCGCGAACAGTTTCCTACATGGCGATCTTGTATAACATCGGCGCCGTGACTGGAACGCTGATATTTGGGCATCTGTCGGAAAAGCTGGGACGACGCAGGAGCGTGATCGCGGCTCTTGTTTTGACCCTAGCAATGATTCCAGGCTGGGCATTCGCAGGCCCGGTCCTGACGCTGGCTGTCAGCGCCTTCATTTTGCAAGCGGGTGTGCAAGGCGCATGGGGAGTAATTCCGGCGCATTTGAGTGAGCTGTCGCCCGATCAGACCCGTGGACTCTTGCCCGGCCTGGCGTATCAGCTTGGGATTTTGTTTGCCGCTCCCGTTAACTCGATCGAGTACGCACTTCGCTCACGATTCGGTTATTCATGGGCTTTGGCGGGGTTCGAGACAGTGAATATCGTGTTGCTGATCCTGGTCCTGGTGTTAGGACATGAGCGCAAAGGAAGAGGGTTCGTGGAAGTGAAATGAGGCTTCTTCGCGTCTTTGGTTCAATCACGAAGGACACGAAGTTACACGAAGGATTTGAAACTACGCGAAGAATTGCTCTGGTGCGGGCGCTGGGATCTTCTCCGGTAGGCGGTCGGTGACTTCAGCAAGAGCAGCGAGTTTTTGGGCAGACTCCTGCTTCAATGCTCCGGGCTGAAATCGCCAGTGATAGTTGCCACTGTGCGTGCTGGGGGTATTCAGCCGTGCTTCGCTGCCGGCGCCGATAATGTCTTGCAAAGGCACAACAGAAAAACTCGCAGACGAACTCTGAGCCAGGCGAATCAGTCCCCAGTTGGGGCCGTCGTCGCAAGGGCCTATCAGCGCGTTAACGGCGGTACGTTCCCTCTCACTGAGCGCAGACCACCAGCCCAGGCAGGTATCGTTGTCGTGGGTGCCGGTGTAGATTACGCGATTCGCGGGCAGCCGATGCGGCAAATAGGCGTGCGCACCGGGATCGCCGAACGCAAACTGCAGGACGGCCATGCCTGGAATATCGTGGCGATCACGAAGGGCAAGGACGTCAGGCGTGATCATGCCGAGGTCTTCAGCAAAAAATGGAAGGCCGCCGAGTTCCCTTTTTAATACATTAAATATCTCGTCGCCCGGACCATCGACCCACCGGCCTTTGATCGCAGTCGGTTCGTTGGCGGGAATTTCCCAAAATTGGGCGAACCCACGAAAGTGGTCAAGACGAATGAAGTCGCAGGTCTGTGTTGCCCAACGCAGGCGCTGAATCCACCAGCGATACCTATTGGCACGAATTGCATTCCAGTCGTAAAGAGGATTTCCCCATCGCTGGCCGGTTGCGCTGAAATAATCGGGAGGCACACCCGACACGACATCGGGCTGCAGGTCAGAATCCCTGATGCGGAACAGGTCGCGATGCGCCCACACGTCGGCGCTGTCGTAATCAACGAAGATTGCAATGTCACCAACAACGCGAATTGATTTTTGTGCGCAATAGTGCCGGAGCGCGTGCCACTGTTCCCAAAAGAAAAACTGCAGAACACGAGGCAGCGAGAGTTCGTGTTGAAGTTCGTTTCGTACTGAGGCAATGGTGGACGGGTCGTGATGGGCAAGCGGCGAAGGCCAGCGGCTCCAATTGCCGCCATGGCGCTGACGCAGCGCGTCAAACAAAACATAGTCTTCGAGCCACCATGAGTTCTCGTCGCAAAAGCGATCAAAGCGTCCGCGGGCCTCTCCATTCGCCCGCGCTAGGAAATTTCTCGCAGCCTGCTGGAGCAGCGGAAGCTTACAGTGGTTCACCTGTTCGTAGTCGATTGGACCAACTTTTTCGCAGAGCTTCGCAGTCGCCGATTGATCAAGCCATCCTTTTTCCGCAAGGCGCTCAAGGCTGATGAGCAAAGGATTTCCAGCAAAGGCGGAGGTCGAAGAATAAGGCGAGTTGCCGTTTGCCGGTGGATTCAGAGGCAGGACTTGCCAAAGACCCTGACGCGCTTGTACGAGAAAATCGAGGAACTCGTAAGCAGCAGGGCCGAGGTCGCCGATTCCCCCGCGCGACGGCAGAGAAATGGGGTGAAGCAGGATTCCAGTCAGGCGGGGGAAAGTCATGACAAGCAGTGGTTCGTGATTCGTGGTTCGTAGCTAGTGGTCCCGATTCGGATGGCGCAGTCGACAAACACTGCAGCCAAAAACTCCGCGATTCCTTGATCGCTAGTCACGAATCACGAATCACGAATCACGAATCACGAATCACTGACCACTGGTTTTACTCGTTTTCCTCGGTGCTTGCTTTAGTCAAGTTCGCCAGTTCTTTTTGGTTGATTTTTATTTTCCCGGACTTCTGCATTGAGTCGCGGAGGTTCCCGACAAACAGGTCGAAAATCTCGCCCTGCTTCTGCTGCAGGAGATTGTCGCGAATTTGATCTTTCTTCGCGGCATAGTCCTGGTCAGTCGGCGACTGGCGGTCCGTGACGGCCAGCACAGCGCCGTCGTTTCCAGTATTAATTGGGCCACTGATATCGCCCGGCTTCAGGGTGAACGCAACAGACGCACCACCGGTCATTGAGCCGATGTCGGGCACCTGACCATCAGGGAGCACGAAATCGCTGCTCTTGTATTCAGCGCCGAGCTCCTTCGCAGCTTTCTTCAAATCGTGATCGGCTTTGGCGCGGTCAGCAAGCTCCTGCGTTTTCTGGCTCAGCAGTTGCGCTGCACGATCGTTCTTGAATTCCTGCTCGACCCTGGATCGCGCCTCTTCAAACGTTGGAGTCGCCGGAGGCTTGATCGCTGTTACCTGGTAAATCGCGTAGCCCTGGTGCAGCTGGGCCTCGTCAGGAGGAGCATTCTGGGCTTGGCTAAACAGCGCGCTCATGAATTGTGGATCACTGCCAATTCCGGGTAGGAGCGAACTGTGATCGACGAAATCGGTATTAATGACTTGCAGGTTTTTGGCCGCTGCGGCCTTGTCGATACTCGTGCTCTTAGCGTCGGCAAGAATCTGATCGGCAAGGCGCTGAGCCGCCTGTCCGGCCTTTTGCTGCTTGATCAAAGGCTCTATTTGGGCCTTCACTTCATCGAGCGATTTCAAGTGGGCGTCGTGCTTGTCGTCGATATGAATGATGTGAAAGCCGTAGCTGCTCTGGACCAGATCACTGGTCGCGCCTTTCGGGAGAGAGAAGGCGACGTTTTCAAATTCCGGCACAGTCTGTTTACGGTTGATCCAGCCGAGTGAGCCGCCGTTCTTGGCACTGCCGGGATCTTCAGAATATTTCTTCGCGAGCTCGGCAAAATTCCCGCCAGCTTTCACTTGTTTCAGGACATCCTCGGCTTTTGCGCGTGCAGCAGCCACAGCCTTCGAATCTACCTTGCCGTCTGGCCCTGCGAGTGGCGTCTTAATGAGAATGTGTCGGACGTTAACTTGTTCCGGTACCCGGTACTGATCGCGGTGCTGGTCGTAGTAGTCCTGCAGCTCCTGTGGCGAGACCTTGGTTTCGGCGAGCATTTTCGCGTTATCGACGACAACGTACTTGACCTGCCGCTTTTCCGGGATGGAATTGACGTACTCGCGCTTGTTCTGATCGTAAAAGGCTTTCAGTTCGGTATCGGTTGGATGAATGGTCTTTAGAATGTCATCCTTTTTGATGACCGCGTAATTGAACTTTACTTTTGTATTCTCTTTTTCAAACTGCTTACGGACCTGTGCCTCGGTAACGGTGGCGCTCGCACCGACAAGGTCGCGCAGCTTGTTGATCAGAATCTCTTCTTTTACGAGTGCTTCGAATTGCGGGACGGTGAGGTCAAAGGCGCGTGACACTAAGTCTTCATAGGCCGTCTCGCCAATAAATGTGCCATTCGGAAAGATCATTTCTCCGAGCTGGCCCTGGTGAAGATAGTTGCGTAGATCGTCGTCTGTTGCTCGCAGGCCCATTCGCTGGGCTTGGACGTATTCCAACTTCTCCATCGTCAGTTGGCCGAAGGCATAGCCCGCAGCCCTTGGTAAGGCTTTTTCCGCGTCCGGGCCGCCGCGCGGATACATACGCTCAACCATTTGCTTGGCCTGACGCTCGACGGCGTTGGCGGTGATGTCTTCCCCGGCGACGGTTGCAACCACGCCGGGACTGGAAGCGTTGGTCATGAAGCTCCCGCTGCCAAAGCCGGGGATGAGCGTGATGGCCATGAGCACGCAAACAACGGTGAGAAGTCCGCCAAGAACAATTTTCTTGATGGGGCCAGGGGTCTGCAGAAAACGAATCATGTAGTTGGAAACTCCGAATGTCAGCGGAAAAGTCGATTATAGACGAAGGAGTGGAGAAGTGCCGCGGCGGGTTGAGATCCAATTCGGCTAAAAAAATTAAACCCCGAGCCGAAGCTCGGGGTCACACTAACCTGTCCAGCTACAAAATAATTCTTTCTCTTCCCCACAAAATAGTCAAGGGTACGTCGGAAGCCTCCCTGTCCTAAGGCTTCCCCGTAGGTTGCCTAGCTTGGACCCGACGGGATTCGGAACCCGCTCCTCATAGCTGGACAGGCTTGTGTGCTGCCATTACACCACGGGCCCGAAGGCAAAATACTTAGGCCGTGAATCTGAATGCAAGGTTACGCATCACACGTCCGGGTGGAAGGCCCATTTCGGAACGACGACGAGGCGCTAGACCCCGAGCTCGTCCTGCATCCACACCGGTTCGGGTTTGGGTTCGGCGGTGAGGTCGAATACCAGCTTCTCCAGAACCAGGCGTTTGCTCGGCGGGTTGGAACGAAGTGCGAGGTCGGCTTTGGCGACAAGCCGAATTGCACGCGTGAGTTCGCGCTTCGATTTGTAGCGCCGCGCCTGGCGAATGATGTCATCGGCTGCGAATGGAGGAACACGGAATCCTTGCCAGAGGGCGGCCCAGAGCATGCGCTGGTCACGGACGTTGCGCTCGAGGATTACGAGCATCTGACGGAAAGTCTTCGCCAGCATGTAGAGATGGCCAATGGCCGCCTCATCGCCATCGCCTGTGGAGAGGATCGCATCCAGAATTTCAAGCGCGCGGGCGCGGGCGCGCGAGGAGATCGCGTCGGTCAATTCGTATAGCGAGCGCTGCTTGGCCGCGAGAACCATGGTTTCGACGTCACCCGGCGTGATGCGCTTTTTCTCGCCGACATAAAGAATCAGCTTTTCGAGCTCGTTCGAGATCATCATCATGTCGCCGCCGAGCGAGTCGACAAGTTCGCGGGCGGCATCGGCATCGATCTTCACCTCGCGCGTACCACAATATTCTTGAATCCAGCGCACGGCATCGCTTTCCTCGACGCGGCCGAGTTCAACGATTGCACAGTAGCGGCCCATAGTTTCGCGAATGCGCTCATAACGTTCTTTGTCGGTAAGGTCAATTCGGCGCGCATCGGCGGGAATGCTGATGTGGTCGGCGACGAAGATCAGAACGGCATCAGGATTAGGGTCCGAGCAGTACCGTTCAATTGCATTCAGCTTGTCTTCATTGGATCCACGGCCGAACAGGTTTTTCACTCCGCGCACGAAAAAAATCTGAAATGGCGCCATTAACGAGGGCGTGCGGGCGCGGTCGAGGACTTCGGCGAGATCGGTTTCCGACAAATCAAATTCAAACAGGCTGAACTCGCGCATACCTTCAGGAACAAGGTGCTGCAGGATGGCTTCACGGCATTTCTTCCGGAAGAAAGCCTCGTCGCCGACGAAAACGTAAGCCGGGCGCAGCTTTCGGCCTTCCACCTCGGAGACGAAGCGCTCGGCTTGGGCGAATGGACGCACTAGAACGCCTCCAGAATATTCGAAACCAGCGTCCGTGCAAATTCACCAGAAAGGCGCTTGAATGCCGGCGATTCTTCTTCGAAGAACGTACTCAACTCCTGTGAGACCTGGTACTGCTCGCGAAAGACGTACGAAGGATTTTGATAGAGAACTCTTCCCTTCTGGTCCGTGAGGGTGACGCTCATGCTGACAATGACCAAAACCGTCGACGCCCGGCCAGTGGTTGACTCATAGGTCAGCGGCGTCGTGGTTGCGGCGAGAACGGTGCCGCGCAAGGTAGCGTCGGCGGTGCGAGGATCGGAAATGACGTGGTAATTGGTGCGGGTTGTGAATTCTTTAACGACGGCGGTTGTGAGGACTTGCTCGATTTTGTAAGTTTGCGTTTGATTCACAAACGCAGGCACGGCGAGAACGCGAAGGTTCGAGGGAAGCAGGTTCGAGTGGCCGGCAATGTGGTAGCCGCATCCAGTGCTGAATGCGCACAGCAAAGCGAGCACGCAGACGGCACGAATCACTGGATTTTCCCTCTTGGCCTGGACGCTGCGACGCTCTCAGCGGCTTCTACAGCGGTGGAGGCGGCGACACGAAGATTGTCTGAGGTGGCCCAGATCCAGACGCTGTTTGAGTCGGCGGCATCGGCACTCAACGAAACCAGAATGTCACCCTGTCCGGCGGCATTCACGTTGCTGGGAGCGTCTTCAGTCATCCCGATCACGGATATATGTTCTCCTGCGAGCGCGCTGGAAATGTGGCCGAGGTCGGCAGGGCGATCAAATCGCAAGTTGAGAGATACCGCATGGCCGTGAAAGATCGGCGCCTGCAGGACCTGTATGGAAGGAAGCGGAGCTTGGCCGTCAGAGATTTTTCGATAGTGCTTGAAGATGCGATCTCCGACAGAGGCGAGCGTCGAGGGCGAGTTTTCGCCGTAGCGGAAAACAAGATTAAATGCGACCTGAGTATCGAAAACTGTCTTCGGCAGCTGCTGGAATGAGAGCAGGCTTACGGTTTGCTGATGAAGCTCGTCCATCCCTTTTTGGCCTCGCTCTGAAGCCGGCTCAAACACGGTGGCGACGGCACGCTTCACAGGAGTGGCCGAGTTCACCCGGAGCAGGAGCAACGCGAGCACGATTGCGATTGGGTGAGCCGTTACTACCGGGGCCGGCTGAAGCTCAGGCGCAATTGCCCGGCCCAACTGCCGCTCTATCCATGGCGCGCGCAGTACGGAGGCTGGTTCATCCTCCAGAGCATATGAAAGATCGATCATGGCGCTGCCCGAGTTCAAAACCTGTTTCCAATTTTTGCGTGTGCACTCGGCATCGGAAGCGAAGAAGGTGAAGTCAATGTGATCGAACTGCTCGGAGCGGATGCTCTGAATGAACGTGACTTCGTCTTTGAGGGCTTCGAGCCGGCCGAGGGCTTCGTCATCGTCGAGCAGCTTGATTTCTGACGACGGGAAGTTGCGTTGATCGAGAACTTCGGCCACCTCTTTGCCTTTCAGCGATGCCGCGCCAACGATGGCAACGCGGTAGAAGCCTGCTCCTGTATCTGCGTGGGCCACGCCGGCGGATTTGAGATTCGAATTCATGAAATCTGCGAAGCCTCGGAGTAGGTCGGAGGCGGTGAGGGCCGTTTACGGCGAAAGGTCCAATAGAGACGCGAGAAGATCCCCGAAAACATGTAGGTCAGTGCGATAAATAAAAGTACGGGGCCGGAGAATAGAAATATTCCTGCCAGAAGCAGTCCGAAAATCACAATCAGGCGGAACGACTGACGTGCGCGCAGATCAATATCTTTAAAGCTATAAAAGCGCCAGGTACTAACCATCAGGTAAGCCGCAAGCACCACCACGATCAACCATATGAGGGCAGAGCCCCACCACACCAGCGGGTCGCCTCTTGTGAAGTGCACTGCCGCAGCAACTACCCCGGCTCCAGCCGGGATCGGCATTCCTACGAAATACTTTTTGCCGGGGCGCCCGGGATTGGAGGGCTGGGGATTGACTGCAATGTTGAAGCGCGCCAGCCTGCTGGCGCCTGCAATGAGGAAGAGGAAACTGGCAATTGCGCCCAAACGCGGGAGCAGACTCGCCATATCGGCGCGAGAAATTTCAGCCGAGACCTGATGAAATCCCCATGCCCAGGCCAACAATGCGGGGGCAATTCCGAAGGTGATGACATCTGCAAGCGAATCCAGTTCGCGGCCGAAATCGCTGGTGGTATTGGTCAGGCGGGCGATTCGGCCGTCGAGACCATCGAACAGAACCGCAAAACCTATCGCCTTCGCTGCATTATCAAAATGCCAGGCCTGCTGGACGGGATTTTGGGTCGCTTCCGCAATCGCATAAACTACCGCGCCGTGGATGACCTGAAGAATCGCGTAATACCCGAGCAGAACATTTGCCGAAGTGAATAATGAAGGCAGAATGTACATACCTTTGCGCAGGCGGCGGGGGGACTGGTCTTCTTTACGGCGCATCGGATGCTGGGTGCGTTCATCCATTTAAAGTCCTTGGCTCGTGACTATCTATTAGTTCCCTGCTTCTCAGTTCTGGCAACTCCGGCGAGTTCACTTTCGACTTTTAAGAATCCCAGAATGCTGGAACCACCCTTCACGTGGTCGCCGGCCCTGACTCTGATTTCGGACCTTGGATCGAGAAACACATCGGTGCGCGAGCCGAACTTGATTAAGCCAACGCGCTCCCCGCGATGCACCTGGTCACCGATTTTCTTGGTAAATACAATGCGGCGGGCAAGTAGGCCAGCGATCTGCTTGAATATTACACGCTGACCCTCATCCTCAACCGTGACCGTATTTTGCTCGTTGCAATCGGCACAGGCGGGATTCATGGCATTCAGAAACTTACCTTCCTGGTATTGCGCTCCGCGAATCACGCCGGACACTGGCGAGCGGTTTACGTGAACGTTGAATACGTTCAGAAAAATGCTGATACGCTTCCACGCTTTGCCATCAAGCTTCGCATCAGCAACTTCGGTCACTTTGCCGTCGGCAGGCGAAACCACCGCGCATGGGTCGGAAGGGATCACGCGGTGCGGATCACGGAAGAACCACATGAAAAACGCCGCGAGCAGGATGGGGATTACCGCCCACAGTGGGCTTGTGAGCCACGCCACCAGCGCAGCGGATGCAAGCATCACCGCCCCGTAGTAGTAGCCGTCTCGAACCATTGATAGGGGAATTATATGGCAGGGTTACTGTGCTGGTAAGGCAAATGAACTCACCCTGCACGGAAGACGCCCGCGCCCGGAACTCAATGAGTAAGAGTGTGAATGCAGAGATCCTGTGCCGCTTGTGACGGCGGAGGGCTTTGACAAAATTTTTAGGCTACTTGGCCTGCTGAAACGTGCTCGCGGTACTGGCGCTCGATAGACTCCATTTGGTCCTTGAGGCGCAGTTTGAGCTTCTTGAGCCTGACTTCTTCCAGCTTTTCGTCGTCGGTGAGGTAACGCTTGTGAGTGAGGGATGAGAGGCGTTGTTCGTACTGCGAATGCTCCTGGGCCAGCTTACGAAATTCTTCATGCGTGGCCAGGAGATGGTCTCTAGAGGCTAGCATCCGGCAAGACCTCCTCGTATTGAATTGTGGCTTAAAACTAGCATAGGGTCAGAGCTGGATCAATGACGATTTTTCAACAGAACTGATGTGTAGTTAACTCGTTCTAACTGGATTTTTGCACCAGAAGTGAGGCAAGAGAGTGAAGAATAGCGTCTTCGGTTGGATTGGCGTAATAGTTTTTGCGGCGGCCGGTCTCTTGAAATCCGAGTTTGCGGTAAAGCGAGCGGGCCACGGTATTTGATTCGCGAACATCAAGCAGGATTTTTTGCACGCCTCGCTCACGCGCTTTGACTATCAGCGATTCCAGCAACTGGCGCGCAATGCCATGCCGTCGATTTTCCGGAGCCACAACTATGTTCTCAAGTTCGCAATCGCCTGGCGTGAACCGCGCGACCAAAAATCCCTGTAATTGTCCGTCGCTCTCGCTTAAGAGCAGCAAGCGCTCGGGAGCGCCGGGCTCGAAAACATCTTTGTAGGCTTGCTCAGACCAGTGGGCAAGCTCGGGGGTTTGCCTTTCCAATTCGAGAATGGCGGAAATATCTTCGGAAATAGCGCGGCGGACACTCGTTGGGAAGCTCCTCCGAAGAAAAAATTGACCTCATTTTTTCGAAGTGCCAGTCTACCTTCTCGACAGGAAAAGCAGGTTCCTCGACTTCGCAAGACAATCCGCAAGCGGACCGTCTTGCTCGGCTCGGAATGACCGCATGGAAGGGTACTCTTTCCGTCTCTCGAGTTGTTGTTAGTCGCCCGCCTGTGCCGCAACCGGTTGCGCATCTTCGATACGTACCCGAGCAATCCGGTGACCTTCCATTTCGTCGACGGTAAAGCGGTGGCCGCCGTAGTAGCAGGAATCACCGACAGCAGGAATTTTCTGAAGCTTTGAAAGCATGAAACCTGCGAGAGTCTCAAACCCTGCGTTGCGCGGCAGAGGAAGGTCATATTGCGATTCGAGGTCACGAATGCCCGCGGTGCCTTCGAGGACAAGCACCTTGCTCTCAGCGGATTGTGCGGCCGCAGCTACGTCGTATTCGTCTTCGATTTCGCCGACCAACTGCTCGAGAATGTCTTCCGCGGTGATCAAGCCGATGGTTGAGCCGAATTCGTCGACGACTATGGCCATGTGTCGCTTACGTTCCTTAAATTCTTCAAGCAGCTCGGAAAGCGGCTTGGTTTCCGGCACGACCATGGCGTCGTGGATGATCTGGCTGATTTTCATGTCCGCGATTCGCGACGGAATGGGAATAGCACGAGCAGCCAGGCGCAACCCGGCCCAGCGCATTAAATCTTTCGAGTAAAGAACACCGATGATGTGCTCGGGGCCGCTTTGCGGATCATAGACCGGGATGCGCGAGTGTTGCTCCTCGACGACGCGATCGATTGCATCCTGGAGCGAGAGATTGCCGGGCAAGGAAAAAATGTCGGGCCTTGGAACCATCACCTCGCGAACTGTGATGTTCTCAAGTTCAAGCGCGTGATGCACCATTTCTTCCTGCGAGGGAGTGATCTGTTCCAGTTCGCGACTAGCGGTGACGATCATTTTTACTTCGTCCGGAGAATGAACTGGGCCTTGCCTCATCCGACGCAGCCCGAATGCCCGGAGCACGGAACCGGCGGAGGCGCCCATTACGAAAATGATTGGCCGCAGCAGGGTCAAAAAGACGTCCATTGGGCCGGCAACTGCTAACGCAACCTGCTCGGCGCGCTGCAGTGCAAGTGACTTGGGCACTAACTCGCCCAGGATGACGTGCATGAACGTGATGAGCCCGAAGGCAACGACGATCGCAATTCCGTGAGCGTAGATCAGCACATGCGGGAGTTTTTGCAGGAAACGCAGGCCCTCTACGAAATGGGCGACCATCGGTTCGCCGATCCAGCCGAGCGTCAGGCTGACGATGGTGACGCCGAGTTGGACGCCGGTTACGACCTCGTCCAGGTTGCGGTGGAGTCTCTGCAGGATGCGCGCACCGATGCGGCGGGCCTTGATGAGCTGCTCGATGCGGGTTTCGCGGACGCTAACCAGTGCAAACTCGGCAGCGGCAAAGAAGGCGTTGGCCGCAACCAGGGCGACGATCAGCAAGACCCGGAGCAGCACAAAAGCTATCATTTAGCAGCTAATTTTAACATTCCAAAGCTGCTTTCGGCTTTGCCAAGCAACTCTCGAAGCTATAATTAGGGCAGCTCTGAACCTTGCCTGACAGTCGACCCAGATTTTGGCGGTTCCAGCCAGAACCGTTGGCCTGCCCGGCGAAATCGTTCAGACCCGAAGATCTTCGGAGTGGCGGTAGACGCGGGAGTGTCAACTGAGAGTATCTCTCGGTTCCCTGCTTACATTTCACTCTAAGGAATGTCTAAGATTGAAGCGCCCCGTGGAAGAGTATTCCGCAGTTATTGCGCACGCCATTTTTCCGCAACTTGGGGAACAAAATTCGATCTTAGTTCGTAACACTAACCCAGCGAGCACCAGGTTCCGCAAGGAGGAGTCGTGAACGGTAACGCGAACGGTCGCAAGAAGCGGCGCAATCGAATCATCATTATTTCTTCCATCGTCATTGTCCTGGTCCTGCTGATCGGCGCGGTAATGGCGTTCTCGCACGGAAGCACAAAAATTGATCCTTCCAAGCTTGCGAAAGTGGAAAAGGGCGATCTCGCCAAAAGCGTGGTCGCTACTGGCAAAGTCGAGCCCATCACAAAGGTTGAGGTGAAATCGAAGGCCAGTGGCATCGTGAAGAAGCTCTACGTTGAATACGGCGACCGGGTAAAACAAGGGCAACTTCTCGCCCAACTCGACAAACTCGAAATTCAAGCCCAGGTTGAGCAATCTCGCGCTGCATTGTTAGCAGCCCAGGCAAACCTGAAGGGCGCTGAAGCTGACTACGAGCGCGCGAAGGTGGATGCTGAAGGCCCGGATGTACCTTTGCTGCAACGCGCGTATCAACGAAACCTGGAGATGCAGAAAAGCGGCGTGGTTTCGCAGTCGGCGCTGGACGATGCCGAAAAAGACTACAAGATGGCGGTCAACAAGCAAAACGTGGCCCGCGCCCAAGTGACCGTTTTGCAAGCCAAAATTGCGCAATCGCAAGCGCAGGTGGCGGAGGATGACGCTAACCTGAAACAGCTCGAGGAGCAGCTGAGCTATACCGATATCGTTTCGCCGATTGACGGAATCGTGCTTTCGCGCGACGTGGAAGTCGGCGATGCCGTGAGTTCAATCCTCGTCTTGGGTTCGAGCGCCACGCTCGTCATGACCATAGGCGACACCAGCAAGGTTTATGTGAAAGGCAAGGTTGACGAGAGCGACATCGGCCGCGTCTATATGGGACAGCCGGCGAGAATCAAGGTCGAGTCGTTTAAAGACAAGACTTTCAACGGAGTGGTGACGAAAATCTCACCGATGGGCGTAGAGAAAGATAACGTTACGACATTCGAAGTACGGGTCTCAATCGACAACGCAACCGGCGAGTTGAAAGCTGAGATGACGGCCAATGCGGAAATCATTCTGGAAGAGCACAAGAATGTGCTGCAGATCCCGGAGGGCGCCATCATCTATGACAAAGACCGCAAAGCTTCCGTCCAGGTGCCCGATCCGAAGGGTAAAGATGGAGAACGCAAACTGGCGATCAATATCGGCATTTCTAACGGCGCCAAGACCGAGGTCTTAACCGGACTGAAAGAAGGCGATCAGGTCATATTGCAATAGGTTTTTCATGCACGGGAACCAGGGCACGGATCGTTTCCGTGCCCGTTTTTACGCTGACAGGAGGAGAACGTGAGAACTCGGAATCCACGACATTTGCTTGTATTTGCTGCACCGCTTCTGGTGCTGTGTTCTTTGCCTAGCTTCGGTTCCGCCCGCGGCGAATTCGAACGGACGTTGCAAGTCTCAGGTGCGGTGGATTTGCAGCTTGAGACAGGTTCCGGCTCGATTGACGTGCATCGCGGCGGATCGAACCAGGTCCGGGTGGTCGGACACATCTACGCCAGCGAATGGTTTGACAGTAATGCCGACGCTAAAGTAAAGAAGCTCGAAAATAACCCTCCGATTCAGCAAAGCGGCAACGACATTCGCATCGGGCATATCGATGACCCGGAGCTCAAGCGCAATATCTCCATCAGTTATGAAGTGACGGTTCCGGCGAGCACGCAGCTGCGGGCCTCTTCAGGTTCGGGGAGCCAGCAAATTTCAGACATCAGCGGGCCGGTTGAGGCGAACACCGGTTCGGGAAGCGTAAAGATTTCGGGCATCGGCGGCGGCGTGCACACCCAAACCGGCTCAGGCAGCGTCGACATCGACGGCGCGAACGGCAGCGTCTACGCGCGCACCGGCAGCGGAACCATTCATGCGACGAACGTCGCCGGCGGCTTCGACGGCGAAACCGGCAGCGGGCATTTGACACTCGAGCAGAGCGCACCAGGTTCGGTGCGGGCGCAGACTGGATCGGGTGGGCTGGAGCTACGAAATGTTAAAGGATCACTTGAAGCGCGGGCCGGCAGCGGAGATATACGAGTGGACGGCGAGGCCACGGGTGGATGGGTAGTACATACCGGGTCGGGCAGCGTGGAGTTAAGGCTTCCACAGAACGCGTCGTTTGATCTGGACGCGCACACGGGTTCGGGGTCGATTGATTTTTCGCACGTAACCGTGCAAGGCTCGATCAGTCGCAAAGAAGTGAAAGGGAAAGTAGGCGGCGGAGGCGTTCCCGTCGAGGTGCAGACGGGATCGGGAAGTATACGGATTGAGTAGAGCAGGCGTCGGGCTTCAGGCTCTCGGCTTTAGGCTCTCGGCTTTTACGCGACTCGTCCCGTGCGCTCAACAAGCCAACCTCGTAGCGATGGCATTGATGCAGCGCGGGGAACTCGGTACCGGCATATTGCGTAGATGCAAATGGGATCATTAAGTTCCCACTTGCTCCTATTAAAAACGCACGGGTTCTACTCGATTCGCCGCTTTCAGCATCTTCCTTAGCATCTCTGCGGGTTTACTTACGGCGGCGGCCGAACATCCCGCTGCTCCGGGCAAACTCGTCGACCTCGGTGGTCACCATTTGCAGTGAACCCGCCCCGTGACTTCTGTACCTTGACTCACCCCTTTTAAGGCTTTAGTTTCAAGTCAGTACGTGTTTTTGATTCCGAGAGGCTGACTTGGCACACCACCGTCCGACGATCACGCTAACGACCGACTTCGGCTTAAACGATCACTTTGTAGGAGCAATGAAGGGAGTGATCCTGAACATCGCGCCTGACGCGCAGATTGTCGATATTACCCATGCCGTGCAGCCCTACGACATTTTGGACGGGGCCCTTTCGTTGGCGGAAACGTACAACTATTTCCCGACTCGAACAGTCCATCTGGTGGTAGTAGATCCTGGCGTCGGGACGGCACGGCGGCCCATTATCGCCAGTTCTGACCGTCACAATTTTGTTGCTCCCGACAATGGCGTGCTCTCGTTGATGTATGCGAAGGAAGAGCGGCTGCACGTGCGGCATGTGAGCAGCGATCATTATTTTCAGCAGCCGATCAGCAACACGTTTCATGGGCGTGATATTTTTGCACCGGTTGCGGCTTATCTCGCAAAAGGCGTTGATCATGAAAAATTCGGGCCAGAGATTGCGGACTATGTGCGCTTCAATGCTCCTAGGCCGAAGGCCATCGATGCGAAGACAGTGCGCGGTGTGGTGCTAAAAGTGGACCGCTTCGGAAATCTGATCACGAATTTCACGCCCAAAGACATTCCTGCTTTATTCGAGGGCCAGGCGAAAGGTTTCAAGATCACCGTGGGCAAACGTGAGATCACGAGTCTTCACACCAACTACGCGCAAGGCGCGCCGGGCGAAGTCTTTGCCATTCTCGGCAGCATGGGGTATCTCGAAATCGCTTCCAACCGCGGTGCAGCCAACCAGCTGGCCAGCGCCGCAAAGGGATCAGAGGTGAACATCATGCTCGGTGGCGCTCTCGCGGCGGGCAATGGATCTGCAAGCTAGGCGCGTTGCTGTGAACTCCTCCCTCGTCGACCCTGAAACTTCCGCAAAAATAGAGACGAATATTAAAGGCGCTTCGGCGCGCGCCTCACGCCTGACCTGTTATGTGGTCCTTTCACTCTTGATCATTCTGTTCGGAATGATTCGGTACCGCCTCCGCAACATGCCGCTCGAGAGAGACGAAGGGGAATACGCCTACGCCGGCCAGCTCCTTCTGCAAGGGATTCCGCCATATCAGATCGCTTACAACATGAAATTGCCGGGTACATACGTGGCCTACGCCGCCATCATGGCGGTGTTCGGCGAGACGGCAGCTGGGATCCATCTGGGTGTGCTACTCGTAAACGCGATCACAACGTTGCTGATGTTTGTATTGGCAAGAAGATTCTTCGGACATTGGATCTCAGTCGTTGCGGCTGGGGTTTATGCACTTCTCTCCACGATGCCGGCGGTTTTGGGTCTTGAAGGCCACGCTACTCATTTTGTTGTCTTGTTCGCAATTGCCGGAGTAATCGTATTGCTGAGTGCGATCGACAAGGACGAAACGTGGCTCATATTTTGTGCCGGGTTACTCCTGGGCCTAGCGTTCCTGATGAAACAACCGGGAATTTTCTTCCCGGTATTCGGGCTGATTTATCTCGGTTATTGCAAATTCGAACCCACCGGAAATCAACGAAATCTGCTCGCGCAAACCGGAGCCTATATCGCCGGAGCGATTCTGCCCTTTGCCCTGACCTGTTGGACTATTTATCGACTTGGCCTATTCCAGAAATTTTGGTTCTGGACATTCTCCTACGCGCGCGCGTACGTCACGAGCAATAACCTGCAACTCGGTTTAGAAAATTTCCGCCACAATGCAATTCAGGTAATTCGTCCATCTGCTTTTCTGTGGGCGATAGCGGGCTTCGGCCTGATCTCGGTCGCGTGGAACAACGGGCGCCGACGAGTTTTTCATTACGCGTTCTTCGTGTGTTCTTTTCTCGCTGTTTGTCCAGGCCTCTATTTCCGCCCACACTACTTCATCGTCCTGCTTCCGGCTGCCTCGCTGCTAGTAGCTGAGTTCGTGCAGTTCGCACACGAGTATTTGTCGAAATCAACTGCCGGGATTGCCACTGCAGTCCCAGCTTTGGCTGTTGTTCTGGCATTTGCCGGAGCCATTTTCACTGAAAGAGCGTTTCTGTTCACCCTCGATCCGGTGAGCGCTTGCCGGGCGATATATCCGAAGGAACCATTCCCGGAACTCGAGCGTGTCGCAGAATACGTTCAGAGTCAGACTACAAAAGATGAACCCTTCGAAGTTCTCGGAGCCGATCCGCAAACCTACTTTTATGCTCGACGACGATCGGTGAGTGGCTTCATGTACATCTATCCGCTTACGGAAGATCAGCCCTATGCCCTGCCGATGCAAAGGGAAGTGATTTCGGATATCGAGGCCGCGCGCCCCGAATTCATTGTTTGGGTCTATGACTGGGACATCCCAGCGGGCCCAAGACAACTGATAATCCGTTGGATGGCCCAGTACCTTCACGGCAATTACGAAGCCGTCAGCGTGATTATGCAGCCAGATTCCTCAGGTGCAGTTTCGCTTCCTTCTCGGGGGAAGACTCCTATGATTGCAGTCTTTCGCCGTCGCGCCTGAGCTACGAGCGATGAACTTCTCACTGCCGATTCTTTACAATTCCGCTTCAACTTGCCTCGTGTGATCTGGCTATAATTGAGTTCTCAGCCCCACACCGGGCTGATGTGCTGACTTACTCCCAGTTCCGCAGCATCTAAGCAGCGTCCAAATCGAGCGAGAGTTCATGCAGTTTTTCCGCATTCCGTCATCCTGGGTAGCGGGAGTTGTGTTTCTCCTGCTGAGCGGAATCCCGGCTGCCGACGGGCAGCTGCACTGGCTGCATCCGAAGAAACATGAAATCGAAGTACGTTTGATCGCCCTTGCTGTGGCTTACCCGCGATCTTCTTTTTTTTCGAATGATGAAGTCTTTGTTGCCGAGCAGGAACTCGGAAAAGAAGAGTCAAGATTCATCAAGCTGGTCTACGATTTTCTTCCCTACCAGGAGCCGCTTTCCGACTCCGGCCTGAACTATTCACTGCTTCACAGGGTCAATGCCGTGCGCGATACCGCTTGCGACGAGTCGCTCTGGGAGATGCGATCGCTGATGCAAGAAAAACGCAAACCCGAGCAGTCGACTTCCAGATGGAAGTACGCAGCCGAGAGCCCGATTTCAGACCTGGACCGGCGGCAGGCGCGGCTCCGCTGTTATCGGACCACTTCCGATGATTACGAGAAGGCGCTCAACCAGCCCACGAACGAGTCTGCTTACTGAAATTTGCTCTTGCCCTCTTAGTCCCCCTAGTCACCGGCTTCACCAGGACTAACGTAACGTTGACGTCCTGATATAGGAACCCTATATTCCGAATATAGGGTTCCTACTAATGACTACCAAGCGTGTTAACTCAAAAATCTCCCGCGGAAGCGCTGAACTGATAATCCTGGCACTTTTGAACCAGGGCCCGCTCTACGGTTTCGAGATTGCGAAATCAATTGACGAGCGGACCGGCGGTACATTGCACTTCACCCTGGCTTCGCTCTATCCAATGTTGTATGAGCTCGAAAAGCGTGGGTGGATCCAGGGGAACTGGAGGAGCAACCGGGAAGGACGCGACCGCCGCTACTATTCGCTGACAGCAGCCGGCAAGAGAGTGCTCGATCCTCTGCGGAAGGAGTGGCGATCGTTCTTTCATGCATTGGACCAGCTCGCGGGGGTGAGCCATGCCTGATCCAAGCGGACTTGATTGGAAACTCCTGGTGCAGGAGCGAATGAAGAATCTCAGACTCGATCCTGCCGAAAAAGAGGAAGTTATCGGTGAGCTCTCCAATCACGTTGAAGACACGTACGAAAGTCTGTGCAGAGAAGGTCTGTGCAAGTCGGATGCAGTGCAGCGTTCTCTGGAAGCGGTTGACTGGGAACGGTTGTCTAGAAGGATTCAGTTCGCAAAACGTAACGAGGTATTTATGAACAATCGCACTCGGCAGTTTTGGATTCCTGCGCTGGTAAGCCTTGCAATTTCTGAAGGAGTGTTGCTGGGGATAAGTTTTACGATCCCTTTGTTTCCACGTCTTTTGCAGATGGGACCAGCCGCGCTGTATGGCCCCTGGCTGCTGTCTCTGCCGGTCGCCGGTGCTGCGGGAGCATACCTTGCGCACCGAGCAGGCAGTGGACGGAGAGTGTTACTTGGAGCCGTGTGGCTTCCAGCGATTGTCGGCCTGGGATTCATATGCGCCGGCCTATTGATCACACTGCTGAGAGGGGTACGAATCTTTGCCGAGCTGCAATGGTTCTATGTGACACTCGCACTTATTGTGGGGGTGATATCGCCTGGCATCGCACTGTGGCTGGGATCATTGCCTTTTCTCGGAAAGGCCCAAGCCAAAGCTCAGTAGATCTTGGGCGAGTAGTTGGTTTGACTTTGATGGATATCTCACTTTCTTCGGCAGTAGGCCCCTGATTGCGTCGGTGTTAGACTGAAAACAGGCCCTCTTCTCGAGGAAAAATCATGAAATTTGGCGTCCTCATTTTTCCCGGTTCGAACTGCGACCACGACGCGTTTTGGACGGTTGAGCAGGTCATCAAGCAGCCGGTCACGTTCTTGTGGCACGAGTCACACGATCTGGAAAACTGTGACGCAATCATTGTTCCCGGCGGCTTTGCCTATGGGGACTACTTGCGCACAGGCGCGATTGCGAAGTTCTCCCCGGTTATGGAATCGGTACGTAAGTTTTCCGATGGTGGAGGCCTGGTGATTGGAATCTGCAATGGATTCCAAATTCTTTGCGAATCCGGACTTTTGCCCGGCGCGTTGATGAGAAATGCGGGCCTTAAGTATGTATGCAAGCATGTATATGTGCGCGTAGAAAACGCGGAGACTCCGTTCACCAACGCCAATCGCAAAGGCGGCGTTTTGTGCGTTCCAATTGGCCACATGGACGGGAACTACGTTTGCGATGACACGACGCTTCGAGAGTTGCAACATGAGGATCGGATCGTATTTCGGTATTGCGGCGCGAATGGCGACGTCTCGACCGATGCGAACCCCAACGGATCGCTCGACAACATCGCCGGTATCTGCAGTCCTGGAAGAAACGTGTTGGGAATGATGCCGCACCCGGAGCGGGCCAGCGAAGATGTGCTGGGCTGCGCTGACGGCGTAAAAATTTTCGCATCGATGGTTCGCGCTGGAGTCGAAGCGGGAGTGTTGGCGGCAAAATAGCTCGAAGAAGACCGGTTTCACACCGGCATCTCTGGATTCTCAGCTTGCATCTATCCTGAAAGCTAGTTTTTGAGCTAATCACGAAGGACACAAAGGTACACGAAGGTAAGCATGCAATTTTCTTCGTGAGACTTCGTGTCCTTTGTGGTTTGAAAACGGAGAACCAACCTGACCTGCTATATTACTTGTTCCAAAAACTGAGGAGAATTGAACCGAAAGCTGATGGCAACCTGCCAGTCGTTTCAGAAGACTGAGTCTGCGGTCTTCAACCACATTTCAGCTTTAGCCAGATTTTCTGTACTCGCGCTGGGGGTTCTGGCGTGTTCGGGAATCGCACAGGCCCAGTCCAAGTGGGTGCCGGGGATCGACGTATTTGGCGGCTACTCGCACCTGACTGCCTCGACCAGCGACTTCGGATTCGGCAGCCGCACGGAAATGAACGGCTTCGATTTCGCGCTTTCGATTCACATTGTCAAAGGCCTCGGAATTATAGCCGAGACAAGCGGCGATTACGCTACTTCACTCGAACAGTACAACTACTCGTTTGGTCCTCAATACCAATGGGAGTTCAGCAGGTTCCGGTTTATTGGGCATGGAATGTACGGTAAGGCGCAGACACGGGTGCGCAACGTTGGCAGCACATTTGTGGAGCCTTCTGACCGGCAAAAATCGGCGATTTTCGGCGGCGAGGCCGACATTTCGCTCACTGATCGAATCTGGTTTCGCGCGCTGCAAGCGGATTGGGTTCGCACTAGTGCGTTCAGTAACAGGCTTAACGAGCTTCGAGTTTCGACGGGGCTGGTATACAGCTTCGGAAAGCACTGAAATGCGAATGGTGCGAATTCAATCTGGCGAGGAGATGCAAAAGAGGAAGCGGCACCTTTTCGCCTGCCTGTCGACAGTGCTGGTAGTACTTTGTTTTTCAGGCTGTTCTTCGCCGAAGTTCAGGTTCGGCTATGTTGCGACTGGCCAGGGGATCTTCGCTTTTCGCGTAGACGCAGGAACTGGAGCGGCAGCGCCGGTTTTCGGTTCTCCGTTTGTGGCGAAGACAAATGCGAACTTCGCTGCGTCGCCTTCCAGCGTTGTTGTGCACCCTTCGAACGGGCTGGTATACGCGGCGCAGCAGGACATCAACAGCATCTCAAG
Organism: Terriglobales bacterium; assembly: GCA_035279425.1. Taxonomy (GTDB): domain Bacteria; phylum Acidobacteriota; class Terriglobia; order Terriglobales; family Acidobacteriaceae; genus Gp1-AA145. Next base: position 104,054 of record DATEHT010000012.1, on the reverse strand, counting down.
ATTCAAAATAGATAAGACGACCGGTTCGTTAAGCGAGGTGCTGCCTCGCACTCCACTTACAACTTCGTCCGGCGGAATAGGACTGTCGCCCGTCGACATGATCATGGACAGCGGGGGGAAATACCTGTTCGTGGCCAATCAGACCTCGAATGATATTTGGGTATTTTCGATCGGCTCGTCGGGAGCGCTGACGTTTGTGTCGAGCGCGCAGCTCGACGGAAGCCCGTCGAGTCTCACCCTTTCCGCATCGGGCGACTTCCTTTATGTGCCGGTGCCGACCTTTTCGGCGATCTACGTCTTCAGCGTGAATGCGGGATCGCTGACGCCGGTGGGACGCCCGTTCAGTGTGGTCGGCGGAGTTGGAAGGCTTGGGATTGAGCCGGACAGCAGCTTTCTCTTTGTCCCGAACCCCTCTACCAATACGGTAACGGTGCTGCGCATTCAATCGGATGGAACACTGGCGCTGAGTTCTGGAGCGTTCGCCACAGGAATTACACCAGTGGCGGCATCGACGAACACCACCGGGGCTTATGTTTATGTCGCCAATTCCGGTGCAACTAATCTTTCGCAGTTTCAGGTAAATACCTCGACCGGGGAGCTTACGACACTGACATCTTCTGCTGCGGGCACGGGGACGCAGCCGTCACAAATTATTCTCGATCCCGGCGCCAAATTTATTTTTGTTGTAAATCAGCAGGCGAATACCGTCTCCGAGTTCACACAGAATTCCGATGGAACGCTTGCGACGACGGGGAACCAAATAACTCTGAGCGATCTCCCCCGCTCGTTTTCAATCACTAAATAGTTAGAAAATAGAAGAATGGTCCGCTTTGGAATCGTCGGATTCGGGCTGCACGCGGTCAAGCGGCTGATGCCCGGCTTTGCTCTAGCGAAAAACTGCAAAGTCACCGCACTTTCGCGGCGCGATTTAGGACAGGCCCGTGAGTCGGCGCGGCAGTTTCAGATTCCGCTTGCCTTCGATTCGGTGGCGGAGTTAGCGCGGTCGCCCGAAGTGGACGCCATTTTCGTCACCACGCCGAATTCCCTTCATTTGCTGGACGTGCTGGCAGCAGTTGATGCAGGCAAAGCTGTGCTCTGCGAGAAACCGCTGGCGATGAATGCGGCGGAGGCACGGCAGATGGTTGAGGCCGCCCGGCGAAAGAGTGTTCGGTTCGGCGTAGCGCAGATATTTCGCTTTGACGAGAGCGTAAGAATATTCCGCGAGCGGGTGGCGAGTGGAGCAGTGGGAAAGCCACTGTTTGCGCGCTCGGAATTTTCTTTCTTTGCTGATCCATCGCACCCGCGAAAGTGGCTGTACGATGCGAAGGTTGCGGGTGCAGGACCGGTTTTCGACATCGGAGTTCACTGCATTGATACGTTGCGATTTGTGTTGCAAGACGAAGTTGCGCGGGTGAGCGCGACTGCGAATTCAGATGAGCGATCGGGCGATGTGGAATCAGCGGCGGCTTTGACGCTCGAGTTTTCGCGCGGGACGATAGGGACGGTGCTGGTTTCGTTTCGTGCCGAGTATCGAACGCCTTTTGAAATTGTAGGAGAGAAAGCCGTGCTCGGGGCCGATGATGCTTTGACCGTCGAGCGTCCCATTGAAATTCAATTGCGGCACGGGAAAGAAATCATGCAACGAGAGACGGTTTCGAACCGGCTGGCGTACGCGCTCCAAGTGGACGCGTTTGCGGATTGGATGGAAGGAAAGGCGCAATTCCCTTGCCCCGGCGAGGAAGGCTGGCAGAACCAGGAGATCCTGGACGCCGCGCTACGGAGTGTGAAGAGTGGAAAAGCGGAGGCGGTGGCACGGATTGGGTGAATACCAAAATCAAATTCCCCACCCTGTCTCGCAAAGAACGCGAGACAAGGATGGGGCACCCGAACCACTATTTCTCGGTCAGTTCCTGGCCGAGCTGTACAGTTCCGCGCAAAGCGATATCTTCCGAAGAGCTCCCGACTAACACCTCATACGTTCCCTTCTCTGCTCGCCATTCTTTTCCGTTCACGTCATAGTAGGCGAATGAGCGCGTATTGAGCGGGAGCGTGAGTGACTTAGTTTCTCCGGGCTGCAGTGAAACCCTGGAAAATCCCTTTAACTCTTTCTGCGGGCGCGGCACAGCTTCGTGACTAGGTGGCGCAATGTAAAGCTGCGCGACAGCATCTCCAGCACGCGATCCAGTGTTGGTCACGTCGAAGGAGACGCTGTGCTCATCGGCTTTCAAATTCGCGTACTTGAACGTGGTGTAAGAAAGTCCGTAACCAAACGGAAACAACGGTTTCGTGCCGTTGTGTTCGTATCCGCGATAGCCGACAAACACCCCTTCTTTGTAGACGACGCGATTGGTTCCCTTCTCCGGATAGTAGTTGTTGTAGGTTGGATTGTCTTCCCAACGGTGTTCGAACGTCGCCGCTAGATGGCCCGACGGATTGACGTCGCCGAAAAGAATTTCGGTCAACGCGCGGCCGCCTTCCTGGCCGGGATACCAGGCTTCGATTACGCCAGGAACTTTGTCGATCCACGACGTCATGTCGACTCCGCCGCCTGAGGTCACAACTACGATTGTGTTCTTGTTTTTTGCGGCGATGCGTTGAATCAGCTCGTTCTGTCCCGGCGGAAGTTCAAAGGTGCGGTCCCAACCTTCGGTTTCGCTGTGCGGAGTGAAGCCGACGGCCAGCACAACAGCATCGGCTTTTGCCGCGAGTTCTTCGGCGGCAGCGTCGACCCAATTGTGCTCAGGGACGATGCCCATGCGAACGAAGGGCTGGCCGAAACCCGGACCGGTGCGGTGCTCGAAAACAACTTTGTGCGGCTTTGCATCGAGCGAGACGTGAGCCTGCGCGACGATGAATTTCTGGTTGCTCCAGTTGTCGAGAAGCAACTTGTCATCGAGATACATGCGGAAGCCGCTGGGCGAAAATCCGCCCTGCTGAACAAAGATGTCGAAGGTGCCGGCCTTTTCCGGGACGTAGTATCCCGTCCAACGCTCAGAACTCGCGCGATTGTGCATCAAGCTCGAGAAATCGATCTCCTCGAAATTGATGGATCCGAGATCGAAGGGCATGCCAACGCTGATGTGCTGACTGCTGCCGGTGCTCGACGGCGCACCTGATAGATTTTCGTTATCAAAATGCTCGAGCTTGAGGCCCGGTTTGCCGTTCGAGGCGTCGGTTTGGAAGTTCGTCCGGATAGCAGCGAGGCCGAGGCTCATGATGCCGCTTGCGGATGTAACCGAGGCTTTGCTTCCGAGCGTATCGCTCAAGCCTTGCAAGAAGCTGATCTCGATGAAGGGCTTCACCTGGGCGCTTCCGCCGCCCACGGGAACTGCGGGATAGCCATCCGGGCCAATGACTGCAATGGTCTTGATTTTGTTTTTGTCCAGCGGGAGAACATCGCCTTCATTTTTCAGCAACACCATGCCTTCGCGCGCGGCCTGCACGGCAACTTCGCGGCCGTCCTGATTGAAGCGCGCGATGGAAAGGTCACGCTGGTCACGGTCGTTCCAGCCGAATTCAAGCTCGGTGCGGATGATGCGGCGAACCTTGTCATTGATTGTCTCTTCTGAAACCTGTCCGGATTTAACCGCGGGCAACAGTTTTTCGCGGTTGAAAAACTTGCCCGAGGGCATTTCGAGATCCATTCCGCCATTCGCCGCGCCGACCGCGTCGTAAGTCGCATCCCAATCGGACATCAGGACGCCCTGGAATCCCCAGTCCTTTTTCAGAACGTCGTTGTTCAGATATCCGTTCTGGGTCATGTGCTGGCCGTTGGTCAGGTTGTACGAATCCATGACGGCGCCGACGTGTGCCTCTTTTACCGCAGCTTCGAAGATCGGCAAATAAATCTCGCGCATGGTGCGCTCGTCGATGATCGAATCCGCGTTGTGGCGATCGAACTCGGAGTTGTTGCCCATGTAATGTTTGATAGTCGCGGAGACGCCTTGGCTCTGCATGCCTTCGATGTAGCCGACTGCGATGCGCGAACCGAGAAACGGGTCCTCGCCGAAATATTCGAAGTTGCGGCCGTTGAGCGGCGAACGATAGATGTTCACTCCGGGGCCGAGCATGAAATGCTTTCCTTTCGAACGCGCGTCCCGGCCGATTTGCTCGCCGACCCGTTGCGCTAGAGCGGGGTCCCAACTCGATGCGAGAGATATTCCGCCCGCCATTGCGGTCGCTGGACCATCGTTGCGAACTCCGAGGGGACCATCGGCAGTGTGCAATAACGGCAAACCGAGCTCTGGATATCCCCGCACGTCAAAGGTGTTAATGCCGCCGAGCATGTCGATTTTCTGCTCCAGACTCATCTTGCCGACGATTGCATTCACCTTCTGTTCGAGATCGGGAGTCGAGCGCGAGGGAGCTTGCGCGAAGCAGAGGGATGTAATGAGAAAAAGAGGTGCAAGACGGACTATGAGTTTTCGCATTAGTTTCCTTTGATGTTCAAAAGAACGCGATATTGTACGCCAGAGAAGCAGCGCATCCCAGGTGCTTGCGCCTCGGACCCTCCAAAATGAAACGCGCAATCAGCGTTGATCTGCAGCGGATGGACTTGTAACGGCAGCGGAATTCGGTGCGGGCGCAGAAACAGCGGTCTGAAGGTTGGCCGGGTTGGTGTTGGTCGAAGGTGCCACGAGAGTCGGCTCGGAGGTTGAGTTGTGAGCTGCTAGGGGCGGCGCCGCTGGAGGAAGGCCGCGGGCTCCGACGATCGACCAGTGCCAGTCTTTATATGTGCTAAGGGGCTGGTTTGAATCATCGAGCACAGCGCGAAAAAGGCCGGTCGAGTCGGGTTCGGCACTGCCCTTCAGGTGATAGAGGGCAGTGTTCTCGGGAAGCTTTTCGGAGGGCACGACCGGGGCGGATTGCAAAGTTGCGAAGCGATATTCCGGAGGTGCTGGCTGTGCCTGCGTAAACGCCAAGCTAATCACAATTTCCTTTAGCTCCCATTGGGTCCCGTTGTGGATGGAAACTTGGACTGCGCCGTCCTGAACCGCAGCCGGTCCTACGAGCTTTGCCAGTTCGCTTTGTGGCAAATCAGTAGAGATGTATGCGGCCGCGGTCCGCTTGAAATCGCGTGCGTCGAAGGAGAGGCTGCAGGTTCCGTCGGGCGACACTGACATGAGCGCTCCATGGCTGATCGAGAACATCGGCTGGCCTTCCAGACGCTCGCTCTCGGCTTTGTCCATGACGCGGTCGAGGTTGTCATTGTCGATGACATCGGTCTGGTCAGGAGGCTTGGAATTTCTGAGCGCTCGGGCAAGATCGCCGAGCGGAATCTCATCATCCTGCGCATTGAGACACAAGGGCGCAAGGATGATTAGCACACCGATAATCACGAGAAAACGGCGCATGGGCTAAACACTTCGCGCAAAAGATAACGCGTGAAGGTGATACTGGAATTTTAGCTAGGTGCGCGCGTGCGTAACGCAAGGGCGAGACACGAAAGTAATAAGACTTTAGGCGAAGCGAGGCGTGCCTAGACGAAGAGAGACGCGCCTCGCGGTTTAGAGCAGACCAGAGGTTCGAAGGCGAGCAATAGGATCTTGCACCGGCAAAGCTTCGCGCCGGAACAACCAGCGGGCCACCGCATAGCCAACTGCCGCATAGCAAACGTAGACGAACTTCATAATGCACCCCCTGAAACCAGGTCTTGCACTGCCTGCTGCACTGCCTGCCACAGGGGGAGATTAATGGTTAACTTATCGGCGCAGACCCGGAAGGTCAATGACCTAAAAGTGGTGTTACTTTGCACAGAAGTAATGGAAAAGATTCCTCCAAAAAGGACCGGCAAAGACATAGTGATTCGGGAGAGAAAATCGTATCTTGCGGATTACGGTCGGGGATTCACGGGTCGAAAACGGCAAGCGGCCATATAAATGCCGAATTATTTAGGTGCAACCGAGCGTAGGGTCGGGAGGGTTTGGTTACCGACTGCAAAACGAAAAGCCTTTAACCGCAGAGATCGCCGAGTTCTTCGCAGAGAACGCGGAACCATCATTAATCATGCCGTCGTTTGCTAGACTGGCGTTTCTCTTATGGCAGCTCAAGCCATTTCACTCCCGCGACTAGCGAGGCGCAATCCTCTGGCTGCGATCGGTTGCGTGTTTGTGGCGTGCTTCATTGTGTTCGCCATTCTTGCTCCCTGGATTGCGCCTCAAGACCCGGCGCAGATCAATCTGGCAACTCGGCTATCCGCGCCTTCATTAAGAGAAATTTGCGGATCGGACGAATTGGGCCGGGACATTCTTTCGCGGCTTATTTATGGCGCGCGAGTTTCTATGCTGGTGGGCAGTTCAGTGGTTGCCGCTTCGCTGGGGATTGGGTTAATCATCGGCTCAATCGCCGGTTATTACGGGGGCCGCATAGATCGGTTCGTAAACGTTGTCCTGATGAACGCGTTTCTGTCATTCCCTGGAATTTTGATTGCGATTGCGTTCGTGGCGTTCCGTGGGCCGGGGGTCTTTAATCTTGTACTGGCGTTGTCGCTTGGGGGATGGGTCGGCTATGCACGGTTGGTGCGGGCGCAAGTGCTGGCCGCCAGGGAGAAAGAATACGTTGAGGCAGCGCGAGCTTTGGGAGCAACCGATTTGCGAATTCTGGCGCGGCACATTCTGCCCAACATTATTCAGCCGGTGATTGTTCAGGCTGCAATTGGGATGGCAGGTGCGATTCTCGCCGAAGCGACGATGAGTTTTCTCGGCCTGGGCGTGCCGCCGCCGACGGCCTCATGGGGCAGCATGCTGAACGATGGCCGTGTGCACCTGTTCGACGCGCCACATCTGGTGATCTTCCCTGCTATCGCGGTAATGCTGGCCGTGCTTTCGTTCAACTTTATCGGCGACGCGCTGCGCGATTTGCTCGATCCTCGGTCAAGGATTGAAGCAGGGCTGTAGAAATTCTGGGCCAGCGGGTCTCTCGCGATCAACAAATGAAAAATGAACTATCTGAGGTTGACAAACTGGCCAGGAGAATGCACTCTGACCGTCGTACACTGAAGAACCTAGGGCAAAGGAGGCAGGTTGTTGTAGATGCGATCGATTCTTCTTGGCGCTTTTTTCTTGTGTACTTTTCCAGCATTTTCCCAGACTAGTGCTCTTCCCTTTGACAGCGCTAACTCACAAGTCGAACAAACAATACGCCTGATCAGCGAAAAACAGGTTCCGGCTGCACCCGCTTCTATTGTTTTCGAATATTTTTCACACCATGCCAGCACGCCAAGCTCAAACGAAAGTCTGTTTCCTGAGCCAGAGCGTTCACAGCAGGCAGAGCCGCTCGCGTCTTCTTCGGCAATGCCGGAAAGCACCAGCGGAGCGGAGCCGAGCATTGAAGCTGCGCCGGTGGCTCTGCCAAAACCCAAACCGGCTGACTTCAATCGAGAGATCTATTACAGAAACAAGCTCGAATTCTCTTTGGAAGGCGGTTGGCTTCCTATCAATGTTCCCTTTCCTCTCGACATCTTCGTGGGCGATGTCTATAACACCTATCCCCTTAAGTACACCCTCGTTCCAATCATTGCTTCTCTACGTTGGCATCTGGACGGCATTGGAATGCCGTGGGCTCTACGCGGCAATTGGGACATGACCTTCAGCGGATCGATTACGGCGATTCCGCGGGGACCCGAGTCTCGGTATTTTTCTTATGACATGGGTATTCGACGCAATTTTGTCCACCGTAATTGGAGGACAGCGCCTTACTTTGATGTACGCCTCGGAGTCGGGAATATTGACGCTAAAGGACCACTCGGCGTGCCCTACGCACAGGGAGAAGACCTGACGTTTACGGTAAACATGGGCAGCGGGATCCGATACAACTTCAGTCCTCGTTATGCACTCACGGCCGGGCTGAATTTTATGCACATATCGAATCTCGATTTATCGGAAGGCAACGGAAAGCCGAGCTGGGGCGTTCGGAACTATGGCATCAACGTTTATGGGCCGATGGTGGGGATAGATATTCAGTTGCGCCGGCATTCGCGACATGCGGCGCAGTAAAGAGAAAATAGAACCTAGCTTTTTACTACTCCGTCAGCAGATCCTCAAAATCCAATTCCAGCTCTTGCTTGACTTCGTGCTCTAGCGAGTCCTCGCTTGAATCGCGGTATTCGCAGACGCGCACACCCTGATGGTCGATGGCCACGTACGTCGCGTTGTCCTGGGTCCAGCTGCCGGTGTTGTAGTACTCGACGCCGTCACGCTTCAGGCTTGTGGCTTCGTGTGTATGGCCGCAGAAGACCCGCCGAGCGGCTTTGACTCGGGCCTGCGCAATGGCGCCGGAAGCAACTTTCTCTGAAAGCCGCAGCCATTGAGTATCGAATCGCTCTAAGAACCCGACGAGTCGCCGCTTGCCGAACGCGAACTTCTGCATTCCGAGGTGAATACCGGCAAGAAAGGTGCTGATAACGCGATTGCGCGAAACGAACCGATCGAATTGATGTCCGTGAATCGCCAGGTGCTTCACGCCGCGGTGTTCCCAAATGTATTCCTGATAAACGCGAATGCCGACCAAGTGCGACATGACATCCGACAGGCCGTGATCGTGGTTGCCTTCGACCCACACGATTTCAATTTCGCGCCTTGGATTTGACAGCTTGCGTATATAGCCGAGGAACTGCCAGTGCTCTTTCTTAAGCCGGCGGAAATTGAGGTCGGAAAAAATGTCGCCCAGCAGGATCAAACGATTGAACGATACAGATTTCAACATTCTAAGCGCGGCTGAAGCGCGGCTGACTTCGGAACCGAGGTGAAGGTCGGACAGGATGATAGTATCGGCGAAAATCATGTCGGCGAACCCAATTCGCGCGACATGGTTGAGGCCCATGCCGCGCGCTCGAGAGCACTCTTAGTGAGAACTTGAGATACCACGCCGGTTGATCGCGGCCTATGACGTTCGAGAATTTCTTCAAAGAAACCGGGGATTTCGAGCAAGGCGTGATTCGAATACGCGGCGGCATTGTTCCGCAACTCAGAGAACGTGGCAGGCTCAAGCAGTTGCTCGACTCCTTCCGCGATATGGCGAAAGCTCTTCAGCACAATCCCGAGCCGATTTTCGCTTATCCATCGAGCGTTGTAGCGCTCCTGCGGCAGCGTGCGGCCGTTGCATTCAACAATTACTGGCAAATGAAATTGCAAAGCTTCGCTGATGCAGCCTGGACCGGGCTTGCCGATGAAGAAATCTGAGACCGACATGTAGTAGTCGATATCCGACGTGAAGCCCTCGACAAAGATGTGGAAACGAGTTTCGGTCTCGAGGCGCTTGAGCTTGCGCAACAATTTTTGATTTTTGCCGCAGATAAGAATTAGCTGCAGTTGGCTCCTACCCCGTTCCAGCCGCCGGACGACGTCGATCATCGTGCTTGAGCCGTGTCCACCGAAGAGGACAATTCCTGTGGGAAGATCGGGGTCGAGCACCAGCTTCCTTCGTTCCTCAGTTCGGTTTAGAGAACGTTTCTGGTAAAACTTCGGCTTCATCACCATTCCGGAAGCGCGGAAGACATGATTGCAATCGTGGCCGAGCGCGAACGCCTGCTGCTCGGCGCGTTCGGTACCGCAGATGATGTATTCCGATTCGTGCTCCATCCAGAAGTGCGGCGGGTAGTCGGCGAAATCGGTTAGCAGCGTAACCAATGGCGCTTTGGGGATTGTCTTCCGAACGCTCTCCGCAAGAGAGCGAGTGAAATGCGGGATTACCGAGAGCACCATGTCGGCTGGATGCTGCTTCCAATAATTGCAGAGCATCTTGACCGTAGGTGTGTGGTGTATGCGAATCACGGTTTGCAGAACCGGCAAAAGCTGAGGAGTAAGTCGTGTCCAGCCTTTGCGTAGGATTAGGTTGTAAGCATCCTGAATGCGAATTCCGGTTGCGCGACGGAGGAGGTCGAGCTTATCAAGCTGTTCCTGAATGTTTAGTAGAGAAACGTGCCATGGATGCTGCTGCGTTTCGAGAACGCTTTTCAGGGCCTCGGCGGCGCTGCGATGGCCCCCGCCGGCGTCAAAGAAAACGATTGTGAGTTGTCGGCGCATTGCTACTTGCCTTTCTGCGACGATCACCTTTACCCAATCTCAGTGTCGCGCAGAGACACTTACAACTTAGTGAAAGCGGGGTGAATGGATGATGAATCGAGAGTTACTGAATGGAGACCTTTGCGCTGAGATGAAACTCTTTACGTTGCACTATGAACTCGGCGATGAAAGGCTTCACCACAGAGAACACAGCGTTACACTGAGCAGAGCCACGGAGAGTTTTACGGGCTAATTCGGACTACGATTTCGCTTGCCCTAAGACTTTTTCCAGCGCCGCGTAAATAGCGGGGTTCGTGCAAACCTCGCAGATTGTGGTTTCGGTCCAGCGCACAAGAGCAAATTCGGCGGGATTAACAATGGGCGCCTGACTTACGCGAACCAGTAGCCGACGAAAAATGTCCGCTCCCACAGGAACCAGCGCGCTCCAATAGCGAATGTCCTCGCTGCCCCAGAGGCGCGGAAAATCGAGTTTGCACTGCTCGAGTGAAATCTCCTCGCGCAATCGATTAAAGGCCGCCTCGCTGATGCGGATTCCTCCCACGTTGTATCTCATCAACTCGGCTTCCGCGCTGTCGCTGGCGCGAAATTCATAGACATTGAAAGGCACGGTGATGCCCTGCATCGCTTTGCGAATGCGTTTGTCGCAGGATGAAAGCCGGTCGCTCTCGTTAAGCGCATCGGAGATCATGATGCGATGATCGCCATCGAGCAGATACATGGGCGAAGAGTCTTGAAAAGAGATGCCGATACCGAGTTCGAGCGAGGGCAGTCCAGCACGCTGAAGTAGTTGGTTATAACCGCCGACAATTTCCATCATCTCGCGGGCCAGCACGCAGGCCCGGGCAACGGAGAGCGCCGCATCACCTTCGTGCTCGAGCATGGCAAGAATGATGGCGTCGCCTTCGACAAATACTTTCGTCGCGCCATACTTCGGGATCAGCTTGTTCACGGGATCATAGAAATTCAAGCTGAAGTACGACGCGGGGTTCATTTCCCGCTGGAGCAGAGAGCGGGTAAGCCGCGAGGAATCGCGGACATCAGCCTTGAGAATCACGTGACGAACTACAGGCTTGTCCCTGGAGCGCGTCTTTTCCTCGCCGAGCAAGAATTCGTAAAGCGTGCCGTTAAGCTTTGAAAGATCACGCAACTTCTCGTTGCTGATGAGATTAATTCTCTCGAGGGCCTGGTTCAGCACCTCGAGGCGGCGCCGGTCGCGATGGTAGAGCATGAAATCCCGGAGCAGGCGGGCGGCAATCTTGGCGCGCTGCGCGCCACTGCACTGGGAAACCCGCTCAACTGCGGCCATCAAATTTCGCCGAGACAGCTTGCCGTGCTCTTCGATCAGCTTCTCCATTCGATCGCGCTCTTTTCGAAACACCAGCGCATACTTGAGCTGCTGGGGGTCGACCAGAAACGCAAATTCGGGGATGAGCGGCACGACCTCGTATGCGGCAACGGCAAGGTCGAGGAGCTTTTCGCGTTCCAGAAGCTCGACCCAGAGATCGAGACGCTCTTTGTATCCGCGCTCGTTCGGCTCGCCTGTGCCGACGAGCTCATGTGCGTTTTCAGGCGAGTTCAGCCAGCCGTCAAATTGCGCGTCTTCGGTGGTCTCACCATCGGGCACAACTGCCTTCAGGAATTCACAAGCCAGGGCATGAATGTTGCCGAAGGAATCGGGATCATTCTCGAACCCGCCAATCAGAACGTAGTGTTCGGCAGACAGATACGAATCGCGACATTCTTCGAGGAAAATAAATTGATGCAGAAAGAGCTGGTAGTCGGCTTGGGGCTGCTCACCGAAAAGAGAACGCCGCATGGTTGAAAGCGTTTCGCGCTCGATCTCGCGAAGAATTCGAAATATTTCCTGGCCCACGCGGCGAATGATGCTCTTTTTTGCGATCTGAAAAGCCGCAACCGTCTCACGGTATTCGAGTGCCTTCTGCTGACGTATGCCCTCGTATCCCTTGAGAGTTTCGCGGCAGCGCTCCAGAGCCTTTGCGTACTGGGCATTCAGCTCTGAGCGCAGAAATTTTATGATGGAGGCGCGCGCCAGAAGGTCGATTGCAAGATTGCCGTCGGCCTTCGCGCGGTTCAAAGCCGACTTGTACAGCTCGACTAAGACGGGCTTCAATTCCTGGCTTTTCTTCCCCGATCCGGCCACCATTTTCGAGAACATGTTCTTTGAGGCCGGCTCGGCGGTCATCAGGTTGTCGATGTTGCCGTATTTTGCGATCAGCTTGGCCATGTGCGCTCCGGCGACCTTCATGAGCTCAGGGCTCAGGGAAACGTCGTGGCGAACGTTGTCGATTCCCAGTTGCAGGCTCTCAAGCGAAAGGGCGGGCGTATAGCTGGTGAGTCGTGGCGGGACAGACTCTACCTGTGACCCGAGCTTGAAGATCGGAATACGAGGCATGGCGAAAAGGGGTGCAGAGTCGGTCTGAAGACTCTGATTGAAGCGTACTACGACATGTACGGTTGGCCGATGTTACTCCGGTTATTGAGCCTTAGGACGATGTACCTATGGACGTGTACCGTGGTTCAGGTGTTCAGTGCTGGAGCTCTATTTCCAGCCGTTCCGCGACTATTGCTTCGTATCGAGCGGATGCTGCGCCTTTTCGTAAAACTCGTTTTGCAGGCGCAAGCTTTCGTTATCGGCCTTGACGGATTTGATCACATTAACCAGCTCGCCAATCCACCAGTTCATTTGGAAATCCCCAAGCTCATGCGTGGCAAGCGCGCCGTTGCCGGAGTAGTGATTGGGAAAGCGCGCGTACCACCAAATGCCGGTGTAGACATCCTCCGGTAAATTCTGACGATGCTGGTCTGCGCCGGATTCGGACGATACGCGGTCCGGATGGACTAAGTCGGGACGCGCGATCATGGTCTTCGAAGTCTCGCTTTGGCCAGCATGCATGTCCAGCGAATCCTTTACGGGAGGACCGCCGGAAGCAGGTTTCCTGCTGTCGAAAACATAAACCACGTAGTCGTGGGGCTTCTCGAGCTGACTCTGCGCGAAAAACGGCAGCAGGTGCTCGTTTCCGCCATGTCCGTTCACGATGATTATTTTTTTGCAGCCATTGCGGGCCATTTCGTCGGTCGTCTCCTGCAGCAGCTCAAGTTGCATATGAGGGCTATAAGCGACGGTGCCGGGCTGGTGGCGGGCCTCGAAAATCTGGCCGAAATAGTACTCAGGAAAAACCACTGCGTAGTCCTTTTCCGCCGCATGGAGGGCCGCATAACGAACGACCAGCAAGTCGTTGCCGATCGGCAAATGCGGGCCATGCTTTTCGAGGATTCCAAATGGAAGCAGGCAGGTGCCCTGCGCCTGTTCGATGGCCTTCACGAAATCAGGCCCGGTTAGTTCTTCCCAATGAACAGACAGCCTTTCCTGGGCATTAATAAGCATCGGGAAAGCAAGCAGAATCAGAGAAAGTACGTACTTTCGCATGTGTTCTTCTCGGCGGCAAAATTCTAGCATTAAAGAGTCGAGGAGTCTTCGATAGAAAACGGCATTACTCTGGTTACAGGCAAATCCTCGCATTCATAGTTAGGATTCAGGAAACTCCCTCCAACTTAGAGGCGCTATGAAGAAGCTGAGGTTCGTTGTTTCCTTAACCACACGCGACAATGATTACCAGATTGAGCAGGCACAATCAGCCGACGAAGCAGCCAGGCGTCTAGGTGCCGAGTTGCAGCTGCTGTACGCAGAAAATGATGCAATTCTGCAGAGCCAACAACTGCTCAAAATCATCCAGTCGACGACGGAACCGCATCCCGATGGAATCATTTTTGAGCCAGTCGGCGGAACAGCATTGCCGCAGGTGGCAAGGGCGGCGGCCGCAGCGGGTATTGGCTGGGTCGTTCTGAACCGCGAAGTAGAGTACATCGACGAACTGCGCCATGCCTATAAGCTGCCCATTTTTTCGATCAGTTCCGACCACGAACAGATTGGCCGGATTCAAGGCGAGCAGATCAAGGCGCTCCTGCCAAAGGGAGGTTCGATCTTGCTGGTGCAAGGGCCGGCAGAAAGCCTGGCCGCCAAACAACGGACCAGCGGAGCGTTCGAAACCAAGCCGGCTGAGGTTCAAGTGAAATTAATGAAGGCCAATTGGACCGAAGCGGGAGCGTATAAATCCGTCAGTTCGTGGTTAAAGCTCTCCACCTCGCAGCATTCCGAATTAGACCTGATCGCCGCCCAAGACGACTCGATGGCGATTGGCGCAAGAAAAGCTTTCCAAGAGCTTTCGGATTCGAATTTGAGGGCAAAGTGGATCAAATTGCCATTTCTCGGAATCGATGGCGTGCGCCTTACGGGTCAGGCCTGGGTACGACAGGGGCTGCTCAGAGCAACCATTGTGGTTCCGGCGAATACAGGCAAGGCTCTTGAAATGCTCTCGCAAGCACTGCAGAGTGGCACACTGCCTCCTCCAAAAACCCTGACTACCGCGAAATCATTCCCTTCGGTTGACGAGCTGGCGAAACGGCCGATTCCGAAAGGTCAGGCAGCAAAGGCATAGGGGCCGTGGTTGTGGGTAGTGGTTGGTAGGAGCCGTGGTTCGTGGGCCGTGGTTCGTGGTTGCTAACTTTGCCTACCACTGCTGCCTGGAAAACATCTGGAGTGGTACGGCTGCCTGCGAGGCGCGAGTTACGAATCACGAACCACGAAGAAGTACCAGTCACTTCCTACGGAACACCTACTGACCACTAGCCACTGGTTTACGGCGCTTCGATCAGCTCCATCTTTCCGTCGCGCGTGCGGTGAAGGATCATGAGTTTGCCTTTGGGATCGCGGAAAACGAACACGTCGCGGTCGCGGAAGTGGGCTTCTTTAATCGCTTCTTCGAGAGTCATAGGGCGAAGGGCAACGGCTTCGTCGGAGCGTACCAGATGAACTTCGGTTGATTTGGCCACCGCGGGAAACTTGTGTACCACCATGGCGATGGTCGATGAGGGTGCAGAGGTAGCAACCGCCGTCTCGGATGCGGTTGCACGACGTTCCTCGCCATTCCATTTTTTGTGATTGCGGCGCTTCTTGCTAATGATGCGGGTTTTATTTCTCAATGCCTGCTTTTGGAGGTGCTCCAGCGCCTCGCCGATCGCCTGAGTCATGTCATTCGACTGAGCTACACCCACCAGGGGGCCGACACTTGATTTAATGGTGATTTCAGCTTTGTGGCGGTGCTTTTCGACCGCCAGAATCACTTTAGTCTCGAACTTGCCTCGCAAGATCTTCTCGATCTTACCAAGTCCGGCCTCAATTTCATTGCGGTTCGCGGAAGTGACTTCGTAGTGCCTGCCAGTGTATTCGACGGTCATGGAGTGTCTCCGGGTCAGGTTCAGAAGCACAGTGCAGGAAGCTCTTAGCTGTTAGCTCTTAGCCTTTAGCTTGAACCGGCGACAAAGATTGGATTGGCTAAGAGCTAAGAGCTCACGACTGAGAGCTATCTCTTAACCCTTCTCTGGTGCGTGCTGGGAATTTTCATATCTTCGCGATATTTCGCAACTGTACGGCGGGTTACCTGAATTCCTTGCGACTGCAGAATGCGAGTGATTTGTTCGTCGGTCAACGGCTTCGATGCGTCCTCTTCTTCGATCAACTTCTTCACGCGACGTTTCAGGATCAATAGCGAGGTGTTGCCGCCTTCCGGCCCGTTCACACTTTCACTGAAGAAATAACGCAGTTCGAAGACACCTTGCGGCGTGTGAGCGTACTTGCTGGCGACGGCGCGGCTCACGGTCGAAGGATGAACACCAATTTCCTCGGCCACTTCTTTGATCATCATCGGCTTGAGCTCGTCGATTCCGCGTTCGAGGAAGTCGCGCTGACGGGTGACAATCGAATAGCAGACCTTCAAAATCGTCTGCTTGCGTTGCTCAATGTTTTTAATAAGTTGAATCGCACTCTTAAACCGCTCCTTGACGTAATTGCGGGTGTCGCGGTCGTTGCCATCCTTCGTCAACAATTTTCGGTAAGCCGGGTTCAGGCGCAGGGTTGGCACGTCTTCGTCGTTCATCAACACCAGCCACTCGTCGCCATGTTTTACGAATGCGACATCGGGCTCGATGAGGTGAGGCTGCACTTTGTTGTAACGAAGACCGGGTCGTGGATCGAGTGTTCGGATGTAGTCGAGCGCGGCTTGAACTGCTTCGGGTGGACGATTGATGGCGCGGGAAATTTCTTTGTATTGCTTGTTCTGCAGCGCGCGAAGATGCTGATCTACAACTGCAAGCGCGTCTGTGAGCACTTGCGCGGCTCCGTTCGGGTTCTCGCCGAGGTGCACCTGGTGATAACGAAGCTGATAAAGCAGGCATTCGCGCAAGTCGCAACAGGCAACGCCGGGAGGATCGAGCTGGCGAACGGTTTCAATCGCCTCGCGCAGGTCGTCGCGGGTGAAGTTTGCCGGTTGCACCGATCTTGATCCGTTGCTCGAAACGGGAGCCTGAGTTTGTGCTTCCGTGGCAGGGGCACTGGCGGCAGCTGCACCATTCGAGGAAATCGACGAAAGCTGCGGTCTAGCAAAGTCGGTAGGTTCGCCGGTATGTACAGGCAGATCATCGGACTCGGACGCGGAAGCGTCGACGCCAGCGCTGCCGAGGCCCAGCGCGGCCGCCTCTTTAACCAGACTTTCGGATTTCTCGGTATCGCTTTCGGGAGATGTAGCCGTAACGATTCCCAGCAACTCGTCTTCAGTCGCAATGAGGTACCCATCTTCATTCAAATTTCCGATCACTAACTCTGCGGCTTCGCGAACCGGCGGACGCGTTGGAATCGAACCAAGTTGCCAAATCAAGTGGTCGGTGAGAGTGCTGGGTTTTGAAAGAAAATTTTCGAAGGACGGACGTTCGATCTCTTCAAAATCACCTGGGCTGCGGAAGCCAGGATCAAGGTAATCCTTAAAGAATGAACCAAAATCGATCTCTTCGAAAGGATCTTTTTTGTCCTCGGTTGGGGCGGTCGGTGTTTCTTCTACCGTGGAAGCGCGCTCGCGTTCTTCTTCCTTGCGGCCAACGTCATCAATAAGCGGCACTGCGTCTTCGAGTTCTTCAAGGACCGGATTCTCCACCATCTCAGCATTGATCATGTCCTTGAGCTCGAGTTTGTTGAGCGCAAGAACGCTGACCATCTGCACCAGGCCAGGTGTGAGGATCTGCCTCTGCGAGACTTTCAGGTGCAGCTTTGGCTGGAGAAGAACCATAAAATCAGTGGTCAGAGGTCAGTGGTCAGTGGTCAGTGGCTAGCGATTAGAATGGTGGCCAGAGCAGTAGAACTGACCACTAATCACTATCCACTAACCACTCGCCTTTTCACACCAAACTGAAACTTTGTCCCAAATAAATTCTGCGTACTTCCGAATCGCTGCCGAGCTGTTCGGGCGTGCCGTGGCGAAAAATTTTTCCGTCATTGATGATGTACGCCCTATCGGTCACCATGAGCGTCGCACCCACATTGTGGTCCGTAATCAGCACGCCAATTCCGGAGCTTTTCATATTGCTAATAATCTTTTGCAAATCCAGAACCGCAATGGGATCGATTCCCGAAAACGGCTCGTCCAGCAAAATGAACTTCGGCTTAATCGATAGCGCTCGTGCTATCTCAACTCGCCGTCTTTCGCCGCCAGACAGCGCATAGCCCCGATTCTGCCGAATGTGCTCAAGACCTAGTTGATCGATCAGCTCCTCCATCGTTTCCCGACGTTCGTGCCAGGAGACCGGCTGGGCTTCCAGCACGGCGAGGATGTTCTCCTCAACCGTTAGCTTTCGGAAAACCGATGCCTCTTGGGGGAGATAGCTGATGCCGAACTGCCGCGCCCGCTTGTACATGGGCACATCGGTGATCTCGTCCTGGTTCACGAGGACGCGGCCTGTATCTGGCGGTATCAGGCCAACGATCATGTAGAAGCTGGTGGTCTTGCCAGCCCCGTTAGGCCCTAATAAACCAACGACTTCGCCCTCGCTGACGCTTAAACTGACGCCACTGACTACTCGGCGACCGCGATAGGACTTACAGATCTCGTCGGCGGCCAGCGTTAGCATTTAGCGTTCCACTCGGGGCTCTTTGACGGCAGACGAAGTGCTTTTGCCCTCAAAATTGACCCTATCATCCGTCCTAACCAAAGTCAACGAAACCCCGGTAATCTTGCGGTGTTCGGCATTAAAAGTGCTAGGCGGCCATCTCTTCCCGTCAGGCGGCTAAAATCAATCGCGACCAATCGCCCACAACATGACTTCAAAAAAACCATCTCGAGCTGTTCGCACGTTTCGTAGCTGGTGCTTATTGCTGGTTCTCGCTGTGATTGGAGCGCCACTTCCACTTTTTGCCGATCCTCTTCCGCCTACACGCGTCGACGATTTCGCCGGTAAGCCTCGCGTGATCGTTATCAGCGACATTGGCAACGAGCCTGACGATCAGATGTCGCTCATCCGCTTCCTTCTTTATTCGAACGAATATGACGTCGAAGCGCTGATCGCGGCGACCTCGACTTGGCAGAAGACCACCGTGCATCCAGAAACCATGCGGACTCTGATCACCGCATACGGTGAGGTGCGTCCCAATCTTCTCTTGCATGCGCAGGGATGGCCGAGTGCGGAAGATTTCATGGCGAAGGTTTTCGCGGGTCAGACCAGCTACGGCATGGGCGCAACCGGGCCCGACAAGCTGTCCGCAGGGGCCAAAGCCATCATCGAAGCTGCGCAACGCGCCGATCCGCGACCACTTTGGATTTGCATCTGGGGAGGTGCCAACACGCTGGCGCAAGCTTTAATTGAGCTACGCGGGAAACTGCCAAAGGATGAACTGGAGAAACTGATCAGCAGGCTGCGAGTGTATTCCATCTCCGATCAGGACGATGCGGGGCCTTGGATTCGGCGCGAGTTTCCCGCACTTTTTTACATCGTGAAACCGTCGCCAGCGACGGGCGAGGAATACTACTACGCAACCTGGACTGGAATCAGCGGCGACAAGTATTACCGAAACTGCGCCGGCGCTGATTCTTCAACAGTCACGAATGACTGGTTAGACAAGAACATTCGTAGCCGGGGTCCGCTCGGTAAACTGTACCCGAAGTTTCTTTTCATCATGGAGGGTGATACGCCATCCTTTCTGAATTTGATCGGCAATGGCCTGAATGCTTATTGGCGGCCGGACTGGGGTGGGTGGGGAGGAAGATACATTTACCGTCAGCCCTACGGCGAATCGCATTCGGTATGGACGCAAGGGGGCGATCTTTTCATGCGCGTTACGTCGCAAGACACGGTCACGGGCGCGGAGGGAAAGGAATACACCAGCGATCAGGCGACGATATGGCGATGGCGCGAGGCATTTCAGAATGACTTCGCGGCGCGCATGAGCTGGACAGTGAGCGACTACGCGCACGCGAACCACAACCCGATCGTCGCGGTGAATGGCAATTCTGGCACCCGGCCAATTTTCCTGGACGCCGAAGTCCGCAAACCGTTCACGCTGGATGCGGCTGGAACGCGAGACCCAGACGGCCAGCAACTGACCTATCACTGGTTTCACTATCAGGAGGCAGGAGGAACTGGAACGCGTATTGCTGCTGTGACAATCAAAGGGGCGGAAACTTCGAAAGCAGTGATTACGCCAACCGCGGCCTGTGAAGATGCGTGGCTTCCCGGATTTGTGCCCTGCCCCGGCACAGGCGTCGCGCATATCATTTTGGCAGTTACCGACGACGGCTCACCGAAACTGACTTCTTACCGGCGAATAATTCTGACCGTCCATTCGGCGCAGCCGCACTGAATCAAAGCTCACGGGACACGATTCCTCTGTGTCTGAGTAACGGCAGGCGATCCTTTCTCGCCTTCCACGAGCACGCGATTGTCGTTTCTATACAGCGTGACGGAGGCGCCGGTGGTTTTGCCGTGTGCGGCGTCGAAGATCGCAGGCGGCCCGCCAGTCATGACGAACTTGTCGTCGGAAGCGGTGTAGACAAGCTGGTCGCCCGTGGCTTTGCGATCGGGTTGAGTGATTAGAACGGAACCTGTCGCAATGATCTTGGTAAGTCTGGATTGGGTTGTCGCGGATTGGGTTGTCGCGGATTGAATAGCGACGGCTTTCTCTCCTGTGGAAGGTGCGTTGGGCGAGGAGGTCCGGTCACTCACCGCCGAGTTTCTCGCGAAAAACACATCCATCTGGCTGCAGGTCATGGTGACATCTTTGCTTTGCATGACAACCGTGCCCTCGTAGTGCGCCTTGCGTTGAGAGTCGTAATACGCCAGGCGGTCTGAAGTTATTCGCACGGGAGTTGCTTTACCGCTCTTGTCGATGGAGATGAGATCGGTCGAAACCTTCTGCTGTGTATCGGAGCCGGCGGTTACGATGCGCTGGTCCTTTTGAAATTGGACCGTCGGCGCCTCGACCATATTTGCGTCCTGCCATAGACGAACGTTGCCTTTATAAACCGCGGTCTCGGAACTGCGGGCCATCATGCTTTCTGATGTAACGTGAATCGGCCTGGAAGAAGCGAGCAGTGCGCCATTTGGCTGGGACTTCAGATCATTGTAGGTGGTCCTAACATCTCCTGACGCAAATCCCTCGCCCGTAGCGCGATTCAGGCGAACGATGTCTGCCGTTGTGTCCATGCCGGAGTCAATGATTCGAGGCGCCCCGCTTAGCACGGTCATCTGGTCGGCTGGAGTATATCGGGCACGTTCGGCAAAGGCCTGCTGAGTGCCGGAAATGTATTTGAAATTCCCTTGCTGCACTAGAGTTTCGATTCCTGTGCCCGGGGCGAAATATGCGTCGATCGTATCGCTGCTGCTAATGCGATCCGGCTGCGGAATATTGTTCTTAGGCGGAGCAGTAGAGATCACGCGCGCGTGCGCTTCTCCATGAACTTGGGAAAGCTGGCCGAGAGAATCGAATTTTGCTGTGAATCTGTCGGCGGTAATATGAGTTGCAGTTACCTTTTCGCCGGTTACCGGAAGCAACGCGATTTGCGGCGGACCCAAAGTTTCCGCGCGAGTTAGGCGACTGCCATCGGCCAGAAATAGATCAATCGCGGGCGCGGTGGTCTCGATGTCCTGCGAAGGCTTGCCGGCAGAAGTCTGGGGTTGCAGAAGTTTGACTTGCTGATTTGCGCGCACCTTGTTAACGGTGTTTCGCGGGCCGAAGATTAAAGTCGCCTGGCCAGCCGAAGCTTCTGATGATTGCACTCCTTCGCTTCTGAAATGAACGTCTCCCGAGAAAACCGCTGTCTTGATTCGGGTCTGCCGCAGCATGGCGACTTCGAGCTTTTGCGCCGTGACATCCGCCGTCGCTGGACGGGGTTTCGCACCCGCCCGCACCAGCTTCGACTGAATCTCCACGTTACCTGTCGCGATAGCGCGATCGAGGCTGTTGTCATCGCGAAGAAACAGTCGTGCTTCTTTCGCGCTTCCATGTTCCCGCTCCGAGTCTGCTTGCGGCGACTGCAAGACAATCTCTCGCGGATTTTTCGTGATGAGCGCATGTTGCGCGGAGACAGACATTGGCGTCGCGCCGCTCACGGTGATCCGAACCAGCGATTGCAATGTGAGGACGTCTTGTTTCGAGTCATAATTGGCCCCCACTGCCGAGCCGCTGATCTGCGGCACGTAGAACTCGACCTTCGCCGGCGTCCACGCGTTTCCTGTCTTCTGATTGAAGACCAAATCTGTGGTCTTAAGATGAATTGGGTTTTTTAGTTCTTTCGGAGTTGTCTGGTCGGGATTGCTGACGCCCTCGGGGTTTGCTTGCAGGTCGATCGAGACCTCACCGCTGCTGGTGACGTTCCCCGATTGCTGATCGTAATTGAAAGTCTTGCCGTAAATTTGATCGAAACGCGATGAGTCGTGGCCGTAAATTGTGATCATCACGTCGTGCAGCTCCGCTCGGCCGCCGATCTTGAACTGAATTGCCTTACTGGCTTGCAACCTAAACAGGGTCCTTCCCTGCTCGGACTTTGAGACGGTAAACCCCTGCGCGCTCTGCTGGACTTGGATGTTCAGCTTTTCCGGGACTTGCCTTAACGCATTCTGCACGCTGTGCCGGGCGTGAAAATAAAATGCCACCACGAGCAGGCACACCAGGGCTCCGGCCACGGCAAACCAACGGCGGAGACGAGGAATGGAAAAAGCCATTGAGCGTAGTTTAGTGCAAGCGGCTGTATCTGACCTGATGCGCACGCCCGCACAGATGACCGAGGTTCTAGTATTCTGTCGTTTCCACGATGAAAGAATTTCACGGACAGGCAATTTCCTGGATGATGCGCGAGCGAGTGATCGAGCTCGTGCTCCACCGCAAGCCGTGCAACGAGTTTGGGAATCAGTCCCTTGAAGAATTTGAGAAGTTTATCGGCGCATTGCCTGAACTGGAAGAGGACGCGCACGCAGTCATAGTTCACAGCACCCTCGACTGCGGCTTTTCGGCAGGGGCAGATCTGCGCGAACTGTATGGTCAGACGAGGGGAATGGACAAAGCAACCGCGGTCAAGGAACTGCGCAAGTCGCTGCAGCGTACGCATCACGTCATGAACACGTTTGATGCTTCTCCGCTAACCACTATAGCGGCGGTGCACGGCGTGGTATTCGGCGGAGGCTTCGAGCTGGCACTGACTTGTGACCTCATCATTGCCGATAGAACGGCGCGCTTCTGCTTTCCGGAGCTAAGACTGGGGTTGATTCCCGGTTTTGGTGGCATCCCGCGTCTAAGGCGGGATTTGGGAAATGCTATGGTTCGCGATTTGTTGCTGACTGGAAGAAGCTTCAGTGCAACCAAGGCACAGCAAGTTGGACTGGTAAGTCAGGTTGTCGGCGAAGGTCAGGCTCTGCCCGCAGCTCGTGCAACTGCGGCACAGGTTGGGAAATTCGATCGGAGCACGTCAGCGGTGGCTAAGAAGTTCGTCAAACCGGTACCCTATGATGAACTGAGACAAGAAATCGATATTTTCTGCGACTTGTTTACGCGTCCGGCTGTGGAGGCGGGTTTGAAGAAATTCGTTGAGAGCACGGACGCACAGCCATATCTGCCGTAGAGCTTGGCACGAGGGGGTATCAATGCAAACGCAGGAACAGACACTCGAACAAGTTCTAAGTCTCGCGGCCGCGCAGTTCAAAGTACCGCGCGAGAGCCTGGCGGCAGACGACGATTTTTTCAAAAAGCTACGCATTGACAGCTTGCAGGCATTGAGCATGCTCACCAAGCTGGAGCAGCATTTCAATATCGAATTGCCGGATTACGAGATGCAGGGAGTTTCTGATTTCAGGACGTTGGCGGAGCGAATTCAATCCAGGCTTTGAGCCCACCACGGAGAAGACGGGGAGAGATCACCTGTAAGATAACCCCAAAGGGCACGAAGTTACACGAAGTTGGTTCATCGCGGTTTCTGGAAGGCCTTAGCAAAGGGCATTTTGCTCTTTGGTGTTGCTTTGCGTCCTTCGTGATTATCTGCTGTGGCAATGCCAGGTTGCAAGATTCAGCAACTCATTTCCAAGTCTGCATGGTGAAATAAACCTTTGATGCTGGATCTCGACCAGTACACATCGTTGGGCGCGGCGCTGAGCGCGGCTTTGGACCGCTGGCCTAACGAAACCTGCCTGATTGAAGCCGACCGCGAGCGCGAGCGCACACGGCTCACTTATTCCGACTTCAAGCAGATGGCTGCGCCGCTGGCGCGAGCATTGCAGGATGCGGAATTGCACGCCGAAGAGCGCGCCGCGATCATAATGACCAATCAGTCGAAGTGGCTGATTTCAGCGTATGCGATTCTGCACATCGGCGGCGTGCTGGTGCCGCTCGATTACAAGCTGAGCGCACGCGAGCACCTGCAACTTCTGGCGCATTCGCAGGCGAAATTTCTGATCATCGAGTATCACCTGTGGCGCGCGGTGCTGCAGGAACCGGGATTCAAAGATCACCAGATGAAAATAGTTCTCGTCACCGAAGCGCCGCCCAGCGCGGATTTGCGGGGAGGCTATCGTTGGGAGGAATTCCGGCGCAAAGGCGATCCGGTGCCAGTCCCTCGCAAGCGAGACGACACAGCTTGCATTGTGTATTCGTCGGGCACGGGCGGACAACCGAAGGGGTGCGTGCTGACGCACGAAAACTATTTGGAGCAGTGCAAATCCCTCACCGCCTGGTACCCATTCTGGCCGGGCGTTCGCTATCTGAGCATTCTGCCAACCAATCACGCCATCGATTTCATGGTCGGATTCATTGGGCCGTTCGTGTGCGGGGCTTGTGTGGTGCATTTGCGCACGCTGCGGCCCGAGTTCGTCCGTGATGCATTCGTGCGATATCGGATTACATATGTAAGCCTGGTTCCGATGGTGGTGAAAAATCTGGAGCGCGGAATCAAAGCGAATTTCGAAGCGTTGCCTGCGCTGAAGCGCATGGTCCTTCCTGTGCTGATCAGGCTGAACAAATTGTTCACGAGAAAGCATCCGAATGTGACCCTCAGCCGTAAACTCCTGCCGCAAATTCATAAGGCATTTGGCGGTGAGTTGCTGGCAATGTTCACCGGTGGTGCGTTCATGGATCCCTCAACGTTGCACTTCTTCTATGATCTGGGAATTCCTGTCGCTAACGGGTATGGATTAACGGAAGCATGCACCGTGTTGACAGTGAATGACCTCAAGCCATTCCGCGCGGACACGGTCGGCAAGCCACTTCCGGGAGTCGAATTGCGAATTTTGAATCCGGACTCGAGCGGAATTGGACAGGTTGCGGCGCACAGCAAGACGATCATGTCCCACTATCTCGATGATCCGGAGCTTACGGCTGAAACCATTGTCGATGGCTGGCTGCTCACCGGGGACCTGGGCCGCATCGACGATTCCGGACACCTGCAACTATTCGGCCGCAAAAAGAACATGATCGTGACCGAAGGCGGCAAGAATATCTATCCAGAGGACATTGAGTCGGCGTTTGATGGGCTGCCGGTGAAAGACTATTGCGTGTTCGCGGCCAACTACATCTGGCCGAAACAGGAAATGGCCGGCGAAAAGCTAGTGCTCGTGTTGCGTCTGGAAGAGAGACAGGAGTTCACCGACGCATTGAAAAATGAGATTGCTTCGCGAAATCGCCGACTCGCGGATTTCAAGCGGATTTCCGGCTACCTGCTGTGGCAAAAGGATTTTCCGCGCACGGCGTCGTTGAAGATCAAACGAAACGATCTGGCGCACGAAATTGGCAGCGCGGTCGAGCGCTCGGCGGTTCGAGAGCTTTGAGCACTTCAAACAAATATTTGGCTATCGTGAACCCTGCCGCAGGCGGAGGACGTGTCCGGCAACTGCTTCCTCCGGCGCTCGAGAAGCTGCGGGCGGCGAATGTTACCGTCGAAGTTCAGGAAACCACCGCCCGCGGACATGCTACAGAACGTGTGCGCCAGGCGTGGCGCGAGGGATACAGGAAATTTATCTCGGTGGGAGGCGATGGCACCTCGTTCGAAATTGTGAATGGATTGTTCCCACTCGCGGAAGGCTCTGAGCATCCGACTCTCGGCTTTCTGCCGCTGGGAACCGGAAATTCATTTCTGCGTGATTTCAGCGACACAGGTGTGGAATTCGCGATGGAGTCACTCATCGTCGGAAGATCGCGCAAGTGCGATGTTCTGCGCCTGCGGCACAAGAAGGGAGTGCTGCACTACATCAATCTTCTCAGCATCGGCTTCACCGCAGATGTGGCGACGATGCGAGCGCGGCGGTTTAGCTCCTGGGGTGAACTGGGATACCAGACATCAATCTTTATTTGCCTGGCGCGATTTCGACGTCGTCCTTTCCCCTTGACCGTTAATGACGACAGGCGAGTGGACCAGCGGCCCTGCTTATTTCTTACCTTCAACAACAGCAAGTTTACCGGCGGGACGATGATGATCGCGCCGAATGCGGCAACGGACGATGGATTGATCGAATATGTGCGCTGGGGACCAATCGGGCGGATTGGACTGATTCGAAATTTGCCAGGGCTCTACGATGGCACGCACACGCAACATCCGCTGGCTGAAGTGCGAAAGGTGCAGCGGGTTGATTTTCATCTTAATGAGCCGGTCGATGTGATGGTGGATGGCGAGGTCATCACGGTGCAATGCGAGACCCTTGACGTCTTGCCAGGCGTATTGAACGTCGTAGCATAGATTCCGCGATGTCAAAGTTGAGCGAGCAGCGAGAGGAGCAAGCCGTGGCGCAGCAAGGGCCGCGCTGGATGTGGCTCGGTGCCGCGATCGCTGTAGCAGCCATTGCCTGGGGGATTTACTTCTTCGGCTTTTACCGCGGACCGAGCAACACGACGGATGCGTTTGCGCGCTGCCTGACAAACAAAGGCGCGAAGATGTACGGGGCATGGTGGTGTCCACACTGTGCGGATGAGAAAGAGCTGTTTGGCACTGCTTTTCAGTATGTGAACTATGTTGAGTGCAGCCCGCCGGGGCAACGCACGCAAAATGATGTCTGCAAGGCAGCAGGAGTAAAAAACTATCCAACCTGGGAGTACGCTGACGGATCGCGAACCGAAGGCACACAACCTCTGGCAGCGCTCAGCAAGAAAACGGGATGCCCGCTGCCATGAGCATCGATACCCGCATTTCCGAAAACAAACAAAATGCGGGGCACACAGGTTTAATCAATGCGATCGCCGTAATCGCGTGCGCTGGAATAGTTGTGTCTTCTTTTTCCCTCTATCACCACTTCGGAACATCGAAGACGTCCTTCTGCAGCTTTGGCGAATCGTTTAACTGCGATCTCGTTAACCGCAGCCGGTATTCGACAATCCTGGGACTCCCAGTAGCGTTCGTAGGGCTTTGCGGTTATCTGCTGATTCTTGCGCTTTCCACGCTTTACCGCGACAAGCAGGAAACGCCCGCGATACTCACCATTCTTTGCGCATGTGGCCTGGCGTTTTCTGTTTATCTCACGTACATCGAAAAGTTCGTGCTGATGGCGTGGTGCATTCTTTGTTTGTCCTCACTGGCCTTGATCTTCAGCGAGATGGTTATGAGTGCGGTCTTGCTGCGGAAAAAGCATGGGAGCTCGGTGTAAGTTGGACATCTGTGCGGATTAAACCTCACCTCGCACAGCTCGCAAAGCGCTTGCAGTGGCACCGTTGTCGCCATTCCCGGAGGTAGAAGTATCTTCGACCTTGTCGCCTTCCCCGGGCGCCAGGAACAGATTGCTCTCCAGGCCATGTTGTCTCGTGTAGAGATCGAAGTAACGGCCGCCCAGCGCATAGAGCTCTTCGTGGGTGCCACGTTCGACAATTCGGCCCTGCTCCATAACGAGGATCTGATCGGCGCGGCGAATAGTTGACAGCCGATGGGCGATCACGAAGGTGGTGCGCCCCTTCATTAAGAATGACAGCCCTTCCTGGATCATCTGCTCTGATTCAGAGTCGAGGCTGGACGTAGCTTCGTCGAGAATCAAGATTCGCGGCTCAGCCAGGATCGCACGCGCAATCGAAATGCGCTGACGCTGCCCGCCTGAGAGCTTTACACCGCGCTCGCCCACGACGGTGTCGTAGCTGTCAGCGAATTGCTCTGCAAACTCATCGACCCTGGCGATTCGGCACGCCCGAAGAACATCGTCCTCTGAAGCGTCAGGTCTGGAGAACGAAACGTTCTCCCGAATCGTTCCATCGAAGAGAAAAGATTCCTGCAAGACCACGCCCAGTTGCGTGCGAAAAGAATCAAGACGGACTGTGCTCAGGTCGATTCCGTCAACCAAAATTTTGCCCTTCACCGGAACATAAAAGGCGGAGATCAGGCCGATGGTCGTCGATTTACCAGAACCGGAGGACCCCACGAGAGCGGTGACGGTGCCGGGCGAAGCATGGAACGAAATGTCGTCAAGTACCGTTCGCACGCCGTCGTAACTGAAACTGACATCTTCGAAGTCGACATCACCCCGGATGGGCAGCAAGTTGACGGTGCGATTGGGGTCGCGATCTTCAGCTGAGGTCATAAGAATTTCGTGAGAGCGTTCGAGGCCGGCCAGGGCCTCGGTGAGCTGCGTGCCGATCTGCACGATCTGCATGACCGGCGCGATCAGGAAGCCCATGAACATGGTGTAAGTAAAGAACCCACCGATGGTGAGCGAGCCCGCCACGATTTGCCGCGCGCCGACGTACATGATGGTCGCCCCGACGACGCCCAGGAGGACGCTAGCCGACAGCCCCATGATGGAAGTTGCAGTCAAGGTCCGCAGGACGTTTTCAAGTAGCCGCATCACGCCGCCGGTGAAGACTTTTTCTTCGCGTTCTTCCGCGTGATAGCCCTTGACCACACGAATCCCACCGAGCGACTCGGAAAGGCGGCCGGTGACTTCGGCGTTGATTTTGCCGCGTTCGCGAAAAATGGGGCGAATCGTCTGGAAGGCTTTCTGCAGTGCAATGGCAAAGACGGCCAGGAATCCGAATGCGAGCAAGGTCATAAGCGCGCTGATTCGAAACAGAATGACCAAAGCGATCACGGCGGTCAGCAATCCTCCAGTCAGATCGACCAGGCCGGTACCAATCAAGTTGCGGACGCCTTCTACGTCGCTCATGATGCGGGAAACGAGAACGCCGCTCTTGGTGGAGTCATGGAAGGAGACGGACAACCGTTCCACGTGTGACTGAACTCTTTGCCGAAGTTCGGCGATCAGCCGCTGTGCCTCTTTCGAAAGAAGCTGCGTTAAGGAGAACGACGTTATGCCCTGGACGACGGTAGCCGCAAGAATGCCGAGAACGAGCGGCTTGAGCAGCTCGATATGATGTTTGATGGCGACCAGGTCGATTACATAGCGCGTCGAGTAAGGGAGAACTAACGAAGCGAGCCGGTTGATGACCATCAGAAAAAAGCCCAGCGCGAGCAAACTTCTGCGTGGCCGAACAAGCTCCCAAACCAGCGGCATAACGGCCCGGACATTCGGTTTGGGAGAGCCTTTTGACGTGAGTTTCGGTCGAGAGGACATCAGTTCGATATTAGATAGTACCCGAGCACGAAACGGTGCAACTTCCAACCGTTTGGGCAGGATATTGAACGGTGGAGATCCCGTGATGAAGCGAGTTCGACGAAAAGAATCGACGGCTGCGCTCTCGTGTTCTCTTCTTTGCGATGTCTGCGGTTAAGAGCTTTTACCTTTACAATCGACTGCCAATGAAACTCTCGGAAATCAATCGCGTTCTCGGCACGCGGCTGGAGAATGGCTCGCAGGAGGCCGAAATTATTGGAGTTGCGGGAATTGAAACTGCGGGACCGGGGCAGCTTACATTCGTTGCCAATCCGAAGTATGCGGCGGCGGCGCGAAGCACCAAAGCTTCGGCTGTAATTGTGGCCGAAAACTTCCCGGCTCTCGCGACTGCAATGCTTCGCAGCAAAAATCCTTATTTGGATTTCGCCCGCGCGCTCGAGCTTTTTTATCAGCCGCCGAAGTATGCGCCGTCGGTACACGAAACTGCAGTCATTCATGCTTCAGCCAAAATTTCGGCAGGAGCGCACATTGGCGCTTACGTCGTAATCGGCGAAGACGTTGAAATTGGCGCGAATTCGGTACTGCTCGCTCATGTGGTCATCTATCGCAGCGCAAAGATTGGTGAGAATTTCTTCGCGCATTCACACGCCGTGGTGCGCGAATTCTGCCGGATTGGTAATAACGTGGTCTTACAGAACGGAGTGATTGTTGGCGGCGACGGATTTGGTTTCGCTAAAGACGACAAAGGCCGATGGCGAAAGATTGTCCAGTCCGGGCCGACCGTCATTGAAGACGACGTAGAAATTCAAGCGAATGCGTGCGTGGATCGCGCCAGTGTTGGCGAGACGAGAATCGCTCGTGGCGCAAAGATCGACAACCTCGTGCAGGTGGGACACGGCTCAACTGTTGGTGAGAACACTCTACTTTGCGCGCAGGCGGGGCTTGCGGGATCGACGGTTGTCGGCAAGAATGTGATCCTTGCCGGCCAAGTGGGCGTGGCCGGACATTGTAAGATCGGCGACGGCGCAATCGCGACCGCGCAGAGCGGTATTCCGAACGATGTGCCGGCAGGTGCAATCGTGAGTGGATATCCGGCGATCGACAATAAGCTGTGGCTGCGTTGTGTTGCGGTATTCACTCGCTTGCCTGAGATCGCAAAGTTAATCAGGAAGAGATAGTCCCTGTAAGCACGAACCGCCTTCACGATAACTTCCTCAGGTGAATGCACCTCACACTTCAGTCGCAGAAACACTTGAACTGCGCGATAGAATTGATGTGAGCCATATATGCCACATATAAGCCCCCAAGCCGCTGAGATACTCGACAAGGCGCTCGCGCTCACCATCGAGGAACGAGGAATGCTGATCGATGGACTAGTTGAGAGTCTGGATGACGCACCTGCCGAGGAAGGCGCCGAAGAAGCCTGGAACGAGGAGATCAAGCGTCGCGTGGATGAAGTGCGATCCGGGAAGGTGAAATTGGTGCCGGGAGAGCAAGTCCTGCGGGAGTTGGCCGACGAATTCCCTGATGAGTAGGATCTCTCCGATTTCACCCCGAAGCTCGCATTGAGTTCCGAGAGTCGGCTTATTGGTACCGGAGTCGCAGTCGGCTAGCAGCGGTAAACTTTCGCATCGAAGTTTCGGATGTGGTTCGCGCAATTTCGCAATCACCTCTACAGTGCCCGCGTTACCTGTTTGGAACCCGTCGCTGCGTTCTTCACAGCTTTCCCTTTTCCGTTGTCTACCTTGAGCAGCCTGAGGCAGTAACCATCATGGCCGTCGCCCACCATAAACACAGGCCCGGATATTGGAAGGCAAGACTCTAGTAGCCCAGAGGGACACAACGGCAGCTTAAAGTAAACGGCGCCGAGTTTCGGCGGGTAGTGAAAAGCGGTCCGGGGATATAATGCTCGAGTTACCTCTCTGATTGCTCAAGCGGTGGCCTTCTCCGCTTCGGACCTCATCGACGTTGCCCGCTCCGCACACCGAATCAGGGAGGGCAGAATGTCACCCATTTCCATGCGCGGATCGCCGAAAGCGAAATACAGGCGGCTGAAGAGCCGGTATAGCTCATTGTAGGTACTCTGCTTTGAAGGATCGGGTTCGTAGGTCCGATGCGGCGGGCAAATTTTGTTTTGCGCCTCTTCGATGGTCTTGAAGGTCCCTGCCGCGAGAAAAGCAAAAATCGCTGAACCCAGGCTGGTCACGCTCTTTGTGGGGACCAAAACTGGACGGCCGAGCACGTTCGCATAAACACGATTCAACACTTCGTTTTTCTGAGGAATTCCGCCCGCGTTGATCACCCGCTTCACGCGCACGCCGTTTCCCGCCATGCGATCGAAAATTACCCGCGTGTGAAGCGCAGTGCCCTCGATGGCCGCGAAAAGTTCATCTTCCGCAGTGCTCTGCAGGTTCCACCCGAAGGTGATTCCGCGCAGGTTTGGATTCACGAGGACGGTCCGGTCCCCATTGTCCCAGGTCATCCGCAGCAGACCCGTCTGGCCGGCGCGATATTTTTCGAGGCCTTTACTCAAAGTAGCAACGTCTTTCCCGGCACGCGCGGCGATAGCATTAAAAATATCGCCAACAGCTGATAAGCCGGCTTCGATGCCGGTACGCTGCGGATGAACACTTCCCTGCACTACACCGCAGACGCCGCGCACTAGGTTTGGGGAAGGCGTAATTCCGATGATGCAGGTGGAAGTGCCGACCACATTCACCATGTCATCGGTGCGGCAGCCTGCGCCGATGGCGTCCCAATGAGCATCGAACGCGCCCACGGGAATTGGGATTCCGGCTTTCAGGCCGAGCTTTTCTGCCCACTCGGGCGCGAGCGTCCCGGCGATTTGGTCTGAGGTCGCGTACTCACCTTGGAGCTTTTCGCGGACGCCAGCGAGTAGCGGGTCCACTTTCACTAAAAATTCTTCCGGAGGCAAGCCGCCGAGCTTGGCGTTCCAGAGCCACTTGTGGCCCATGGCGCAAATGCTGCGCTTTACTTTTTTTGGATCTGTAATTCCGCAAAGGGTTGCGGCAATCATGTCGCAATGCTCGAAGGCACTGGCGAACTGGTTGCGCTTGTCGGGATTGTGACGCAGCCAATGCAACAGCTTAGAGAATCCCCATTCGGAGGAGTAGACGCCTCCACACCAATCGATGGCTTCCAATTTTTCGTGGTGCGCGGCAGCGGTGATCTCGGCGGCTTCGCCCTTGGCGCGGTGATCGCACCAGAGGTAATACTCGCCAAGCGGCCTGAGATTCTTATCAACAGGAATTACCGAAGAGCCGGTGGTATCGAGCGCAATGGCTTCTACTTGCTGACCGGAAATCCCGGCCTGCTTGACTGCAGCATGCGTCGCCTCAGCAAGAGCCCGCATGTGATCATCATGGGATTGGGTCGCAAATTCGGGATCTTCGCGCTTGCGATGCAGCGGGTACTCTGCTACGGCAGAGCCAATCATTCCGCGCTCGCTATCTACTATCGAGACGCGAACGCTGAGAGTTCCGAAATCAACTCCCGCCACAATGGCCATCAGCAACAATCTCCAATCATGACAATGCCCGTCTCCTCATAGCAAAACAAAAACCACACCACAGAGAGCACGGGGTTGCACAGAGCAGCGCCACAGAGTCTTAACAGGCGGCGTTTGGCCGCTCGTGCCAATACGTATCCCAACCAAGATAGCGGGTCGCAGCCTCGTGAACTGCTCCGGCTACAGTGGAAAGATTTGCCGCAACGTGATGCTCGAAGCCGTTCTCGCAAATGTAATGCAGCAAATTCTGCATCTTCGGAATTTCGACTACGCCCGCGCCACCAAAAGTATTGAGCGGATCATCGGTGAAACGTCCCTCGCCGACGTAGCCACGCATTCTTCCTCCCAAGTCGTCAGTAGAAAAACGCGCGAAGCTCATCTTCTCCGGCTTGATGATTCCGTAACAGGTGCCGTAGGTGTTTTCCTTGCCGACCGTACCTGCGATGATTTCCTGGTATTCCATCTTCACGGAGCGGAAGAAATGTTTGGGAAGGTTCGAGCAGTGGAAGCACACGGCCTTATTCGGATCGTTGCCGTAGTTGTTATTCCAGTCAAGGAGAGCAGAGGGAGTTCCGGAAGCAAGCTGCAAGGCGTGCATGCCGAGCACGCCAGCGATATCGACTTCGCACGCGCTCGAAAGCAATTCGTTGCTCATCATGCTCATTACGGTGCACGGGACGACGCCAAAATTTTCTTCGAGCGACGTCCAACACTGCACGGCGCTAATCTGCACATCACTTGCCGCCATCCATTGATCGATGACTGCGCCTAGTTTCGCCATTTTTATAAGCGCTGCTTCGGGAACGTCTTTTGCGTCGACGTATTTCTTGATTGAAGCCAGCTTGGCTTGAGCGTGATCATCACTGTCCTTCATGCGTCCGATGCGACCGAGCACTTCAGAGAGGTCGAGCGTCTCAATCGAGATTCCGTTGTTCTCGAGAATTTTTTCGCTGTAGCGAACCGTATTGAACGCCGCCGGACGCGCACCGATCGCGCCGACCCGCAAATTGCGAAATCCATTCACCACACGGCAAACGGCCGCGAACCACGTTATATCTTTCGCGAACTCTGGAGAATCTGGCGCTTCGGTGTGAAGCGTAGTAATCGAATAAGGGATTCCATACTGCCGGAGGTTGTTGCAGGCGGACATCTTTCCGCAAAAGCTATCGCGGCGGAAAGCGATGGTCATCTTTTTCGGATCGTCGGGCGTGGCCTGAATTAAAACTGGTACCCCCAAATCAGCAAGACGCAGAGTGTCCGCAATTGCCCGTTCATCGCCAAAATTCGGAAGGGTTACGACCACGCCATCGATCTTGTCACTATTTTTCTTGAACAATGCCGCACAGCGCTTGGCTTCTTCACGTGTCTCAACCGCGCCGTACTTGCTTTCCTGCGGAGTCAGTGCGATTACGTCAATTCCAGCCGCGTCCAGAACGCGAATCATCTCTTCGCGACCGCTTTTAGCAAGATGGTCGGGAAAGAAACCGCGGTTCCCAACGATTAGCCCCATGCTCATTCGATTGTTGATGTTCATAAGATCTCGAAGTATTAGTCCGGGCTTAAACGATCCAGCCTGGGTCCTGCTAAGAAACTCAAGAAAAAACCTAGCCTGTAGTCGTCATCAGTTCCTTGCGGCCGCCTGGCCATAGTAGGCGGTGCTCCCGTGCTTGCGCAGAAAATGACGATCGTGCAAAGCCTTTCCGATGGCTTTAGCCTGAGAATCAATTCCGATAGTGAAATAAGCCATCCGTGCCAGCGACTCTAAAACGACGGCATTGTGGACCGCGTCTGTGACTGATTTTCCCCAGGCGAACGGGCCATGATTGGCAACCAGAACTCCCGGATAAACAGTTGGGTCTTTACCCTTAAAAGCTCGAACGATTGCGGTGCCTGTGTTTTTTTCGTATTCGCCAGAAATTTCGTTGTCGGGCATAGGATCCGTGACCGGAACAGGTCCGTGAAAATAATCCGCATGGGTGGTACCGAAGCATGGAATCTCGTGCCGCGCCTGTGCCCACGCCGTCGCGTATTCGGAATGAGTATGCACAACCCCTCCGATCGACGAAAACTTCTTGTAAAGTTCAATGTGAGTGGGAAGGTCTGAGGAGGGTCGTAGATCGCCTTCGATGATCTTCCCATTGAGGTCTGAGACCACGAGATGCTGCGGCTTCATCTTTTCATAAGGGACACCGCTCGGCTTGATTACAACCAGACTCTGTTCACGCAAAATGCCGCTTGCGTTACCGAAGGTGTACAACACCAGGCCCCGACGAACCAACTCAAGGTTGGCTTCAAGGACCTCAACTCGCAGAGCCTGCAGCGGTTTGGCCGATTTGGATGAGCGAGTTACCATGTACCTGTTTCTTGCCCGCACTACCAGCCTTCTGAGCCGCACGAAACGCCAAGCCCAGGGCTTTGCTTACTTGTAAGAGCCAATATATTCGCGATTGTGAGAATGCAACCCGGCATTATCTCTAATCTGGGTTGCTTTGTAAACGTTTACTCGCACGTCCCACCTTTCAGAGTTATTCTCTATTGTTTCCACTCGGCATAGAATGCCTAAAACTCTCTTGAGGATCACCAATGCTAAAGACAGGTCGGTGGGTGTTTTTGCTCATTTTTCTCTCGGTATTTCTTTATGCACAGAATTCTTCCGAGCGCTGGAGCGAAACGAAAGCCAATGACTGGTATGCGCACCAGCCCTGGCTGGTGGGGGGGAATTTCCTGCCGGCTTCGGCAATCAATGAGCTTGAGATGTGGCAAGCCGAGACGTTCGATCCGCAGGAAATTGATCGTGAATTCGGCTGGGCGGAAGGAATCGGCATGAACACCATGCGCGTATTCCTGCACGATCTGGTTTGGCAGCAGGACGCGGCGGGATTCAAGGACCGCATCGATAAGTTTCTCACCATCGCGTCGAAGCACCACATCCGGCCCATTTTTGTGCTTTTTGATTCCTGCTGGGACCCATATCCGAAGCTTGGGCCGCAACATCCTCCGATTCCCGGCGTTCACAATTCCGGCTGGGTGCAAAGCCCGGGCGCAAAGGCGTTGGCAGATCCAAGTCAGGAGCCCAGGCTTAAAGCTTACGTTGAAGGAGTAGTTGGAGCATTTGCGAATGATTCGCGCGTTCTCGCCTGGGATGTGTGGAATGAGCCCTCGAACACCAATGGCGGCGCATACAGAAAGGTTGAATTGCAGGACAAACAAAAATATGTGCTCGCCCTGCTGCCGAAAGTTTTCGAATGGGCTCGGTCTGTACACCCAACGCAACCGCTCACTAGCGGACTTTGGCAAGGCGACTGGTCCTCGCCGGAAAAACTGGACCTCATCGGGCGAGTGCAACTGGAACAATCTGATGTGATTTCATTTCACAACTACAGTTGGCCGGAAGATTTCGAGAAGCACGTGCAATGGCTCGAGGCTTATCACCGGCCGATTCTGTGTACGGAGTACATGGCGCGCTCGGTTGGCAGCACATTCGATACGATATTGCCAATCGCAAAGCAGCATCACATTGCGGCCATCAATTGGGGACTGGTTGCTGGCAAGTCACAGACCTATTTCCCCTGGGATTCGTGGGAAAAGCCGTATGTGCTGCAGCCACCGCCAATCTGGTTCCACGACGTTTTCTATGCCGACGGTCGACCTTACCGCGAACGCGAGGCCGCACTGATCCGCGAATTAACCGGCCGACAATAGAGAGCTTGCCTCAGGATTTTGCGGGCTGCGCCAGCGCAGTAGATTTGCGAAGGACGAGATCGGTATCGAGCGTGTATTCGGTGCCGTATTCGAGCGGAGCATTGCGTTCGACGTCTGTAAGCAGCGCTCTGAAGGCGAGGCGCGCCAGCTCAGACTGCGACATGCGGATCGTGGTCAGGGGCGGTGTGATGAACTGCGCGAGCCTGACATCATCGAAGCCGATGACAGAAAGTTCCTGCGGAACCATGATTCCGTAATCGTAGGCTTCGCGAATCACGCCGATCGCAGTCAGGTCGTTGGAGCACATGACGGCTGTCGGGATCGGTCTCTGCTTGGCAAGATGCCCCAACGCCTTCATGCCCCCTTCCATCGTATGGTCGCCTTCGATAATGAGTTCCGGCTCTGGATGAAGGCCAATCTCCCGCAAGGATTCCTGAAATACATCTTTACGGGTCTTTGCCGACTTGAGGTTCAGCGGACCAGTTACAAATGCGATCCGCTCATGTCGCAGCGCCGCGAGATGTTGTACCGCCTGCCGGATTCCATTTGCGTAATTGATTTTTATGTTGCTGACATGGGCAACCGGTGGGCCAACGTCGACAAACACCAGCGGTACCTTCCGAAACCGTAGACCTTCGAGCAACGCCTCTTCCATTCCGAAGGTGAGAATGGCAACCCCTTCTACTCTTCGTTCGAGCATTCGCCGTACTGACGTTTCCATTCGTCGGGGGTCGTGGACCGTGGAGGTAAGCAGAATTTCGTAGTTGTGCTGTACCGCGATATCCTCAAAGGACTGCACTATCTCGGGAAAGAATGGATTGGTGATTTCTGAAACGATCAGGCCGAAAATTCGCGTTTTCCCAGAGACCAGTGCCCTCGCCTGAGTATTTGGATAATACCCGAGCTCTTCGATTACTTTCCAAACGCGTTTTGCCAGTTGCCGGTCAACCGTAGGTACGCGATTAATAGTGCGCGAAACGGTAGCGGTTGACACCTTGGCGCGCTTGGCGATTTCGCGGATGTCCATAGAGTTACTTACAGGTAAACGTTTCCCGCACATTGTACCTTAGACAAGCAAGTCTGACGCCGTCTGCCGATTGGCGGGTCACATCTTCCCCTGGAATCAGGCCCGAGGACGAACCGAGTAACTCGACTTTTTTTGAACTACACCAATTCCAGTTTCAGGCTGGTAACTGACGCCGCGGGAAAACGAAAAACGGGTGAGCTCGCATTGATGTCAACTTGTTCCGATCTCGGCGTGAGTGCCTGACGTTGGTCAAACGTGTTGCGCGCGTGAATGTCCGATGCGGCGAGCACGGTAGCGGACCCGGACTTTACGCGTGCCCCGCGAACTGCAATTTGGGCCTCGAGCGAGTCCTTCACGCTGGGATTCACTGCCGTAATCACCAATTCCTTATCGTGCAGCGATGCTGACCCTTGTAGTCCCCAGAAGCTCGCCTGTTGACCGTCACGGTCATAATGAATCGAAGGCGCGGAAAATTCCGTGCGTAGGCCCTGACCATTCTGATGGTCGGCGTACATCGCAAATACGTGGCCTACTGGGGTTACAACGAACTTATCTTCGTGAGCAAGGTAAAGGCTGTTAAGGCAATTGATCAATTGCGCGCAACAGCCGATGCCGACCTTTTCCGGATGGCGATTAAATGTGTCGAGCGTCATGCCGCTGAAGACTGCATCGCGTAACGTCGGCAGTTGCTCGATCTGATCACCCGCAGTTAGTTCGCTGCCGGGCTTATACCAGGGCCCCCATTCATCGACAACAAGTTTGATGCGATGCTCTGGATCAAATTCGCCCATAACCAGCCAATGCCCGTTAATGAGTGATTCCATAACATCGCCCTGACGCATCAGTTCGTACCAATCGACTGCGTCGAAATTGACCGCGTCACCTTTGCCCTGAACCCAGTCGCGGGTCTTGCCGCGGCTCAGGTTCCAAGCGTAATAGTGCAGCGCCAGGCCATAGATGCTGCGTATCTGGGACCTTTCCTTATGAACAATTTCTTCCAGGAAGCCGCGAGTCCAATCCCAGTTGTCATCGTTCGGACCTGAAGCCACGAATGACAACTCGCTTCCGTAGGAAGGGACCCACGCCGTGTATCTGCGATACTCGACGGCATATTCCTGAGGAGTGAAGTTTCCGCCGCAGCCCCACGACTCATTACCTACTCCCCAATAGCGAACGTTGAACGGATCTTTGAAGCCAGCCGCAGCGCGTTCATCGGCTAGCGTGGTGCTGCCCGCCGGGGAATTGCAATATTCCACCCAGCGATAGAACTGCTCCGCTGGCAGACTTCGCAGGTTCGCGGCGAGGTATGGTTGCGCGCCAATGAGCCTGCAAAATTCGGTAAATTCATTTGTGCCGAACCGATTGGGATCGTAGCGATGTGCCGCAGGGGCGGTAGCAGCTTCTCCTCCGTTCCAGAAATTCGTGCGGCGTGGACGCTTATCGACTGGGCCGATACCATCGCGCCAGTCGTAGCTGTCGGCAAAGCAGCCGCCCGGAAAACGAACGACGGGCGGTTTGATCTTTCGCATCTCGTCGATCAGTTCTTTCCGAATACCATTTACGTTCGGGACTTTGGAGTTCTCGCCGACCCAAATCCCGTCGTAGATGACGCCGCTCAGGTTCTCAGCGAAGTGGCCGTAGATGTTGGGAGAGATTGTTCCGAGTGGCTGGTCGAGGAGAACTTCGATGCTAGCGTCGGTGCTCTGCGCAAACGACAGCGGTGAGGACTTAAAAACGAGAACGCCGGCCGCAGCTGCACCGGCCTTGAGAAAATTCCGTCGCTTCATGGCCTGTTCTCCTGATGAAATGATTTCGAGAAGCAATGTTCCGCAAACCGTAGATTGTAAGCCGCGCACTTAGCAGCTCGACCCAGCGAAGTAGTGTAAACGTTTACTTTTTCGGTGCAAGTGTGCTAACTTCTCGCTCCGGGCAAATACCCACGAACCGGTAAATCCAAATAGAGAGAGACGCAATGACCTTCTTCAGCGATCGTCGGAGTTTCCTACGCGGAGCGGTAAAGGCCGGAATGGCATGTTCCGCAAACTCTATTTTTGGCAGACTTCTACAAGCGCAAGAATCCAATCCGAACGGACCTTCGCGCA
Source organism: Terriglobales bacterium (assembly GCA_035279425.1). Lineage (GTDB taxonomy): Bacteria > Acidobacteriota > Terriglobia > Terriglobales > Acidobacteriaceae > Gp1-AA145. The sequence goes on along the minus strand of DATEHT010000012.1, from coordinate 64,751 downwards.
TTTTGATCGACCCGCGCAGAACGATTTCCCCGATCGATCCTAATCTGTTTGGTTCATTTCTTGAGCATCTCGGGCGCGCGATTTACGAAGGCATTTATGACCCGGGAAATAAGCTTTCTGACGCGAATGGATTCCGCACTGATGTGCTCGACGACATTAAGAAGCTGGGGGTGCCGATCATTCGTTATCCCGGAGGAAATTTTGTCTCTGGCTACAACTGGCTGGATGGAGTTGGCCCAAAGAAGGACCGGCCAGTGGTGCTCGATAAAGCCTGGAACAGTCTCGAATCGAACCAGTTCGGCACGAATGAATTTATGTCCTGGTGCAAGTTGGCAGGGACCAAGCCGCTCATGGGACTGAACCTTGGGACTGGGACTCCTGAGCAGGCTGCAGCATTGGTCGAATATTGCAACACCGACAAAGGAACCGAATGGAGCGAACTCCGCCGCAAGCACGGATACGCAGACCCCTACAACGTAAAACACTGGTGCCTTGGAAACGAGATGGACGGCCCCTGGCAAATTGGCCACATGACAGCAGCTGAATACGGGATGAAGGCGCAGGACGCGGCCCGCCAGATGCGGTACGTTGACCACTCGGTCAAGTTGATTGTCTGCGGATCGAGCGGACCATTCATGCCGACATATCTTGAATGGGACCGCGAGGTTCTGGAGCAATGCTATGAATGGGCTGACGGCCTTTCTCTTCATCGTTATTTTGGCAACACGCAGGAAGAAACAGGTGGTAGCAGCGAAAAATTCGTCGCGCTGAATCTGACAATGGACAAGCAGATCGAAGAGACACTTGCTGTATGTGATCTCGTGCGCGGTCACAAACGTTCGCCAAAGCAACTTTGGCTGTCATTCGATGAGTGGAATGTTTGGTATCGCGAACGCTCCGGAGACGCAGTCGATGGGCACCGCAAAGAGGCGCCGCATCTACTCGAAGAGATTTATAACCTTGAGGATGCGCTTCTTGTTGGCGGCTTGATCATAACTTTGTTGCGTCACGCCGACCGGATCAAGATCGCTTGCCTGGCGCAACTCGTGAACGTGATCGCGCCGATCATGACCAATGCGAATGGTCTGTTCCAGCAGACGATCTATTACCCGTATAGCTGGGCATTGCAATATGCAAAAGGCAACGTGCTGGAAGTGATGGTGCAATCGCCCACGTACCAGGTACCGGAGATGGATCCGGTGCCGTACATTGACGCAGCGGCCACAGTGGACGCGAATGGGCAAACATCAGTGTTCATTTTGAACCGGGATTTGTCCAAACCTCGGCAAGTCGAACTGGTTTGGGAGGACAAAGCACCTTCGCGTGTGCTGACTTCACTGGTGCTGACCGGGAATGACCTAAAAGCCGTAAACGGATTCGACGCACCGGAGCGCGTCAAACCACAGCCATTCGAAAAGCCAGCGGCCGGTAAAGATCGCACAACGATCGAAGTGCCGCCGAGGTCGTACACACTGGTCCAGTGGGCAAGTTGAGAACTAGCTGTGAGCGGTGAGCGACGAGCATTGAGCAAGCAACTGTAACGGGTTCGCTCACAGCTCATCGCTCGCTGCTCCATCCGCGTACCAGGCGTCCATGCTAGAGTGAACTCACTCCATGAAAGCCCTGCTTCTCTCCCAATATCGTCAGCTCCAAATTACCGACATTCCCATGCCGGCGTTAGGTGATGACGAACTTCTTGTGAGGGTTGCGGCATGCGGAATTTGCGGCAGCGACGTCCATGGCTTCGACGGTTCTTCAGGACGCAGAATTCCACCGATCGTGATGGGACACGAAGCCGCCGGAATTGTCGCTGATGTCGGCAAGAACGTCAGCGGTTTCAAATCAGGCGACCGCGTCACGTTCGACTCAACCGTATATTGCGGCGATTGCCCCAATTGCCGGCGTGGCAATATGAACCTGTGCGATCGGCGTCAGGTGCTTGGAGTTTCCTGCGGAGACTATCGGCGAAACGGTGCGTTCGCAGAGTTCGTCGTAGTTCCTGGCCGCATCGCGTACCACTTGCCTGAGAACCTTTCTTTCAACGAGGCGGCGTTGCTTGAGGCAGTCTCGGTGGCGTTGCATGCCGTCGCCCTTGCGCCGAAACCGGCCGACGGCGCGGCCCTGGTAGTTGGGGCCGGGACAATCGGACTCCTGGTTCAACAATCGCTCGCCGCTTGCGGTTACTCTCGCATTTTCGTGACCGACGTAGATGAGAACAGGTTGAAGCTCAGCAAGAGTCTCGGCGCGACCGCTATCTTAAATTCCGGTCCGGGGCTGCTGCCTGAAGTTATGCGACTTACTTCTGGGGTCGGGGCAGATGTCGTGATCGAAGCCGTCGGCAACAATCAAGCTGTATCGACAGCAATCAACTGCACGCGGAAGGGCGGAACGGTTGTGCTTGTGGGAAACGTCTCACCCGAAGTGACTATTCCATTGCAAGTAGTTGTTTCGCGCCAGATTCGGCTGCAAGGATCTTGTGCGTCGTGCGGAGAATATCCGCGAGCAATAGAGTTGATGAGCGCCGGCAAGATCAATGTGAAGCCGCTTATCAGCGCAGTTGCTCCGCTGGATGAAGGGCCGCAATGGTTCGACCGCCTTTACGCGCGCGAGCCAAACTTGATGAAAGTAGTCCTTGCGCCGGGGAAGACTGCATGAGCACTCCCGAAACCAATCGCGGGCTGTTCGATCTAACTGGCCAGGTTGCAATCGTGACTGGAACCAGCCGCGGACTAGGACAGTATTTTGCGCGGGCCTTGGCGAAGTCGGGCGCCGAACTTGTGCTCACCAGCCGCAACCGCAATTCACTTTTATCCTTCGAGCAAGAGATCAAAGCGCTTGGACGCAAGGCGATTTCTCTCGAACTGGACGTGCGTGATCACGCGAGCATTCAGCGGATGGTCGCAGACGCACACGAAATCTTCGGCCGGATCGATATTCTGGTGAACAATGCGGGATGCAACGTTCGAAAGCCTGCTCTCGATGTGACCTGGGACGACTGGAACTTAATTCTCGACACCAACCTGCGCGGCAGTTTCTTTGTGGCTCAGGGTGTAGCGCGCCATATGATCCAGCGCGGTTATGGGCGAATCATCAACATCGGTTCACTCACCAGTGTTGCCGGCTGTGCCGGACTCGGTCCCTACGGCGCCAGTCGTGGTGGAATTCGTCAGCTTACGATGAGCCTTGCCGACGACTGGGGCAAACATGGGATCACTGTGAACTGCCTGGCGCCAGGCTGGTTCCGCACCGAGCAAAATAAGGTGCTATACGAAGACAAAGAATGGGTTGAATATCTTTCCGACCGCATTCCGCTCAAGCGCCCCGGACAGCCGAACGATTTGGATGGGACCATTGTGTTTTTGGCGTCAGAATCGAGCCGCTACATCACGGGACAAACTTTGCTGGTCGATGGCGGCATTTCGACGGGAGCGGTAAGGGCGCTGGTGAGGAGTGGAGCAAGTCAATCCAAACGCAATTAGAAATTTCTATTCCTTCTCGCCGCGTTCCAATCTCGCTCGGCTCCGGTCGGCCCGACGATATCACCCAGAATACGCATAGTACCTTTCATGGAGCCTAGCTTCCGCGGTCCCTTTTTGCTTTCACCCTTGCCGGTCCGACCTCCGCAAGTGGCTTACCGTAACGCGTGACCAGAACCGACAATCGAAGCCTTTGAACGTCGCGGAGGATGGCTGAGCAATTGGCTTTGAATTCAGAAATATCGACCTTCTTCATTTCGGACTCGACGGGGCAGTAGGCCCATTCTGATCTCGCAATTTCCTGGATTCACCAATTAGCAAGTTCCCGACTTTTTCCAGTGCATCTGCAGTGCGGAAGTTGGCAACCCGCTCGTCGCTCTTGATTGCGCCGTTATACGCAGTTGCCGAGCCGGATGCCGATCGAGTATCGATGTCAATGACGGTAGGTCCCAAGACTCCTTGGGCAGAAAGCTTCGCGACGGAATCGGAAGGAATTGTTAACTCATAAGGCGTTTCGATCTGCATGACCACCTCAACCGGGCGGCCGCTGACCTCTGGGCGGAGACGGACGCTCGTCACCGAACCAACATGCACCCCATCCACCCATACCGGAGTTCCGCGTTTTAACGTCTGTGCTGACGAAACGTATGTTTTTATTTTAAGGCGGTGGATTGATGCTTCCCGGAGTGTCAGCCAGACGCCGACCAACCCGACGCTGATCGCCATTACTAGCCCGGCTCTTTTCATAGAAGCTACAAATATTGTGCCAATTATATGTCATGACCCCAGATTCATTGCACGGCGAATGAAAACTACACTCCGATCACTGCCACCAACTCCTTCACCGCATCGGCGCTCTTGTTTAGCGCAGCCTGCTCCTCAGCGCTGAGCGTAATCTGCAAAATCTGCTCGATTCCCTTTGCGCCGAGTTTCACGGGCACCCCCACGAATAATCCCTTAATCCCATATTCGCCTTCGAGATATGCCGCACAGGGTAGGATCTTTTTCTTGTCTTTGAGGATGGCTTCGACCATTTCTGTCGTTGCTGCCGAAGGCGCATAGTAGGCGCTTCCGGTCTTGAGGTATTTCACAATTTCCGCTCCGCCATCGCGCGTGCGCTGCACCAGCTGCGCGAGCCGATCTGGCGCGATCAGCTCGGTGATCGGAATACCGGCAACGGTGGAGTATCGCGGCAAAGGCACCATAGTGTCGCCGTGACCGCCGAGGACAAATGCCGTAACGTTCTCAACGCTGACCTTCAGTTCGTCGGCAATAAACGTACGAAAGCGGGCAGAATCCAGCACGCCTGCCATCCCGATCACTCGCTCCCGTGGGAATCGACTCAGTTTGTACGCAGCCTGTGCCATTGCGTCGAGCGGATTTGAGACGATGATCAGAATACAGTTCGGCGAGTTCTGCACCACTTTGCTCACGACATCCTGCATGATTTTGTAATTGGTATTGAGCAGGTCGTCGCGGCTCATGCCTGGCTTGCGCGGAATGCCGGCGGTGATCACGACGATGTCGGAGTTCGCAGTATCTGCGTAGTCGTTCGTGCCCTTAATATAGGAGTCGCGCTTCTCGATCGGCATGGCCTCGAGCAAATCAAGGCCTTTACCCTGTGGCACTCCTTCAATAATGTCGATCAGCACTACGTCGGCAAGTTCTTTTGAAGCGATCCAATGGGCCGCAGTCGCGCCGACATTTCCGGAACCTACAATGCTTACTTTTTTGCGCATGAAAATCCTTTCGATAGCATTCAACGCTTAGCAATCAGCAATCAGCATTCAGTCATACGGATTAACAATTTAGAAATAGGAATTACACGCGGCAACTGAATGCTGCGGGCTGACGGCTGAGTGCTATTCACACCGCGCTCAGCACTCCGGCACTCATGTTCTCGATGATGTGATCGCCGAACTTGCTGGTGCTGACTTTCGTCGCTCCTTGCATCAGGCGTTCAAAATCGTATGTGACCTTCTTCTGCTCGATCGTGCGTTCAAGACCGCTTTCAATCAGATCGGCGGCTTCGTTCCAGCCCAGATAGCGGAACATCATCACACCGGAGAGAATCACCGAGCCGGGATTGATAACGTCCTTATCGGCGTATTTCGGCGCCGTGCCGTGAGTGGCTTCGAAAACTGCGAAGCCGTCGCCTACGTTCGCACCCGGCGCAATTCCCAACCCTCCAACCTGTGCCGCGCAGGCGTCGGAAATGTAATCGCCGTTCAAGTTCGGGGTCGCGAGTACAGAGTACTCATCGGCACGAGTGACCACTTGCTGAAAAATAGAATCGGCAATACGGTCGTTGATCATTATTTTCTTTTTCCATGCACCTCGACCGTGGGTGGAGTAAATGCCGTCGAGCACGGTGCGAACTTCATTCGCGACTGATTTGCGGAACTCAGGCGGCGCAAACTCCAGCCCCGGCTCGACCAACGCGGCATTTTCTTCAACCGAAACATTGGGGTTCTTATCTTTGTTGTCCAGAATCCAACTCTCGCGCTCGGTGACCACCTTGTCGCGAAATTCTTCGGTAGCGAGCTCGTATCCCCATTTGCGAAACGCGCCTTCGGTGAACTTCTGAATATTTCCTTTGTGAACAAGTGTGACCGTCTTACGCCCATTCTCGAGCGCATGCTGGATGGCCATACGTACCAGCCGCTTAGTCGCAAAAATCGAAATCGGCTTGATCCCGACCCCGGAGTCCGCGCGGACTTGCTTCTTACCACCCTTCAGCATGTCTTTATTCAGGAATTCGATAAGCCTCGCAGCTTCGGCACTTCCCTGCTCCCACTCGATGCCGGCGTAAACGTCTTCGGTATTTTCGCGGAAGATAACGATATCCATCCGCTCGGGATTTTTCACCGGCGAAGGTGTGCCCTTGTAGTACTTCACCGGGCGAATGCAGGAGTAAAGATCGAGCACCTGGCGCAGGGTGACGTTAAGTGAGCGAATGCCGCCGCCAACCGGAGTTGTAAGCGGCCCCTTGATCGCCACCCGAAATTCGCGAATGGCTTCGACCGACTCCTGCGGCAACCAATCGTTGAACTTCGCTTTGGCTTTTTCTCCGGCGAAGATTTCGTACCAAACCACGCGGCGCTTTCCGCTGTAGGCCTTCTGCACGGCGGCATCGAAAACGCGCACGGAAGCCTTCCATATGTCGCGTCCGGTGCCGTCACCCTCAATGAACGGAATAATTGGATTATTTGGGACCTGAACCCGTCCATTTTGATAACTGATTCGCGCGCCGTCACGAGGTACTGGCACGCCATTGTATGAGTCCGCCATTAACCATTCCTCCGCAGTAGTTAGAAACTTATGATTATAAATGCCGAAACACGAGTGGTGAATTCGCTATCACGAAACCACCCGATCATAGATCGTGCGCACGTTGCTGAATGTTCGGAACAGCTCTTGCTCGAGACCGTCACTGAACTCCCGATGCAGAATTCGAGCCGCAAGCGTCTCAACCGCCTGGCGCGCGTGCTCGGCGGAAGGAATCCAGCGGCCGTTCCTGCCGGTGACGAGGCGAACGACATGCTCGACTGTGCGGAGAAGTTCGGCGGCATGATCAAGCACGCCCGCTTCGCGCTTGTCGAGAACGCCCGCACCGGAGCACCTCCACAAGCGGTCGCGTAAACTGCCGGTTTTCAGCCGTATCGCATGCTTTACCAGCAAGAAGCTCGAAAGGAAGTCAATGTCGTATAACGCACCAGCCGACGTGCGAAGGCTCTTTGCTGGGGCACTCGCGTCTTGCAACTTCTGACGCATGTCGCGCACGGCCTCAGGAAATCGAACATCGGCGGCGAACCTTCTGAAGAGCACCTCTGAAATATTACCGGCTCGTTTCCCGAGCGTCGGGTTTCCTGCGATTGGCCGCAACTTGGTGTAAGTGAGCGCCTCCCAAGGCTGGGCTTCATTCGCGAAATAGGATTCCAGGTGCGCCGGTGTAACGACCAACTCGCCCTCTGAACCGCGGGGCCGCAGGCGGGCGTCGACGGGGAACACTAATCCCTCCTGCGTGTAGGCTGCAAGCACCTGCATGACTTCTTCCGCGGCCTTGGTCAGAACCTCCCGATCTTCTGATTCATCGCCGACAAACAGCAGGTCGGCATCGGACAGCAGATCGAATTCCCAGGTACCCAAACGGCCAAGCGCAAGAACCGCCAGTCCGCGTGGCGCCTCAGCAATCCGGAAAGCAACGGAAATCGCGTGTTGGGCAGCGGCTGTGGTCTCACTTAGAGATGAGTAAATTGCACGGTTTTCCGCTATGTCTCGCGCCCCAGATTCAAAGATAAGGTGCCGAAAATGGCGACGCAAAAGTGCAACTTTCTCCGCCCGCGTGGCGGCAGAGTTTGCAATGTATTCGAACACCGCGTCACCTTTTTCCCAACCAGATTCGTCAAGAACAGAGGTTGGGATCTCAAAGAGGCGGGCCCCTGTGGGTTGAGGACTAGCGGAATCAATCTCGGCAAGGGCGCTCACTTCCTCCGGATAACGCGCGATAAAATCGGAGAGGTAGTCGCTCAACTCAAACAAAGGTGCGGAGCGGGCGATTGCAGCTTGATACTTGACGACCGCCGCATAGCCTTCCGAAGAACCATGTGCTGAACTCACGACTCGCAGCAGGTTCTTGCGCGCAGCAGTACTGGCGGAGTTGAGCACGCGAGAAATTTCAGGCGCGTCTTCGACCAGTTTCCAGACGAGTTGCTGATTGGATTGGTCTGCACTCGGAATGCCGGAAGCGGCATGCAGGCGAAATTGGCTTTCATTTTCTATCGATGGTGTACGCGCTTGCTGTTGAAAAATGACGCGTTGGTATATTTCGGCAACTGCAGCCATACGTTCTTGCACCGCTGTGCGGAGATCGGCCAGGCGATATCCCGGTGTGAGGCCGGCCATCGAGCGTTGGAGAACGCTCAGATCGTGTTCGGAACGCGGAAGGCGATGGACTTGCTGTCCTTCCCGAAGTTGCAGCCGGTGTTCAAGATGGCGCAGAAATGAGTAGGCCGAATTGAGCTCGTGAAAATCGTGTCCGGTAATGTGCCGCTTATCGTGCAGCTTTTGCAGGGAGAAGAGAGTGCCGCCTGAGCGCAGCCAAGGTTCTGAGCCTCCATAAACCCGCTGCAGGCACTGCACAAGGAATTCGACGTCGCGAATTCCGCCACGATCGATTTTGAGGTCAATTGATTCGTTCTTTTCGGTCGCCACTTGGCGTCGGCGTTTGCGATCTATTTTTTCTCGGGCGACTAACGCGGTTTTGATTGCGACGAAGTTTATTCGTTCGCTGTAGACCTGTGGTTGAACGCGACGGATAAATTCCCGGGTTAGAGCAATGTTGCCGGCCGAGTGTCTTACCTTTATAAGCGCCTGTCTCTCCCAGTCGTGCGCCGCTTCTGAGTAGTAGCGCAACGCATTCGAAAGGCCGATCGCCAGCTCGCCTTCATTTCCCTGCGGTCGAAGCCGCAGATCGATGCGAAAAACTGTTCCTTCACTTGTCTGTCGCGACAAAATTTCGCTGACCTGCTGCGCCAGTCGCACGAAATATTCTTTGCTTGAGACCGGCGCCGAGGGTGGTTCCTGGCCATCGCCGTAGATATAGAGCAGATCGATATCTGAGCTGTAATTCAGTTCATTTCCGCCCAGCTTTCCCAGCGAAAGTACAGCAAACGGCGTGTTCAACGTGCGGCCGTCGGAATCCACATGTTGGGGCAAACCGAAACGGCGCTCCATGGCGCTTTCAGCCTCCCGCAACGCGTCCTGGATTAGAACATCGCTGAGGGTGGAAATCTCGGCGGTAGTTTCTGCCAAAGGAGATAGGCGCAGCACGTCGCGCAGCATTATTCGCACATATTCGCGCCGCTTGAAGCGAGCGAGGAGAAGAGAGACATCCTGCTCGAACGAGCGTGAGCGAAATCGGGCCAGAGCCTCGGAAAATTCATCGTGCGAGAAGCTGCGATCGAGGTTCTTTTCCCGCAAAAACGTCTGCAATAAGTCGACGTTGTGAAGCAGGGTTTCGCCGAGATACCTGCTATGCCCAAAAACGGCAATTGCGTAATGGGCAAGAAACGGATGGCTTTGAATCACCCGCAATATTTCAGGCGATGATTCGGACACGAGGCGGTCGAAAAGCAAGAGTGCGGAGTCGGGGTCGGGAGAGTCGGCGAGCAGCCCGGGGAGCGCGTTGGCAAGCGGAGAAGATAATTTGCTAAATACGTCTTCAAGATATTTGCGAGCGGCATTCGGATTTTCGAAGGCAATGGTCTCGATCAGATTCAGTTCCGGATTTCTGGGCTGTTCGCTGGATTGCATGTGACCGAACGGAGTAGAAGGCACGACGGGCTGGGCAGATCAGCATAGCATTCTGCGTTTGCGGAGCGAAACTGCCGGAATCTCGCTCAATTGCACACATAGCGGTTCGGAACGACATGTAGTCGACGGGCGCGTTGCCAAGCCGGCTGATTACCGCTCACCATCTGCGCGTCCCAAAGTACTTTCTGACTCCGATCGCGTTATATCGTCCCCAGGGCCCGTTTGGGCCAAGGTCGGCGGGTCCTAGATTGCGGTCGCGCGCGCCGAATCGATCAAAGAGGAAGTGTTGAGTGACGCGTGCCTCGAAACCCTTGCCGAGGTAAATCGCGGCTCCCCAGGAATGTTCAACGCCGATGCCTTGGAGCGACCAAGTGTATAGGGTCTGGGGAACGTTTCTGCCGAACAGGAACGAAGGCTCTCCGAAGAGCATAAACCGCCGCAATTGGCCACGGCCGAAGGGGCGCACTTCCAACAGGCCGGAGAGCATGTAGCGAGCGAAGGCGTTGCAGGGGGCATTTACGCCCCCAAAGTTGCCGGCGTCGGCCCGGCAAATATTTGGGTCGATTTCATTGTGTGGCGGCGCGACCTCGAATTGAGCGTATCCCCAGAAAGTATCGCGAGGAAAGAACATGCGTTCGTTCGCGTCCGAATTCGTGATCTGTGACTGCGCAGCCATTGTTAGCATAATGACGACGATGACGATGGAAAAAGATTTCACTTGGCCTCCAGCGCGAGTGAAAGTTGTAAGCACTTTGAATCTGGCCCTTTGTGCCGGGACTGGCATTGTACAACCCGATGGCAATAGCTAAGTCCGTCTACTAAAAACCATAGCCGGATTTGTCAATTCTCCAACAACTTGGAGGGCGGTTGACAAATCGAGAGGCTAAATCCCGCGAAATCAGAGAGGCAGTTTGGCGAATCTCGTGCTCTAGCTTGCAGCAGGAGCATCGAGGGAAAATGGGTCAGGAGATTTCAGTTTCATATCAGGCAGTAAAGAGCAAGGTCTATCGGCTGATCGACAGTCTCGTGGAGGACGCTAAGAGTCAGGATGACGTGCAGGAGTCTGTAAAGCGGTGGTGGAAGCATATTCACCCCGCCGACCGCCCAATCGCCCGCAAACACCTGCTTTCTGTGCTGTCAAAGTCGAATGCCACGCTGGAAGCAATTTCTGGCGGGCTGAACGACCTCCAGGATTTCGAGATCCATTCGGTTCGCCCGGAAGCGGTTGCCCGCCTGCACACCATGCCGTCGCCCCATACGGAACGGCTGAAGGCCTCGGTTTAACAGCCAAAATTAGATCCGCTACAGCCCGGCGACCCCGGGCTTTTCGTTTTATTGCCTCTACTAAGGCAGTTCAGGACACTCCTCTTCACTTCCCCCATGCTTTGTCATTCCGAGGAGCTGAGCGTGCGATGCGACGAGGAATCTGCTCTTCGTCCGGGACAAAGCAGATTCCTTACCGCTAAAGCGGTTCGGAATGAAATCCTGGCTGATGGTTCATTTGTCATACGCAAGTGGAATGGCACGTTGTCGCGCCGGTGCGACGCCTCGGAATGACAATTTGATCGGAAATCTCAGCTGAAAACAACTACTAATGTCATTCCGAGGAGCTGAGCCTGCGATGCGACGAGGAATCTGCTGGTCCCTTGGGAAAAGCAGATTCCTCACCGCTAAAGCGGTTCGGAATGACATCCTGGCTGATGTTCATTTGTCACAGACAAGTGGAATGGTACGTTGTCGCGCCGGCGCGACGCCTCGGAATGACAATTTGACTGGAAATCTCAGTTGAAAATAAATACTGATGTCATTCCGAGGAGCTGAGCCTGCGATGCGACGAGGAACCTGCTGGTCCTTTGGGAAAAGCAGATTCCTCACCGCTAAAGCGGTTCGGAATGACATCCTGGCTGATGTTCATTTGTCACAGACAAGTGGAATGGTGCGTTGTCGCGCAAGCGGGACGCCTCGGAATGACAGGATCTAGACGATATGCGGCAGAAAACAAAAGGCCCGGCTCACGCCGGGCCTTTCTTAATTACAGGTTAAATGTCGTAATACAAAGCAAACTCATACGGATGCGGGCGCAGGCGAATTGCATCTACTTCCTTCGAGCGCTTGTAGTCGATGTAGGTGCTCAGCAGCTCCTCGGTGAAGACGTCGCCCTTGAGCAGGAAGGCGTGGTCTTTTTCGAGAGACTCGAGCGCCTCGTCAAGTGAGCCTGGCATCGATGGAACCTTCGCCAGCTCCTCTGGGCCGAGATCGTAGATGTCCTTGTCAAGAGGTTGGCCGGGATCGATCTTGTTCTCGACGCCGTCCAAGCCAGCCATTAACATCGCTGCGAACGCAAGGTACGGGTTGCAGCTCGGGTCGGGCGGGCGGAACTCGACGCGCTTTGCCTTCGGCGATGCCGAGTACATCGGAATACGGCATGCCGCCGAACGATTGCGGCGCGAATACGCCAGGTTGACCGGCGCTTCGAATCCGGGCACCAGCCGCTTGTAGGAGTTCGTCGTTGGAGCGATGATCGCCGCCAGCGCCGGACCGTGCTTGATCAATCCGCCGATATACCACAATGCCATCTGTGAAAGTCCGGCGTAGCCATCGCCAGCAAAGAGCGGCTTGCCGCCCTTCCACAGCGACTGGTGCGTGTGCATGCCGCTGCCGTTGTCCTGGAAGATCGGCTTCGGCATGAACGTAACGGTCTTGCCGTACTGGTTGGCGACATTCTTCACGATGTACTTGTACAGCAGCATGTGGTCGGCCGAGTTGACGAGCGAGTCAAACCGCAAGTCGATCTCCGTCTGACCACCGGTCGCCACTTCGTGATGATGGCATTCAACATCGAGTCCGCACTTCTCCATGGTCATCACCATCTCGCTGCGAAGGTCCTGATAATGGTCCATGGGCGGAACTGGAAAATAGCCTTCTTTGTAGCGCGGGCGATAACCGAGATTGTTGTTCTCGCGGCCCGAGTTCCAACGGCCTTCTTCCGCGTCGATGAAATAGAACCCGTGCTGCTCGCGCTGATCAAAGCGAATATTGTCGAAGATGAAGAACTCAGCTTCGGCGCCGAAATAGGCGGTGTCGGCGATCCCGGTTGATGCCAGGTAGAGCTGCGCTTTCTCAGCGATGTAGCGCGGATCGCGATCATAGTGTTGCTTGGTCAAGGGATCGATTGCATCGCAAACCATCACCAACGTGGGGACCTCGGTGAAAGGGTCCATCATGTGGGTCTTGGGGTCGGGGATTAGCAGCATGTCACTTTCATTAATTGCCGCCCAGCCGCGGATGGACGAACCATCCATACCGAAACCTTCTTCGAAGGAATCTTCGCTCAGCTGACCGATGGGATATGAAACGTGCTGCCACAATCCGGGCAGGTCCGTGAAGCGGAGATCGAGCAACTTGGCTCCGTTTTTCTTCGCGAACTCCAGGACACTTTTTGCATCTGCCATGGGAAATGCTCCTTTAAGAAATCGGGCGAAACCTGAAAGTTAAATCGGACACACTACCTCTGCCAACGCGCCAAATCAGACTTTCTCAGGGAATCTGGAGAATTGTACACCTGCTACAATCGTGTGACGAGCAGGCGAGAACAGTCTAGTCGGCGCAGAGCGCGCGCGGAAATTGATTGTTTTTATGGGGCGGATAAATTCGGCTTTAGGCACGGCTCCAGGCTTCCGGCTTTAGGCTCTTGGCTTTGGGCGTCTCGCACCTGGCAGTTCGCTTCAGCTCGGGGCTCCCCGACCTCGACTGATTAGGCCTTAACAAGATCCTGAAGCCTAGAGCCTAAAGCCCAACGCCGATTTTTTATGGACTTCGACCAACTCGAAACATTCATCGAAGTTTCGCGCCTCTCGAGCTTTTCGCGCGCGGCGGAAAAACGGTTTCGCACGCAGCCGGCTATTTCTTCACAGATTCGATCACTTGAAGAAGAAGTGGGAGCAAAACTTCTCGACCGTTCGGGCGGAAAAGTCTCCCTGACCGCATCCGGAAAGCTTTTCCTGAAGTTTGCTGAAGATACGCTGGACGCACGCAAGGCGGCGGTGACAGCGATCGCCGAAACGGAGCGCGTTCCTCGCGGCGAAATCGTGGTTGGCGCAAACGAAGGAACCTGCCTGCACGTTCTTCCCGAAGTTTTCGCGCATTTCAAAAAGCAGTATCCGGATGTTTCTATCAGCATCAATCGCGCCGACTACGCGAAAATTCTGGAGTCGGTCATCGACAACTCGGTTGATTTCGGTGTTGTTTCCTTGCCAATAAGCGATACCCGTCTGACCGCGGTCCCGATTCATAAGGACGAGTTGGTTCTTATCGCTCCCCCGAAGCACCCTTTGTCCAAATTGAAGGCCGCATCGGCGGTTGAGATCGCGCAATATCCGTTGGTGATGCCCAAAGTCGGTCATACGCGCGATGCGCTTGATGATCTCTTCCATCGACAAAAGTTGAAGCCGCGCTATGCGATGGAACTGGACTCAAGCGAGTTGTTGAAAAGATTTGTCGCTGCAGATGTTGGCATCGGCTTCATTTCGAAATCAAACGTAATGGAAGATGTAAAAGCGAACGTATTAGCGGCCATTCCTTTTGCGGACACTCTGATCCGCCGTGATCTCGCCCTTGTCTTCCGAAAAGACAAGGCCCTGAGCCGGGCTGCGTTGGCGTTTATCGATATCGCGGTCAAGATTAAGACCGCAGAAACGGTCGCGCTCGGTAAACGCTGATTCTGCACTCCTCCAGCTTTTCAAATCCTGTATCCAGGCGGCTTGATTCCGTTGTCACGCAAGTAAATTTCGGCCTGTCCACGATGATGTGCCACATGGATATACATGGCTAAAAGAGTTTCCCGGCCGTTCAGTTTTCCATCGGGAGTGCTGTGGATTGCGGCGAGTTGGCCCTCAGTCAATTGCCCGATTACGTCCGAACAATAGTCAAATGAATCGCTCAACAACTTGATAATTCCATTCCGGTCGTCCGCGCTGCTTAGTTGTGGAGGAGCGGAATCTTTGAGCGCGGCGCAGAATTTATAGTTCGTGGTTGCAATATGCGACATTAACATCCCGAAACTCATCGACTCAGGATGTGGGCGGAAATTCCAATGTTCGACCGGCATCGCCTGTGCGACAGCAACTGTCAGCTCTTTGAGAGCACCGAAATGTTTTGAGTATTCTCCCGCCGAACTCTTCGGAACCTGTGCCTGCCCGCAAACAAAACCGCAAGTCAGTAGCGTGGTCACCAGCAAGGCGCAACGGATCATCGCAAATCTCCCCGAGAAGCCGTATTTTACTTACGCTCTCCGTGATTAGACGCACGCCCTCAATGATGATTAGCAGCTTTTCGAAACCATGCGCAGAAGTTCGCCAAAAATCTACTTCTTGGGCGTTGCCGCGCTCTCCGTGAGATAAGAGCTCGAAAGCGTGCCCTTACTTCTGGCGATGGGCAACAGCGTCGGGTAAAACTGCACGAAGGTTGTATCTACGGCCGCGTGTTGTGCATGGCAGCTATAGCAAGCGGCCTCGCGGGGGACCATTTTCGCTACTTTGGCATCATCAAAGCCGAAGAACGCCCAGCCTCCCTGAAAGCGTTTCGTGTCCTTGACATGCACCTCTACGCCCATGCGTTCGGTGCTCTGGTAATTTCCGCTCTGGTTGATCGATCCTTTGCCTTCCGCGCCGCGAACTTCAAGCACTAGCATTGTCCTGTCGGGCCATGTTCCGGTCTCAAGGAAGGACTTGTAGGAGGCTGGATTAACAAAAACGTTGTCAAACATATGGTGTCCTGCCTGCGTAGCTGGGTTATAGCTCATGTCGAAGCCGGTGGTGAGGTAAACCCATTCGCGATAATTCTCTGGGAACTTGAGTTGATCGTCCGAGGTGTATTGCGGAACTGAGCTCGGCTCCGGCGGGGTTACTGCCAAAGGTAAAAGGACTGCAATCATGATTGACACAGTGCGGAAATAGGTGAACATGCGTACAGTATGACGAGCCGTGCTGGAAAGCACCACACCGTTCCCTGCTCAGACCCGGCAATTGGCTGCATTATTGGCTTTTCGTCTAAAAATTGGAATACGATCCTGATATGGAAACAGCGCTGACACCTGGAAGCGCCTCACGCTGGATTTGGATTTTTGCCATTTGGCTTAGTGTCGGCTTATTCGACGCAACTCAGACGGTTTTTTCGATGCGCGCCCAAGGAATGCATCATGCGTGGCTAAAGCTGTTTGTAACTTTGCTGTTCGCATGGGTGCCGATCGCGCTGGCTACTCCGTTAATTCTCAATCTCGCGCGAAGATATCCGCCCACGCGATTGCGATCGTTCAAAACCTGGGCTGTTCACCTTCCAACATGTTGTGCCATTTGTCTGGGCTCAAGCGTGTGGGTGGCGGGGTTCGAGCAGACATTGAATCCCTGGGCAAACCCTGGCGGTGCGGCGCCTTTTCTAGATCAGGTGACAACGAAATTTTGGGGCGACCTGGTTTCTTATTTCATTCTCTATAGTGCGATTCTCGGAATCGCCTATGCTCTCGATTCCAGGGAGAGACTGGCACGCCAGGAAACAGAAACCGCGCGATTAAGCGAGGCGCTTTCGAGAGCGCAATTCAACGCATTGCGCAGGCAAATCGAACCTCACTTCCTGTTCAACTCACTGAATTCGATCGCTGGCCTTGTGCGCGAATCGCGAAATGACTCTGCGGTGAAAATGATCGCCGGTCTCAGCGATTTTTTGCGCCGAACAATGGAAGATACGAATCGGCAAGAGGTGCCGCTCTCGGAAGAGCTCGATCATTTGCAGAAATATTTAGAAATTCAGAAAGTCCGATTTTCTGATCGTCTCACATTCGATCTCCAGGTCCCGGGCGAGCTCCTGCAATCTCAGGTACCGAGCCTGATCCTTCAGCCGATGGTCGAGAACGCTATCAAACATGGGATCTCCAAACGTGCTCAGGGCGGGCAAATTCGCATCCGCGCACTTCGCTCGAACGGCACGCTCACCCTGAAGGTCTATAACGATGGGCCGAGCCTGAGCAGCGGTACGGAACCAACCCAGCCCGGCATCGGTATGTCGAATGTGCGCACGCGCCTTGAAAGTCTGTACGGCGAATCGTTCGAATTCAGTCTCAGGAACGAAGGCTCCAACGGCGTCGAAGCAGTGCTTTCGCTCCCCTGCAAGGAGAAATAGTTGCGCTCACCCGAAACAGGTCTGGCGAAGATTCGCGCGCTCATAGTCGATGATGAGCCACTGGCGCGGAGTAACGTTGCAGTATTGTTGCGTCGTGACCCAGAGATCGAGGTCGTTGCGGAGTGTGGCTCAGGACTTGAGGCCCGTCAGGCGATTCCCGGTCACAAGCCTGACCTTCTCTTTTTGGACGTGCAGATGCCGGAGTGCGACGGCTTCGATGTTCTGGAACAGCTGGGCGCGGATTCACCACCCGCCATCATATTCGTGACCGCGTACGACCAATACGCATTGCGTGCCTTCGAGGCGGGCGCCCTCGATTACTTACTAAAACCGTTCGACAACGATCGGTTCTACCGCGCGCTAGCCCGGGCCAAAGAAAAACTTGCGGTCGGAAAAGGAGCGAAGCCGGAGCGTTTCATCATCAAGGGCACGGGCCAGGTTTGGTTCGTGAGAATTTCCGATATCGATTGGATTGAAGCCGCCGATTACTATTCCTGCCTGCACGTCGGACCAAAAACCCACTTGCTGCGGCGTAGCATGGCGGAGTTGGAGCAGGATTTGGATCCGAACCTGTTTTGCCGGATCCATCGTTCGAGCATCGTGAACCTCGAGCGGGTTGAAGGATTGAAACTCAATCCAGAGGGCGATTACGATGTGCTGCTCGAAAATGGCGTGCGGCTGCGCCTGAGCCGGAGTTATCGCAAGCAACTGCAATCGCGATTGGCCATTTGCGATCTGAGTTAAGCCGGGGCGCTGTTGTACAATTTCGCACGTGAGTTGGCGGACTGTTCGGTTCCTTTCTCTGATATTCCTGTGTGCCGTCACGGCGGCACAAACTCCCAGTCAATCCCCAAACAGTTACAAGCTGCACTCCATACATGTGAAAGGCCTAAGCCGCCTGACTGAAAACCAGGTAGTGGGCGCGTCCGGTCTCAAGTTGGGGCAAATGGCCGGCGAACCCGAGTTTCAGCAAGCTGCCCAAAAACTTGGCAGCACTGGTTTGTTTACCGATCTGACTTACTCATATCAATATTCGGGCGGGGAAAGCGACCTCGAGTTCCAGGTCAAAGAAAATGAGAAACTGCTGCCCATTATTTTCGAGAATTTCGTATGGTTCTCAGATGAAGACCTGCTGACCCAACTTCGTGCCCGCATACCACTGTTCAACGGCCGAGTTCCGGCTGAAGGCGATCTCACGGAAGCAGTGGCATCCGCCCTGGTTGCGATTCTGCATGAGCACAAGATTGCCGGTGAGGTGCAGTACCTGGCGTTCGCGCAGGAGAATGGCCCTGTTCAAGCCTACGAATACAAGGTGAGCTTTCATTCCATCGTGATTCGGAATGTGGACTTTCCGGGAGCAGCACAAGACGAGCTTCCGGCTTTGCAGGCAGCAGCAAAATCGCTTGCCGGATCGGACTACCTCCGGACACACATGCAGGCGCAGGAACATTTCAATTTCTTGCCGGTGTATGAAGCGCGCGGATACCTGAAGGCGAAGTTCGCAGATTCCCAGGCGCGAATAGTAGAAGATGGCGGACAAACGATAGTCGACGTCAGTTGCCCGGTAACGCGGGGCGGTCTATACAAATTGAAATCTCTCGAATTCGATGGCGACAAGGCTGTTTCCGCCGAGCAACTTCGAAATCTTGTTCACCTGAAATTCGGTGACCCGGCAAATGCAGTGGAGCTTGCCGATGATGTCGAGCAAATGCAGAAGCTGTACGGGACCAAAGGATACCTATCTGCCGCCATTGATCCGGAAGCCGACATGGATGAGGCATCCGGGACTGTGACCTATCGCATGCTGGTAACGGAAGGCGAGCTTTATCGCATGGGAGACTTGAACATCGACGGCCTTCCCGAGGCGAATGCAACCCGTATGGCCGCGCAGTGGCAGATGAAAAAAGGCGATCCGTTCGATAATACTTATTTGCAGAAATTTTTTAGTATCTTATACCGCGATTTTGATTTGCAGCGCTCGTACGCGGTTTCGTCGAAGCAGGCGATCAATGAACAAAACAAGTCGGTCTCAGTGAGCCTGCACTTTGTGGCGAAGAGCTGAAGTCGTTAGTCACTCCGCAGGAGTGATCGCGCGCGAGTTAGAATCATCTCCGCAGGTTATGAATTCGTGGTGAAACCGATTCTCAGGAGGAGTCACTGATGCGAGCTCGAAATCTGTTTTTCGTCTTTTTATTGTTCGCTGCCGGAATCAGCCTGGCAGCTCCGAAGAGCCAAACTTTTACGGGCGAAGTTTCCGACGCAATGTGCGGCGCAAAGCACATGATGTCCAGTAAAGCAGACTGCACGCGCGCCTGCGTCGCCAAGGGATCGAGCTACGCTCTGGTGGTTGGCGACAAAGCGTATACGCTTCATACGACGAACAAGGCGGCGCTTGACGAGCTGAATACCCTTGCCGGAGAACAAGCGAAGGTGACCGGAACTGCAGACGGCGACACGATCGAGGTCAGCAAGGTAACGGCGGCAAAGTAGCCGCGCTGAGTAATGATGTGGGAGAACCCGCGGGCCTCGCTGTGACGAAGCGGGCGCTCGGGTTCGCCGTCGCTGCTCCAGGCGCAGATTGTTATTTTTTTTCTCGTCGGTTTTCATTTTGCTGAGCGCCTGCGTGTGTTATGTTTGACGATTCATTCACTTAAGAAGCCGGAGGGTTTCTGAATTGTCCAAAGACATGGTCCCCAAGCGGATCTTCTTCACTAAGGGGAATGGTAAGCACAAAGAGCGCCTGACGTCATTCGAGCTAGCGCTACGCGACGCTGGAATCGCAGCCCAGAACCTGGTTCGAGTCTCATCTATATTTCCGCCGAATTGCAAGCTGATCTCGCGAGCGCAGGGTCTTCCCTATTTGAGCCCTGGCGAAGTGGTCTTCGCCGTGGTCGCGGAAAACTCTACCCACGAGCCCCACCGGCTGCTCGCGGCCAGCATTGGCGTCGCCATCCCCGCCGACCGCAATACGTATGGGTACCTGAGCGAGCACCACTCGTTTGGCGAGACCGAAGACGCGGCTGGTGATTATGCCGAGGAACTTGCCGCCGAGATGCTGGCGACTACATTGAATGTCGAATTCGATTCAGACCGGTCGTGGGACGAGAAGAAGGAGATCTATCGCATTTCAAACAAGATCGTCCGCACGGCAAATGTGACGCAATCTGCGGTGGGTGACAAACGAGGATTGTGGACGACGGTGATCGCGGCGGCGATTTTTATTTTTGACTAATGCCCCGCGCTTGCGGCCCCTGCATTCTTTGCGAGCGCCGTCTTTGCTTCTCTGACTCCTGCCTCAATGCTCTGTTCCCAATCCAGGTGCGGCACGGCGGATTTGGAGGCCGTTTCGAAAAGCTCCAAAGCTCGTTCCGGCTGGTTTAGCCGCTTTAAGCAAATGCGGGCAGCTCCGATCAACGCCGGGATGGATTGCTTCTCGGAAGGAAAGGTTCTTGCCAGTTCGTCGTACTCGGACAGCGCCCGGTCGTAGTACGCCAATTTTTCCGCCGCGCGGCAGATATCCAGCCAGATGGATGGCGTAAGGTGCTGGCCGCCAGAATTCAGAAAATTCTCGTAACTCTTCCAAGCCAGTTCATCCTCTCCTGCCTTGAGATAAATCGCACAGAGTTTATTTGAAGCTTCAATACTGCCGGCCTGGTCACTCCTTTTCTGATGAACTTGCCACAACAGGTTGTAGGCATCGACTGAATCGGACTTTGTCGCCAGGTACTGGTTGAGAATGGCTGTGGCTGAATCGAGCTGGCCTTGATCGATCAAGTTGCTTGCCTGTTGGAGCTCGGTGTCGCTCTCCAGAGTAAGGTCTTGCTCGATCTTCTGATTCGCCTTACTCTCCAGACCTGAGTAACGCAATCCCAATGCGCCTAATGCGCCGAAGGCAAAACCGCCCACGTGCGCCCAGTGAGCCACTCCGCTTGTGTGGCCGAACAACGTGCCGTAGAAAACTTCCATGATCAACCACAAAGGAAGCAGGGCCACTGCCGGTGCTTTGAAGCGACGCAAGCGAAAACCGAACAGCCATAGCATCTCGATCTTCATTTTAGGAAAGCGGACCAGAAACGCACCCATTAATGCTGCCACCGCCCCCGACGCCCCAAGCGTTGGCACGGTGCTGCCCGGATTAGTCCAAGCGTGAAATTGGAGAGCAGCAACACCCGCGATCAGATAGAAAACAGCGTATAGCGGCCTTCCCCACACGTCTTCGAGGACGAACCCCGCCAGCCAAAGGAACCACATATTTCCTATCAGGTGTAGCCAGCCGCCGTGCAGGAAATTCGCAGTGATATATGTGATTGGTTTCGGGTGCGCGGGGATGAAGGCGTACTGTTCGGCAATCGACGAGGCCGTGAGCTGATCGTACTGCGAGGTGAGCGAATCCAAGTCTTCTTGCAGCTGGGCCGGATCATCCTCCAGACGCATCTTCGCATCCCACGCGTCGATAACGTCTCGATTCTCGTTTTTCACTTGGGCCCAGGTGTCGGGATCGTGCTTCTTGAAATCCTCCACCAATTGCTGCGCTTCGGGAGCGAATGTCAGTTCTGGATGCGAGGCCGCCATTAGAAGGATGTGCGCTTTGACTTCGCCCACTTTTTTCATGTCATCCTGCATCGTGGAATAAGTCGGGACAAAGCAGATGACGTTCAGTGCGATCAGGGCGAACGTGATGAGCGGCCAGCGCCGGGCCGTCATCCCTTCATGGCGAATCGGGAGCAGCATAGTCCCCTGTTGTCGAACGAGTGTTGGGGAAGTCCGCTCAGTTTAATTCTCGACTACTTAGGGAACGAGATGGAGAAGGTGAAGCGACGAAAGTAACGACAAACCCGGTGGTTCAGCCTTATTTGCGGGCCGTTTTCTCTTTTCTTGTGGCGCTCCCCTTTTCGCTCTTACCCAGCCGTTCCAGCACAGCCGCCACAATCAGCGGCAATCCCACGGTGGCATCAACAAAGACTTCCCCGAAACGGCCGCCCTCCGCCGGAGGTACGAATTTGCCCCACGAAATTGCTTCGCTATAAGGACTGCCTGACAGCCCACCCCAATACACCGGCTCCGGACAGATTCGTAGACCGTAGTGATAGCGCTTTAGAGGAACATTTTCGCCCATGCGCCGGTGACGTAATTCAATAAATGGCCCGAACTGCTGCGACCAGTTGCGCGGAACTCCTCCGCCGATGGTGAAAATTCCCAGCCGTGTCTGGCGAAGAAGCGTAGAAGCAAAATGTTCGAGATCTTCGAAGGGATCGTAGCGGATTTTGTGGCGTCCGGAACCTTCACGCATGCGGTTATGCAAGGCCACATCAAGGCCCAGTTCGGAGTCGGTAAAGGCAGGGACGAAAACCGGGACGCCTTGCTCGTATGCGGACTTCAAAATTCCCCGCTGATCTTTCGCATGCTTTGCCAGATGCGCACCAATCGCGTGATTCAGTTTGTAAGAACACATCACCTCGGAATGGTCCCAGTCGTCAAGCACAGCCGCCATCACGCGCTCGACATCATCGAGGTTCTGTTCCGGCTCCAGCGTGTCATAAACCCGGTTATACCCTTGCTCGTAAAGTTCGGTATCTGGCACGTCAGGGTTGTAGCGGAAGTGCGCCCGACCCGTAGCTTCCACCAGACCGTGGGCCATCAGGGCGCCGGTTGAAACGATGGCATTCACGATTCCGCGATCGATCAGTTCAGTGATGACCAGCCCCTGCTTCGCCACCGTCATCGCACCCGCGAGCGTCATCACCACAAAGCAGTCTTTGTCACGCGCCATTGCCTCGAGCACGTCGGCAGCTTCGCCCAGTTGCCGGCCGGTAAACGCAGTTTTCGCCATTCCGCGCAGGAGATCGTCAATCGAACGAACGCTCGCTAAATCCAGCGGTTCAAGCGGGATTAAGCGATCTTTAACGGGATTGTGCAATTTGCGATCTTTGCCAGCGCCGTCCTGGTTATGCTTCATGATTCCCCCGACTTTGTGATTGGAAGCATTACTTTACTAAACCACCAAGTAGTCATGCCACATCACGAGCCACATTCCTTCGCGCTTTCCCGGATTCGAAAGGACCAGACACAGTGCAACTCGGCACTGAACGCGCTAATCTATACCAGAAGGGTCCTCTCGGTGCGGTGTGAATAACATTCCAAGATCCTGGATTAAAATTGTGGCGTTGGTGGCCGCGTGCGGCATCTTGTTTGTTCTGATCACGCCGGCGCCAGACGAGCTGCCGAGTACCGGACCGCACTCGCTCGACAGAGCGCTTGCTCTCTTCCCTGCATACCTGAGCCCCCTACCGCCCGAAATTTTCACCCATCTTCCACTGCAGTTCGCTGTATTTACCGTGGTGACTCACGACGATTTGCTCTCATTTACCTGCGCTCGCCTTTGCTAGGTTCAATCTCGCTTTCCGTAATTTGATTGGAAATACATGCTGCGTGTCCCCTGCCGGACATGCAGGACTTACCTTTTACGGACAGAGGATGATGAAAGAGCCTACGCAAAATTCGGAAACATTGATTATCGCCGGCTTCCATGAGGTTTTTACCGCGGCGAATGCTGTTCGAGCCTTGAACCAAGTGGGGTTTGAAGACGATGACATCGGGATGGTCGGCGTGCTGGCAGGCCAGTTTGGCGACTTGACCTGCTTTTGCCGCGACATCGGAGTACCCCTTGAGCACGCGTTGTATTACGAGAACAGTTTTGAAGACGGAGGAGTGTTGTTGCTGGTGCGCGCGCGAGAGTCAGTAATGAAAAAGACTGCGCTGGCGGTACTGAACGCGAAGGGCGGAATTTTGCCTCCAATCACCCAGTAGACTCGTCGCTTGGTCTCAATTTTGCGCATTTGCAACTGAGCAATCCGTACCATCACTTCGCAAACGGTTTCGGTCTCGACGTGTCTAGTCCGAGTGGCTAGCTGTTGGCTGCAATTGCTATCCTATTCCCTCGCGAGGAGAATGTTTTGTCCACTACGTTTCGCGTGGGACTTATTCAGATGTCCGCCACGCCGGATCCAGATAAAAACCTGGATCGGGCCATTCACTTCCTGGGCGATGCCGCGAAGAAGGGCGCGCAAATCGTGTGCCTTCCCGAACTTTTCCAGACACAATATTTTTGCCAGCGCGAAGATGCGTCGCTTTTTGATCTGGCCGAGCCGATTCCGGGAGCGACTACCGCGAAGCTGGCTGAGGCGGCAAGAAGGTTGCAGATTGTGTTGGTGGGATCTCTGTTTGAGAAGCGTGCGCCCGGTGTGTACCACAACACGGCTGTGATGATTGACGCCGATGGGACTCTGCGCGGTATCTATCGCAAGATGCACATCCCCGATGACCCGCTCTATTACGAAAAGTATTACTTCACTCCGGGCGATCTCGGTTTCAAGGCCTTTGATACCCAGGTAGGCAAGGTGGGAACGCTCGTCTGCTGGGACCAATGGTATCCGGAAGGAGCGCGGCTCACGGCTCTACAAGGTGCGCAGGTGATTTTTTATCCCACGGCAATCGGCTGGCATCCCGACGAAAAACAGGAGTATGGCCAGGCACAATATGACGCGTGGCAAACCATTCAGCGCGCGCACGCGATTGCGAACGGCGTGTACGTTGCCGTGGTGAACCGAGTCGGTTTTGAGCAGGGCAATATTCGTGGCAACAAGGCATCGGGCAAAGGGCTGGAGTTTTGGGGAGGATCATTTATCGCGGATCCGTTTGGCCGGATCATCGCAAAGGGCTCACACGATAAAGAAGAAATTCTGCTGGGCGAGGTTGATTCGCGCGTCCTTGAAGATACGCGTCGCAATTGGCCATTCCTGCGCGATCGTCGGATTGATAGCTATGGAGCGATCACCAGCCGATTGATTGATTGATTGAATTCAGCAGGCATCGACGTCCGCCTGTTCACATTCTTCTTATTTGTAGATCAGATATTTGTCCCGCAGCTGTTCGAATTTCCGGAGATCATCCTGCCAGTCAAGCGCGATTCGGTGCGGCTCCTGGCTGGCGGCAATGGCTTCATAGACATTTCTGTTCGCCAGAATGTCGATCATCTTCTCGATGTGAAACTGCTCGGGATAGAGTTTCAAAAGCGCTGAAGCCAGTTCAATGCCGAGTTCAGGAGCATCGAGGAAATCTCGTTGCATCAGTACAAGGTTCACTCCGTGGCACAACTGTCCTGAGTAGACGCTCGCGTTGGGAGTGAACGTGATCGGCACGAAGCGAACTCCCGGGATCTCTCGCGCGTTCAGGTACGCGGCAAGTTCGTGGGCGTTGATCCAGGGCGCGCCCAGCAGTTCGAACGGGGTGTCGGTGCCGCGGCCCACGGAAACATTTGTTCCTTCGATCAGTCCAACTCCCGGATAAAGCGCCGCCTCCGTGAGGCTGCGCAAGTTGGGCGAAGGATTCACCCATTCGACGCCCGTAGAATCCAGCCAGTCGCCGCGCATCCAGCCCTGCATTGGAATAACGGTCAGCTTTGCATGAATGTTGTGTTCGGAGTTGAACATCTGCGCGAGCTCACCGATGGTCATTCCGTGGCGAACCGGGACCGGACCGTAGTTTGTGAAATTCTCCATCCCGGGTTGCGAGAGAGGGCCCTGGACGAGTGCGCCTGAAATCGGATTCGGCCGGTCGACAACGATGACTTGAGTTCCAGTTTTTGCGGCCGCTTCGAGCAAATAACCCAGCGTAGTCTCGTATGTGTAGAAGCGGACTCCGGCATCCTGGATATCGAAAACAACAGTATCAAGCTGCTTCAGGATGTCGAGCGGCGGACGACGTTGCTGGTCAGTGCTTCCGTACACGCTGTACACCGGAATTCCGGTCGCGGCATCGCGGGAGTTACCGATCTTCGTGGTATCAAGTTCCCCAGTTACGCCATGCTCGGGGCTGAAGATTGCCGTCAGCGTGACTCCCTGCGCGTGGGCCAGCAAGTCGATCGTGCGATGCCCGGCTGAATCTACGCCAGTCTGATTCGTGAGTACTCCTACGCGCTTTCCGCGCAAGAGCTCAAAACCATCGCCCTCAAGAACGTCAATTCCGGTCAGCACAGAAGCGTTCCGGTAGTCGATGTCATGCTGGCTGGGCGAGGCCTCGTTATAGCCCGTGATCCTCTCCAACCGTAATGCTTCCTGCTCAGGCACCGTGAGGGTAAGAGCTGCGGCCACGGCGGTGGCGATCTTCGTACGCAGCGACACAACAGAGCCATGCCCACCGCGTGGATGAACTGCATTCGCCAGAAGAATGATGTATGTACGAGTGGTGGGATCAATCCAGACCGAAGTGCCCGTGAAACCGGTATGCCCAAATGACCCGACCGGCAACAGTTCTCCGCGATTCGAAGAATACGGCGAATCGATGTCCCAGCCGAAGCCGCGGACCGCCGGCAAATTCGGAGGCTGCTGCGGACTTGTCATCTTGCGAATCGTAAGCGGCGAAAGAACCGACTTTTCATCGAGCAGAGATTGCGCGAGCTTCGCAAGATCATCCGCCGTTGAGAACAAGCCTGCGTGTCCCGCCACGCCGCCCATTCGACGCGCACGTGGATCGTGGACAACACCCCGCAACATCTGGTTGTTTTCGTCGTATTGTGTCGGCGCGATTTGCGGCAGCCACGCGGCGGGAGGAAGAAAGCGCGTGTGTGACATTCCCAGGGGCGCAAAGATGTTCTGCGCACAATATTGGTCGAGCGTCATTCCACTGATGCGCTCGACCAATGCGCCGAGCACAATGAAATTTGTGTCGCTGTAAATGAATTGCGTTTCCGGCGGTGCTACCGGAATTTCCGCAAACGCCAGACTTAAACCAGCATCTTTTCCGCTCCAGGGAGGATTGAGATCGAAATCAGGACGAAGCCCAGAACAATGCGTCAGAAGATCACGAACGGTGATGTCGCCCTTTCCATTCTGGGCGAATTCCGGAATGTACTTCGCTACTGGGTCGTTCAGCTTGATCTTGCCTTGCTCCTCCAGTTGCATCACAGCCGTAGTTGTCGCAATGACCTTGGTTAACGATGCCAGATCGAAGATCGTGTCAACCGTCATCGGCTCGACTCTTGGCTCGAGAGAACGGTTGCCAAACGCCTTGCGGTAAATCACCTGGCTGTTATGCCCGACAACCAAAACCGCGCCCGGGAGCTCGTGATTCTGAATAGAGGTTTCAACGATCGAGTCAAGCGCCTCAAGGCTGTGAGTGGCAGATTCTTGCGCAACAATTACCGCCGGGAAGATGAGTGCCGCCAAAGCAAGGCATAGAATTTTGCCATGCGTCGATGTCCGTAGCGGAAGTCCGGAGCTTTTCACCATCATCGAATCTACCGTAAGCGGCCGTGAATCGATCAGGTTACCGCAGACGGGTACCGTCCGTGCTACTGCGGCTTTACCAGCCCGAGAAACGTCTGCTATAACCGCCTTAGCACCGCACCTTGAACACTCCTCTCGATACAGACGCTACAACCCGGACCCGCGTTCCTCAACCGCAGTACGAGAACCAGGAGAGGACCTTTGCGCGCGCCTTTGACCTTCTTAAGGATGCGCTTGAACGCCGCGTGTTTCCTGGAGCCTCAGTCGCAGTGACACATTCGGGAAACATGGTTGCTCTCAACGCTGTTGGGCAATTTACCTATGAACAGGTCTCACCGAAAGTGAGCACCGACACGGCTTTTGACGTGGCCTCATTGACGAAAGTGATCGCTACAACTTCAATGGCCATGATTCTTTACGAGCGTGGATTACTTGATCTGGAGATGCCAATCGCGCAGGCATTGCCCGAATTTCGGGGTGCAGACGAACAGCGCGAGGCTGTCACTTTTCGTCAATTGCTCGCGCACAGTTCCGGACTGCCTGCGTACGAAAAGTTGTTTTTGCGAGCCAGAGACAAAGAGGAGCTTCTGCGTGGGGCTTTCTCAGTCCCGCTGAAATATAGTCCCGGAACTCACGCGGAATATAGCGACATCGGATTCATTCTTCTCGGAGTTGCTTTGGAGAGGATTGCGAATCAAGCGCTCGATTCCTTTTGCCAGAAGGAAGTTTTCGGCCCGCTTGGTATGTGCCACACCACCTACAATCCTCCAGCCTCGTGGAAGTCGCGAGTTCCGCCGACCGCAAATGACGAAACATTTCGCAAACGTATTATTCAGGGCGAAGTAAACGACGAAAACGCGAGCGTAATGGGCGGAGTGGCGCCACACGCAGGACTTTTTTCTACGGCATCGGATATGGCGTTCTTTGCTCATGCGATCTTGAGCGGGGGCGCGCCGATCCTGCGACCGGAAACGGTGAGGATTTTCACGCAGCGACAAGCCTTTCCCACGGGAACATCAAGGACACTGGGCTGGGACACTCCTTCGGGCGACTCACAGTCAGGCCGATATTTTTCAAGATCATCGTTTGGCCATCTTGGATACACGGGAACTTCGCTGTGGATCGATCCGGAGCGGCGGATTTCAGTGACGTTATTAACTAACCGCACCTGGCCGGACTGCTCGAACAAAGCCATCACAGAAGTTCGGCCGAAGTTCCACGACGCTGTGATGGAATGCCTGGGGGTCGGTGGGTGAAAAAAGATCTACAAGCGCAGCTCGAAAAACTTGCAACCGAGCAGATGAACCCGGCCTGGGCCGTGCTCGACCAAATGCCTGCCCTTGAGATTGCCCGCGTCATCAATTCTGAAGACGCGAAGGTGGCTGCGGCAGTTGAAAAAGCGTTGCCGCAGATCGCCTGCGGCATCGAGTGGGTCGCGGATTCTCTCGGCAATGGGGGACGCCTGATCTACGTTGGCACCGGAACCAGCGGAAGAATTGCCGCCCTTGATGCGTCCGAATGCCCGCCGACGTTTGATGTTCCCGCAACCACAGTGCAATTCGTCATGGCGGGCGGCGAACGCGCACTGGCACGAGCAGTTGAGGCGGATGAAGATTCGAGGGAATTTGGCATTCGCGAACTCAAGAAGAAAAGGCCGACCAAGCGTGACGTTGTGGTCGGCATTGCAGCCAGCGGCCGCACGCCGTTTACTGTCGCGGCGGTTGAGTATGCGCGCCGGATTGGGGCGAAAACGATTGCGCTCACCTGCAATCCAAACTCACCGCTTGAGGCCGCCGCAGAACTCGCGATTGTGGTCGAGACCGGGCCTGAGGTCATTGCCGGATCCACCCGCATGAAAGCCGGCACGGCTGAAAAACTTGTGCTGAACATGCTGACCACGGGAGCCATGGTTCGGCTGGGGTACGTCTATGGCAACCTGATGGTGAACCTGCACCAGAAAAATTCGAAGCTCACGGAGAGAGCAATCAGGATCGTGCAAGAGGCGTTGGGAATTGGACGGGAGGCGGCGCGCCTCACGCTTCGCCGGTCCGGCGGGGACGTACCAACAGCGATCGTGATGGGAAAGGCGGGGGTTTCGCGCAAGCAGGCCGAATCCTTGCTGCAGCGTTCGAATGGCCATGTGAGACGGGCGATCGGTGTGACGGGTTAGGATCTGCTCTCATTAGCTAAAACCCTAGAGATGCTGTCATTCCGAACTGCTTTAGCAGTGAGGAATCTGCTTCTCCGTCGCGAAGAGCAGATTCCTCGACGCTGAAGCGTCTCGGAATTGCAGCGTCTTCTTCTTCGGGAACAGACAAGAGATTCAGACTGACCAGCATCGCAACCTAAGTTGCACTTGACGACTACACAGAAGTAACCAACGACTGTAAACGCTTCCAGCTAAAATCGAACGAGTAATCATTCGATCTACTTAGGCTTTCTTCATGGACAAATTCGTAATTCGCGGCGGGAACCCGCTGCTGGGCACGATTCGCGTGAGCGGAGCGAAAAATGCGGCGCTGCCAGCCATGGCGGCCGCGCTGCTCACCGAAGAACCAGTTGTTCTCGAAAATATTCCGCAAGTCCGGGACATCGAGACTACTCGCAAGCTTTTGACCGCAATGGGCGCGGAGGTGGAACTCGGATACGGACGCGCACACCATCGCACCACAATTTGCTGTCGCAACCTGAATTCGCCGGAAGCTTCATACGAACTTGTAAAGACCATGCGCGCGTCGACGCTCGTATTGGGACCGCTGGTAGCACGATGTGGTCGCGCAAGGGTCTCGCTTCCCGGCGGTTGCGCGATCGGAGCCCGTCCAATTGATCTGCACATCAAAGGCCTCGAGCGGCTGGGCGCCACAATCAATCAGGAACATGGGTACGTTGAAGCTTCCGCCAAGAGGCTCAAAGGCGCTGAGATCGTTTTCGACAAGATTACCGTGACCGGGACGGAAGATTTGCTAATGGCTGCGACCCTCGCCGAAGGCGAGACGATCATGCAGAATTGCGCGCGCGAACCGGAAGTCGCGGATCTGGCCGATCTATTGAACAAGATGGGTGCAAAGATCGAAGGTGCCGGCACGCCGACAATCCGCGTGCGAGGAGTCGCGAAATTGCGCGGTGCAAAGCATCGAATCATTCCCGATCGGATCGAAGCCGCAACCTTCATCATTGCCGGGGCGCTCACGGATGGCGATCTGAACGTTACGGAATGCAATGCCAGTCATCTTGGCGCGCTGCTTCAGAAATTGCAGGAAGTTGGAATCAAGACGCGCCACACGGCGGACTCAGTGCGAGTCGAGGGCAACGGAAATTTCAAAGCCGCCGATATCATCACGGAAGAATATCCAGGGTTTCCTACCGACCTGCAGGCCCAGTACATGGCGCTCGCAACCCAAGCCGACGGAACATCGATTATCACGGAAAACATTTTTGAGAACCGTTTCATGCATGCGCTTGAAATGGTGCGCATGGGCGCGAACATCAAAATTGAAGGACGGCGCGCGACGGTGCGTGGCAAGTCTCCTTTGAGCGGCGCGGCCGTGCTGGCTTCGGACTTGCGCGCCTCGGCGTCGCTGGTGCTGGCCGCGCTTGTGGCCGACGGAGAGACAATCATCGACCGCGTTTACCACATCGATCGCGGATACGAGAACATTGAGGAAAAATTCAAGGGCGTAGGCGCACAGATCAAACGAATCGGGGAAATTCTGCCGAAGAAAAAGAGTTCGGGCGCAGCGTAACTAACCTTTTGTTCGATGTCATTCCGAACTGCTTTAGCAGTGAGGAATCTGCTGTTCCGACGAGAAAAGCAGATTCCTCGTCACCTCGCCAGCTCGACTCCTCGGAATGACGTCACTTTTTACGTGCGTACTCCCCGGCCCCCATGAAGTGCAGCGACACGTACGGCTCGTCGCCGACCACCCAACTGTCGTGACCAGGCTCGATATAAAAAAGATCGCCGGGTTTCATTTCGATCACGCGGCCGTCGTCCATGGCGGCAGTGGCGCGGCCTGAGACAACCATTCCCACGTGCTCAACTGAACAACTCTTCAGGCCTTGAGCGGCACCCACGTGAATCGACCATTTCCATCCCGGCTCGTACCTGGCGCGACCGATAGTCATTCCACCGAGATGCACAAGCTCGAACTTGCCTTTTTCAAATGTGCGCACTTCGTCAGGATGGTCGAAGCGCTTGAGAATGACTTCGTACATGGTTCCTCCCTGAAAAGTTGGATTACAAAGGCGCAAGCGGCGCCGCAAAGATTTGGAACAGAGTATGGATGGAAGCTATATCAAGAAGAGAAATGTCATTCCGAGGCGTCGAGCTTGCTCGACAACGAGGAACCTGCTGTTCCTGAGCGCAAAGCAGATTCCTCGCCGCTGAAGCGGCTCGGAATGACATAGTTACTTGTCAAAGGCTAGTGGCGATTTCCACCGCCGCCGTGGCCGCCGTGGCCACCGTGGCCCCCGCGTCCACCACGACCATTGCGACGGCGATGCCTTCCACCGCCTCCGCCGCCGGGACGACCGCCACCGCGCGGGCCGCGATCTCCACCACGGTCACCGCCGCGATCACCGCCTCGATCGCCGGAACTCGGCGGCGCATCGATCCGATTGAAGTTCGGCTCGTCGCCTTCCTCGAATTCCGCGCCACCTTCGAGCGTCAGGGCCGCTCCGACCGCAACGCTGTCGGCATCCACCTGCGCCGCAGCCGGTGCTTCCCCAGCGGGAGCCGGTGCGCCTCCACCCATTTTCGCGCGCTGTTCCTTCAGAATCGCTTTGCGCGATAGCCGAATGCGATTGCCTTCGACGGCCAGCACTTTCACCAGCACCTGATCGCCTTCCTTCAGTTCGTCCCGAACATCTTTGATCCGGTGCTCGGCAACTTCACTGATGTGCAACAGGCCTTCCGTTCCGGGGATGATTTCTACGAACGCCCCGAAATCAGCCAGCCGCGTGACTTTGCCGAGATAGGTCTTCCCTACTTCAGCCGTAGCGGTCAGATCGCGAATGATCTGCAGGGCCTTATTCGCAGAAGCTTCGTCGTTCGACGCGACGTTAACTTTGCCGGTGTCTTCGACGTCGATCTTCACACCAGTCTGCTCGATGATCGAACGGATCATCTTGCCACCGGGCCCAATCACGTCGCGAATCTTGTCCACCGGAATCTGCAGGGTGTAAATACGAGGGGCGTAAGCCGACACCTTCTCGCGATGGGTCGAGATGACTTCTTCCATCTTGTCCAGAATGAAGAGTCGTCCACGCAGGGCTTGGGCCATGGCCTCGCGCATGATCTGCGGGGTTATGCCCGCCACTTTGATATCCATTTGCAGGGCGGTGATGCCCTGGCGTGTGCCAGCGACTTTGAAGTCCATATCGCCGTAGTGATCTTCGGCGCCGGCGATATCGGTCAGAATGGCGTAGCCGTTGTCTTCTTTTACCAACCCCATCGCCACGCCTGCGACCGGCGCTTTCAGCGGGACGCCGGCATCCATGAGGGAAAGCGCAGCGCCGCAAACGCTGGCCATGGAAGACGAACCGTTCGACTCCAGAATGTCGGAGACGACGCGCATGGCGTACGGCCACTTGTCCTCGGTCGGCAGGACGATTGAAACCGCGCGCTCGGCGAGCGCTCCGTGGCCAATTTCGCGGCGGCCGGCTCCACGCAGAAATGAAACCTCACCAACGGAAAACGGCGGAAAGTTATAGTGAAGCATGAAGCGCTTCTTGGCTTCGCCTTCGAACACCTCAAGTCTCTGCATATCGTCGGAGGTGCCCAGGGTGGTGGTCACCAGCGCCTGGGTTTCACCGCGGGTGAAGATCGCGGAACCGTGAGTGCGGGGCAGCACGCCGACTTCAATCCAGATTGGGCGAATTTCATCGAAAGAGCGTCCGTCGGGACGGCGTTTCTGTCCGAGCACCTGCTCGCGGAAAATCCGCTCGCGAAGCGTCTCGTAGTACGACTTCAATTTTTTCTGCGCATCTTCGTCGTCTTCAGGAATGGCTGCCAGCAGTGACTTTTGCAGTTCCTTGACCAGCGAGTAGCTTTCTGATTTCGGGTGCTTCTGGGTATCGAGCCGGTCGGTCAAATCGGCGCCGATCTTCTTCTTCAGGTCCGCGTAATACTTTTCATCGAATTCCGGGGGCGCAACCTGGCGCTTTGGCTTGCCGGCCTTCTCGCGCAGCTCATTGATTGCCGCGCAGATCTTTTTGACCTCAGCGTGCGCGAACTCAATCGCATCCACTACCGTGTCTTCGCTGACTTCTTTCGCCCCAGCCTCGATCATCACGATCGCATCTGCCGAGCCGACGACCATCAGGTTCAAAAGACCGTCGCGAATTTCGCTGTAGGTGGGGTTGGCGATGAACTGACCGTCCAGCAGGCCGACGCGCACCGCGCCGATCGGCCCTAAGAACGGAATATCCGAAAGAGTGAGGGCAGCAGAGGCGCCGTTGATTGCCGCGACATCGGGATCGTTCGAAGTGTCAGCCGACAAAACGAACGCAATTACCTGCGTCTCATTGCGGAAGCCCTCGGCGAAAAGGGGCCGGATCGGCCGGTCAATCATGCGGCTGGTGAGAATTTCGCGCTCACTGGGCCGGCCTTCACGCTTGATGAAGCCACCGGGGATGCGTCCGCCAGCGTAGGTGTATTCGCGGTAGTCGACGGTGAGCGGGAAAAAGTCAATCCCTTCGCGGGGATCAGCGTTGGCGACAGCGGTGGCGAGCACGACGTTATCGCCCATGCGGACGACGGTTGAGCCATGCGCCTGCTTGGCCAGTTTTCCTGTTTCAAATGAAATTCGTTTACCGCCGGAGAGTTCAACTGAGATTTCTTGTTTCATTAGTTTTCCTTGAATATTGAGGAGGTCACAAGATCAATCACGAGCTGTGAGCGGCGAGCCGCGAGTGGTGAGCAAGCGATCGGTTTCGGGCAGGAAGTCTGAATTGCTGGATTGCTCACAGCTCGTAGCTCAAGGCTCGCAGCTTTCCGCCAAAGAGAATGGATTCAATACGTACGATCGCCAAACACACTCCGGCGCACAATCACATCCCCAAAAGAAACAGCCTCCTACTTGCGGAGGCCGAGTCTTTGAACGACCGTTTTGTAGCGCTCGGAGTCGTATTGTTTGAGATAGTCGAGCAAGCGACGTCGCTTGCTGACCAGCATGAGAAGGCCGCGGCGTGAGCCATGGTCTTTCTGGTGCGTTTTGAAGTGCTCCGTCAGCTGACCAATGCGTTCGCTCAACAGAGCGATTTGGACTTCTGGACTGCCCGTATCGGTGGCATGCGTTCCGTACTGATCAATGACGGATTTCTTTTGCTCTCTGGCTAGCACTAACCTGATGCACTCCTTCTATATTGTCAACGTTTAGTTGTCTGTTTAAGGCTAACACGCGAATGTGAATGGCGGCAAGGGTTGGATGCATGCCGGTGATGTATCAGTTTTGAAATTCCTAGAAGTCGGGAGCAAAGAGCACACGCAGCAGGAACCAGAATCCCTCGTGCATGATACCGTAGATAAACCCAATCATTACAAGCAAACCTAAAATTCCCTTTGCCCACGTAGGGAGTGGATCGACGATTTTATCTACCCCCCTTGAGATCAGTCCCATTGAGCGGCGTTATTCATTCTGTAAGGGGACGAGTATCGCACAGCCCGCGCGGTGATTCTACGGGTCAAAATTCAAACCGATAAATTTATCTGCATGTCGGTGGTTCGACCGCCGCTCGGTTCGTTCCGTTTTGCTTATTCGGCACTGTTTCACTTGCTTGCGGTTGCTTCAGCAGATGCCAGGCCTCGCGATAAATCTCATAGAATGCGCCGGATCGCTTGGTTTTTCCTCCCGCGGAAAGTCCAGGGTGAACACGAATGGAAATGCTTCCTTGAAGTGCTTCTATAGGAATCACGTACCACGTGTCACAAGGCGCCACGTATGCGGCTATGAAATCAACATCTTCCTGCGAATATGCGAGTCCGGCGCCCTTTTTCATCCGGTGACGAGCCAGAATCGAGAATCCGGTTTGGCGGTGCTCGCGTTTCGTAAAGCACGACTTCACTTGGACGCGCGCCAATTTGCGGCCGTGCTGGACGAGAAAATCGTAGGCATGACTGTCGCCGTAGGGTCTCGCGACCCCGATGCCTTCGCTGGCTGCGCGAAACATGAATGCGAGTTCGGCGAGCTCGCCCATACGTTTGGTGCCGAGATTCCCGGCGGGCATGTAGGACTTTTGTTTTTTCAAGGGTTTCCCCATTGGTTAGAGATTAGTGGCTGATGGTTAGTCATCAGTGGTTAGTGACCGGTGGCTAGTGGTCAGTGGCTAGTGATCAGTGGTCAGAAAATGCAAAAGGCGCGGAGGGAATCCGCGCCTTCTTATTTGTCGAGTTTCTATAAATCAAAAGCCCCGCTAGTCAGGCGGGGCTCGGCAAAGTTGCCAGTCGGTACGCTACTTGCCAAAAATAATTATGACATTGGCACCCGATCTCCCAGCGGTTACTGATGTCGAGGGGCCGTGCGGAGGCCCCATTCGACTCCTTCGGCTTCGCCCTCAGTCGCTCAGGGCAAGCTGTCGAACCGTAGTGGCTGACTTAGCCGCTCGACTACTTGGCAAGTAGCGTCCAGTACCCACTGGCAACGTCCTCCCAAACGCAATTTGCCCGAGAGAAGTGTTGAGGTAACTGCAAGTCCTGCGCAAGCCCACGAAAGTAGACATCGTTTCCAAAATGGGAATATCAAAGTTTTCCTAACGCGGTTCCCCAACGACTTCGCGGACGAGGGCGTCCGCGCCACACGAGCACCACACAAAGAAAAAGGCGCGGAGGGAATCCGCGCCTTTTGTTATGTCCTTATTTTCAGAATAGCAAATTGGAGAGGAAATTGTGACACGGTTTGCAGATTTATTTGATCCATTAATTCAGCGGCTTAGAAGGAAATTGGGTGTTTAGGGGGCTTGACAAGATTTTCGAGATTGCACAAGTGCTGGTGCAATTGTTCGGAATGAATGGAAGATGGGCTTTCCCATGTCTCGAAAACCGCGAGACATGGGGCACCCGGCGGGAGAGGCAAAGGTTCTGGACCTAAGCACATTCCAGCTTGCAGGCGACATTCCCGCATCGGCCCAATGGAGCACGGTGCGAGTTGGCTATAAAGGAAGAACGGCAGACCTCGTGCCGGTCGCTTTAAGTTACGATGAGGGCGGCCGATACGGCGTGCAGACTCCGTTCGGCGAAGGTACGAGCCCCTTATTCAAGGGCAGCATGTGGCACGTGGACACAACCTACAACACCATCATCACTACCGGCAATGGCGGGTCGGAGCCCACCGCCGCCGAGGTCACGCTGTTTTACAATGGCGGCAAAGATACATATCGGGTGGAGAAGATGCTCGCACCCGGCCAGCAGCTTTGGTTGAATGTTGGCGAGCTGATTCGAAATCAAGTACCCGACTCAGATGGCCACACTATCCCTCCCGGAACCATGGCCGGGTCGTACGAGCTGCGCGATCTCGATCACGGATTGGTCGGGCAACTGTATGAGGGGAAGTTGGTGATCGACAAGACCTATGGCCACGCCGCGTACGGCTGTGGGCGATGCTGTGGTTATGACGAGCTTCAGCTAACGCCTAGCCCCTTTAGCGGTCCCCCGAACATCGACAACGACGATGTCATCCAGGCAAACGCATCGTGCACCGGCCAGGTCGTTGATGTCACCTCTGGCGGCTATAGCTGGGCAAGCAGCAAACCTGCGGTAGCCACTCTGCCCACCCGTACATTGCACACGGTCGCGGTCGGCACCGCCACAGGTAGCGCCTTTATACAGTTGACATCGCCCGGCCCCCAGCACCAAGGCCAATGCCCGAAAATCACCTGGCAGCCCGCACAGGCAGTGAACGTGGCTAGTCTGACGTGCTCACCGTCTACCGTCACCCGCAGCGGAAGTGTTACATGTACAGCGGTCGGGCCCTCAGGCAGCACGTTCTCAAACTGGAAATTCAGCGACGGCACGAATACCGTCAACGGCAGCGGCACCAATAGCACTTGGTCCGGGGCAATCGTGACCAGCGGCACAGTCTCGGTTACGATTACTAGCAGCGGACAGCGTGCGTATCCAAGCGCGTCTATCACAGTGAATGGGAGATCGAACTTTGCGTTTACAGCGGTCAATCCGACACAACAGGCCGGAAACTCGATTACATGTTACGACGGAAGTACCACTACGCTGGTGAGCCCCCCGAATTCGACTTCGGTCGAGGGTGCATCCTGTGCCAATCAGGCATTCGGCTTTACGACGACACAAGTCAGTGACAATGGCCCCAATAACGGGTACCAGTACGTATCCACGGTTTCAAATTCCGATGGAACCTCTCCGACTCAATTTCCATTTATCGTTGTTACGGATCTGTTGAGCACCAGCACGTTCTATAACGCCCAGTGTGGAACCTACGCCTCGACTAACACATCGGGCCTCATTGCCGGCTCGCAACTGAATCAGGATGTCTTTGATCACGAGCAGGGTTCTGTTCTTAGCCACTGGACCGAGTACCGCGACGCGCAGAACGACAACGGGAACAATGTGGGCACTGCAATGGATAACACCGTCGGAGCACCTGGAACCGGTACGTCCGCCTACAACGACGCCGTCTCGAATGCTGCGAAAGCCGCAATCAGCAGGATTCTAACAGCGGGAGAAAACGAGCCGTGCGGTGGTTCACCCAACAAGGATTCCAGTCAGTCTTGCGCGTTCTGCGGAAATATAAATTACAGTCCTTATCAATCTTGCGGCAACGCGACACCAACGCCACACTGCCAATAGGAAAGGCATCCGATGAATCATCGCTCATCACGAACGGCATTTGCTATGGGCCTGTT
This sequence comes from Terriglobales bacterium, assembly GCA_035279425.1. Classification (GTDB taxonomy): domain Bacteria; phylum Acidobacteriota; class Terriglobia; order Terriglobales; family Acidobacteriaceae; genus Gp1-AA145. The sequence goes on along the minus strand of DATEHT010000012.1, from coordinate 26,632 downwards.
GGTTATCTCAACGTTGGCGAATGGCCAGTTGACCATCGATGCGACTCACCTGGGCCGCGCCCGGAGACGCGAGCCAACCGTCTCCAGCGGCGGAGGGATTGGCCGTAAGCTGCCATTGAAAGTGAGCCTACGAAGCCCCGGTTCTCCTCCTAACGAGGCCGGAATGAGCGTAGTTGAATTCACAATCGCGAATACCGGGAAGAAAGATGTTCTTGTGCCTATTTCAGTAAGCCCGGGCGACATCGAGCCTGACGACGCTAAAGTCCCCTATGCCGACACGGAGATGAGCGTATACGCAACGGCCGATACTGGATCTGGCGCAGCCAGGAAATCGGCAGTCTTGCGCGGCGGTGCTCATCTCTATGGCAGCGCGGGGCTCGCAGGCACATCGCTGACACTTGCACCGGGTGAAGAGATACGCGTACTTGCCTCGTTCAAGCTGCCTGCCCTAACTGACGCGGATCGAAGTCGTGAGGTGTTGGTAGGGCATGTTGCTCTGAACGATGAGCATGTGAGCACCGTAGAGGGAAAGACGAGATCTGACTTTCGCGAGATCGGATCCGCCGACTCGGACGATTACGAGATCGGTTCGCCTTTGAGGATGATAGAAAAGGTCAGCCCCTGATTCGAATCGCGGATGCAACGCCGGGTGCCCACTTCTCCCCGGGGGCTGGCCCAATTTTAATTCTGGCGGGTACTAAAACAGAACGGGGCTACCCCAGCCCTCGTGATTTTCGAAGGCTGGGCACCACTGACGTTAGTTTCAATTTTCAACTCCACGAGCTACGGATGAGGTTCCCACCCTTTGAAAATCGGAAAGGGTGGGGCAGTCCCTTTTTGTGTAGTACAAACGGTGAGAGGATGGGCCACCCGACACCTTCACATACAAGATCAGTACCCAGTGCATGGAGAAACCAATTGGCCACGAGACAAACACCAGCTCTCATCCAGCATCTTTGAATCGTGCACTGGTCAAGGATCGCCTGCTTCATCGTAGTGCCGCTCGCCGTTTTCGCACTCTCCGCCTGTTCCGGTCACAAAGTCCTGACATCAGATGATCTCCGTTCCGAACTGTTCTCGGCAAACTCCTACGCCAGTGAAATCGAGATGTTCATCGACTATGTGCGCCAGGGCCACGCCACCAAGCGCTTCGCCGAAACTCATGCTTTGCAAGTGGCAAAAGAAATTGCACACTCCGAGCAAGAGCTCGCCGCCGCTACTCCAGAGCCGCAAGATGCGAAGCCTTTCGAATCCTGCGAAGCCGAATTTGGGTTTTTACGCCGCGAATTGCCGATCATTCCAACTCTGATGGGCAACGACGATGCATTATGGGCCGAGCGGGGCAAGGTAGCGGCGAGCCATCAGCGCTTAGCCGCAGCCGCCTCGACTTTATGAGAAAGCTTCTCGGCCTCACGCTGGGGATCATGACAGCGCTCGGGGGCTTTGTCGATTTTGGCCAGATCGTCTTCACCATGCAGGCGGGAGCGCTGTTCGGATACAGCCTGCTCTGGGCGCTCGTGCTCGGCACGGCAGCGATCATCGTTTATATGGAAATGTGCGGGCGCGTGGCCGTGGTCGCGAAGGAACCTGTTTTCGCCGTGGTGCGGGATTGTTTGGGGTTTCGCTTCGGTCTGGTTGTGCTGATTGCATCGAATCTCCTCAACCTGATCACCTGCGCCGCAGAACTTGGCGGCATCGCGATCCTTCTGCAGTTGCTCACTGGATGGAAGGAGAAGCTGCTTTTGCTGGTCGCAGCGATGGTGCTGGGCTTGATCGTTGCGGGCTTCAAGTTTCAGTGGATCGAGCGGACCTTCGGACTGGCTGGCTTAACGATGTGCGTTTTCGCCGTCTCAGCCGTTGCCTTGCGGCCGAAATGGCACCAGCTTGCGCATGGGTTAATACCGGTGCTCACGCCGCCGAAGCATCCTCTGTTGTATTTCTATTTCGCGGTCGGGATTTTCAGCGCGCTGCTCATGGAATATGAGGTCCACTTCTATTCTTCGGGGGCGCTCGAAGAGGACTGGAAGCCGAAAGACCTGGGCGAAAATTTCATGGTCTCAGCTTTCGGTTCGCTGTTGGGCGCGCTCATCACGGTGGGCCTTCTGGTGCTTGGCGCGATTGTGTTTCTGCCGCGAGGAATCTTTCCGCAAGCGTTGAGCACCACAATGATCGCCGGAGCCTTTCCTTTTGCGCAGAAAGCACTCGTCCTCGCCATACTAGGCGCATTAGCGTGCCTTTGCGGAGCGGCCCTCGAGACGGCCCTTTCGGGCGCTTACAACGTTTGCCAATTCTTCAATCTTGAATGGGGAAAGAACCTGCCGCCGAAATCGGCCCCGATTTTCACGGCGGGTTGGATGGCAATGCTGGCGCTGGCATTCGGCATTTCAGTTTTTATGTCTCGTCCACTGACGCTGGTCAACATCTCGGTGATTTTTGGCATGGTGGTGATGCCATTCACCTACTATCCCATTCTGAAGGTCGCATCGGACAAGAACATCATGGGCAAGCACGCGAACAGTAAAGCCGATGACTTAACAGGGCTGATTTTCCTTATTCTCATTACGATCGCCGCAGCCGCCGCAATTCCACTGATGGTGCTCACGCATTCGGGCCAGCCACAGTAGTCTCCGGAATCCTACTTCGATGAAGAAGGTGAGTCAACGAATGAAACACGCGCGTCTTGGAAATGCGCGTGCTATCAGTCTGCTTGCTTTCGGCTTGCAGGCGGAACGATTCCGTTCAGGCGCAGATACTCCACCATTTGCCCGTAGTGATCGTAGGCATGCTCAACGGCAAATTCAGCCAGTCGAAGACGCGTGGACTTGCTCCCTTCCGGATTTTCAAGAAAATTGTCCGTGGTGAGCGTGGCCGCGGCTTTGTGGCCGAGAGCAAAAGAATCCTTCAGGAACTGGATGATCTCAGCTTTGGTCTTCAGGTTCTCGGGACCATTGCCTCCGATGTAGTCTTTCGGGAACTTGTCACCAGTAATCGGCGCCCAAATCGCAAAATTCGAGGCGGCGACGTGTTTAACCTCCAGGGCAAAAGTTCGCACTCCCTTGTAGTCGCTGCTTGAAATATTCAGAGCTTCGGGAGAAAAGTCGAATCTATCTTGGGGCATAGCTTCGGCGAGTTCTACAATCTGTTTTTCGGCATTCGTGATCTCTCTGTCAACGACGGAAGCGATCGTGCTCGCAGGCGGCGTGGTTCCGGACGAAGTACTGCTGGTGTTACTGCGTGCGTCGGCGGCTACCCGAGTCTGGTCCGTAATCCAATTCACTTCCCAACTCTTGCCGCCATCTTGAGAAAACGATTGTTCGAAATGCGGCATGTTTGAGTCTGTCTTTGACCAAATGAATCGCACCAGAATCGCTTTTCCGTCCAGGGTATCCATCGCGTAAAACTCGCCAACGCCATCTTTAAATTCGCCAACCTGTGGTACTTCCATTGTCCCCTTCTTACTATTCACCCAATAAAGGTTCCACTGATGTGTCTGGGGATTGTATGTGCGCAAGGTGAGCCCTTCGATATGCCCGGCGGCGCCATCGGTCTCAAACTCCTCGATCTGCGCCCGACCGTCCCATACTTTGCGAGTAACCGAGGTGCCGTCGAACTCGGTCCACGTGTTTGATCCTGTCAGGGGGTGCAGACGGCGCTTGAGATGAATCTTCCAGCTGCCGAGTTCGAAGTCGAAATCGTGTTGCCCGTCGCGCTGGCTTGCTGGGGCGGTCGAGCCTGACCCCGATTGTGCTCGTGCCGGCAGAATGCACGCCAAGAGAAGCAAGCTAAGTATCGTGAAGTTTCTTCGGAGAGGCTTCATATTCCTCTTCCCCTTTAATTGCTTCTGATGCATACTGGATGCGTATTCATGGTCGTTGCTAGATATATCGAGTTGTGATATATCAAATAGAGATATGGAAGTCAAGCACAACGAAACCGTCCGGACGCTATCATCCGCCGCGGTCCACATTTTGCTGGCGCTTGCGGAATCTGACTTGCACGGATACGGGATCATGCAGGCGGTCAAACAGCAGTCAGGGGGGACCTTCAAGCTTGGCCCTGGCACTCTTTACGCAAATCTGGACCGCCTGCTGGCCAGCGGCCTGGTCAGCGAAACCGAGCGTAAACTGAAGGACGGCGAGAGCAGACGTGAATATTCCCTCTCCGCCGACGGCGAACGAGTGCTGCGGTCTGAAATGCGCCGCCTGCGGCGAATGGTGAATGTTGCGCGAACGCGATTAGGAAGCCTAGACGAGAGGGGCGCATGAACCCACGAGCGTGGATGTTGGGCGCGTACTCGATTTTGCTCCGACTCTATCCTGAATCATTCCGAGAACGCTTCGGGGAAGAGATGCTACAGGTGGCGGGAGCCGCTGAACCTGCCGAGTGGCCATTCATCTTCGGCGATACCGGTGTAGCTATCGCTCGTTGCTGGATCGAAGGAACTCATTCAACCGTCCCCACGGCCCCAGAAGATGCGTACGTTCCGCTCGGAGGCACATCCGTGCGTGCATCCGGATTACTTCCTGGCCTGGTTTTATCCGTCCTTGTTGTCGCTGGTCTTTTCTACGCCAGCTTTGGTGGCCCGAGCCCCTGTCAGAGTTCTGCAACCGCTGCGCACGTTTCCGTAACCGCGCCATCAGCCATTGCAAATAACAGACTGCGTAACTAGCAATCGGCGATTCTCCAACCAGATCATCGCCAAAGCGGCTTGATCTTGCCCTAGCGTCGCGAGTCGGGTGGAACCAGGTTGTTGGCGCGGTAATATACGACAAGTTGCCCGTAGTGCTCGCCGCTGTGCTCGATGGCGTACATCCAAAGAAAAGAATTGTGCACAAGCCGTTTTCCCGACACGGTGGTCTTATCCAGACCTGCATCGCCTTGCTGCTGAATTACTTTCGCGCCGGCGGCTACCGCCTGCTGCACGAAGTTCACGACGTCTGCCTTTGTCTTGAAAGCTGCGCGTGGCGGATTATCGCCGTTGCCGAAATTGGGTACATCCTTCGAGCCGGAGATCTCTCGCGTGATAACCATTTCGAGAGCGGCAGCGTGCAGCAGGTTTTCTGCAAAGGTGCGCTCGTCTTTTTGAACTTTGAAGTCGTATTTGTCCTCGGGGAAGTCCTGGGCCATGGCGATCAGCTTGTTGCCAATCGCGTTCCACCTATTCAACATTTCATTGGTGCGCGAATCTGCCGGACGCGGAGCGGAACTTGAGGCTGGTGTCTGCGCGTAAGATGTTGTCCCGATCGCCAGCAAGAGAACGGCAGGCAATACCACCGACATGTGCTTCATCGCGAATCTCCTATGATCGAGTTGTAGTCTATTGCTGATATATCCATGTGTGATATACGACGCAGAGTCTAAAGTCAAGACATTTATGACTCTCATGCGCGACGCCGGCCAATCAGATATAGTTCTTTCCGTTTACATCACAATGGAGAACCCCTGATGGCCTCTCTCACAGACCCACTGGTGCAGCAATTACTAAGTGGGCGGTATATCGCCTCGCTTGCCACTCACAATTCGGATGGTTCGATCCACATGGTGGCGGTCTGGTATTGGTTTGATGGTTCGACAATTTTTGTCGCTACCGGTTCACGTACCCGAAAGGCGCGGAATATGAAGTCGAATTCGAAGGCAACATTGATGATTGACGCGCGCGATCCGCAAGCTTCATTCGGCGCCACCATCTCCGGCGCGGTAGAGATTTTGCAAGGTGGAGCTTCACAGAAGATGAATGCCGAGATTCATCGTAAATATTTGAGCTCTGCCGCGATCGCTGACCCGCGCGTCGGACCCGTATTTGCCGGGTGGGATGATGTGACAATCCAAATCACGCCGGCTTCGGTAATTTCGTGGGACATGCGCGAGGCAGACGCGCAGGTGTTTGGCGGATCGTTTAAGAGTAATCCGACATATTTATTGCCGCTTGAAAGGTGAGCGAGCGGTAAATTGAAACGCGCCCCCCAGCCAAAACCGGGCCAGGATGGCACCCGCCGACAACTACTGGTTTCTCGGCGAACGGCACTGCTGTTTCCTGCCAGGTGGGCGGCCAGCAGGGTTTGTACCCGCTAACCCGAAGTGCGAGAATCTCATACCGTCGCTTTACTGCTGATGGGAGTTTAAGTCGCGGGACAGCATGAGCTTCAGAGTCAGCCGGTCTGCGCCGCCGCTCCAACCTAGTCCGATCCCGGTCTCAATACTCAGAAATCCGCCGTTGCGATCGACCACCGCCCACGTTTCATGGAATTGCTGATCGGAAGGCACGAAGCGTCGCAAAGGGCCAAAACCGTCGTATTCCTCTGCAGCCACAATCCACGTCTTATTCAGGTTGTACGCAACCCGTCCGGCCGGGTTAAACTGCAGAGCTTTTAGTCCGCCGGTGTAGTCCGTATCCATGATCGGGTTGTAGATGAAATCCCAACGATGAACGTGCGCGCCGAGAATTGGCCGAAGCTCCGAGCTGATGCGTTTCGGCTCCCAGTACAGGGCATTCACGCTGAATTCGAAGTTCAAACCCCAGAAGAATTCCCGCTCGCGAGCGTGAGGCCGAACGAACAGTTCGCGGACCTTAAAGCCGTTAATAGTTGCACCGTGATTGGTGGAATCGAGACTGTACACCGGCAGGTACAATCCCTGCTCGAACCAACGTGTTACGCCGTAAGCCCACTCAGCTGCGCCGTTAACAGAGTTATTGGCGATGATGGCGCCTGGGAATTCGGGCTGCTTCCGACCGATGGGAGTGAAGTTGGCGTGGACCATCAAGTTGACCACGCCCGGCTCGGAAACTTGTGCGTCATAAACCTGGATTTCGTCGGTCTGCGCGAAGGTCGTCAGTGAAAGCGCAAAAAGTCCGATCACAGTCGATAACCAGAGCGGACATAACGGTGTCGCGCGAGATTGTCTCAATTCAATGCCGGGTCGAGAAACTTGAACTCCTCCGATGAAGTTATACTCTCAGTGATCCACGAAACCCTCTGGCGGCATAGTACGATTCCGCCCCGTTGTGATAGGTGAAAACTGTGTCGAAGCGGCGATCGCAAAAGAGCGCGCCCCCGAGTTTCCGGATATTCGAAGGAGTTTTCACCCAGCTCGAGGTTTTGGTATCGAACTCGCCAAGCTTCTGCAACTCCCGATATTGTTCTTCCGTTAAGAGTTCAATGCCCATTGTAGATGCCATATCGAGAGCACTGTCCTTGGGTTTGTGTTCTTTCCTCGACTCCAATGCTTCCCGGTCGTAGCACAGACTTCTGCGGCCTTTCGGACTGTCTGCCGAGCAATCATAAACAATATATTCGCCGGTCTTTTTGTCGTGGCCGACTACGTCCGGTTCCCCGCCCGTTCTTTCCATTTCACTCAATGACCACAATTTGTCGGCCATCGCTTCGAGCTTGTCTTCTACTTCACCCCATACCAGACCCTTGTGCCGTCTCATGTTTGCCTGAAAACGGGCTTGCAATGTTCTGAGGAGTTCTTCCCGTTGTGTTTTTGATAGGGATATTTTTGGCATAGGTTTCATCCTAAAGGCTAATTCGGGAGCGCGCGCCGCGCCATTTAGCAGCATATGGCAGCAGGAACAAGTACAGACCGGTAATAAAGAGAAATGCGAACGGGACCACCGCCAGGATACCGACCGAGTTCGTGTATTTCTTTTCTGCTATTGCGACGATGTTAACGATCATCGCGAGCGTAAGCACTACAGAGAACCAGCGGTGAATCTGACGTATCCATTTGTTCATTGAAATCTCCTCTCGGAATTTCGTATCAGAAAGTGGGTTGCTCCACCCTTGTCGCGTTCTTCGCGACAGGGTGGGACCTCGCGGAACCAATTTCCCCAGTTGAGCTAACGCTTATCTCTTCGGGGTTTCGACACCGAACTGCTTTGCATATTCGGAGACTAGCCGCTGCCAGCCTTTTGATTTCATTCCCTCGGCGCCGGCGATGCGGCCAATCGGGTTTCCGCTGAGAAGCCGGTCCAGAACATCGAATGCGATGTGCCACCCCGCAGCTCCCCATGCTACGAAGCGACGATCAATATTCGACCACAGCGTCAGGCGCGTGCCGCCAGCTATGGGTTCGAGTTCCCAGCGGTGATCGCCGAACTCGATAAGCTTCGGAACATCGACACGTGTCACTTTTGTTTGGATCGGCGTCGGATTACCTACCCACGTGAGATTCACCGTTCCAACCTCACCCAGGGTGCCATCCGTCACAAACGGCGCCCACTCACGCAGCTGCGCCGGGTCGGTTAATGCCTCCCAGACTTTTTCCGGCGAGTGGCGGAGTTCGCGGACGAGGATTAGCGTCCACTTCTCTTTCTGGGGGCCATCCTTCTTGACCTGCGCCCCATAGGCTGGACCGGGTGTGTACTGCTCGCGCTCGATCATCTTCTTCTCCTCGTGCTACCAGCGCTTCAATTCCGTGATCTGAATCAGATTGCCGCACGTATCTTTCAGCATCGCGATAGTCGAGGCGGTCACGTCAGTTGGTGGCATCGTGAACTCTGCGCCGCGGGCCTTGATCCGCTCGTAGTCACCCTTGATGTCGTCGGTGAAGAACATTGCGGCCGGCTGGTTCTGTTGAAGCAGCGCCTGCTGATAGGCCTTTGCCGCAGGATTGCTGGTCAGCGCCAGCTGCAGCTCAGTGCCATTCGGCTCCTCAGGCGACGCCACAGTCAGCCAGCGATATGGACCCTGACTGAAATCCGTCTTCTTGGCAAAGCCCAGTACCTCGGTATAAAAGCTCAGGGCCTTGTTTTGGTCGTCGACGTATAAGCTCATCACTTTGATTTTCATTTTGTTTCTCCTTTATGAATTTTGCAGTCTGGACCGCGTCTTTTTCGTCCGTTTCGTCTTAGGTGTTGATGATCCATGTTGTTGGCGATCCATTCGATCCTTACTCATACGATCAAGATGACGTTCGAGAGCATCCACGTGAGCCGACCAGAACCGGCGGAACTGAGCCAGCCAGGCATCGATCTGCTGAAGTGGTTCAGGTTTCAGCCGGTAAAGACGGCGTTGTGCGTCCACAGTTGCCTCCACGAAACCTGCATCGCGCAGCACTCGCAAGTGCTTGGAGACGGTCGGCTGCGGCATGCCGAGCTGACGCTCGATCTCTCCTACCGACTGCTCGGATGAGACCAGCAGGCTCAATATCGCGCGGCGGCTTGGCTCGGCAATGATTTCGAATACCGATTCCATGCTTCGTATATACTCTGCTATGCATATACGTGTCAAGGCATATATAAGAAATATCTAATTGCTGTGTCCGGAATTTTTGTAAGCGAAGAGATGAGCCACTGGTACCGACTTTCGAGCGGCTGTGCAATCCGTGACTAACTGATTGCATTTATTGCCAGTAGCGTAATTTAGGGGGAATTGTAAGTGGCTATCGGAAGTACATCGTGTGTCTCTGGACAGCAGCAGCTTCCAACAGCGGCAGCCTTTCTGCCATCCAAGAATTAAGATATGCTGGAAACTACGCCTACACTTGGACGAAGCATGTACGTAAGGTGTACCCACTGCGGGTACGACAATAGTCCTGAATACCGTTTCTGCGGTATGTGCGGGGCGGCATTGGCGCGTCCGGCAGCAAGCGAACCGCCGTCCTCCCCAAAAGAACAACCCAGGCCGACAAATGGCGGCAACGCTGCTGTTGAAAACGTCCACGGGCCCTCGTTCCTGGGGCTCGCTGAAGATCCCAAAGTCGAATTTCATTATCTTTATGAGGATGAGCAGCCGCGCAGCAAAGTGGGACTGGTTTTTTTTCTCATCATTGCGCTGGGAATCGGCGGGTATCTGGCCTATCAGTGGAAAAATGGCGGGTTCCCATTCAATCGCTCGTACACGGCGAGCAACTCCGGAGGCCAAACTTCGGCTTCGCCCTCTGAAGTAGCGCCTGCACCGACCCAAGACCAGCAAACCCACATTGACAAACCGATGACGGGAGCGGGGGACGTTTTGCCGACCCAGCCCGATCAGAATACGCAGAAGCAGACGCCGCAGACTCAAGCTGCTGGAAAGCCAACAGAGACTGATATCCCTCCGGCGGCTGGCAGTCAACCGAATCAGACTTCGGCGGCCGCAGGGAATTCTGCTACCCCAAATCCGGCTGCGGCGAATCCTGCTGACGGAAATGCTTCTCAGCCGCAAGCTGCGACGGCGGAGAAACCGGCGGAGAAATCTGCGGAACCAACGCAGGAAGCGAAATCAGCACCTCCGGCTGGCGTAGCCGAGGCGTCGCGTACCGCCAGAGAACCAGCGCGCGCACCAAAACCGACGCCCTCACGTACTGCGCAGGCGGCGACTACTTCACCCGATGCTGACCTGGAATTAACGGGCGAACGCTATCTCTATGGCACTGGCGTGGCGCAGAATTGTGCGCGGGCGCAATCTAGCCTGCAGACGGCTGCAACCCGGGGAAATTCAAAAGCCCAGACGGTGCTCGGCACCATGTACGCTACGGGGCATTGCGTAGGGCGCGATCTGCCGACCGCCTATCGCTGGTTCGCACGGGCGTTGCACCAGGAGCCGCAGAACGGCCGTATTTCGACTGACCTGCAGGTACTCTGGCGTCAGATGACTCCGCAGGAAAAGCAGCTGGCGATGGCGGGACAATAAACTCCGCGTCGGTAGCCTCTGTTTACGGTGTGCATACGGCCCATTCACGCCGGTGCTGATCTAATCGCATCGTAAGCCTTTCTTCTCTCGCGCAGGCGCGAGTTCGGGATGACAATCCCCCCAATTCCGAATTAACTTTTTCTGATCCCTCTACAATATTCGCGCCTGTCAGCCGTCTTCAGAGTAGATGACGGCCTTGACCATCAGCGCAATGAGCAGCAATCAAAACCGCGAAATCACCCAAGCGGTCGACCAGCAGCGGACGCGATTGCGCAACTTCATACGCTCGCGGGTCCCTGTCCCCGCCGATGTCGAGGACATTTTGCAAGATGTGTTCTTCGAACTGGTGGAAGCGTATCGCTTGATGAAGCCGATCACCACTTTGAGTGGCTGGCTATTTCAAGTTGCACGAAATCGCATTACGGACCGGTTTCGAAAGAGGCAGACGGAAGGCCAGGCTGAAGTCACGCTTATGGGGGATGACGAAGAGGTGCTCACGATCGAGGAGCTGCTTCCCTCACCCGAAGCCGGTCCCGAAGCGGCCTATGCGCGAGCCGTGATGATCGAGGAACTCACAGAGGCGCTCGCAGAATTGCCTGAGGAGCAGCGAGCCGTTTTTGTGGCGCATGAAATTGAAGGCCGCAGTTTCGCGGAGTTGGCAGACGAAACAGGATTGAGCATTAACACTTTGCTTTCACGGAAGCGTTATGCAGTGCTGCGCCTGCGAGAGCGGTTGGAAGAGATTTATCGAGATTTTCAGGAGATGAGGTGAATACATGGCACGACAACTGGCAATGAGAATTATGAAGATATTCATTTTCGCGATTGTGTTCCTTGGGATTTTTGCAGCTGGCTTCGGTTCGGCGGTTCTATACCTGTGGAACTGGCTGATGCCATCCATTTTCGGATTGCACACAATCAGTTACTGGCAGGCGCTCGGATTGCTAGGCCTGTGCTGGCTGTTGTTTACCGGACCGCGAGGCTGGATGGGCCCTCGCCTGTATCAACGCCAACGCATGCGCGAACGCTGGGGGCGCATGTCTCCAGAGGAGCGGGAAAAATTCCGCGCCGGGATGCGGGCCCGCTGTGGCGGATTTCAACAACCGGCGGCCGAGCCGAAGTAAGGAAATCCGCTCTGGATGATCGTGCGGCTGTGGACCGTCGTCCCAGCCGCATCGCTCTTACGACTGCCCAACGCGCAGGTTATTGGTCACCGAGAAGATGCCGGGTACGCTGTTGGCGCGAATACCAACGGTGTTCTTATCAGCTTCACTATCGACGACACCTTCTAATGTAACGTGGCCGTTCTTCACGATAATGCGAATCGGTTTGACCACGGGCATATCGTATTTCTGCAGCGCCGGAAACCCGTAGATTGCGACAAATAAACGGCGGCGCAGGCCCTCGTCCATGGGCGAAACCGGCAGCACCTCAATTTGATTGTTGACTTGCTCCACGCCTTCGATTCCCTTCACTACATTTTGGGCATCGGACTTCAGCACTGGATTGGTTACCTGTCCAACTAGCGTGACCGTATAACCCTCAACCTTATACGCAAGATTGTCGAAGACGTTGTAGTACGGCAGCATCAAGAGCTGGTGCCGGACTTCCTTCTGGATGCGGTTCTCGGCAGCGGGCGTGATTTGGTTGTTCTGTTGCACAGCCTGGGTATTTTGCTGGGCCCAGGCGCCGGTGAGCAGCAACACAGCCGGAAGCACAAGAAGTTTAGCTTTCATCAAATCCTCCTCAAGCTAGACAAGCGTAGAGAGATAGGATGATGAACAGCGAACAAGGGATTACTGTCTAAGGGAAAGTTCTTTAGGCATCCCGGGACGGGATTTGGATTGAGACTAGCGGGTAAAGGCCGCTACTGACCACACCCACCAAATACTGCCTACGGCAATAGAATTCCAGCCGAGCATAAACCCACGCATCTCGAAAAGAGAATACGGACGATCGCGCCAGACCACGAGCGCATCGAGCAGGAACCACAGCGCACCGAATGCAAGCGAACCCGCGATCCAGGCGTCGGCGTAATACTTATAAACGAGCACTGTTTCGAGCAGCAGACTCCCGGAAATCAAGAATTTTGAGCCAACCATTCCGATCACAGTTGCCGTGGTGCGGCGGCCACTCACCTTATCGGGATTGAAGTCCATCACTTCACCAAAAACATGCGAGTGCATGGCGAACAAAGCACCAAACAACATGGCTGGCCAGCGAAGTTGGGGAACATGATTCAACCAGCTGCTTAGAACAAAAACGAGCAGGTACCCGGCTTGGTTCAGAACGTCGAAAGGAGGATGACTCTTAAGCCCATGGCGTGGCAGGTTGTAGACCGCAGTAAACATCACCAGGGCCGCAAACCAAAGCAGCACCTTTGCGCCGATAAGGACTATAAAAGCCGTCGCAAAGATTAATTGCACGACGGCAATTTGGAGCGGCAATCTCGCGAGCTGCTCATGAGACCCTTTTGCGCCGAACAGAAACGTGCCTTTGCGCGGATTGAATTGATCAATGTCCGCGTCGGCAATGTCATTCCAACCGTAAATGATCAAACCGAGCGGCAGAGTTACGTAGATCAGACCCAGCCAGAATTGTGCTGAGTTGAAGACATGCCTTCCACCAAGAGGCAGCAAGTAGAACCATACTGCTGTCGCCCAGAGACCGGGACGAGAAGCTTTAATAACGAAAGAAAGAGATGTGCGCTTAACTACGGCAGCTTCGGGCCTGGTTGCAGTTCCAGCCACTTACTATCATACCCCTGGGAATTAGGCTTCTTCCTGCTCCTTCAGCTTGGCCAGCACGCTGAAATCCTCGAGAGTCGTCGTATCGCCTTTCACTTCGCCGCTCGTGGCGAGCTCTCTCAACAGCCGTCGCATGATCTTGCCGCTGCGGGTTTTGGGCAGAGAATCGGTAAAACGGATGTCGTCAGGCTTGGCAAGAGATCCGATTTCTTTGGCGACCCACTTACGCAGCTCGTCCTTCAGTTCAGGTGAGGGCTTTCGTCCGCCTTCGAGGGTAACGAATGCCGCTATGGCCTGACCTTTCACTTCGTCCGGACGTCCAACCACGGCTGCTTCGGCAACATAATCGTGAGCTACCAGAGCCGATTCCACTTCCATCGTGCTCAGGCGGTGGCCGGAGACGTTGATGACGTCATCGACCCGGCCCATGATCCAAAAGTAGCCGTCTTTGTCTTTTCGAGCACCGTCGCCGGTGAAATATGTGCCAGGAATTTGCGACCAGTACTGCTTCACGTAGCGATCAGGATCTCCGTAAATTGTGCGCAACATTCCCGGCCAGGGCTGCTTCAGAACCAGAAATCCGCCAGAACCTGCCGGAACCGGCTCGCCTTGCATGTTCACGATTTCCGGGACAACTCCGGGAAACGGCTTCGTTCCTGAGCCGGGCTTCGTTGCGATTGCACCCGGAATTGGCGTGATCATGATGTGGCCGGTCTCGGTCTGCCACCAGGTATCGACGATGGGGCAGCGGTTGTGACCGATAACTTCCCGATACCACATCCATGCCTCGGGATTGATCGGCTCACCCACGGTGCCGAGCAGACGCAGGCTGGTGAGCTTGTGCTTGTTCGGCCACTGATCGCCCCAACGAATAAATGTGCGAATGGCGGTTGGAGCCGTGTAGAGGATGTTGATTTTGTGCCGATCAACAATGCTCCAGAAACGGTCTGGCTCGGGGAAATTTGGCGAGCCTTCGTACATCACGGTCGTTGCGCCGTTTTGCAGCGGGCCATACACAATGTAGCTGTGTCCCGTGACCCAACCGATGTCGGCGGTACACCAGTATGTGTCTTCTTCATGAAGGTCGAAGACCCACTTCGTAGTGATGTATGTGCCGACTGAATATCCGCCGGTGGTGTGTACCACGCCCTTCGGCTTACCGGTCGTGCCCGAGGTGTACAGGACGTAGAGCGGATGTTCAGCATCCAGCGGCTCAGCCGGGCATTCGTCAGATGCATTGGCCATCAGCTCGTGCCACCAATGGTCTCGCCCGGACTGCATGTTGATCGCAGTTCCAGTGCGTTTGTAGATAACAACATTTTTTACCGTTGGGCAGGACTTCAAGGCCTCTTCGACCGCCGGGAATAGCTTGACTTCGGCCCCACGGCGATATGCGCCATCTTGTGTGATGACGGTGTTTGCCTGCGAATCGTGAATGCGATCAACGAGCGCGTGGGAAGAAAATCCGCCAAAGACAACCGTGTGAGGAGCGCCGATTCGCGCACACGCCAGCATGGCGACCGGAAGCTCCGGGGTCATCCCCATGTAAATGGCGACGCGATCGCCTTTCTTTACGCCGAGCGATTTCAAAACGTTCGCGAACTTTTGCACTTCACGATGTAGTTGCTGATAGGTAAGTGTGCGAACTTCCCCCGGCTCGCTTTCCCAAATGATGGCTGCTTTATTTTTCCGCTGAGTTTGAACCTGGCGATCGAGGCAGTTATACGAGAGATTGATTTGGCCGCCGACAAACCACTTCGCCCAGGGATTCTTCCACTCGAGAACTTTGTCCCAGTGCTTAAACCAGTGCAGCTCGCCGGCGATTCGCCCCCAAAACTTCTCCGGCTGCTCGACTGATTCACGATAAATACGCTCGTAATCTTCCAGGCTCTTGATGTATGCCGATCGGCGAAATTCCTCGGACGGCTCGAACTTGCGAGCTTCCTGAAGAACGGAATCGATGTGGGTGCTGGGAGCAGGAATTGTTGCCTTGTCTGCCATTCAATGTCCTCGAAATCAAATTGTTTCCGGAGAGCATTTTACTGCGCTGGCCGAAGGATTGTCTGCAAGCGCTCTGTGAAGCTCGGCGTTCTCTGTGGTTGTATTGTGAAAAACCTCAACCACAGAGGACACCGAGTTTCACAGAGTAAAGCCACAGAGCAATGCAGATCAGTCCTGTTCCACAGACTTGATCAGCCTGGCGCCGCCTGCGGAAAACTCGTGTTCATCAGCGATGAGGCTCAACACAATATGGCCCTCAGTAGGGAAATCGTAAAAATGTCCGGGATGGACGAGAACTGAATCTTTCCGCAGCAGTTCGGTCGCGAAATCTTCGTCTGACCGCGTTACCGGAATCCGCAGAATCGCGTACCATCCGCCCTGGACTTCCAAACGCGAGCAAGATGTTTGCTGCGCGAGTTGGCGATCGAGTTCTGTCAGATTGGCCCTAATACGGCGCATGAGTTGCGGCTGAATTTCGGTTCTCTGTTTCAGCAGGACCGGCGCCGCAAGTTGCACCGGTGCATTCAGGGACAAGTACGTGTCCGCGATCACCTCTAACCTTTGCATTGCCGTACTCACGTCCGACGAAGGCCCGCTCACCGCGATCCATGCCAATTTCATCTGTGGCAGAGCAGAAATTTTCGAGATCCCACTGAGGGTGAGTGTCAAAGCATTATTGTTGGCTGCAAAGCTTGATCTTGCTATGCCATCCAGAGCGTAGTCGAGAAAAACTTCGTCCACAATTAGCGCCAACTTGCGCTGCGCACACAGCGCGTTCAGCTGTTCCTTTTCTGTGGCACTGATGAACGATCCAGTCGGATTGTTTGGGTGTACGAGAACTATCGCGCGCGACTTATCGCCGATCGCGTGTTGCAATGAATGGAAGTCGATTTGCCAGCCGTGGTCATAGATCAATGAATACGGCGTGAGCTTCACATCCTGAAGACCGGCGAGAAAGTCGAATAATGGATAGCTCGGTTTTGGTACCAGGACTTCGTCACCGGGATTACAGAGCAAACGGAAAACAAATGAATATCCCTCGCTGGTGCTGGTAGTGAGGATGATGTTTTCCGGGTCTGGTCGCCCAGATTTCTCCGAAGCACACGAATAGTATTCAGCTACCGCTTCTCGCGCGCTGCGCAGGCCCTTGGGCTGAGGATCGTAGTCAAGCGCCTTTGGATTTCTAAGCGCATCGAGGATTGCCGTCTCGTCATACAGAATTCCTACGCGGGTGGGATTGGAAACTGTGAGGTCAAGAATCTTGCGCCCATTTCGCAGCGCCTCTTGATGAGCAAGCGTGAGGCGGTTCGGCGTGAGATTCCAGTCAGTGCGGCGGGAGAACATCACTGGAAATAATAGCGTGAGGCAGCGGGCGGATGTGCTCCGTGCGAGAAGCTCTAACCACGAAGGGCAGGAAGTTGCACGAAGGAAAACCTGCATTACTACTTCGTCTAAATTTGCGCGGCGCTTTGTTGATATTTTTTAAGGCGCCCCGTACAACTGCCGGTACACATTCGCATTCCGCATGATCGCCTGGACATACTCGCGTGTCTCGGTGAAAGGAATGGATTCTACGAACTCCTGCACGTCGCGGTACTTCCCTGCCGACTGCCAATCTTTCACCCGATCATCACCGGCGTTGTACGCGGCCAGGGCATACTCGAATCCGCCGAACTGGTCGACCATCTCCCGAAAATACTTGGTTCCGAGTTGCAGATTAATACTTGGCGTGAATAGTTGCGGTGCTGAAAAATGCCTGAGCTTTTCCTGCTTGGCCACTCCCTTGCCGACTTTCGGCAGCAGCTGCATTAGACCAAGCGCATTCTTATTTGAGATCGCATTGGGATTGAACTCCGATTCCTGCCGAATCAGTGACGCAACCAGATAGGGATCCAATCCATTCGCGTTCGCGAATCGCTTCAGGTCAGCCCAGTACGGCCGTGGAAATAAAGCTTCCCAATACGAGCGCGGCAGAGTCGAGAGATCGACAGCGAAATAGTTCGGGACGGCATGTTTGAGAGTTTCAACTGCGGCGTCGTAGCGGTCGGCGTCCTGGTACATGCGAGCAATCTCGGCCGGAAGCCAATCGCCCTTGTCTTCATCCGCGGCCGCCTTCAGTTCGCGAACGGCAAAATCCAGCAAGCCACCATTTTCGAGCAGGCGAGCCTTTTCGACGCGAAGGTCGTCCTCTGGAGGATCATCGTCCTCGATTTTCTCGATCCCAGTGACCGGAGGAATGTGGTCGAGAATCGCGTAGTGTGGGGGATCGTCAACCTTCAGCTTGCTCTGGCGTTCGCGGGCCAATGGTCCGTAGTAGAAGTTGCGAAAGCGATCAGAGATTTTTTGATAATAGGCATAAGCCATTGCCTGATCGCCGTCTTCTTCAGCGAGCCGCGCGCGCCAATACAACGCTGCTGCAACTTCAGACGAATCAGGATAGAGCTCGATCTGCTTTTCGAACCCCGCTTTCGCCTCAGCCGTCCGCCCCTGACGCAAGCTCAGCCATGCCGCTTTCCAATGCGCATAAGGCGTGCGCGCGCCTCCGGGAAATCGCTGCTCGATCTCGCGGTAGGTATCAATGGCTTTGTCGTAATCGTGACGCAGCAAATAAATGTTTCCTACGTAGAGCAAGGCTTGTTCAAGATAAGGGCTGGTCGGAGCAGTTTGCCGGATCTGGTCGACCGTGCGAATAAAGCCATCATCATCGTTCGAGCCGCGCTGCATCTCACCAATGTCATAGAACCTGCGGGCCGCAATCTCGGGGGAAGTCGACTGGACAGAATCAAGTAGCTTCTTCGCCTCGCGTTCCTGCCCGGAGTGAAACAACGACTCGGCAAGGCCAAGCTGGACTTCAGGTTTATCGGTGGGAGTAGCTCTGCCGGTTAAGTCACGATAAATATCCGCCGCTTCCGGATATTTCTTAGCGCGATACAAGGCATCTGCGCGGCTCTTCTCTTCCCCAAAGCTCACCGGCGGAATCGCCGGCGAGGCTGACAGTTTCTGCAATTCTCCTTGCGCCACGCTGGCTTCGAAACTCAAGGGCAGACCGAAGCAGAGATGACGAAATACTCCCACCGCTCTCGCAGTCTCTCCCGTGTTTTCGTACGCGCGCCCAAGCGTAAGTTCCAGATCGGCGCGGATCGGCTCGCGATTTTTTTCCAGCAGCAAAACCGCTTCTTTCGGGTGATTGGCCGTGATCAGCGCCTGCCCATACAGAACCTGGGCGTCGCGCGCCAAAAGCGACTCCGGGAAGTCATCCTCAAATTTGCTTAGTACTGCAACTGCTTCTGCCGTGTGGCCGCTCTGAAGTTCTGAATTTGCCAGATAGTAAGCGACGTAGTCAGCGATTTCTCCAGCGTGCGCTTTGGCACGCTGCAAGGCATCGATGGACTTCGGATATTGATGATCGAGAGAGTAGGCGTATCCAGCAGCCAGCCAGGCAAGAGATCCCGCATCTTCGGCACTGTGTTTGCGCGCGTAAGCTTCAACCCCGGCATACGCCGCGGGCGTGCGATTTTGCAAAAGCTGCAGCGCCATTGGCTTCAGGGTTGCCGAAGCTACGAATGCCTGTCGAATTCGCCGGAAGCGCGGAGAAGTCCGGCGCGAACGAGTTCTTCGGGTGGTCTTTTTGGTGTTGCCCTTGCGGGCTGACGTTTTCTTTTTTGGAGCTGGCTTGGCAGATGAAGCCGTTCCCGGGGACGTGGCTGACGCCTGTTGGGCGGCGGAATGATCGTCCTTTTTAGCAGCTGACTGTGAAGTATTGGGCGAATCCGTCTTTTGCGCAGCGAAGCTATAAGCGCACACGCCTCCGAATAAGAGAGACGTCAGCAGAGAATTTCTAAGAAGATGCCCCACGACTCCTATGTACCACTTAGTAAGATGCTGATGAAAGCTGAATACCGCAAATACGATGAAAGTTTTTTACCGCCGAGGCTTCACCGCGGGAAATTCCTGCCCAGGAGAGATGCGTCATCCCCAGCCAGACTGCGGATCAATTCCTGATTGAAATAGTCTGCGCTCGAGGCGGATGTATTTCCATATCGCTTTTGGTACGTGTTGCGGCTTTTTTCAATGTCTTCTTTTAAGCGATCGTAAATATCTTTATTTTTGCGGCCTTCGGAGACTTTGGCCTGGTTGTACAGCTTGATTTCGTCCATTAAAAGGCGGGCAAAGCGCTGTGCCTTGCGATGGACATCCGCCTCTTCGGGGCTTAGCGTTGGGGCAGTTGCAACGCTTGAACCTGCACCAGCAGCGGCAGCCACTGCGATCGGGACCTCTTCTGGAACATGCTGCGCCTTCGCAGCATGCATAGGAGCATGAGCGGCAAACGGATCATTCACCTGTGGCGCCGAATGCATCTCCGGCTCAGCGCCTCCCTCTCTTTGCGCCTGCTTTCGCTGAGATACCACCTCCAGCCAGGAGCTGGTTGCCTTAACCAAAACATCGAGCGCAGCCGAATCGACGGCTGCACCCTGCGGACCAGAGTCGGCATAGATAAGAGCGGAAACTTTGTCCTTGAGCAACAGCGGCAACAGCAAAATCTTGCCGTCCGCCGGCGAAGCAAACTTCGAAATGAAATTCTGATCGAAATGAGAGGCTTTGCCGTTCTCAGGCGTGCGCGATTGCATGACTCGCGCGATCAGCCCGGAGCTTACGTCGAGACTGAAGTCTTTGATGGCATCATCGCTAGAAAACCCGGCGCCCTGCCAGCCGGTTGCGGAGCCGTTTTTCACCACGAACAGCGCCGCGCGACCGCAGTAGAGCACGGTCCCATCAAGCAAGGCGCGTAAGATTTCTTTCTGAGTTGTCCCGGTTTGCACGACGGCAATGGCCTTTTGCAAACCAGCAACTCCGGTTCCGCCGTGATCCTGCTTGCCGAGAGCGGGACCAACCGCTCGAAGTACTTCCTGGACAATAGTTTCGCGGAATGACGGGATTTGGCGCTCGAGCGCCTCAGTTACGGCCGTGCGGACGATCTCTTCAGCGTGCGGGTCGGACATATTCGCTTTATCGGCAGAGGGGAGCCGTCTTCGATTATAGGCAGGCTTTTGCGGGGGGAGCAGGTCACTTTAGTCACGTCCGGCACGCAAACTCCAGAATTCATGTCATTCCGAGGCGTCGAGCTGGCTCGACAAGGAGGAATCTGCTTGCCGATACAAGGAGCAGATTCCTCATCGCTATTGCGATTCGGAATGACAGCGGGTTTAGGGTGTTTTCACCACCGGCAACTCAATAAAGCTCTCCTCGCCCGGCGCGTGATAAACCCGCTGTGTGGCCTTTTTGTAGTTTGCGGGCTTCGCCCAGAAGATGTTTGGCACGAAGGTCTGGGGATTGCGGTCGTACAACGGAAACCAGCTTGACTGCACCTGCACCATGATCCGATGGCCCGGCAGAAAAACGTGGTTCGCGGTGGGCAAAGCGAAGCGGTAAACCAAAGGCTTATCCGGCGCGATCGCCTTTGGGGTTTCAAGACTTTCGCGATATCGTCCTCGGAAGATGTCGGCGGAAATCATCAGTTGGTATCCGCCCATTTCTTCATCTCCGGCAACCTCGTCCGGATACTCATCAATTAGCTTCACCACCCAATCGGAATCACTTCCGGTGGTTGAAGCAACCAGATTCACCATTGGCTGGCCGCTGATCTTCACCGGTTCTGTGAGCACATCCGAGGTGAAGGCCAAAACGTCAGGCCGCCCCGACGCTTCCCGTTGATCATCTACCAGCCATCGCGGCCAGGTAAAGCGCCCGGTGTAGCCAACCGGCTGACTGGGGCGTGCGCGATAAGGCACAGACTTGGCCGGGTCAGATACATATTCTGTGTAAACTGCATCGCTACGCTTTGGCTCGGCGAAACTCACCTTCAGGTTGCCGTTCAAGTACAGCGGCATCGGCTTCGGCGCGCAGCCGGATTCGCAGCCTGAAGGCCAAGATTGCAATTGTTCCCACTCATTCGCGCCGGTGACAAACGCGTTTACCGGCGCAACTTTCAGCTGTGGCGCATCGTCTTTCAAGAAGTGCGCGAGAAATGGCGCAAGAATTTTTTCACGGAAATACAGCCCGGTATCGCTGTTGAATTTCAGAGCGCCGAGCGTGCTGCCGTTTGCGATTTCCTGGCCATGGTGCCACGGTCCGAGCACGAGAAAAACTTTGTCGTTGTCTACATCTTTCGGCTTGATCGCCTTATATACGGCGGGCGCGCCATAAATATCTTCCTGGTCCCAGAGGCTGTCTACCAGCATGACGGGGACCTTGAGCGGCTGCTCGGCGAGAATTTTGTCCATCGCCTGCTCCTGCCACCAATCGTCGTAACTCGGATGCGCCAGCACCTGACGCCAGAACCCGACTTGTTCTAATCCATGGCTGCGACCAATCTCGCCGGCTGAACCTTCCATGTAAAGGTCGTAATCATCGAAATGGTCCGTCCACCATTTCTCCTCATTCTTCCGGGTGGCTTCCTGCTCGTAGATGTACGGCATGTTCTGCTCACGGAAGGCGCCGTTGTGGAACCAATCATCGCCCATCCAGCCGTCGACCATTGGATTCATGGGAATCGAGACTTTTAGCGCGGGATGAGGGTTAATGATCGCCATCAGCGGCAGAAATCCGTCGTATGAAATCCCGAGAATTCCGACCTTACCATTCGATTCAGGAAGATTTTTCACCAGCCAATCGATCGAGTCATAGGTATCGGTAGATTCGTCAACCGGAGTCGGATTGAGTGGCCCGTGCAGCGGACGGTTCATGACGTAGTCGCCTTCGGAGTGATACTTCCCGCGAATGTCCTGCACCACGCGAATGTAGCCGCCTTGCACGATCACTTCCGTCGCATTGTCGTATCCCCAAAGAACTGGTCCAAGATGCGAACTCGCGCGGTGACTGGTGAGCGCGTCTGCGTCGTAAGGCGTGCGGGTCATTAGAATTGGCGCGCTCTTTGCGCCTTTGGGGATGAGGATCACGGTGTGCAACTTTACGCCGTCGCGCATGGGGATTTCCGCAATACGGCGGGTATAGTCCCAAGTGGATTGATTCACTTGAAAGTGCTCGGGAGTTTCACTCGGGTACTTGGGATATTGAGGCTGGGAACTTTGTGCTAGAGAGAGCGTCGACAGTAGGGCAAGACAAATCAACGTGCGGCCAGCGTCGCTCGGTTTCATGGAATCCTCGGAAGAATGGTCGAGTTCAAAACCGAGAATTATAGACGAAGGCCGCAGCGTTGCTGTGCCGCGAAATGCTTGCCGGTGACTCGAATCAGTGCTTCATCGATGCGGCGCTTAAATTGGCATTGCAGTTCGGACTGCCCAGGCACTTCCGGAATGGCGGAACCACGAGCGCCTGTTCGATGGTTGGGTCGCTGAATGTGGCGAGGGCTTCGTCGGTGCGTTTTGCTCCGGAGACGTACCCGGTTTCACGGTAAGCTTTAGCCAAGCGCCTGAGGGAAAACGGATTGTCCTTATCCTCTTCGAGGTGCGGAATCGCGGCTTTATATTTGTGGGCGGCGAACAGGCGCGCTCCTTCTGCTCCCTGGTATGCAGAATCGATCATTTTGTCGTTTGATTCTTCCGATAATTCCGCGAGCGAAGTAAGCGCCACGTCGACAGCTTTTAATTCGCCGGATTCAATTCCCAGTTCTACGCGGGCACGCAGAATCATGGCTGCTTCCTGATGAATTCCCGAAGCGGACGCATTTTCTCCTGCCTGCAAAGCTTTTTCCGCTTTCTTTAGCAGCACGAGGGCCTCAGCGTGTCGCGCTTGATAGAGTGCCATTTGGCGGTAAGTATCCGCCTCGATCTGGCTCATCTTCTTCGAATGGGCGTAATCCGCGAGGGCCTGAAAGGCTTTGTTCGCGCCAGCAAGATCGCCCTCGTACAAATACGTAGTCGCCTCTCGCGTTTTCCACTGAACGCGCTCCATCTCCGGGACTACTGGAAACGTCTGGGACGCTTTTTCATATTCTTTTCGTGCCCGGTCCTCTTGTCCCATTAAGAGATAAGTGTCCGCGATGCCATATGCCGAAGTGTAAAAATGAGGATTGATGGCCAGCGCCGCCCGGTAGTGCTCGATCGCGGAGTTGTAGTGCCCTGCCATGCGCAACAGTTCCGCGTAGGAGTCGTTAGGATTTGCGTCGTGCGGCATCATCTTGACGTATTGTTCCATCAACGCGAAAGCCTTCTTAAACTGCCGCATGTGGGCATAGGTGTATGCCGCATTGTTCATCAAGCCCGGCGAATTCTTGATCCCCGAATTTTCATAGACGTCCACCGCACGTTGGTATTGCGTCTGCGTCATCAGCCACGAGTTGGCCAGGAACACCACCCAGCGATCGTGGGGATACTGCCGCAGCACCTCATTCATGTTGGTAATTGCCGGAATCAGGTTGTGATCGGAGGCATTTTGCAACCAATCGATCACGGTTTGCTCAGCTGAATTGGCGTTGCCTTTATTCTCAAAAGCCAAATGCTGTTCACGCACCTGCTCTGCGGGATCAAGGCTGATCTGCGCCAAAATTTCGTGGCCCATAGCGAATTTGGGTTCCGCCTTCACCACCTTGCGCATAGCCTCGATCGCTTTCGCCGGCTCACCCTTATCCGAATCGAGCACCCAGGCTTCCTCGATCAGGCGCCGCACTTTTGTGGACTTCGCGCTCAGGGGCATAGAATCTGGCCGCTTGGTCGCTTTGACGGTCTTCGCTGTCTTTGCTTGCGCTGACTTTGTCTGCGCGGGCTTGGCTTGCGCGGCCGTGGTTTGTGCCGGAGCAGATGGCGCGCATAAGAACGCAAGAGCAACAACTATGGCAGCTAATTTCATGTGCTTAATTTCCTCGTAGCAAGTAGCCCTGCTCGACTGGCAGCTTTCCATCAATTTTGATTACCTTCACATCTTTGGTTAGAGAGTAGAGATCGACGATCCCAATCGCGCCCCGGTTAGCAGCAACGAAGTGCAAGACCGCATCATCTGAGTCAGCCACTACGACTGCCGGCCTATGCGCCTGAATAAACGACTTTGCCTGGGCGGGATTCATGTTGAAAACCTTGCGCAGCACAAGTTCCATATCCGGGCTCGATGGATCGCGAACGACGATTGTCACGGGCTTGCCGTCACTCCAGGTATGAGTGTGCACCGTGAACAGGCTGGCGAGTTCCGTGGCAGTAAGATTGTTGGTTTCGTTGCCAGCGTCGGCGACGACCGCAAGCTGCTTCGCGTGCACAAAAGCGGGTGCCAGCAACAGAAGCAAAATAGGTGTGAATGTGCGTATGCGGCGCATTTCTGGATATTGTGCCGTGCAACGAGGTTCTCCCATAGGTAACGGACGTAATGGGCGGCGGCCGTTTTTAAGTAAAGAGAATTTGATCGCAGGTTGATTCAGCAGAAAGAAAGCAATTCACACGCATTCGGGCGCATTTGCCCAATCGGGTTCCGACTCATTTTGTGTTTTCGGGTGATTTCGCCGCCTGGGTATCCTGTCGATTGGAGAGTCCGGCGCCGTTTCGGCTCGATTTCTCGAGAAGACATACGGCAGGATATTCAATCGAGCCGGTAAATTACGATCCGCGCGAGAAATGGACCGAGGCTTAGTGCCAGCGTTTCGATATCTGCGACGGCCATTAGCGCAAATTTCGCCCAACCGTTAGAATGAAAAACACGATCCGGGTTTACTTCTCCTTAAATAGCCATTTAATGTGAAAAATCCTGCATCGAATGAGCAATGGGTGCAATCCAACCAAAAGTGAGCGAGCCGGTCAGTGATGAGCTGATCCTCGTCCAACGCGCAAAAGCCGGAGATGTAGAGGCTTTTGAAGAGTTGGTACGGCGCTATGACCGCAACGTTTTTCGCATCGCGCAGCACATTACGCAGAACCGCGAGGATGCAGAAGACGTTGTTCAGGACGCCTTTCTAAAGGCGTACAACAATCTTGCACAGTTCCAGGGGCAGTCGAAGTTTTATACCTGGCTGGTACGGATTGCGGTCAACGAAGCGTTGATGAAGCTTCGCCGTCGGCGTCCGGAACGGACGGTTTCGCTCGATGAAGAAGTAAAGACGGAAGACGATTCGGTGCCGCGGGAAGTCGCCGACTGGTCGCCGAATCCGGAACAGCAGTATACGCAAGCCGAGTTGCGCGACATCTTAGATCGGACGATTCACGGCTTGCCGGCAACGTTCCGGACCGTGTTTGTGCTACGGGACGTTGAGGGCCTTTCGACCGAAGAAACGGCCGAAGCGCTGGATTTGAGCGTTCCGGCGGTGAAGTCGAGATTGCTGCGGGCGCGCCTGCAGTTGCGCGAACGGCTGAACAAATATTTTCAAAGAAGGGACAGGTCGAATGGATCGCAATCTAAACCAAGCAGTGGAGATGGTACACGGTGAAATGCTCTGAGTTTCTCCACGAATTGACCGATTATCTAGATGGCGTCATCGACGCTCCGACAAAGGCCGAACTGGAAGAGCACCTGGCTTGGTGCCACAACTGCTACGTGGTTTGCGATACCACCAAAAAGACCATTGAAATCTACCGCGACTCCAAACTCTACGAACTACCCGAAGACCTGGAAACCAAGCTCCGATCGGCAATAGCCACCCGTTGTAAGTCCCACAAGAAGACCGGGCACGAAGGCACGTCGCGCTAACTCCTTTAAGCGAATAGAGTTGCAGCTGACTGTAATATCTTTGGTGCAACCTTCGAACCCTTTACTGAGAAGCAGAATCTAAGTAGCTGAATGCCACCTCAGCCTCCCAGGCTGGGCAGCATTCCTGTGGAGGTAGAGAGATGTTCGCTCGGGTTGTCAACGCGTTTTTCGGTTGCTGGCACCAGCGCTACAGTTTTCCGATCACAATCAAAAAGGGCCGGCGAAGCCACGCGGCTTTTGCCACCGGTACCTACGTCGTATGTCTCGATTGTGGCAAAGAATTGCCTTACGACTGGAAGCAGATGAAGGTCATTCATCCGCGGAGAGAGCGAACTCCGGTCGCATCGCTTGCGACCAAGGAAGCGGCTTAGCTTTCCAGGCCACCTTGATCCGGCACGCGCAGCGCATACCTAGAGCAATATGCACCTGGAGCAAATATGTCATTCCGAGTACCTGCCAGGTACGAGGAATCTGCTGTTCCCAAACGAGAAGCAGATTCCACCGGCTAAAGCGGTTTGATTGCATAACGACGTTGGCTCGATCGCAGAGTAAGTTGGAAGCTGCGAAATCGACCAAGGCTCGGCAAAGGAGCCAACGTCATGCTGATTATAGGTTGTGATTTTCATCCTGGGTTTCAGCAGGTCG